>JBPBQY010000019.1:0-269847 GCA_050920985.1 Janthinobacterium lividum | reverse complement strand
CAGAGCGGCGCCACGACCGCCTGGGTGCCGTCGCCGACCGCCGCAACCCTGCATGCCATGCACTATCACGATACCGATGTGGCAACCCGCCAGCAGGAGTTGAAGAGCCGTGCCCCGGCGCGGCTGGAAGACCTGCTGACCATCCCGGTCTCCGACTCGAACTGGGCGCCGGACGCCGTGCAGCAGGAACTCGACAACAACCTGCAGGGCATCCTCGGCTACGTGGTGCGCTGGGTCGACATGGGGGTGGGCTGCTCCAAGGTGCCCGACATCCACGACGTCGGGCTCATGGAGGATCGCGCCACGCTGCGCATCTCCTCCCAGCATGTCGCCAACTGGCTGGAGCACGGTATCGTCACGGTGGCTCAGGTGCGCGAGACGCTGCGCCGCATGGCCGCCATCGTCGACCGCCAGAACGCGGCCGACCCCGACTATCGCGACATGGCGCCGGGCTTCGACGGCGAGGCCTTCCGGGCGGCCTCGGACCTCGTGTTTAAAGGACGGGCGCAGCCGAACGGCTACACCGAGTTCGTGCTGCACGAGCGCCGGCGGGCCGCCAAGAAAGCCGCCGCGACTCTCTGACGGCTTCGCTACAGGAGCTTCGATCTGGGCTCTTCTCGCCGGGCACGAGATGGGCCCAACGTCACAGCCCCGCGCCCCTGCCGTAGTCTCACATCTCGGTAAACTGCACCTCGAGTGAGGCCGCGACCCTTCCCCGGAACGGGAAGGATTGTGGCCTCGCTGATCCGGTCAGCGACTGAGGTTCGTGAATACGGTGGCTCTCAGTGGAGAGAACGAGGGGCGAGGGTCGAGGGGGTGACGACGTTGTTCGGGGCGGCACCCGCGGCTCCCGACGTGCCGTGAACCCTCACCTCCAGCCCCTCCCCTAATGACCACTCGGGGAGAGATGAGTTTGCCAGAACCGGAAGCGTCGTGGGACCGGCACATCTTGCGCGACAAGATCGACCAGCCGGCGAATCCATCGCACCGCGTTTCGCCGCCCATTGCAAATCCCGATCGGACCCCAATCTACCATCCAGTGGGATGGTAATGGGATGGCGATCACGTGAGCAAGCTGCAGGACGCTAAAACCCGGCCTGGGGATAGCGAGAAGATCACGATCAACCTCGGCTATGTCGATCTCGGCCACGTGGACCTGTTGGTGCGAGACGGTTTCTATGCGAACCGGACCGACTTCATCCGCACCGCCATCCGCAACCAGCTCGACCGCCACGGCGACGCCGTCCGGCAGTCGGTTGCACGGAAACGCCTGAGCCTTGGCCTCACGCATTACAGCCGCACCGACCTCGAGGCCGTCGTGGCGGCGGGCGAAAAGCTCGACATCCAGGTGCTGGGGCTTGCCACGATCGCCACCGACGTCACGCCCGAGCTCGCGCGATCCGCCATCGGCTCCGTCCAGGTGCTGGGCGCGCTTCACGCCAGCCCCGCCGTCAAGGCAGCGCTCGCCGACCGGATGACCTGATCCCGGCGCCGGCCGGCGCCGTCCCGTTACCCCCGCGGCGGGTTCGCCGCAGACCTGCCCGAGAGCTTCACACCATGGTCGCAAACCTCCTGACACAGACCCGGGCTACCTTGACCCGGCTCGGCGCCCTGAAGCCGACGACATCCCTGCCCTCCCGCCTCCCCGGCTTGGAGAGCCTGCCCAGCCTCGGCGATCTGCCCAAAGGTTTCGCCGGCACGGACTGGTCCGAGAAGATAGCGCGTCTGGCCAGCCTCAAGCCCGTGGCCCCCCTCTGTGGCCTGACGATGCCGATGGGAGTGCAGCCCACACCCTTGGTGCCCGAAGGCGCGACCTTCGACGAGCACGTCCACCACGGCGCGTCCGGCACAATCTCCTACAGGCTCTACGTGCCGAGCCACATGCCGAACGCGCCGATGCCGCTCGTCGTCATGCTTCACGGCTGCACCCAGTCGCCGGAGGATTTCGCGGCCGGCACGCGCATGAACGAGCTCGCCGAGGCGGAGGGGTTCCTCGTTGCCTACCCGCGCCAGACCCAGCGGGCGAATGCTCAGAAATGCTGGAACTGGTTCGACGCCAAGGACCAGCAACGCGACCACGGCGAGCCGGCGCTGATCGCCGGGCTGACGCGGGAGATCATTGCGACTCACCCCGTCGATGCCGGGCGGGTCTATGTGGCGGGCCTCTCGGCCGGCGGCGCCGCAGCCGCCATCATGGCGCAGCGCTATCCCGATCTCTATGCGGCGGCGGGTGTCCACTCTGGCCTTGCGGCCGGTGCCGCCACCGACATGCCGGGCGCTTTCGCGGCCATGCGGGGCGGTGGACGATCGGCACCCGGACGATCCGTCCCGACCATCGTGTTCCACGGCGACGCGGACCGGACGGTCCACCCGTCGAACGGCGACCAGGTCCTGAATCAGAGCCGCGGCGGCACGGGTCTCGCCACCGCCGAGACGCGCGGATCATCGGACGGCGGGATGGCCTTCACCAAACACGTGGAGGCGGACGCGAAAGGCCGGCCGATGCTGGAGCATTGGCGGCTGCACGGCGCCGGACATGCCTGGTCGGGCGGGAGCGCCGCCGGGACCTACACGGAGCCGCGCGGTCCCGACGCCAGCCGCGAGATGCTGCGCTTCTTCCTCGCGCACCGGCTCGACGCCGGCGCCTGAAACCTCAGGCGATGCGGGTCGTCAGCGCGGGCAAGCCCTCGATATGCCCTTCCAGAAGGTCGCCGCGCACCACGGCACCGACACCCTCGGGCGTGCCGGTGAAGATGAGGTCGCCAGGCTCCAGCCGCACGAGGCCCGACAGATAGGCGATGGTCTCGGGCACCGACCAGATCATGCGCGACACGTCGGACGACTGGCGAACCGCACCGTTGACCTTGAGCTCCAGGGCGCCGCTCGCCATGGCGCCGGACACCGACACCGGCACGAGCTCGCCGATGGGGGCCGACAGGTCGAAGCCCTTGGCCATGTCCCAGGGACGGCCGGCCTTCTTGGCCTGCGCCTGCAGGTCGCGCCGCGTCAGGTCGAGGCCCACCGCGTGTCCCCAGACATGCCCCAGGGCCTCCGCCTCGGCGATGTCGGAGCCGCCCGTCCCGATGGCGACGACGAGTTCGAGCTCGAAATGGAGGTCGGCGGTCGCCGACGGATAGGGCGTGTCGGCGCCGCCCGTCAGCAGCGCGTCGGCGGGCTTGGTGAAGAAGAAGGGCGCCTCGCGGGTCGGGTCGCCCCCCATCTCGCGGGTGTGTTCGGCATAGTTGCGGCCGACGCAGAAGATGCGCCGCACCGGAAACAACCCGCCTCCCGAGACAGGAACGGCGGCGATGCGGGGCGGCGCGATGACGTAGTCGGACATGAGGGTTCCTTTCGGAGCGAACGGACGAGACTTTAGCCGAACTTGGCCCGGAGCGCGTCGACCTGCTCGGGGGTCAGCGGCCGGGTGCGATGACCCTGGAGCATGAGGAACAGCTTCGCGGTCTCCTCGAGTTCCTCGATGGCGCCCGCGGCGGCCGACAGTGACGTGCCCGCCACCACCGGGCCGTGATTGGCGAGCAGCACGGCATGATGGCGGGAGACCAGCGGCCGCACCGCCTCCGCCAGGGCCACGTCGCCCGGCGGAAAATACGGCACCAGCGGCAGCCGCCCGATCCGCATGATGTAATAGGCCGTCAAGGGTGGCAGAACGTCGTGATGATCGACGTCGGCCATGCAGGAGACCGCCACCGAATGGGTGGAGTGGAGATGCACCACGGCGCCGGCATCGGGTCGCCCCTCGTACATGACGCGATGCAGGAAGCCCTCCTTGGTAGGGGCGTCGCCGGCCACATGGCGCCCCTCGGCATCGAGCCGCGACAGGCGCTCAGGGTCGAGATCCCCCATCGCGACATTGGTGGGCGACATCAGCCAGCCGTCGTCGAGCCTGACGCTGATATTGCCCGACGAGCCGAAGGTCAGGCCGCGCGAGAACAGGCTGGCGCCGAGCCGGCAAATGGCGTCGCGGGCTTTGGTCTCGTTCATGCATCAGCCCTTGTGCTCGACCTCGACGAAGCTCATCGGCGCCTCGCCGCCGTTCTTGACGTCGTGACGGACGCCGACGGGCCGGGAGTAGGCGTCGCCGGCCCGCAGATCCACGCGCGTCGGCTCGCCGGTGCCCCCGTCGACCAGCATCGTGCCGGCCGTGACCATCACGATGGCATAGGGCATGGCGTGCTCGTGCCAGCCCGTGGTGGCGCCGGGCGAGAAGTCCCAGCGCGTGATGCGAACGCGATCGTCGTCCGCCAGGACGGTGGGGACCGCCGGAACGCTACAGGTGAACGCCATGTGCTTCTCCTTCCGTCGTATCCGAACCGCAGCTCGTCATCGCGAGCGCCAGCCAAGCGACCCAGCACACAATCTCCGGAGAGGCCGCTCCCGAGATGCTCCCGCTGCGGCGGCCCACGACGGGTCTGGGTTGCGTCGCTTCGCTCGCCATAACGGCGGAGAGGTAGTTGACGTCGCGCAGAAACCTCACCGGGAGACGTCCTCCAGCGGCCGGCCGAGGGTGCGCGGGCCGAAGATGCCGATTGCCAGAACCACCACCGCCATGGCGCCGGCGATGAAGACGAAGACGGCGCCGACGCCCTCGCGCGCCAGCAGCGCCGAGATGATGAGGCCCGCGAAAGCTCCCGACAACCGGCTCCAGCTGTAGACGAAGCCCACGGCCCGCGCCCGGATGCGGGTCGGGAACAGCTCGGCCTGGTAGCCGTGGAAGGCGATGGACATCCAGTTGTTGGCCAGCGTTACCGCTACGCCGAGCGCGATCACCGGCCAGAAGCCGACGGCCTGCGAGAACAGGAGACCGCAACAGGCCGCCGCGATGGCCGCCGTGCAGATCTGCCACTTCCGCTCGATCCGGTCGGCGATCAGCAGGGCGACCAGCGGCCCGAAGGGGTTCGCCACCGCGATGGTGAAGGAATATTGCAGGCTCTTGGTGACATCGATGCCCTTGGCGATGAGCAGCGTCGGCACCCAGGCGGCGAATCCGTAGAAGCCGATCGTCTGGCAGAACTGGAACACCGACATCATCAGCGTGCGGCTGCGATAGGGCGGGACCCAGATCTCGGCGAAGGAGGCCTGGCCCTCGGGGGCGGGCGGGATCCGGGGCGCCACGACAGGGGCGAGTTTGCGGCCGAGGTCCTGTTCCGCGGCCCGTTCAAGCCCGCGCAGCACGCGGTCGGCCTGGTCGAGCCGGCCCCGGCGGGCGAGCCAACGCGGCGATTCCGGAACGCCGCGGCGGATGATCCAGACGAAGACGGCGCCGAGCGTTCCGATCAGCACCACCCAGCGCCAGCCGTCGACGCCGAAAGGCGCCGTCGGCACCAGCAGCCAGGCCAGCAGCGCCACGAGCGGCACGGCCAGGAAGGTCACGAGCTGGTTCAGCGCATAGGCGCGGCCGCGGATCGAAGCCGGCACGATTTCGGCGATGTAGGTGTCGACGGTGACGAGTTCGACGCCAAGGCCGATGCCGGCCACGAAGCGCCACAGGTCGACGCCGAAGCCCGTCGTCTGAAGAGCGAGAACGAGCGTCGCGAGCGAATACCAGACGAGCGACCAGGTGAAGACCATGCGCCGACCGTAGCGGTCCGCCACGCCGCCAAAGGCTGTCGTGCCGACCCAGAGGCCTGCGAAGGTCGCGAAGACGAAGGTCCCGAACCCCGTGACGCCGATGCCCGACAGGGCGTCGAAAGGCCCGAGCGAAGCCGGCGTGAAGAGCCCGCTCTTCGCCATGCCGGGCGCCACATAGCCGGTGAAGAAGAGGTCGTAATATTCGAACAGGGCGCCGAGCGAGATCAGCGCCACCATGGTCCAGAGCGAACGCGTCGCCGGCAGTCGGTCGAGCCGGGCCGCCACCGACGCCAGGCCGGCCGCCATCGCACCCGCGTCGTCCCGCGATCCGGTTCTGTTCAGCCCCGCACGCGCCATGCCGTTCCCCTCCCCGCGACGTCTTGTTGCCCCTCGTCTAAACGGGTGCATGCGCCTTGGCGAGATCGTCGACGTCCCGCAGGGCCGGAAACAGTCGGGACCAGAGCAGCGCCACCACGACCGTGCCGACGCCGCCCAGCACCACGGCCGGCACGGTGCCAAACAGCGTCGCCGTGACGCCCGACTCGAATTCGCCGAGCTGGTTCGACGTGCCGACGAACATCGAATTCACCGCCGACACCCGGCCCCGCATGGCGTCGGGCGTCTGGAGCTGCACCAGCGAGGAGCGCACCACCATGGAGAGAACGTCCGAAGCGCCCAGCACCGCAAGGGCCACGAGCGACAGCGGGAACGAGGTCGAGAGCCCGAAGACGATCGTGGCGAGGCCGAAGAGGCCCACGGCGAGGAACATCTTCACGCCGGCGCGGCTGGTCAATGGATGGCGGGCCAGCACGAAGGAGGTGAGGAGAGCTCCCACCGCCGGCGCGGCGCGCAGCACGCCGAGGCCGACAGGCGTGGTGTGCAGGATATCGCGCGCATAGACGGGCAGCAGAGCCGTCGCGCCGCCGAGCAGCACCGCGAAGAGGTCGAGCGAGATGGCGCCGAGCACGATGGAATGATCGCGGATATAGGTGAAGCCCGACAGCAGGGATTTCAGCGTCGCCGGCTCGCGTTTGGGCGGCATGCGCTCGAGCTTGATGCCGCCGACGAGGAGGCTCGCCAGCGCGAAGATGCAGGCGATCGCGGCATAGGCCCAGGCCGGCCCCGCGATGTAGAGGGCGCCGCCGATGGCCGGGCCGATGATCGTTGCGGTCTGGATCGCCGAAGCCGAGAGCGCGAAGGCGGCCGTCAATGACTCCTGCGGAACGACGCCGGGCAACAGCGCCGACACGGTGGGCGACTCGAAGGTCCGCGCCGCGCCGATCACAGCCACGGCGGCGAAGATGCCATGCGCGCCGAGCCAGCCCTGAAGACTGCCGAGCGCCAGCGCGGCGGCCGCGAGAGCCTCGACGGCCTGGCAGATGCGGACGATCGAGCGCCGGTCATACTGGTCGGCGACATGGCCGGCCGGCAGGGTCAGCAACAGCATGGGCAGGAACTGCATCAACCCGATCAGGCCGAGTTCGAGCGTCGAGCCCGTCAGGGTGAAGATCTGCCACCCGACCACCACGGCGGTGATCTGGAAGGCGGCCGTGGACAGGGTGCGGGCGAGCCAGAAGCGCAGAAAGGCGGGCTGGCGCAACAGAGGCGGGATGTGGGGCGGAGCGACAGGATCGAGCAAGGGAAAGGGGTTCCTCGAAGGAATGCGTGTCCTTCTAAGCCGCCCGGACAGGCATGGGGCTCTTAAAATTTGTTTCATTTGGAAATACGACTGCCGCAAGCAGGCAGACTCGAACCGTTGCACCCTGTCGATCAGCTTGACGGCGTCTTATTCGCGGCCGTCGGCGGAAACGCCCGGCTGAGGAAGCGCGAGCCAGCGAGCCCAAAGCGCCAGGGCACCTCGGCGTTGCGGCTGATGCCGATGCGAGGGCCGGCGACAAGGGCCGGCGCGGCCTCCCTCAGGATCAACGCGAAAGGGGGAGCATCGAGCGACGCGCCGTCGTGGGAGGCGTCGAGCCCCAGCGCCTGGCAGAGCCGGCCCGGGCCGCTACAGAGCAGGCGCGGATCGGCGAGGCCGCGCCGCGCCCGCATGCGGTCGAGCCCCTGGGTCGGTTCGAGCGCACGGATCAGCACCGCGCATCCGAGCTCCTCGCCGCCCACGACGTTGAAGCACCAATGGATGCCGTAAGAGCGGTAGACATAGGCGCGGCCGGGCTCGCCGAACATGGCGCGGTTGCGCGGGCTCGGGCCACGACAGGAATGTGACGCCGCATCATGACGCCCATAGGCTTCGGTCTCGACGATAAGCCCCCCGACACCATCGAGCAGCAGGGTCGCGCCCACGAGATCGCGCGCGAGGTCGAGAACGGGGCGGTTGAAGAAGTTGGACGCTCGCGACCCTTCACTGGTGAGCAGCACCCTGCCCTAGCTCCGCGGCATTTCCACCCTGTGCTGCGCCACCGGGATCATGGCCCGCACTTTGGCAACCCGCTCGGGCTCGACGCGGCCCGCCGCGATGCCGACGCCGTCGCTGGCCCGCGCCGTGACGAGGCCCCAGGGGTCGACCAGCATGGAATGGCCGTAGGTCGAGCGCGTCGCGCTCCCTTGCGTGAAGGTCCCGGTCTGGGCCGCCGCCGCCACATAGCATTCGGTCTCGATGGCGCGGGCGCGCAGCAGCACCTCCCAATGGTCCTTGCCGGTCTGTAGCGTGAAGGCCGACGGCACCGCGATGAGGGTGGCGCCGCGATCCATCAGGGCCTGGTAGAGGAAGGGGAAGCGCATGTCGTAGCAGATCGAGCAGCCGACCGTGACGCCCTCGCAATCGTAGGTCACGACCGCGTCGCCCGGCTTGAACGAGGCGCTCTCGCGATACTCCGTCCCGTCCGGCGCCGTGATGTCGAAGAGGTGGATCTTGCGGTAACGCGCCACCTCGCGCCCCTCGCGGTCGAAGGCGACCGTCGTATTGCCGATCCGCTCCTCGCCGGGCAGGCGCTCCAGCATCGAACCGGCGTGGATGAACACGCCGTGCCGCGCCGCGAGGTCGCGCAGGGTGCGGTAGGCCTCGCCGTCCGGAAAATAGTCGGCGGCCGCCAGCTTGGCGTCGCGGGTCCCGCCGAGAAAGTCGAAACATTCGGGCAGCAGCAGCCAGTCGGGGCGCTCCTCGGCGACGGCACGGTCGATCAGCGCCGTCGCCTGCCGCAGATTGGCGGCCCGGTCGTCGCCCGAGTTCATCTGGATCAGCGCGATCTTCATGGGACCTCTCCGGAAACCCTGTCCCATTCGAGCACGGGCCGGCGAGCCCCCGCAAGCCCGGGGTCGCCGGCCGACTCGTTCCGGCACAGACACAAGGTCCCGAACTGGCACAGCGTCACTGCCCGACAGCAGGAAACGTCTTCGGTTCGCAAGCAATATCAATGACATAGCATCCGCGACGGAGACGGGCCGGCGCAGGGCACGGCGATTGCCCCTCAGGCGAAACTCCACCCGAACGGGCGCCGCCCCGACGAGAGGCCGACCGTCAGGATGCTCGCCTTGCGCCCCACCGATCTCTTTCTCGCGCCTCCTCTCGCGCGCCCCCGCCGCCCCAAGCCGGCGCGCGTCCGCTCCGTCCGCGCCAGGGCCAACACCACGCTCAACCGCGTCGGCTTCCTGGCGATCGCGGCGGGCCTCGATGTCGTGGCGATCCTGGCCGCCGCAGCGGCAACCGGCGCCCTGTTCGGCCATGGCGCGGGGGACTACGACGACCTCGTGCTCGGCACGACGGTGGCCACGCTATTCGTCATCCCAGGCGTGCTCGGGCACGATTACGCCATCATCCGCTATCTCTCCCACAAGGGTCATGCCAAGCGGTCGCTGAGCCTCTGGGGCGTGGCTCTGGCGGGCGCTCTCATGCTGGCCTTCGTGACCAAGACCAGCGACACCTTCTCGCGCGGGGCCTCGCTGGGTCTGGCCGCCGCGGGCTTCGCAGCGCTTCTCGCCGTACGGGGCCTTATCGTCACCACGCTGCAGAACCGGGCCCGGGCGGGACGGGTCGCGTCGCGTCACATCTTCCTCGTCGGCGACGAGGAGATGATCAGTGCCTTCGCGGAGCGTCATGCCCCTCATCAAGTGGGGCTGCGCATCGTCGGGGCCGCGGTGCTGCGTCCCGGCGACGAGAACCAGTGTGACGACCTGGCCCTCGCTGCCGCCTCGGCCCGCGTGCTCCGGCCGGACGACATCTACATTCTCGTGCCCTGGGGCGACCGCGAGCGGCTGGAGGCCTGTATCGACACGTTCATGGGTCTGCCTGCCACGATCCAGCTCACCCCTGAGCGCTTCTTCGACAAGTTCGACGACCTCCACGTCATCCGCAACGGATCGGTGGCGTCGCTGCATCTCGTCCGGCGCCCCCTGTCGTCGAGCGAGGTGCTGGCCAAGCGCGTTCTCGACCTCATGCTGGCCTCGGCGGCCCTGGCGCTGCTGTCGCCGCTGTTCCTGGTGATGGCCATTCTCATCAAGCGGGAAGGTGGCGGCCCGGTCTTCTTCCGGCAGCGGCGCTATGGCTTCAACCAGGAGCCATTCCGGATCGTGAAGTTCCGCTCCATGCGGACCATGGAGGACGGGCGGGCGGTGCGGCAGGTGACGGAGGGCGACAGCCGCATCACCGCCATCGGCCGCTTCATGCGCCGCACCAACATCGACGAATTGCCCCAACTCATCAACGTGCTGCGGGGCGAGATGTCGCTCGTCGGTCCGCGGCCGCACGCCATGGCGCATGACCAGGCCTTCGAGGCCGAGGTGGCGCTCTATGCCCGCCGCCACAACGTCCGCCCGGGCATCACCGGCTGGGCCCAGGTTAACGGCTGGCGCGGCGAGACCGATACGCCCGAGAAGGTCATCGGCCGCGTCGAGCACGACCTTTACTACATCGACAATTGGTCGCTGCTACTCGACCTCTCCATCCTGGTGCGCACCGTTGTGTCGAAAAAGGCCTACAGCAACGCCAAGTAGCGACGGGCCGCGGGATCAGGTCGGCCGGCGAGCCACGAGGTCGATCTCGACGAGCGCCTCATAGGCGAGGCCGGTCACGCCCACGCAGGTGCGCGCCGGCAGCCGGCCTTCGGCGAAATAGCTTCGCCAGGTGTCGTTCAGCGCGGGATAGTCCTCGGCGAAGCGCGTAAGGTAGATACGCGCCATGACGACGTGTTCGAAGCCGAGTTCGAGGCCGCCGAGCACCAGCCGCAGGTTTTCCATCACGGCCTGGGTCTGCGCCACGATCCCGTCGGGCAGCACGCCGGGCGCCGCCGGCGTATCCGGCATCTGGCCGGTGACGAAGACCAAGCCTTCCGTCTCGACCGCATGGCTGAAGGGGGCGACCGGGCTTGGGCCGCCGGGGATCATATGGAACTGCATCGCTGAACTCTCACTGGGTTTTTCATCCGACCACATCGGCCGCCGTTGACGGCGATCTGGATGATCCTGACGCTCTCCGTAATTTCAGTCGATCCCCGGCGTGGTCGAGGCAGGCACAATGCCGGCCTCATTGAGGTTGCTTGCCCAGCGGTAGACTATATTTAGTCGGTCTCGAGAGCCGAACGGCGAACGCGCTTAAGGCATGGCCAGCAGCGATCCGGATAACGATTGACAGGCCGGCAGCCTGCTTGCTTCCTTACGGTGGAATTTGCTCCGATGTGGAACACGATGAGCGGACTACGCCCCGAACTGATCCCGGCCCATCGCCGAGCATTGATGCTCGATCATCTCAAGCTGCGCGGCGCCGCATCCATCCAGGAGCTGGCCATCGCCAGCGGAGCATCGCCCTCCACGGTCCGGCGGGATCTCGAACATCTCGAAGAGCAGGGCTTCATCGAGCGCACGCATGGCGGCGCCATGATCCAGAACAGCACGCCGGCTTCGACCTTTGAGCCCGAAGCCAGCCTCGCGGCCCATCTGGCGCGGGCCGAGAAGAAGGCGATCGGCCGGGCCGCGGCGGCCAGCCTTCGCCCGGGTCAAAGCGTGATCTTCGACAGCGGCTCGACCGTCCTGATGGCGGCGCAGGCCGCGGTCGAACGCGACATTCCCTTGACCGCCGTCACCAACGACCTCGGGATCGGACAGGTGCTGGCCGCCGCGAGCCAGATCCGGCTGGTCGTGCTCGGCGGAACGGTACGGCCGGGCTCGCTGACGCTGACGGGCGAGCCGGGACAGGACTTCCTCAAGGGTCTCCGGGCCGACGTCGCCCTTGTGGGTGTCCACGCCATCGCGGACACCAGCCTGAGCGATACGTCCATCGAACTCGCCGCCATGAAGCGCGCCATGATCGCGGCCGCGCGCCATATCGTCCTGCTCGCCGATTCCAGCAAATTCCAACCAGCCGCCTTTAGCCGCATCTGCGATATCTCGGCCGTGCACGAGCTCGTCACCGACGAGGGCGCTCAGGCCAGCGACGTCGCCCGCCTGCGCGATCTCGGACTGTCCGTGACCCTCGTCAGGGCAGAAGCCACGGCACGGCGAGCCGCCTGACGCGGCCGCCTGTCTCCGCCGAGGAGCAGCGTGCCTCGGCGCAAACCGCGCCGAACCAGGGCTGATCCGCGGCATCAAGGTCGCCGGACGCTAAAGCGGTTCCGCGCGATAACGTTGCGGTAAAGCGATACAATTTGGCGTTTCCTGGAATTTTGTGACTTGCAGTGATCTGCTGCGCTCGTGTAGCCTCGGCTCAACGAAGAATTCAGGGAGCGGCAGGTTGGCGAGTCTGCGCATCGCGGCCACCAAGGGTGATCCGGCCAGCATGGTCCCGGCAATCGTCCTCGAGCCCGTCGATCCTCTGCAGGAGCGGAGCCGCCGCACTCACGGCTCTCTCGCGATTGTCGGCGCGACCGCGCCGCTGACGGGACTGCGGTCCGTGTCGGGCCTGCCCAATTCTTTCGGCGTTCTGAATCTCGCAGATGCATCGGTCAGCCCCGAGGCGCTCATCTTCGCCGATGTGAGCCGGGGGCTCCCCCCGCGCCGCTCGGCCCTATCGCTCTGCGAAAGCCACGACGACTTCGATTGAAGCGCAGCGTCGGAGACGACCGCGAAATCAAGGCCAGAAAGGCCGATCTACGGGAGGATGAATTGAACATGGTGAAGCAACGCTTGTTCGGGTCGCTGATGGCGGCAGCGCTGATCTCTGGGATGGCAGGGTCTGCCCTCGCCGAAGACTACAAATGGCCGGACAAGATCCCGCCCGAGGCGACCGAACTCCTCAAGCCGCTGCCGCTGTCGCCGCGCGGCCAGGCCGTCCCCGGCTTCCCCGATGGTCCGCCCGCCGCTTCTCCCGACGTCTTCACCTTCACGCCTGACATGCTGTCCAAGTTGAAGGCCGGACACTTCACGGCTGGCCTCGTCATGCACACGCTCGATGCAGGCTGGCCCAAGCTGCAGGTCGAGGGGATCACCAAGACCTTGAAGGATTTCGGCATCGACGTCGTGGCGGTGACGGATGCCAAGTTCCAGCCGGGCCAGCAGATCGCCGATCTCGAACAGATGATCGCTCGCAAGCCCAGCGTCATCTTCTCCATCCCGATCGATCCGCAGTCGGAAGCCGCCGCCTACAAGAAGGCTGCGGCGGCCGGCATCAAGCTCGTCTTCATGGACAACGTCCCGGTCGGCATGACGCCCGGCAAGGATTACGTGTCGGTCACGGCGTCGGACAACCAGCAGAACGCCGCTTTCGCCGCCAATGAACTGGCCGATGCCATCGGCAAGAAGGGCGAAGTCGGCATCATTACCCTCGTCTACGACTACTACTGGTCGGTCGCGGCGCGAAAGGCCGGAGCGATCGAGGCCTTCAAAGCCTATCCCGACATCAAGGTGGCCGACATCGGCACCTTCACGGCGCCCGAGAAGGCCTACAATGTCGCGACCGCGATGCTGACCGCGCATCCCGACATGAAGGGGATTTTCGTGGCCTGGGACACGCCGGCCCAGCAGGTCGTGGCGGCCGCCAAGACCCTCGGCCGCAAGATCGTCGTCACCACCAACGATCTCGCCGCCGATAGCGCCGTCAACGTCGCCCGGGGCGACTTCCTCGCCGTCGGGGCTCAGCGCCCCTACGACCAGGGTGTCGCGGAGGCCCAGTCGGCCGCCTACGCGCTGCTGGGCAAGGATGTCCCGCCGTATATTTCGGTCGCGACGTTGCGGGTAAAGAAGATCGATCTCCTGAGCGCTCTGAAGTCGGTCACCAAGCAGGATCCGCCGGCCTCCGTAGTCAAGATCTGCAATGGGACCTGCTTCTAGGAATGGACGCCGGCGGCGACACGCCCTTGCAGAAGGCCGAAGCGCGGCTGCGAGCCGATGCGGAGGGCGCCTCGGCGCCTTCCACATCCCATTCGCCGCTCGTGATCATGCGCGGCATCACCAAATCCTTCGGACCCTTCCAGGTGCTCCGAGGGATCGATTTCGACGTGCGACCCGGTGAGGTCCATGCCCTGCTCGGCGAGAACGGTGCGGGCAAGTCGACGCTCATGAAGGTGCTCATGGGCGTTCACAGGCCCGACGCCGGGACCGTGACGCTGGCCGGACAGGATCTGACGAATGCCTCTGTCGAAGACCGGATGGGGCACGGCATCGCCATGATCTTCCAGGAGCTCAGCCTGCTCCCGAACATGTCCGTCGCCGACAACATCATGGTAGGCCGTGAACCACGCCGTCCTGGCTGGATGGTCGATGGACGGCGGCTCCGCCGCGACGCGCAGGCCATCATCGACCGCTACGGATTTCCATTGCGGGCGGGCCAACTCGTGCGCGACCTCGGCTTTGCGCAGCGGCAGATGGTGGAGATCCTCAAGGCCGTCTCGCGCGGCGCGAAGGTTCTCATCCTCGACGAGCCGACCTCTTCGCTCAGCTTGCGCGAAGAGGAGACGCTGTTCGCGCTGATGGACGACCTCAAGGCCAAGGGCATGGGTCTCGTCTACATCAGCCACCGCATGGCGGAGATCTTCAGGCTCGCCAACCGGCTCAGCATCGTCAAGGACGGCATTCTGATCGGCCCGCTTGATCCGCGCGAGACGTCCATCGTCGATGTGTCGGCGCTGATGTCGAAAGCTAAGCCGGCGACATCCGAGCCCGTCCTGTCCGGCGCCACGCTGCGGCGCACCGCGTCTGCGGCGGCCGACATCGTTCTCGACGTGAAGGACCTGCGCACCGCCCGCAAGCTCGACGGTCTGCGCTTCACCGTGGGACGCGGCGAGATCGTGGGAGTCGCGGGGCTCGTCGGGTCCGGCCGATCGACGCTGGCCAAGGCGCTGTTCGGGCTTCTGCCGGACGCCAGGGGTACGGTGACGGTCGACGGACGTCCGCTGAGATTAGCCGACACCGGAGCCGCCATAGCGGCTGGCCTCGGCTTCGTACCCGAGGACCGGCGGCTCGAGGGGCTCGCCATCAACCAGACTCTGGCCGACAATGTGGCCTTGCCCAACCTGCCGCGGATGCGGGCGGGCGGGCTGCCGATCGTGTCCAGCGGCCGCATCCGCCGGCTCTTCGCGCTCTACCAGGAGCGGCTCGGGATCGTGGCGCGGCGCTCCACGCAGCTCGCCTCCGAACTGTCCGGCGGCAACCAGCAGAAGGTGGTCTTCGCCAAATGGCTGGCGAGCGAGCCGAAGCTGCTCATCCTCGACGAGCCGACCAACGGCGTCGACGTGAATGCCAAGGCCGATATGCGGGCCATCATCCGCGCCGCGGCCGATGCCGGCATGGGCGTGCTGCTCATGTCCTCGGAACTCGACGAACTGACGGCCGCGGCCGATCGCATTCTCACGCTGGTCGACGGCCGCATCACCCGCGAGCTCCGCGACATCCGAGACGAGGGCGAGCTTCGCGCCATCCTGCAGACCGATCTGGCCAAGGCCATGGAAGAGCGTGCCGCATGAGCATCACATCAGGCATCCCGACCAGCGCTGCAGAAGGCGCAGGTAAGCGAGCGCTGCGCATCGTCACGGACCGGCCGACCTATCTGATCTTCGGCCTGGTTACGATCTTCTTCATCGTCTTCGCACCCAATTTTGCGACCCTGGGCACCGCGGAAGCCATTCTTCGCGTTACCGCCCTCGTCACCATCATGGCGGTCGGCATGACCTTCGTGATCGTCTGCGCCGAAATCGACCTGTCGGTGGGATCGGTGGCGAGTTGGTCCGGCATGGTGGCGGCGATCCTGCTCGACCGCGGCGTGCCGACGCTCCTGGTGCCGATGCTGGTGCTCGCCATGGGGGCACTGATCGGCGCCGTGAACGGCGTGCTGGTCACGCGAGTGAAGATCCCGTCGTTCCTCGTGACGCTCGGCATGCTCAGCGTCTTCTCCGGCCTGGCGCTCACGATCACCGGCACCGAGCCCGTGCCGATCGTCGACGACAGCTTCTCCAACCTGTTCTGGAACGCCAACTGGCTGGGCGTCCCGGCCCCGATCTGGTGGACGATCGCCGTCGTGGCGGTGGGCTTCTACGTCCTGCAGCTTACCGTGCTCGGGCGGCGCACCTATGCGGTGGGCGGCAACATCGCGGCGGCTCGCTTCTCCGGCGTGAAGACCGCGCAGATCAAGACGCTCGCCTTCGTGTTCTCGAGCATGGCGGCCTCGCTCGCCGGCATGATGCTGGCGGCGCGTTCGACGGCCGGCAACCCGAGCCTCGGCTCGGGCCTGGAACTCGACGTGATCGCGGCCGTGATCATCGGCGGCACCAGCCTCTTCGGCGGCACGGGCGGCATCATCGGCTCCGTGCTGGGCGCCATCTTCATCGGCATCCTCGGCTTCGGCCTTCTTGTCCTGGGTCTATCGACCAGCATCCAGGAGGTCATCAAGGGCGCGATCATCATTCTGGCCGTCGCGCTGAACAAGCGCTGACGCCGCACACCAAACGCCCGGGCCGACCGACGCCGATCGGTCCTGGGTGCCTTCAAGAAAAACGGCGTCGCGGAGGTTACATTGCTCAAGAGATTGAATCGCGGGCTGTTGGCGCTGGCCGCCCTGCCCCTCGTCGCATCGGTCGCGCCCGCCGCCGCCGACATGCCCACGATCGGCGTCGTAGTGCCGACGCTCGATGCGCAGTTCTGGAACAACTACGTGGACTTCATGAAGACGGGCGCGAAGCAGCTCGGCGTGAACCTCGTCGTGCTCAACGCCGACAACAAGCCCGACCAGATGGTGAAGTCGCTCGAGGACCTGGTGGCCCGTCCCGTCAACGGCATCATCTTCACGCCCTATTGGGCCACGGCGGCCCGCGGCCTGACGCAGGCTAAGGAGGCCGACATCCCGGTGATCCTCACCGACAGCTATCCGGACTTCCCGCCCCAGTCCGCCCGCTTCCCCAACTACAAGGCCTTCGTGGGGCCGAGCGACGAGGACGCCGGCCGGCAGATGGGCGAGACCCTCATCGCCGGCATGGCGCCCGGCGCCGACGGCAAGAAGGTGATCGGCGTCGTGAACGGCACCGCCGGGACCTCCGTGGCGATCGATCGGCGCAAGGGCCTGGCCGATGCCCTGAAGCAGCATCCCGAGGTCGTCGTGGCCGGCGAGGTCGACGGCAACTTCGTCCGCGACCAGTCGCAGACGGTGTTCGAGTCCCTCTACCAGGGCCATCCCGACATCAAGGGCGTCTGGGCCGCCAACGGCGGCACCGCGACCGGCGTGATGACGGCGCTGAAGAGCGTCGGCAAGCAGCCCGGCAAGGACGTGCTCGTCGTCGCCATGGATCTCAACCCCGACAACGTCCAGGCGGTGAAGAGCGGCGAGCTCCTGTTCGACATCGGCGGCCACTGGCTGCAGGGCGGCTTCGCACTCGTGATGATGTACGACCAGATCAAGGGCAAGGCGGTCCCGAAGGACGGGGACAACATCAAGCTGAAGCTCCTGCCGCTGACCAAGGACAAGGTCGCCGAATTCGAAGCGGACTTTCCCGGCGGCGTGCCGCCCTACGACTTCAAGGCCCACTCCCGGGTCTATACGCCCGGCGCGGCGGCCACGTCCTTCGAGCTGAACTACAAGAAGTAGCCGCGGCTGCAGCAAAGGCCCGGTCGCGTGCCCGTCGTCGGGGCGCCGCGACCGGACGAACTTTCCCCGGGGTGACGAACCCGAAGACCGCAACAGCATCGCCATGCAGATCGTCGCCGACAACATCGCCCGCACCTTCGGCAGCACGCGCGCTCTGTCGGGGGTATCGCTGACCCTCGAGCCCGGCCTCGTCCATGCCCTGGTGGGCGAGAACGGGGCGGGGAAGTCGACGCTCCTGAAGATCCTCGGCGGCGCCGAGCGGGCGGACAGCGGTACGATCACGATCGACGGCCTCCCCTACGCGCCGCGCTCGCTGGGCGAGGCGGTCGCGCGCGGCGTCGGGCTGGTGTTCCAGGAGATCACCGTCAACCCGTCGCTCACCGTGGCGGAGAACATCTTCGCGGGCCAGCTCCGCCTTTTCGCACGTGCCGGCCTGCTGTTCGCCGGCGCCCTCCAACGGCGCGCGCAGGACATCCTCGACGGGTTCGGCGCCGGCATCTCGGTGCGGCAATCCTTGAGTTCGCTCGATCTCGGGCAGTGGAAATGCATCGAGATCGCGCGCGCGCTGTCGACCGACCCGCGCGCGGTCTTTCTCGACGAGTCGACGGCCTTCCTCAACCATCGCGAGGTCGACGCCGTGCTGGCCGCCATGCGGGCCCTGAAGTCCCGCGGCCTCGCGGTCGCCTTCGTGTCGCACCATCTGGCCGAGGTCGAAGGTGTGGCCGACCGGCTCACCATCCTGAAGGACGGCCGCAAGGTCGGCGACTTCCGGGCTGGCGAGCTGGATCGCGGCGGCATTCAGTCCCGCATGGTGGGGCGCGAGCTCCAGGCGTCGGCACCGGAGGACCGCGCCGCGATCGACGATGCCCGGCCGGTCCTCGGCTTCGCGGCGGCCGGATCGGGCGCGGCTCTCGCCCCGTTCGACCTGACGCTGCGGCGCGGCGAGATCGTCGGCTTCGCGGGGCTGAAAGGCGCGGGGGGCGAGCGCATCCTCGAACTCGCCGCCGGCGTGCTCCGCCCGACAAGCGGCGCGATGGCGCTCGACGGCGCGCCCTACCGGCCCGGCGACCCGGCCGCAGCCTGGGCCCGCGGCGTCGCCTATCTGCCGGGCGATCGCACCGCGGAAGGGCTCATCGTGGATGCGAGCGTGCAGGACAACCTCGTCATGGCGGATCCGCCGCGCCGCGGCCCCTTCTTCGACGCGACCCGGGCCGCAACGGTCGCGCAGGCGATGATCGTGCGGCTCGGCATCAAGACCGGTTCGGCGGCGGCCCGCTCCGGATCCCTCAGCGGCGGCAACCTCCAGAAGGTGGTCCTCGGCAAATGCCTCGTCGTCGAACCGCGCGTGCTGCTGCTGAACAATCCCACCCGCGGGGTCGACATCGGGGCGCGCACGGAGATCTACCGGACCCTGCGCGCCGCCGCGGCGGCCGGCCTCGCAATCCTGATCGTGAGCGAGGACCTGAACGAACTGATCGGCCTCGCCCATCGCGTGCTCGTTATGCGCGGTGGGATATCCGCCACGTCCATCGAGGATCCGTCCCGGTCCTCGGAGGACGCGATCATCCGGTTCATGACTTGAAGGATGCAGCGCAGATGAGCACCCTCGACACCGAAGCGGTCGTTCCGGCCGGCCTGGCGCCGAAGCGCTTCACCTTCGACAGGATGCGCCGGCTCTTCCCGATCCTGCTGCTCGTCGCCCTGGCGCTGGTGTTCTCGCTCCTGTCGCCGCGCTTCCTGCAGTTCAACAACCTGATGATCGTGGCCCAGCAGGCCGTGGTGCTGCTGGTCGCCGCCCTGGGGGTGACCTTCGTCATCATCGCGGGATCGATCGACCTCTCCGTCGGCGCCATCGTGGCGGTGGCGGCGCTCGCCACCGCGGTAACGGCCCCGACGCTCGGCGTCGCGGCGGTGATCCCCGCCGCCCTGGTCGGCCTGCTCTGCGGCCTGGTCAACGGCGTCCTGGTGGCGAAGGGCAAGGTGCCGTCCTTCATCGTGACGCTCGGCGCCATGGTGGTGTACCGCGGCTTCGTGCTGTTCTTCACCCGCGGCGCGCCGATCTCGATCGATGACGAGACCTTCCTCGATGTCTTCTCGGGCCGCAGCCATGGCCTGCCCCACTCGGCCTTGATGGCGATCGTGCTGATTATCGTGGCGCTGGTAATCCTCAATTTCACCGTGTTCGGGCGCGAAGTGCGGGCTGTCGGCGGAGGCGAGCGCATCGCCTTTCTCACCGGCATCAAGGTCGACCGCGTCAAGATCGCCATCTTCGCCCTCTCGGGGCTGATGTGCGGCATGGCGGGCCTGCTGCAGGGGGCGCGCGCCATGGCGGCGACCGCGCAGCTCGGCGAGGGGCTGGAACTCGACGTCATCGCGGCCGTGGTGGTGGGCGGTACCCCGCTGACCGGCGGCGTCGGAAGCATCGGCGGCACCATCCTCGGCGCCCTCATCATCACCATCCTGTCCAACGGCATGAACATCGTCGGGCTCGACCCCTATTTCCAGAACATCGTCAAAGGACTGGTTCTGGTTTTGTCCGTCTTCGTCACCATCGATCGACGCAAGATCGGCATCATCAAGTGAGTCACATGCGAAGCCTTCCGAGGCTCCGCTTCATCGAGCGAGGACACATTATGACGATCCAGACACCGAAGGACTTCGGAATCGGTCGCGGGCAGATCTTCGTGGGCGGGCGTTGGGCAGATTCGTCCTCCCGCGACCTGCGCGAGATCCTCAACCCCGCCACCGAGGCGACGGTCGACGCCGTGGCGCAGAGCTCGATCGAGGATGCCGACCGCGCCGTCGCGGCCGCCAAGAAGGCCCAGCCCGGCTGGAGCCGTCTGACCCCGATGGAGCGCGGCGCCCTGCTGCACAAGCTCGCCAACCTGGTCGAGGAGAACAGCGAGGCGCTCGCCCGGCTGCTCACCGCCGAGGGCGGCAAGCTGATCGGCGAGTCCCGCATCGACGCGAATTTCTGCGCGGCGCTGTTGCGCTATTCGGCGGAAAGCGCCCGCCACCTCCAGGGCGAGATCCTTCCGGGCGAGAACCGCGACGAGCAGATCTGGATCCAGCGCGTGCCCTACGGGGTCGTGGCCGGCATCACGGCCTGGAATTTCCCGGCTGCGCTCTTCGCCCGCAAGGTCGGGCCGGCACTCGTCACCGGCAACACCGTGGTGATCAAGCCGCACGAGCTGACCCCGCTGGCGACGCTGGTGCTCGGCGAGCTCTGCCGCCGCGCCGGCTTTCCGGACGGCGTCGTCAACGTGCTCCCGGGCGAAGGCCGCACCGTCGGGGCGCATCTCGTCTCCCACAAGGACACCGACGTCATCACCATGACGGGCAGCATCCGGGCGGGCAGCGAGATCTACGCGCTCGGCGCCGAGCGCATCAAGACGATCCGCCTCGAGCTCGGCGGCAAGGCGCCCTTCCTGGTGATGGCGGACGCCGACATCGACAAGGCCGTCGAGGCCGCCGTCACGTCGAAGTTCTTCTTCGGCGGCTCGGTCTGCACCTGCAACGACCGCATGTACATTCACCGCGACGTCTACGACCAGTTCATGGACAAGTTCACCACCAAGGTGAAGGCGCTGAAGGTCGGCGACCCCACGAGCGAGACCAGCGCGATTGGTCCGCGCATCTCCAAGATGGAGGTCGACAAGCTGAAAGGCATGGTGGCCAAGGCGCTCGAGCAGAACGCCATCCCGCTCGTCCAGGCGTCGTCGGACGACGCCGCCTTCGGCAAGGGTCACTGGATGTTCCCGACCGTGCTCGGGGTGACGTCGAACGATCTCGCCATCATGCAGGAGGAAACCTTCGGGCCCGTGATCGCCGCCATGCCGGTCGACAGTTTCGAGCAGGCGGTGGCCTATGCCAACGACAGCGAATACGGCCTGTCGGCCTATCTGTTCACGCAGGACAACCGGCTGATCATGCGCGCCATCAACGAGCTGCAATTCGGCGAGATCTACATGAACCGCCCGTCGGGCGAGAGCCCGCACGGTTTCCACGTCGGCTACCGCAAGAGCGGCATTGGCGGAGAGGACGGCCAGCACGGCATAGAAGGCTACCTGCGCAAGAAGACCATGTACAACAACTACAGCTGATCCGCGTCCTTCGCTGGCATCGACCAGTTCTTCGACGAGACATCTGGCACGACGCTGACGTCCAGCGCCGTGCCCCTTTTGCAAAGAGCATCGTCGGCCGGCTTGGCGTGTGTGATGCCGCGGCCGACATACGCTCGCTCCCAAAGCACGACGTGTCTCGAAGGCGCGAAGCATCGAGATCGGTAGTCCCCCGAGGGCCGCGCCGCGACCCGGCTCCGAGACCATGGGACGGAACGGGCTCGCTTCACAGCGCACAATCGTTCGTCGGTAGCAAGATCTTTTGCCTAAACATCTTGCCTATTTTCCGGCGAGATTGCCGTGGTACCTCGCATTCTGACATCATCCGGCTAGAATTGCGCCGTCAAACAAAGCAACTTGCATTTCAGAGCGGCATCGTGGACGCATTGTATGCATTAGTGACACTATTGTTGGCAGCCGGGGCAGGCTTGAACTTGTTTCACTTCGGTGCTGCTCTACACCCGACGCGCCGGATCTGACGGGCGCCGTCGAGGAGCCAGCATGATGGATGTGACGCGCCGCAGATTTCTGAGCTCGACCGGAGCCGCCACGGCGGGACTGGTCCTGTCGCCGGCGGTGCTGCGCCACACGGCCCTCGGCGCAGAATCGCCGATCCTGGTCGGCAGCCTGCACGACCAATCGGGTGCCCTCGGCACCAGCGGCCAGCCCATGGTGCTCAGCGTCGAACTCGCCGTCGACGAGATCAACGCCGCCGGCGGCCTTCTCGGCCGCCCCCTGAAGATCGTCGGCTACGATCCGCAGTCAAACATCCAGCTTTACTCGCAATATGCCCAGCAACTGGCGCTGAAGGACAAGGTCGCGGTCGTGCACGGCGGCATCACCTCGGCGTCGCGCGAGGCGATCCGCCCCGTCTTCGACCGGTTCAAGACGCTCTACTTCTACAATACGCTCTACGAGGGCGGCGTCTGTGACCGCAACGAATTCTGCCTCGGCACGACGCCGGCCCAAACGGTCGAGAAGCTCGTCCCCAACGCCATGGGGAAAAGCGGCAAGAAGGCCTATATCATCGCGGCCGATTACAATTACGGTCAGATCACCGCCAAGTGGATGACCAAATACTGCCAGGACAACGGCGGCACCATCCTGGCGACCGAATTCTTCCCGCTCGACGTCACCAACTTCGGCCCGACGATCTCGAAGATCCAGGCGGCCAAGCCCGACCTGATCCTGTCGGCCCTGGTCGGCGGCAACCACACGGCCTTCTATCGGCAGTGGACCGCAGCCGGCATGAAGGGCCAGATCCCCATCGCGTCGACCACCTTCGGCCTCGTCAACGAACCCTCGACGCTCGACGCCAAGGAAAGCGACGGCATCATGGGCGCCTACGGCTACTTCCAGGAGCTGACGACGCCGGCCAGCAAGGCCTACATCGACAAGCTCCACGCCAAATACGGGACCGGCATCCCCTATGTCAGCGAGCTCGCCTGCGCCACCTACGAGGGCGTCCACATCTGGGCCGAAGGCGTCACCAAAGCCGGCTCGATCGACCGCATGAAGGTCATCGAGGCGCTGGAGGGCGGCATCAGCTTCGACGGGCCGAGCGGCAAGGTGACGGTCGACAAGCCGACCCACCATGCCATCCGCTCGGCCTATCTCGCCACCGTCCACGACAAGCTCTGGAACGTGACGGGAAGCTTCCCCGACCAGAAGCCGCTCGACACGGCCGCGGTCTGCGACCTCGTCAAGAACCCCAACGACAACCAGCAATATGTCGTGAAGATCTAGAACAGGGAGCGGCGGCTCGACCGCCATCAGCCGACAGGGTTCCCGCCGGAACCGGAGTATTCGTCCATGGATCTCGCCGCCATCGTCGGGCTCAACGTGCTCAGCGGCATCGCATCCCTGGTGCTGGTCAGCCTGGGGCTCGCGATCATCTTCGGCATGATGAAGATCATCAATCTCGCCCATGGCGAGTTCCTGATGCTCGGCGCCTATGCCACGGTCCTGTCGACCAACCATGGCGTCAACATCTGGTTCGCCATGCTGGTGATCTCGCCGGTCTTCGTCGGACTGGTGGGATTGCTGGTCGAGCGTCTGCTGATCCGCTTCCTCTACGGGCGGCTGGTCGACACGATGCTGGCCACCTGGGGGCTCAGCCTGTTCATCGTCGGCCTCGTCACCATGATCTTCGGTAACACCATCAACGGCGTGCCGACGCCGCTCGGCGGATTCCAGGTCGGAATCTACCGGTCGGATCTCTACACGCCCTTCCTGGCCCTGGTGGCGCTGCTGCTGCTCTGCGGCGTGATCGGCGTCATGCGCTTCACCCGGTTCGGGCTCATCGCCCGGGCCACAATGCAGAAGCCCGACATGGCGGCGGCGCTCGGCGTCAACCCGACCCGCGTCTATATGGCGACCTTCGGGATCGGGGCCGCCGTCACGGGGCTCGCCGGCGGGCTCCTGGCCCCCGTCTCGGGCGTGGCCCCCACCATGGGGGCGGCCTTCGTCGCCAAGGCCTTCATCACGGTGGTGGGAGGCGGCGCTGCCATCCTCGCCGGCACGGCCTCGGCTTCGATCCTCTTCGGCACCATCAACCAGATGGGCTCCTATCTCACCACGCCGGTCTTCGGCGAGGTGATCCTGCTCGTCGCCGCCACCCTCCTGATCCGCGTGCTGCCCGAGGGCATCACCGGGCGCTTCTTCAGGGGCAGCCTGTGATCCGCACCCTCCTGTCCCTCCGCCTCACCCTCGCCGGCGCCCTCGTGGCCGCCGTCCTGGCGGGCCTGGCGCCGCAATTCGTCGAGACCTTCTCGCTGCTGCAAGCGACCGTCTTCGTCGCCATGGCGGTGCTGGCGCTCAGCCTCGGCTTCATCTGGGGCTTTGGCGGCATCCTGTCCTTCGGCCAGGCGGCCTTCTTCGGCCTCGGCGGCTATGCCTATGCGGTAGCGGCCTTCAATTTCACCGACAGCACCGTGCCGGTGCTCCTGTCGATGCTGGTGCCGATGCTGTTCGCCGCGCTGCTCGGCTATTTCATGTTCTACGGCCGCATCTCCAACGTCTATGTCGGTGTCATCACGCTGACGGTGACGCTGATCCTCTTCAACGTCATCAATTCCACGGCCGGCGATGCCTACCGGATCGGGGCCGCGGCGCTCGGTGGCTTCAACGGCATCCCATCGGTGCCGGGCATCACCCTGCCCTTCAACGGCTATTCCTTCGCGCCCGAGGACGATTGGTATCTCGCGGCCGGCTGCCTCATCGCGGTCTTCGTCGGGCTAAAGCTGCTGCTCGCCGGCCATTTCGGCCGGGTCGTGGTGGCGATCCGCGAGAACGAGATGCGGGCGGCCCTGCTCGGCTACGATCCGCGGCTCTACAAGCTCCTCGCCTTCGTCATCGGGGGCGGCATCGCCGGTCTTGCCGGCTGCCTCTACACGCTGTGGGGCGCCTTCATCAGCCCGACGATCTTCGGCCTCGCCACCTCGGCGCAGATCATCATCTGGGTGATGATCGGCGGCCTCGGCACGCTGATCGGCCCGGTGCTGGGCGCCATCGCGATCCAGTACCTGGTCACGCAGATCGGCGGCCAGCAGGTGCTCGACGCCAACCTCGTGCTCGGCACCATCCTTCTCGTCTTCGTGCTGCTGCTCCCGGCCGGCGTGGTTCCCATGGTGGAGCGTGGCGCCTCGGCCCTCTGGACCCGTGCCCGGCGTGGCGGCCGTGGCAATGGCGCCGCAGAGCCTGCCGCGGCTCCCCTCTCCGGCAAGGCCCTGTCATGACCGCCCCCCTGCTCGAGATCCGCGGCCTGACCATGCGCTTCGGCGGCGTGGTGGCGGTGAACGCGGTGGATTTCACCCTGGCCGAAGGCGAGCTGCGCTGCCTCATTGGCCCCAACGGCGCCGGCAAGAGCACCTTCTTCAAGATGCTGACCGGGCAGCTCCTGCCCTCCGCTGGAACGATCCGCTACCGCGGGCGCGACATCGCCGGGGCCTCGCCTCACGCCATCGCCCGGGCCGGCATCGGCATCAAGACGCAGACCCCGTCCGTGTTCAACGGCCTGTCGATCCGGGAGAACCTGTGGCTCGCGGCCCGGCGCAAGAATAACGCCCGCAAGGCCGATGCGGTGGTCGACGAGGTGCTCGGCCTCATCGCGCTGTCGGGCTCGACGGAGCGGATCGTCGGCACGCTGGCGCATGGCCAGCGGCAATGGGTGGAGATCGGCACGGTGCTGGCGGGCGAGCCGGACCTGATCCTGCTCGACGAGCCCGCCGCCGGCATGAACCACGACGAGGTCGGGCGCACCGCCGACATCATCCGGTCCATCAACAGGACCAAGTCGCTCATCGTGGTGGAGC
The DNA here is from genome assembly GCA_050920985.1 of Janthinobacterium lividum. Taxonomy (GTDB): domain Bacteria; phylum Pseudomonadota; class Alphaproteobacteria; order Rhizobiales; family Beijerinckiaceae; genus Lichenihabitans. The sequence continues at coordinate 243,868 of JBPBQY010000019.1, read as the reverse complement.
ACGACATGGCCTTCATCCGCATGATCTCGGACCTCATCACGGTGTTCAATCAGGGCTCCGTCCTGCTCGAGGACAGGGCCGATGCCGTGATGCGCGACCAGCGCGTGCGCGACGTCTATCTCGGCAAGAAGGCGGCGTGACCGATGCTTGAAGTCGCCGCGCTTGAGGCCGCCTACGGCCGCGTTCCGGTCCTGATGGGGATCGACTTCCAGCTCAAGGCCGGAGAGTTCCTCGGCATCCTGGGCCATAACGGCATGGGTAAGACCACGCTGATGCGGACCCTGATGGGATTCATTCCGGCGAGTGCCGGCGGCGTGACTTTTCTCAACGGGGACATCACCGATCTTAAGCCGCACGAGCGGGGGCGCCTCGGCCTCGGCTACGTGCCGCAGGGTCGCGAGATTTTCCCGGCGCTGAGCGTGCGGGACAATCTCAGGATGGGCTGCGTAGCTGGCGGGCGCCAGGAAAGCGGCATCATCGACGAGACGCTGGAGCTGTTCCCCCGCCTGACCCGCCTGCTTGATCGGCAGGGCGGCGCGCTTTCGGGCGGCGAGCAGCAGTTGCTGGCCCTCGCCCGCTGTATCTGCACCCGACCGAAGCTCATCCTTCTCGACGAGCCGACCGAGGGTATCCAGCCCTCGATCATCGAGGAGATCGTCGAGACCCTGCATCGTCTGCGCAGCCGGACCGGCGTCAGCATGATCCTGGTCGAGCAGAACCTCGACTTCATCGCGTCGCTGTCGAACCGCGTGCTCGTCATCCAGAAGGGCCGGATCACCGGCGAACTCAGGCCCGACCAGCTCGAAGACCCCGATGTCGTGGCCGAAATGGTCGGCATGGCGGCCTGAAGCCCGACAAAGGCTTTCACCCCAGGAGAAGATCACCATGGCCGTCGCCCGTCCCACGCTCGAACAGATGACCGACATCGTCGACAGCCTCGGCATGAGCCTCGAGCCCGAGCGCATCGCCGAGTTCATCTCGCACATGGGTGGCAGCTTCGCCGCTTACGACCTCGTGGAATCGCTGCCCGACTTCATCCCCGAGGTGAAATATCCCCGCACCCCGGGGCGCTTCCCGAGCCCGGCCGAGAACCCGCTGAACGCCTGGTACGTGAAAAGCGAGGTGAAGGGCGCGGCGGAGGGCAAGCTGAAGGGCAAGACCGTCGTGCTCAAGGACAACGTCTGCCTCGCCGGCGTACCCATGATGAACGGTTCGGCGACGCTCGAAGGCTATGTGCCGAACCTCGACGCCACGATCGTGACGCGCTTGCTCGATGCCGGCGCCACCATTCAGGGCAAGGCGCATTGCGAGCATTTCTGCTTCTCGGGCGGCAGCCACACCAACTCGTCCGGGCCCGTCGTCAATCCGCGAAAAGCCGGCTATTCGGCCGGTGGATCATCCTCGGGCAGCGCCGCCCTGGTGGCGGCCGGCGAGGTCGAAATGGCGATCGGCGGCGACCAGGGCGGCTCGATCCGCATCCCGGCCGCCTACTGCGGCATCTACGGCATGAAGGCGACCCACGGCCTCGTCCCCTACACGGGCGTGATGCCGATCGAATCGACCATCGACCACACCGGCCCGATGACCGCCAATGTCGCCGACAATGCCCTGATGCTGGAGGTGCTGGCCGGCGAGGATGGGCTCGACCCGCGCCAATACGCGCCGCGCGTCGCCCCCTACACCCAGGCGCTCGGCCGCGGCGTGAAGGGCATGAAGATCGCCGTCGTGCGCGAAGGGTTCGGCTTCGCCCAGAGCGAGGAGGACGTCGACACCAAGGTCCGGGCCGCCGCGGAGCAACTCCGCCGGCTCGGGGCCGAGGTCGACGAGATCTCGATCCCCATGCATCTCCTCGGCCCCGCCATCTGGACCCCCGTCGCCAGCGAGGGCGCGCAGGCGCAGATGATGCTCGGCAACGGCATGGGCTTCAACTGGAAGGGTCTCTACACGGTCTCGCTGCTCGACGCCCATTCGGCCTGGCGCGAGCGCGCCGACGCGCTGTCGGACACGCTGAAGATCACCATGATGGTGGGCCAGTATTTCACCTCCCAATACCGTGGCCGCTTCTACGCCAAGGCGCAGAACCTCGTGCGTCAGCTGAAGGGGGCCTACGATTCGGCGCTCGAGACCTACGACCTGCTGCTGATGCCGACGCTGCCCTTAAAGGCTACCCCGATCCCACCCGCCGACGCGCCGCTCGGCCTCGTCCTGCAGCGCGCCTTCGAGATGCTGCCCAACACCGCCCCCTTCGACGTCACCGGCCATCCCGCGATGGCGATCCCCTGCGGCATGACGGACGGCCTACCGGTGAGCCTGCAGCTGATCGGCCGGCACTACGACGAGATGTCGATCTATGCGGCGGCCTCGGCCTATGAGGCGGCAACGGATTGGACGGCCTTGTGACGATGCTCGACCACGCCACCGCCTTCGCAGGTCTCGTCGAGACCGGCGAGCGCCTCCACGCCGGCGCGCTTTCGCCGGTCGCCCTCACCCGCGCCATGCTGGACCGCATAGCCACCCGCGACGGCGCGCTGCACGCCTACGAGCTCGTGATGGGCGAGAGCGCGCTGGCCGAAGCAACGATCGCGGAGCGCGAGATTGCGGCCGGACTAATCCGCGGACCGCTCCACGGCGTGCCGCTCGCCGTCAAGGACCTCTGCTGGACCGCCGACGCCCCCACGGCGGCCGGCATGGCGCTCCATCGCGACTTCCGAGCGCCCAAGGACGGCACCGTGGTGGCGCGGTTGCGTGAGGCCGGCGCCGTGATCCTCGGCAAGCTCGCCATGACGGAGGGCGCTTACGCGGGCTACCACCCCGACATGACGGTGCCCATCAATCCTTGGGATGCCGAAGCTTGGCCGGGGACGTCGTCGTCGGGGTCCGGCGTCGCCACCGCGGCGGGGCTCTGCTACGGCGCGATCGGCTCTGACACCGGCGGGTCGATCCGCTTTCCATCGGCCGCCAACGGCCTGACCGGCATCAAGCCGACCTGGGGGCGCGTCAGCCGCTACGGCGCCTTCGAACTCGGCGCCACGCTCGACAATCTCGGCCCCATGTGCCGCTCGGCCAAGGACGCCGCCGCCATGCTGGGCGCCATCGCGGGGGCCGATCCCAAGGACCCGACGGCGCTCCTCGCGCCCGTGCCCAACTATCTCGCCGGGATCGCGGACGGCGTGCGGGGCCTCCGCATCGGCATCGCGCCGGCCTTCATGGCGCTCGGCTGCGATGACGATGCGCTGGCGGCGGTCGAGGGTGCCCGTGCGGTGCTCGAGACGCTCGGCGCCGAGATTGTCGAGATCGCCTTCCCGGACGCGTCGCAGATCCTGAAGGACTGGTTCTCGCTTTGCGCCGTCGAGGCGGCCTCCTTCCATGCCGAGACCTATCCGTCGCGACGCGCCGACTACGGCTCGATCCTGTCGACCTTCCTCGACATCGCGGCGGGCGTCAGCGCGGTCGACATGCACCGCATCGCGGTGCGGCGCCTGCAGTTCCGCGGTGCCGTCGAGGCCGCCTTCTCGGGCATCGACCTCCTGCTCCTGCCCGTGCAGGGCCTGAGCGGCCCCACCATGGCGGGAATCCTCGAAGCGGCCGAATCCGAGCGCGGCATCGAAAACCTGCTGCGTTATTCCTGTCCCTTCAACATGACGGGCCAGCCCACCATCACGCTGCCGGCGGGTGTCACGGCGGCGGATCGTCCGGTCGGCATCCAGTTCGTCGGTCGCCACCTCGACGAACCCCTGCTCTGCCGTGCCGGCCATGCCTTCCAGGAGGCAACCGAGTGGCACCAGCGGCATCCCGTGCTGGCTCGATAACCCTCCGCTCTCCGCCATGGCCGGCCTTTGTGCCGGCCACCCACGCCGTGATGGTCAGCGAAGGGTACCGAACGGCGCAGTGGCGCTACGATGCCGTCTTGCGCCCCTGGCAGAGCACCACCGGGGTCCCGAGCGGATAGGCGAAGCCGTTGCCCTGGTAGACCGTGACGTTGGCCTGCCCCGGGGTCAGCATGAAGGAACCCTGGACGACGCTGGGCGCGCCGTTGGTGGCGGCGAGCGTCCAGGAATAGGTGCAGATCTGCGTCGGCGCCTTGGGGTCGACGTGGCTGCACAGGAGTTGCGCCCCGCCGAGTTGGGCGAAACCTCCGCAGGTGAAGGGCGGTGCGGCCAGCGCTGGCAGCGGCGCCATCACCAACGCCAGTACCAGGGCGGCGCGTCCTCGATCCATCTCGTTCTCCTGCGGCCCGCCGGCCGGGCTTGTCCATCATCACCCGCCGGCATTCGGCCGAGTTCCAGGCCGCCGCATCATGGCGAAGCGGCGCGGCGCCGCACGACCTTGCTCAGGATCCCCGAAAGGAGTACATGCCGATCATAAGCATGTCTATGATCGACAGCGACATCATAAGCCTGCCCTGGTTGCGCTCGTTTCCTCCTGGACCGCCCGCGTATGAACTTCCCCTCGTCTCCGGCCGGTTTCCTGCTCCACGATGTGGCGCGGCTGATGCGCCGGCGCTTCGAACAGCGCGCCGCGGCGCTCGGTTTCACCCGGGCGCAATGGCAGGTGCTGCTGCATCTCAGCCGGAACGAGGGCATCCACCAAGCGGGCCTCGCCGAGATCCTCGAAGTCGAGCCGATCTCGCTGGTGCGGATCCTCGACAAGCTGCAGGCCCGAGGCCTCGTCGAGCGGCGGCAGGACGCGGGCGATCGGCGATGCTGGCGCCTGTATCTCACGCCCGACGCTCACCCGAGCCTCGCCCTGCTCCAGGACATCGGCGAACAGACACGCGCTGAGGGGCTGGCGGGCATCGCCGAACCCGACCGCGACGTCCTGGTCCGCGCTCTCACGATTCTCAAGACCAATCTGGTCGACGCCTGTTCGAGGCAGGTGGACGACGAAGAGGCACAGCATGGTTGAAGGTACATCCTCCCGCGATTTTTCCGACGCGGAACCGATCGCGCGTGACGACGACCGCGACATCCCTCGTACGCGGGCCCTGCCACGCTCCGCCCCGACGGCCCTGAAGCCCGACACTCCAAAGTCCGAGGCTGCCCCTTCGCCGCCCCCTGCGCCCGCGGCGCTTGCGCCTTCCGCCCCCGTGATTGAGACGACGCGCGCCAAACGCCGGATCCTGCGCCCGCTCCTCTTCGTGCTGCTGCCGGTGGCACTGGTGGTTGGTGGATACGATTACGTCGTCGGCGGACAGGTTCTGTCGACCGACAATGCCTATGTCGGGGCCCGGTCGCTCGGTGTCTCGACCGATGTCTCCGGCACGGTGAGCGCCATCGAGGTGCACAACAACCAGCATGTCGAGAAGGGACAGGTCCTGTTCCGGCTGAAGGGGGACAGCTTCCGCATCGCGCTGCAGGGCGCGGAAGCGCAGCTCGGTACGGTGCGCAACCAAGTCCTGACCCTGCAGGCGAGCTACAAGCAATCGCTCACCGCGATCGCCCAGGCCAAGGCCGACCTCCCCTTCTACCAGGCGACCTTCAAGCGCCAGCAGGACCTGCTGTCCAACAATTACGCCTCGAAGGCCGCCTTCGATCAGGCCGAGCACGACGTCACCTCGACACAGCAGCGTGTTCTCGTGGCGGCATCGCAAGCGCAGTCGATGCTGGCGCAGCTCGGCGACGACGAGAACCAGCCCGTCGAGAAGAACCCCTTCTATCTCCAGGCCCAGTCGGCCGTGGACGAGGCACGTCGCGATCTCGACGACACGATCGTGAGGGCGCCCTTCTCGGGCATCGTCACCAACGTCGACGCGCTGCAGGCCGGCGGCTACCTCAAATCCTCGCAGGCCGGCTTCAGCCTGATCTCCGACACGGACGTCTGGGTCGACGCCAGTCCCAAGGAGACCGAGCTGACCTACGTCAGACCCGGCCAGACCGCGACCGTGACGGTCGACACTTATCCGGACGTGGAGTGGCGCGGCACGGTGGAGAGTATCAGTCCCGCCTCGGGTTCGTCCTTCTCGCTGCTACCGGCACAGAACACGACGGGCAACTGGGTCAAGGTCGTCCAGCGCATTCCCATGCGGGTGAAGGTCGCCTATGACCCCGCAAAGCCGCCGCTCCGCATGGGCATGAGCGCGGTCGTCGAGGTCGACACGGGCCATGCGCGCGGCGTGCCGACCTCCGTGCAGCATGCGGTCGACTGGGCCCGGACCGAGATCGCGGCGCTGCGGGCTCGCTTCCATGTCTAGCGTCGCGCTTCGGAGTGCACCGGCGGCCGACGACCTCGTCGAACCGATCGCATCGCCGGCCGCAGCCGCGCCCTCGCCCCTCGCCAACGCCGGCCCGGGCGTCGCCAACCGCGGCGCCATCACGGCCTGCGTGATTCTGGCCGTGGTGATGCAGGCGCTCGACACCACCATCGCTAACGTGGCCCTGCCCTATATCCAGGGCAGCGTCTCGGCCTCCTCCGACCAGATCAACTGGGTCCTCACCTCCTACATCACGGCCGCCGCCATCATGACGCCGGCGGCTGGCTATTTCGCCAACCGCTTCGGCCGCAAGCGCGTGCTGCTGATGTCGGTGGCGGGCTTCGTCTTCGCCTCCATCCTCTGCGGCATCGCCCAGTCGCTGCTCGAGATCGTCGGCTTCCGCCTGCTGCAGGGCCTGTTCGGCGCCGCGCTGGTGCCCCTCGCCCAGTCCATCCTCCTCGACATCTACACGCCGGAGGAGCGCGGCTCCGCCATGGCGGTCTTCGGCGTGTCGATCATGGTGGGACCGGTGCTGGGCCCCGTCATCGGTGGTTGGCTGACCGACAACATCTCCTGGCGCTGGGTCTTCTACATCAACCTCGGCATCGGGGCCGTTGCCTTCGCAGGCATCTCGGCCTTCGTGACGGAGACGAAGCTCGAGGCTGCGGCCAAGCTCGACTGGCTCGGCTTCGGCCTGCTCAGCCTCACCATCGCGTCGCTGCAGATCTTCCTCGACCGCGGCGAGCAGATGGATTGGTTCTCCTCCGGGGAGATCCAGATCGAGGCGCTGATCTGTGCCTGCGCGTTCTATCTCTTCCTCGTCCACACCTTCACCGCCAAGAAGAGCTTCGTCGATCCGAAACTGTTCCTCGACCGGAATTTCACGGTCGGCATGATCTTCATCTTCGTCGTCGGCATCACCTATCTGGCCTCGATGGCACTGATGACGCCGTATCTGCAGAGCCTGATGGATTACCCCATCGTGACGGCCGGGCTCGTCATGGGCCCGCGCGGCATCGGCACGATGGCGAGCATGTTCCTGGTCGGCAAGCTGATCGGCAAGATCGAGGTGCGCTGGCTCCTGCTGATCGGTCTCCTTCTCACTGCTTGGGCCATGAACGACATGACGGGTTGGACTCGCGATGTCGAAGAGATGCGCATCGTGACGACGGGCTTCGTGCAAGGCGCCGGCCTCGGCTTCCTCTTCGTGCCGCTCTCGGTCGTCACATTCTCGACCCTGTCGTCGGCGCAGAGACAGGATGGGACCGGACTCTACAACCTGTCGCGCAACATCGGCTCTTCGGTCGGCATATCGGTGGTGACGGCCCTGCTGGCCGAGAACGTCCAGGCCAACCATGCCGATATCGCCGGCTACGTGACGGCCTTCAACCCGATGGTCCACGTCCCCGCCATCGGCCGCATGCTCAGCCCCTACACGGCCCATGGCCGCGCCGCGCTCGATGCCGTCGTCACCACCCAGGCCACCATGATCGCCTATATGGACGATTTCCGCCTCTTGATGATGATGGCGGTGGCCGCAATGCCTCTGGTGTTCCTGCTCAAGAAGGCGCAAGGGCCGGTCGCGGTCGATCATTCGGCCGTGATGGAGTGAGCGCCCCTCGACCCATGTTCCGGGTCATGGCCGGGCTTTGTGCCGGCCATGACGGAACAGGTGGTTAGGTAGCGGTCGTCACAGTGCCCGCGCAGCTGTTCAGGTACGCGACCAGTGCCTCGGTCGCGTCCGCGACAGGACCCGAATTGTCGATCACCCGATGGTGGGCCCCCGCCGGCAGGGCAAACGGCGCCTGGCGGGCGAGGCGGTCGCGGATCGTGGCTTCGTCTTCGCGGCCACGGCCGACAAGCCGCGCCAGCAGGATCTCGGGGGAGGCCGTCACCTCGACGACGTGCAGCGGCCCAAACGCCGCGGCCGCTTCGGCGAGCGAGCGGCGCGACAAGTTGGCGACCACCGTCCGGCCCTCAACCAAAGCCTCACGCAAAGAAAGCGGCAGGCCGTAGCGCAAACCATGGGCGGCCCAGACCAGCGCGAAGGCCCCCTCGGCTTCGGCACGGGCAAAGCCGGCCTCGTCGAGGCTGTCGTGGTCCTCGGCGTCGGCCTGGGCGGCCCGGGTCACGACGCGTCGGGCGAAGAGGATGCGCCCGTCGAGCGCGGGATGGCCGGCCGCGCAGGACATCAGCGTGTCCTTGCCGGCGCCGCTCGGGCCGACCACCGCCACGAAAGCGCCGCGCGCGCCCTCAGGCGACACGCCGCCCCTCCCGCCAGACGCCGGCGACGACCGGCGGAAGACCGGCTTCGGCCCGGACGCGGACGAGATCGGCCCGGAGCCCCGGCGCGATGGCGCCGCGATCCTCGAACCGCGCCGCCGCGGCGGGATTGGTCGAGACGAGCTTGATGGCGCCGGGCAGGTCGAGGGTTCCGGCTTCTACGAGGGCGAAGGCCGATTGCAGCAGGCTGAAGGGCACGTAGTCGGAGGAGAGGATGTCGAGGACGCCGAGGTCGAGCAACTCCGCCGCCGAGACATTGCCGGAATGCGAGCCGCCGCGCACGATATTGGGTGCCCCCATCAGTACCAGGAGCCCCGCCTCGTGCGACGCACAGGCGGCGGCGATCGTTGTCGGGAACTCGGCCAGGGTCACGCCGAGCGCCAAGCCTTCGTCCACATGAGCCAGCGTGGCGTCGTCGTGCGACGCGACCGCGACACCTGCAGAGCGGCAGAACCCCGCGATGGCCCGGCGGTTCGGATCCGAATGGATTTCGGATTGGGCGATGCGCCGGTCGCAGAAGACCTGGAAGGCCGCGTCGGTCAGGTTCATCTTGCGCTGGTAGTAGGATCGGTAGGTGTCGAAGTCGACGAACTGCCGCTGGCCGGGAGCGTGGTCCATCAGCGATACGAGGCGCGCCAGCGGACGCGAGGCGAAGGTCTCGAAATGGTCGAGCACGTCGGGCGCCGAGACTTCACAGCGCAGGTGGATGTAGTGATCGGCCCGCAGCCGCTTGGCGTCGACCGCGGCGGCAATCGTGTCGGCCATTGCCAGCATGTCGACGGAGGTGAGGAGTGCGTCCTCGTCCATGCCGACCCGCAGCGCGTCGAAGACCGTGGTGATGCCCGAGGCCGCGATCTGGGCGTCATGGGCCTGGAGCGCCGCCATCATGTTCCAGCGCACCTTGGGGCGCGGCAGGTAATGACCCTCGATATGGTCGGTGTGGAGCTCGACCAATCCGGGGATCAGGATGTCGCCGCCAAGATCCTCGCCCACGGCCGCCGATCCCGACGCGATATCGGCGATGCGGCCGTCGCGCATGGCGAGGCTGCCCTCGATCACTTCGTCGCCCAGCACGATGCGGGCGTTGCGGAAAACCTGTTCACTCATGGCGTCCCCGCCGGCTGGAGGACCTCGGGGGCCCTGAAAGGATGGAAGCTGTGGACCCGGAAGGGCGCGCCCGGCGCGGCTTCGACAAAAAGGCCGAGCCCGTCGATCGCCAAAGGCCGGCCGAGCAGCGGCGCGAAGCGGGTTTCGAGCTCCGTCCGCCACTCGTCGCCCGGGCCCGGCACCGGCCCGGTGAGGGTCATGTGGAAGCGGAATTCCTCGCGCACGAAGGGGTAGCCCCAGCGCTCAAGCAGCTCGCGCTGGCGCAGGCTCAGCCGCTCCGGGCGCCGACGGGCCATCTCGTTTGCCGTCAGCGGCGCGCGATAGGGCTCGAAGGCGGCGAGAACGTCGCCCTCGAGATCGTGCAGCGCCGGTTCGGGCGCGGCCGGAACCAGGGCGAAGAAGTCACCGAGCCGCCCCAGGGTCAGCTGCCCGATGACCGGCGCGGCACTGCCGGCGCAGAGCGCCCCGAGTCGGTCGACGAGCGTGCCGAGATCGACCTCGTCCTTCGGGCAGAAGGGTGCCCGCAGCGTCGCGTGGAACCCGTAGCGCGCCGCCTCGGCGACGAAGGGGTCGCGCGAGGAGTCGGCAGGGCGGGTCGGCCGGTCAGAGAAGGCGTCGCGGCCGAGCCAGTCCGAGGCCAAACGGTTCAAGGCACTGTCGGGTGCCGGAGTCGCGTAGACGGCGGCGCGCATCAGGACGTTCCCTCTCTGGCTTGGCCCTCGTAGCGGTCGAGAAAGGCTTCGGCGTCGAGCGTCTTGAAATCCTCAAGCGCTGCGAACAGCGCGTCGTGATCCCAGTCCCACCAGGCGAGGCTGCGGTAGCGCTCGGCGACCGGCGCCGTGAAGCGCTCGCGGATCAGCCGCGCCGGGACGCCGCCGACGATCGTGTAAGGGGCGACATCGCGCGACACGACGGCTCCCGCCCCGATGACCGCGCCATCGCCCACCGTCACGCCCGGCAGGATCGTGGCGCCATGGCCGATCCACACGTCATGGCCGATGGTGACGGCGTTCTCGCGTCGCCAGGCGAAGAAGGCGGCTTCGGTCCCGGCGCCCTCGAAATAGTCGCCGGCGCGATAGGTGAAGTGATGCAGCGTCGGCCGCCAGGTCGGATGATTGGTGGCGTTGATGCGTACCGCCGCCGCCACATTGACGAACTTGCCGATCGTGGTGGCCCAGATCCGGCAGTCCTGCATCACGTAGGAATAGTCGCCGAGAACGGTCTCGGACACGGAGGAGCGGGCCTCGATCTCGGTGTAGCGCCCGAGCGTCGAACCCGTGACCTCGGCGCTCTGGTGGATCAGAGGCGTGTCGGCCTTGAGTTTCGTCGCCATCATGCCGCCCTCCGCGCCGAGAAGGACGAGACGTCGACGATGCGGGTGGCGACGCGATCGCGCACGGATTCGTCGTGGAAGATGCCGAGGATCGCGGTGCCGCGCGCGAGCTTCTCGCGGATCATCTCGACCACGACGTCGCGGTTCTCGGCATCGAGCGAAGCGGTCGGCTCGTCGAGCAGCAGCACCGGATGGTCGGTGAGGAAGCCGCGCGCGATGTTGACGCGCTGCTTCTCGCCGCCCGAGAAAGTGGCCGGCGGCAGGTCGTGCAAGGCTGCGGGCAGGTTCAGCCGCGTCAGCATGGCGGCGGCGCGTGTTCGCGCTTCTCCCCGATCGATGCCCCGCCCGAGCAGCGGCTCGGCCACGACATCGGCGGCCGAGACGCGCGGCACGGCGCGCAGGAACTGGCTCACATAGGCGATGGAGGTCTTGCGCAGGCCGAGCACGCCGCGCGGGTCGCCGGCACCGAGATCCAGGAGCGTGCCGCTGTCGCGATCCCGCACCAGGATGGCGCCGGAATCGACACCGTAATTGCCGTAGACCATGCGCAGGATCGACGATTTGCCGACGCCCGAGGGGCCGCCCAGCACGACGCATTCACCGGGCGCGACCGCGAAACTCACATCGCGCACGACCGGCAGTTCGATGCCGCCGCGCAGATGCATGCGGAACGCCTTGGCGACGCTGCGGACTTCGAGAGACTGGGGTTCGCTATCGAAGGTCATCGTCAGGACTCCGGGATCGAGGCGACGAGGAGTTGCGTGTAGGGGTGGCGCGGATCGTCGAGGACGCGATCCGTCAGGCCCTCCTCGACGGCGTGCCCGTCCTTCATCACGATCATCCGCTGCGACAACAGCCGTGCGACGGCGAGATCATGGGTGACGATCACCACCGCGAGGCCGAGATCCGCCACGAGGCCGCGCAGGAGGTCGAGCACGCGGGCCTGGACGGAGACGTCGAGGCCGCCGGTCGGCTCGTCCATGAAGACGAGGCGCGGATGGGTGACGAGATTGCGGGCGATCTGCAGGCGCTGGCGCATGCCGCCCGAGAAGGCCGTCGGCTGGTCGTCGATCCGGTCGGCCGGGATCTCGACGCGGGACAACCAGTCGGCCGCGGTTTCGCGGATGCGGCCGTAGTTGCGGTCGCCGATCGCCATCAGCCGCTCGCCCACATTGGCGCCGGCCGAGACGCGCATGCGCAGCCCATCGCTGGGGTTCTGGTGGACGAAGCCCCAGTCGGTGCGCATCAGCAGGCGCCGCTCGGCCTCACCAAGCGAGGCGAGATCGCGCATGACGCCGTCGCGCATGCGGTAGCGCACCGATCCGCTCGACGGCGCGCGCCGACCCGAGACGCAGTTCAGCAGCGTCGTCTTGCCCGAGCCGGATTCGCCCACGATGGCCAGGACCTCGCCGGGCCAGAGGTCGAAGGAGACCTCCGTGCAGCCGATGCGCTCGCCGTAGTGCTTGTCGAGGTCGCGGACCTCTAGGATAGGGTCCTGGCTCATCGCCCCGCTCCTCCGGCTGCAGCCTGCGGCAGCCCACGACCCTGGTGGCCCTCGGCCTGCCGGCTGCCGCAATGGTCGGTGTCGGAACAGACGAACATGCGGCCGCCGCGGTCGTCGGTGATGACCTCGTCGAGATAGACGTCGCGGGCTCCGCAGAGCGCGCAGGGCTCCTTGAAGCGCTGGATCGCGAAGGGGTGGTCCTCGAAGTCGAGGCTGCGCACGTCGGTGAAGGGTGGCAGCGCATAGATGCGCTTCTCGCGGCCGGCGCCGAAGAGCTGCAGGGCCGGCGAGCGGTGCATCTTGGGATTGTCGAACTTCGGCAGGGGCGAGGGGTCCATCACGTAGCGGCCCTCGACCTTCACCGGATAGGCGTAGCTCGTCGCGATATGGCCGTGGCGGGCGATGTCCTCATAGAGCTTCACATGCATCAGGCCATATTCCTCGAGCGCGTGCATGGTGCGGGTCTCGGTCTCGCGCGGCTCGAGGAAGCGCAGCGGCTCGGGAATGGGCACCTGATACACGATGGTCTGGCCGGCCCGAAGCGGCGCCTCCGGGATTCGGTGGCGCGTCTGGACGATCGTGGCTTCCGTGGTGCGGGTCGTGGTGGCGACGCCCGCGGTCTTCTGGAAGAAGGCCCGGATCGACACAGCATTGGTGGTGTCGTCGGCGCCCTGGTCGATGACCTTCAGCACGTCCGCAGGCCCGAGGATCGCCGCCGTCACCTGCACGCCGCCGGTGCCCCAGCCATAGGGCATGGGCATCTCGCGCGACGCGAAGGGCACCTGGTAGCCGGGGATCGCGATGCCCTTGAGGATGGCCCGGCGGATCATCCGCTTGGTGCCCTCGTCGAGATAGGCGAAATTGTAGCTCGGCGCCGTCATGATCCGCGCTCCTGTGATGCCGCTGTCCCGGCGGCTTCGGCCTTCCGCGCGGCGCTTTCGGCCCGCAGGCGCCGCACGAGGTCGAGCTCGGCCTGGAAGTCGACGTAGTGCGGCAGTTTCAGATGTTCGACGAAGCCCGTCGCCTGGACGTTGTCGCCGTGTTCCATGACGAATTCCTCGTCCTGCGCGGGGGCGCGGCGCTCTTCGCCGAATTCGTCGGCCCGGAGCGCCCGGTCGACGAGGCTCATCGCCATCGCCTTGCGCTCGGACTGGCCGAACACGAGGCCGTAGCCGCGGGTGAAGCGCGCCGGCTCCTCGGCGCTGCCCTGGAACTGCGCCACCATCTGGCATTCGGTCAGCCGCACCGAGCCGATCCGCACCGTGAAGCCGAGGTCGGGGATCTCGACCTCGACATCGACGAGGCCGATCCTGATTTCGCCCACGAAAGGGTGGACGCGGCCGTAGCCGCGCTGCGTGGAATAGCCGAGCGCCAGCATGAAGCCTTCGTCGGCGCGGGCCAGCGCCTGCAGGCGAAGGTCGCGCCCGACCGGATAGGAGACCGGGTCGCGGGTGAGGTCGCCGGGTTCCCCCTCGGGCGCGCCGTCGCCCTCGATCAGCCCCTCGCGGTTGAGGATGTCGATGACGCGCGGGCAGTCGCCCTCCTCCGCCACGGCGCGACGCTCCGGCGCCTCCACCGGGGCATCGGTGGCCATGTCGGGGTCGAGCAGGCGGTGGGTGTAGTCGAAAGTCGGGCCGAGGAGCTGGCCTCCCGGCAGGTCCTTGTAGGTGGCGGAGACGCGTCGCTCGACCCGCATCTGCGCCGTGTCGACGGGTTCGGCATAGCCGAACCTCGGCAGCGTGGTGCGAAAGGCGCGGAGCAGGAAGATCGCCTCGATCAGGTCGCCGCGCGCCTGGCGCACCGCCATGGCGGCGAGGTCGGGATCGTAGAGCGACCCTTCCGCCATGACGCGGTCGACGGCGAGCGACAGCTGCCCGGCGATCTGATCGAGCGTCAGCGCCGGCACGTCCCGGTCGCCGCGGCGCCGGTCGGCAAGCAGGCGGTGCGCATTGGCGATGGCGGCTTCGCCACCCTTCACGGCCACATACATAGGGTCAGCCCTCCCGGATGCGGGTGGTGCGCGGCAGGGCGAGAGCCGCCGTGCCACAGACGAGAACGAGGTCGAAGCCGAGCGGGAAGGCCGCGCGGTTGCGCTCCATGACGGCCAGAAATCCTTTGGTCAGTCCGGCCGGCGCGACGCGCCGCTCGGTCTCGATACCGGGACCGGACAGGATCAGGGGCATGCCGCCGGAGAGAGACGATACCGGCAGCAGCAACGTCGCAGAGCGATCCGGATAATCCGGCGTCCCGAGGGAGAACCGGCCCCATCCGTCCGGATCGTCGCCTTCGGATAGGACGGCGAAGCGCGCCGATACAGGGTCGGAGGTGACGGGGGCACCTGTCTGGAACCGCAGCCAGCGCGCCGCGCCGAGATCGGCCCCCTCGGGAGTGTCCATCCAGACCGGCGTGTCGCCATCGGCCAGGGCCGCCAGGATCGCGGCGGCGGCCGGCTGGAGCGGCTCCGGCGCCGCGACGCGGGTCCCCAGATCCGCCACCGTGCCGGGTTCGGCGAAGGCGTTCATCAGAGCGCGAAAGATCGCCTGGGCGTCGAAGACAGGGTCACGCAGGCCGCCCGAAACGGCGGAAGCTTCGAGGGTCGACATCAATCTTCTCCGCGCACCAGGGTGAAGAAGTCCACTCGCGTCGCCTCGGTCTCTTCGGCGCGAATGCCGGTCTCGGAAGACGTGGCGGCGAGGCCAGGAGCCACGACCTCGTCCTCGACGCGGGCCCGCCAGGCGGGGCTTTGCCAGAGCGCGTCGAGGTGGGCTGCCATCCGGGCGTGCCCGGTGTCTCGCCCCAACACGACGGCATGGCCGACCTCTCCGCTGTCGAGCCGCACCGTAGCCCGAACGACGCTGGCCTCGCCGAGGTTGAAGGCCGCGCCCCCGCCCCCGGCCCGGCCGCGCAGCATGACGAGGCCGACTTCCGGCCCGCGCACCGGAACGGCTTCCGGCGCCGTGGCGCTGAGAGCCTCGTAGCGTTCGGCGAGCAGCGCGGCCGGCATGCAGGCCAAAGCCCCCATGGTCTTGCGCCTATCCTCGCGACCGTCGCCCGACTGCTCCATCGCCATACCCTCAAACGTCTAATTGTGTAGACAACCGGATGTCTCTGTGCTGTTCTACACCTCCGACCGTGACCGAACGATGACGAACGACGGAAAATTCTCGGTCGGCCGCTGTAGCGTGCGGGTCTGGAACGGAGACACGACCATGGATACGACGGGTGATGGGGTCACGCGGTGGCGGCGCGTGGCGGACGGCATCCGCACCGCGATCGGCGACGGGTCCATGGCGGATCGCCTGCCGGCCGAGAGCGAACTGGCGGAGCGGTTCGGGGTCAACCGCCACACCGTGCGGCGCGCCATCGCGGCGCTGGCGATCGACGGATTGGTGCGGGCCGAGCGAGGTCGCGGCACCTTCGTCAACGCCGCCCAGCCGCGCCTGCCCTACTCCATGGGGGCCCGCACACGCTTCACCGAGAACATGCTGGCGCAGTCGCGCGCACCCGGCGGACGGCTCATTGGAGCCGATCGGGTGAGGGCGGATTCCGAGATGGCCAACCTGCTCGAATGTCCGCTCGGTACGACCCTGCACCGCCTCGAGTCGATGCGTGTCGCCGACGGAGCTCCGCTTTCGGTGGCGACCTCCTGGGTCGAGGCGGCCCGGTTTCCCGACATCGTGCGCCATTATGCCGAAGGTGGATCCGTCACGGATGCGCTGCGCGCTGGCGGCATCGCGGATTATCGCCGGCGGGAGACGCGCCTCACCGCCGAACGCCTGTCGCCGCAGGATGCCGAACATCTGGCCGGTGCGCCGGACGGGCTGGTCCTCGTGGCGCGCGCCGTCAACGTCGACCTCGACGACCGTCCCTTCCAGGTCCAGCGGACGCGGTTCCACGCCGACCGCGTGGAACTGGTTTTCCGGCATTGAGCCGAGACCCGGTCGCCCCCGCGGATCGGATCTGCTAACACCCGCCCCGCGCCAAGGCTGTTCCCGCAGCCCAGGCCATCGCCCCTCGGCGTGGAAGGATGAATCGCATGTCCGGTGTTCGCTATATCGTCGAGGGCCGGCAGCGCCTGTCCGGCACCATCGAACCGGCCGGGAACAAGAATGCCGCGCTGCCGATCATCGCCGCGGCTCTGCTGAGCGCGCACCCCATCGTGCTGCGCAACGTGCCGCGCATCCGCGACACCGAGACCCTCGTCGATCTCATCAAGACGATGGGCGTCAAGGCCGAGTGGCAGGACCTCAACACGCTGGCCATCCACGCGGAGGAGATCCGCGCCGTCGATCTCGATCCGGCGCTCTGTGCCCGGATCCGGGCCTCGATCCTTCTTGCAGGCCCCATCCTGGCCCGCTGCGGCGAGGTCTCCCTGCCGCCCCCCGGCGGCGACGTCATCGGGCGCCGCCGGCTCGACACGCATCTCCTGGCGCTCGAGCAGCTCGGCGCCACGGTCGAGACGGGCGAGCGGCTGACCTTCCGCGCCGCGCGCCTGACCGGCGCCGACGTCTTCCTCGACGAGCCGAGCGTCACCGCGACCGAGAACGCCCTCATGGCCGCCACCGCGGCGCATGGCACCACCACCCTGCGCAATGCCGCTTCCGAGCCGCATGTCCAGGATCTCGCGCGGTTCCTCATCGCCATGGGAGCCTCGATCGAGGGGATCGGTACCAACACCATGGTGGTGCATGGCCCGACCGTGCTGGGCTCGGCCGATCACCGCATCGGCCCCGACCATATCGAGGTCGGGTCGCTGATCGGCCTCGCCGCCGTCACGCGGTCGCCGCTGCGCATCGCGCGCGCCGGGGTCGAGCACCTCAGGGCGATCCGCATGGCCTTCGAGCGCCTCGGCGTCGTCTGCGAGGTCGAGGGCGACGATCTCATCGTAACGGAGGAGCAGAGCCTGAAGATCCAGTCGGACCTCGGCGGCCATGTCCCCAAGCTCGAGGACCAGCCCTGGCCGGCCTTTCCGGCCGATCTCATGTCGATCGCCATCGTCACCGCCTCGCAATGCGACGGGATGATCCTGATGTTCGAGAAGATGTTCGAGTCGCGGATGTTCTTCGTCGACAAGCTCATCGGGATGGGGGCCCGCATCGTGCTCTGCGACCCGCACCGCGCCGTCGTGGCGGGGCCGAGCGCACTCAGCGGCCAGCGCGTCACGTCGCCCGACATCCGCGCGGGAATGGCGATGCTGCTGGCGGCGCTCTGCGCCGAGGGCGAGAGCACGATCGACAATGCCGACCAGATCGAGCGCGGCTACGAACGCATCGACGAGCGGCTGAACGCGCTCGGGGCAAAGATACGGCGCGTGCCGGCGCGGGACGCTTCGCCGGCCTGAGCAGGGCCCTGTCGCCATCGCGAGAGCAGCGAGGCGGCACAGGAGCAATGTGAGCCGCCGAGCAACTCGGGCTGGACCAGCCGGAGAGCGGCGGCCGGTCGCTTCGGCGCCATTCGTTTTGCGAGAACGGTCGAGTTCAGGCCCGCATGGCGGCGCGCAGGCGCGACGAGATCCAGTCCATGGCGGCGACCGCGACGAGGATCATCAGCACCAGGAACGACACCTCGCGCCACTCGAGGGTGCGGATGGCCTCGTAGAGGTGGAGGCCGATGCCGCCGGCCCCCACGATGCCGATGATGGTAGCGGAGCGGACGTTGGACTCGAAATAGTAGAGCACCTGACCGGCGATCACCGGCAGCACCTGCGGCAGAAGGCCGAAGCGGACCTCGTGGAGGCGGCCCCCACCGGCGGCGCGCACACCGTCCCGGGCCCGCTCTCCCGTGGTCTCCACCGTCTCGGAGAAGAGTTTTCCGAAGGCGCCGAAATCCGAGCAGGCGATGGCCAGCACGCCCGCGAAAGGCCCGAGCCCCACGACGCCGATCCAGACCAGCGCCCAGACCAGCACGTCGACCGAGCGGATGATGTCGAGGACCCGGCGCGTCAGGATGTGGATGACGGGGTTGCGCACGACGTTGCGGGCCGCGATGAGCCCGACCGGAAAGGCCAGAACGGCGGCGATCAGCGTGCCGAGCAGGGAGATCGCCAGGGTCTCGGCGAGCGCATCGAGAAACAGCAGCGCATGACCCATGGGGTCGGGCGGCACCATGAGCTGCGTGAACCGGGCCAGCGCCACCAGACCCCCGGCCAGGCGCACCGGGGATATGTCGAGCGACCAGAGTCCGAAAACGAAAAGCCCGACGATCGCCGCCGTCACGGCCGGCCCGGCGAGACGGGTGCGCAGCGGCGGGTTCATCAAGGCCGGATGACGCTGGGCGAGGCCCGCCACCTCGTCGGCGGTGAGGTCGAGACCCTTCACTTGGCCTCTCCCGGAAACAGGCGGCCGCGCAGGCGTTCGGTCAGGATGTCGAGCACGAAGACCGTCAGGATGATCAACACCAGGATGGCGCTGACATCGCTATAATAGAAGCGGCGAATGGCGATGAGCAGCTCTTCGCCGATGCCGCCCGCGCCGACGAAACCCATCACGGTCGCCTCGCGCACGTTGATTTCGAAACGCAGCAGCGAATAGGAGGCGAAGCTCGACAGGACCTGAGGCAGGACGCCGAAGCGGATGGACTGGACGAGGTTGCCGCCCGAGGCGCGCACACCTTCGGAAGGGCGGACGTCGGCATTCTCGACGATCTCGGTGAAGAGCTTGCCGAGCGCGCCCGCCGTGTGGATGGCCAGCGCCAGCACGCCCGGCAGCGGGCCGAGGCCGAAAGCCACGACGAAGACCAAGGCAAAGACCAGCACCGGCACGGTGCGGCAGAATTCGAGGAAACGCAGGGCCGCGAAGCGGATCCAGCCGTTGTGGCAGGTGGTGCGGCTCGCCGCGAAGCAGAGCAGGAAAGCGAAGGCGGCTCCCCAGAGCGTGCCGACATAGCCCATCAGCAGCGTCTGGCCGAGCAGGATCGACCACTTCTGCAGGCCCCAGAACCATTCGACCGGATCGGTCCAGACACGGGCGCCGCTGTCGAGCTTGGCGAGCCGATCGAAGTAGCTGGTGAAGCCGCCGAACTTCTCCCACATCGTGGCGGGGTCGATCTCGGCCAGCCGGGACGAGACCGCCACCGCGACGGCGAGCACGACGAGGCCCGCCAGCAGCTTCAGCCGGCGACGCCCCCCGACAGCCGAATAGGCGCGGCGCAGGGTCCCCAACCGGTCGTCGGGCAGGACCACGACGGCGGAGGGCGACGCCGAAGCGTCGCGCCCGATGGTCATTCCCGGTTCCCGAAAGGGCCGATCAGCCCTTCTTCTTCAGGCCGTCGACGAATTTGATCAGCTTGATCGTGTCGTCGTAATCGGCATTGGCCACGGGGGCGAAGGGCTTGTTCTTGCCGTCGCTGAGCTTGGCGAAGGCCTGCGGCGCCTTGCTGGCGGAATCGAACCAGGTCTGGCGGATGGCAGCCTTCATGTCTTCGGGCAGCGCGTCGAGATAGGCGGTCGGCGAGTTGATGATGAGATCCGACTTCAGGATGATGCGGAAGTCGCTCTCCTTCATCGGCGTACCGTCGGGCTTTTTCAGCATGCCCTTGTTGAGCATACGGCTGAGGTTGGAATCGCCCGGCGCATTCCAGAAGTTGGCGCAAGTCTCCACCTGACCGCCGACCAGAGCAATGACGGCGTTCTCATGGCTGCCGGTGATGAGCAGGTTGGAGAAGTAGGTCTTCGGGTCGATGCCCATCTTGTTCAGCTTGATCAGCGGCATGTTGTAGCCCGAGGTCGAATTCGGGTCGACGAGGCCGACGGCCTTGCCCTTCAGGTCTTCGATCTTCTGGTAGGGCGAGTCGGCTTTTACATAGAAGACCGAGTAATAGCCCTTGGTGCCGTCGGTGTTCACGTCGATGGCGAAAGCGGTGGTCTTGACGCCGGTGACGAGGGCGCGGGCGAAGGAGGCCGGGCCGTAATAGGCGACGTGGATGTTGCCGGCGCGCTGGCCCTCGATGATGGCAGCATAGTCGTTGGCGATGCGCAACGTGGCCTTCACGCCAAGCTGCTTCGAGACATACTCCATGAAGGGGGCATAGCGGTCGGTGACGCCCGACGCATTCTCCTCGGGGATGATGGCGAAGACGATTTCGGGAAACTGCTTGCGCCAGTCGTCGGCGGCGCGCGCCAGGGTGGCGAAGGGGGCGGTAGCGGCAGCCGCGAGGGCGGTGCCGAGGACGTGGCGGCGGGTCAACATAGCGAAGGCTCCAGGGAAAATAGCAAAAGGACCGAAAGCGTCAGGCCAGGGCCGCAGCGGCGGCGAAAGATCCGACCGAGGCGGGGACGACCGGGGCGTCGACGACCTCGTCGGCCTCCATGCCGTAGAGGTCGCGGGCTGCAGATGCCGTGAAGGCCGAGGCCGGCCCATCGAAGGCGACACGCCCGCCCGCCATGCCGACCAGCCGGTCGCAATAGGTCCGGGCGAGGTCGAGCGAATGAAGGTTGCAGAGCACCGTGATGCCGTAGTGCCGGTTGATGCGCTGCAGCGCGTCCATCACGATGCGAGTGTTGCGCGGATCGAGCGAGGCGATAGGCTCGTCGGCGAGGATGAGGCTCGGCCGCTGCACCAGGGCGCGAGCGATGGCGACGCGCTGCTGCTGGCCGCCCGAGAGGCTGTCGGCCCGCTGCGACGCCAGGGCCGAGATGTCGAACTGTTCCAGCGCCGACAGCGCCACCGCGACATCGGCGGGACGCCACATCCGCAGCAGGGACCGGGCCGTCGGCATGTCGTTCAACCGCCCGATCAGGACGTTGTTCAGCACGTCGAGCTGGCCCACGAGGTTGAACTGCTGGAAGATCATGGCGCAGCGGGCGCGCCAGTCGCGCAGGCCGCGACCGCGCAGCGTCGTGACGTCCGTGCCCTCGAAGGTAATCGACCCGTCCGTCGGCTCGACCAGCCGGTTGATCATACGCAGCAGCGTCGATTTACCCGCGCCTGAGCGACCCACCACACCGACGAAGCTGCCCGGCGGAATCTCCAGCGACACGCCCTCGACGGCGAGCTTCGATCCGAACCGGCGGCTCACGTCCTTGATGATCAGCATTGGTTCATCCGGCCCTGAGCCCCACCCGACGGATGTCCCGACGAGGATGGCGCTGCTCGGCTGTCTCGACGAGAAGCAAGAGCGCTTGAGGCGCCCCGGCTCGGTCGGGCGGATCAATAAGAGCCTGTCACGAAGCTTTCGTGACAGGAAAGCCGCGAGCGCCCTTGTCCGCCCGCCCGAAGACTGCACTGCCGCGGCCGCTATGACTCGACTCGACGCCGGGTCGGGCTGTGTTCGAGCGAAGCCGGCCAGCCAGGCAGCGGCGAGGAGTCGATTCAGGCTCTGTCCGTTGCGGGCCTTGGCGGAAGGCCGCAACGGGACAGGGTCGGCCTCCGTGATTTTTGCGCTCGGACGCTGTAGAATGGAGTCATGAGACGTGAGCTCGTCATGCAAAACTGAAGGATGCCGAGGCCGAACTCCGGTCGCGCGGCGTGACCCATGCTGCCCTGTTCGGTTCCACCGCGCGTGGCGAGGAACGCCCTGACAGCGACATCGACGTGATGGTCGAGATCGATCCCGAAGCCCATCGGGGCATGGATCTTTTTGACTACATCGGCATCGTTCATGTCATCGAAGATCTCTTTCCGACCCGCGTCGACGTATTCAGTCGCTTCTCCATGAAAGAGCATGTCCGGCCGAGCGCCGAACGTGATGCTGTCTATGCTGTCTAGGAACGAACGTGCTCTTTATGATATTCGCGATGCGATTTTGAGGATTTGGAAATACACCGACGGGATGACCTACGAGCAGTTTTCTGACGCCGAAAACTTTCGACGGCGCGACGCGCCGACTGGAAATCATCTCCGAGGCGAGCCGCCGCCTAGATGACGCTACACGCGAGCGGCACCCGGAATTGCCATGGCGAGAGATACGCGACGCCGGAAACTTCTACCGGCACGAATATGACAACGTGGCGGAATCCTACATCTGGACGGCGATCACCAAGCGCCTGTCGCCCTTGCTCGACGCCGTAAACGCGGAAATTGGGATAGCCACCGGACAGCCCTAGTCCCGACGCTCCCGACATGGCTCACCGCACCCGGCCCTGGTTGCTCCGGTCGGCCTGTATCGCAGCGACCCAAGACGCTGGACGCCGGTCTTCGTCCGCCTGCACTGCGTGATGGGTATACCCATAGCGAAGTAACCTCACTTCGGTTGATGGGTGATCAGGGTTCTTTTGCCTTGCTGCAGCACGAACGACGCGAGAGCGTCGATCACGCCATCGGCGAGGGGCCGGTCCGGGTCCATGTAGGTCGCGATATTGTCGCCTCGGTCTTCACTCGTGACCGCCTTCAGAACGTGATTTGCGTTCGGAACAAAGACCATCTCGGCGTCCAGACGCGCCTCATTCAGGCGCTCCGCGTCCGCTCGCCCGACCTGGATATCGCGAAGCCCTTGAAGGATCAGCACCGGGCCGCGATAGGTCGCGGCCAGCTTTGGTCAAGAGCGAGCACGCTGCTTAAGAAGCTCTGCACTTCGGGCCGGAACAGAGGTAGCAGCGGCGGCGAAATGTCCTCAGACGTGCTTCTCCGCCCGATTTCCAGCCTTGCGAGAATGGTCTCAGCCCGCTCGCGGAGTGGCGCACTGGAGAAGGTAGCCTTGATCTGCTCGCGCAGCACGGCTCCGAGCGGGCGCCCCGCCGTCGAGACCAGCAGCAGTCCGCACAGGCCGAAAGGCTGTTGAGCTGCGAGCAGGGCTGCGAGCCCACCTTCGCTATGCCCCAACACCCACACGCAGGGTGCGCCAGTCTCCTGTCGAATTGTGACAGCCCAGGTCCGAATATCGGCGGCGTAGTCCTGTATGGTGACGGCATTGGCGTCCGAGATCGCGCGGGCGCTGCCGAAGAGGCCTCTCTTATCGATGCACACGCTTCTGATCCCTCGGGCCGCCAGCCCTTTGGCAACCAAACGGTAGGTGGACGCCCGAATGCCAAGGGGACTGTTTCCGTCGCGATCGGTCGGCCCCGAACCTGGAACGATGAGGACTACAGGGGCGCCGAGGTCGGGCGGTCCCCACAAGGTCCCCGAGAGTGGGCCGGTAGGGCCTGGAGCCTTAATTTCCATAAAGCTCTTTCATCGACGCCGCCATCATTATACGAGAATATTCTATTACGAAAATAACCCGTAGCAAAATTAATGTGGCTGTAACTCGACAATGTGATGCCAGGTCCAAGCACGACAGTGCTCCGCCCACTCTGTCATAGCAGGATTTCCTATCTCTAGTCCGCGCGTGCTTGTGATCTCTTGTCGGGCAAGTATGCTGGCGATAAGTCCGCTGTCGTTAGAAGAGGAAAAACCGTATGCAGTGCTAAACAAATCGACTCGTCGGCTTTGCTCGGCAGCGCTAATTCCGTCGGACCCGATATCGAGCCATAACCACGCAGCGTATCCTAGATCATGAAGCCGCGTACCCGGCTGCGCAGCATCAAAGTCGATAATTGCGCGAGGCACCCGGTCGCGGAAAACGAAATTGCAAGGTGATAAATCATTGTGACAAACGACTTCGATGCCGTCCGTGCCAATACCTAGCGTGAGAACGAAATTTTCAGTTATGTCGTGATAGCGGCGAATAAGACGGGCCGCCTGCGTGATTACATCATCGTCGAAATAGGAGAGATCTGACGGCACTTCACCTTCAACGTAGCTGAAGATGTCTCTTCCGCTCTCATCAATGCCGAGAGCGAGCGGCGCTCCATCGAAGCCGGAAGCTTCGAGGTGATGCAAGAGCTGGCGCACAAAGCTGGAATTCGCCGTAGAAGGCCTACGAACGGTATCGCCAACCTTCACGACCCCTGCGGTCGTGCGGCCGCCCTGTAACGGCGTTTCACTATGGCTGGTCATCACGCCATAGTGCCTCCCCTGTGACCTACCCACAATCTCGAAAAGAGGACCATAATCCGGTTCGTTTTGGGTGTACCCTAAGCGAACCCGTGCGACTGCTTCGTTTAGGGTCTCCTGACGGGGTATCTCAATCGAAGTTTTCAAACTGAATCATCTTAAACGAAGCATTTTCGGCGTCCGTCCGAGGGTAGCGCGCCGCGATCTGAACGGATGCTTCTGGACAAGCCGTTGCGGGTCTGGCGTGACCAACTCGGGTATCGACCGCGGCACCTCGATCCCCAGACGCTGGCCTCCAGCCTCTACAATCTTGCCATCGCCTTGCGCACCCGCGCCTTGAAGCCCTCGCGCACGGCGTCGGACGCAACGTTCAGGTGGTACAGCGCGTGGACGTCGGCACGGGCGCCGCCGGTCAGCCAGCGGATGTAGCGGGTCACGATCTTCTTCGACGGATTGGCCATCCACCACACCATGTGGAACGGCCGGCCGTAGGTAATGACGCCGACGACGCGCTTCACCCCCGTCAGCAGGGGTCGGACGCGCTTTGGGTCGGACAGGTCGAAGGCGACGCCGGGCATCAGCAGCCGGTCGAAGAAGCCCTTCAGCAGAGCGGGAGGCCCGAAGGTCCAGGTCGGGAACTGCAGCACCAGCACCTCGGCGGCCTGGAGCCGCTCGACATAGGATTCGAGGCCGCGCCGGTTCAGCGTCGTGTCGTGATAGTGGCGCCGCTCCTCCGCGCTCAGCACGGGATCGAAGCCCTCGGCATAGAGGTCGAGGAGATCGACCGTATGGCCGCCCTCGGCCAGGCCGGCCAGCGCCTCGGCGCGGATCCCGGCGTGGAAGCTTTCGGGCAGCGGATGGCAGTAGACATAGAGGACGTGCATCCGGTCAGGTCCGCGCCGCGGGGACGAAGCTGCGCATCTTGCCGGGGTTGAGCAGGCCCATCGGGTCGACCTCGCGCTTGAAGCCGATCTGGTCGGCGTCGGCCCGCTTGTGGCGGCTGCCGTCTTCCAGCGTCATCACATGCGGGTTGGCGATCGACACCCCGTGCCGCTCGTGCAGCGCCATGATCTCGTCGAGGCGCTCGGGCGTGGTGAAGCGGATCACCGGCAGGGCGCTCGCCGTGATGCGCCCGCCGAAGCGGATGAACTCGCAATGGCCGAGCAACTCGTCCGGGAACAGGGCGCACATCTCGGCGACCGATTCCAGCACGCGTCCATGCGGGAACAGGCACTGGAGGTAGGTGACGCTGCGGTCGGACTTCAGCATCTGCAGCGTCGTGTGGTTCCAGGTATATTCGTAGAGCGGCGTCTGCCCCGGCGCGTCGCTCGACGGGCGCTCCAGCGTGATCTCGCCGCGCGCCCTGGAACCCCCGAGCAGCGCCTTGAAGCTCTCGAGCGACTGCTCGGCCACGGTGGCGATGAGCACGGCCTTGCCCTCGGGGCAGAAGGGGCGGACCTCGGCGAAATAGGAGGGCAGCGGCCAGGCAATCGGGGTCAGCAGCTTCTTGACGATGCCGTCGGCCAGCGCCGCCTCGTAGCCGAACGCCATGGCGTCGGCGAAACTGTCGAAGGTGAGGATCATGTCGATCCAGGGCCAGGCCGGCGCCAGCGGCATCTCCAGCGCCGTGATGAGGCCCGTCGTGCCATAGGCGCGGTTGACCTTCTGGGCGGCGTCGCCGCGCAACTCGATGATGCGGGGCTCGTCCTCGACGGTGACGATCCGCGCCGCCCGGATGTTGCCGGGCTCGCGCAGACCGCCATAGGTGATCGAGCCGATGCCGCCCGACCCGCCCGCCACGAAGCCGCCGACCGTGGCGCGGCGCTTGGTCGAGGGGTGCATGCGTTGCTCGAGCCCGTTCGGGGCGAGTTGCGCGTCGAGGTCCGACATGACGAGGCTGGGGCCGCAGCGCACGACGCCGCCCCGCACCCATTCGACCTCGGTCAGGGCCGACATGTCGAGCAGCACGCCGCCCTGGAGCGGCACAGCCTGCCCGTAATTGCCCGTGGCGGCGCCGCGCGGCGTGATCGGTACGCCGAACCGCGCGCAGGCCGCCGCCACCTTAACCACATCGGCTTCGTGGCGCGGCGACACCAGCACGTCGGCGCTCTTGCCGTGCAGCTGCGTGTTGAGAATGGGGCTGTACCAGAAGAAGTCGCGCGAGCGCTTGCGCACGGTGGCGAGCTCGGTGGTGACCGGCACGTCGCCGAGCGCGTCGAGGAGGGCGCCGAGCATCGGATGCGGCTGGACGAATTCGGACATGGACAATGCTTCCGGTCAGGTTTCGGGCTTGCGCTCGCTGTCGTGCCAGGAGCCGAGCGCCAGCGTGGTCAGCCCCGCCATGGCGAGAAACAAAGCCACGCCGGCCGCCGTGATGAGGAACAGGGCCGCGAACATGCGCGGGATATCGAGCTGAAAGCCGGATTGCAGGATCTCGTAGGCCAAGCCGGCGCCGCTGCCGCCCGTGCCGGCCACGAATTCCGCCACGACGGCGCCGATCAGCGCGAGCCCGCTCGAGATGCGCAGCCCCGCGAAGAACAGCGGCAGCGCGCTCGGGATGCGCAGGCGCAGCAGCGTCTTCAAGGGGCTCGCGCGGTTGAGGACGAAGAGATTGCGCAGGCCCGGGTCGACGGTGCGCAGGCCGAGCGTCGTATTGGAGATGACCGGGAACAACGCCACCAGCGTGGCGCAGAAGATCAGCGCCACTTGCGTGTTCTTGACCAGGATGATGAAGAGGGGCGCGATGGCGACGACCGGCGTCACCTGCAGCATCACCGCATAGGGGAACAGGCTGCGCTCGATCGACCGGCTCTGCACGAAGATGAAGGCGATCAGCGTGCCGATCACCACGGCGCAGAGAAAGGCGATCAGCGTCACCTTCAGCGTCGCGCCGAGGGCGCGAAACAGCGTCGGCGAGTCGGACAGGAAGACCCGCGCGATGGCGCTCGGGGCAGGAAAGAGAAAGTCCGGAATTGCGAAGAGCCGGCAGGCGCCTTCCCAGAGCAGCAGCAGCACGAGGCCGGTCAGGACCGGGGGCGCCAGAGTGCGGAATCGCTCGGAGCGGACGAGCGGGGTCATGCGGTCGCCACCAAGCCGTCGCACCCGGTCGGCCCCCTCCACCGGGCTACGCCCGGTCCCCTCCCGCTCGTCCCCGCGCAGGCGGGGACCCAGCGCAAGACGGCAGCCGAAGGCCGACAATGCTTTCGAGCCACTGCGGTTGCGGCACGGTTCAATCGGGTCGACGGCCTTTGGCCGAACACCCTGCGCTGGATCCCCGCCTGCGCGGGGATGAGCGGTGTCGCGGTCATGCCACCGCTCCCGCGCCGCTGGCCAGCGAGGCCTCCATCAAAGCCAGCGACAGGCCGCGGCAATGGTCGGCGAAAGCCGCGCTGGTGCGGAAGGCGTCGCCGCGCGGATGCGGCTCCGGGATGGTGATCTCGCGGAAGATGCGGCCGGGGTTCGCCGCCATGACGACGATGCGGGTGGAGAGAAACACGGCCTCGTAGATCGAATGGGTGACGAAGACCGCCGTAAAGCGCCGCCGCGCCCACAAAGCCGCGAGATCGGCGTCGAGCCGGTTGCGGGTGAATTCGTCGAGAGCCCCGAAGGGCTCGTCCATCAGCAGCAACTGCGGCTCGGTGACGAGGGCACGGGCGATCGAGGCGCGCATCTTCATGCCGCCGGAGAGCTGGCGAGGGTAGTGCCTTGCGTGACCGGACAGCCCCACCAGCGCCAGGGCATCGGTGACGCGCGGGGCTGCCTCCGCCCGCGGCACGTCGGCGAGGTCGAGCGGCAGCCGCACATTGGCGTCGACCCGCGCCCAGGGCATCAGCGTGGCGTCCTGGAATACGAAGGACAAGCGCCGCCCCTGCCGACCCACACCCTCGAAGCCGCCACGCCACCACAGGATCCGACCATCCGTCGGCTGGGTAAGATTGGCGATGAGCGACAGGAGGGTGCTCTTGCCGCA
This sequence comes from Janthinobacterium lividum, assembly GCA_050920985.1. Taxonomy (GTDB): domain Bacteria; phylum Pseudomonadota; class Alphaproteobacteria; order Rhizobiales; family Beijerinckiaceae; genus Lichenihabitans. The sequence continues at coordinate 215,611 of JBPBQY010000019.1, read as the reverse complement.
GCCGGAGGGTCCGATGAGCGACAGGAATTCTCCATCCGCCACGGCGAGGCTCAGCGGCGCTAGCCCGCGCGTGCCATTGGCGAAGACCTTGTCGGCCGACAGGATCTCGACGGCCGGGATGGCGGCATCGCTCGTGGCGGCGTTCACGCTCGCCGGGGACAACGAGAGGGCGCTCAATTCAGTTTGGCGTCGAGATCGCCGGTGAATTCTGTCGTGAAGGCCTTGTGCCAGTCGACCTCCGGCTTCAGCAGGCCGTTCGCCACCATGTAATCGTCGGTGGCCTTCCAGCGCGCCTCCGTCATGGACCCGAGAGGCACATTGCCGTCGCCGTCGAGAAGGTGGAGCTCGCGCATCTTGGCAATGCTGAAGGCGATCTGTTCGTCACCCATCTTGGGATTGGCAGCCTTGATCAGGGCGTTGCCGGGACCGGAGTTGGCCATATAGTCGCGCCAGCCCTGCATCGAGGACTTGACGAAGGCGCGCACGACCTGCGGCCGAGTTTCCAGCGTCTTGCGCGTGACCACGATGGTCGAACCGTAGGGCGGGTAGCCTTCGCGGGCGAAGAGGAAGAACTTGACCGGCACGCCCTTCTGCTGCGCCTGGAACGGCTCGGACGAGGCATAGGCCTGCTGGGCGGTGTTGGGGTCGGCGAAGAAGGGCTGCAGGTTGAACGTATAGGCCCTGGTCTGGTCGTCCGAGAGGCCGTATTTGGCCTTGAGCCAAGGCCAGAAGGTCGTGTGGCTCGACGAGGCGATCAGGATCGTCTTGCCCTTGAGATCGTCGAGGCCCTTGACGTCGGCGTGGGTCATCAGGCCCTGCACCTCGTATTGGAAGGTCGTCGCCACCGTCACGGCCGGCAGCCCCTTCTCGACGGCGCTCAGCACCTGGAAGTCGTAGCCCATGATGGCGTCGACCTCGCCGGCCAGGAGCAGTTGCATGGCGTTGACCTGCGGGCCGCCCATGCGGATGTCCGCATCGATCCCCGCCTTGTCGTAGAGCCCCTCGGCCTTGGCCTCGTAGAAGCCGCCATGCTCCGCCTCGGCGAACCAGCTCGTGAGGTAGGAGAATCTCTCGGCCGCCCGCGCCGGAAACGCGGCCATGAGCGGACCCACCATGGCCGCCGTCGCAAAGCAGAGAAGGCGGTGAGTGCTGGACGACATGGATCCTCGCGGCGCGCTTGAACAGCGTTGTCGAGAAGACTTCCATGCCATTGCGTTGCGTGCGAGCATCGTTTGACGCGCAGCATGTCCGCAAAAAGCGTACGCCGCCGAGTCTCTGACCACCTGCCGCTTTAAACGGCAGAATATGTCAACGGGGTCCGATGCTTCACGGACGAATGCTCCGCTATCTCGACGAAGTCGCCCGCTCGGGTTCGATCCGCAAGGCGGCGGCCCGGCTCAACGTTGCGGCGTCCGCCATCAACCGGCAGATCCTGTCCCTCGAACAAGACCTCGACACGCCGCTGTTCGAGCGCATGCCGGGAGGTCTCCGGCTTACCGCGACGGGAGAGATCCTGGTCGCGCATGTGCGCGATACGCTGCGCGATCATGGACGAGCCCTCGACCGGATGGCGGCGCTGAAGGGCTTGCAGCAGGGCGAAGTGGTGATCGCCGTGATGGCGGGCCTCGCCGCCACGATGCTGGGCACCGTTCTCGGCAACTTCCGCGACCTACACCCCGGGGTGAAGCTCACGGTGCGGGTTCTCACCAGGGACAGCATCGTGGCGGCGCTGCTGGCCGGGGAGGCCGACCTCGGCCTCGCCTTCGACCTGCCCTCTCATCCGCGGCTCACTCGCGCGATGGCGTTCGACCACCCGATCGGCGCCGTTATGTCGCCAGACCATCCGCTGGCGAGCCGCCTCAGCCTCCGATTTGCCGACTGCCTGCCCTTTCCGCTGCTCCTGGCGGAGAACGGCATGTCGCTGCGCGATGCCGTCGACCTGCTGATGCCGCCGAACGTCGACGTGTCGCCAGCGGTCGAGACCAATTCGCTCGATCTCATGCGTCGCATGGCGCGCCGCAGCCCCTGCGTGACCTTCATGTGCGAGTTCGAAGTGGCCGAGGATCTCAGCGCCGGGCGCCTCGCCTTCGTGCCGATCCAGGGCGGCAGCGTGAGGCAATCCGTCGTGCTGGTGCACCGCGCGGTCGAGCCGCTCGACCCCGTGGTCGGCGTCGTGGCGGGCTTCATCGGGGCGGCCTTCGCGGAGCAGCCCGAGGACGATTGAGCCGAGCCCAAGCACAAAGTCGACGATTGCTCGAATTCGAGTGAATGGCTTGATGGGAGTTTAGGCTCCGCCTTCGATCATGACAGCATGATGAATCGTGCTTCCTCCGTGGTGACCGGCTCGACCAAGCGTCAAGTCACTCGTCCGTCTTTGCTTCGCCCACAAATTCGGCCCGCCGAGCGGGTATCGAGGCCGGAAGTGTCCGGCGCTCAGATGCGCATCGTCATTGTCGAATGGCGGATTCGCAAAGGGCACGAGAGTGCCTTTATGGACTATTGGTCCCGCAACGAGGCGATCGAGGACCGCAGCGGGCTCATTGGCGAATATTTGAGCCACGTCGAGGACCAGAAGGACTGCCAGTGGATCACCCTGGAGTTCGGAGAGGACTGGACGACCTACGTCAATGTGGGATTTTGGTCCGACGCCGATGCCTTCCGACGAGAGATCGGTCCGAAGATCGACGATCGGCGCCCTCCGCTAGCGTTTGAATATGAAAAGCGTCGCCGCACGTTCCTCTGCCCGGATCGCTGGCGTGTCGGCGGAGCGACATTGCCGTCGAACAGCCATGAACTCGTTCACTGACACCGCACGTCGCGCGGATCTTTGAAGCTGGCTCATTGCGGCGATGGGGCCAACTTCGCCGCGACGGATGCCCCTGCGATGGCCCAGTCCTTGCGACCGGTCCGGCTCGCCAGGAGCACGGATTTGACGTCATTCCCGGATTTTAGCCCTCTCGAGGGTGGTGCCCCCGTGACGCTGCGGCATGCCCGCGTGCCTCTGCCCTTTCTCGCCAACACTCCCGGCCTCGCGGCCGACCGTGATGGCGCCGCGCTGGTCGACGTGACGGTGAGCGGCGGACGTGTCGCCGCCGTGGTGTCCTCCGCCGACACGTCGAGCGGCCCGGGCACGATCGATCTCGGTGGTCGCCACCTCTGGCCGACCCTGGTCGACGTCCATGCGCATCTCGACAAGGCCCATATCGTCGACCGCGCCCCGAACCCGAGCGGCGACTTCATGGGCGCGCGCGACGCCGTCCAGGCCGACCGCGCCGCGCATTGGCGGCGGCCCGACCTTCGACGCCGAATGGAGTTCGGGCTGCGCTGCGCCGAAGCGCATGGCGTGTCTGCGATCCGTACCCACCTCGACAGCTACGAGGGTCAGGCGCCCGACACCTGGGCGGTCTTCGCCGAGATGCGCGACGCCTTCGCCGGGCGGGTGGCCCTGCAGGCCGTGGCTCTGGTGGCGCTCGACGTCTACGCCACGCCCTTCGCAACGACACTGGCCGACCTCGTGGCCGAGACCGGCGGGCTCATCGGCGGCGTCACCCGGGCCACCGCTGGGCTGCACGAGGACGAGCTCGCCGACCTCGAAGCGCTGCTCGACCGGCTCTTCACCCTGGCGCGAGACCGCGACCTCGACGTCGACCTCCATGTCGACGAATCCGGCGACCCCACGGGCGCGGCGCTTCCGGCCGTGGCGCGAGCGACGCGGCGGCACGGTTACGAGGGGCGCGTCACCTGCGGCCATTGCTGTTCGCTGGCGCTGCAGGAACCAGAGACGATGGCCGAGCACATCGCCATGGTTCGCGACGCCGGCATCTCCATCGTTACGCTCCCCACCGTGAACATGTACCTGCAGGACCGGGTCGCCGGTCGTACCCCGCGCTGGCGCGGTGTCACCCCCGTCACGGAATTGCGCGCCGCCGGCGTGCGGGTGGCGGTGGCGGGCGACAATTGCCGCGACCCCTTCTACGCCTATGGCGACCACGACATGCTCGACACCTGGCGCCAGGGCGTCCGCATCCTCCATCTCGATCACCCGTTCGGCGACACCACCTCCCTTTGCGGCCCGTCGGGAGCCGCCATCATGGGGCTTCCCCACGCCGGCCGCATTGCGGTCGGTGGACCGGCCGATCTCATCGTGATGCAGGCCCGCGCGATGGACCAGGTCGTCGCCCGGCCCCAGGCCGACCGCGTCGTGATCCGCAACGGCCGGCGCCTTGCGGCGACGCTGCCGGATTATGCGGAGCTGGAGGGGTAAAGGAGGCAAGTCCCTCCCCGGAACCGGGCTACCGTCTTCAGACATCTCTATAGCCGCGACGCCGGCCGCCTCCCCTCTCCCTTGTGGCTACCGTATTCACACACCTCGACGGGTGGTGCGCGGCTCCCCTCTCCCTTGTGGAGAGGGGCTGGGGGTGAGGGTCCCCGGCGCGTTGGGAGCGTGGCGCTGACGAGGAACATCTCTGACGCGCTGACCGACCCTCACCCCTTACCCTCTCCACAAGGGAGAGGGAGCCGCGCACCACCCGTCGAGATGAGTGAATCCAGTAGGGGACCGGGAGGGGGTCGCCGCGAAAGCGGCGACGGGTGGGGTCACCGGCGAGCGAGTGGCGCTTAGCGCCACATGACCCGATCCCCCGTTCCGGGGAAGGAAGCGCCTTTCACGCCTCATCCAGCACCGGCGCACGGCGGTGGTGGGTCGCCTGCTCGTAGGCATAGGCACAGGCCAGAAGCTCCGCCTCGCTCCAGCGCGGACCCACGACGATGAGGCAGAAGGGCGCGCCCGATGCATAGTGGCCGGCCGGCACCGTCACGCCCGGCAGACCCGCGATATTGATCTCGCTGACCGTCGTCTCGTGGATGGTGTCGGTGCCATGCAGAGGCCCGAGGGCCGAGCGCATCTGCGGGAACATCAGGGCGTCGAGCTTCTCGCGAGCGAAGACCTCGGCGAAGATCGACAGGTAGGCCTCGCGCGCCGCGACGAACTCCGACAGGTCGGGCGGCCGGGTCGGGTCGGCCAGGCAGGCCGCGAACTGCGGCAGCCGCGGCATGAAGCCGAGAACCCCGCCCTCCCCGAAGGCATTCTCGGCGGCGGTAGCTTTGGCGAAGTCGGCGAAGCCTTTGAGCGCCGCATCGGGCCCGAGGCGCTTGAGGTATTGCTCGAGGTCATAGGGCACGGATTCGAGACCGCGGGCATCGAATTCATGACCCGGGATGGTGGGCTGGCGCAGAGCCGCGAAGCCCGTACCGGCGAAAGGATCCTCGACCAGCACGGCGCCGCAGACCGCAATTTCGGTCTGGGCGCGGGTGTAGAGCGCCGTCGTCTCCTCCGAGAGCGGCAGGTTGCGCCAGCCGGGGCCGTAGAGGCCGATGCGCTTGCCGGCGAGAGCGTCGGGGGCGAGCTTCGACGTATAGCCTCCCGTCGGCCGATGGCCGATGCCCGCCACGGTTTTTGGATCCTCGGCCGAGTAGCCGGCCAGGACATCGAGGCAGAGCGCCGCGTCGCGCACGCAGCGGGCGATCGGCCCGACGACATCCCGGTTGGCCGAGAGCGGCATCACCCCGGCATTGGGGACGAGCGCGAAGGTCGGTTTGATGCCGACGAGGCCCTGCGCCGAGGCGGGGTTCTGGATCGAGCCGCCCGTCTCCTCGGCCAAGCCCAGCACCGCCAGGCTCGCCGCCACCGCGGTGGCGGTCCCGGCGCTGCTGCCGCCCGGCAGGAAGTCGCGGCCGGCGGCATTGTAGGTCGGCCCCGCCCAGCTGTCGTTGGCGTGGCTGCCGGTGTGGCTCAGCACCGGCACGTTGGTCTTGCCCAGCATCACGGTGCCGGCCGCCCGCATCCGCGCCACGACGGGGCTGTCGGTCGCGGGCAGGAGGTCGACGCCGCCACTCGCCGCATGCAGCAGCCGCCAGCCCGCCGTGGTGGGAAAGCCCACCATGTCCATCGGATCCTTGATGACCACCGGCACGCCGTCGAGCGGTCCCCGGCTCTCGCCAGCGGCGCGGCGGGCGTCGCTGGCGCGGGCGTCGGTGAGCGCCTCGGGATTGAGGAACACCAGGGCGTTAAGGCCGGGATTCAGCGCCGCGATGCGATCGAGGAGCGCCTGGGTCAGGGCTTCCGCCGTGATGGTCCCGTCGGCGAAGGCGGTCTGAACCTTGTCCACGGTCAGTTCGACGAGTTCGAGTGTCGGCGCCGTGGCGCTGGATGCAGTCATCGAGGAGCGTCCGTCAGGATGTGGGGAAGGAGTGAGGCACAAGATGAATGAGCGGCTTCGGCTCGCCGCTTCATCCCGCGCCGGATCCGCCGAGATCCTGGATTTCGGCGCCGACCAGCACGGTCACGTCGCCGAGCATGCCTTCCGTGGCGGCGAAGAAGGCCTTGGACCCGGCTCCCTCGTTATGCGCCGCCATGGCGTCCCGGTCGCGGAACCGCTCGTGGGTAACGAGAACCGGGGCGTCGCCGTCGATGCGGACGACGCGGTAGCCCAGCGTTTCGGGCTCATGCGCCGCCACATAAGTCCCCACCGCCAGCAACGCGGCCTCGACCGCCGCGACGGCTCCGGGCCGGCACGGGATGATGGCGGTGAGGCAGACGACGCCGCTCACAGCTGCACCCCGCGGGTGAGGGCGCCATCCACCACGAGATTGGTGCCGGTCACGAAGCTCGCCGCGGGGCTGGCCAGGAAGACTGCCGCATTGGCCATCTCCTGCGGCGTACCCATCCGGCCCGTGGGATTGAGGGCCAGCGCCGTCTTGTAGAGCTCCGGATTGCCGTCCTTGATCTGGTTCCAGACCCCGCCTTCGAAATAGGTATTGCCGGGCGACACCGAATTGGCCCGGATGCCCTGGCCGGCGAGCTGAAAGGCCAGCCCTTGCGTGTAGTGAATCAGCGCCGCCTTGAAGGCGCCATAGGGGCCGGCGGCGAAATCGATCTCGCGCCCCGACACGCTGGATATCGTCACGATACTGCCAGCCGGGCTCGCGGAGAGCGACGGCATCGCGGCGTCGACGAGGCGGACGCAACCCATGAGGTCGATCTCGAACCCGCGCCGCCAGCTCTCCTCGTCGGCCCCGATGGCAAGAGCGCTGACATTGGCCACCACGATGTCGATGCCGCCGAGCGCCACCGTGGCTTCGCCCACCCAGGCCTTGAGGGCGGAGGCGTCGGCGATGTCGAGGGCCGTGCCGAAGGCACGCACGCCGAGCGCCGCGAACGTCTCCTGGGCGGCGGCTACTCCGGCGGCATCCCGGGCGCAAAAGGCGACGTCGGCGCCCTCGCGGGCCAGCGTCTCCACGATGGCGCGGCCGATTCCCTTCGTGCCCCCGGTCACGATGGCTTTGAGCCCCTTCAATCCGAGATCCATGAGCGACTTTCCCCTGCGCTGCGGCGTGGCGGCCCAGCCCCCTGAGCAAGTCTCTCGCCATCGCGCCGGGCGGCCTCGGAACGCCGCTTGCATTCCGGCCGGCAGATTGCATCGCGCTTCGGCGCCGGGGACCCACGCCGCCCATGCTCGACCGTCTCGCCCCGCCCTCGCTGCACCCGCCCTTCGCCCGCTATGCCCATGGCGTGGCGGTGCCGGCGGGCGCCCGGATGGTCTTCTGCTCCGGCCAGCTCGGCATCGCACCGGACGGGACGGTGCCGCCCGACGCCGAAGGACAGGCGGCGATCTGCTTCGGCAATATCGCCGTCATTCTGGCCGAGGCCGGGATGGGCCTCGCCGACATCGTGCGGATCAACGCCTACGTGACCGACCGCAGCCACATGGCGGGCTACATGGCGGTGCGCGACCGGGTCGTGGCCTCGCCGCCGCCCGCCTCGACCCTGATGATCGTCGGCGGCTTCACCCGGCCGGAGTTCCTGGTCGAGATCGAAGTCGTCGCCGCCAGGATCGACTGAGGAGCACCAGATGGCGTTCAAGACCAAGTTCTGGGCCGAGATGAGCTGGACGGACTTCCGCGACGGCGACATGACCAATGCCATTGCGATCCTGCCGGTGGCGGCAATCGAGCAACATGGGCCGCATCTGCCGGTCGGCGTCGACACTTTCATCATGGAGGGCTATCTCGGCGCCGCCGTGGCACGGCTGCCCGACGACCTGCCGGCGCTGGTCTTGCCCGTTCAGGCAATCGGTAAGTCGAACGAACATCTCGAATTTCCCGGTACCATCACCTTCTCGGCCGAGACCGTGATCCGCGCCTGGCGCGAGATCGGTGAGAGCGTCCAACGGGCGGGGGTGCGTAAGCTCGTCATCGTCAATTCGCATGGCGGCAACATCCCGCCGCTCGACATCGTCGCCCGCGAGCTCAGGGTGCGGCTCGGCATGCTGGTGGTCGTCGTGAGCTGGAGCCGTTTCGGCTATCCCGACGGTCTCTACGGCCCGAGCGAGAAGGTGCATGGCATTCACGCCGGCGAGGCCGAGACCTCGCTGATGATGGCTTTCCGGCCGGAGTTGGTCCGCCACGAGGCGGTCCGCAATTTCGTGCCCAACTCGATCGCCATCGCGGAGGAGTTCGCATGGCTTCGCGTCACCCAGCCGGTCGGTTTCGGCTGGATGGCGCAGGATGTCGGACCGACGGGCGCCATGGGGGACGCCGCGAGCGCCACCGCCGCCAAGGGCGAGGCCACGGCGGAGAACGGCGCCGACGCTTTCCTGGCCCTGCTGCGCGATGTCGAGAGGTTCGACGTGGCGCGTCTCGCAAAGGGTCCCCTGGCGTCCACGACGTAGCGCCGGCCCGGCCTGCCGCCGCTTTCAGCACAAGGTTGACATTCGGGCAGTGTCGGACCGGTTCCGCCCAACATTGCTGCATGCACTCCAGCCCGAGACGATTGCCGTTTTGAACCAATTTTCATAGGTTCAGGCCATGGACATGGCACTGCCCGAGACGGACCGGATCGCGACTGCCGCCGAGCGGCTGCGTTCGCTCCTGTCCGACTCGGGATCCTCGCCCGACCTGCCGCTGCCGGCGGAACGCGACCTCTCGGCGCGGTTCGGGGTGAGCCGGCGCGTCATCCGTCAGGCGCTGGCGGCGCTCGAAGCCGAGGGGCGTGTCTGGCGCCGCCAAGGTAAGGGCACGTTCCCGGGTCCGGCCCCCGCCATCGTGGTTCCGACTGTGCCCCGCATGGCGGCGCGAACGAATTTCGTCGAGGTCATGGAGGTGCGCCTCTCGATCGAGCCCACGCTGGCGAAGCTCGCCGCCGAACGCGCCAGCGCCGAACAGGCGGCCCTGATCTCCCGCCTTGCCGCGCTGACCGCCATGCAGACGGCGGAGACGCCGGCCGCCACTCTCGAAGACTGGGATGGAGCCCTGCATCGGGCGATCGCGGAGGCCGCCGGGAACCGGCTTTTCCTCGACCTCTTCGTCATGGTGGACCGGATCAGGCACGATCCCGCGTGGCAGGGAGCGCGCGCCAGCGTGCGAACCCCGATCCGGCTGGAGCGCAGCGCCACCGAGCATCTCGCCATCGCGGCCGCCATCGCGCGCCGTGACGGCGACGAGGCCGCGCGGGTCATGGGCCGCCATATCGGGACCCTGCGCGACGCGCTGCGGGAGGCCACCGACCATGGGTGACCAGACTTCGCCCGTTCTCGCCGTCGAGGATCTCACGATCCGCTTCGCCGGCGCGCCGACGGCAGTGGTCGACGACATCGGCTTCTCGGTCGGTCGCGGACAGACCCTGGCGATCGTCGGCGAGTCGGGCTGCGGCAAGAGCGTGACCTCCCTGGCCCTGATGGGGCTGCTGCCGCCGACGGCCCGCGTTTCCGGCCGGGCGATGTTCGGCGACGTCGATCTCCTGTCGATGCCGGCCCGCGCCCGCGCCGACCTGCGCGGCAACCGCGTCGCCATGATCTTCCAGGAGCCCATGACGTCGCTGAACCCCGCCTTCACGATCGGCGACCAGATCGGCGAGGCGGTGGTGCGCCACCGCGGCGCGACCGCAACGGCTGCGCGGGCACGGGCCCTGGCCATGCTCGACCTCGTGCGCATCCCGGCCGCGGCCGAGCGGCTCCGTGCCTATCCGCATGAACTTTCGGGCGGCATGCGCCAGCGCGCCATGATCGCGATGGCACTCGCCAACGATCCCGAACTCCTCATCGCCGACGAGCCGACGACCGCGCTGGACGTCACCATTCAGGCGCAGATCCTGTCGCTCATCGCCGGCCTACAGCGGGAGACCGGCACCGCGATGATCCTCATCACCCACGATCTCGGCGTCGTGGCCGAAGTGGCGGACGAGGTCGCCGTGATGTATGCGGGCCGCGCCGTCGAGACCGGGCCCGTGGGCGACCTCTTCGACGACCCCCAGCATCCCTACACGATCGGCCTCATGGGCTCGATGCCGGCGCTCGGCCGCCGCACCGGCCGGCTCGCCACGATCCGAGGCTCCGTGCCGCTGCCGGCCGATATGCCGCCGGGCTGCCGCTTCGCCACGCGCTGCCCCTTCGCGGATGCGCGCTGCGTTGCCGAGCGGCCGCCGCTCCGCCGCTTCGGAGAGCGCCACCAAGCCGCCTGCTGGTACGCGCCGCTCGAGACCAGCCTGGGAGAGGCCGCGTGACCGCCTCGCGGCACGACATCATCCTCGAAGCCGTCGCGCTCGAGAAGCGCTTCGCCGGACGTCGGCGCGGCCTCTTCGCCCCGCCTCCGACGGTCCGGGCCGTCGACGGTGTGTCGCTGCGGGTCCGGCGCGGCGAAACCCTGGCGCTGGTGGGCGAATCGGGCTCCGGCAAGTCGACGCTGGGCCGTCTGATGCTGGACCTCATGCCGCCGACCGCCGGCGACATCCTCTACGAGGGGCGCAATGTCGGTGCCCTCTCGGCCGCCGAGAAGAAGACGCTGCGGCGCGACCTCGGCATCGTCTTCCAGGATCCCTTCGCGTCGCTCAATCCGCGCATGAGCGTGGCCGACATCGTGGGCGAGCCGATCTGGCTACATCAAACGCTGTCGCGGGCCGGCCGCCGCGACAAGGCGGCCGAGCTGCTGCGCACCGTCGGGCTCAGGCCCGAGCACGGCGATCGTTACCCACACGAGTTCTCGGGCGGGCAGCGCCAGCGCATCGGCATCGCCCGGGCGCTCGCCTCGACGCCGAAACTGCTGCTCGGCGACGAGCCGGTCTCGGCGCTCGACGTCTCGGTGCAGGCGCAGATCGTCAATCTCCTCGAGGATCTCAAGGAGGCCTTCGGGCTGACGCTGCTCGTGGTGGCGCACGGCCTCAGCGTCATCCGCCACATGAGCGACCGCGTGGCGGTCATGTATCTCGGACAGATCGTCGAACTCGCGCCGGTCGATGCTTTGTTCGACAACCCGCTCCATCCCTACAGCCAGGCGCTGCTCGCTTCCGTGCCGGTGCCCGACCCCAAGGCGCGGAAGGACCGGGTGCTGCTCGACGGAGACATCCCGAGCGCCACGCAGCCGCCCCCGGGCTGCCGCTTCCACACGCGCTGTCCCCATGCCCGCACCCTCTGCCGCGAGTTGCGGCCGGAGCTGGAGGATGTGTCCGATGCGGGTGGCCGCCAGGTTGCGTGCCATTTCTGGTCGGAGATCGCCGGCGCCGGAGCGGGCGCCCTGGCAGCGCCGCCTTCGGCCGCTTTTGCGCGCCGCCTGGCTCTCTTCGAGGCCAGATCCAAGACCGCCCCCGCCGAAGCCGGCTGAAACGAGGACGACAGACATGAAGCGGATCGGTCCGACACTGGTGGGGCTCGCACTCCTCGCCGCAGAGCTCGCAAGCTCCGGCGCCTCGGCGGCCAGCGCCTTGAAGATCGGCCTGCAGGAGGATCCGGACTTCCTGGATCCGGCCCGCGCCCGATCCTACGTGAGCCGCATCGTCTTCGCGTCGCTTTGCGACAAGCTGATCGACACGACGCCGGATCTCAAATTCGTACCGCAGCTCGCGCTCTCCTGGACCTGGAGCGCCGACAACAGGATGCTGACGCTGAAGCTGCGCCCCGGCGTGACCTTCCAGGACGGCGAGGCCTTCGACGCCGAGGCGGTGAAGTTCAACCTCGACCGCTACCGCACCCTGCCGGAGTCGCTGCGCAAGAGCGAGATCGCCTCGATCGACCATGTCGATGTCGTCGACCCGCTGACCGTCAATCTCGTGCTGAAACAGCCCGATGCCGCCCTGGTGGCGCAGCTCACCGACCGTTCCGGCATGATGATGGCGCCCAAGGCCACCGCCTCCGGCAACCCCGCCGCGGCCCCGGTCTGCTCCGGTCCCTACAAGCTGACCGAACGCGTCGCCCAGGACCGGATCGTGCTCGACAAATTCGCCGGCCACTGGAATGCCGCCGCCTACCACTTCGACCGCGTCACCTTCATGCCGATCCCTGACACGACGGTGCGGCTCGCCAACCTGCAGTCGGGCGGGCTCGACCTCATCGAGCGGATGGCCGCCACCGACGTGAAAACCGCCGAAGCGGATGCGAAGCTCCAGGTGCTGTCGGTCCCGGGCTTGGGCTTCATGACGCTGGAATTCAACGTCACGGGCGACAATGCCAAGACCCCGATGGGCCAGGACAAACGGGTACGCCAGGCCTTCGACCTCGCCATCGATCGCGAGGCGCTGAACCAGGCAGTCTACGAGGGACGGTACACGCCGGGCGCCCAGCCCTTCGCCCCCGCCAGCCCCTTTCATCTCGACGAGCCGGTTCCGGCCCGGGACGTCGACAAGGCCAAGGCGCTGCTGAAGGCGGCCGGCGTCAGCCTGCCGGTGACGGTGAAGATGACGGTCGGCAACGATACCAACGCCCAGCAGCTCGGCCAGGTGATCCAGGCCATGACGGCCGAAGCGGGGTTCGACCTGCAGCTCCAAACCGCGGAATTCGCGACCCTTCTGTCGCAGAGTCAGGCCGGAAACTTCCAGATCACCATGGTGGCCTGGTCGGGCCGCGTCGACCCGGACGGCAATCTCCACCAGTTCGTGACCTGCCACGGCGGTCTCAACGATATGAAGTACTGCAACCCGGAGGTCGACGCCCTGCTGAACGGTGCGCGCGGCGTCACGGATGTGACCGAGCGCAAGGCCAAATATGCCGCCGCGATGAAGATCATCGCCGACGACAAGCCCATCACCTACCTCGACTTCGAGCCCCGGCTCTTCGGCGCCAGCAGGGCGCTGCACGGCTTCGTGCCCCATCCGGACGGCATGATCCGTCTCGAGAACGTGACGCTCGACAAGTGAGCGACTCAGTGAGGTGCGCCCTTCTCCCGCTCGCGGGAGAAGGTGGTCCTCGCGTCGGCGAGGGTCGGAGGAGGGAACGCAGGGCGGTGCGGGGTCCCCTCATCCGTCGCCGCTGCGCGTCGACACCTTCTCCCGCAGGCGGGAGAAGGGAAGGCGCTCCATGCTGAGCTATATCGGCCGTCGGCTTCTCCTGGCGATCCCGACGCTGCTTCTCGTCTCGGTCTTCACCTTCTCGCTGCAGAAGCTGCTGCCGGGCGACCCCGTTCTGGTGCTGGCCGGCGAGGAGCGTAGCCCCGAGATCCTGGCAATGCTGCGCCACAAGTATCACCTCGACGATCCGGCACCGATCCAGTACCTGCACTGGATCGGCGGCGTACTGCACGGCGACCTCGGCCTGTCGCTGAAGACCGACCAGCCCGTCACGCAGCTCATTGCCTCGAAGCTGCCCATCACGATCGAACTCGCGATCCTCGCCATGACGGTGGCGCTCCTGATCGGCATTCCGACCGGCGTGATCGCGGCGGTGCGCAAGGGCACCGCCATCGACCTCGGCGCCAACGTCCTGGCGCTGTCGGGCATTTCGGTGCCGCCCTTCTGGCTCGGCGTATTGATGATCCTGCTCTTCGCCGTGAAGCTGCACTGGCTGCCGGCCTCCGGTTTCGTTCCGCTCTGGGAAGATCCCGTGCAGAATCTCTGCACCATGCTGATGCCGTCGCTCGTCATCGGGGCGGCGTTGGCGGCGTCCCTGATGCGCCATACCCGCGGCGCCATGCTGTCAGTGCTGCGCGCCGACTACATTCGCACGGCCCGCGCCAAGGGCCTACTCAGCCCCGCCGTGATCCTGAAACACGCCTTCCGCAACGCCCTGGTGCCGATCGTCACGCTTGTGACGCTGCTCTTCGGCGAACTCATCGGTGGCGCGGTGCTGACCGAGCAGGTCTTCACCATCCCGGGCTTCGGCAAGATGATCGTCGACGCGGTCTTCACCCGCGACTATGCGGTCGTACAGGGCGTGGTGCTGTGCGTCGCCTGCGCCTTCGTGGCGCTGAACCTTCTCGCCGACGTGCTCTACGTGCTGATCAACCCGCGCATGAGGGTCGGCGCATGACCGACATCGCGCTTCCGTCCCGAGCTATTCCCCGGCGGACCCGCAATCGAGCGGTGGCCGCCTTTCTGCGCAACCGCGCCGCGGTGGTGGGCGCCATCGTGGTACTGCTCTTCGCGGGTTGTGCCGTGCTGGCACCGGAACTCGCGCCTTTCGACCCGCTGAAGACCAATTTCCTGCTGATCCGCAAGGCGCCCTCGGCGCTGCATTGGCTCGGCACCGACGACCTCGGCCGCGACATCACCGCCCGCATGATCTTCGGGGCGCGGGCCTCGCTGCTGGCCGGCTGCATCTCGGTCGCCATCGCGCTCGGCATCGGGGTGCCGATCGGCCTCGTGTCGGGCTATTTCGGCGGTTGGATCGACGCCGTCCTGTCACGGGTCGTCGAGGCTCTTCTCTCCTGCCCGTTCCTGGTCCTGGCCATCGCGCTCGGCGCCTTCCTGGGCCCGAGCCTCGGCAATGCCATGATCGCCATCGGACTCTCCGCCATGCCGATCTTCGCCCGGCTGACCCGCGGCCAGGTGCTGGCCGTCAAGGCCGAGGATTATATCGAGGGTGCTCGCGCCATCGGCCTGCCGGACCGCTGGATCATTCTGCGCTACATCCTGCCGAACGCGCTGGCGCCGATCGTCGTGCAGGCCACGCTGGCCATCGCGGGTGCCATCATCGCGGAAGCGAGCCTCAGCTTCCTCGGCCTCGGCCAGCAGCCGCCGGCCCCCTCCTGGGGCTCGATGCTCAACACCGCCAAGAACTTCCTCGACCAGGCGCCGTGGATGTCGATCTCGCCGGGTGCCGCCATCTTCGCCGCCGTGCTGGGCTTCAACCTCCTCGGCGACGGTCTGCGCGACGCCCTCGACCCAAGGGAGGGGTGAGAGATGCGGAGGGCGGCGGAAATGCTGTGTCCGGCCCAGCCCCTTCACATTTCAATCACCGCTTGCGGGGAACCTCGGTCTTTGCGCGCCACGCCTGACACACAGCACGATGATCGATTCGTCATCTTCGATTCGAAAATAGACCAGATAGGTACAGACTCGTGTCACAGCTCGCCTAATGTCTTCTTGCCCGATCAGCGCATAGGAGAGCGGGTTCGAGGCGACGCGATAGATCGTGGCCCTGATGTCTGCCCTTATATTGAGCGTTGCCTGGGCATTCAGAGCGCGATACCGAAGGCCGATCCTCGCCGAATCTGCGACCACTTCCGGATCGAATTTGACCTTCACGGGCCGAAAGTGGTGAAGGCCGCCTCGACCTCTTCATCGCTAGCGAAGATCCCGGCGCGGGATCGCGCGAGGGCGCGCATGAGTGAGGCACGATCGTCATCGTCGAGCGTGTCCCAGATCGAGGGCTCGGCGGCTTTATCCGGCGCGGGTTCTTCCCGTTCCGTCGCGCCTGACAGCATCTGTGGTCCGATGGACGCCATAGGATGGATCATAGCACATCCGTGTCGCCCCACACCACGAGCGATGCTTCTCGCCCAGCGCCACAGCTTCCGTCTCTCTTAACGAGCCGAAACCCATGAGCAACATCAACCCCGGCCGCTTCACCACCCGCCCCGAGATCCAGGGCACGTTCGGGGTGGTGACGACGACGCATTGGATCGCGACCGCCGTCGGCATGTCGATCCTGGAGCGGGGCGGCAATGCCTTCGACGCCGGCTGCGCGGCCGCCTTCACGCTGCAGGTGGTCGAGCCTCACCTCAACGGCCCCGCCGGCGATGCTCCCATCATCCTGCACGCCGCCGGAGCCGACGGCACCGAGGTGATCTGCGGTCAGGGCCCGGCGCCCGCCGGCCTCACCATCGCGCATTGCCGAGCGCTCGGCCTCGACCTCGTGCCCGGCACCGGCCTGCTGGCGGCTTGCGTGCCGGGCACCTTCGACGCCCTGATGCTGATGCTGGAACGCCACGGCACGATGAGCCCGCGCGACGTGCTCGCCCCCGCCATCCATTACGCCCGCCACGGCCATCCGATCGTGGAACGTGCCTCCGCCACCATCGCCACCGTGGCCGACCTGTTCCGGGAGCATTGGACCACCTCGGCCGCCGTCTACCTGCCGGGCGGCGAAGTCCCCGTTCCCGGCACGCTGTTCCGCAACCCCGGCCTCGCCGACACCTTTGACCGGATCTGCCGCGAATCTGACTCCGCCTCGGGAAACCGCGAGAAGCGCATCGCGGCGGCACGCCGTGCTTGGTCGGAAGGCTTTGTCGCCGAGGCCATCGACGATTTCTGCCGCCGGCAGGAGGTCATGGATGTCACGGGACGCGCCAACCGCGGCGTGCTGACCGGCCAGGACATGGCGCGCTGGGAGGCCAGCATCGAGGCGCCGATCGGGCTCGATTACGGACGCTACCGGGTGCTGAAGGCCGGCTTCTGGTCGCAGGGGCCGGTGGCGCTCCAGCAGCTCGCCCTGCTCCGCGGCTTCGACCTCGACCGGCTCGACCCGACCGGGCCCGACTTCATCCATCTCGTCGTCGAAGCCTCGAAACTGGCCTTCGCCGACCGCGAGGCCTTCTACGGCGACCCCGACCACGTCGCGGTGCCGGGCGAGACCCTGCTGTCGGAGGCCTACAATGCCGAGCGCCGCAAGCTCATCGGCGACACGGCCTCGACGGCGCTGCGCCCCGGCACCATCCCGGGCTATGGCGCCGCCGTCGACGCCCGCAGCACGGACGCAGGTCGTGTCGCGGTCGGATCGTCGGGCGCCGGGGAACCGACGGTCGGGCGGCTCGGAACCTTCAAGGGCGACACGGTCCATTTCGACATCATCGACCGCGACGGCAACATGGTGGCGGCGACGCCGTCCGGCGGCTGGCTGCAATCCTCCCCCGTGATCCCCTCGCTCGGCTTCGGTCTCGGCACCCGGGCCCAGATGTTCTGGCTCGAGGAGGGGCGCCCCTCGAGCCTTGCGCCCGGCCGTCGGCCCCGCACGACGCTGAGTCCCACGATGGCGTTGCGCGACGGCAAGCCCTACCTCGCCTGGGGCACGCCCGGCGGCGATCAGCAGGACCAGTGGATCCCGCAGTTCTTCCTGCGCCACGTCCATGCCGGGATGAACCTGCAGGAGGCGATCGACGCGCCGGCCTGGCATTCGGAACATTTCCCCTCGTCCTTCTGGCCCCGGCAATCCCGCCCGAACCGCCTCGTCGTCGAGAGCCGCCTGCCCGACGCCACGGTGGCGGAACTCCGCCGCCGCGGCCACGACGTGGAGGTCGGAGACGCCTGGTCGGAAGGGCGCCTCGTAGCGGCCTCACGCGATCCCGACGGCCTCCTGCGCGCCGCCGCCAACCCCCGCGGCATGCAGGGCTACGCCGCAGGGCGATAGAAGATGCCCCCTTCTCCCGTTCCACGGGAGAGGGACCACACCACCGGAGGACACAGCCATGTCTGCCCACCACGACATTCCCGTCACCCACGACCACATGGTCTGGGGCACGCTCGACGCCGCAATCCCGCCCGTACTGCGCGTCGCCTCGGGCGATACGGTCGCGCTGGGCTCCTTCCCGGCCGGCGGCAAGGCGAGCCTGCATCCCGATCCGGCCCGCGTTCCTCCTGCCTACAAGGCCGCACTCGACGGCATGGTGCAGGGCCTGGGCCCGCATTTCATGACGGGCCCGGTCTTCGTCGAGGGCGCCGAGCCCGGCGACACGCTGCAGGTCGACATCCTCGACGTGACGGTGAGCCAGGACTGGGGCTTCGTGTCGATCCTGCCGCTGCTCGGCACCCTGCCCGACGAATTCACCGACTACGAGACGATCCATCCCGAGGTCGACCACGCCCGGCAGCTCTGCGTCATGCCCTGGGGAACCGAGATCCCGCTCGATCCCTTCTTCGGCATCATGGCGGTGGCGCCCCCGCCCGCCTGGGGCCGCTGCGGTTCGTCGGTGCCCCGCGCTTTCGGGGGCAACATGGACAACAAGGAACTGAAGGCCGGCACGACGCTCTACCTGCCGGTCTTCGCCCCCGGGGCTTTGTTCTCGGCCGGCGACGGTCACGGCGTGCAGGGCGACGGCGAGGTCTGCATCACGGCGCTCGAGACGGGCGTCACCGGCACGTTCCGCCTGACGGTCCGCAAGGATTTTCCCGTCGCACGACCTTTCGCCGAAACGCCGACGCATCTCATGTCGATCGGCCTCGACGAGGATCTCGACGACGCCGCCAAGCAGGCGGTGCGCGAGATGGTGGATCACGTCTGCCGCCGCACCGCGCTGACCCGCAACCAGGCCTACATGCTCTGCTCGCTCGCCGGCGACCTGCGCGTCACGCAGACGGTCGACGGCAACAAGGGCGTGCATATGATGCTCGCCAAGACGCTGCTCTGAGGACGGACGGCGGCGTTCCAACCACCTGACGAGAGTCGAAGACATGCGCACGTCCAAGGTCGTTCACGTCGTCACCTGCCACGCCGAAGGAGAGGTCGGCGACGTCATCGTCGGCGGCGTGGCGCCTCCGCCCGGGGCGACGATATGGGAGCAGGCCCGCTGGATCGCGGCCGACAATGCGTTGCGGAACTTCGTCCTCAACGAACCGCGCGGCGGCGTCTTCCGGCACGTGAATCTTCTCGTGCCGCCGAAGGATCCTCGGGCCCAGATGGGCTGGATCATCATGGAGCCGGCCGATACGCCGCCCATGTCGGGCTCGAACTCCATATGCGTGGCGACCGTGCTCCTCGACACCGGCATCGTCCCGATCGAGGAGCCCGTGACCCAAATGGTGCTCGAAGCGCCCGGAGGTCTGGTCGAGGTCGAAGCGGAGTGTCGCGGCGGCAAGGCGGAACGCATCCACGTCCGCAACGTGCCGTCCTTTGCCGACAGGCTCGGCGCCACGATCGAGGTCGCCGGCATCGGCACGATCACGGTCGACACGGCCTACGGCGGCGACAGTTTCGTTCTCGTCGACGCCAAAGCGCTCGGGCTGGAGCTCGTCCCTGATCAGGCCCGGGACATCGCCCGTATCGGCGTCAAGGTGACGGAAGCCGCCAACCAGCAGCTCGGGTTCTCGCACCCTGCGAACGACTGGACGCACATCTCCTTCTGCCAGGTGACGGATCCCTTGGTCGAGAAGGACGGGGTGTTCTGGGGAAGGAACGCCGTCGCGATCCGCCCGGGCAAGATCGACCGTTCTCCGTGCGGCACCGGCTGCTCCGCCCGAATGGCGGTGCTTCACGCGCGGGGGGAGATGAAGGTCGGCGATCGCTTCGTCGGAACCTCGCTCCTCGACACCGAGTTCCACTGCCGCCTCGCCGCCGAGACCGAGGTCGGCGGTCGTCCCGCCGTCAGCCCGATCATCTCGGGGCGCGCCTGGATCATCGGCACCCAGCAGCTGATGATCGACCCCGCCGACCCCTTCCCGGCCGGCTATCGGTTGTCAGACACCTGGCCGATGCAGGGTCGAGGCTTCGGTGGTGGCGTCGCCCTGAATGCTCTTTGACCCGGCAATACCGACCGGAGTCGACCCAACCACGCCGTTTGGCGCCGACCGCCGCATGCCCAAGAGCGGACGTTCCGGGGCGCGGGTCGGCGACCACGCTCTCCTCCAGCACGCCCCGCGCCTCGCGCAGATAGATCTGCGTACGTGCCTCGTAGCCTGCAGGATCAGCGCCGGATGCGCTTCGGTCCCATGCAAATGCCGGTGACGCCCATCGGCTTGGCCGCGATCTCACCCTCGGTCCGGTACCGGGCGTGCCAACGGATCGCGCTGGCCCTAGCGATGCCGAACCGCTCCGCTGCTCGTCCCCACGAGGCGCCCGCCTCATTGGCGGCAATCACCCGCTCGCGCAGGTCCAAAGACAGGGCTCGGGCCATGGTGCTCCTCCGTGATCCGATCACCATGGAATCGCAACGCCACCTCAGCCGCTACTCCGGCCGATGCAGTCCGAAGGGCAACAGCTCTAGGGCGTCATGCAGTCTCTGCCACGCCCATGGTCGCATCGGATTGTGATAGCCCGAGTTTGGCGAGCCCACTCCAACCTTCAAGAAAGCTTGGAACGTCCGCGGCGGCCATTGGCTTGGCGAGGAGATAACCTTGGGCAAGCTCGCACCCAATGTCGGTCAGGAAATCCAGTTGCGACCGTGTCTCGATGCCTTCGGCTACGGTCTTAAGCATCAAGTTATGAGCGAGACCGACCACGGCTCTGACGATCACCTGGGCGTCTTCGTCGGTTTCCATGTTGGAGACAAACGAGCGGTCGATTTTAAGCCACGATACTGGGAACCGCTTGAGGTGAGACAGCGACGCGTAGCCCGTCCCGAAGTCGTCGAGAGATACGGATACCCCGGCTTCGGTGAGGGCCTTCAAGGCCCTGGTCACCGCAACCGTCGCGTCATCGAGCAGAACGCCTTCGGTCACCTCTATCTCGAGTTGGTCGGTGCGCAGCCCCGAGTCGGCCAGCGCTTTGAGGACACCTTCCGCGAAGTCGGGGCGATGGAGTTCGGGCGCCCCTGCATTCAACGCGACATGTCCGAAGAGCACGCCCAGATCCGTCCATGCGCGCATGTCCGTTGTAACGCGGCGCAACATTCGCGAACCGAGACGACAGGCCAGGTCGGGGTCGGCGAATGCATGCTGCAAGTCCGATGGGGGACGCAGGCCCGACGCATCAGTCCATCGCAGAAGGGCTTCGAATCCGACCACCCTTCCAGTCACTAGCGAGACCTTGGGTTGATAGAACGGGAGCACCGCATCTCGGTTGAGGGCATCCTTGGCTGAACGGAGCACGCGCACCCGGCTGTCGAAGTCGTCGCGCATGGTAGGATCGAACGATGCTACGCGGTTGCGGCCTGCCTTTTTCGCAGCGTAAAGCGCCACGTCGGCATTTTTAAGCAACATCGTGACGTTGGCGTCATGACGCGGGTAAGCAGACCAACCGACGCTGACCGAGCCCTCGATCTCCCTCCCGTCGTGCATCATCGGCTGGCGAAGGGCCACAAGGATGTCCTCGCCGACGGCGTCGAACGCTTCGTTCTGCTGATCGCCGGAGATGACCACACCAAATTCGTCGCCTCCCAGGCGCGCCACGGTGGCGTGTGACGGGCAGCAACATCGAAGCCTACTTGCCATCGCGCGTAGCACGGCATCCCCGGCGTCGTGCCCTAGAGAGTCGTTGATCTCCTTAAAGCGATCCACGTCGACGATCAGGACGTAGACCTCCGTCCCTTGAAGGCCGGCCTGCGCCACAGCTTCATCAACGCGCGCTTGAAACAACGTGCGGTTAGCCAAACCCGTTAGCGGGTCGGCATGGGCTGCGAGCCACAGTTCTTGTTCGACCCGCTTGCGTTCCGTCACGTCTTGCATCGTGCCGACACGACGGATCGGACGGCCCTCTTCATCGAGGAAGAGCCTCTCGCGATCCTCCATCCAGCGCACCTCGCCCGCCTCGAACTCGAGCCGGAAGATGTTGACCCGCAAGCCGTCGGAGAACTGTTGCGTGATTTGCCAGTCGTCCAGCAACTGCGAACGATCTTCGACGTGTACCGCGTCTATGAACAGCTTTCGGTCGGGAACGGTGTTCCGAGGAAGCCGAAGCAGATCGTACATTTCGGGCGACCATTCCCGCTGCCCGGTCAGCAGGTTGACGTCGTAGGTGCCAAGCCCTGCCACCTCGCTGGCAAGCCGCAGTCTCCTCTCGCTCGCGCGAAGGGCCTGTGCCGCGGTACGGCGGTCATGAATATCCGATATGACCCCGACCCAACCGTCCACGACACCGTCATCGGCGAAAAGTGGCACGACGTCATCGGCGATCCAGCGATGGCCGCTGTCGACGTGACACAGTCTATACTCATGCCGATAGCTCTCGCCTGCTACGAGAGCCTGACCACGCTTCGCACGCACGCCCTCCCGATCGGCAGGATGCACGGCATCAATCCAGTCGTCGCCAACGTCTGCGGTGCAGCAGCCGGTGAACTTTGCCCAGCCCTGGCGCTCGCATCTCTGCTGAGTGGCGTCAGAATGCCAGACGATGACCGAGGTGGCATCGAGCAGCGCTTGGTATCGGCGCAGTGTCAAACGCAATGCGTCGCTCGTTTGCTTGCGAACCGTGTAGTCTTCAAAGGTGCCTACGCGGCGAATTGCTCGCCCCGCGTCGTCGAGCACGGCTCTGGCCCTCGACGCTACCCAGCGTGTCTCGCCGGTATCCGGGCGAACAATCCTGAACTTCGTCAAAGACATCCCGGCTTCTTCAGCCAGGTTCCGGCGGAACTTTTCAACGACGGCATCCCGGTCTTCCGGATGCAAGACATTGGCGATGCTATGATCAACGTCGACGTCCAGCCCAAGCATGACCCGCGCTTCTGTGGACAGAGCGCACCCTCCCGTTTGCAGGTCGATCTCCCAAGTGCCGAGCGCCGCAGACTCGAGGGCGAGCCGCAGCATCGTGCCCTCGTCGCGCAATTTCTGCTCTACCAGCTTTCGGTCGTGGATGTCGGTTATCACCCCGACCCAGCCGATCATTGCACCATCGTCGCCGGAGACGGGCACGGCGTGATCTTCGACCCAACGCCAACCGCCTGCCTTGGATCGAAGACGGTATTCGACCGTAATCCTTCGTTCATCTGCCCTGTCGTCGAGTTCAGCCTGTTGTGCTCTTTCGCGGTCATCGGGATGGACCGCCTCTAGCCAAGCCAAAAGATCATGTGGGTTTAGCGGGCACCCCGTGAACTCGGTCCAGCCGCGGCTGTCGCATCGACCCGTCTCGAGGTCGCGTTGCCATACGATCTGGGACGTCGATTCGATCAGGACTTTATAGAGGTTTTCGGACCGCCGGTTGGCGCGTTCAGCCTCGCGCTGTCGCGTCACGTCGCGAGAGATGACACACAGTCGCGAGGGCTTTCCAGGCGCGTCGGGCAGCAACGTCACCGTGCTCTCCCACCATCTCGGCTGACCCGCCACTGTGGATAGGTAACCTCTGAAGGTGGTTGGATGACCGCTCGCCGCGGCGGAAAGGGCCGCACGAGCCTCCTCGCGTTCCTCGCCCTGCCAGAACTCGACCCAGTTCTGACCGACTGGGGCGTCCGCGTTCTCGAACCCCATCTCCGCTGCCCCGCCAGCATTTAAAAGAAGCAGGGTACCATCGAGCGCTAACATCTTGATGCAGTCGCCGCTTGCCTCGAACGCAAGGGCGACGAAGTCGTGGTTCAGAGCTAGGGACGGCCGGACCGTTGCACTCATTGTGTATAGGCCCATTGTCTGTCGTCGCAGGCGGTTATCGCGACGTCCGGGGACGCTACGACACACGCGTTAATGACACGCAGCAACGGTATGAAGATCGCTGTGATCGGAGATCAGACCTCGGACTGCACCGCAAGATGCGCAGCGTTTGTCGCCCCATCATGGTTACCATTCAGATCGAACGGCCGCAGGCCGGCGAAACCAGACGTCGAAATCACGTTATCGATCACCTGCCGAGATAAGGGGGCTTCTCGAAAGCTGACCATTGTCTCGTGTCGGCGGGTCGGGCACGGCTTAGCCGTGCAATCCGATCGGCCGAAAGCAGCAGGCTTCGACAATCGACAACGCGCTTTAACAGCCCAACTAGGCCCCTCCGGCTTGCCAACCGAAGAGGCGTAGGCCCTGCTCGACACTTTCGAGGATGTCCAGCGCCTGCAGGAAAGCCATCTCGCACGTCTCCGATCTGGGCCGAGCTAGCCATTTACAAAGCGACAAGGGTATCGCGTGGTGGAGGATACCCAGAGTGTGAGTGCAAATCTTTACGCCTCATAGGGCAATTCTTCCAATAAACCCTCGAGGGCGCCACGCACCTGGGTCAGATCCGCTAGGTCGCCCATCAGCACGATCCGCCGGTCGGCCGCCAAGCCGATCAAGGTCGGGGTCGCCACGACACCATCCGTGATGGCGCGCTTGGGCTGCGCAAAGACGTCGACGATCTCGAGATCGAGCCTGTCCCTGAACCCGTCCAGCACGGCGGAGAGGTTGAGTTCGGCGCGGACCGAGTTGGGGGTCGATCGCGCAATATAGAGGCGTAAGCGGACTCTGACCTCGTCGGCGGGAGGAGTGTCGAGCAGTGCCACGTCAGTGATCCCTTCCCGCTAAGGATGGGGTGTCCGCCTCGGCAGCGGGGCCGTCGTCCCGGGCACGCCTGAGATCGAGCCGTTCGATCGCCGATACGCGGCCGACTTCGAGGCGGCTCTTCTCCGCCATTTCGGCCAGATCGGCCTGGCGCTGCTTCCAGCCGAGTTCCAGGGTCGCCGCCTGAACCTGTGCGCGGGCCTCGGACAATTCACGCTCGAGGGTGAGTTGCAGTCGTTCCGCCGCGATGCCGTCGAGCACCTTGAGGCGCTCGGCTTCTGCCTCCTTCTGGGCGCGGGCACTGCCCATCAGCACTTCGCCCTCGGCCACGTAGACGTCGACGAGGTCGATCCCCGACCTGCCGAGAACGATTTCGCGCACCTGGTTGGAATGGCCCGTTCCGCGCGATTTGATGATCGTCAGGGCGCGATTGCGTTCGCCGTCCCGCGCCACGTAGGACACGTGCAGCCACGTGTCGGCGATCGTCGACACTTGGCTTGCCGAGAGCTCGATGGCGCCGCTGACCTGATCCAGCAGGGATGTGCAGACCGCCGTGATGCCCAAGAGCTTCGCCAAGTTGAGCAAGGCTTCGCAGATCATCGCCGAAAAGGGATAATCCGGCCGCAGCAGCGCGGAGATCGGATCGATCACGAGGCAGTCCGGCTTCTTGGACGTCAGGATATTGCGGATCTCGATGAAATGCTCTTCGGGGCTGCGGCCCGCCGCGACCAGAGACGTCACCGTGAGAAGCCCGGCCTTCACGTAAGATGTAAGGTCGATGCCGATCGACGTCATGTTGGCGGCCAGTTGCTCGGCGCTTTCGTCGAAGCTGACCAGCAACGCCGAATCGCCCCGCGCGCAGGCCGCCGCCGCGAAGCTCACGCCGAGACTTGTCTTCGATGTGCCGGGCGAGCCCGAGATCAAGGTGCTGCTGCCGCGCAGATATCCTCCGTTGAGAAGGGCATCGAGCCGCGCGACGCCGGAGGACACACGGTCGGTGAAGGTTGGATAACCGATCCGCTCGCCTCTGACCGCAATGACGTCGATCCCCGATGGGCCGATCACGACCGGGATCGGATTGCCGGCAAACCCGGAACCGCGATACTTGCCGATGCGAATGGTTCGCGAGGCTCCGCTCGCCGTGACGGTCGACGCGAGAACGACCAGGCAATCCGTCATATATTGCAGGAAATCGCTCCGGACCTGATCGCGGTCGCCGGCCCCGAAGGTCTTGACCGTGACGATCGCCGACATCTCCGTGCGCCGGATCCAGGAGTCGAGCTGCAGCAGCTCCTGCCGCTCCAGCCTTTCGTCGTGCAGGCTGCTGAGCAGCATGTCGATCCCGTCGAAGACGATGTTGCGGGCCCCGATCTCGGCCTGCAGCGCCGAGAGGCCGGCGAGCAGCCCCTTGAGATCGAACGCGCCCGTGATCACCGCGTCTTCCGGAACCCGCGCGTCGACGAAGAAGAACCGGTCTGGGTCGAGCGCGTCCGAAGGCCAGTCGAAGGATCCGACGTTGCTGCGGATCCGAGCGACCGTCTCTTCGAAGGTGACAAAGATACAGGGCTCGCCGAGGTGGGCAAGGCGGTTGACCAGGGTCTGCAGCGCGAACACGGTCTTGCCCGCCCCCGGCGCTCCGACGATCGCCGTCAGCCTGCCCTTCGGCAGCCCTCCACCGCTGATGGCGTCGAAGCCCTCGATCCCGGTGAGCACCTTGGCGATCGGCCGGCCGTGCTTCGGCTGTGCCGGATCGGCCGTCGGTGACCTGGCGTTGATGTCAAGCACGTCCATGTCTCATTCCGCTCCTGGACCTTCGGGCGCGCGCCGCGGGAGGCGCACGTCGTTCGCCAGCAACCAGGCGAAGTCCTCTGCGACGAGCGGCATACTGAACAGATATCCCTGCCCGATCCGGCATCCCTCGCGCTCGAGGAATTCGCGCTGCATGTCCGTTTCGATCCCCTCCGCCACGAAGCCAATCTCCATGCTACGCGCCAGCGAGATGACGGCGCGGATGATCATCGCGTCGGTCGATCCCACGACGAGCTTACGCACGAAGATCTGGTCGATCTTGAGCTTGTCGACCGGGAAGTCGCGAAGGTAGCGGAAGCTGGCGTGACCGCTGCCGAAATCGTCGATCGCGATGGTGAAGCCCATGGCCCGCAGGGCGGTCAGCGCCGTCATGATCTGCGGCGACGGCTCGATCAGTAGCCCTTCAGTGAGCTCGAGTTCGAACCCCGTTGCTTCGGTACCCGTGTTTCGCAACGATTGTTCGACCATGGCGGCGAAGCCCGGGTCGAGCAGCTGCAGGCCCGAGACGTTGATGGCAATCGGAGGCGGGGCCAATCCCTGGTCCTGCCATTGCCCGCGTTGGCGCAGAGCACGTTCGAGCACCCAACGGCCGAGCGGCCCGATCAGGCCCGACGTCTCGGCAAGCGGAATGAACAGGTCTGGACGCTGCATCCCGAGCGTCGGATGCCGCCATCGCACCAGGGCCTCGGCTGAGACGATGCGACCGGACGCGAGATCGACGAGCGGCTGGTAGTGCAACTCGAGTTCGTCGTTGGCGATCGCGTGTTCGAGCGATTGGGCCAGGAGGGTGCGGTTCTGGAACCGATCGTCGCGCTCGCGCGAATAGAGGGCCGTAGCGTTCCCGCCGTTCTGCTTGGCCCAGCGGAGCGCCAATTCGGCTTGCACGACCAGTTCGCCGGCCGGGTCGTCTGCCCCTGTCTCGCCCTGCTCCCCCCTTTGATGCTGGGCAAGCCCGATGGAGGTCTCGATGGTGATAGGACGCGCGCCGACCAACATAGGCGGGGCAAGCGCCTCGCGAGCGGCGAGACCGAGCAACGACAACGCGTCTAGGCCAGGGCAGTCCGGTAGCAGGATCGCGAACTCGTCACCGCCGAGGCGCCCCGCGACGCCGGCCACCGACGCCGCAACTCCGGCGAGCCTGCGCCCTAGATCGCGCAGGATGTCGTCTGCTGCCGCCGGGCCGAGCCTATGATTGAGGTCGCGAAAGTCTCGGATGTCGATAAACGCCATACCGCATCGGATCGGCTCGCCGTGGTCGGCGTTCAGGTTCAGGACTAAGGCTCGAAGCCAAGCGGCGCGGGTCAGGAGACCCGTCAAGGGATCGCGCAGCGCCTGGCTGGCGATCTCGCTTTCCCACCGCTTCTCGGCTCCGATCTCCAGCGCGAGACCGTCCCACACAATATCACCGTTCGCCATGCGCCTTGGCGAGGGCGCTTCGCACCTTACCCAGTGTGCAACGCCACCGGCCGAAACAAGCCTGAATTCCTCTCGGAAGACCGAAAGATCAGCCGCCGAGCGTCTAATAGCGGCCGTTACGGCATCACGATCGTCGGGATGGATGTATTCGTAGAAGCTCCGCGACGCCTCGACCCCCTCTACACCCAACAATTTAAAGATCGAGGGGCTGCAGTAGAGAACCTCGATCGACCCATCCGTTCGCATGACGCGCTGGAAAATGTAGCCGGGAATATGATCGGCGATCCCGGCTAGCTTCGTTGCCGCTTCCGCCTTCTCCCTGTCGGCTCGGTCGATCGTTTCCTTGTGGGACTGCATACAGATGAAGCCCGTCAGCCGTCCCGCCGGATCACAAATTGGGTCGATGGCGAGGTCGCTCCAGAAGGGCGTGCCGTCCTTGCGGTAATTGAGGATTTCGCGGCGAATCGCCTGCCCGGAAGCCACCGCGGCTCGAATCTGCCCACGAACTATCGGATCCGAGCCGTGTCCATCAAGGAATTGGAAGTCGCGCCCGATTACCTCTTCGAGGCTATAGCCACTCAGGGCGCTGAACGCCGAATTGGCGTAGACAACAAGACTGCCTGGCTGCGTCGCGTCCGTGACCAGCACTGCGTAGGACGTCGACGCGAGCGCGTTGACAATGCGATCATCCGACAAGCGCATCAGGGAGAGCGTCGCGTAAAGCACATGCTCGGCACGATGAGCCATATGGCGGTAGCGATCGCTTTAATCAGGCTGACCCCCGTGATTGCACGAATGCGTGAAAGGACATCATACCCGGAAACACAAGGGCTGGAACGTCTTTTTGTCACGCATTTTCGTCTTCTCTCAAACTAGGATTAAAGATCTAAATCTCAAATTTCTTCGAACCGCACTTTTACGTGTTCATCAATGATTGCTGAATCTAGCCCACCTTGCATGGTGTTCAAGTTATCCAAACAGACCGCGGCTGCTCCGGGACTAGCCGTCGAGCCCGCTTCGGTGCCTGCAGCCAAGATCGAGATCGCGCGGGGCTGAGCTGTGACCAAGACCCGACCCCAATGACACTTTTGGTAGATCGCACCCTCGAAGCGGCCGGACCGCTCTCCACCCACTTTGGAGACCGCGCAGTCGAGCGGATGAGGCGGACTGGATCGAGCGCCGGTCCATCCTGTTGCTCTGTCCCGAATTGGACCAGTGCACCCGAACTTGCTAGTCATCGAGGGGAGGGTCGGGGGAACGGCATGGGTGAAGTGCCCGACGCGCGGGAGCGGATGGGGGAGCCGGCGGAACGACAGGTCCGCACCGCGAGCCTGACGGCGGCGATCCGGGCGGCGCGGGTCGAGGTGGCCGACCGAGCCCAGGCGCTCGGCGACCTGCGCGACGCCGAACTGGCGCGGCTCGAACTGTTGCGCGAGATGATCGAGCCGGTGCTGGCCCAGGTACCGCCCGACATCGACCTCTTCGATGCCGGGCTGGTGCCGGGCGAGCATCCGCGCCTCTTCATCGACATGGTGGCCTTCGTCGAGATGGCCCGCGACCGGCGCACCTACCGCCTGGTGCAAGACCGCCGTCACGTCCGCGCCGTGTTGCACGAGGGCGAGGGTGTCGCCGCCATGGTGGGCGCCGTCACAGCCTATATCGCGCGGCGACTGGTCGAGCGCGAGCAATTGCTCGCCTCGCTCGGCCGAGACCTTCCGACCTCCGCGGCACCCTCGGCCGTCGAGCCCGTTGCGGAACCCGCCGAAGTGCCGATCCGGCGGCGGCCGTCGCAGGTGGTCTTCGCCGCGTTGCGCTTCGCCGTGGATGGACTCGGCCTGGCGACCTTGGGCGCCCTGGTCTGGCTCGGGTTCCATCTGGCCCACGGGCGCATGGCGGCCTGGTGAGAGCCGACAAGTTACGCGGCTCTGGCAAATCAGCAGCGGCGCTTTAACCGATCTTTTTCACTCGGACGCGCAACCTCTGCGGCGAGCGCTCGGATCGCGGAGCGTCGCAGCGCGTGACGACGCGGCAGGCCGGGCATGGTCCCGCGCCTGCCCTGGGCGCACCATCTCGCGAGGAGGTTGCCAGATGCTGCACGGTCGCAAGGTCGCCGTCGTCCTTCCCGCCTACAACGCGCAGAAGACCCTGCAGCGGACCTTCGACGAGATTCCCCATGATATCGTCGACGACGTCATCCTGACCGACGACGCGAGTTCGGACCAGACCGTCGAACTCGCCAGGCGTCTGGGAATCTTCACGATCGAGCATGACCACAATCGCGGCTATGGCGGCAACCAGAAGACCTGCTACGCGGCCGCGCTGGAACGTGGCGCCGATATCGTGGTCATGCTGCATCCCGATTATCAATATTCGCCGAAACTCGTCACCGCCATGGCGTCCATGATCGCCTCCGACGAATATGACGTGATCCTGGCGTCGCGGATCCTCGGCGGTGGAGCCCTGACGGGCGGAATGCCGTTGTACAAGTACATCGCCAACCGGGGACTCACGGCGGTGCAGAATTGTATGACGGGGCAGAAGCTGTCCGAATATCATAGTGGCTACCGCGCCTGGAGCAGGCCGGTTCTCGAACGGCTGCCGTTGTCCCGCTGCTCCGACGATTTCGTCTTCGACAACGAGATGCTGGCGCAGACCATCCATTTCGGCTTCAGGATCGGGGAGATCTCCTGCCCGACGCGCTACTTTCCCGAGGCGTCGTCGATCAACTTCAGGCGCAGCGTCGTCTATGGCGGCGGTGTGATGCGCACATCCTGTGCCCTCCTGGGTCATCGCATAGGGTTGCACAGGTCCCCCCTCTTCGAGGAGGTCGATCAGCCCCTCCAGCGGGTCGAGACGCCGGCCTTGCAGACGCGCTTCGCCGCATGACGCAAAGAGGGCGTCTTCAGGCGAATTCACTCGAACGCGCCGCAACGTCTTCGAGTGCGACAGAAGTCTCTCCACCGATCGTCAGCCGCATGACGCGCATCGCCCTTTCGACGCTTTTCGCCATCGCCATACTGGTGGCGACCGTCGAGGCGAACCGCTCGGTGGGTTCGGATCCTGCCCGTCCGGACATCGTCGACTTTCATCCCTTCTACCTCGCCGGCACGATGGTTTGGCACGGGCACTTCGCCCAGAGCTACGACCTCCCGTTCATGCAGGCCCTGCAGCGATCGTTCGGGGGTGGGAGGGACGTCTTCATGCCGTTCGTCTACCCGCCGCTCTTCGGAATCCTCATGGCGCCGCTGGCGCTTCTTCCGGTCGGGGTCGCATTTCCGCTCTTCACGGTCGCGACTTTGGCCGGCTACCTTCTGGTCATGCGGCGGCTGGCCGGCGTGTGGTTCTGGCCTGCCGTCCTGTCCCTCAGTCCCGTCGTCCTGATCGACATCCGGATCGGGCAGAATGGTTTCCTCACGGCCGGCCTCGCCGGTCTCGCGGCCGACTTGGCCTTGCGGCGGCAGGGTGCCTGGGCGGGACTCGCGGCCGGTGCCCTGTCGTTCAAGCCGCAGATGGCCACGATGCTGCCGATGCTCTTCGCCTTGCTGCGGGACTGGCGCGCCCTGTGTCTCGCCGCGGTGACGGCCGTCCTGCTGACGGGGTCGGCCGTACTGATCCTGGGCCATGACACCGTCCCGGCCTTTCTGGCGAGCACCTCCGCGATCGCGACATTGATGCAGGACGGCACGCTTCCCTTCCATCGCATGACCTCGATCTACGCTTGCCTCCTCAGCCTCGGACTGCCGCCCCGTCCGGCGCTGGCGATCCACGGCCTCGTCGCCGTGTCGGTCGTCGGTGCTGCCATGCTGGTGGCCCATCGGCTCGGCCGCGACGGGTCGCCACAGACGCCGTCGGACCCCCGGGCCGCCGCCGGTGTGATGCTGATGACGACCGCTTTCGTCAGCCCCTATTTCTTCGACTATGACCTTACGATCTTTGGCGCGGGCTTGGCATTGGCCCTGCCCGGACTGGCGCGGCAGATCCCGGCCTCGGGCCTCGTGGGTCTCCTCATCGGTGTCGGCGTGATCGGGACTATGGACCTCGTGAGCACCGTGCTGGTCAACCGAGGCGTGATGGCCGATCTGTCGCTCGCGGGCCCGGCCCTCCTGGTCTGCTTTGGCATCATTCTCGCGGCGTTGAGCGGGCCCACGAGGATCTTACATCCTTCGCAAGAAGTGCCGGCTCTGACGCCCTCGGCCTGACAATGGATATCGGTCCGATGAAGCGACGGCATCAGGATTTTAACATTGCCCCGTCACCCTGCGAAATGGGCCGGATCCGCGGCGACCGGGCATCACGAGGGCTTCGCATGACACCAGCATCGAACCGCGCCGCCGAGCCGCAGCAGGTCGATGCGAGCCGGCCGGCCGACGTGGAGGTCCGGCAGGAGACCCACCGCGATTACGAGGCTACCGCCGTGCTGGCCGATGCGGGTTTCGAGTTCGCCCCGGGCCATTTCCGGCCCGAGACCCTGCGCTGGCTTTACGAAACCGCTTTCACCGACGGCACGACCGTGCTGGCGCTGTGGTGCGGCGGCCGCAAGGTCGGCCAGGTCGCCCTGGTTCATCAGTCGATCGTCGCCGCGGGGCGGAGCGAGCCTGCCATCGCCCTCGTCGACCTCTTCATCCTCAAGGCCCACCGCTCCCTGGCCTCCATAGCGGCACTCTATGGAGCGGTGCAGAAATCCTGCAAGCGGGACGGGATCCGCTTCATCCTCGCCATGCCGAACGGCAAGGCCGCCGGGGTCAATATGCGCTTTCTGAAACTGGCCGAAGTCGCCAGGCTCGACATCCGGGTCGGCGTCGCCGGGCTGCCGCGGCCCTGGCACCGGGTGACGAGCCAGAACGTTGCGGATCTCGACGCCGAACGAGGCTGCGAGATCGTCGACGGCTATTGCGGCGGGCAGGGGGACGGTCTGCTGTGGACGGGCGCGCGGCTCTGGGCGCGGCTGCAGAAGCCGGGTGCCCGCTACGCCATCCACGCCGGGCGCGACGGTCTTCTGGTCTCGACGCCGCGCACGCAGGGTCGCATGCCTCACACGATGCTGTGCGGTTTTTTCGTGCGGCCGGGAAAGCGGCTCGCGCGGGGCGCCGTCGCGGCGCTGGTCTCGGCTGCCTGTCGTCATCATCGTCGGCCGCTGTTCGTCTATGCGGGTCTGAACGAGGCTGTGCCGCTCCCGGGCGTATCGCTGCCTGAGCGGTTGCGTCCCTCGCCCATGGTGCTTCAACTCCGCGACTTGGCCCCAAAGGGGACGCGGCTCGCCCTCTCGCGCTTCGAGACGCTGGATTTCGACTTCGCCTGACGAACTGCGGCCAATGCGAGCCGAACCATAGTCAGAGCGTCAGCGGCCCGAGGTCGTCGATGCCGTCGCGGCCCAGGAGAAGGCCGCGACGCGATGCCGTGACGTCGAAGCCGCCGTCGCGCGGCTCGAAGCGGTAGAGGTGATAGGCGGCAAGGTGGCCATGGGTGCCGGGCACGGCCGAGCAGGACGGGACGCCCACGACCGGCACCGGACCGCGCGGTCCCGGCAGATGGGCCACCGAGGTCCGATGGTTGTGGCCGTGGATCACGAGTTCGGCGCCGTGCCGGGCGATGACGCTCTCGAAGGCTCCGGCGTCGCGAAGGCCACGCCCGCGTTTCGCGCCGGTGACGTGAGGCGGATGGTGGATGAGAACGACACGCACGAGCCCTTCCGCGGCGGCGGCGGCGAGAAGCCGCGCGAAGCCATCGCGCTGCGCGTGCCCGAGCGACCCAGAGGCCAGCAATGGCGCCGTCGGAATGGCAGAGGTCAGGCCGATCAGTGCCAGCGGGCCGCGCCGGCGCAGATACGGGAAGGCGAAGGGCATGCCGTCCACCGTGCCGGCTTCAACGACCCAGGGGGCGAAGGTCGAGGCGAGATGCGGCAGCGACGAGCGTACATAGGCGTCGTGATTGCCGGGGACGAAGCTCACGTCCCCCGCCGGGCCGAGGCTCTCCAGCCAGTCGCGAGCCAAGGGAAATTCGCTCGGCAGGCCGAGGTTGAGAATGTCGCCCGTCATGGCGACATGGTCGGGCGTCTGGGCTTTTAGATCGTCGACGAGGGCTGACAGCACTGCCATGTCGTGCAGGCGACCGCGCCGACCCCAGTTGACGTAGCCGGTGAGCCGCTTCCCCATGAGGTCGCGCGTGCGCGGACGGGGCAAGGGGCCGATGTGGGCGTCGGACAGATGGGCGAGAAGGTAGCTCACCGCCACCCTGTCGCTTGCCCCTGGCGGCACGTCAAGGCGTCAATCGCCCGCTCTGGCCGTCCGGAGCGCGATGGTCCAGGATCCGCGCCGCAAACATGCCGAGGGGACACCGGAATGGGATGGAGCGTGAGGCTGCCGCCGGCCGTGCAGACGATAATGCCGCGGCTGATCCATGCCAGCGCCAGGTTCACCCGGCCTCTCACCTTGGGAGTCCGTGCGGTTTTGCTCCGCGAGGGTCCGAACGGCACCGAAGTGTTCCTGGTGCGCCATTCCTACGTGCCGGGCTGGCACCTTCCGGGGGGCGCCGTCGAGGCCGGGGAAACGATCGGGGACGCGATGGCGCGTGAGGTTCGGGAGGAGTGCGCCATCACGGTCTCGGGTACGCCGGAGCTCTTCGGTATATACTATAACCGGAACGCGTCGCGTCGGGACCATGTGGCCGTGTTTCGGGTCCGGACCTTCGAGGTTCTCGGGCAGCGCGAGGCGGATCTCGAGATCATTGGCGCCGAGTTCTACCCCGTCGACCGCCTGCCCGCATCGACGTCGTCGGCGACACGCCTACGGCTGGCCGAGATCCTCGACGGCAAGGCCGTGTCGGCGCATTGGTGAAGTCGCACCCCTTCAGCGTTGCGCGCCCGTGAACGTGAAGCGGCGATCGAGCATGAACTTCAGTGCGTAGCCAAGGCCGAGGCCTAGAACAGCGCCCGTGTATTTGGCTTCGACCGTGCCGAACAGCCTGAAGGCACCGATCTCTACGGCCCAGAACAGGACGGTCGTGAAGACGCTGAAGAAGCCATAGAGCGCCACCTTGCGAACTTCTTCGCTTCTGCCAACCGAATGGTCGAAGAAAATGAAGTTCTTGTCCAGGATGTACTTTGCCACGAAGCCTGCCACCGTGCCGGCCAGAAGCGAAAGCGGCAATGTCCCGGCGAACTGAACGAACAGCATCATGGCGATCTGCTGCGTTCCGAGATTAATGCCGGTCGAGAGAAGCGCGAAGAAGACGTATAGCATCATGACCGTATGCTTCTTCATCGCCGATGCCGAAAGAGCTGCGGGTTGGATCATAGGATTTCTCTTTCGGTTTGAAGGGGTCTGCGGGGTCGTTCGACTCGCCGACGGCCGACGGTTCTTCGACGGACGATGTCGGTGACGCCACGTTCAATGGAAGTTCGTCATGGGCCGCGCACAGGCGCCCTGTTGCGAAGCAGAGCAGAGCACATCCCGAAAGGTCGGCAGACGCTGTGCGATGGCACTCGGCAGGGCGCTCGGCGGCTGCGGCCAGCCCGTGGGCCACTGATCGACTCCGATGGCCACTAGCGCCCAGAGGGCCAGGACGCCGCCGAACAGACCTCGAACCGAGACTCGGCCGAAGCCTTGCAGATGAGGCTGCAGGAGCACGATGCCGTAGAGTGCGGTCAGGTTCGTGTAGCTCCAAAATCGCGTGACGTCGGTGGCGATCAGCGGCAGCAGCGTCGGCAGCAGCAGACTCGCCGCGATGCCGAAGCGCTGCCAACCCGGCAGTCGGGCTCTGATCGCCAGCAGGACCGCCAGCAGCGTGACCGGTGCGAAAAGCGCCCCGACCGGCACGGAGCGCAGAAAGAAGCCCAGTGTGCTGTCGAAGGCCTTGAACTGGAGCCCGCAGCTCCCGGCCCAATCCTGCGCCGGCGTTTCGGACTGCAGGCTCCGGAGCGCGTCAAGGCTCCCGACGGAGGCGATCCAGGCGTGCGTGCGGCAGACCTCGTCCACGACGCCCGGCGACAGATGGCTTCCCGTCATGACCCCGACAAGGATTGCAATCGCCGCCGCACCTCCCGCCAGCACGGGTCGCATTTGGGGGTAGCCGATGCGCCGGGCCGTCTCGCGCCAGCTCTCTCTCGTACCGACGCCGGTCAGCAGCAGGTGCAACCCACACAACGACGCCACGTAGGCGATGGAGGCCTCGTGGATCGAGACCGCAAGGGCCCCGAGCAGCGCCGCCGCCAGCGCAAGTCGCCGATCGAGCGCCGCCGCGAAGCCGATCAAGGCCAAAGCCGCGAATCCGTCCTGAGACCCCCGGGTGGCCACCAGATGGGATGCTGCACCCGAGCACAGGACAAGCAGCAGCGCCAATCGCGGTACCGGACGGCCTGCCAGCCGTACCGCGCCCCAGGCGAGGGCCAGCG
Organism: Janthinobacterium lividum; assembly: GCA_050920985.1. Taxonomy (GTDB): domain Bacteria; phylum Pseudomonadota; class Alphaproteobacteria; order Rhizobiales; family Beijerinckiaceae; genus Lichenihabitans. Next base: position 179,693 of record JBPBQY010000019.1, on the reverse strand, counting down.
CCAGACCTGCCATCTCGATGAGCGACATCAGATCGACGACGGGCAGGAACCGGGCGGGGTCGTGGTTCCAGGCCAGCCCAGCCAATGTCGACAGGACAGAACGGCGAAAGTTGCCGAGTTCCATCGTCCAAAGATATTGGCTGAGAACGAAATTCGTCGGCCGCAGGGGGTAATACTTGATGAGCAGCAACAACGAGATCAGCAGGCACGTCGCCACAAAGGTACCGCGGCGCGTGGGTCTGCCCGTCCGGTCCAGTATTGTTGGCTGCTGAGGTTCAAGGCGGGCGTGCATGGCGGCTCAATGGCTGGTGCCCAGGTGCCTAGCCTTTATCCCAGGACGATTGGCAGCTCGAATGCCCTTTGCGGTTTAACGTTAATCCGACTGGCCCGGAGATGTCGCGGACGCCGATGCTGGTCGACGGGTCGGAGGATGCGCGTATAAGCGAACCATGACCGAAGCCTCTCTCAGCCTGTCCGTCCATGTGGTCCGGGAAACCGCCAGCGACGCCCCGCTCGTCGAGCGGCTGGCCGAGCGGGCTTTCGGGCCGGGGCGCTTCGCCCGCACCGCCTATCGGCTGCGCGAGATCGCCGAGCCCGATTGGAGCCTCTGCTTCGTGGCTCGCGTGTCGACGCTGCTGGTCGGCGCCAACCGCATGACGCCGCTCGGCATCGGCGAAACGCCGGCGCTGATGCTGGGGCCGCTCACGGTCGATCCCGCGTTCCGCGGCCGTGGCATCGCGGCAGGACTGGTGACGCGATCGCTCGATTCGGCACGCGAGGCCGGTCACCGCCTCGTGCTGCTGGTCGGCGACGAACCCTACTACCGCCGCTTCGGCTTCTCGCGCGTGCCGTCCGGCCGGCTGCAGATGCCCGGGCCGGTCGATGCCGCACGGGTGCTATGGTGCGAGTTGGTCCCCGGCGCGTCCGATGCAGCCTCCGGGCCGGTCGGGGCGCCGAAAGCCCCCGCCATGGCCGGCTGAACAATCGCCTGCGCTCGCCGTTGCCTTCTACCGCAACGGCAGGGACGGCACGGTCCAGGCTCTCGAGCCAGCAGCGCGCCGTCTTGGCCCAACTCGAGAAAGGCCACTGAGATGGCGACGCTCAAGGTTCACTATGGCGCATGGGTCCTGGTCGGCGATGGCAAGAAGGCGCTGTTCCTGCACAACGAGGGAGACCACGAACTTCTCAACCTGCGCCGTCTCGACGTCGAACAGCATGTGAATCCCGCCACCCGGGATCAGGGCACGGATGCGCCCGGCCGCAACCATTCCTCGACCGGTACCCGCTCCGGCGGCATGGGCGGCACCGATTTTCACCAGATCGAGGAAGACCGGTTCGCCGCGCATGTTGCGGAGCGCATCAATGCTGCCGCGCATGACAATGGCTTCAAGGAAATCGTGATCGTGGCGCCACCGAAATGCTTAGCCGAGATCCGTCGGGACCTGTCCGCGGAGGCTCAGAAACGCGTGGTCTGCGAGATCGCCAAGGACTACACCCATCACCCGATCCCCGAGATTGAGAAGCTGCTGGCCGCGCACGCGATGTGACGGCGTTTGAATTCGGGTGCGGCCGGGCCGGGACCCGGCGGCCCGCGTCACTCCGCGGGGTCGACCACGCCACCGCTCGTCGGCACCGGCGACATGGCCTCGAACACCCCATCGCGACGCACGAGCGCGTGGAACAGTCCGGCCGCAATGTGGAGCAGAATGAGCGCGAAGAACGCGAAGGCGAGCAGGCGGTGAGCGTTCCACAGGAGCGAATGTAGCCCGTCGTTCTGGGGCAGGATAGCGGGCAGCGTCACCCCAAGGATCTCGACCGGATACGCCGCCGCGGACAGCATGCCCCAGCCGATCAGCGGCATGGCGAACATCAGCCCGTAGAGGGCGTAATGCGACAGCTCCGCGCCGAGCTTCATCGGCGCCGGCAGATCGGCCGGCAGGCCGGGGGTGCCGAGACGCAGCCGCACGACGAGGCGAACCAGCGCCAGGACAAGGATGGCGATGCCGAGCGGCTTGTGGATCGATACCAGGGTCAGGTAGTCGGGCCGGATCGTCGACACCATGCCGACCCCTATGAACAGCATCGCCAGGATGGCGACAGCCATGGACCAGTGCAGGACGCGCTGGACCGGCTTGAAACGCCGGGCGTCGCTCATGGCTGGGCTCCCGCCTCGGCATCGCGAGGATAGTCGGCGGCCTCGGCCGTGCGGCGGTTGAAGGAAACCGAATAGGCGGCCGAACGCGCCGCCGGGAAGGGATCGTCGGAGGTCCGCATGCCGTCGGGCAGCACGGTCGGATCGTAGTTGATCTCGCGGCAGGGTCCGTCGGCCTCGGGCACGACCCGATCGACCGTCAAGGTTCCGGCGTCGACCGTGCGACGCCCCTCCGGCCAGGCCTTGCTCGGATCGGCCGTGGGATCGCCGGCATCGGCTACGGTGACGATCAGTTCCCAGAGCTGCGGCCGTGCGGCGACACGCTGGGCGATCTCGCTCTCGAGATAATTCGGCCCGCGCCCCTTCAAGGCGTCCATCGAGAGATTCTCGGCCGGAGCCGCCGGCACGAAGGACCAGCGCACCGCATGGTCGACGCCCGACGCATCGGTGAAGAGGAAGCTGTTGAGGCTGTTGAACCGGTCTTCCGCATAGCTCGCCGTGTAAGGCGCGCTCTTGGCCCAGACGCCAAAGGCGCCGATTTCGGGATGCGCGGCTGCGAAATCCTTCATCGCGTTCGGATCGTCCTTGCGGCCAGAGGCGACCAGCAACTCGTAGAAGGCCTGCGGCGTCGCGACGGGGAAGAACGGCGGCGAGATCATCGCTGAGCGCCACTGCTGCCCCTGCGGCGGCGTGATCTCGACGCTGAGACCGCGCACCCGCACCTCGCTGTCCGGCGTCGTCGGGCTGGGGGTGCCGAGATTGAACCGACCTACGACCGGGTAAGTCCCCTTGGCGAGGACCTGCGCCGTCGACAGGGCCGAGCCCGCACCGCTGGCCGCGAAGGTGCCGAGGAAGCAGATGCCCTTGGCGTGATTGCGCCGATGGCCGGGAGCCGGGCCGGTGGGCGGCGCGAAAGCACCGACGAGCTTGCCCGGCGTTAGCCGCTCGGGGCTGAGGAACCCGCCCGTATAGGCGAAAGCCGCGGCGCTTCCCGCCACCACCGCACCGATGAGGACCAGCGATCCGATCTGGCCGCCTAGCGAAGAGAAGCGTGGCACGGAGTCGATCACCTCGTCGGTCGAACGGCACTGGATACCCTGCACCATTTGCAAATCGCACCCTGCCTGCGGAGCCAGGATCGATCCTGTCGGAGGTTAAGCTGCCGGGCGAGACGATGGGAGTCATACGAAAGTATCGGTCAGGGCAGAGAGGTTGGCGGCAGGCTATCCTCGAGCAGCGCCGCCCGGGTTGCCTCGTCTTCGGGAAAGCCGGCCTCCCGGTAGGCGGCCCGGAACCGGGCCAGGGCCTCGCCGACCGCTGGCCCCTTGAGGCCACGCGGCAGGAGGTCCCGGCCCGAGAAGGGCATGGACGGCACGGGTTCGGTGTCGATCCGCTCCAGGGCCTCGGCCCAGCCCGGCCCGTCTCCGGCCTTGGCCCGCGCCAGTGTCAGCCCGTCGCGCGCCGCCTCGCGCCCCTGCGTGAAGAGCAGGTCGAGGATGTTGCGCCGGTCTGGCGGGCCGGACAATGCCGCCGCAGCCGCCAGCACCGCCAGCATCCGGTCCCGTTCGGCATTGGAGAGACGCAACCCATGGCGCAGCCGCTCGACATCGTCGGGATCGCGCGCCGCCAGGGCGAGAAGACGCAGTACCGGATCGGCCTCGCCGGCCGCCGCCATTCGCCCCATCCGGACGACATCGGCGGGGCCGCGAAGGATCTGCTGTAGGAGGCCCGCGGTGTCGAGCGTCTCCAGCACCGCGACAGCACCGGGTGCCGCGAGCAGCTTCATGAGCTCGGCCCGCACTCGCTCGCGGGACAGGTGGTCGAGCCCTTGGCGTCCCGCAACGGCGGCGGCGAGCCCCTCGGCATCGAGCGGGCCGATGCCGTAGGAGGCGTGAAAGCGGAAAAAGCGCAGGATGCGAAGGTAATCCTCGCGGATTCGTGTCGCGGCGTCGCCGATGAAGCGCAGCCGCCCCGCCGCGAGATCAGCGACGCCGCCCGTCGTGTCGTGGAGCTGCCCGTCGCGCCCGGCCGACACGGCATTGACGGTGAAGTCGCGACGCTCGGCATCGCGGGCGAAGTCGCGGCCGAACTTCACGACGGCGTGGCGACCGTCCGTCTCGATATCCTCGCGCAGGGTCGTGACTTCGACCGGCAGGCCGGAGCTCAGCAGCGTCACGGTGCCGTGGTCGATGCCGGTCGGGATGGCCCGGATCCGCGCCGCCTTGGCGCGCACCAGGACGACCGCGGGCAGTGCCGTGGTGGCGACGTCGATATCGCCGGCCGGGAGCCCGAGCAGGGCGTTGCGCACCGCGCCGCCGACGACGCGCGCTTCCTCGCCGTCGCGGTCGAGAAGATCGAGCACGCGCAGGAGCCGCGGATCGTCGAGCAGCGGCGTGCCGGTGAGCCGCCCGTTGACGTCGATGTGGAGGGCGCGCGTCATCAGGACAACATCGTCGAAAACGGGAGCAGCATCACGATCTTGTGGTCCGGGTGTGCCGAGGGAACGAGCGTCACCTGTTCATAGGCCAGGATGCCGTCCTCCGGGTGACGGAAGCGCCGGGCGCCACCCTCCCGGGTCGCGACGGCATGGCCGTCCCACAAACGGGCGAAGTCAGGACTGTCGGCGCGCAGGTCCGCCACCAGGGCGGAGAGCGCGGGATCGTCGGGCGCGCGCGCCGTATCGGCGCGGAACTCGGCGATGACGCGCCGGGCGCGCTCCTCCCAGTCGACGATGAAGGCGCGGGCGGCAGCCTGCCGAAACACGAAGCCGAGCAGGCTCGGCTCGTCGCCACCGAGCCAAGCGCCGAAGAGACGGGCTGCCGCCGCGTTCCAGGCGCGGGCGGTCCACAGTCGGTCGAGCAGGTAAGTCGGTGCCGTCACGGCCTCGACGGCGGCGGCGAGTTCCGGCGGAACCGGTTCCGCGCCGGGTAGCGAACCGGGCCGGGGATCGCGCTGCAAGGCGAGGTCGAACAGATAGGCGCGCTCGGCCGGCGTCATGCGCAGGGCCTGCGCGAGGCGGGCCAAAGCCTGGGCCGAGAGCGCGATGTCGCGGCCCTGCTCGATCCAGCTGTACCAATCGGTGGAGATGCCGCAGGCCAAGGCCACTTCCTCGCGGCGCAGCCCGGGCGTACGCCGTCGCCCGCCCGCCCCGGGAGGCAGGGCCTCGCGGCGGGACCGCACGAAGGCGCCGAGTTGGCGACGCCGTTCGGCCGGAAGCAACATGGGGGATCCCCGCAGAGGACGGCTTCGATCGGCCCTCTTCGCAAGAGCCGCGCCGGGGGTCAAACCGGGCCTTCGCTGTGCTCGCTCCTGGGTAGGTGCCGCGATCCCAGGATAAACTCCGGCCTCGCAGCGCGGTGAAAGGAGCGGCACAAGCCGCGACGGCGAGCGTTTCCGCATCGGCGCAAGAGCACCGGCGGGACGCCCCGAGAACAGGAGAACGACGATCGTGGACCCGACGCAGAACCAATTCACGGCGGACCATTACGCCCCGCGCGCCCAGGCCTATGTGGAGAGCCGGGATCACAGCAAGGGGGCCGACCTCGACCAGATGGAGGCCGTACTGCGCGACGCCGACGCCGGTGCCTGGCGGGTGCTCGATCTCGGCTGCGGCGGTGGCCATGTCAGCTACCGTGCCGCCCCACATGTCGCCGCCGTGGTGGCCTGCGACGTGACGCCCGCCATGCTGGAGGCCGTAGCCCGCACGGCCGCCGGCAAAGGTCTCGCCAATGTCACCACCCGGCAGGCTGCCGCCGAGCGCCTGCCCTTCGCCGAAGCTGAGTTCGACGCCGTTCTGTGCCGCTTCACGGCGCATCATTGGGCCGAGGTCGAGCGCGGCCTCGTCGAGGCCCGGCGCGTGCTAAAGCCGGGCGGCCTCGCGGTCTTCATGGATGCGGTGGCGCCGCCCGATCGCGCCGCCGACACTCATCTACAGACCGTTGAGCTGCTGCGCGACGCCTCGCATGTGCGCGACTACAGCATCGCCGAGTGGCGAACCATGCTGGCGGCGGCAGGGTTCGCGGTCGAGAGTGTGACACCGCGCAAGCTCCGCATGAGCTTCGCCACCTGGGCCGCCCGCACCGGCGTGCCACCCGAGACCGCCGCGGCGATCCGGGCCCTGCAGGACGGCGCCTCGCATGCAGTCCGGACCCACTTCGCCATCGGTCCCGACGGCAGCTTCGACCTCGACACGGCGACGATGGTGGTGCGGGCGGTGTGAGGCGGCGTTCGGGTCGAGAGCTCGACATCTCGCACCCCGCTCATCCCCGCGCAGGCGGGGACGAGCGGGAGGCGAACTCTTCAATCGACATCGAATGTCGGCCCTGTCACGGCTGCAGCGTCAGTGCCGCGACCTCGACGGCGGGCAGCGTGATGACCAGCCTTGGCGACAGCAGCAGCTTGGCGGCCCGCAGGCCCGCCCCCATGACGACCTCGTTCCGTTCCATCACGGCGGCATCGACCAGCACGCGCCAGTCGGGCGGCAATCCGAAGGCCGTGATGCCGCCGAATTCCATGCCGGTCAGCGCCGTCGCGATTTCCCGGTCGGCGAAGGACACCTTCTTGGCGCCGAGATGCATCTTGACGGCGCCGTTGACGTCGAGGCGCCGCGACCCGAGGCTCACCACTGCGGCGTAGCGGTCCCCTCCACCCACCCGGTAGCGCAGCACGATGGTATTGGCGCAATCCGCAAGGTCGAAGCCGAACCGCGCGCTGAACGCCGCCGTGTCGGAGGCGTCGTCCGCCACGGTGAACACCGTCACGCCGGAAGGGGGCAGGGCAGCGAAGACGCCCGGAGGCAAATGACGGGCGTGCTGCTCGGGCAGGACGAGATAAGGCGTGAGGTCGTGGCGCGGCACCCGGTCTGTCTCCTGCGCATTCTTTTGGTTAGGGTCCAAACCCCATCAGCTTGACTGCCTCGAGGGCCGAACCCGACCCCTCCAGGCCGGAGCGTAATGTGCTCCTTATCCTCCAATCCAGAGACTGGATTCAGCCCCAGACCCGCTATTGTGGTGACGCTTGTTGGATTGTGATCTTGCCTACGCTCCTGGACTTCGAGGCAAGCTCGCCCAGAGACCGTTCAGTTCCATGCTCGCAATGAGCACAGCGGTGGTGGCGGCACTCACGGCACGACAGACCGCACGTCCCTTCGATCAGGGTCGGACGGCCACTCGATGATGCGGTGTGGGGTGGCGGCAATCGGTATGCCGGCCGCTTCGAGTGCATCGAGGATGTCGCGCGCCATCAGGTCCTTCGCGGATCGTGTGCCGTGGTCCTTGAATACGAAGCGCAGGCTCAACTCCAACCAGTTGCTGGTCAGTCGATAGAAGACCTTCGGCTCGAAATCGAGCCGTCGCAGGTCAAAGCGCCGTTCGAGGCTCCGTGCGGCCTCGTCCGAGATGGCGGCAGGATCGATGGCATGTCGGCGTGCAGCCTCCAACATGATAGCCTCGACGCGGGCACGATCGTCACCGTAGCGGATCGGCACGCTCACCTCTTCCCAAATGTAGGGGAAGTCGCGGGTATAGTTGTAGACAGGGTCCTCGAAGATCTTGGCGTTGGTCACGGTGACGATGCGACCGGTGAACTGGCGGCTCTTGACCCAGACGGACGGACCGGCGTCGCTGCCCGGCGCCACGCCCATCTCCATGATGGTGGTCTGCATGAACCCCAGCGCGAGCACGTCGCCCCGGACTCCACCCATGCTGATGCGATCACCGACGGTGAAGTTGTTCCCCCGCAGGATCAGGATGTAGCCGGCGAACGCCGTGACAACCCGTTGCAGTGCGAAGGCGAGCCCCGCGCTGACCAGACCCACGGCGGTCGCGAGCCGGGCGGGGTCGTCGAACCAGATGGACAGCAGGCCGAAGACGACCAGCAGGGTCGACACGAGGTTGACGCCCTGGTGGGTCCAAAACCTCCTTTGAAGAGCCGCGTTCGTCTCCCCTTGCAGAAACGGTCGGGACAGGGTGCGCGAGGCAAAGCGCGCCAGGAAGACAATGCCCACGAAGGCGACCGACAGGATCAGCCTGCGGCCGTTCTGCTCCGTGATCCCGAACCAATGTATGCCGAGGAGATCCACGTCTCGTCACTCCAGCGGTGTTGCAATACAGCGACGCGTTCGCAGTCGTCGCTTCGGGCGATCATCGGATGAAGGTTCAATGAGGTCCGGTCAACGGCCACGTCCAGCAGATCAAGGGGACGCCCAACGCGACGACGAGGATGGACAGGGGCAGGCCCAGCTTCGCGTAATCGGCGAACCGGTATCCGCCAGGCCCCATGACCAGCGTGTTGCATTGGTGGCCGATCGGCGTGAGGAAGTCACACCCGGCGCCCAGGGCCACCCCCATCAAAAAACCGTCGGGGTTGAGCCCGAGCTTCACCGCCAGGGTGCCGGCGATCGGCCCCATGACAAGGACCGTGGGAGCGTTGTGGAAGAACGGCGTGACCGCCATGGCGATGATGATGGTCACGGCCAGGGTCCAGGTCGGGCTCAGCCCATGCACCATCGTTTCGAGGCCATGAGCGAGGAGGTCGGTTCCGCCGGTGGTCCGAATGGCATGGCTTAACGGGATGAGCGCACCCAGCAGGAACAGGATGTGCCATTCCACGGTCCGGTAGGCGTCGTGCATGGTCATGAACCGCAGAAGCAGCAGCACGACCGCGGCACCGAAGAAGGCGACGGAGACCGGCACGAGATGGAATGCCACGGCCGTCATCGCGATGGCGAGGACCACCAGGGGCAACCAGCTCCGCCGGCTGTTACCGAGGGCGATGGCCCGCTCCGCCAAGGGCAGGATATGAAGTTCACCCAAAGCGTCAGGCAGCGTGTGAGACGTGCTGCGCATGACGACGACATCGCCCATGTGGAAACGGAGCGTCGAGAGGCGTTGCAGGATGGGCTGCCCGCGGCGGCTGACGGCGACGAGGCCGATGCCATGCCGGGTGTCGAGCCCCATCTGCGCCGACGTGTGCCCGATCAGCGGCGAATTCTCGCTCACCACGCCCTCGACCACCGCCATCTCGCCCCCGCTGTCGGCCCCGGCCGAGGCGAGGCTCAGCCGAGCGTGGGAAATGATCTGCTCCAACCCTTCGGGTTCGCCGCGCAGCAGCAGGACATCCTTCTCCTTCAGCACCATCGCAGGCGTCGCGGCGTAGCGGCGGAACCTCTCGCGGATGATGCCGGCCACTTCGACGTCGCCTTCCTGCAAGGCTTCGAGGTCCGCGACCGTGCGGCCGATCAAGGGCGATGTCGCGGGAACGATGGCCTCGGCGGTGTAGCGTTCGATCGTGAAGGCCGCATCCATGGACGAGGCGGCCTGCCGCTTCGGCAACAGCCGCCAGCCGAACGACAAGAACAGGATGCTGACAGCGGAGATGCCAAGGCCCACGGGAGTGTAGTCGAACATGCCGAAAGGCTTGCCGAACATGTCGGCCCGGACCTTGGCGATGATGATGTTCGGCGAAGTGCCGACCAGCGTGACCAGGCCGCCCGCGAGCGAGGCGAACGCCATGGGCATCAGCACCGAGGATGGTGATGTCTTATGGCGACGCGCCAACTGCAGCGCGATCGGCATGAAGATCGCCAGCGCCCCGACGTTCTTGGTCACCATGGAGAGCACGAGCACGCAGGCGCTCAGCACGGGAACCTGGACCGCCGTCGTCCTGAGGCCCGGGAGGATGGGCCGCATGATGGCTTCGACGGCGCCGGAGCGTGCGATGATCGCGCTGACCACGAGTGCGGCTCCGACGATCACCACGATCTCGTCCGAGAACCCCTCGAAGGCGCGGTCCTTCGGCACGATGCCGATCACCACGCCGACCATCAGCGCCGCCATGGCGACGAGGTCGTAAGGTAGTCGACCCCAGACAAACATACCGATCGTTATGGCGACGAGGCCGAAGGCCAGGCCCTGATCGAGCGTCATTCAGCGTCCATGGTCGAAGCGGCCTCGTCGTGGGGTGGTCCATCGCCGCCGCCGCATCGGGAGTCATCCCATCGCTACGTGGTCGGCACGGAGACTCCATGGTAGCACGTCGGCCGGGGCTCCGCGCGGTGGCTGACGTCCCTGAGATCGGGCTCTTCGGCGCACCTGCGTCAGGAGGCCGGACGAAGCTCTGCCTCCGCCCAGCCTGTTGGGACCGAACGCGTGTTGGACACACTGATGGGTTGGTTGAGGACGCGGGTCGACCGAGACGGGCAAGCTTCGGCGCTGGAGCATGGCCACGTCGTATCCGACGTCGTCGGTTCGCAGGACACCGCGCCCCTTCGGGGCCGACGCGACGTGCTGCCGGGCTCGCCCGATGACGTGCTCGATCGTAGCCTGGCCAGCAAGGTTCTTCAGGGTTGGCTACAGAACCAGCAGCAGACGCTGGTGCCCCTGACGCTCCGACTGGACAAGCTCGGGGATGGCCCCCAAGCGACGCTGATGCGGTTCGCCGCGGTAGCGAGCCTCGCCGGCATGCAGACCGACGCCGGCCGGCAGGAGGCGACGGTTCGTTGGCTTCGCTCGGTCGGCGCCAATGATCGAGCCGTTCGCGAGTTCACGGCCGCGGTCGAGAGCGATCTCCCTTTGAATCCCCTGGTCCACGCCATCCGAACGGAAGGGCTTGGGCCGCTGGCTTACGTCATCGCCGTGATGGCGACCGACCAGCGGCAGCCCGCAGGCCGATTGTTCGCCAACTACATCGCGGCGCGGCTCGGGTTGCCGCCGGATGCGGTCAGGTCGGTCGATCGACGCTACCGACGCTGACGTCCGCACGACCGTCAACTCGTCGTCGTGGCTTCCTCGGTCAGGTCCCTCAACGCCGATTGCATCAGGCGTCCCTCGACGAGGAGTTTACGCGACACGTCCCCTATCGTGATCCATCCCACGACATGCCCGCCCTCGTCCCGGACGAGCAATCGACGGACGTGGTTGGAGGCCATGACGTCCATCGCGACGGAGACTTCGTCCGTATCTCGGCAGGAGATGACCGGCTGGGACAGAACATCGCGAACCAGCGTCGACGTTGCATCGAGCCCGGCGGCGACGACGCGGAACAGGATGTCACGATCGGTGAGGATGCCCTCGACATGGGCCGTGGTCCCCGCCGGCAATGCCCCGACGTCGAGTTCACCCATGAGCTCGGCCGCGTGCTGGACCGTGGCCCCCCCGTCCACGAATTCGAGGTCCGTCGTCATGACATCCGAGATCCGCATTTCGTCCACGCTCCTACCGATCGGTGGCGACCCATACACGCCCGAAGGGGTGAGCGCATGGTCCGCAGTCATGACGAACGCAACGCTACGTGAGCGCCTTCGATCCGACGTGCGAGCGTGGCTGACGTTCGCCGCGGCGTCATCCCAAGGGGACCACGCAGATCACGAGCGCAGCATCCTGGTGTGAAGCCCCGACCAAGAGGCAAGACACCTTCGTGTGTGTCGCTACCGTCGCGATGACGATCAACGGTGCCGACGCGCTGCTGAGTTCGCTAGCGGGCTGAGTCGACTCTCGACCGTTCGGACGACGTGATGGGATCGATCACGAGCCTGCGTTGGATTGCGGCCGCCGGCGGCGCCATGGTCTCGTTCTCCTGCGAGGTCATCATCATGGACGTCTTACCCAACGCCGCGGCCGGTGCCTCGGTCCCCGTCTCGGGCTCGCGGTGGGCCGTCGCTCGGCTCGGCCGCGTGGTGCCAGGCGTCGCGCTCTGCTTCGGCGTCACGCTTGTGGCGACGCTGCTGCAGGGCGTGGAGACGCGCCTGGTCGGAGAGCCCTACCTCGAGGCCCTGGTGCTCGCCATCCTGCTCGGGGTCGCGATCCGTACCGCCTGGACGCCTGGGCCGCGGTGGGCGCCAGGCATCGTCTTCAGCGCCAAGTTTCTGCTCGAAGTCGCCGTGGTGATGCTCGGCGCCTCCGTCAGCGCCGCCACCGTGCTGGCGCTGGGACCACTGCTGATCGTTGGCATCGCGATCGTCGTGGCGATCGCCATCGGGTCCAGCTACGGCATTTGCCGCCTCCTCGGCCTACCGCAGCGCATGGCGATCCTCGTCGCCTGCGGCAACTCCATCTGTGGCAACTCCGCCATCGCCGCCGTGGCGCCGGTGATCGGAGCCGACGGCGAAGACGTCGCGTCCTCCATCGCCTTCACGGCGGTGTTGGGTGTCGTCGTCGTGCTGGTATTGCCCTTGCTGGTGCCCATTCTGCAGATGTCGCTGACGCAGTACGGCGTGCTGGCCGGCCTCACCGTCTACGCGGTACCGCAGGTGCTGGCCGCAACGCTGCCGATCGGGGCGCTGTCGAACCAGGTCGGCACGGTGGTGAAGCTCGTGCGCGTGCTCATGCTCGGCCCCGTGGTGCTGGCCCTGTCGCTGCTGACCCGCAGGCTGCGTGACGAGACCGACGAGCCGGCCCCCAGGATGACGGCCGGCGACAGACCCCGCCAAGGGCGTCCTGCGCTGCATGAACTCTTGCCGTGGTTCATCGTCGGCTTCCTCATCGTGCTGGTCATCCGCTCCTTGGGGCTGATCCCGGGACCTGCGCTCCCGTCGATCGCGGCATCAGCAAGCCTGCTCACCACCGTGTCGATGGCGGCACTCGGGCTTGGCGTCGACGTTCGAGTGGTGGCCCGCGCAGGCCTGCGCGTCACCGCCGCTGTGACGGCGTCTCTGATCGTGCTTGGAGCCATCGGCTTCGCGCTGATCCGGGTGCTCGGCGTTGCCTGAGCGAGGGCGCACGAGCGGCAACCGTCAGTGACGTTCGTCCATTGCCATCACGTCGTAAGAGGCAACCATGCTCAACTCGTTCCGAAAACATCCCGAACTGATCGTTCACGGCACCGAGCCCTTCAACGCCGAGCCGCCGGCGGCGAAGCTGCGGGCGACCTTCCTCACACCGCAGGACCTGCTCTACGTTCGCTCTCACGGCAACATCCCTACGGTGGATGCGACGACCCACAGGGTCGCCGTGAACGGCAAGGTCGCCGGCGTCCTGAACCTGTCGCTCGAGGACGTGAAAGCCCGGTTCGAGCCCCGCACCGTGCGGGCCGTGATGCAATGCGCCGGCAATCGCCGCGCCGACTTGAGGTCTGTGCGGCCCGTCAAGGGCGATCCCTGGGCAGGGGGTGCCATCGGCTGTGCCGATTGGACGGGAGCTTCTCTCGCGGCGGTGTTGGAGGCGGCCGGCGCCGAGACGGACGACGCTCTCCATGTCTCCTTCACCTCCGTCGACGTCTGCCAGGCGAGCGATGGAGGTGCCAACTATGGCGTTTCGATCCCCATGACCAAGGCACTCCAGCGCGACGTGCTGGTCGCCTATGCGATGAACGGCGAGCCGCTCGCCGCCGAGCACGGCTTCCCCTTGCGCATCGTGGCGCCGGGCTATGCCGGGGTGCGCAGCCCGAAGTGGCTGAGCTCCATCTCGGTGCAGGACACGCCATCGAGCGCCCACCAGCAGGCGGCCGACTACAAGCTCTATCCACCCGACATGCGGCCCGACACCGAAGACCTATCTCGCGGCGTCACCATCGACGCCATGCCGCTGAACTCGGCCATCTCGGAGCCGGCAACCGGCACGGGACTGGAGGCCGGGCCCGTGACGGTGAGGGGTTACGCGGTAGCGACCGACCGGGTCATCACCCGCGTCGACCTGTCGAGTGACGCCGGCCGCACATGGAGACAGGCAACCATCGAGGACCACGGCAAGGCACGATGGGGCTGGACCTTCTGGCACGGCACCCTCGACCTGCCGCCCGGCGAACACGAACTCTGCGTTCGCGCCTGGGACTCGGCGGGCCAGACCCAGCCGGCGCTGGCGGATGATACGTGGAACTTCAAGGGCTACCTCAGCGCTGCCTGGCATCGCGTCCGCGTCGAAGTCGAGGTGAAGCGAGCGGCAGCATGATCCAGAGATACGGCGACCATGCCGCCAACGAGCGAACATTCCTGGCCTGGGTCCGGACCGCGATCGCCGTCATGGCATTCGGCTTCCTGGTCGAAAAATTGGATCTGTTCCTCACGATCGCCGACAGATCCCTCGCCGCGCGCAGCCCTTCGACGATCAGTCAGATTGTCGGCGACGTCGCCGGCCTGCTCCTCATCCTGCTCGGGGGTGCCGTCATGGTCCTGGCCGCGATCCGTTTCCGCAGAACCGCGCGGGACATCGATCGTTCCGAGATCCTCCCCGGCAGCGGCACGCGTCTCGACCTGGTCCTCGCGGGGCTTCTCACGCTGTTGGGCGCTGCCCTGTTCGTCTACCTGTCCTACACGGTGGTCGAGAGGCTTTGAGCCTCTTGCGGCCGCGCCGTAGCCGTAGGCCCGCGCATGTCTCACCGCGGCCCAAAAATGAGACCGACGGCTCCCATGTGGAAGCGAAGCGTCGACAGGCGTTGCAGGATGGGCTGGCCACGGAGCCGAGGACGATGCCATGCCGGGCTTCGAGCCCCATCTAACGGCTCGCGGTCATCTGGGCGACGAACGTCGCGAGCTGGCCGTGACTGACGCGATCCTGCGCTTGTGCGTCGCAGCGGATACTTGCCGAGACTGGAGGACAGGGTCAGGCGTTGCCCGCCTGCCTGCGGATCTCGTCGGCGAGTGGATGGAGCTTGGCCGGGGATGCGCTACCAACGAGGCTGTAGCCCAGCCCGGCATTCGCCCAGGTGAAGGCGGCCACGTCGCCGGTGCTGTGCTCCGTCATCCGAGACTCAGCCGTGGACGGCATGGGGCGGACCAGCATGGCGATGCGCGTTCCATGATCGTCGTCGTACATGAGCATACCGGCGGGGCCGTACGCGGTCGCGACGACCCTGCCACCCATCAGGCGATACCCCGAGCCCGAGAGATCGGGAATCACGACCGAGCGACCCAAGCGGCTCGCGATCCATTCTGAGAGGTCGCCACCATCGACCGCCCTTACCTCGACCGGACGAAGGTGATCGGGCGCGAAGACGGCGTAGTTGGTGGACGCTTCCTCTGCAAGGGCGGACATGCCGCCCGTGACGGAGCCTGGACCTCGAACGGACCAGCCCGAGGCTGCGCCGATGGCCAAAAGGGCCACCGCCGCGGCCGCCTGCCACAAGGTGGCGCGCGGTCGCCGTCGCTCTTCAACCATCCTGGCAAGATCGAACCGGGCCGGCACGGGTTCATCGGCGATGGGCGCGAGGGCCGCCCGGAGCGCGGCGCGCTGCCGTCGGTAACCTTCCACCTTGCGGGCGACCTCGTCGTGGTCGCCGAGGTAGCGCTCGACCTCGGCCGAACGGGCGCCGTCGAGCGCGCCGTCCACCAAGGCGTGGAGGTCGTCCTCGGTAATCGGACGGGCGTTCATTTCACACTCCGGAGTTTGGGCGCGGAGACGGATCTTCCGACCTCGCCATCCATCAGACGCTGAAGCCGCTCTCGGCCCCGCGACAGTCGGGACATCACGGTTCCGATGGGAATGTCCAGAACCTCGGCCACCTCCGCATAGGAGAGGTCCTCCACCGAGACGAGCAGGATCACGGCGCGCTGTTCTTCCGGCAGCATGTCGAGCGCCGACACAAGATCCACGTGCTGTACGCGATGGAACTGATCTGGCTCGGAGACGAGTGCGGCCTCCTGGACGTCGTCCAGGGCAACGTGGGGACCGCGGCGGGCCGTCTTGCGAAACTCGGCGATGGCCAGGTTGTGCAGAATCGTGAAGACCCATGTCCGGGCGTCGCCGTCCGGGCGGCGTTGATGCCAGCGCGTTATCGTACGCTCCAGGCAATCCTGAACGAGATCGTCGGCTGCGGCCCGGTCCTTGAGCAGGGACCGGGCGTACCGCCGAAGCGCCGGAATGAGCGGCTCGACGATCCGGATCATGTCGTTCATGCGATCATCGCTCGCTTCTGGAACGTTCGTCCATGCACCACGCTCCCCGATGATGAAGACCATCTCGGGAGGCCGGACGAACCGAGGCCACCGGGACGGCCGATAGAGACCCGGCACGGCCTCGAACGCAATTCACCGGACCGTCTGGATCTGAACGGGGGTCCCCGGATGTTCGGCCGTACCGGACACGATCGTCAGATATCGGCGAGGCGCGTCGTCGTCGCCCTGTACGAGCTGGCGGATCGGTCCGACCGCGTTGACGATCGCAGCGCCTGCCGGATTGGTCGTGAATGTCGCGAGGGGTTCGAGCCGGCCGCCACCACCCTTCTCGGTCGAAAGGGCCAAGAGGTAGGGCTGCTTCGGCACCAAGCCGGTGACGGATGCTTCCAGGACCTGCGTCAGTCCCTGGCTGAAGAGGGACACGCTGGTCGGCGGAGCCACCACGCCGGCCGTGGGAGGCGCGAGAGTCAGGTGCGCCGTGTCGCCGGCCGTCCCGAGTGGTGTCAGTCCTCGCGTACCATCGCCCTCGGGCACCGCCCCGGGGACGTAGGTCACGGCCTGGGGGGCCTGACCGATCGGCACCGTCGTGAGAACCGTGTTGGTCAGCGTATCGATCACCGTCATGGCGTCGTCGTTTTCGAGACCGACGTAGACCCGGCTCCCATCTCCCGATGGCCAGACCCCATGCGGCAGCTTGCCGACAGGTATCGTGGCCACGAGGTCGAAGTCGTCGGTGCGGAACACCCGAACCTCGTTCAGCCCACCCACCGTCACATAGGCGAACTGGCCGTGGGCGTTCCGCACGATGTTGACGTGATTGGTGATCGGCCCCGTGTCGAGCGTCTTCAACAGCGCAAAGGGCGGCTTGGCCGAGAACACCTGGGTCTTGCCCGTGTCCTTGAGCGTGAACCACACCTGCTCGCCGTCCGGTGTCGCGGCGATGTTGGGGCAGAAAGGGCTACCCTGCATGACCTTGCCGACGATCGTGTGGTCGGCGACGCGGACGACATCGACCTCCGGATTGAACGACGAACAGACATAGCCGTACTGCCCGTCCGGCGAGAAGATCTGCATGCCCGGGCCGTTCGGGGTCTTGATCCGGGTTTTCTCTTCGAAGGTGGTAGCGTCGAGGACCAGGACGTAGTCCTCGCCCCGCACCGTCACCCAGACCTCCTTCCCGTCCGGGGTGAAGAAAGCCTCGTGGGGCGAGCGGCCCACGTAGGTCGTGTGCTTCACCGCGTTGGTGGCCGTGTCGATGAAGGTCACCGAGTTGGAGCCGATCGAGACCACCGAGAGCGTCTTGCGGTCGGGCGAGAAGCCCATCCCATGCACCAGCACCTGTCCCTTGTAGAGCGGACTGAAATTGGCCGGCTGCGGGTCGCCGAGGCGGATCACGCCAAGCAATCTGTCGTCGGCGGGATCGATCACCGAAACGGTGTTGGAGAACTGTTCGGCCGCATAGACCCGGTCGTGGTGGCTGACGGGTATGTCCGGATCGGACGCCGCGAACGGGGCCTGGCCGGCGAGCGCCGGCATCGCGGTTGCGGCGAGGAGCGACAGGGCGAGAAGGGCGCGGGTCATCGGGCGTGGTCCATCGACATGGTCATGGAAGGGTGAGTCGCGCCATTGGCGGACGCTTGCGGACGAAGCGCTTCGCCCTGGGTCGGGGCGGGATAGGAGGGCGGCAGCGGCTGGCCGAGCGCCAGTCGCATGGCGGCGATCTCCTGCTGCTGGTCCACGATGATCTCCTGCGCGATGCGGCGGAGTTGTTCGTTGCGCCCCCAGCGCAGCTCGGCTTCTGCCATATCGATCGCGCCCTGATGGTGGGGGATCATCATGGCGGAGAAATCCGCGTCCACATCGCCCGTCGGCTTCACCATCATGCCGTCCATCATCCGGGTCATGGCGACGTCGTTGGCTGAGAGAAAAGGAGCCTCGGCAGCTTTGCCAGGATCGGCCGAACCCGCTTGTGCCAGCGCCGACGAGGCAAGCAACAGACCGACAACGGGCAGCCATCTGCAGAAATATGGGATGCGACTCAGGTTCATCTCAGGCTCACGTCGACAGGGATGGGAACGGATGTCATTTCGGATCACAGTGCTGCGATTCAGAAGAACCTGGCCTTCGCGTTCCGAGCGACGCTTCCTTCGGGGTCATCGGAGGTAAGACGACGGGGTGGCGTCGTTATTCCCACCGGGCCGACGTTTATTTTGGGACCAGCTGCCGTGCGCTGGTCACGTGCGTCGAGGCTCCTCAAGCAGGTGTATCGAAGTCGATCGGCTCTGATGTGACGATCGCAAGAGCGCGAATGAATTTATGTTTGGTCATACGGAATAGGTGCTCTCTCACATCGTCTTATCATCGAGAGCGTCGAGAACAGCAGCGCCCTCTGGATCCTCGTACACGCGCAGGACCAACCTCTCGGGAGATCACCATGCTCAAGACAAGCCTCTTCACGCTCGTGACTGCGGCGACCATTCTCGTCAGCGTCTTGGCCGCCCCGAGCTATGCTGCCTCGGCGCACAATTCCCAGGCGGGTGCCAACGGCCCTTCCAACGTCAACGCGCCGATCAGGATCACCAACACCGCGCACGGTTGAGGGCACGGACTGCAAAAGCATACTGTTGCTTTGTACACTGCGGGATCACGTTCGCTGGCCTGGGATTAAGACAGGCCAGCTTCTCCCGGCGGCGGCGTGCCGCGCTCACGCGGGAGATCGGAGCGATCCAAAGCTTCACCTTGGAAATAGAACTTTTCCAATCTATGCCGCAAGGTTTCTTAGAAGAATTCCGGTTTTTCGGTGTCAGGCAACTTTCGCTTGTTCCAACCTTCCGAAACCATCTAGGTGTCCTCCGCAAGAGGACAGTCGACGCGCAGATTTAAGCCGAGCCTAAGCTCGCACATCGACGCAAGAGACTTCCGATCAAACGTCCTCATCGTTTGGTTGCCACTGCTCGAGAGCAGGCGGCGGCTCGATGCTATTTCGTCATGTGAGATTTGTCGTCCGATGTTCGAAGCTCTTGACCACCGTAGCCGTCGCGATGTCGCTTGCCGGCTGCAAGAGCCGAAATCGATCGAGACGCTGTGCCGGGTCGCGCCAAGGCTGCTGGCCGGCTGTGCCACGGCGGCGCTCCTCGCCACGGGCTCGGTGAGCCCGGCAGTGGCGCAAGCCGCCCCGGCGGCGGCGGCCGGCACGACGGTCGAACTCGAAACCCTTGAGGTTCATGGCACCGGCAAGGCCGGCACCGCCTATCAGGCCGCCACCGGCCCGGTGCAGGGCTTCACCGCGACGCAGAGCACGGCGGCGACCAAGACCGGAACGCCCATCGTCAGGACGCCGCAGGCCATCTCGGTCGTCGGCGCGCAGCAGATCGAGGCGACACGCTCCGAGACGGTGCCGGAGGCCCTCCGCTACACGCCCGGCGTGCGCGCCGACAGCTTCGGCTTCGATCCCCGCAACGATTGGTTCCTGATCCGTGGCTTCACGGCCCAGGATACGGGCTATTTCCTCGACGGGCTGCAGCTCTTCTCGACCGCTTTCGGCACGTTCAAGGTCGAACCCTGGGGCCTCGAGCGCATCGACGTGTTGCGCGGTCCCTCGGCGGCGCTCTACGGCGGCTCCGGTCCGGGCGGTCTTATCGACGCCATCTCCAAGCGCCCGACCTCCGTGCCGTTCCACAAGATCGAAGCGGGCGTCGACAATTACGGCAATGCCTATGGGGCTTTCGACCTCAGCGGCCCGGTGGCGGCCGGCAGTCCCTGGTCCTATCGTCTGGCCGGCCTCGGCCGCGCTGGCGGCACCCAGGTCGACTTCACCGATTTCGATCGCGGCTTCATAGCCCCGAGCCTCAGCTATCGGCCGGACGGCGCCACCACGCTGACGTTCCTTGGGCAATACCAGCGCGACTTCACCAACGGCGAGAATTTCCTGCCCTACCAGGGCAGCGTCCGGCCGGCTCCCTATGGCCGCATCTCGACCAGCGCCTTCACCAGCGACCCCGCGATCGACAAGTTCGAGCGCGAACAGGCCTTCGTGGGCTACGAGTTCGAGCACAGCTTCGCCAACAACGTGACGGTGCGGCAGAACTTCCGCTATTCCTACCTCGATATTCACGACCAGACCGCCTATGGCGTCGGCTATGCTTCGGCGCCGTCGGCGACCTCGGCCGAACTGGCGCGTTTCAACTTCATCACGACGCCGCGGGTTCACGAGGTCACGGTCGACAACCAGGCCCAGGCGAGCTTCGACACCTTCGTCGCCAGCCATACGCTGCTGCTCGGCGTCGACTACAAGCATTACAAGCTCGACGACAACCAGGGCTTCGCCTCTGCCCCGTCGTTCAATCTGCTCAATCACAATTACAACGTGGTCACGGCGTCGCCGACGAGCCGCTACCTGCTGGCGACCGATCTGCAGGACCAGCTCGGTCTCTATGCCCAGGACCAGATCAAGCTCGGCCGCGTCAACGTCACGCTGAGCGGCCGCGAGGACCTGGTCGACACCAGCATGGACAACAAGCTGTTCCCGGGGCTGAGCACGGAGAGTAACCCGAAGCGCTTCACCGGCCGCGCGGCGGCGCTCTACGAGACCGACTATGGGCTGAACCCCTATGTCGGCTACTCGACCTCGTTCAACCCGGTGCTCGTCACCAACAGCGCCACCCAGCAGCTTCTGCGACCCGAGTCGGGCGAGCAGGAGGAGGTCGGGCTGAAATACCAGGCGCCGACGCTGCCCATCACGGCCTCGCTGGCCCTGTTCAACCTGACACGCTCGAACGTCCTGACCACCGATCCCACCAACTCGCTGAACACGATCCAGACCGGCGAGGAACGCTCGCGCGGCATCGAGTTCGACACGACCGCGACCCTGGCGGAAGGCCTGAAGGCGGTCGGCGCCTTCACGGCCTACAGCATCCAGAACACCAAGGACCTCAACACCAGCATCGTCGGCAACACGCCGGTCGCCGTCCCCGAGATGCTGTCCTCGCTGTTCCTCGACTATACGATCCCGGATGGCGCTTTCCGCGGTGTCGGCTTCGGGGCCGGCGAGCGCTACACCGGCGCCTCCTTCGCGGACCAGCTCAACCAGTACAAGGTGCCCGACTATTGGCTGACCGATGCGGCGCTGCATTACGAGCGTGACGGCTACCGCGCCGCCATCAACGTGCAGAACCTGCTCGACAAGACCTATGTCGGATCCTGCTCTTCGACCTCGGCCTGTTTCTACGGCGATCGCCGGCGCATCACGGCCTCGCTGAGCTATACTTGGTGACAGCCGCCGCGTCCCTGTCGGTCCGGGACCTCGCGTTCCGGGCCGACGGCCGTTTGTTGCTGGGTCCCGTAACGCTGGAGATCGCGCCGGGCCTCGTGCATGCCATCATCGGCCATAACGGCTCCGGCAAGTCGACGCTGCTGAAGCTGCTGGCCCGCCAGCTCGCCCCCGCGGCGGGCGAGGTGCTTCTCGATGGCGCGCCGGTCGTGCGACTCGGGGCACGGGCCTTCGCGCGACGCGTCGCCTATCTGCCGCAGGATCCGCCGACCCGGACGGGGCTGACGGTCCAGGAACTCGCCGAACACGGTCGCTTCCCCTGGCACGGCGCGCTGGGGCGCATCGGGGCCGACGACCGGGAGGCCGTCACGGCGGCCCTCGCCGCCACTCGTCTTCTGCCCTTCGCCGATCGCATGGTCGATGCGCTCTCGGGCGGCGAGCGCCAGCGCGCCTGGATCGCCATGCTGATCGCCCAGGGCGCCGACACCCTGCTCCTCGACGAGCCGACCTCGGCGCTCGATCTCTCCCACCAGATCGATGTGCTCGGCACGCTGCGCGGTCTCGCGCGCTCGCGCGGCGCCGCCGTGGTGCTGGTGCTGCACGACATCAACATGGCGGCTCGCTTCTGCGACCGCATCACGGCCCTGCGCCACGGCACCATCCTGGCCGACGGGCCGCCAGGCGCCATCATGCGGCCCGATGTGCTCGAAGCCGTCTACGGCCTGCCGATGGCGGTGCTGGGCCGCGACGGTGAGGGCCCCCTGCTGGGGATCCCGGCATGAGCCCGGTCCTCCCGTCGCGCCGCGCCCTCCTCGCCGGCGCGCTGGCTCTCGTCACGGTATCGGCTCGCGCCGAAACCGGCTCGCCCCGCGTCGCGGCGCTCGACTGGACGCTGGCCTCGGCCTGCCTGTCGCTCGGCATCGTGCCGGCGGGCGTGGCCGAGCAGCGGCTCTATACCCACTGGGTGCAGGATCCGGCGTTGCCGGCCTCCGTCGCCGAACTCGGCCTCAGGACCGCGCCGAGCCTCGAAGGCCTGGCGGCGCTGGAGCCCGACCTCATCCTCATCAATGCGCTTGACGAGCCGCTGCGCGCCCGGCTCGAGCGGATCGCCCCGACGCTGTCGCTCTCCATCTACGGGCCGGAGCGCCGCCCGCTGGCCCTGGCGGCGGAGACATTGCGCGATCTCGCCCGGCGGTTCGGCCGCGAGGCCGAGGCGGAAGCGGTGATCGCAGGGTCGGAGCGCGGCTTCGCGCGCTGCGCGGCCGCCCTGGCCGGCTCGGCGCGACCGCCCGTCGTGGTCTTCGCCTTCGAGGACGCTCGGCACATCCGTGTCTACGGCCAAGGCAGCCTCTTCGCCGACGTCCTCGGTCGCCTCGGCCTGTCGTCCGGCTGGACGGGCGCGACGAGCGCCTGGGGCACGGCGCTCGCCGGCATCGACGCCGTGGCATCGCTTCGCGACACGATGCTGGTGGCGGTGGATCCTATTCCGGCCGACGCGCGGGCGCTCATCGCCGGAGACGGGCTCTGGGCGGCTCTTTCGGCGGGCCGGTCGAGCCCGCTGGTGACGTTGCCGCCGGTCTGGGCCTACGGCGAGGTCGGGGCGGCCCGTCGTTTCGCCGACCTCCTCACCCCTGCCCTGCTCTCCGCCGAGGCGCGCCATGGGAGCTGAATTGCAGCCCTCCTCGCCGGCACGGCTCACCGCCGCCCTGGCGGCCCTGGCCGCTGCCCTGTCGGTCGCTGCCGCCTGGCACGCCCTGCCACCGCGCGACTGGCTGACGGCCCTGCTCGACCCGGCCACCGGCGACACCGCCGCCATCCTGTTCCATTTCGCCACCCTGCCCCGGGCCGTGACGGCCTTCCTCTGCGGTGCCGCCCTGGCGCTGTCAGGTACTGTGCTCCAGCAGGTGCTCGACAATCCCCTCGCCGCACCGTCGACGCTGGGTGTCTCGGCCGGGGCCGAACTCGCCCTCGTGACGGTAACGCTCTGGGCGCCGGACGGCCTCGGTCTTTTCGGGCGGGACGTGATTGCCACGATCGGCGCCGTGGCGGCGGCCGGGGCCGTATTGCTCGTGGCAGGTCGCGCCTTGCAGCCAACGCGCGTGATCCTGGCCGGCCTCGTCATCGGCCTCTTCGCGGCCGCCTGCGGGGCGGCGCTGAAGCTGCTCGACCAGGAGGAGGTCGGTGCTCTTTACCTCTGGGGCGCCGGTTCACTCGACGGGACCGACTGGTCAACGGTGCGCGCGTTGCTGCCGCGACTCTGCATCTTCGCGCTCGGTGGCGCCCTTCTGGTGCGGCCTCTCGGCATTCTGGGTCTCGCCGAGGGTCAGGCCAAGGGGCTCGGCGTCGCTGTCGGGCCGATCCGCGCCGCGGCACTCGGCCTCGCGGTGATGCTGGCGGCAAGCGTCACGGCGGCTGTTGGGGTCATCGGCTTCGTCGAGATCGCCGCCCCCGCGCTGGCCCGCGCCGCCGGTGCACGCCGTTTCGGCTCTCGGGCAATTCATGCCGCGCTCATCGGCGGCTGCCTGCTGGTGCTGGTCGATGCGGGAACGCAATACCTCGCCCGATCGACGGGCGTGACCCTGCCGACCGGCGCCGCGGCGGCGCTTCTGGGCGCGCCCCTCTTGTTGGCCTTCGCCGGGCGGCTCCGCGATGGGCTATCGAGCGGAAATATGGGCACGCCCGGCCTCTCGGCTCTCGGTGGCAGGATCGGTCCGCGCCTCGTTCTGCTCGGTGCCGGTGTCATGCTCACGTTCGCCATCGCACTCGTGGTGGGCCGGAGCGAAACCGGCTGGTCCATCCTCGGGCGGGGCGCGGATCTCGCGATGGTTACGGACTATCGGCTGCCGCGCAGCCTCGCGGCGCTCGGGGCCGGCGCCCTGCTCGGCACCGCAGGCGCCCTGCTGCAACGCCTCACCGGCAATACGCTGGTCGGACCGGAGACGCTGGGGCTCGGGGCCGGCGCGGCCTGCGGGCTCGCGACCGTGCTGCTCCTCGTCGCCAGGCCGAATGCCGCGATGCTGCTCGGCGCCGGTGCCGTCGGAGCCGGTGCGGTCCTGGCGGTCCTGGCCCTGGCCTCAGCCCGGGGAGGTTTTGCGCCCGGGCGGCTGCTCCTCGTCGGCGTGGCGCTCGGGGCCGCGCTCCAGGCGGGGCTCGGCGCCGTGCTGGCGCTGGGCGACGCGCGCTCGGCCCAGCTTCTCGCCTGGATGGCGGGCAGCACCTATGGCGTCGGTCCGAGTGGCGCTGTGGCGGCCCTGGGCCTCGCCGCCCTGCTCTGCCCCGTCGCGCTGCTGCTCGGCCGTCTGCTCGACACGCTGGCACTCGGCCCGGCCGTGGCCCGCGCCCTCGGCGTGCCGCTCGGCCCGGCGCGCGGCCTCGTGGCGCTGCTCGCCGCCCTGATGACCGCAGCGGCCGTGACGACGGTCGGCCCCCTGACCTTCGTCGGCCTGCTCGGGCCCCAGATCGCGCAGCGCCTCGGCTTCCGGCGTGGGGCGGCCGGCATTGCCGGCGCGGCGCTCGCCGGCGCGCTCGTCATGGTGGCGGCCGACCTCCTCGGCCGCATCGTGGCGGCACCTTTCGAGATCCCGGCCGGCCTCGTGGCGGCCGTGATCGGCATCCCTTTCGTCCTGGCGCTCTTCGGCGCCTCTCGCACGAGGAGCATGGCATGACCCTGCATCCCTACCCGCCCGGCGCGCGCCGGGTCACCGTGAAAATGTCGGAGCGCCTCACCCCGACGATGCGCCGCATCACCTTCGGAGGTCCCGGCCTGATCGGCTTCGCGCTCGAGCCCGGCGCCTGGGGGCCCTACATCAAGCTCCTGATCCCGCGCGACGGAGAGGCGCCGTGCCGCCGCACCTACAGCGTCCGCGCCTTCGATCCCGCCGCCCACACCCTCACGGTCGACATCGTTCTGCACGAGCCGCGCGGCGTCGCCTCGTCCTGGGCCATGTTCGCCGGACCCGGCGACGAGGTCGGCCTGATGGGTCCCGGCGCCGTCAGGGTCGACGCCGCGGCCGGACACGTGATCCTGGCTGGCGATCAGGCGGCCCTGCCCGCCATCGCCTTCACGCTGGAACGGCTGCCCGCCGACGTCCGAGGGCAGGCCTTCATCGCGCTCGACGACCCGGCCGACCGGCAAGAACTGATCAAGCCGCCAGCCTTGGAACTCTGCTGGCTCGACGGCGCGCAGGCGCTCGACGAGGCCGTCGCGGGTGCCGACTGGCCACGTGACGGTGAAGTGATGGTCTGGGCCGGGGCCGAAGCCGCCACGGTCCGCAAATTGAGGACCCACGTCCGTCAGGAGAGACGGCTGGGACAGGAGCGCTGCGCGGTTCTCAACTACTGGAAGCGCGGCAAGCCCGAGGGAGCCTTCGGCTATGTGGAATAATCGCCTGCGTCACGTCGCGACCGGGACCGCAGTTCTCTGTCTGATCCCGGCGGCGGCCCGGGCCCAGACCGCTCCCACCGATACGCCCGTGTACCCCGCCGGCGTGGCACAGCAGATCGTCACCGCCCTGCCGAGCGACCTGTCGCCCTGGGCCATGTTCCTTCACGCCGACATCGTCGTGAAGGTCGTCATGGTGGGGTTGGCGCTGGCTTCGGTCTTCACCTGGACGGTGTGGATCGCCAAAGGCACGATGCTGTTCGGTGCCACGCGGCGCCTGCGTGCTGCCGTGCGGGGCCTCGCCGGCGCCGCGAGCCTCGACGGAGCCGCCCTGCCGTCCGGCGCCGCCTGGCAGCGTTCCGCGCCAGTCGCGACTCTCGTGGGCGCCGCACGGAGCGAAGTCGAGCGGTCGGGGACGCTTCCCGCCGAGGGCGTAAAGGAGCGTGCCGCCATCGCCCTGTCCCGCATCGAGGCCCGGGCCGCCCGCGCCATGGGCCGCGGCACCGGCATCGTCGCCAGCATCGGCTCGACGGCGCCCTTCGTGGGCCTGTTCGGCACTGTCTGGGGCATCATGAACAGCTTCGTCGGCATCAGCCAGGCCCATTCGAGCAGCCTCGCCGTCGTGGCGCCGGGCATCGCCGAAGCGCTGCTCGCCACCGCGATCGGCCTGGTGGCCGCCATTCCGGCAGTCATCATCTTCAACGGCTTCGCGCGCGCGATCGCGGGCTACCGGGTCCTGCTCGGCGATGCCTCGGCCGAAGTGCTGCAGCACCTGTCGCGCGATCTCGACCGCCGCGATGTCGGCCTTTTCGCTGCTATGCCGCCTCTCCCCTCCCGGGCCGTGGAGTAGCGCCATGGCGATCCGCCTCGGATCGAGCGACGACAACGATCTCGCCGAAATGGCCGAGATCAACGTCACGCCGTTCATCGACGTCACGCTGGTGCTGCTCATCATCTTCATGGTAGCGGCGCCGCTGTCGACGGTCGACGTCCCGGTGAACCTGCCGACGTCCAACGCCGCCCCACAGCCGCGCCAGCCGGATCCGGTGTTCCTCACGGTCGGCCGCGACCTGGGGCTGAGGCTCGGCGAGGAACCCGTGTCGCGCGAGGCGCTCGGGACGGCGCTCGCCACCGCTACCGGCGGCGATCATGATCGGCGCATCTTTCTGCGCGCCGATGCGGGCGTCCCCTATGGCGACCTGATGGGGGTGATGAACCTCCTGCGGGCCGCCGGATCGCTCAAGATCGCCCTGGTCGGCCTGGAGGACCCGAACGGAACGCCGCAACCGCAGCCCGCGGGAGCAGCGGCCCGGTGAGCTCCGGAGATACGGCCGGCGGCCCGAACCTCGGCACCGCCCTGCGCTGGACCGGGGCGGGCCTCGTCGTGGTCGGCCTGCATCTCGGCATCGGCGCCGCACTGGTGGGTCGTAGCATGCTGCCGCCACCTCCCGATGCGGCCCAGGCCGGCATTCCCATCGACCTCGAACCCATGACGGTTCCGCAGGACGAGACCGCCCCGGCCCCTGCCCCGCCGCCCGGCCAACCGCAGGCCGAGCTGCCGCCCGCGGAACAGCCGCCGACGCAGCAGGCTGCGGCCGATCCACCGCCACCGGAGCTTGCGCCCGCCGCGCCCGCTGTGACGCCCGAGCCGCCCCCGACGCCGGCAGCGATCGAGCCTCCGGCCGCCCCACCGCCTCCCACGCCGGAACCGCCGCCGCCGGAGGTCAAGCCTCCCGTGGAGCCGCCGCCCATGGAAGGGCTCGCTCCGGTCCCCGTGCCGCCGGTTCCCGATCTCCCGCCGGCACGGGACACCGACGATGCCACCCTGGCCCGTCCCATGCCGGTGCCGAAGCCAGTCGCCAAGACGAAGCCAAAGCCCGTGAAGCCAGCGCCGAAGCCCGTCGACCGGCAGGCCGAGGCCGCGGCCCGCCGGGACGCGGAGGCGCGAGAGGCGGCGCGTGACGAACGTCGCGACGCCGCCCGTCAGGCCGCACGCCAGCGCGCCGCGGAGCGACGGGCCGAAGCCGCTTCGGCACCCGCACAGGGTGCGGAACCGCAGCAGCGGGCCGCGGCCTCGGCCGGCGAGATCGCGTCGTGGCGCGGCCAGCTCATGGCGCATCTCAACCAATTCAAGCGATCACCGGCCGACGGCGGCACCGGAACGGCGCGCGTCAGCTTCTCGGTGAACGCCAACGGCGGCCTGTCGGGCGTGCGGCTTGCGGGAAGCTCCGGAGATGCGGCCCTCGACGCCGCCGCCGTGGCGATGATCTCCCGTGCCAATCCGGTTCCGCCGCCGCCCTCGGGCCTGGGTTCGCACCTCTCGCTGTCGATCCCGGTCCACTTCAGCGGCGAGTAACGCTCCGATCGATCGGCTGAGGTGGCACCGGAACAGGAAAACGTTAAATCCCGGGCTAAACCGTTAACCAGTTTTAACGGTCTGTTAACCGCCTTGGCATCAGATCAGGTGATTAAAGGATCGTTAAGCGGCATGACGGAATCCGGCACATCCACCTCCCCTTCGGTCCGCTTCCGCGGCCGGTCCCTGATGGCGCTGGTGCTGCGGCCGGAGCCTCCGATCGACGCCTGGCTGATCGGCCTCGACGATCTCCTGGGTCGCTCGCCGGGCTATTTCACCAGCCGCCCGGTCGTGGCGGACCTCAGCGCCATGGCGGGCGAGAGCGACCAGCTCCTGCATCTCATGGACAAGCTGCAGGGCCGCAACATCCGCGTCATGGCGATCGAGGGTGCGGATCCGGCAACCCTCGGCGCCGACATGGCCCGTCTGCCGCCCGTCGTCACCGACGGCCGTCCGGCATCGACACCCCCCATGCCGACCGGCGAGCCGGCGGCTGAAGCGTCGGCCGGCGATGCAATCCGGCTGGCGGCCGCCACCATGGCTCCCCAGCCCCGCAGCATCCCGTCGTTGATCATCGACAAGCCGGTTCGCTCCGGCCAGTCGATCACTTTCGCCGAAGGGGATGTGACGATCCTGGGATCCGTGGCGTCGGGTGCCGAGGTCATGGCGGGCGGCTCGATCCACATCTACGGTACGCTCCGGGGGCGAGCCATGGCGGGCTTCGCCCACAAGGACGGCCGAATCTTCTGCTCGAAGCTCCATGCGGAGCTCCTGGCGATCGACGGCGTCTACAAGACCGCCGACGAGATGGACGCGAAGCTGCGCGGCCGGGCTATCCAGGCCTGGACCAGCGGCGATACGCTCGTCATCGCGGGCCTGGATTGATCACATGAATTTCGAAGGAGGCACGGGTATGTCGCAGGTCGTCGTGGTGACATCGGGTAAGGGCGGAGTCGGCAAGACCACGTCGACGGCGGCACTTGGGGCCGCGCTGGCCCAGTCGGGGCAGAGCGTGGTGGTGGTCGACTTCGACGTCGGCCTGCGCAATCTCGACCTGATCCTCGGCGCCGAGCGGCGGGTTGTGTACGACCTCGTCAACGTGATCCAGGGCCACGCGAACCTGTCGCAGGCGCTGATCCGCGACAAGCGCTGCGAGACGCTCTACCTGCTCCCCGCCTCGCAGACCCGCGACAAGGACGCGCTGACCGAAGAGGGCGTCGAGCGCGTCATCGGTGAACTGCGCCAGCGCTTCGATTGGGTCATCTGCGACAGCCCGGCCGGCATCGAGCGCGGCGCGCAGCTCGCCATGCGCCACGCCGACCTCGCCATCATCGTGACCAATCCCGAAGTGTCGTCGGTGCGCGACAGCGACCGCATCATCGGCCTGCTCGATTCCAAGACCGTCAAGGCCGAGCGCGGCGAGTGGATGGAGAAACTCCTACTCCTCACCCGCTACGACCATGCCCGCGCCCAGCGCGGCGACATGCTGAAGACCGAGGACGTGCTGGAGATCCTGTCGATCCCGTTGCTCGGCATCATCCCGGAGTCCCAGGACGTCCTGCGGGCCTCCAACGTCGGCGCCCCGGTGACGCTGAACAACCCGCAGAGCGCCCCCGCCAAGGCCTATATGGAGGCCGCCCGGCGCCTGCGCGGCGAGAGCCTCGACGTCACCATTCCCCGCGACAAGAAGGGTTTGATGGGCATGCTGTTCGGAAGGAAGGCCGCATGAAACTCCTGAAGTTCCTCGGCGTCCGCAATTCGGCGCCCCTGGCCCGAGAAAGACTGCAGATCCTTCTGGCGCACGAGCGCTCGCTCGTCGGCCGGTCCGACCTCGTGGCCATCCTGCGCGAAGAGATCCTGCAGGTCATCGCCAAACATTGCGCTATCGACCGCGACAAGATCCGGGTGAAGATGGCCCGGGGCGACACCCTCTCGACCCTCGAGGTCGACCTCGAGATCCGCGCCCCGGCCGGCGCATCGATCGCGCTGGCGTCCTGACGCGAACGGCATAGACGGCCATTCTCGGCTGCACCCGGTTCGCCCGGGTGCCGCGCTCGGTTCCGGCCTTGCCGATCCGATCGATCGCACAAACGGCTGCGCTGAAACCGACATGCGCTTCCAGGCATTTCCCCTGCGAGGCACACGATCGTGCCGTCGCAGCCCCGGAGCCCGCCATGACCGCCATCGATCGACGCATCTGGTGGGTGGTGGGCATCATCGTGGTCGCCATCCTGCTCTGGCTGCTGCTCGACCACGTGCTCTTCCCGACCCTGCCCGTCCCTGCCGGGGCACCGTCGATCATCCGCTGATAACGAAGCGACGAACCTGACAGACCGTCAGGCGCCGCTCTCCGGCACGACGCGACGGTAGAGATGCCAGGTCGCGTGTCCGAGCACCGGCAGCACCACGGCGAGGCCGACGAAGACCGGCAGGCTGCCCAGCAACAAGGCGGCGGCAACGATGAAGCCCCAAGCCGCCATGGGCCCGGGGCTCGCCCGTACGGCGTCGAGCGAGGTCCGCACGGCGTCGCCCGCGGTCCCGCCGCGATCGAGGAGCAGCGGCAGCGAGATGACGCTGATGGCGAAGGCCAGGGCGGCGAACAGGAAGCCCAGCCCGTTGCCCAATACGATCAGAGCCCAGCCGGCCGTCGTACCGAAGACGAAACCGAGGAGATCGCCGATCGAGCCGGGATGGAACCCATCCGCGAGAAGGCCGAACAGGACCTGGGCGGTGGCGATCCAGGCGGCGAAGATGGCGAGTTGGACGAGCCCCAGCGCCGCGATGCCGGGCGTGCGCAAGGCGTCGAAGGCGTCGCTCCAACTGGGCAACTCGCCCCGTTCGCGGCGGCGGCTCAAGGCATAGACGCCGAGCGCCGCGAACGGCCCGAGCAGGGCGAAGCCGGCCGCCATCGGGTAGGCGAGCGGCAGGAGGTCGCCGGAACTCGAGAGCCGGGCGATGAACACGCCGATCACCGGATAGATCAGCACCAGGACGACGACATGGGTCGGCATGGCGAGGAAGTCGTCGATGCCGGCGCGCAGGGCCGAGCGGAGGTCATCGAAGCCGATGGCTCGCACCGCGGCGGGAGCGGAGCGGGGTCGGGCCAGGGTCGGGCTGAAGGACAGAGCCATGGGATCGCACCTTGAATCCTGAGAAACGGGGGCGCGACGGTCGCTCGATGAGAAGAGCAAGGGACGGGCGACGATCGGCAAAGCTGTGCCGCCGAACCGGCGGGCAGTGCTGACGAGATCCCTTCATCAGGTGAGAAGGGTCAGCGAGGCTTTTGCGATTTGATCGACGATGTCTGCACGTCTTGCGTGTGAGACTAGACCCGTCGGGGCGCGGTGGCAACGTCGACGGAGTCGGAGGTTTCCGCCGCGACACGGGCGTAGCGTCCCATGAACATGGCGACGACCTCGTCCACGCGCTCTTCGATCTCGTCACGGCCCATGGGCGGCAATCCCTGCAGCACGAGCCTGGCCGTGTGGGCCTGGGACACGACCGCGCCGAGGAAGATGCTGGCCGCCAGCGCCGGACGATCGCCGGTGAACTCGCCACGGGCCTGCGCCGCCTCCAGCACCTCGGTCAGTTGCTCGCGCGTCCGCTCCGGCCCCAAGGCGTAGAAGATCCGGCCGATGGCGGGGTCCCGCGGCGCCTCCGCCACCACGAGCCGCAGGAGGGACGACACCTCGGGGCTGGTCATCGCCTCGAGCAGATTGATGCCGAGGTTGCGAAGCACATCGGCGAGCGGGTCGGGCCGCTCGATATCGGCCTCGAGCCGACCTCTGAGGCAGCGCGCCCGGTTGCGCACGACCTCGGCGAAGAGATCCTCCTTGCTGCCAAAATGGCGATACAGTGTCTCCTTCGAGGCGCCGGCCCGGGCCGCAACGTCACTCATCGTGGTTTCGGTGAATCCCTGCGCCAGGAAGACGGCTTCCGCGACGGCGACGATCTCCTCCCGGCGCCGTGCCCCACGGGGCACAGGAGGTGGCTCGATATGGGACGGACCCACCGCTGCGCTTGACTTGATCACCATCCGCTTGCCTTATATCCGAACCCACGGGTTCGTTTATGCGGTGTCGGTCACGGTATA
Organism: Janthinobacterium lividum; assembly: GCA_050920985.1. Taxonomy (GTDB): domain Bacteria; phylum Pseudomonadota; class Alphaproteobacteria; order Rhizobiales; family Beijerinckiaceae; genus Lichenihabitans. Next base: position 147,617 of record JBPBQY010000019.1, on the reverse strand, counting down.
GGACGTGAACGACCTCGCCTAGCGCAAAGCCAGCCACTCCGGATTGTAACGATGACACCGAGCGACGCCGACGAGGGTTACGCGCATGACGACGACCGCGCTCCGCCCCGCCGCCGTGCCCGGCGCGACGTCCTGGAGATCGGCCGATGCGACGACCGCCGGTCCGGAGGTCGCGGCGCTGAGCATGCGCGCGACCTCGACGACGACGATCGGGACGACGGGCGCCGCCGAATACGCGGCGAGGACCGCCGCGACGACGAGCGCGACGAGGGTGTCCGCCGGGATCGTGACGGCCGGGGTCGTCGGTCGAGGTCCGACGACGAGGACGATCGCAAGGACGACAGGCAGGGCGCGACCAAGAATGACGGCGACAAGCCAGCCGAGGCCAAGAAGACCGACGACAAGGCCGCTGCCGGCAAGGACAGCGAGGAATCGCAGAACCGCCGCAAGAGCCGCCGGCCGCTGATCCTCACCATCGTGGGCGTCGTGGTGCTGCTGGGCCTCGCCTACGCGGTCTATTACTACTTCACCCACAAGGGACTGGTGTCCACCGACGACGCCTATACGGACGGCTACATCGTGGCGGTGGCGCCGCGCGTGTCGGGCCAGGTGGTCTCGCTCGACGTCGTCGACAACCAGTTCGTCCACAAGGGCGACCCGCTGATCCACATCGATCCGCGACCCTTCGCCTTCGACCGTGACCAGGCCAAGGGACGCGTCGACAGCGATCAGGCGCAGATCGCCAACCAGCGGCTCGGCGTCGAGATCGCCAAGAAGAACTTTCCCGCCGCGCTGCAACTCGCCCAGGCGAACCTGCTCTCCGCCAAGGCGAACCTACAGCTCTCCGAGTCGAACAACCGTCGCCAGCAGAACCTGCCGCGGCAGGCCACGACCCAGCAGGAGGTCGACACGACCTCGTCGAGCCAGCAGCAGGCCGAGGCGGCGGTGGCCCAGGCCCAGGCCCGCGTCACCCAGGCCGAACCCGTGCAGCAGAGCATCGGCCAGTCGCAGCAACAGGTCGACCAGCTCCAGGGCCAGGCCGAGCAGAACAAGGCGCAGCTCGGCCAGGCCGAGCTGAATCTCGAATTCACGGTGGTGCGGGCCCAGCAGGATGGCTGGGTGACGCGACGCAACGTCGACACCGGCAATTACGTCACGGCCGGCACGCAGATCATGTCGCTGGTCACGCCCGACCTGTGGGTTACGGCGAACTACAAGGAGACCGAACTCAACGGCATGCGGCCGGGCCAGACGGTGAAGATTTCGGTCGACGCCTATCCGGACCTCGACATCACCGGGCATGTCGACTCGATCCAGCACGGCTCGGGCTCGCGGTTCTCGGCCTTCCCGGCCGAGAACGCCACGGGCAACTTCGTCAAGATCGTGCAGCGCGTGCCCGTCAAGATCGTCATCGACTCGGGCCTGAAGACCGACGAACCCCTGCCGCTCGGCGTCAGTGTCGAGCCCACCGTGACGGTGAAGTGAGCGGCGAAGCGGCGGCCGGCGCCGCGCCCGCCTGGAAGCCGAAGTTCAACCCGTGGCTCATCGCCATCGCGGTGACGCTCGCGGCCTTCATGGAAATTCTCGACACGACGATCGTCAACGTGGCGCTGCCCTATATTGCGGGGACGCTGGCGGCGTCGAGCGACGAGGCCACCTACGCTCTCACCGCCTATCTGGTGGCCAACGGTATCGTGCTGACCGTGGCGGGATGGCTGTCCGACACGATCGGTCGCAAGCGCTACTTCCTGATCTGCCTCGGCGCCTTCACGGTCTGCTCCTTCCTCTGCGGCATCTCGCAGAGCCTCGGGCAGCTCGTGATGTTCCGGCTGTTCCAAGGGTTCTTCGGCGGCGGGCTGCAGCCCAACCAGCAGGCCATCATCCTCGATACGTTCCCGCCGGCGAAGCGCGGCGCCGCCTTCGCGGTCACCGCCATTGCCACCATCGTGGCGCCGGTGCTCGGCCCGACGCTCGGCGGCTATCTCATCGAACGTCTCGACTGGCGCTGGATTTTCTACGTCAACATCCCGGTCGGCATCGTGGCGGTCATCCTCAACTACATCCTGGTCGAGGATCCACCCTGGGAGAAGGAAAAGCAGAAGCGGAAAGGCAGAGGCATCGATTTCATCGGGCTCGGCCTCATCACCCTCGGCCTCGGCTGCATGCAGATCGTCATCGATCGCGGCGAGGACGAGGACTGGTTCGGCTCGCGCTTGATCGTCATCATGTCGATCCTGGCCTTCATCGGCATCTTCGGGGCGATCTGCTGGCTTCTGACGGCCAAGAAGCCCATCATCGATCTCGAAGTTTTCAAGGACCGCAACTTCGCCATGGGCTGCGTTCTGATCGCCGCCATGGGGATGATTCTCTACTCGTCGGCTGTGCTGATCCCGCAGTTCTCGCAGCAGGAGCTCGGCTATACGGCGCTGCTGTCGGGGCTGATCCTGTCGCCGGGCGGCATCGTGGTGATCATCCTGATCCCCATCGTCGGCCGCCTCATGACCTTCATCCCGACGCGCTACATCGTGATGACCGGGTTCACCATCATGGGTGTCGCTCTCATGTATTCGAGCCGTCTCGTGCCGCAGATCGACTATTGGTCGCTGGTCGAGATGCGCTCGTTCCAGACGGCGGCGCTCGGCTTCCTCTTCGTGCCGATCTCGACCATCGCCTATCTGACGCTGCCGCAGACGATGCGCAGCGACGGAGCGGCGCTGTTCTCGATGTTCCGCAACGTGGGCGGCGCCATCGGCATTTCGGTCGCGACCGCCCTGATCACCGAGCGCCGGCAGAGCGATCAGGCCCATCTGTCGAAGTTCATGACGCCGCTGAACCAGGGCTACAACGAGTTGATCCAGAAATCGGAGGCCACGTTGCGCACCCTGGGTTATGCGGCCGGTGCGGTCCACGATCAGGCCGTGTCCCACACCTATCAGACCTACATGCGGCAGGCCTCGGTGCTGGCCTACAACAACGTTTTCCAATACGCGGCCGTGCTGGCCTTCCTGGTGGTGCCGCTGTGTTTCCTCATCTCCAAGAAGACCGCCGCGGGTGGCGGCGGGGGCGGACATTGACGATGAGACGCTCCCTTTCTAGCCTCCTGCTCGCCTCGACCGTCGCGGGCAGCCTCGCTGGCTGTTCGATGGGCCCGGAATATGTCTCGCCCCTGCCCCCGATCGTCGAGAGCAAGACCTATCTCGACAACGGCGCCAAGGTCCGGGTTCCGCTGAAAGTGCTGGCCGGCACGACATCAGCGGAGCCCGATGCCGAATGGTGGCGCGTGTTCCGCGATCCCGTCCTGTCGCGTCTCGAGGCGCGGGTGGCGTCGCAGAACCTCGACGTGCAGACCTCGACGCTGCGTCTCCAGGAGAGCCGCGCCCAGCTCGGCACCGCCGCTGCGGCGGCACTGCCCACCGTCAATGGCCAGAGCTCGGCCTATCGCCAGCAATACAGCCAGAACGGCATCATCAGCCTTGTTCCGCAGAGTGTCCTAAACGGTGGCGGAACCTCCGGAGCGGGCGGCGGTGCCGGTTCGTCGCTCGGCAGTCCCTTCGAGAGCTATACGGCCGGGTTCGACGCCTCCTGGGAGCTCGACCTCTGGGGCCGCGTCAGGCGCAACATCGAGGCCTCTCAGGCCCAGGTCGATGCCTCGGCGGAGCAGCGGCGCGCCACGCTAGTCTCGGTCCTGGCCGAACTCGCGCGCGACTATGTGCAGCTTCGCGGTATCCAGGAGCAGATCCGGATCGACCAGGCCAACGCCAAGGTCAATCAGGACATCCTCGACATCGTGCAGACACGGGCCAAAGGCGGCCTCGTGACAGGGCTCGACGTCGCCAGCGCGGCGCAGCAGGTCGAGGGCATCCGGGCCAATATCCCGCAGCTGCAGCAGCAGGAGATCCAGGCCGTCAATGCCATCGGCCTCCTGCTGGCCGAGCCGCCCCTGACGCTGTCGCAGGAACTAACGATATCGAAGGCGATCCCGCCGATCCCCCCCAAGGTGCCGGTCGGCGTGCCGTCGGACCTCATCATTCGCCGGCCCGACATCCGTCAGGCCGACGCCAACCTTCACGCCGCCGTGGCCGAAATTGGTGTCGCGGAGGCCGAGTTCTTCCCGACCGTGACCATCACCGGGTCGCCCTCGTTCAACGCGCTCGATCCCAACAAAGTGTTCCGCGGCTCGTCGCTGCAATACATGAATGTCGGGCCGTCGATCTCCATCCCGATCTTCGACGGCGGCCGGCTGAAATCCAACCTCGTTCTCACCCAGGCGCGCCAGCAGGAGGCCGCCATCGCCTATCAGAGGGCGGTGCTGCAGGCCTGGCACGACGTCGTCAATGCCCTGGCGGCGCTGAAGGGCGACGAAGGCCGCCGCGCCTTCCTGCAGAAGCAGGTGGGGGATGCGCGGCGCGGCCTGAGCCTCGCACGCACGCGCTACACGCAGGGCGTCGACACCTTCACCACGGTTCTGCAGAACAGCCAGAACGTGCTCGGCGCCGAGGTGAACCTCAGCCAGGCGACGGCCAACATCTCGACCGACTTCGTGGCGCTCTACAAGGCGCTCGGCGGCGGCTGGCAGACGACCTTCCCCGACAAGCCCACGGCTCCGCTGTCGCTGGCCGACGTCACCATCCCGCAGGACGACCTCTCCCCCAAGGACTCGCAGCCCTGAGGCGCCGCGACGGCGCGCTGAGCCTCTCCCTCCCCGGAAAGGAGAGGGAGAGGCGCGAGGCGGTGACGGGTGGGGTCACCGGCGGGCGGGTTGCGCTTCGCGCCACAAGGCCCCTTCCGGCTCGGCTACGCCGGGCCACCTTCCCGTATCGGGGAAGGATCGCGCCCTGCAATCACCCTTAGATGTGCGAAGTCGAGGGAGTCTGCGATCAAGCGGCGACGCCCAGCGCCGCGGTGAATGGCGTGCGGACGGGACCCGTTCTGGCGGTGTCGGACAGGAGAAGCGAAACGTCGTCCCGCAACGCTTGGGTGACTTCCGCCGTCACGCCGATCCCGAGAACACGAAGCGCCACGACGGCGCGGCCGACCGCGATATCGGCGCGCTCGGCAGGAGCGGCGCCGTCGTCCCAGCCCACGGCGTCGCGGGCGACGCGAGCCAGAATGCGATCCTCGACGATGGTGTTGCGCATGGGGTGATGTCCGTACCTGCCGATCTACGCCACAAGTGACGCGAACAGAGTTACCGAGAGCTTAATGGCCAGCAAGCACACTTGCCTCGCGCCGTTACGCGGCATAGGGCATGGCTCGGAGCGCGAATGCCACGACGCCGGCACCGCCCGGTGCCGACCCGCCGCGGATCTGCCGAAGGAGGTCAGGCAGACCTCCAGCAGCGCAGGCCCTGCCCGAGTCTCGGTATCATCGCACGATATGAGAAGGGGTCACGTCGTTAAGGCGAAAGTTACCAATCGGACACATTGCCGGCCTTTGTTCATGGCCTTCAAGTGATCTGCAACTCTTGGAGGTATAGGACAGAACGACAGGGACGGTGACGGGGGCGGACGTGGACGAGCTTGAGCACACCGGCGGAAGGCCTCGTCGTGATCACGGGATTTCCGGTCTGCGCGCGGTGGGCCTGCTCCGGCAGACAGGTGCGGAGACCGGGTCCGAGAACACCATCTATCACCTCGGGCTCTCGGGGCGGGTGCTGATCAAAGGCTGTAACGAGGATACCTGCCTACTAAGATGGGTGCGGGGCACGGTGGCCCGCGTCGAAGTCGGGATCGAGTTCGAGACGGTGAGCGCCGGTCGTGCCGTTCTCTATCTCGATCTCATCGGGCGGGTCGAGGGTTTGATGTCCTGGATGGGTCCCAGGCAGATCGACGTCGCCATCGAGGCGCCGAAGACGAAGTGGCTCCGCCTTCAACAGCAGTTTTCGGTCCTGGCCGCCATGGCGCCTGCCGAGCGGGAGAACGTCCGAGGTTATCGCCGCATCGCCTTGAACGTGCCCGACGTGTCGCTTTGGCTGACCAACGGGCTGACCTTGCAGGCCAGCGTTCGAGATATCTCCCGATCCGGCGCGGCCGTTCAGGCGAGCGTTCTGCCGGAGCCGGGCAGCATCGTGACACTGGGATCGACCCGGGGTCGGGTCGTCCGCCAGTTCGCGGACGGCTTCGCGGTGCAGTTTCTCCGCCTGCTCCCGCTGGAGCGATTCGGACCCTCCTACGGCCTCTGAATACATTGGGCGCGCTGGCGGCATGCGGGATGTGCCCGCCGCGACCGACTGCCGTCGGCGACGCCGGCTTGACCCCGCCTCCGGCATTCCCCATCTCTCATCTGTTCCACGGAGATCCCCGGCAAGGGGCTGAGACACCGCTGGGCTCGCATCGCGCGAGCGGCGCGGGAATCCCTCGAACCTGATCCGGGTCGCACCGGCGTAGGGATTGGAACCGGCTCGCCACGTCGCCTTTGCCGGACCTCGCTTTCCCTCGTCGAAACGGCCCATCGGTGGCGCAATCGGATCCATCGGGATCTGCCGGGGAGTGGATGCCAATGGCGGGCGCGCCCGTCCTCTTCAACAGCCTCGGGCCGCAATCTCGTCCCGCGCCCCTGCCCTCACGGGCACCGCCGACCCGCGTCGACGTGGCGGTGGTGGGTGGAGGCGTGATCGGCCTGTCGGTCGGCTGGCGCCTCGCCCGCCGCGGCCTCGCGGTCGCGGTCTTCGATGCGGGGCCGGCGGGCGGAGGAACCAGTTCCGCCGCCACCGGCATGCTGGCCGCTGCCGCCGAGCACGAAGCGGGCGGCGAGGCGCTGCTTGCCCTCTGCCGCGAGAGTCTCGGCCTCTGGCCGGGGTTCCGCGACGCGCTCGAAGCCGATGCGGGCATTGCTATCGACTATGGAATGCAGGGAACCCTCGTGGTGGCGGTGGGGCGCGACGAGGTCGACCGCCTGAAGGCCCGCCATGCCCTCCAGATCAGGTCAGGACTCGATGCGCGCTGGTTGGGTGCCTCTGCGGTGCTCGATCTCGAACCAGGGCTCCGGCCCAATGTGGCGGGCGGGATTTTCTGCCCCGGCGATCATCAGGTCGACCCGCGCCTGACCCTGGCGGCGCTACGTGTCGCCTTCCTGGCGCGCGGCGGCCTCCTGATCGAGGGCACGACGGTGGATCGACTCGATCTGACCGGCGGAGCCGTCACCGGCGTCGTGGTCGACGGGCACATCTGCCGCGCCGCCACCACCGTCGTGGCGAGCGGCGCTGCCGCTGCCTCGGGTGGGTTGCTGCCCGGGGGACTTCACCTGCCGCTCAGGCCGATGAAGGGTCAGTCGATGGCGCTCCGGGCCCGACCGCAGTTCGGCCGCAACCAGCCGTTGCCGGTCGAGCACGTGGTCTGGACCAGCGAGATCCATATCGCGCCGAAAGCCGATGGCCGCATGATCGTCGGCGCCACGGTCGAGGAAGCGGGTTTCGATCCGCATGTCACGGCGGGCGGGCTCTACGCCTTGCTCGAAGGTGTCCGCCGTGTCGTGCCGGGGGTCGAGGAGATGGCCGTCGAGAGTGTCTGGACGGGGTTTCGCCCGACCACGGAAGACGACGCTCCGGCGCTCGGCGCCTCGTCGGTTCCGGGCCTCGCCTTCGCGGCCGGCCACCATCGCAACGGTTACCTGCTGGCTCCTGTCACCGCCCATGCGCTCGAAACGCTGATCTGCGACGGTGCCGTGGCGGGCACCGCGGTTGATTTCGGCATCGGCCGCTTCCATGCACCATCGAGAAACACGCCATGAAGCTCACGGTCAACGGCGAGGCGCGAGACACCGAAGCGCGCACACTGGCGGCGCTTTGGGCGGCCGAGACGCAACATCTGGAGCCGCCGTCCCGCCGCGGATTCGCCATCGCGCGCAACGGCGAGGTGGTGCGGGCGGCGCAATGGGATGAAACCCCGATCGAGAACGGCGACCGCGTGGAGATCATCCGCGCCGTGGCGGGAGGCTGAAACGATGAACGACCACCACGACGATCCTTTCGTCATCGCGGGGCAGAGCTTCGCGTCCCGACTCATTCTGGGCACCGCAGGCTACCCGACGCAGCGCATCATGGCGGATGCCGTCGCGGCGTCGGGCTGCGAGATGGTCACCCTTTCGATGCGGCGCATCTCGCTGGCCGGTCACGGCTCCGACACGGCGAGCCTCCTCAAGGGCTTCCGCTTCCTGCCCAACACGGCCGGCTGCGAGACGGCGCGCGACGCCATCCTGACCGCCGAACTCGGTCGCGAGGCGCTGGGCACCGATTGGGTTAAGCTCGAGATCATCGGCGACCGCGAAACGCTCTATCCCGATGCCGTCGAGCTCCTCAAAGCGACGGAACAGCTCGTCGAGCGGGGCTTCACGGTCCTGCCCTATTGCTTCTCCGACCCCGTCCTCTGCCAGCGCCTCGCCGACCGGGGCGCCGCCGCCGTCATGCCGCTGGGATCGTTGATCGGGTCGGGTCTGGGGGTCTCGGACCCGGCGCTGCTGGAACAGCTCTGCCGCCGTTCGCCCGTACCGGTCATCGTCGATGCGGGCCTCGGGACGGCCTCCGACGCCACCATCGCCATGGAGCTCGGAGCCTCGGCGGTGCTGCTGAACACGGCGGTATCGAAGGCCGACGATCCCGTGCTGATGGCGCGCGCCTTCCGCCACGCCGTCGAGGCGGGGCGCCTGGCGTATCGCGCCGGTCGCATCCCGGCCCGTCGCCGCGCCGAGCCGTCGAGCCCGCAGATGGGTCTGGTCGGCTCGTGAGCCGGCTACCGGCGCGATTGCTCGTCGTCACCGACCGGCACCAAGCCTGCAAGCCGCTGCCGGAGCTGGTCGAGGAACTCCTCATTGCGGGTGTCCGCTGGATCTGGCTGCGAGACAAGGACCTGCCTGCGGAAGAACGCCGCGTGCTGGCCCACGATCTCGCGATGCGGGTGGCGCGCCATGGTGCAAACCTGACGGTCGGAGCGGATGTGGCGTTGGCAGCCGAGTGCGGCGCCGGCGTGCATCTCGGCACCTGGGACGATGGCGCGGCTGCGCGGCACCGGCTCGGCAGCCGAGCGCTGATCGGAGTCTCGGCCCATTCGCCCGCCGAGAGCTCAGAGGCGCAGGCGGCCGGAGCCGATTACATCACGCTGAGCCCCATCTTCGCCTCTCCTAGCAAACCCGGCTACGGGCCGGCCCTGGGCCTCGAATCGCTCCGGACGGCTTCGGCGACCGGTTTGCCGGTTCTGGCGCTCGGCGGTGTGACGGTCGACAATGCACGGGCCTGCCACGACGCCGGCGCCGCAGCCGTGGCCGTCATGGGACCGATGATGCGCGGGGGTCGGCAGCAGGCCGCCGAACTGGTGCTGGCGCTCCGCGGCGACTGACTGAAATAGGGGCTTCCCGATCCTCGGCCTTCTCGTCAGCTTCGCCGTTCGAACACGATCAGTCGACCCCGGACCTTGACGCGCCCTTCGAGCCGTAGGTCCTGCTCGACATCGTCGAGGAGCGTGAACTCCCGCGCGGCGAGCTCCCGCACATCGTCGGGGCCATGAGCGAACCGCCCCGAGGGAAGGAGCGTCACGGCCGCGTCGCCTGTTTCGATGCTGAGACAAAGCAATCCGCCCGCTCGCAGCGCCCGTGCCGCCGCGGCGAAGAGCGGCGCGAGGTCGCCGAGGTAGACCAGCATATCGGCCGCGAAGACGAGGTCGAATCGGGCCGGTTCCTGTTCCAGGAAGGCGATCGCCTCGGCCTTGACGAGCTCCGCGTAGAGCCCCCGCTTGGTGGCCTCGGCCAGCATGCCGCTGGCAATGTCGACGCCGATGAGGCGCCCGGCGAGCACGCTCAAAGGCGCGGCCGCGAGACCCGTCCCGCAGCCGAGATCGACGATGTCCGCGCAGGTATGGCGATGCCGTGCAGCCAGCGCGGCGAGTTGTTGCGGCACGCGGTACTGCAGCACGTCGACGAGCTTGGCGTCGAAGCTCGGCGCGAAAGCATCGAAGTGCTGCTCCAGATAACTGACCGGGGCGGCGCTGTGGGGCAGACCGCAGAGCGCGTCGAGCAGATAGGTCTGGACGGGATCGTTGCGGTTCAGCGCCAGCCGGTAGCGCCCGACCGCGATGGCGGCGGCGCGCTGCCCCGAGGCGCTGAACAGGCCGAAGGCGACGGCGAGCAGAGACTCGATATCCTCTCCATCCTCACCCGCGAGACCGGGATGGGCCGCGACGGCCTCCTCGAGCCTTCCATCCAGAATGGCGGCGAAAGCCCAGGCGCGAACGAAGTTGCGCCGCGCCAGATCCGGAAGCTCTCCCACGCCGGCCGCACGTTTGAAGGCCGCGATCGATCCGGGGTAGTCACCGAGCGTGTAGAGCACCTGACCGAGGCACAAAGCCGCGAGCCCATGGGTGGGAGCAAGCGCCACCGACGTACCGAGATGTTGAGCCGCCTCTTCGAGGTCGCGGCGCTCGAACAGGAGCAGTCCGAGCCCGAGATGAGCGTCGGCCAGGGCCGGATCCCGGGTGATGGCGCCACGAAAAGCGGCCTCGGCCTCGCGACCGAGGCCCTGCTGGTTCAGGAGATTGGCGAGCATCAGCCAGGACGGTGCTTCGCCGGGCCGGAGATCCACGGCGCGGCGGATGCAGGTCAGTGCCTCGCCGGGACGGCCGAGGCTCTGGAACACGAAAGCGCAGTCGCGCCACAGGGCGGCGTCGTCCGGCGAGAGCGACAGCGCCGCCGTGAAAGACTCTGCGGCCTCGCCGAGGCGGCCCGACTCCCAGGCCTTGAGACCGTAACGCCGCAATGCGTGGCTGGGATCGGGATACCGCAACGCGATGGTGACGAAGTCTGGCGAGTGTCGCCGCAGCCGGTCCCGCAAGGCTTCCACCTCGCGAGGGCCGAGCAGTTCGAAGGGTCGCGGAGCCAGTGCCGCGGGCGCTGCTGACGCTGTCGATGCTCGAAGCAGCGGCTGGTCGTGCGTGACGGCGAGACTCATGGGCACCGGACAGCTGTGGCCCCGGCCGCACGCCATCCCGAACCGGGGGCGTTCTCTGGCGCGGGTCGGATCGAGGGACCGCCCCCTGGGGCCCGTCGCTGCGCCACACTCGGCCGTACGACTTGTCTCAGGCTTGCCAAATCGCACCTGACTGGCGACAGACTCACGCCGTGTCTCCTCGCTGCCGAGTTGCCCCGTGAACCCCGTCTTCGCCGACCTGCCCACCACCGTCTTCGAGACGATGTCGCGTCTGGCGCGCCAGCACGGCGCCGTGAACCTGGGACAGGGTTTTCCAGAGGACCCGGGTCCGCTCGACATCAGACAGCGTGCCGCCCAGGCCGTGGTCGACGGCTCCAACCAATATCCGCCCATGATGGGGCTTCCCGATCTCAGGCAGGCTGTGGCGGACCATTATAGCCGGTTCGGCGGGCTGCCGCTCACGGCCGAGGCCGTCATGGTGACGTCGGGCGCCACGGAAGCTCTGGCCGGAGCCTTGCTGGCGCTGATCGAGCCGGGCGACGAGGTGGTGCTGTTCCAGCCCATGTACGACGCCTATCTGCCGCTCGTGCGGCGCGCCGGCGGGGTGCCACGCTTCGTCACCCTGAAGCCGCCGCACTGGCAGTTCACCGACGAGGATCTCGCTCGCGCTTTCTCGCCTCGTACCCGCGTGGTCCTGTTCAACTCGCCGCTGAACCCTTCCGGGACCGTGTTCCGGCGCGACGCGCTGGAGCGGCTGGCGCGCTTCTGTACCCGGCACGATGCGGTGGCGCTCTGCGACGAAGTCTGGGAGCACATCGTCTTCGACGGACTGGAGCACGTTCCCATGGCCTCCATTCCGGGCATGGCGGAGCGCACCGTGAAGCTCGGCTCGGCGGGCAAGATCTTCGGCCTGACGGGCTGGAAGGTCGGTTTCGTGGTGGCGCCGCCGCCGCTCATGCGGGTGCTGAGCAAGGCGCATCAGTTCATCACCTTCACGACGCCGCCGAACCTGCAGACCGCCGTCGCCTACGGGCTTGGCAAGCCCGACACCTATTTCGCCGGGATGCGAGACGAACTGCAGCGCTCGCGCGACCTACTGACCTCCGGCCTCGTGTCGCGCGGCTTCACGGTGCTGCCGACCGCAGGCACCTATTTCCTCAACGTGGATCTCGCGCCGCTCGGCGTGACGGACGACGTCGCCTTCTGCGAGCGCCTCGTGGCAGACCATGGGGTCGCGGCCGTGCCGGTCTCGGCCTTTTACGCCGAGGATCCCGTGCGCACCGTCATGCGTCTTTGCTTCGCCAAATCCGACACGACGCTGGAGGCCGCGCTGGAAAGGCTCGACGGGGTCGCGCCTCGCGCGGCGGAGCTCGGCCACGTACGGGATTAGCAACGCCCGATCTCCGTGCTAATGATCGCGGCATGAGGGCGACGGCGCAGTTCGAGGATCAGGCGAGGGCGGATCACGGCCTTGGAGACCACAGCGGTGGCTCCCGCGCCGGCTCGCCGCTGCGCCCCGAAAGCATCGTCCGGGCGGCTAGGATCGTGCAATATCTCGGGGACCGCCCCATCGTGCTGACCGGCATGATGGGCGCCGGCAAGACCGTGATGGGCCGGCGCCTCGCGGTTCATCTCGGCCTCGACTTCGTCGACAGCGATCTCGAAATCGAGACGGCGGCCGGCATGTCCATCGCCGATATCTTCGCGCGCCATGGCGAACCCTTCTTCCGTGACCGGGAGAATCGCGTCGTCGGGCGGCTGATCGGCGGCGGTCCGCGCATCGTCGCCACGGGCGGAGGCGCCTTCATCCACCCCGCCACCCGCGCCGCCATCAAGGCGGGCAGCATCTCGGTTTGGATCAAGGCGGATTTCGACGTATTGATGCGCCGCGTGCGCAAGCGGTCCAACCGGCCGCTGCTGCGCACCCCTGATCCCGAAGGAACCCTGAAGCGCCTCATGGCCGATCGCTATCCCGTCTATGCCGAAGCCGACGTCACGGTCGAATCGCGTGACTGCTCGCAGGAGGTCATGGTCGATCACATGGCGGCGGCTCTCGCGAGGTACCTCGTCCCGTGAGCCCCGACCGATCTACGGACGCTGCCTCAGAGCCGACCCGCATCGCGGTCGGGTTGGGCGACCGGTCCTATGACATCCTGATCGGCCCGGGCCTCGTCGGAGGGGCGGGATCCCGCATCGCCGCGCTGGCACCCGGTGCCGCCTGCGTGATCGTGACCGACACCCATGTGGCGGGACTGCACCTTCCGGCTCTCGAAGCGTCGCTCGATGCCGCCGGCCTTCGTCGCACTGCCGTGGTGGTGGCCCCCGGAGAGGGCTCGAAGAGCTTCGCCACCTATGCCGAGGTCTGCGGCGCCGTGCTCGATGCCCGCGCCGAGCGCGGCGACCTCGTGGTGGCGCTTGGCGGCGGAGTGGTGGGCGACCTCGCCGGCTTCGTGGCGGCGACGCTGAAACGCGGGCTTCGTTTCGTGCAGATCCCGACGAGCCTTTTGGCCCAGGTGGATTCCTCCGTCGGCGGCAAGACCGGCATCAACGCCCCCCAAGGCAAGAACCTGGTGGGCGCCTTTCATCAGCCATCTCTGGTCCTGGCCGATACGGGCTGCCTCGATACGTTGAGCCCCCGCGAGTTCCGCGCCGGTTATGCCGAAGTGGCGAAATACGGGCTCATCGACGACGCGCCCTTTTTCGATTGGCTCGACGAAAACCGGGATGCCGTCTTCGGCGTCAATGGCGCCGAACGGCGTCATGCCATCGCCCAGTCCTGCCGCGCCAAGGCCGTCGTCGTGGCGCGGGACGAGCACGAGCGCGGCGATCGCGCCCTGCTCAACCTCGGCCATACGTTCGGCCATGCCCTGGAACGCCTGACGCATTACGACGGCGCCCGACTGATCCATGGCGAGGCGGTGGCGATCGGCATCGCACTGGCGTTCCGATTCTCCGCCGCGCGGGGCCTCTGCCCCATGTCGGAGGCAGACCGAGTCGCCGCCCATTTCCGCGCCGTCGGCCTGCCGACCCGCATCCGGGACATCCCCGACTGGACGGAGGGCGCCGACGCCATCCTCGATGCCATGATGCAGGACAAGAAGGTGACCCGCGGGCGCCTGAACCTCATCCTGGCGCGCGGCATCGGCCGGAGCTTCGTGGCACCGGACGTGCACGCCGACGTCGTGCGCCGCTTTCTCGACGACGAATTGGTGAAGGACTGAACCGATGCATGGCGCTCCAGCCGAAGTCGCCGCCACAGGGGCGGACCTTTGGCTCGATCTCGCGATCGTCCTGGCCTGTATCACGCTGTCGGCCTTCTTTGCCGCCGCCGAGACGGCGCTGACGGCCGCCTCCCGGGCCCGCATGCATACGATCGAGAAGGGTGGCGACAAACGCGCCGGCATGGTGACGCGCCTGCTCGAGGATCGTGAGCGCTTCATCGGCGCCATGCTGCTCGGCAACAACGTCGCCAACATCGGCGCTTCCGCGCTCATCACCAGCGTGCTCCTGGCGCTGGTGGGTGAGAAGGGTGTCATCTACGCCACCATCATGATGACGGTGATCATCCTGGTCTTCGCCGAGGTGCTGCCGAAGACCATCGCCATCAACTATCCCGACAAGGCCTCGCTGTTCCTGGCCCGCATGGTGTCGGTGATGGTGGCGGTCTTCGGCCCGGTCCTGGCCGCGGTCGAGATCCTGGTGCGGGCCATTCTCCGGCTCTTTGGCGTCAACCTCGACGACAGCCGCTCGATGCTCAGCGGCGTCGAGGAACTGAAGAGCGCCGTCGACCTCCTTCACCACGAGGGGACCGTGGAACGGTCCGACCGCGACATGGTGGGTGGTCTTCTCGATCTGCACGAACTCGCCGTTCAGGACGTGATGGTCCACCGCACCAAGATGCAGAGCATCAACGCCGCTCTGCCGCCCGCCGAAGTGCTACGCGAGGTGCTGGCCTCCCCCCACACGCGTTTACCGATCTGGCGCGGCGAACCCGACGAGATCATCGGCGTGCTGCACGCGAAAGACGTGCTGCGGGCGTTGAGCGAATCGGGCGGCGACGGCTCGCAGCTCGACGTCGCGGCGATCGCCTTCGAGCCCTGGTTCGTGCCCGCCACCACCAGCTTGCAGGACCAGTTGCAGGAGTTCCTCCGCCGCAAGCAGCACTTCGCCCTGGTGGTCGACGAATACGGCGAGGTCGAAGGGCTGGTGACGCTCGAGGACATTCTCGAGGAGATTGTCGGCGACATCCGCGACGAGCACGATCTCGCGGTTCAGGGCCTGCGGCTCAACACCGACGGGAGCGTGACGGTGGACGGCTCGGTGCCCATCCGCGATCTCAACCGCGTCATGAACTGGGAACTGCCCGACGAAGAGGCCAACACGATCGCCGGCCTCGTCATCCACGAGGCTCAGACCATTCCCGACGTCGGCCAGATTTTCACCTTTCATGGCTTCCGTTTCGAGGTGCAGCGCAAGGTCCGCAACCTCCTGACGCTGATCCGCGTCGTCCCGATGAACGGCGACGAGGCCGGAGCGACGGGCGTTCGACCCGTCCCGGCCAAGCCGGTCGCCCCGCAGAGCCGCCGCCGCGCCGCCCCACCTACGCAGAGACTCCAACTCGGCGCACGATGATCGCTCGCGAGGGATCACGACACGTCCGTTTTGCGGCTTAGCCGTGTTCGGGAGCCGAACGACCGTTTCATGCATTCCCTCTGTCCAGAGCGCCTAAGAGGCGCCGAAAGAGACAGGAAAAACGATGTCCGAGCATACCTATCGGCTGATCGAGGTCGTGGGCTCCTCCCCGACGGGGATCGACGACGCCATTAAAGAGGCCATCGCCGATGCGTCGAAGACGATCCGCAACATCCGTTGGTTTCAGGTGGTCGAGACGCGCGGTCATGTCGAGGACGGCAAGGTGGCGCATTTCCAGGTCACGCTGAAGATCGGCTTCACGCTCGACGATCGCTGAATCGAGCGCGGCAGTGACGAGGGCCGCGGCGGTTCGCCAGCGGCCACTTGACCGCAGCAAGGCCTCGTCGGACACCCGGGCGGGCGCAGGCGGCGCCTCCCGGAGAGGACGATGAGCGAGACCGAGGGTCTTGGAGCGACACGCCATTCGCAGGCGGATCTGCAGGGGACTGCCTCGGCCCCCGCGGTCGCGGCGGGCGTGGCCCGGCGTCCCGACGAGGCCGTGCCGCGCCACCTCAGGCAATTTCTCGCCCTCGACGATTTCGAGACCGCGGCGCGGCGACGCCTGCCGCGCCAGATCTACGGCTATTACGCCGGAGCGGCCGAAACCAACCAGTCCCGCGACGACAACCGACGCGCGTTCCGCGACATCGCCTTCATGCCGACGGTCCTGGCCGATGTCTCGCGCCGCTCGACCGCGACGACCCTCTTCGGCAAGGCCTATCGCCTGCCGGTCGGCATCTCGCCCATGGGCCTCTCGGGCCTGTCGACCTTCGAGGGCGATCTCGTCCTGGCGCGGGCCGCCCGGGCCGAGCGCGTGCCCATGGTGGTCAGCGCGACCTCGATCATGCGGCTCGAGCGTCTCGCCGCCGAGGGCGGCGCACGCTGGTTCCAGGCCTATCTGCCGGGCGAGCCCGACCGTATCGCCACCATGGTGGCGCGGGTCTTGGCGGCCAGTTTCGACACGTTCGTCCTGACGGTGGACGTGCCGGTGCCGGCCAACCGCGAGAACAACACCCGCACCGGCTTTTCCATCCCGCTCCGGCCGAGCCTCCGGCTGCTGCTCGACGGCATGACCCATCCGACCTGGTCGCTCGGTACCTTCGCCCGGACGTTCCGCGCCGGCATGCCGCATATGGAGAACATGGACGCGCATCGCGGCCCGCCGATCCTGTCGCGCGACCTCGTCCGCTCGGTCGGGAAGCGCGATGGCCTGTCCTGGGACCATGTCGCGCTGATCCGCCGCCTGTGGAAGGGACGCTTCGTGCTGAAGGGGATCCTCTCGGCGGCCGACGCCAGGGAGGCACGCCGCCAGGGTGTCGATGCGATCTGGGTGTCGAACCATGGCGGTCGACAGCTCGACGGCGCACTGGCGTCGCTGCACGCGCTTCCGGCCATCCGGGCCGAAGCGGGCGACCTCGCAGTCCTGTTCGACAGCGGCGTACGGCGCGGCACAGACGTCTTGAAGGCTCTGGCGCTCGGGGCCGACTTCGTCTTCCTCGGCCGCCCCTTTCTCTTTGCCGCGGCGGCCGCTGGCGAGGCCGGCGTGCGTCACGCCATTGGGCTCATCGGAGCGGAGATCGAGCGCGACATGGCGCTGCTCGGCGTCAACGACCTCCGCGAGCTCGGCCCGCAGCACCTCCGGGACGCCCATGCGCGGCTGACGCGGCTCGATTGAGGGAACGAGGTGGCAGCGGTGTCGGGCACAGACCGGGATGCGCGGAGTGGCCGGCCCGGCCATGCCCCGTGAAAGGCACGACGTGACCGGCGGGGTGCTGTCGTCCAAACACAACGGACCCCCGATGAGTCCGTTCGCGCAGCCTACGATCCGTGCATTCGACGTGCTGGGGGGTGGGTCCGACGTTACCGTACCGGGCGAGTCACGCTTCGCTCGAATGCGGAGCGCGGCCACGTCACCGAGACCACCGCGCCGGTCTCCGGGGCCGATGCATTGGAGGTGACGAGCACGGCGCCAGAGCGCTCGAGCAACGTCTTGGCAATGAAGAGCCCGAGCCCGAGCCCCGCATTGGCCTCCGACTTGGCTCGGCCGCCGGCGCCGCGCGTCGTGACATAAGGCTCGCCCAGCCGCGACAGGATCTCGGCGGCAAAGCCCGGGCCGTCGTCGCGGACCGTCACGCTGACGATTTCGCTTGTCCAGTGGGTTGCGATGTTGACTCCCTGGCGGGCGAAATCGACGGCATTCTCGACGAGGTTGCCGAGACCATAGAGAATGGCCGGGTTGCGGCTGCAGACCGGCTCGTCGCCCGAGCCCAGCGGCGTCACGACGACGTCGACATTGAAGTTGCGCTGCGGCCCGACCACATCCTCCACGAGATGGCTGAGCGTCATCTCCCCGAGCGGACCCGCCGCTTCGGTACCGAGGGACGTCAGCTTACCGAGAATGGTTCGGCAACGTTGCGCCTCCTGGTCGAGCAGGCGGATATCGTCAGCGATGTGGGCGACCTCGATCGTGTCTCCCGCGCGATTGACGAGCCCCAGCATCTCCCGCACCACCAACGTGATGGTGGCGAGCGGTGTGCCGAGTTCGTGGGCCGCCGCGGCCGCAAGGCCATCGAGTTGGCTGAGGTGCTGCTCGCGGGCCAGGACGAGCTCGGTCGCCGCCAGCGCGTCCGACAGCTGCCGGGCTTCCTCGGCAACGCGCGAGACATAGACTCCGATGAAGCCGACGCCGAGCACCACGGCGCACCAGATGCCCGCCGAGAACAGGACCGGCAGATGCATCTCCTCGCCCGGATGCCAGGGAAGCGGAAGATGCCAACGGACGAGCAGCGTCGACAGTGCGACCGCGAGGCCGCCGAGCAGCACCGTCCGGGACGGCCGCAGCGAGGCTGCCGAGATCATGACGGGTGCCAGGAACAGCATCGAAAAAGGATTCTCGAGCCCGCCGGTCAGGAACAGGAGGGCCGAGAGCTGCACGAGATCGTAACCGAGCAGCGCCGTCGCGGCACGGTCATTCAGCCGATGCGTGATGGGATAGAGGAAGCGCAGCCAAGTGTTGCACACCACCGAGGCGCCGATGACCAGCAGGCAGGCGAACAGCGGCAGCGGAAAGCCGAGTACCAGATGCGTGAAGAGAACGGCCGTGGCCTGCCCGCTGAGAGCGAGCCAGCGCAGCCGGGACAGCGTATTCACCCGCAGCCGCCGTGCCGGCCGTCCAAGGTCGAAGTTGATCATTCTGGGCATGGGTCGGCAGGGATCCTCGACGCGTTCTGCAGCATATAGGACGAGAGACGGCGCGTTGCGGTGCAGTTGCGCGTTTTTGCCCCGAGGCGAGGTGTTCGGTGCGGCCAGGCAATCGTTCTATAGAAGCGCATGCATGACACGTCGCCGTCGGCCCCGGCCATCGCGCTCCGCGCTCTCAGCAAGACGTATCGGGGCCGGACCGCCGTTGACAAACTGACGCTCGACATTCCGCGCGGATCGGTCTGCGGGCTGCTGGGTGGCAACGGCGCCGGCAAGACCACGACGATCGGCATGATCATGGGGCTGATCCTGCCGAGCTCGGGCGAGGCGCGCGTGCTGGGTGTGAATATGGCGACCGATCGCCATCGCGTGCTCGGCCGCATGAATTTCGAGAGCCCGTATGTGGACATGCCGCATCGCCTGACGGTGCGGCAGAACCTCGATGTCTTCGCCCGGCTCTATGGGTTGAAGGACCGACGCGCGCGCATCGCCGAACTCGGTCGAGACCTTGCCCTCGATGCTTTCATGGACCGTCCCGCCGGCGCCCTCTCGGCCGGGCAAAAGACGCGCGTGGCGCTCGCCAAGGCGCTCCTGAACCGGCCCGACGTGCTGCTGCTCGACGAGCCCACGGCCTCGCTCGACCCCGATACCGCCGATTGGGTGAGGGGCGTCATCGAGGCGTTCCGGCGCGACTGCGGCGCCACCATCCTGCTGGCGTCCCACAATATGGCGGAGGTCGAACGTCTCTGCGACCGCGTGGTCATGCTGAAGGCCGGACGCATCGTCGCCGACGGGACCGCTCTCGGTCTTCGGGCACGCTTCGGCCGCGACACGCTGGAGGAAGTCTTCCTCGATGTCGCCCGGGGCACCGGTATGCCGTCAGGCGAACTCGCCGGACATGTCGCGTGATGCCACGGCCTTCGGAGAGCCTTCCATGAGCGTCCTCGCCGACCACCTGACCTTCTCGCCGGCGCGGGTCTCCGCCATGGTGACGCGCTACGGCTACCTGCTGCGCGGCTCCTGGCCGCGGCTGCTCGATCTGCTGTATTGGCCGACCGTGCAACTCGTGACCTGGGGGTTCATCCAGCGTTTCGTCGGACAGGCCGCCACGGCCGGGGGCGACCAGGGCCGGCTCGCGGTCGGGGCCGGAACGCTGATCGGCGCCGTCATGCTGTGGGACGTGCTGTTCCGCGGCCAGCTCGGCTTCTCGCTCTCCTTTCTCGAGGAAATGCATTCGCGCAACGTCGGCAATCTCTTCATGAGCCCGCTACGGCCGCTGGAATTCGTGGCATCGCTGATGGTGATGAGCCTGATCCGCCTGGCGCTCGGCGTCGTGCCGGTCACCGGCCTCGCGGTCCTGTTCTTCGGCTTCAATCTCTGGACGCTCGGGGCGGCGCTCGGCTTCTTCTTCGCCAATCTCATGCTGACCAGTTGGAGCGTGGGGCTCGTCGTCTCGGGGTTTCTGCTGCGCAACGGGCTCGGTGCCGAAGAACTGGCCTGGAGCTTCATGTTCCTGCTGCTGCCGCTCTGCTGCGTCTATTACCCGGTGGCAGTTCTGCCGGGCTGGCTGCAGGCCCTCTCCTGGTGCCTGCCGCCCACCTACGTCTTCGAAGGTCTGCGCGCAGCGCTCAACGACCACGTGGTCCGGACCGACCTGATGATGCGGGCACTGGCCATCAATGTCGTGCTGTTCGGGGCTTCCACGGCCGCTTTTCTCTGGTTCGTGCAGCGGTCCCGCGAAGCCGGTACGCTGCTGCAGATGGGCGAATGAGCCGTCAGGTCTCTGTAATTCCGGCCGAAAGATCAGGCGCAGCGTTGCCGCAGTTCCACGCAGGAACTATCTTCAGATCATAGGCGAGCGACGTCGCCGCCTCCGCCCGGCGACGACCTCCAATCCTCGGTGTGCTGTGAGCCAGATGAAGATAACCTATCCCATGGTCGAGATGACACATCTCGCACTGGCTCCGGCGCGCGCCATGTCCGACGCGACGCGTTTGTTCTTCAAGCATCCGCTCAATCCCTGGACCTATACGCCCCTCGGCCGCAACGTCGCCGCTGGAGCCGAACTGTTCGAGCGCATGACGCGCCGCTACGGCAAGCCGGTCTTCGGCCTCGATCAGACCACGGTCGACGGTCGCGAGTTGCACGTCACCGAAATGCCCGTGTGGGAGCGCCCCTTCTGCCGCCTCCTTCACTTCCAGAAGTTCGACGATGGCGGCGTGGCACCGAAGTCGCGCATGCTCGTCGTCGCACCTTTGTCCGGCCATTACGCCACGCTGTTGCGCGGTACCGTGGAAGCGCTGCTGCCGCATTTCGACGTCTACGTCACCGACTGGGCGGATGCCCGCATGGTGCCCTTGGCATTGGGCAAGTTCGACCTCGACGATTACATCGATTATCTCGTCGCCATGCTGCGGTTCCTCGGCCGGGACGGAGTGCCGGTCCACACGCTGGGCGTATGCCAGCCTGCGGTACCTTTGATCGTCGCCGTAGCCTACATGGAGAAAGCCGGGGATCCTCTGCACCCCGCCTCCATGACGCTGATGGGCGGCCCTATCGATACGCGCTGCAGCCCGACGGCGGTCAATACGCTGGCCGAAGAGCGCGGCACCGAGTGGTTCCGCGAGAACTGCCTCGAGACCGTGCCGTTCCCCTATCCGGGCGCAGGCCGCCTAGTCTATCCCGGCTATCTGCAGCTCTCGGGCTTCATGGCGATGAACATGGATCGCCACGTCAACGCTCACCAGGACATGTTCTACAATCTCGTCAACGGCGACGGCGACTCGGCCGACAAGCATCGCGAGTTCTACGACGAGTACATGGCGGTGCTGGATCTTACGGCCGAATATTACATGCAGACGATCGAGCAGGTCTTCGTGCGGCAGTCGCTGCCGAAGGGCGAGTTCGTCTATGCCGGTCAGGCCGTCGATCTCGGAGACATCCGCCGCACCGCCCTCATGACTGTGGAGGGCGAGCGCGACGACATCTCGGGTGTCGGCCAGACCAACGCCGCCCAGGCGCTCTGCCGCAATCTGCCGGAGGCGTTGAAGTTGCACTACCTGCAGCCCGGCGTCGGTCACTATGGCGTGTTCAACGGCTCCCGCTACCGCTCCGAGATCGTTCCCCGCATGGTCGACTTCGCGCGGCGCGTCGAAACAGTAAATCGCGCCGCCGCGGCCTGAAGGCCCGCGTGGACGGCGGGAAAGGTCGGGCTTAAGCTCGCCCCATGTTCTGGACCCGTCCTCCCGTCCCCGGTCCCGCGCCGCACGTCGCGGCTTCCGAGCGGAAGACCATCACGGTCGAGCACGAGGGCGTGACACATCGCGTCCTGGTGAAGAGTGTGGCCACGGCCCGTCGACTGACTCTGCGGGTCCGCTCGGCCGATGGAATTGCCGTGCTGACCATGCCACCGCGGGCCTCGCTGAAGAGCGCGAAGGCCTTTGCCGAGCGCCATGCCGAATGGATCGGCACGCGCCTCGCCGCTCTACCGGATCGCATCCTTCTGCAGCCTGGTACGATCCTACCGCTGCGCGGCATCGATCACCGGCTCGTGCTCGACCCGACGACACTGCGCCGCTGCCAAGCCGGCCTGAACCCCGAAGGCGAGCCACTGCTGCGCCTGTCGCCACGGGCCGCCGACCCGGCCGGCACGGTGCTGCAATTCCTGATGACCGAAGCTCGCCGTGACCTCGTCACCGCCGTCGCTCGCCATGCCGCGGCGGTCGGCAAGCCGGTCGCGCGGATCACCTTGCGCGACACCCGATCGCGCTGGGGGTCCTGCTCGTCGCGCGGGGCGCTGAACTTCTCCTGGCGGCTGATCCTGGCGCCGCCCCTCGTGCTTGATTATCTCGCCGCTCACGAAGTGGCGCATCTCGTCCACATGGACCATTCGGACAAGTTCTGGGCCGTGACCCGAAATCTGGCGCCCGCGACCGATGCCGCCGAAGCCTGGCTCAAGCGCCACGGGCCCGGGCTACACCGCTACGGACCGTAGCGATGAGCGATGCATCTATCGTCGCTTGAAGGTGAAATAAGCTGGCGGGCGTCCCTCGCGAAAGGCCTTCTGCTCGTAGCGCGTCGATGGCCAGCCGTCCCAGGGATGGCGCCAGTCGTCGGCCGTGCGCGCCTCCCAAATGAAATCCGCCGACCTCAGGATGCGCGCCAGCACCCAGCCGGCATAGTCATCGATGTCGGTGGCGAAGCGCAGCGGCGCACCCGGCTTCAGCACCCGCGCCAGACGGTCGAGATTGTCTTCGGAGAGGAAGCGGCGCTTGCGCTGGCGGCGCTTGGGCCACGGGTCGGGATAGAAGACGTCGGCGCCGTCGAGGCAGGCAGGGGGAAGCGCATCGAGCAACTCGCCAGCGTCGCCGGCATGCAGCCGGACATTGTCGATGTCGAGCGCCTCGACGCGTTCCACCAGCTTGGCGACGCCGTTGAGGAAGGGCTCGCAACCGATGAAGCCGCTCTCGGGACAGCGGGCGGCCTCGTGGGCTAGATGCTCGCCGCCGCCAAACCCCACTTCAAGCCGCAGCCGGGAGAACGGCGTGTCGAACAAGGCCTTCGGGTCATCGAGCGTGGCGAAGTCGATCGCGAGGCTCGGCAGGTCGCGCGCCATGCGGGCACGCTGGTCCTTGCGCAGCGGGCGCCCGGCCCGCCGCCCGTGCAGCACGCCGGAGCGGTGGCGGCCCTCCGGAATGACCGGCCCCGCATCCGACATGGATCGTCTCAGGCGAAGTGGCTGCGCAGCGTGTCGGCGAGATTCGTCGCCTCCCACGAGAAGCCACCGTCCGCCTCCGGCGCGCGACCGAAATGGCCATAGGACGACGTGCGGGCGTAGATCGGCTTGTTGAGCTTCAGGTGCTCGCGAATGCCGCGCGGCGACAGGCGCATGGCCTGCATCAGCACGTCTTCGAGCTTCGACTCGTCGATCTTCCCGGTGCCGTGCAGGTCGGCGTAGATCGACAGCGGCTCGGCGACACCGATGGCGTAGGACAGTTGCAACGTGCAGCGATCGGCGAGGCCCGCCGCGACGACGTTCTTGGCAAGGTAGCGCGCCGCATAGGCGGCCGAGCGGTCGACCTTGGTGGGGTCCTTGCCCGAGAAGGCGCCGCCGCCATGCGGAGCCGCGCCGCCGTAGGTGTCGACGATGATCTTGCGGCCGGTCAGTCCGCAGTCGCCGTCGGGGCCGCCGATGAAGAACTTGCCCGTCGGATTGACGTGCCAGACGGTATCCTTGGTGACGAAGCCGTCGGGTAGTGCCTTGAGGATGTAGGGCTCGGCCAGCGCCTGGACGTCGTTCGAGGTCAGATGCTCGTCGACATGCTGATGCGACAGGACGATCTGGGTGACGCCGACCGGCACGCCGTTCTCGTAACGAACCGTGACCTGGCTCTTGGCATCGGGGCCGAGGCCCTTCTCGGCGCCCGAGCGGCGCGCCTCCGACAGGTTCTGCAGGATGCGGTGGGCATAGTAGATCGGCGCCGGCATCAGTTCCGGCGTCTCCCGGCAGGCGTAGCCGAACATGATGCCCTGGTCGCCGGCCCCCTCTTCCTTGTTGCCGGCCTCGTCGACGCCGGCCGCGATGTCGGCCGACTGCGCATGCAGCAGGATTTCGACCTTGGCGGTCTCGTGATGGAAGCCGTCCTGCTCGTAGCCGATATCCTTGATGGCGGCACGGGCGGCAGCCTCGATGACCGAGGGATCGATGGATGGCCCGCGGACCTCGCCGGCGATCACGATCCGATTGGTCGTGGCCAGGGTCTCGCAGGCGACGCGGATCTGATAGGGATCGAGACCGGCCTTGACGCCTTCGCCGAAGAACAGGTCGACCACCTCGTCGGAAATCCTGTCGCAGACTTTGTCGGGATGGCCTTCGGAGACGGACTCGCTGGTGAACAGGTAGTTAGGACGGGCCATGCCGCTCTTCCTCGGTCGATCGAACGGAGCACGGGAGGGCCGCAGCCGCAGCCCTGTCAGGCGCTCGAAGAGTTTCTATTATGCCCTGTTAAACGCGCCGCGTTCGTTTCGTCAAGCGTTCGGGGCTGTTTCGTTCGGTAAACAGAACGACGGTGACGTGACGATCACGCGCGCGAGCACCGATGTGCCTGAAGCGAGACCGCAGGCCGACGGCACACCGAGCGAGGCGGCAGTCCTGACGGTTCAGGGAGGGACAAGCGCGCGAGTTCGAGCAAGTTCACGTGGATCGCGCAGTCCGCCATAGGCCGACGGCTTGGTGTTGGTTTGCGCTGGACGGTTTCGACGCGTCAGCGACGTGAGGAAGGAGCGGCCTCGGCGCTCTCGGCCTCGTCGGAGGCCGACCGCGCAGCCGTGGTTTGGGCGTCGTCGGCAAGCGCGGTCACGAGGTCGATGATCTTCTTGCGGACGCGCGCCTCCTTGATGCGCACGAAAGCCTTGTTGAGCATCAATCCTTCCGCGGTCGAGAGAAAGTCGACCACGAAGCCGGCACCCTCCTCGGCGAAGCTTGCGTTCGAAGAGGCACCGTCGGACGCCGGCATGTCGTCGAAGAAGAAGGCGGGCGGCACGCTGAGGACGCCAGCGATCTGCTGCAGGCGGCTCGCGCCGATCCGGTTGGTGCCTTTTTCGTATTTCTGAACCTGCTGAAAGGTCAACCCAAGGGCGCCGCCCAGGCGCTCCTGGCTCATCCCGATGAGAACCCTACGCATGCGGACCCGGCTGCCGACATGTTTGTCGATGGGATTGGGCAGTTTCTTCACAGGCAGGTCTGCAGACAAGGTAGGCCACCATTCGATCGCAAAGAGGCGCCGGTTCGCCGGGCGGCATCGGTCGCCCGAATCGGCAGGTGCCGCAGCGGTGCTTACAAGCTTCGCGTGCGTCGCCGTCCGTTCCGATATCGCATGATAAAAATGCCGGTCAACAACAGACAGACCACACCTGCAGGAATGACCTGATTCATCTCAGAAAATACCGTGGGTGGAATGTTTTTCGGGAGAAAACCATCTAGAATGCCGGCTTCGCCCAGCGGCAAGTCTTCCAAGACGCGTCCGTAAGGGTCGATGATCGCTGAGATCCCGGTATTGGCAGCGCGGATCAAGGGCAAACCTTGCTCGATGGCGCGCAGACGCGCCTGGACCAGGTGCTGATAGGGACCTGCGGTGCGACCGAACCAGCCATCGTCCGATACATTGAGAATCGCACCCGCTTCAGGCCTCTCGTCGCCATCCGGTCGTAAATCGCCGGAAAAGATCGCCTCGTAGCAGATGGCGGGGACGATCGGCGGCAGACCGGGGACGTTCAGGAGCTTGTGTCGCGCTCCCGGCGTGAAGCCACCGGGAATGGGCACGAACTGGGAGATGCCGATTCGGTCCATCAGGGCCTGGAACGGCGCATATTCGCCGAAGGGTACGAGATGGACCTTGTCGTAGGTGTCGCCCACCGCACCTCCGCCATCGGTGCTGCGGCCGATGACCTGGATGGAGTTGAAGTAGCGGGCCCGATTGGTGGCCGAGCCTGGCGTCCCGTCCACCCGCGCCGCTCCTGTCACCAACACGCCGTCTTTGGGCAGCGCATGCGCGATCGCGTCGAGCGCGTCGGGATCCCGCGAGAGGATGAAGGGGAACGGCGATTCGGGCCAGATCAGGTGAGTGATGTCGGCGAGGCCGCCGGTCTCCTCCGACGTCGCCCGGTCCGAAAGCGCCAAGTATTTTTTCAGGAGTGCGTCCTTGTTCTCGTAGAGGAACTCGCCGTCGCCGAACACGTCGGGCTGCATGATGCGCAGCCGCACACCCGGTACGGTCCCGGCGTGACCGCCTTCCAACCGCAACGCGCCGAAACCCGCCAGTCCGGCCAAACCCGCCGCGGCCAGTACCACCGGCATCAGGACCCGCCGTCCCGGCGCCCCGTCGGGGGGCGGTGCGCGTCGGTCCGCCAGTGTGGCCGGGGCCGCGAAGAGGAGCACCGACAGGGCCGTCAGCCCGTGCAGGCCGACGACGGAAGCCACCTGCGCCAGCACGAGATTGGTGCCGAGCGTCATGCCGAGATCGTTCCACGGAAAACCGGTGAAGAGAATGCCGCGCAGGACCTCCATGACGGTGAGCGCCAGAGTCAGCACGAGCAGGCGGCCCGCGCCTGCCATCCAGGCGGCCCGCGCCAGCGCGAAGGCAAGGCCTGAGTAGACGCCGAGCACTGCCGGCAGGCCCAGGACGCCGAAGGGCATCAGCCAGGCGGTCTTGTCGGGATCGACCAGGAAAGCCGCCCCGAGCCAATAAAGGCCAGCCGCGAAATAGCCGAAGCCCCACCACCACCCGGCTCCGAAGGCCGAACGCAGCGTCGGCCAGACGTGACGGCGGCGGCCGGAGCGCGACAGGGTCGTTCTCTCGGCGCCGTCGATCATCCAGACCGCGACCGTGAGCGACACCGCCATGGCGGGGAAGAAGCCCACCGGCGCCATGGCCAGGGCCCCGCAGGCGCCTGCCAGGAGCGCGATGGCCCGGCGACTCCAGCCCGTCGCGAGAACGATCCTGTGGCTCAGCGGCGGCGAGGAGGTGCGGGCCGGCAAACGGGTGAGGGCAGCGTTATCCATGGACATCGGGCGCTTATAGCAGGCGATGCGGGCCGGAGAACCAGAAGCCGGCAGCGCTCCCGCCGGCCGGGCTCAAGGACGGTCCGGAGAGGGCGCCGGGCTCTCCGAGCCCTCCGCCGGCTCGTCCTCGGGCGGCGGGACCTCGGCGAGGGGGCGGATGCGGAGCCGCTTCACGCGGCGGGGGTCTGCGTCGAGGATCTCGAACTGGAAATCCGGGTTGCCCGTCACGACCTCGCCGCGGAGCGGCAGGTGCCCACAGAGCATGGTGACGAGGCCGCCAATCGTGTCGATCTCCTCCGCGTCGTCACCGAGCGTGAGATCGACCCCGAGCGCCGCCGAGACGTCGTCGAGCGCGGCCCGGCCATCGGCCAGGAAGGTGCCGTCGTCCTCCCTCTCGATCAGCGGGTCCTCGTCCTCGTCGTGTTCGTCCTCGATGTCGCCGACGATCATCTCGACGATGTCCTCGATCGTCACCAGCCCGTCGGTGCCGCCGTACTCGTCGATCACCAGCGCCATATGGGTGCGCGACGCCTGCATCTTCACCAGGAGGTCGAGCGCCTGCATGGACGGCGGGACGAAGAGCACCGAGCGCGTCACCTCGGCGGCCTCGACCGATCGTTCCAGCGCCGCGGCGCCGCCCGACGACAGGATCTCGACGAAGTCGCGGATGTGGATCATGCCGCGCGCATCGTCGAGCGTGTCGCCATGCACGGGCAGACGCGAATGGCCCACCTCGCGGAAGACGCCCAGCACCTCGGACAATGTCATCTGAAGGCCGACGGCCACGACGTCGGCGCGCGGCACCATGATGTCCTCGACGCGCAATTCGTGCAGCCCCAGCACGTTGCGCATCATGGATCGCTCCTGCACCGAGAAGACCGAGTCGGCGCCGGTATCTTCCAGCGCGTCCTCGATGTCGTCACGGATGGATGCCGAGCCCAGGCCGAAGACCGAGCGCACCCGGTCAAAAAGGCTCGGACCGGGAGGGTGCGGAGCCTTGGCGCGTTTGGCGGCCGCGTCGCGGTCGTTGTCCTTCATGACGTCACACTCGCCGGCACCGAGCCGGCATAGGGGTCGGGCAGGCCGAGCCGTGCCATGGCACGGGTCTCGAGCGCCTCCATGGCCTCGGCCTCCGCCTCGACCTCGTGATCCTCGCCGAGAAGATGCAGCGTGCCATGGATGACGAGGTGGACGAGATGATCCTCGATCCGCTTGCCCTCGGCCTCGGCCTCCCGCGCGACCGTGCCGTAGGCGACGGCGATGTCGCCCAGCATCACCTCGGCTCCGGGTCCTTCGGTCGGGAAGGAGAGCACATTGGTGGGCTTGTCCTTGCCCCGCCACTGGGCGTTCAGCGCCCGAATGGCATCGTCGTCACAGAACAGGCAAGAGAGTTCGGCATCCTCGTCGGGCTCGACGCCCGCTTCGGCGAGCGCAGCCGAAACGGCGCGTTCGACGAGGGATTGGAGGTCGCCGATCGCCGTCCAGGACGGGTCTTCGACCGCAAGATCGACGGTGAGACTCATCGGTTCTGCTTCTGGGCCTCCTGGGCGTCTCGGGAGGCCTTGTCGTAGGCCTGGACGATGCGGCGCACGAGATCGTGACGCACGACGTCGCCGTCGCGGAACTTCACGTGACCGATGCCTTCGACACCCGACAGCAGATTAACGGCCTCGGTCAGCCCGGATTTCTGGCCGGGCGGAAGGTCGGTCTGGCTCGGGTCGCCGTTGATGATCATGCGCGAGCCCTCGCCGAGGCGGGTCAGCATCATCTTCATCTGCATCGACGTGGTGTTCTGCGCCTCGTCCAGGAGCACGACGGCGTTGGACAGCGTGCGGCCGCGCATGAACGCGAGAGGCGCCACCTCGATGATGCCGGTCTGCATGCCGCGTTCCACGGTTCGGGCGTCCATGAATTCGTTGAGCGCGTCGTAGACGGGGCGGAGATAGGGGTCGATCTTCTCGCGCATGTCGCCGGGCAGGAAGCCCAAGCGCTCGCCCGCCTCGACGGCGGGGCGCGACAGGATTAGCCGCTCGACCGCGCCGCGTTCCAGCAGCGACACCGCATGGCCGACGGCGAGCCAGGTCTTTCCGGTGCCGGCCGGTCCCTCGGCGAAGACGAGTTCGTATTTCTTCAGCGCCCGCAGGTACAGATCCTGCGCGACGGTTCGGGCCTTGACGGCGCCGCGTTTCCGCGTGCGGATCTCGTCGAAGACGAGGCGCTCGTTGACGGCCTCCTTGGGGAACAGCGACGCCTGCAGGGCGCCCTCCTCGATGGCTCCGTCGACATCGCCGGGCGAAATGGACTCGCCGCGCTGCACGCGTTCGTAGAGGCTTTCGAGAACGCGGCGCGCGTGTTCGCAGGCTTCGGGCGCGCCCTTGAGCACGATGACGTTGCCGTTGGAATTGGCCACGACGTTGAGCCGGCGCTCGAGCTTGGCGACGTTCTGGTCGTATTGCCCGAGCATCAGCGACGTCAGGCGATTGTCGCCGAAGGACATCGTCACTTCGGTCCGTTCCGTGGCGCCGCCAAGCCCGTCGGCGGCAAGGCCGTCGGCGCCGAGCGTCGGACCGGGATAGCGCACCGCTCCGTCGGGAGACGGCGGGCTCGCGTCGCGGATGGAGCGGCGCAGAGGCGTGCGATCGGGCGACTTCATGATGCCAGCCATTCCGCGACGGAGCTGAGGATGCCGCCGGTCTCTCGACCGGCAACCGCAAGACGTCCGGCCAGCGAATTCGGGCCGACCGACAGAATCTCGACCGGCTGCACGGTGCCGATCAGGTCCGGACCGCCCTCGACGTGGACGGCCTGGAGATAGGGACTGCGGCCGCCGACCTGGCCGGGATGCCGGCCGGGCTTCTCGAACAGGACATCGACGGTCCGGCCCACGGTCGAACCGTTGAAGGCTTGGCGCTGCTCCTCGAGCAAGGTCTGCAGCCGGGCGAGCCGCTCGCGCATTACGTCCTCGGAGACCTGATGGGGAAGATCGGCACCGGGTGTACCCGGGCGCGGCGAGTATTTGAACGTAAAGGACGACGCGAAGCCGACCCGGCGCACCAGCGCCAGCGTGTCCTCGAAATCGGCGTCCGTCTCGCCCGGAAAGCCGACGATGAAATCCGAGGACAGCGCGATGTCGGGTCTGGCGTTGCGGACCCCGCTGATGAGGGCCTCGTAGGTGGCGATGTCGTGCCTGCGGTTCATCACCTGGAGAATGCGGTCCGACCCCGATTGCACGGGGAGATGCAGAAAGGGCATCAGCGCCGGCAGGTCGCGATGCGCCGCGACGAGATCGGCCTCCATGTCGCGCGGATGGCTCGTCGTGTAGCGGATGCGGGCAAGGCCGGGCAGGTCGGCCAGACGGCGCGTCAGGCGGGCCAGGGTCCAGTCCACGCCGGCCGCGTCGACGCCGTGGTAGGCATTGACGTTCTGGCCCAGCAGCGTGACCTCCCGGACGCCGGCGTCGAGCAGCCCCCGCACCTCGGCGATGACGGCTTCGGGCGGGCGGGAAACTTCCGCGCCGCGCGTATAGGGCACGACGCAGAAGGAGCAGAACTTGTCGCAGCCCTCCTGGACCGTGACGAAGGCCGATACGCCGCGCGCGCGGGTCTTGGCGGCCGAGGGCGCCGCGAGATGGTCGAATTTGCTCTCGACTGGGAAATCCGTGTCGACGACGCCCGACGACAGCCGCGCCCGGCGAACCAGGTCGGGCAGGCGGTGATAGCTCTGCGGGCCGACTACAAGGTCGACGGCGCGCTGCCGGCGGATGATCTCGGCGCCCTCGGCCTGAGCCACGCAGCCCGCCACCGCCAGAGTGACCTTGTGGCCGGCGGCCTCCTTGATCTCGCGGATCTTGCCGAGTTCGGAATAGATCTTCTCGGCCGCGCGTTCGCGGATGTGACAGGTGTTCAGCACGACCAGATCGGCATCTTCGATCGTTGAGGTCTCGGCATAGCCTTCCGGCGCCAGCACGTCGGCCATCCGGGACGCGTCATAGGCGTTCATCTGGCAGCCGAACGACTTGATGAAGAGCTTCAGCATCCGGCCATCGCGCCCCAAGGCGGGTGCTTCCGGAAGAGGGTCGGATGGGGCAAACGGCTGAACAGGCGTGTCCGTCATGATCTCGCGGTGGGCCGGGGCGGGTCGCCTTGCTTATCTTAGGGCTTTTCGACGCCGTTACGACCGAAATTCCCGTCGCGGGCCGAAATTTAGACGTCTGGCGCGCGGAGCAGGGCGATCCGCCGCGTTCCTGTCGAGGCTCCTAACCGATGGCGCGTCGCAGGACCAGCGCCGTCGCGGGAGGACTGCCGGGGTTGCGGTAATAGCCTTGCCGGCGACCGACTTCGGCAAAGCCGAGGCCGGCATAAAGATTTCGCGCCGCCATATTGGTCTCTGCCACCTCCAGGAACCAGGACTTCACGCCGGTGCGCGCCAGCACCTCCATGTTGGCCCGCATCAGTCGGCTCGCTATGCCTTGCTTGCGGCTCGCTGGATCCACCACGATGGTCAGGACCTCGGCCTCGTCGGCGGCGCGCCGCGACAGGATGAACCCCGTGAGGCGCCTCGGGTCGCGGGTCTCGACGGCCGCATGGCCGAAGGCGGTCTCGGCGCCGATCAGACGTTCGAAGTCGAGCGCGTCCCAGGGATGCGGGAAGCCGGTGGCATGGAGCCTGGCGCAGTCTTCGGCGCGATCACCGTGAAGAAGCGTGACGTGGCTGGGACGGGCCCTTGCGAACATGGCGTGCCGCTCAGGAAGCCGGTGCGCTGGCCAGCAGCCCGCTCGGCCGCGGCGGCGCGGCGTCGGGTGCCTTGAGGTAGAGCGGGCGCGCGATAGAGGTCGCGGGATCGGCGAGGGCGCCGAGCCGTGCCACGAAGTCGATGTCGGGCAGGGTGTGGAAGCCTTCGGTGTCGGTGGTCACGCCGAGCGCGAAGGCGGCCCTCGCCACGGCGGGGCCGCCGGAACCGATCAGCCGGAGAGGGCCCTGGCCGAGGGCTCGCGCAGCATCGGTGGCCGACATGAGGGCTGGGCCCAGAAGGGTTTCGCCGCGTGCGCCGAAGCTCTGGACGAAGACATTGCCATGTCGCGCATCGATGGCGGCGACGATCGGCGGCCGGGCCCCGACCGCGATGGCGGGGGCGGCGAGCGCCGCCAGTGTCGAGACGCCGACGACTGGCACCCGGCAGACGAGACCAAAGGCGCGCGCCGCCGACACGCCGATGCGGATCCCCGTAAAGGAACCCGGCCCAATCGTGACCGCGATGCGGGTGACGGCGGAGAAGCCGCCGGGGAGCCGCGCCATGATGCGATCGATCAGAGGCAGCAGGGCCTCGGCATGCCCCGCCTCCATGAACAGCGTCTCGGTGGCCAGCGGCCTGGTGGCGCCCGGGGCCATGAGGCAGGCCGATGTGGCCGCCAGTGCCGTGTCGATCGCCAGGATCACCGCGGTCCCACCTCGTGCGGCGCGCAATCCGACACGGGCTGTGGCGGTCGTGCGGCCGAGTGATGACGGCCGGGTGACCGGCCGCCGTCATTCCGCCGTATCAGATCTGCTCGACGGCGTGAACTTCAGGCACAAAATGCTTGAGGAGATTCTGAATGCCTGACTTCAGAGTCGCGGTCGACGACGGGCAGCCCGCGCAGGCGCCCTTCATCTTCAGATAGACGATGCCGTCCTTGAAACCCTTGAACGTGATGTCGCCGCCATCACCCGCGACGGCCGGGCGAACGCGCGTCTCGATAAGGTCCTTGATCGTGTCGACCGTGTCGACATCCGCGTCGTCGAAGAACTCGTCGCCGTCGGCGCCGTAGGCGGCATGGCCGGCCTCGAGCAGCGGAGCACCCGAGGTGAAATGCTCCATGATGGCGCCCAGGATGGCAGGCTTCAGTTGAGCCCAGTCGCCGGCGCTCTTGGTGACGGAGACGAAGTCGGAGCCGAAGAACACACCCGACACGCCATCCACCGAGAAGAGCGCGTTGGCGAGCGGCGACTGCTCGGCGCCGGCGACGTCGCGGATGTCCAGCGTGCCTTCGCCCATGACGGTTCGGCCGGGCAGGAACTTCAGGGTGGCGGGGTTCGGGGTCGGCTCGGTTTCGATGAACATGGAAGATCCTCCAGCCGGTTCAAAGCCGGCCTCAGACAGAACAGATGGGGTCGGGCCCCGCCCGCTTATAGGGCCGGTCCCGATCCGCTTGCAAAGGATCAGCGAAAATCGCTGCGACGCGTCTGCGACTCGGGCGGCGCCGGGCGAGCCGGGATCGGAACGCGGCGGCTTACCGAGGGCGGAGCCGGCTTCGGGGGCTTGGGGCGATGCTCCAGCGCCACCGTCATCAGGCCGCCGACAAGACCGAAGTTCTTCAGGAACTCCCAGAGGTGTTCGCGACCCTCGCTCTTCTGATCCTTCACCATCAGGTCGTCGTAGGTCCAGAACTGATGGTAGAGCAGCGCCGTCGCGGCGCAGAAGCCGGCCAGCACCACGGCGGCCTCGCGATCCCGTTTTTCCGCCACGATCAGCAAGGGCGCGATGGTCTCGACCGCAATACCGAGATCGAGCAGCAGCCCGGGATCGGGCAAGGGACCGGAGGCGGCCTGCTGCATCGCCTGCTTGCGATTGACGACCTTGTCGAGCGCGCTCGGCGGAAACAGGCAGACGAGGCTGACGCGGGTCAGCGTGCGGAGGAACGGGTTGCGGATCATGCTGGCTCCTGTAGTGGCGGGACAGGCGCCCCGGCGAGGTCGGAACGGGCCGTGCCCCCGTTCGGATCCTCTGGAAAGCTCACATCTCGGCAGCCGTGAAGCTGGCCCCCATCTCCCCTCAGCGCCGTCGCGATATCGGTGTCGCAAAGGTCGTCGATGACGCGACCAGCATGCCCCCTGGTCTGTTCTGACGCACGCCCTATCTCCTGTTGAACCGGCGCATCTCCCTACCTGGTCGACGCTTCGCCCTGACCGACCTGCACTTCGCGGGTTGCGATCGCAGGGGAGGTCGACGGGGTGGGTCGTTTCAGCGCCGATCGAGCGGGTCACCCGAAGTGTGAACCGCACGGCCTTCGATCGAGGGCTCGTGCCGTCCATCTTTGTTCGCGGCCCCGACATACGGGATCCAGTCGCATGAGCATGCAATCAACCCCCGCCGACGCTGGCCTGCCGCCCGTCCTGCACGGTGACGGCTCTCTCCTCATCGTCGATGACGATAAGCCCTTCCTGACCCGACTCGCCCGCGCCATGGTGAGCCGAGGTTTCCAGGTCGAGGCCGCCGAGTCGGTCGCCGAAGGGCTCTCGGCCATCGAGAAAAGCCCGCCGGCCTATGCGGTCATCGACATGCGCCTGGCCGACGGCAATGGGCTCGACGTGATCTCGGAGCTGAAAGCGAAACGTCCCGACGCCCGCGCCATCATCCTCACCGGCTATGGCAACATCGTCACGGCGGTGACGGCGGTGAAGCTCGGCGCCTTCGACTATCTCGCCAAGCCGGCGGACGCCGACGAGATCTACAGCGCCCTGATGGCGCTGCGCCACGACAAGGCCGAAGTCCCCGAGAACCCGATGTCGGCCGATCGAGTGCGGTGGGAGCACATCCAACGCATCTACGAGCTCTGCGGCCGCAACGTCTCCGAGACCGCCCGGCGGCTCAACATGCACCGCCGCACGCTGCAGCGTATCCTGGCGAAACGCGCACCGCGCTGACGCCCGGCTCGGCGCCGTTCCTCACGGGCGGCGCCGGATTTCCCGTTCGGCGGACGATGGAGTGTCGCGGCAAAGCGCCTTCGAATGTCTGGCGATCCGCGTCCGTCTCCAGCGATCACGCTGATCGTTGCAGCCTAATCGCACTACAACTGCAGCCTCATTTGGCCCGGTCTGCAATGGGCAGGCAGTGCGACAGGCCGAACCTCCAAGCATCAGCTCAGGAGGTAGCCTATGACCCCGACACATTCGATAGCCGTCGTCGACTCTCTCGCCATCCCATACGACGACGGTCGTACTGCGAACCGGCACCGACGGTGGATCACCGCTTCCGTGGTGGCGCTCTGCTGCGATGGAGCCGAATCCGCCATCCTGGCCTCGACGGCCTGGCTGGCCAGTTTCGTTCTTCTCGGCTTCGTCCATTGCGTCTTCGCCCCTGATGGCGGCGGATCGAACCCGCCGAGCACCGTCAGGGCGAGCGGATCTGCTCATCCCAGTCTTCACCCCGTGTCCACGCATGAGGTGTCGAAGTGAGCGCCGCGACACGCCTATCCCTCGCCGCCAGCGACGCTCCGAAGATGTTCGACAGACGGCGCTGGCTGGACTGGTGGCCAAAGCGACGGCCGGCGCCACACGGCAGGATGCCGATGGATCTTCGGCTCTGCCGCGATCATCATCTGGTGCGAGATATCGGCCTGCTCTGGTGCGATGTCGCTTATGGCTCGTTGGACAAGCCTTCCAATGAGAACTTTTGAACCCCTCGCGGCAGGTACGACGATCGAGTCGCACAACCACACCGGCGGGCGGCTGTGCGTGTTGGCTCCCGACACCCGACCTTCCTCCGGACGGCGCATCGGTCGGCGTTCGATTCGCCCACTCTCACGGAGCAGCGCCGAAGCGCCCATGACGCAGAAAACGCAGCGTCGCCGCGATCGCCTCCGGATGCGAGACGAGCCTCGTATGCGACGTCCGAACGGTGCAGTGGTCCGCCATGCCGAGGAGCCTCGTGCTGGCAACCGTGACCTTGCCGTCGTTCGGCCCTGGCAACAGCAAACCGGCCGCCAGAGGGATCAAGGGACGATCCCCAGCCAAGACGCCGAGGTCGTAATCGACCTCTCCAAATGACAGGCGCAGCACTTCGTCTGGTGTGGTCACGAGCTGCTGCCCCGCCGGTCCGAAGACAAGTCGGTAGAGCGGACAACCGCGCAAGGCATCGGCCACCTCGCTACCGCCGTTCGGTGTCCCTAGCATCACCACGCGGCCGAGCCGTGCCGGACGGTTGCGCGCCAGGTAGACGCGCGCCAGCAGACCGCCCATGGAATGCGCCACGACGTGGAGCCCGCCCGGATAAGCGTCGGCGAAGCGGGCGACCGCCGGATGCATAGCGTCGGCCAGAGCATCGAGGCGCAGATGGCGGCTGCGATAGTCGAGGTTCAGGACGGCATAGCCTTCACCCTCGAGCGCGCGCTGCAATGCGCGCATCGACGCCGAGGTTCGCGCGATGCCGTGGAGCAGGAGAACGCCGTCGACCACGTGAACTCCATGATGCCAATCGGCGCCGTGCCCGCTGATCACGCGTGCAGGACCTGAGCCATCCTACGCGTCGATCAGATCGAGTCGACGATGGACGGGGACTCGCGCCGGCCGTAAGGCTCCTCGGACCGGCGCTGAACCGGGCGACATGGTCTTCGCCGGACCGGCGTTCATGAGGAACCATGCAGCATCGTCTCCGCTTCGCCGGCCTCGCCGCCGCCTGTCTGATCGTTGCACCGCTCCTTTCGCGAGCCGCAGAGCCCGCGCCGCAGCCGCCCTCTCCGGCGGCGCTGGCCGCCTTCGTGGCCGGCTTGAAGCCCGCTGCAGCGACCCGCGGCGTCTCCTCTGACACGTTCGACGCCGCCTTCGCGGGCATGACGCCCGATGCGTCGGTCGCCGCACTGACGCGTCGGCAGCCCGAACTCGGCAAGCCCACCGGCGCCTACCTGGCCGGGGCCGTGACGCCGGTGCGGGTCGCGCAAGGCCGCGCGCTGCTCGCGCAATGGCACGACGAGCTTGCCGCGATCGAGCGCCGCTTCGGCGTGCCGGGCGAGATCCTCGTCGCCATCTGGGGTCTCGAGACCAATTACGGAGCCTCGCCCGGCAGCAAGGACGTCATCCGCTCCATGGCGACACTGGCCGCCATGAACTTCCGGCCGGACCTCTACCGCGACGAGCTCCTGGCCGCCCTCGACATCCTGCAGCGAGGTGAAGCCTCGCGCGACCAGCTCCGCGGCTCCTGGGCGGGGGCCATGGGACAGCCGCAGTTCATGCCGTCGAGCTTCGAAAAATATGCCGTCGACGGGGACGGCGACGGACGTCGCGACATCTGGGGCGACGTGCCCGACGCTCTGGCGTCGATCGCCTCCTTCCTGAAGGAGCAGGGTTGGACGTCGGGGCTTCCCTGGGCCATGCCCGTGACCTTGCCGTCGGGCTTCGACCTCGGCGCTGCCGGCCGGGCTCCCTTCCCGACCTGGGCCGAGCGGGGCGTCGTCCGGGCCGATGGCGAAGCCCTGCCCGAGACCGGCGAGGGCATCCTCTATTTCCCGGCCGGTGCACCGGGCCCGGCCTTCCTGGCGACGACGAAATTCTCCGTCATCAAAACCTACAACTCCTCGGACAGCTACGTGCTGGCGGTGGGGACGCTCGCCGACCGCATGACGGGCCATCCTCCTCTCAACGCACCCTGGCCGACCGTCACGCCGATCGGACGCGAGGACCGCATCGCGCTCCAGGCGCGGCTCGCGGCCCTGGGCTATCCCGTCGACGACCGCACCGGCCGCATCAGCCTGACGTTGCGCGACTCCATCCGGGCGGCCCAGGCGAAGAACGGCCTCGTGCCGGATGGCAATCCGACATCCGCCCTGCTCGATGTCTTGGACAAGCCCGCCGCGCGCTGAGCCGCGAGCAGCGTTGAACCCGCTCTGCATCCGTCCCATAGGTTCGGGCCGCCACGAACCGAGTGCTCCATGACCCTGCCATCTGTCGCCGGCGCACCCGCTCTAGCCTGGGGCCTCCCCTTCGCGGGTCTTCTGGTGTCGATCGCCCTCATGCCGATGGTGCGTCCGCACTGGTGGGAGCACCATTTTCCGAAGGTGACCGTGGCCTGGGCGCTGCTCTTCGTCCTGCCCTACGCGATCGTCCGCGGCCCCGACGAGGCCGGACCGGCCCTGCTCGCCGCTCTGGCGCACGAATACGTCCCCTTCATCGTGCTGCTCTTGGCTTTGTTCGTCGTGGCGGGCGGTATCCGCATCGGCGGCAA
The DNA here is from genome assembly GCA_050920985.1 of Janthinobacterium lividum. GTDB lineage: Bacteria > Pseudomonadota > Alphaproteobacteria > Rhizobiales > Beijerinckiaceae > Lichenihabitans. The sequence goes on along the minus strand of JBPBQY010000019.1, from coordinate 109,281 downwards.
TCTCATCGGCACGCCGAACACCAATCTGGCGCTGCTCGGACTCGGCACGCTCGGCGCCTCCCTCCTCGGAACGACGGGCGCCGCCATGCTGCTGATCCGGCCGCTGATCCGGGCCAACGGCGACCGGCGGCACCGCACCCACGTCTTCGTCTTCTTCATCTTCCTCGTCGGCAATATCGGAGGTTCGCTGACGCCGCTCGGCGACCCACCGCTGTTCCTGGGCTTCCTGCGCGGGGTCGACTTCGGCTGGACCTTGCGCGCCATGGCGCCGCCCATGCTCCTGTCCTCCGCGATCCTGCTGGTGCTGTTCACCGTCATCGACCGCTGGTACTGGCGGCGCGAGCCGGTCCTGCCGCCGAGCCACCTGCCGCGGCGCATCAGGATCGAAGGCGGCTACAATGCCATCTTCCTCGCCGTGATCGTGGCGGCGGTGCTGATGAGCGGCGTCTGGCGCTCCGGCCGAGTGTTGCCGCTCGGCTTCGGCGTGACGGTCAGCTTCGAGGATGCGGCGCGCGACCTCGCCCTGCTGGCGACGGCGGTCCTGTCCTACTTCGTGACGCCAACCCGCATCCGCATCGAGAATGCCTTCACCTGGACGCCGATCCGCGAGGTGGCGATCCTCTTCGCCGGCATTTTCGTCACCATCGTGCCGGTGCTCGCCGCCCTGAAGGCGGGCCCTGGTGGGCCGTTCGCGGGCCTGCTGCATCTCGTCAACCGGCCCGACGGCACGCCGATCGTGGCCAACTACTTCTGGCTCACGGGCGCGCTGTCCTCGGTGCTCGACAATGCCCCGACCTATCTCGTCTTCTTCGACACGGCGGGCGGCGACCCCGTGCATCTCATGAGCGAGGGCTCGGCGACGCTGCTCGCCATCTCCTGTGGCGCCGTCTTCATGGGCTCTATGACCTATCTCGGCAACGCCCCCAACTTCATGGTCAAGGCCATCTGCGAGGAGCAGGAGATCCGCATGCCGGGCTTCTTCGGCTACCTCGCCTGGTCGGGTCTGATCCTGCTGCCGCTGTTCGGCCTGTTGACGGTGGTGTTCTTCCGGTAGGAAACGCATCGACGCCTACCGGATTGTGGTGAGCCACCGGACGCAGCGGGCTTGGCCAAAGGACTGGGTCGCGTCGCTCCGCTCGCCATGACTGCGGGGAGATGGAGACGCGAACCGGCTTACTCAGCGGCCGCCGGAAGCGCGTCTGCCGCCTGAAACAGGCCTGAGGGCCCGCGCTGCATCTCGACCCGGCGATTGTGGAAGATGTCCAGCGTCGGGCGGTGAGTGATGGACACGATGCCGGCCAGCGGCAGCCGCTCGATCAGCGTCTGATAAAGAGCCGCCTCACCGGCCTCATCGAGAGCTCCCGTTGCCTCGTCAAGGAACAGCCAATCGGGCCGCGCCAGCAGCGCTCGAGCGACCCCAAGCCGCTGCTGCTCCCCACCGGAAAGGCGCAGCGGCCAGTTGTCGGCATGATCAAGTTCATCTGACAGCTGGTCGAGACCTACGGCCGCCAGGGCATCGCGCACAGCGGCATCAGGATAAGCATCAAGCGTCTTGGGATAGACAAGGGCTTGCCGGAGAGTCCCCTGAGGAAGGTACGATCGCTGCGGCAGGACCAGCATGCGGCTGCCGTCTGGGACTTCGATCTTGCCATCGCCATAGGGCCAGACGCCCGAAAAAGCGCGCAGCAAGGTCGTCTTGCCGGCGCCGGAGCGGCCCGACAACAATACGCGATCGCCGGGTTTAAGGCTGAAAGCCGGAGCGGAGGACAGCGGCGTGCGATCGGGCAAGCTCACCACAACGCCTTCTGCCGCGAAGGCCTCTCCAGAGGTCGAGCGCGTCACAATGTTCGGCTTCGCGGCCGCAGCGGAGTCGCTGCGCGCCATGACCTCTTCGAAACTCGTGAGGCGCTGCACGATGGCGCGATAGTTGGCGAGCTGTTGAAAGGTGTCGGCGAACCAGGTCAGACCGTCCTGCACGCGACCGAAGGTCGATACAGCCTTGGTCAGCGTGCCCAGGGTCGCGGTGCCGAAGAAGTACGCTGGGCCCAGCAGCAGGTAAGGGAAGATCGAGGAAAACTGGCTGAAGAAGAACGAGAAAAAGTTCAGCTTCAGCGTCAGGCGAACGACGCCGTAGACATTGCCAAGGATCGCCCCGTATCGCTCCTGCAGAGCGGAACGTTCGGCTCTCTCACCGCCGAGCAACGCGATCTGCTCCGAGTTTTCGCGGATCCGGGCCATGCCGAAGCGGAAATTCGCCTCGAATCGCTCCTGGTGAAACTTTAGACTAACGAGATGCCGTCCAATGACATAGGTGATGCCCGTCCCGAGAGCGGCGTATAGAACAGCCAGCCAGACAAGATAGCCTGGGATGTTGAAGCTCAGGCCGAAGCTCGTCATCGGAAAGGCGGTCGACATCACCCACAAGACTTGCAGAAAAATAGCAAGACGCAGGAAGTTGCCAAAAAATCCGACGCCCAGCACCATGGTGTTACCCACAAACTGGTGGATGTCGTCTGAAATTCTTTGATCAGGATTGTCAGCCTGACCGGCAATCAGACGCATTCTGTAGTGCTGAGCAGGTGATAACCAGCGATCGACGAAGTCGTCCGTCATAGCCTTACGCCAGCGTACCTGTAATACTTGGTTAATATAATTATTAAAAGAAAATATAATAATGTAAGGCGTCAGTATCAGAGCGAAATCAAATAATGATCCAATGAAGGCGTGCCAGTCTTTAGACTGCAGCGCATCGCCGAACCCTTGAGACCAGTTGTTCAGCAGCTTCGACATATAAGAGCCGCCGATCTCAAGCGCGACTACGCTGGCGAGAAGGCCGATGCCGATCCAGTTCTCCGGCATCCGCACCGGACCGATAAGCCACAGGTGGATCTCGCCCGGCGTTCTGCGCCTGAAATACGGGAAGGCGAGGCGCCAGATGTCCTTCACGTCTCGGGCGAAATGCGTCATGGGTCGACCTTTGGCAGACCGGGGCGCAGCCGGCCGGAGATGAGTTCTGGACGAAGGGCGAGTGCGATCGGCCTCGCCGCCGAGGCCGTCGACGCTTCAGTCGGGGCGGATCAAAGCGGAAAGATGTCCGCCCCGCACGTGAAGCTTCGGCAATGCTAAGCCTTTTCCGCGGCGGCGTGCTGTCGCAGCCAGCCGGCGGCACCCGACAGGTCGAGCCCGATCTGGCGGCTGAGGGGACCGAGATCGTCCGGCACCATGCGTCCATCGAGCACCTCGCCAATGGCCCAGAGATTGGCCGAGCGCGTGCCCGAGCGGCAGTGCACGAAGACGGGGCCGGCGGCGCCCTTCACGACGGATTGAAAGTGTCGCACCGTGCTCTCCGTCACGGGCCCCATCGGGATATGAGCGTAGGCGAGGCCCGCCTCCTCGGCGGCGGCCTCTTCAGCCTCGGAGCCCGGCTGGGTCGGGTCTTCGCCGTCCGGTCGGTTGTTGATCACGGCGACGTAACCATCGGAGGCGATGTCGCGAAAGTCGGAGAGATCGGGCTGGCTCGCGACGGTGACGTCGGCGGAAAGCTTGACGGTGTGCATGGCGACCTCGTGAGCGTCTTTGCATCGAACCTAGAGTGCCCGGGCCGAAGGCGAAAGCGCTCCGGGCGGGCAAAAGGGCGGGCCGGCCCCATATGATGGCAAAGAGCCCGGCGCGCCGCGCCATCGATCAGGAGTGAGATCCATGTTGATCCGCAACCGCAAATCCTGGGACATCCCGGAGCGCGAGGCCACGCCTGAGCATATCTTCCTGAATCGCCGCGCCTTCATGGCGGGTGCCTCGGCGCTCGGCGCCGGCACGCTGGCCAGCGGCGACGCGCTGGCGGCCTGGCCCTTCGGCGGCGACGCCACACCAGCGGCTCCCCAGCCCCCTGATCCCTCGCTCTCGCTCTATCCGGCGAAGCGCAACGCGGCCTACGCGGTAACCGGGGCGGTCACACCCGAAAACGTGAACACGAATTACAACAACTTCTACGAATACGGCACGTCGAAACACGTCTCCGAGGCCGCCAAGATGCTGCGGATCCGCCCCTGGACGGTGAAGATCACCGGCCTCGTCGAGAAGCCCCGCGAGGTCGGGATCGACGATCTCCTGAAAGCCATGCCGCTCGAGGAGCGGCTCTATCGCCACCGCTGCGTCGAGGCTTGGTCCATGCAGGTGCCCTGGACGGGCTTTCCGGTTAAGACGCTGGTCGATTTCGCCAAGCCGCTGGGCTCGGCCAAATACATGGTCCTGAAGACCTTCAAGGACGCCAAGATGGCGCCCGGCCAGCGGAGCTTCATCCTAAAATGGCCCTACGTCGAGGGCTTGACCATGGCGGAAGCCACCAACGACCTCGCCTTCATGGTGACAGGCGCCTACGGCAAGCCCCTGCCCCGCGTCATGGGGGCGCCGCTGCGTTTGGCGGTTCCATGGAAATACGGGTTCAAATCGGTGAAATCGATCGTCGAGATCGCCTTCACGGACCAGCAGCCCGAGACCACCTGGGCGGCGCTGGCGCCCGACGAATACGGGTTCTGGGCCAACGTGAATCCCGAAGTGCCGCATCCGCGCTGGAGCCAAGCTTCGGAAGAGGTCATCGGCACCGACGACCGCCGGCCGACGGTCATCTACAACGGCTACGGCGATCAAGTGGCGTCGCTCTACAGCGGCATGACGAAAGACAAGATCTTCATGTGAGCGGTGGGGCTCGGCTCAACTGACGGTTTTCAGCCGGGCAAAGAGGTCCGTCAGTTCGGCTTGGCGCGAGACGTCGAGCTTGCTGAAGACCCGTTTCAGCACGGAGCGAACCGTCTCTTCGGCGAGGCTCAGCGTCCGTGCCGCCTCCCTCGGCGAGATCCCGGCTCCCACCAGGGCCGCCACGCGCGCTTCCCCGAGCGTCAGTCCATAGACGTCGCGCACGAGACCGGGGTCGAGCGGGGCACCGGGCGCGAGGTCGAGCACCAGCACCACCGTGCCGGCACCGAAGGCTTGGCCCCATTCGGCCTCTAGCGTCTCGAGGGGGAAGGCGTAGACGGCGATACGCTCTTGACCGCTCGCCACCACCAACGGCGACGGCGGCGCGGCTCCACTACTGGAAATGTCCAGCAAGGCGAGGAAGCGTTTCTGGTGACCGGATGACCGAAAGCCGAGCATCCCGTCCTTGAAATCGAAGACCTGGGTCGAGAGGCGACGCGCCCTAGTGTTGGCGAAGCTCACGCGCCGCGCCCTATCGACCACGAAGACACCGATCGACAGGCGCGATAGGGCATCTCCAAGGCCCATGTTGACGGCCTCCGCTTCGACGATACGCAGCCCCAGCCGGAGCGCCTGTTCGGCATGGCGCCCGAGATCCGCCATTACCCCCAGCTCCGCGTCGCTGAAGGGCGGAGTTCCGACGGCGCGAAGGTCTCTGAGCCCGACCTGAGCGCCGCTGCGTGGCGAGACCTGAACGCTCGCCGCCACATGAGTCCCAGCGGAACGAGGAACTCCGTATAGATCGGGTGCGAGCGGATCTCATCCTCGGAAACCATGTGACGATCCGTCAGCGCTGCGCCGGCGGCCTCGGCGTAGAGGCCCGCGATGGCGCGTTCGGCGCGGATGTCGTAGCGCCACCAGATCCGCTCGTAGACATCGACGGCATGGCGAAGGCCGGGAGATACGAGCGTCCCGAAACTGCCGTCGTCGCGGCGGTGGATCAGGAGGCCTCCGACGCCGTCGAGCTCCTCGGCGACGTCATGCAGTGCAGCGGGCCAGCGCTCCGGCTGGAGGGCACAGGCATAGATGGCGGCCGTGCAGGCGGAGAGCGTCGTCCTCATGAGGCATCTCCTCGGACTTCCGAGGGTACATAAGCGCTCAGCTCGCTTCAGCTTTCAATCGACGGATGCGCCATCACCCCAAAATTCTTACGCCGCGAGGTCAGGCGCGGCGCCGGAAGCCGCGCGCTTCGGCCACCCAGGCCAGCACCGTCGCGCCGAGCAGCGCCAGGAGGCCGATGAAACCCACCGCCAGCGGCAGAAGGCCGATCCCCGCGACCGTGCTGCTCTCGGTCCGCCGGATGCCGATATAGTCGGAGCCGCTGTAACTCGGCGCATCGTGCAGGGCGACGAGCCGCGGCATGGCGATCTCGTCGCCGCTGCCGGTTCCGATGCGCCGCGCGCTGCCTCCGGTCGCCTCGGCCAGCGACTTCAGCTTCTCGGTGGTCGACACCACCTCCTGGAACTCACGCGGATTCTCCGGCCCGACGTTGAGCAGGACCGAGTTGGTGCCGTCGCTCAGGCGATAGAGGCCGAGTTCATCGGTCTTCACGCTGCCGCGCGACAGGCCCGGCTCGGCTCCGGCCAACGTCACGCTCGTGGTCGCACCGGATGGCGCCGTGACGGTGACGGGCGCCGTAACGCCCTTGACGCTCTGCCGCTCGATGGCGATGTCGCGTCCCCGGGCGCTGGCGCGCAAGGCCTCCTCCTCGAGGTCGGGTTCCTTCATCAGCCAATGGGCCAGGCGGCGAGTCAGATCGAGATAGGGGCCGCCGTCCCCGTAGCCGCGCGCCCAGAGCCAGATCTGGTCCGACAGCATCTGCGCAACCCGTCCCTTGCCCTCCCGCGACAGCACGACCAGCGGCCGGCCTTCGGCGCCCGACATCACCGGCATGCCCTTCACGGCGTCGCCGTCGATCTGGCGGAACCACGGGCTCCAGGCCGGCGGATCCTGCTCGGAGCCGGCGAGACCACGAGTCACCGGGTGTTTCTCGCCGTCGGGCGTGACCTTGGCGCGGAACGGCGTCTCGATCACCCGGCCGTCGGGACGCACCGGCGCGATGGCGCCGAGCGGCGAATAGTAGAGGCCATCCGGCCCCGAGTAGTCGGGCCCGACCGCCATCAGCAGCGCGCCGCCGTTGCGCACGTAGCGGGCGATATTCTCGAAATAGGCGTAGGGCAGGATCGACTGGTTGGAATAGCGGTCGAAGATGATGAGGTCGAAATCGCCGATCTTGGAGCCGAAGAGTTCGCCGGTCGGGAAGGCGATCAGCGCCAGTTCGTTGATCGGCGTGCCGTCCTGCTTCTCGGGCGGGCGCAGGATGGTGAAATGGACGAGGTCGACGTTGGCATCGGCCTTCAGGATGTTGCGCCACATGCGCTCGCCCGCATGAGGCTCGCCCGAGACGAGCAGCACCTTGAGCTTGTCGCGCACGCCGTCGATGGTGACGACGGCCTTGTTGTTGAGGCCGGTGAGTTCGCCCGGGATGGTCGGCACATCGACCTCGACGACGTTGGGGCCGGCATGCTCGACCCGCACCGGAACGTCGATGCGGCTGCCGACCCGAGCCTGACGGTTCGCCACCACGGCGCCGTCACGCCGCACCGTGACGGCCACGGGCTCCCCGTGGTCGTCGGTATCGAGGACGCGGAAGCTGATCGTCTGGTCCTTGCCGACGATGCCGAAACGCGGCGCTTCGACGAGTTCGACGCGGCGGTCGCGTTCGCCGGCGTGACCCGTCACCAGCACCTGCAGCGGGGCGCGAAACCCCAGCTCCTGACCATCGGCCGGGACGTCGTGCACGATCCCGTCCGTCACCATGAGGACTCCGGCGATCCGCTCCGGCGGCACGTCGGCGAGCCCATTCGACAGGGCGGCAAAGAGGCGGGTGCCGTCATTCTCGGCGTCGGAGCGCCCCGACTCGATGAAGCGCGGTTCGACATTGCCGAGCGTCGCGAGACTTTGCGCGACGGCGGTGCGGGCCTTGGCGGTCTGCGCGGCGCGCTCGCCGATGGTCTGGCTGCCGCTCTGGTCGATGACGACCGCGACGACATCCTTCTCGCCCTTGCGATCCTCGCGCACGAGGTTCGGGTCGGCGAGCGCCAGGATCAGCAGGGCGAGCCCGACGGCGCGCAACGTCGTCCCCCGGCGCCGACCGAGGTAGCCGAGGAGCACGATCGCGACGGCCGCGAGGCCGAGCACCCAGAGCAGGGCCACGGGCACCAGCGGCGTGAACGACAGGGCGAAGCGCGTCATCGTTTACCTTGCAGCCGTCGTGCGCCGATCCTCCCCCGTGAAACGGGGAGGAATCGCACGTCCGGGACCGTGAGGAGCGCCGTCAATGCGCCAGCCGTTCGAGCAGGTCTTTCACATGGACCTGATCGGCCTTGTAGTTGCCCGTGAGTGTGTAGATCACGAGGTTGATGCCGCCGCGCAGCGCCATCTCGCGCTGGCGCAGGCCACCCGGCACCAGGGGATAGAGCGGGTCGCCATCGGCGTCGCTGGCCCAGGCGGCCGCGAGATCGTTGCCCGTGATGACGATGGGCGAGACGCTGTCGCCCGAGCGCGCCGGACGATTGACGGCCTCGGGCGGCGCCGGCGGCAGGGCCTCGACCCAGGTGGGTGACGTGTTGTAGCGACCGACGAAATTGTCGATGAGGTAGAAGGTCTTGGTAATGACGTGGTCGCGCGGCACGGGCTCGAGCTCGGGGACGTCGACCCCCGTCAGAAGCGTTCCCAGCCATTGCGCCTCGGGCGTCGCCGGCCCGTCGGAGCGGGCCGTCAGGGCATCGCGCGTATCGAACAGCACCGTGCCGCCGTTCTTCATGTAGGCCGACACTTTGGCGACCGTCGCTGAGCCCGGCTGCGGCGCCGTCGCCACGATGGGCCAGTAGAGCATCGGATAGAAGGCGAGTTCGTCGCGCGCCGGATCCACGGCGACCGGCTCTCCGGGATCGAGCGAGGTGCGCGCCGCCAGTGCATGGGAAAGGCCCTTCAGCCCCTCGCGGCTCGCCTCGTCGACGGCTGCATCGCCCGATGCCACATAGGCGAGCCGGGTGCGCAGCGCCGCATCCATGTCGCGCTTGGATATCCCGTCCTTGGCCAGCGCCGCGGCGCGGTTCGGTAACGGTTCGGCAGCCTGGGCGGGAGCCGCACCCATCGGAGCCAGGGCCGCGGCCGCGAGCAACGCCGCTCCCGCCAGCGCCAGGGCAGTGGCGCGCGGCCGTGAGCCGAAGCGGAACCGATCGCGCAGGCCCGGGACGCCGCCGCCGAGCAGCGCCGTCGCGATGGCATCGGCGAGGAAGCCCAGCACCGCGAGACAGAGCAGCAGAGCCCGAAGGTCCACCGGCTCGGCGGCCCGCAGAGACTGAAGCACGAGATGCGATCCCGACAGGTCGGCCGGCAGAAGCACGGCACCAGGGTTCAGCGCATTGACGGCGAGAAGCGCGTCGGCCGGGCCGTAGAAGCCCGGCGGATGATCCGCACTGCCGGGCCCGGGAAAGCTCGGCGCCACGGGTTTTGCGGCGGCCGGCGGGGCGCCGAGCGTCCCGAAGCCGTCGAGAATCCGAGTCGGGGCCAGAACCGTTGCCGGCGAGACGGCACCGGCCGCAGGCTGCGCCGCCACATCGGGCTTATCGCCGGCGGGCTTGGCCTCGGCGGAGAGGGTCACGACGCGGCGCAACATGTCGACGAAGAGGCCCGACAGCGGCAGGCTCGACCAGGTCGTATCGCCGGTGACGTGGAAGAGGACGATCGTGCCTTTGCCGCGCCGGTCGGCGGTGACGAGTGGCGTGCCGTCGTCGAGCGCCGCCCAGGTGTGGGCGGGGAGGCCCGCATCGGGCTCGGCCAGCACTTGGCGCGACACCGAGACGTCGCGCCCGTCCTGCAGGCCGAAGAAAGGGCTGGTGCGGTCGAAGGGCGCCAGTGCCTTGGGCTTGTCCCATGAGAGCGCGCCGCCGAAGGTGCGGCCGCCGCGCCGCAGCGTCACGGGTTCGAGGTCATCGGAGGGTGCGCCGGCAAGTCGGGAGCCGGCGAAACGAAGCAGCACCCCGCCGTCCTCGACGAAGCGCACGAGCCGCTCATGGTCGGGGCCCGCCACCTGGCCGATGTCGGCCAGCGCCAGAACGGAGGGATGCTCGTCGAGCGCCACGGCGATCGGGTCGGCCGTGTTGGTGGGGATCTCGCGCACGTCGGCGAAGGGTCCGAGCGCCTTGCCGATGAAATAGGAGGGGCTGAGCAGCGGCTGCTCGACGTCGGAAGTTGCGCCCGAGACGATGTCGACGCGCCGGCGCTTCCAGCGCCCGTCGAGCAAGGTTACGGCGCCGGCCGAAGCCTCGCCCACGATCTCCACCCGGGCGATCTCGTTGCGCAGTTCGACCGGGATGGTGAAGATTCCTGTGGCGGATGTCGCACCGGGCGGGAAGGCGAAGGACGCGTCGCCGATCGCCAGACCCTTGAGATCGCTGGCGCGCAACGTGCCCGAGGAGACTCCCCGCGCGTCGGCGCGCAACACCGTCACGGCCAGCGCGTCCGACCTGTTGTCGGCCCCGGCCAGCGCCAACGGTGTGGCGGCAGGCGCCAGAACGGCGGCAGGATGGCCGAGGCCGAGGCTGCCGAGGCCATCGGCGAAAGCCCGGGCACTGCCGTTCTCGAGGCCGTCGGCGATCCACACCAGATCCGCGTCGGGATGAGAGGCGGCGAAATCGCGTAGCGGCGTCAGTGTGGCGGCGCGATCGACGAGGAACGGCGCGGGCTTCAGGGCGCGCAATCGCTCGACGGCCGTGGCGGCCGTGCCGGGCACGAGCGCGCGCGGACCGTCCGACAGGGGCACCAGCGCCACGGGACGGCCGAACCGTCCGGCCTCGGTCAACCGCTCGGTCGCCGCGGCCATGCGAATGTCCCAGTCGGGCGCCGCCGCGAAACCGTCGTCGATCAACAGGACCAGCGGGCCGGCACCGCCCAGGCCAGCCGGCGGCGGGTTCCAGATCGGCCCCGCCATGGCGAGGATGATCGAGGCCGCGATCGCCAGGCGAAGGATCAGGAGCCAGGGCGGCGTGCGGGCCGGGGTCTCGTCCTTTGGACGCGCGTCGAGGATGAGGCGCAGCGGGGGGAAAGCCTGCTGGCGCGGACGGGGCGGCGTGACGCGCAGCAGGAACCATAAAGCCGGCAGCAGCACCAGGGCGCCGAGGATGGCAGGGACCGTGAAGGCGAGGGGGAGACCCAGCATGGCGCGGCCTATCCTCTCGGTGCGGCGCTGCCGCCATCGGCCAGCAGGGTGGCGAGCCGCAGCAGCGCCTCGGTGGCAGGCCGATCGGTGCGGTGCAGCGCGAAGGTCCAGCCCTGGCGGCGGCAGGCCTCGGCGATACGGTCGCGATGGGCGGCGAGCTTGCCGAGATAGGTGTCGCGCAGGCTCGCGGCTTGGCCGAGGCGGAGGCGCGTCGGCCCGTCCGTGTCGGCGAATTCGACATGGCCCGAGAAGGGAAAAGTCTCCTCGACGGGATCCGACACCGCGATGACATGGCCCAGAGCGCCGGCCGAGCCCAGCACCGCGATCCGCGATGCGACCGTCTCGGCGTCAGACAGGCAGTCGCCGACCAGCAGGGCGCGGGACCGGGCCGGCAGCGGCTCGGGCGGGGGCAGTTCATCGGCGGCGGCGCGCAGGCCCTCGGCGCCCGCCAGAACCTCGGCGAAGCGGTCGACCACGTTGCGGGCCGCCATTGGCCGGGTCAGGCCGAGCAGTGCGACACGCTCGCCGCCCCGCACCAGGAGGTCGGCGGTAGCGAGCCCCAACACCAGGGCGCGGTCCTGCTTGGAGACTTTGGCGAGATCGGAGGCGAAATCCATGGAGGGCGAACGGTCGATCCAGACCCACACGGTCTGGGCCGCTTCCCATTCGCGCTCGCGAACATAGGTGCGGTCGTCCCGTGCCGAGCGGCGCCAGTCGATGCGGGAGGCCGATTCCCCTGCCGTGAAAGGGCGGAACTGCCAGAAGGCTTCGCCGACGCCGGCGCGCCGCCGCCCGTGGACGCCATGCATGACGCTGGCGGCCGCTTCCCGGGCCGAGACGGCGAGTTCGGGTAGACGGCGAGCGAGGTCGAGCGCCGAGCGGGCGTGGTGCAGGGGAGGGGCGGTTGCGCGCTGCGTCGTCTGGGCCTCCGCCATTCCCTTATCCGAGCCGCCCGACGAGGCGCTCCACGATGGCGGGCACGGTCTCACCCTCGGCGCGCGCCGCGAAATTCAGCGCCATGCGGTGCTTCAAGACGGGCAGAGCCAGGGCCGCGACATCGTCGATCGAGGGCGACAGGCGGCCCTGAATGAGCGCCCGAGCCCGGCAGGCGAGCATCAAGGCCTGAGCGGCGCGCGGACCTGGGCCCCAGGCGATCAGCTTGGTCAAAGCCGGATCCTCGCCCGGCCTGGCCGAGCGGACGAGATCGAGGATCGCCTCGACGATGCTGTCGCCGACCGGCAGTTGCCGCACCAGGCGCTGGATGCCGGAAAGCTCCTCCGCCGTCATGGCGGGCTTGGCCACGGCCTCGCGAGCGCCCGTGGTCTCGATCAGCACACGCTTCTCGGAAGCGCGATCCGGATAGAGCACGTCGATCTGCATGAGAAAGCGGTCGAGCTGTGCCTCGGGCAGCGGGTAGGTCCCCTCCTGCTCGATCGGGTTCTGGGTGGCGAGGACGTGGAAGGGCCGTGGCAGGTCGTGGCGCTCGCCCGCCACCGTCACATGCAGCTCCTGCATGGCCTGAAGCAGGGCCGATTGGGTGCGCGGGCTGGCGCGGTTGATCTCGTCGGCCATGAGCAGCTGCGCGAAGATGGGTCCTCGCACGAAGCGGAAGGCGCGGCGACCGCCCTGGGCCTCTTCCAGCACCTCGGAACCCAGAATATCGGCCGGCATGAGATCCGGGGTGAACTGCACGCGGCGGGCGTCCAGGCCCAGCACGGTGCCGAGCGCATCGACGAGGCGTGTCTTGGCGAGGCCCGGCAGGCCGACCAGCAGCCCGTGGCCGCCCGACAGGATCGCGACCAGCACCTCCTCGACCACCTTGTCCTGCCCGAAGATGACGGTCCCGAGCGCGGCGCGTGCGGCCGCCAGGGCCGTGAGGGCATCCTCGGCGGCGCGGGCCGCGCCTTCCTCGACCGATCCGACGCCGTGGTCCTGAGCCAGCATGGGTGCCTCTTCCTGGCGACCCCGCGGGGTCGCGCGTCGCGAGATTACGCTGTCGCCGCCCCTTGTCGATGTGCGGCCCTGTCGCATAAATCGACGGGAGCGGAGACGCGGTCGTCTCTGCCGCAATGGCGTGCGATGATGGCGAAAGCAAGTGACGGGCCGCCCGGCATGGCGGCGCCCCTCGACGCCTTGATCGCCGATGCGGCGACCCGCAAGGGGCCGCTGCCGGTGCATCTGTGGAATCCGCCCTTCTGCGGCGACATCGACATGCGCATCACCCGCGACGGCACGTGGCACTACGCAGGTTCGCCGATCGGCCGGCCTGCCCTCGTGAGGCTCTTCGCCTCGGTGCTGCGGCACGACGAGGATCGATTCGTCCTGGTGACGCCCGTCGAGAAGCTCGGCATCACGGTCGAGGATGCCCCGTTCCTGGCCGTGGAACTCCAGGGCGACACTGCGACGGGGCTCCGACTCCGCACCAATCTCGACGAGTGGATCACGCTCGATATCGATCATCCCCTGCGGTTCGAGCCCGGCCCGGCAGAGGCGTTGAAGCCCTATGCGCGAGTGCGGGACGGTCTCTGGGCGCTGGTGACGCGGCCGGTCTTCTACGAACTGATCGCCAAGGGCGAGGTGCGGGACGTCGCGGGACGGACCTTGTTCGGCGTCGCCTCGGGACCGAGCTTCTTCCCCATGATGGAGGCCGACGCGCTCGATGAATTCGGCACGGATCTGGCGCTTGGCTGAGGTCGGCGAGGCGCCGGCCTCGACGGCTAAGGAGTTCGAGGCGCGCGCCCGGGCGCGGCTGCGCTTCGACTTGCCGGAACGCTGGGACGAGATCGACGGACCGGCGGGCGGCGGCGACCATGTGCTCGACGGCCGGTCCTTCTTCACAGGCGTGCCGCGGTGCGCCGCCGTGCTGGTGGGCATCGTCATGCATCCCGAGCCGACCGTCCTGCTGACGACCCGGCTCGCAACCCTGCGCCAGCATTCCGGGCAGGTCGCCTTTCCCGGCGGCAAGATCGACCCCGACGATGCCTCGCCGCTCGCCGCCGCTTTACGAGAGGCCGAAGAGGAAGTAGGCCTCGACCGCTCCGGCGTGATGCCGCTCGGCTACCTCGACCCCTATCTCACCGGCACGGGCTTCTTGGTGGTCCCCGCCGTCTGCCTCCTGGCGCCGCCTCTGCGACTCACCGTCAACCCGCTCGAGGTTGCAGATGCCTTCGAGGTTCCCCTGGCCTTCCTGATGGATCCCGCCAACCACGTGAAAGAGGCGCGGCAGGTGATGGGCCGGGCGCGGCACTTCTATGCCATGACGCACGGCGAGCGCGTCGTCTGGGGTGCCACGGCCGGCATGCTGCGCAACCTCTACGAGAGGCTCTACGTCTGATGGGCCGCGCCCTACTCGACGTGCTGGTGCCGTTCCTGCTGCCCTTCGCGGGCTATGTGCTGTTCCTCCTGGTGCGGCGGCGCTACCCTTTCGTGGCCTCGGCCTGGACCAAGGGTCCCGTGGCGGCGCTGGTGGTGGGCGGACTGGCGCTGGCGGTGCTGAGCCTTCTGGCGGCCGGCCTGTTCTGGCCACGCGCCCAGGGCGACTACGTACCGGCGCATCTCGAACACGGCGTGCTGGTGCCGGGCCGGATGCGGTGAGGCTTCGGCTGAGAGTGGTCCGCCCGTGCCTTTCGTACAGGATCGCGCGACCTGGCGGGCATCGCGACCTCAGGTTCGATCCTCGACGATGTGCTCCTCGTACTGCGGCAGGTCGTCCGTGATGGTGAACCACGGCGCCTTGGAGCCGACGAAGATATGCGCGCTTGGCCGGATCGTGGGGTCGTCGACCAGCGTCCCCATCGTGACGTGGACGAAGGCCCCATTCCGCACCACCGCGAAGAGCAAGGATCCACATCGGCTGCAGCGCTCGTCGTGCCAATCGCGGGAACCGATGATCGTGACCTGATCCTCGCCGCCGGTGATCTGCAGCTTGGCGCGTTCGATGCCGGCCAGCGGCTTGAACGCCGCTCCGGTGCCGCGACGGCAGAGCGAGCAGTGGCAGTTCACCGCATAGAGAAAGGCGTCCGCCACCGCATAGGTGACGGCGCCGCACTGGCATGATCCTCGGAGTGAGGGTGTGTTCGGTGTCGGCAACGTCACGATCGAACACCTCGTCTTGGCGGGCCGGGCGACAGAGCCCGACCGCGGCGCTAACCTCGCGGTCTCGCCGCAACGGTTCCCCGGGCCGCCGTCGATTGAGGATCATGGCCCAGCATAAGCACGGCGATGCAGCCCACCAAGGACAGGATGGCGATGGGCAGCAGTCCTAGCGCGTAGGAGCCGGTCGCGTCCTTGATGGCTCCGAGCAGCGACGTGCAGACGAAGCCGCCGATATTGCCCATCGCGTTGATCTGGGCGATGCCGGCGGCCGCAGCGCCCGCCGACAGCCATTCCGTCGACAGCGCCCAGAACGGACCTTTGACGATGTAGGTGGCGGTGACGGCGAGGCAGAGGAGAACCATGGTGGGCAGAAGAGCCCCGGTCAGCAGCGCGGCACAGAGACTGCCCGCCAGCAATGCCAATGGGATCGCCGTATGCCACACGCGCTCGCCACTCCGGTCCGAGTTGCGGCCCCACAGAATCATCAGCACGGAGGCGATGCCGAAGGGCAGCGCGTTCAGCCAACCGGTGGCCGTCAAGCTGAGCCCGAAGAATTTGATGATCTGTGGCTGCCACAGCGAGAGGCATTGGCTCGCCCCGGAGGCACCTGCGTAGATCAGCGACGCCGCGAGAACGTAGCGGTTCGACATGACGCGCCAGAGCGACAGGTGACCGGCCGTGGGCTTAGCGACGGCTGCCTCGACGGCGAGCCGCGCCGTCAGGATCTCGCGATCCGCCGGCGGTAGCCAGGTGGCCTGGCGCGGGCCATCCGGCAGCCACACGAGCGAGACCAGCCCCAGCAGCACGGCGGGAACGGCCTCCATGATGAACATCCACTGCCATCCGTGCAGGCCGAACCAGCCTTCGGTCTGCAGCAAGGCGGCCGAGATGGGGGAGCCCAGGAAAGACGAGACGGGAATGGCCACCATGAAGATCGCCACGATCCTGCCGCGCGTCTCGGCCGGGAACCAGTAGGTCAGGTAGAGGATCACACCGGGAAAGAAGCCGGCCTCGGCCGCTCCGAGCAGGAGGCGGACGGCGTAGAAGGAGTTCGGTCCCACCACCACGGCCATCAGGCCGGAGACTAGGCCCCAGCTGATCATGATCCGGGCGATCCAGAGCCGCGCCCCGACCTTCTCCATGGCGAGGTTGCTCGGCACTTCGAAAATCACGTAGCTGATGTAGAACAAGCCCCCACCGAGTCCGAAGGCCGAAGGGCTGAGGCCGACGTCGTGGTTCATCTGAAGCGCCGCGAACCCCGCGTTCACCCGGTCGACGAAGGCGATGAAGTAGCAGAGCATCAGGAAGGGCAGAATCCGCCAGGTGATCCGGCTCGTGATCCTGGCCAGCGTCGCGGCGTCGGTCGGGTTCGTCTCAGCGATGGTCACCAGGATCTTCCCCACGACGGCTGGCTCGAATCGGCACCGCATCTCGTTTCGCTGACCATGGCCGCCGCAGTCTCCAGGGGTCAATGATCCTGACGTTCAATAGGCCCAATCCCCGACGACGAGCGCATCCCCTGACGGTCCGCTGCGGGCACAACGGCCATGCAACCGCCGGCTCTTCGCATCGCCACCAAAGTACGACAAGAAAGGCAGGCGCCACACGGAGGATTTAACAATGCCAAAAGCCTATCTGATCTCCGCCTATCATTCGATCTCGGACCCGGACAAGCTCGCCGCCTATGCCAAGCTGGCGGGGCCGGCCATCACGGCGGCCGGCGGCCGCTACCTGGCGCGGGGAACGGCAGCCCGTGCCATGGAATCCGGGCTGGCGGAGCGAACGGTGCTGGTCGAATTCGACGATCTCGCCAAGGCCCTCGCGCTCTACGATGCCCCGGACTATCGGGAGGCCCTCAAGGCGCTCGACGGAGGCGCCATCCGCGACATGCGGATCGTCGAGGGGATCTGACGCCCTCAGGCCCGGAGGATCAGGCTTGTTCTTCAACACGGCTACTCCGTAGCAAGCCCGGAGAATGGCTCACGACGACAGACAGGAGTGAAAGCGATCATGCGCCTGCCAATCGTGGTGCTCTTGCTCGTCGTTGGCCTCCAGGGTCCGGTCAGCGCAGATGTGATTTCGCTTCTGCCGCCCGACGATGCCGCGGTCTTGAAACGATGTCCTGCTGCCCTGGCGGACCTGGACCAAGTCGCTGCGATTTCTGAAGCTCAGCAACAAGCCTCCGCCATAGCGTCGCGCGCTGATGCGCGCGCGGCGTGCCAAGCTTTACGGGCCTTAGCGGACAATGGCGAAAAGACCGTATCGGACCTCAGGGCGTGCCAGGCTCAAGGGATGATCAATGCCCAAGCTTTGATCCAGAGAATGGCGAAGTCTGCTGCGGAGGCAAGGTCGACGGCAGCGGAGACCGATTCCATGCAGAAGGCTTGTGGTCTTCAGCGATGACCGGCTGACCGAATATAGGATCACCCTCGTGAAGACTCGCCTCGTGACGTGGCTCTCGGATCCGCTCGACAGACATGGGCCACGGCCTACGGCGAAAGCCGTGTGCCGTCGACCATGACATTCGAAGGCCGCCTGTGCGGGCCACACCTATTGGTTGAAATCCAGGCTCTATCCCGCTGAAACGGCCGCCAGTAGATCCTTGAGCGTCGCTGCAGCGCCCTGTTGCTGGATCGAGCCGCGATATGCCACGTAATCGGCGACGAAACCGGCATGGTCCTGCACGCCCCAGCCCTTGAAGGCGCCGAGGCCGAGGCCCTTGCCGAGATCGGGATCGGCAGCCAGGGCGCGGTCGGCATCGGTCACCATGGGCTCGACAACCGGGAACGACTCGCCCTTGTCGTCGACGCCGCGCAGGTATTCGGTGAAACAGGCGAGAAGGAAAGCCATGCGGCGATGGTCTCCGCCGCGCTTCACCACCTCCCGAGCCGTGTCCTGCACGAATTGCGGGAGCTTGGAGGCACCATCACTGGCGATACGCAGCAACTGGTCGCCGATGGCGGGGTTGCGGTAGCGGCTGAGCAGCATGTCCTTGTACTGACCCACCGACATCGAGGGCGGCGCGTCGAGCAGCGGCCCGGCGTCGCGCGACAGGAACTGCTCCAGCAGAGCATCGACCTGCGGGTCCTTCATGGCGAGATGGACGATGCGGTGTCCGAGCAGGATACCGGGAAAGGTCATCATCGAATGGGAGGCGTTGAGCATCCTGAGCTTGACCTGCTCGTAGGCATCGACCGCGTCGGTGAACTCGACGCCGACTTTCTCGAGGTCGGGCCGACCGTTGCAGAACCTGTCCTCGACGACCCACTGGATGAAGTCTTCGGCGAAGATCGGCGCGGCGTCGTCGAGCCCCGTCTCGGCATTGAGGCGCGCCTTGTCGGCGGGGCCGACCGCGGGCGTGATGCGATCCACCATGCAGGAGGGAAAGGTGACGTTGGCCTCGATCCAGGCTGCCAGGGCCGGATCCTTGGCGCGGGCGTAGCTCAGAAGCGCGTTCTTCACCACGCCGCCGTTGTGGCGGAGGTTGTCGCAGGACAGCACCGTGAAGGGCTTTGTACCGGCATCGCGGCGGCGGCGCAGCGCCTCGGTCATGACGCCGAAGGAAGTGGCCGGCAGGCCGCCCGCGAGATCCTTGGCGACCGCCGGGTCATCGAGCTTGAAGTGGCCGTGTGCGTCGATGTTGTAGCCGCCCTCGGTCACGGTCAGCGTCACGATGCGGATGGCGGGATCGGCGAGACGCTGCAGCACCGCCTCCGGGTCGGCCGGCGCGTGCAGATACTCCACGATCGAACCGATCACCGAAATCTCGGGCTGGCCCTCGGGTGGATAGGCGACGAGCGAGTAGAGGCCCTTCTGTCCCTGGAGGGCCGCCGCCTTGGCGCGCTCGCTCTCCACATCCATGAGGCCGATGCCGAGGATGCCCCAGCCCTGCTGGCCCGGCAGCGCCAGCACCTTGTCGAGGTAGACCGCCTGATGGGCGCGGTGGAAATTGCCGACGCTGAGATGGGCGATGCCGGCCGTGACGGCCGAGCGGTCGTAGGCGGGGCGGCCGATCGAGGCCGGCAGGGACGACAGGGTGGCGGGATCGATCACGGTGGCCTCGTTGGGCGAGCGTCGGGGGACGCGGCACGACGGGCCCAGGTGTTCCTCGCCGGTCCCGCCGCTTCCCCGAGCGGGTTGAGGCCGGACAGTGCAACGGAGGGCGAGCCCGCGCAAGAGTGCACCGGACGGGCACCATGCAGGCGAGGAGACACGGAATCGGCTAAAGGCAATTCCGACGCCGAGGAGGCCGGAGCACCAGCATGCCGTCTGTCACCGTGACGCCCGCTCTCCACACCGAGGTCGTGGCCGACCTGCCGCTGCCGGATCCCGCAATGCTGAGGGAGGCCGCGGGTGGCGACGCCACACGCGCCCGGCACGACGCCCTGGCGGCCAGCATCCCGGCGCTCCACCTCGTCGAAGCGCGTCAGCCGGCCAGGAGCCCGGGCGAGGCTCCGCAACGCTTGCGCGTCGCCGCCTGGAACCTCGAACGTTGCACGCGGGTCGAGGCTTCGGCGGCTCTGCTGCGGCGCGCCGGCGCTTCGGTGGCGCTGCTGTCCGAGATGGATCTCGGCATGGCGCGCTCCGGCAACCGCCATACGACGCGCGACGTGGCCACGGCTCTCGGCATGGGTCACGTCTACGGAGTGGAATTCGTCGAACTGGGCCATGGCCTCGGGCGGGAGCTGGAGCGCTTCAGCGGACAGATCAATCATGGCGCCCTGCACGGCAATGGGCTCGTCTCGGCGGTGCCGTTCCGCGATCCCTTCGTGGTCAGGCTCGACGAGGGCGGCGCGTGGTTCGACCTCGACTGGCATCACCGCAGGCTCGGCGGACGAATGGCCATCGGCGCCACGATCGATCTCGCACGCGGGCCCGTCACGCTGGTCAGCGTCCATCTCGAGAACCGCTCGACGCCGCAGGAGCGTGGCGACGCGATCGAGAGGCTGATCGCGGCGCTGCCACCGGGCGCGCCGGCCGTGGTGGCGGGCGATCTCAACGTCGCGGCGCTGCCCGATCCCGTCGCCGAACCCGATCGGGCCTGGTTCGATCATCCCGACGCGCGCGAGCCCTTATTCGCTGCTCTGCGCCGGGCCGGCTTCGACTGGCTGCGCTGCAACACACAAGACCAGACGCGTCGCCTGATCCCCGACGGACGACCCGCTCCCGCGGTCCGGCGAATCGACTGGTTCTTCACGCGCGGGGTCGAGGCCAGCCTGCCGCTGACATGGGCGGCGGCCGACGATGCCGGTGACCCCTTGTCGGACCACGACATGATCTCGGTCGACATCACGTGACCCGATCGTCCCTCGAAGGGCCGCGATGGCAGGAGCGATTCCGGCGTCCGCAGCGTCGTTCCGACCCGAACCTTCCCTGCGGAACCGCATTATGCAGGGGTTACAACGGACCAGAACCATGGTCTCATGACGTTGCACGCACGGTCGCTCGCGGCACCAAGCACTGGCGCGGAAAAGCTGGACCGCTCGGCTCCGATGTCTATCGTATGCTAATTTCGATTCGGCGAGGGACCGCCGTCCTGGGGACGTGCATGCACCCGGCCAGACCTGGAAAGTATGCCGTCGTGTCAGACACCATCACGCCCTCGCAGATCCGGGGTGCCCGTGCGATGCTCGATTGGTCGATGACCGACCTCTCGACGGCCGCCCGCGTCTCGGTCTCCACCGTCCAAAGGGCGGAAGAACGCCAACCTCAGGCCGCATCGAATTCGGCTCGTACCGCGATCCAGACCGCGTTGGAGGTCAGCGGGGTCAAGTTTCTCCCCGATGACGGCGACGGCCCGGGGCTACGGCTGAAGCGCTGACGGGAGCCGTCCAGCCGTCTCGCCGACCGGCCTCACCCTCGCTTGTCGCGGAATTGCCCTTCGTCGATACGCGCGCGAAACAGCTCAGCCCAAGCTCGTCCACGCCGCCTGTCTATCGTGGTGTAGTCGGAGCGGAACTGCCTTCCGAACCGGCACCGCGGATCCGTCGCCATGCCCCCACCGGGCGGCGGATCCGCGACGATGTCTTCGAATCGAACGATCATCTCTGGCAGCACCCGATGGAGCACGTGATGGCGGCAGTCCTGGGCCCGGCCTTGTCCGTCCTCATCACGGTGGCGCTGCTCGGCTGGCTCATCGCCCAGGGCAACTGAAAGGTGGCTAAGCGGCGGGATTGACGCGCCGCAGCGTGACGGTCGAGATGGGGAACGACTCATGCTGCGCCGTCCCGCCCGAGGTTAATCCGCCGTGTCCGACCTCACCGCCGTCGTAGAGGAGATCGCCGACGAGATGGCGCGGCGGCCCGATCGCGGCGAGGTCGCGCATTACATCCCGGAACTGGCGCGGGTGGACCCGGGCCAGTTCGGCATGGCGGTGATCGGTGCCGACGGCGAGGTGGCGGCGGCGGGGCACGCCGATATCCCTTTCTCGATCCAGAGCATCTCCAAGGTCTTCACCCTGACCCTGGCCTTGGGGATGATCGGCGACCGGCTCTGGCGCCGCGTTGGCCGGGAGCCCTCGGGCAACCCGTTCAACTCCATCGTCCAACTCGAACTCGAGCGCGGCGTCCCGCGCAATCCCTTCATCAACGCCGGCGCGATCGCGGTCACAGACGTCATCGTCTCGGGCCACCAGCCCCGCGAGTCGTTGGGCGAAATCCTGCGATTCATGCAGTCTCTCGCCAAGGATCCGGGCATCACCATCGACGCCGCCGTGGCGGCCTCGGAGAAGCGGACCGGCTTCCGCAACACCGCTCTGGCCAATTACATGAAATCGTTCGGCGTCATCGAGAACCCAGTCGATTTCACGCTTGGCGTCTATTTCCACCATTGCGCCATCGCCATGTCCTGCCGGCAACTCGCCACAGCCGGACGCTTTCTGGCGCATTCGGGCCGCGATCCCGAGACCGGCTTTTCGGTCGTGTCCACCGAGCGGGCGCGGCGCATCAATGCCCTGATGCTAACCTGCGGCCATTACGACGGATCGGGCGAGTTCGCCTATCGCGTCGGCCTGCCGGGCAAGAGCGGAGTCGGCGGCGGCATCCTGGCGGCGGCGCCGGGCGTGGCTTCTATCGCGGTCTGGTCGCCTGGGCTCGACGCTGCGGGCAATTCCCACCTCGGGCGGATCGCTCTCGAGCTCCTGGCGAAGCGTATGGGCTGGTCGATCTTCGGCCAATGATAGGCAATGTGCCTGTTCGTTGAGCACATCTGACTAGTTGCAGGCCACCGTCGGCCCGACGCGACGATCGCGTCCGAGGCCGAACCGATTGGCATAGGAGATGCTTAGCGTCCCCGGCCCAGAAGAGGTCGATCGCCTTGGCGGGCTGCCTCAGCCCCCCGTGGCGCACCACCGTCAAGAGGAACGCAATGACGAAATACAAGCTGGAATACCTCTGGCTGGATGGTTACACGCCGGTCCCGAACCTTCGCGGCAAGACGCAGCTCAAGGATTTCGACGCCTTCCCGACGCTGGAGCAGCTCCCGATGTGGGGCTTCGACGGATCGTCGACCCTGCAGGCCGAAGGCGGCAGCTCCGATTGCATGCTGAAGCCGGTCAGCCACTTTCCCGACAGCACCCGCAAGAATGGCATCCTCGTCATGTGCGAGGTCATGATGCCGGACGGCAACACCCCGCACGCCTCTAACAAGCGCGCCACGATCCTCGACGACGCGGGCGCCTGGTTCGGCTTCGAGCAGGAATACTTCTTCTACAAGAACGGCCGTCCGCTCGGCTTCCCGGACAACGGCTATCCGGCTCCCCAAGGCCCCTATTACACGGGCGTCGGCTATTCCAACGTCGGCCCGGTGGCGCGCAAGATCGTCGAGGAACATCTCGACCTCTGCCTCGACGCCGGCATCAACCACGAGGGCATCAACGCCGAAGTCGCCAAGGGCCAGTGGGAATTCCAGATCTTCGGCAAGGGCTCCAAGCGCGCCGCCGACGAGATGTGGGTCGCCCGCTACATCCTGCAGCGGCTCTGCGAGACATACGAAGTCGACGTCGAATACCACTGCAAGCCGCTCGGTGACACCGATTGGAACGGCTCGGGGATGCACGCCAACTTCTCGACCGAATACATGCGCAACGTGGGCGGCAAGGACTATTTCGAGCGCCTGATGAAGGCCTTCGAGAAGAACCGCGAAGACCATATCGCGGTCTACGGGCCCGACAACCACATGCGCCTGACCGGCAAGCACGAGACGGCGTCGATCCACCAGTTCTCCTATGGCGTGGCCGATCGCGGCGCCTCGATCCGCGTGCCGCATTCCTTCGTCAACAATGGCTACAAGGGCTATCTCGAGGATCGCCGCCCCAACAGCCAGGGGGACCCCTACCAGATCGCCTCGCAGATCCTGAAGACGATCTCCGAGGTGCCCACCGAAACCGCTCTTCAGCAGGCGGCCGAGTGACCTGACCCGACGCGCGGAATCCACACCGCGCGCCATGGAACGCCGGCAGCCCCAACGAGGGTTGGCCGGCGTTTCGCGTTTCATGGTGGTGGCGATCGAAGTGGAAGCCGGGTGGGGAGTCGCGGTTTCGCCGAAATCCGTGCAGATAAGCGGCTGAACAGCTCTCCGACCCTGATCGCTCGATGTCCGAACCCCGCACCCGGCTCTTTCTCGTCACCGCCCCGCTGTCCTCGGCAGCCGAGGCTTCGGCCGGGATCACGGCGGCGCTCGGCGCAGGCGATGTCGCCTGCCTGCTGCTGCGCCTCGCCCCCGCGGCCGAGCGCGACCGCAAGGCCATCGTCAAGGATCTCGCCACCGCGGTTCAGGACGGCGGCACCGCGCTGCTGATCGAGGATCCGCGCCTGGTGGCCCATACCGGGGCCGACGGTGTCCATGCGGCCGGTGCCGACGAACCCTTCGCGGCGGCCCTCGACGCCATGAAGCCGGAACGGATCGCCGGCGTGGGCTCGCTCGCCTCGCGCGACGAGGCCATGCGGTCCGGCGAGGCCGGGGCCGATTACGTCATGTTCGGTGATGCCGGCTTCGCCGCCGAAGGTCCGGCGCCCGACGAGGTGCGCGACACCCTGGCCTGGTGGGCCGAGATCTTCAACGTACCCTGCGTGGGCTTCGCCCGTTCGCTCGACGAGGTCGAGGGTCTGGCGCTGACAGGAGCCGAATTCGTGGCTCTCGGCGACGCCGTCTGGGGAGACCCACGGGGACCCGGGCCGGCCGTCGCGGAGGCGCAGGCGGCGCTGGTCCGCGCCGAGACGATCCTCGCCGCCGCGGAGGCCGGAACGTGAGCCGGCGCTTCCGTGTCGGTGCGAGCCGCGCGATCCTGATCGCGCGCTGCGCCGTGCTGTCCTGCGGCGCGGTCCTGGGATCGGGCACCCTGCCCGCCGTCGCGGCCGACACCCGCCGGGCCGGGCCAACGAGTCCCACCCTGCCCCTGCCTTTCGGAGCCGCGGGCGCTTCGGCTCTGCCCGATGCTCTCGATTTCGGACGCGCCGCCTCGCCCGGGATAGAACCGCCGGGGGAGGGCGGCTTTCTTCCCTCGCCCACGAGCCCGAGCGCCGCCCAGGCGCCGGCCAAGCCCGGTCTCGACGAGGCGGATCGGGCCTTCGGGGCCTTCCAGCGCGGCTATTTTGCCACCGCCCTCTCCGAAGCCACGTCCCGCCTCGCCAATGTCCCGCAGGACGGGGCCGCCATGACGCTCATCGGCGAATCCTACAGCGAGGGTCTCGCCGTGAAGGAAGACGCCGCCGAGGCGGACCGCTGGTTCAAGCTCGCCAGTCAGCACGGCAATCGCGAAGGTTCCTTCGCCTACGGCCTGGCCCTGCTCCGCGGCACCGGCCTGCCCAAGGACACTCAGGCCGCCATTCCTTATCTCGAGAAGGCGGCCGCGCAGGGCCACGCCGGCGCGCTCTACAATCTCGGCGTCGTGGCTCTCGAGACGGACGTCAAGACTCGCGACTTCGCCAAGTCGGCCGGCTATTTCCGCAAGGCAGCGGATCTCGGCGACATCGACGCCGAATATGCGCTGGGCAATCTCTACAAGGCCGGCCAGGGCGTGCCCCGAGACCTCGCCCAGGCGGCGGCGCTGTTCAAATCCGCCGCGGACGCCCGTCATCCGGCAGCCCAGCTGGATTATGCCATCATGTTGTTCAACGGCGAGGGCATTCCCAAGGACGAGGCCGGGGCGGCACGCTACTTCCGCATGGCCGCCTTCGAGGGCAATCCCGTCGCGGCCAATCGCCTGGCCCGCCTCTATGCAGCCGGACGAGGCCTGCCGAAGAATGGCGTGGAGGCCGCCCACTGGCACCTCCTCGCCCGCGCCGCCGGCGTCTCGGACCCCTGGCTTGACGGAATCCTGGCGAGCCTCACGCCGGCCGACAAGGCCAAGGTCGAAGACCAATTGCACAAGTCACTTTCGAACTGATCGCGTTGCATGACACCCCGCACGTCCGACCAGCCCTCGCCCGACCTGGCCCGGCGAGCCGAGGAGGCCTGCTACGCGGCCTGGCCCGCATTGCGCGTCGTGTCGATGGACGGCTGGCTCCTGCGTTTCGCCGGTGGCCACACCAACCGCGCCAATTCGGTCAGTGTCGTCGACCCACCCAAGGGCAACATGGCCGGCAAGGTCGCGGCCTGCGAGGCCCTCTACGCCGCCGAGGGCCTCCCTACCGTCTTCCGCCTCTCGACGGCCTGTCCGGAACCCGGTCTCGAAGCGGTGCTCGACGCTCGCCGCTATGGCGACCCGTTTCACGCGTCGCTGGTGCTCTACGCCGCCCGGCCCGACCTCCCGCCCGATGCGACGTTGGGCGTCGCGCTGACCGAGGATCGACCGGATCCTCGCTGGCTCGCCGCCGCAGCCCGGCTGGCCGAGCTCGATACGCCGGGAGCGGCGCTCCGCGCCCGGATCTTCGACGCCGTGGCGGTGCCGGCGGCCTTTGCCTCGGTCGAGGTCGACGGCATGGTGGCGGCCCAGGCCTTCGGAGCCGTGCAGGACGGGCTCGTCTGCCTCAACGGCGTCGCGACGGCACCCGAGCACCGCGGTCGCGGATATGCGCGGCGGGCCGTGGCGGCCGTGATCGCCTGGGCGGCGAACCGCCACGACGTGTCGGGGGCCTGCCTCCAGGTCATGGCCGACAACCCGCCGGCCCTTGCGCTCTACCGGCGGCTCGGTTTCGATACGGAGCTTTCGCGCTACCATTACCGCAGCCGCGCCCTCGTCTGAGCGACGGGCCGCCCTGCGCCGCCGAGGCTTGCCCCTCCGGCTGTTTCGGTCCACTTGCGAGGACGAGGCGCGAGGCGCCACCCCATTCCTTCCCGCCGCAGGCCCTTCGATGATCCGCTCCGCCCTGATGAACGTCATGACCGCCGCCGTGCTCAAAGCCGGCCGTGGGCTGAAGCGCGACCTCGGCGAAGTCGAAAACCTGCAGGTCTCCGTCAAGGGACCCGGCGACTTCGTCACCGCCGCCGACAAGCGCTCCGAGAAGACGCTGTTCGAGGAACTCTCCAAGGCCCGGCCGGGCTATGGCTTCGTCATGGAAGAGAGCGGCACAGTTGCCGGGACGGACCAGAGCCACACCTGGCACATCGATCCGCTCGACGGCACCACCAACTTCCTGCACGGCGTTCCGGTCTTCGCGATTTCGGTAGGGCTCGAGCGCGAAGGCCATCTCGTGGCCGGTGTGGTCTACAACCCCGCCACCGACGACATGTATTTCGCCGAGCGCGGCCAGGGCGCCTATCTGAACAACCGCCGCCTCCGCGTCGCGGCACGACGCGACATCGCCGAAGCGCTGGTGAGTTGCGGGATTCCGGCGCTGGGCCGCGCCGAGCTGCATCCGCGTTTCAAGGCCGAAATGGCCGAGGTGATGGCGCGGGCCGGCGTATTGCGCCGCTTCGGCGCTGCAGCACTCGACCTCGCCTATGTGGCGGCCGGCTCCTCCGACGGCTACTGGGAGCGAGGCGTGAAGTCCTGGGACGTCGCCGCCGGCGCCCTGCTGGTGCGTGAGGCCGGCGGATTCATCTCGACGGCCGACGGGGGCGACGATCTCATCGGCGCGGGCTCGATCCTCGCCGGCAACGAGCACATGCACCGGGCCTTGCTCGATATTCTGCGTCGCGTGAGATAACCTTCCGCGGCCCGGCCGCACGGCTTCGCAACGTGGGCCGGACCGGCGGGGGCGCAACTCGCGGTGCCGTGCGAAACCTGCTATGGTGGATTCGATCCCGTCGCGATTGAGCGACCTCGTTGCCCGCGGCCCATTCCATGGCGACCCGAACCGACCCTTTCCGCTTGTCCTCGCCCAGGATCTTCCTGGTCCGGATGGCGGTGTTCCTGATCCTGGCGGGGTTCGTCGCGCTGATCCTCAATCAGCAGATCACCCGGGCCTTCATGGCCAATCCGCCGCTGAACGGCTTGATCCTCGGCGTCCTCCTGGTCGGCATCGTGCTCGGTCTGCGGCAGGTTTTCCGCCTGTTTCCCGAGATCCGCTGGGCCAACAGCATCAACAATCCCCAGGCGCCTGCCGCCAAGCCGCCCATTCTCCTCGCTCCCGTGGCGACCTTCCTGGCTGATCGCGGCGCCGATGGCGCTCCGACCATCTCGACCGTGACGCTGCGGGCGATGCTGGATTCAGTCGGCTCCCGGCTCGACGAGTCTCGCGAGATCGCTCGCTACCTCACGGGTCTGCTGATCTTCCTCGGCTTGCTCGGCACCTTCTGGGGGCTGCTCGAGACCGTAGGGTCGATCGCCGGTGTCATCCGCAACATGACGGCCGGCAGTGACTCGGCCGTGATGTTCGACGATCTGAAGAACGGCCTCGCGGCGCCGATCGCCGGCATGAGCGTCTCCTTCACGTCGTCGCTCTTCGGACTCGCGGGTTCCCTCGTGCTGGGCTTTCTCGATCTGCAGGCCGGCCAGGCGCAAAACCGCTTCTACAATCAGCTCGAGGACAAGCTCTCGGCCTTCGCGGCCGATCCCATGGCCGACCTGCCGGCCGGCTCCGGCACTGCGATGCTGCCGGCCGATCTCCGGGTGGCGCTCGACCGGATCGCGCTCGGCGCCGACCAGTCGAGCAACCGTGCCGCCACCGCCGCCATGGCCAATCTCGCCGAGGGCATCCAGAGCCTTGTCCAGCACATGCGCGGCGAGCAGCAGATGATCCGCGACTGGGTCGAAGGCCAGGCCGACCAGAACAAGGAGATGCGCCGGCTGCTCGAGCGCATCGCCCGCGAGTCGGAGATCCGCTAGGTGGCCCTCGGCCGTACCCGTCGTCCGCAGCGCACGATCGACTATTGGCCGGGCTTCGTCGATGCGCTGTCGACGATGCTGCTGGTCATCACCTTTCTGCTCTCGGTCTTCATGCTGTCGCAGTTCTTCATGTCGCGCGACGTGTCGCAGAAGGACAACGTCCTGGCGCAGTTGAATCGGCAGATCGAGCAACTGACCTCGCTTCTGTCGCTGGAGCGCGCTGGCAAGTCCGACACCGAATCGAGCCTCGCCGCGCTGCAATCGACGCTCGATGCGGCCGACAAGGAGAAGGTCGCCCTCGCCGGCCAGATCCAGGCCAACACCGTCGCGGCCGCAGCCGCGGGTTCGACGGCCGACGACACGACCCGCAAGCTCGACGCCCAGAGCGATGTGGTGTCGAGTGCCCTGGCGCGGGTCGACGTTCTCAATCAGCAGATCTCCGCCCTGCGCCGGCAACTCGCCGCCATCGAGGCCGCCCTCAACGCTTCGGAATCGCGCGACCAGCAGGCCGAGGCCAAGATCGCCGATCTCGGCTCGCGCCTCAATGTCGCCTTGGCCCAGAAAGTCCAGGAGTTGAACCGCTACCGATCGGACTTCTTCGGCCGGTTGCGCGAGATCATCGGCAACCGCCCCGGCATCCGGGTCGTGGGAGACCGGTTCGTCTTCGAATCCTCCGTGCTGTTCGATACCGGCCAGGCGTTGCTCAAGCCGGCCGGTAACGTCGAACTCGACAAGCTCGCCGCGGCCGCCATCGATCTCGAACGAGAGATCCCGCCCAATATCGGCTGGGTGCTCCGCGTCGACGGTCACACGGACCGGCGCCCCATCGTATCGCCGCAGTTCAAATCCAACTGGGACCTCTCGGCCCAGCGCGCCATCGCGGTGGTGCAATATCTGGTCGCCAAGGGAGTCGATCCACAGCGCCTTGTCGCAGCCGGATTTGGTGAATTCCAGCCCATCGATCCCGGTACGAGCGAGGACGCCATGAGCCGCAACCGCCGCATCGAATTGAAGCTGACCGAACGCTGACCGCGCCGTTCGACCTCCGTGACGCTCAAGCGGCGGACCGCCCCGCCCTCCTCGACCTCTGGGTCGCGGCCTGGCAGGCGACGATGCCGGAGATCGACTTCGACGCTCGGCGTCCGTGGCTCGACACCCGGCTCGACGCGCTCGCGGCGGCTGGCGCCCGCATTCTCGTCGCCGAAATCGACGACGCTCCGGTGGGCTTCGTGACCGTCGACCCCGTCCGGGGGCATCTCGATCAACTGGCCGTTCATCCGGCGCATCACGGCGGCGGTATCGCGGATCGCCTCGTGGCAGGAGCCAAGGCCCTGTCGCCGGCGGGTTTGATGCTCGACGTCAATGAAGGCAATGCCCGAGCTCGGCGATTCTACGCGCGACAGGGTTTCGTGCCGGTCTCCACTGGGCAAAACTCTCGCTCCGGCCTGCCGACACTGCTGTTGCAATGGCGCGGGTCGATCGACCGCTGAACCGACAGATCAATCTTTTCCCAATAAATGAAGAGGGCGGGAACCGCTGCGCTTCGCAGTCTCGCCACACATCGCTATTATCTGCCAATGACACGTTCGAGTTCCCTTGACTGGGTTGCCCGGACATCGTCGGCCAGCAGCGCCTGCCGCAGGAGCGACTGGGGCCGGGCGGTTTCGGACCGCATTGGGAGAATGGTGCATGGTAACGAGATCGATCGTCGGTCGCTTCATGATCCTGGCGGTGCTGCTCGTGTCGCTCGGCGTCATCGCCCAGGCGGCGATCATCATCACACGGGGGTCGGGCAAGGCGGTCGCCAAGCATGACGGGAGCCCCGTCGTCGCCATGGCGGCCCTAGCCGGCACGCCAGCCATCGCTCCGCCGGCAGCGACCGATCCTGCGGCTCCGGCAGCCGCAACCTCGACGCAGCCCGCGGATGCCGCCCCCGTCCGGGTCGTGTATCCGGGCCCGCTCGGCGACACCCCGATCCAGCCCCGCAAGATCACGGCCTCCCTGCCGCTCGATGCGCCGGCCCAAGCCCCTGCTCCGACGCCCGTTGCGCCTGTCGCTTCGGCAGTTCCCATCGCGCAGCAGCCAACGACATCCCTTGCCCCGGTCGCCGCGATCCCCGATCCCACGCCCATCGACGCCGCGAAGCCGGCCGATCCCACCGTGGCCTCGGCCGAGCCCGAGGCGTCGGCCACTCCGGCGACGGCCTCCGCTCATGGCGTGAACCTCAACAATGCTTCCGTGGCGCAGCTCAACAGCATGGGGGCCGGCCACATCGGCCAGGCCATCGTGCAGCATCGCCCCTATCATTCAGTCGACGACCTCATGAAGAAGCGTGTCATCCGCCGCAGCATCTTCGATCAGATCAAGAACCAAGTCGCCGCAGAGTAAGCCCTCAACCGTCATTGCGAGCGCAGTAAGCCAATCCGGACGACGTGAGCCGCCGCGCGGCGAACGCTTCCGGCGTTGCGGACGATGCGAAGACCAGGTGCCGGTTGCTTCGCTGCGCTCGCCATGACGAAGGCGCGTCCTTCCGCGTCAGCGAACGAGCTGATCGATCAGCACGGCCTCTCCCTCCTGCGGCGCAACCGTTCCGAAGCCTGGGAGCTGATGGCGGGCGAAGGTCTCCTGCCGCTTGGCATAGGCCCGTGTCTCGGCCTTGCTGCGGGCAACGGCGGCGTCCAGCGACAGGTCGCCGGCCAGATGCGCGAGCAGCGACGGCACGCCGAGCGCCCGCATCGCCGGCAGCGCCGGATCGAGGCCGCGATACCGAAGGCGCCTGACCTCGTCGATCGCGCCCTGCTCCATCATGCGGTCGAAGCGACGGTCGATCGCCTCTCGCAAGAGAGCTCGGTCGGGCGAGAGCGCAACGGCCACGACGCCACTCGTCACAGGCACCAAGGGAGGCGTGCGCCGCGCCTGGAACTCGGCCAGGGGCTGGCCGGTGGCCGCGAAGACCTCGAGGGCGCGGACGATCCGCTGCGGATCGCTGGGGCGCAGGCGCGACGCCGTGAGCGGGTCGACCGCCGCGAGCCGCGCGTGAAGGATCTCGGGCTCTACGCCCTCCGCCTTGGCCCGCACCCGCGCCCGAATGTCGTCCGGGACGGCGGGAATGTCGGAGAGGCCCTGGGTCAGCGCCTTGAAGAACAGCCCCGTCCCGCCGACCACGACCGGCAGGGCGCCCGCCGCCCGGGCGTGGCCGAGTTCCGACTCGATCTCGGCAAGCCAGAGCCCGACCGAATAGGCCTCTGCGGCATCGCGATGGCCGTAGAGCCGATGCGGCACGCGGGCGAGGTCCGCAGCCTCCGGGCGGCCGGTGAGGATCGTGAGGTCGCGATACACCGCCATGGAATCGGCATTGATCACGATTCCGCCGAGACGCTCGGCCACCCGCATGGCCAGGGCGGACTTGCCGCTCGCCGTCGGGCCTGCGATGAGAACCGCACCCCCTCGCTCCACGTGATCCCCTCTCGCCGATGCCGTTGTCCCCCGAGCCTTGTGTCGCGACCGTCCTGGCTCGTAAAGGGCTTCAGCAGTTCGAGGGCGCGCGCCTGTCGGCCATCGGCGCCGCGCTGCCAGGCGCAGGAAGCCCGATCTGGCTAGAGGCCGAGCGGGCGGTCGACATCCCGTTCCATGCCATTCCGGCCGATCTCGCGGCCTTGCGGTCCTCGCTCGACGCCGTGATCGGCGGAGCGGCGCTCGACCTCGTGCTGCAGCCGATGACGGGTCGGCGCAAGCAGCTGCTGCTGGCCGACATGGATTCCACCATGATCGGGCAGGAATGCATCGA
Organism: Janthinobacterium lividum; assembly: GCA_050920985.1. Taxonomy (GTDB): domain Bacteria; phylum Pseudomonadota; class Alphaproteobacteria; order Rhizobiales; family Beijerinckiaceae; genus Lichenihabitans. Next base: position 77,214 of record JBPBQY010000019.1, on the reverse strand, counting down.
CGAACTGGCGGATGTCGCGGGCTTCGGGGCGCAGGTCGCCGCCATCACGGAGCGCGCCATGCGGGGCGAACTGCCCTTCGAGCCGGCCCTGCGTGAACGCGTGGCGCTGCTGCGCGGCCTGCCGGTCTCGACCATCGACGACGTTCTGGCGCGGCGCATCACCCTCATGCCCGGCGGCTCGACGCTGGTGCGGACCATGAAGGCCAACGGCGCCTATTGTGCGCTGGTGTCGGGCGGCTTCACGCTCTTCACCGACGCCGTGGCCGCCTTGATCGGCTTCGACGAGCATCGCTCGAACACGTTGCAGGTCGAGGGCGACCGGCTCGCCGGCACGGTGGCGGAGCCCATCCTCGGGCGGGAAGCCAAGCGCGAGCGGCTGCTGGCATTGCGCGACACGTTGCAACTCGCGCCCTCTGCCGTCATGGCGGTAGGCGATGGCGCCAACGACCTTGCCATGCTGGCCGAAGCCGGGCTCGGCGTGGCGTTCCATGCCAAGCCAGCCGTGGCCGCCGCCGCTCGGGCGCGGATCGACCACAATGATCTCGAAGCCCTTCTCTTCATCCAGGGCTATGCCCGCACGGAGTTCGTCGATTGACCGAAGATGCCGACGGCCCGGAGATCACCGCCTTCACGGTCGGTCCGGACGAGGCCGGACAGCGGCTCGATAAGCTGCTGGCGCTCCATGCGGCGCGCGAGGGCCTGGGCCTGTCGCGCACGCGGTTGCAGGAGCTGATCGGCAGCGGTTTCGTGCGGGTCGACGGCGCCGTGCCGTCGAACCCCAACGCCAAGCCGAAAGAAGGCGCCCGGATCCTCTTCGAGGTGCCGCCACCCGTCGACGCAACGCCGCTGCCGGAGGATATCCCGCTCACGATCGTGTTCGAGGACGAGGATCTGATCGTCATCGACAAACCGGCCGGGCTGGTGGTGCATCCGGCGCCCGGCCACGCCAGCGGCACGCTGGTCAATGCCCTGCTGTTTCATTGCGGCGAGGGCCTGTCGGGCATCGGCGGGATCCGCCGTCCCGGCATCGTGCACCGGCTCGACAAGGACACCACCGGGCTTATGGTCGCGGCCAAATCCGAACGCGCCCACCAGGGCTTGGCCGATATCTTCGCCGACCACGGACGCTCGGGTTCGCTGGTGCGCGAATACCTTGCCGGCACCTGGACGATGCCCGACCGCAGCTTCGGCACCGTCGACGCCGCGCTCGGCCGTCATCCGCACCAGCGCGAGCGCATGGCGGTCGTTCGTGAGGACAAGGGCCGTCACGCTGTGACGCATTGGTCGGTGGAAGAGAAGTTCCCGCCCGTCGCGACGCTGATGCGCTGCCGGCTAGAGACGGGTCGCACGCATCAGATCCGCGTCCATATGGCCGACATCGGCCATCCGCTGATCGGCGACATGCTCTATGGCGGCGGCTTCAAGACCAAGGCTTCGGCGCTCGACGACGCCTGCCGCGAGGCTATCGCGGCCCTCGGCCGCCAGGCGCTCCATGCGGCGGTGCTGGGCTTCGAACATCCGGCGACCGGCGAAACCCTGCTCTTCGAAAGCCCACTCCCGCCCGACATGGCGGCGCTGATGGCGGCGCTGCGGAACTACAAGCCGGGATAGCCGGCTCGGTCGGAACCGGGCCCGCCCCCTCCGTGCGGAGTCGTTCATTCGACCCACTCGATGCTCGACGTAGCGACGGGAGTGCTCTCCTTCCCGGAACCGGAAAGGTGTCTCGGCCGAAGGGCGAGACGGAGGGGTGATGTGGCGCGAAGCGCCACTCGCGCCGGCAACCCCACCCGTCACCGCTTCGCGGCAACACCCTCCCCTTTCAGGCTACCGGATTCACACATTCCGTTAGCCGCGACGCCGGACGTCTCCCCTCTCCCTTGTGGAGAGGGGTAAGGGGTGAGGGTCGGGAAGAGCGAGCAAGGTGTCTCTCGTCAGGGCATCCTCAACTTGCGGAGGGGCGTCGCAACCCTCACCCCCAGCCCCTCTCCACAAGGGAGAGGGGTGCCGCTGCAGCACACATCGACGATGTGTGAATACGGTAACCCTTTCAGGGTAGGGAAAGCTGCGATGCCGACCGTGGCAGACGACAGGAGCCCTACTCGTCGTCCTCGTGGCTGCCGCCGCGGGCACCGGCGAAGACCGAGGTAAGGTCGACGTCCTCGTCGTCGTCGTGATGCGCCTTGGGAGCCCCGAAGATCTCCTCCTCGGTGGCGGCACGGTGGCGCGAGGTCGTCGTCTCGGCCGGGGCCAGCGTGGCGCCGCGATCGTCCGCCGTGGCGGGCCGGTCCTTGGCGGCTTTGTTGACCTCGAAGTCGAGGTCGATCTGCGAGCACAGCGCCAGGGTCACGGGATCCAGCGGGGTGAGCGTCGAGGAGTTCCAGTGCGTGCGGTCGCGGATGGCCTGCAGCGTCGTCTTGGTGGTGCCGACGAGGCGCATGATCTGCGCGTCCTTCAGCTCCGGATGATTGCGGACGAGCCACAGGATGGCGTTGGGCCGGTCCTGGCGACGCGACAGAGGCGTGTAGCGGGCTCCGCGGGTCTTCTTCGGGGGCGGCAGCCGCACCTTCGGCGGCGCGATGCGCAGGTGGTAATCCTTGTTCTTCTCGCCGCGCTCGATCTCCTCGCGGAGCAGCTGGCCCGAGGTGATCGGGTCATGCCCCTTGATGCCAGTCGCGACTTCGCCGTCGGCGATGCCCTTCACTTCGAGCGGGTGCAATTTGCAGAACTCGGCCACCTGGTCGAACGTCAGCGATGTGTGCTCGACCAACCACACGGCGGTGGCCTTGGGCATCAAGGGTGCTTCGCTCATAATCGCGATACTCCAGGCGCCCGGTGAGGCGCGCGATGGGCCCGGCGATGCGCGCAAGAGGCGCGCCGCCGCGCCGGGCGGGACAGCCCGATGACGGCCGGACCCCGGCGTGTTCCTGCAGTCATGTTGGGAATGGCTACATTATAATCGACCGACGATCGTATCGCAACGACCAAGCGACACGGCGAGAGGGATCCATTCACCAGGATCGTGCATGCGCCGCGCCCCGGAGCCCATTCGCATCAGGGCCCGCGGCCTCGACGTCTTGACGCCCTTCGCAAAACATGTGGTGAACTGGCCTTGTCAGATCCACTCTCGTCCGGCCGCCGGGCCGCCCCAGGGACCCTCATCCGTGAATTACCTCTCCACGCGCGGCACGGCCCCCCGTCTCGGTTTCGATGGCGTGCTGCTGGCCGGCCTTGCGCGCGACGGCGGCCTCTACCTGCCCGAAACCCTGCCGCGGCTGAGCCCGGCCGACATCGCGGCGCTTGCCGGGCGGCCCTATGCCGAGGTCGCCGAACGGGTGATCTCGCTCTTCACGGGCGACTGCTTCGCGCCGGGCGTGCTGCGTGCCATGACGGAGGGGGCCTATGCCAGCTTCCGTCACCCGGCCGTGGTGCCGGTGAGCCAGCTCGACGCCAACCTCTTCCTGCTCGAGATTTTCCACGGGCCGACGCTCGCCTTCAAGGATGTGGCGATGCAGCTCCTGGGCCGCATGATGCAGGAGGTGCTGGGCCGCAGCGGCCGGCGCACCACCATCGTCGGCGCTACATCGGGCGATACCGGAGCCGCCGCCATCGAGGCCTTCCGCGGCCTGCCGGCCGTCGACGTCTTCATCCTCTACCCGCACGGACGTGTATCGGATGTGCAACGCCGCCAGATGACCGGCGTCGACGCGCCCAACATCCACGCCATCGCGGTCGAAGGGACTTTCGACGACTGCCAGGCCATCGTGAAGGCCATGTTCAACCACCACGCCTTCCGCGACGAGATGAACCTGTCGGGCGTGAACTCCATCAACTGGGCGCGGGTGCTGGCGCAGCTCGTCTATTTCTTCACCGGCGCCGTGGCGCTGGGGGCACCGCATCGCAAGCTCTCCTTCGCGGTGCCGACGGGCAATTTCGGCGACATTCTCGCGGGCTGGATCGCCAAGAGCATGGGCCTGCCGATCGAGAGGCTCGTCGTCGCCACCAACGAGAACGACATCCTCACCCGCTGCCTCGCCACCGGCACCTACGAGGTCCAGGGCGTGCGGCCGACCCAGTCGCCCTCCATGGACATCCAGGTGTCGTCGAACTTCGAGCGCCTGCTCTTCGAGGCCTATGGTCGCGACGATGCCGCCCTGCGCGGGTTGATGGCGAGCCTCGCCCAGTCGGGCCGCTTCACGGTCGCACCCGGTCCGATGGAGCGGATCCGCGCAGAATTCGATGCCGTGCGGGTCGACGAGGCGGGCACGCAGGCCGAGATGACGCGGACCTATGCCGAGGCCGGCGTCGTACTCGATCCCCATACCGCAGTCGGCGTGGCGGCGGCGCGCGAGGCACTGCGGCGCGACCCCGAGACCCCGGTGGTGGTTCTCGGCACTGCCCATCCGGCGAAATTCCCGGATGCGGTCGAACGGGCTACCGGCCAACACCCCGCCCTACCGCGCCACCTCGCCGACCTCCTCGAGCGGCCCGAGCGCTTCACCGTCCTGCCCAATGCCGTCGCGGCGATCGAAGGCTTCATTCGCGAGCGTGCCGGCGCCGAAATCTCGGGCGTGGAGATGGCGCTTTGACGAGCCGCATCACCACGCTTCCCTCGGGGCTGCGCGTCATCACCGACGACATTCCCCACATGCACACGACCTCGCTCGGCCTGTGGGTCGGCATCGGCTCGCGCCACGAGACCGCCGCCGAACACGGCCTGTCGCATTTTCTCGAACACATGGCCTTCAAGGGGACGCGCACGCGCTCGGCCCGGCGGATCGCCGAAGAGATCGAGGGGGCGGGCGGCGACATCAATGCCGCGACCTCGACCGAACAGACCGCCTATTACGCCCGCGTGCTGCCGGGCGACGCGCCGCTGGCCCTCGAGATCCTGTCCGACATCCTGACCGACAGCGCCTTCGATCCGGCCGAGATCGAGCGCGAGAAGGACGTCGTGCTCCAGGAGCTCGGCGCCGTCGAGGACATGCCCGACGATCTGGTGTTCGAGCTCTTCACCGAGCATGCCTATCCGGGCCAATCCATCGGACGCCCCATTCTGGGCACGCCCGAGGGGGTAAAGCGCTTCGACCGCGAGGCTGTGAAAGGCTTTCTGGAGCGCCGCTACCGGGCCGACCAGACCGTTATCGCGGCGGCGGGCGCCGTCGATCACGATGCCATCGTGGCCGAGGTGGAGCGCCGTTTCGCGACCCTGCAGAACCTGCCCGGTCCCGCCACGGCGCCGGCCACTTACCGGGGTGGCGACATCCGGCTGAAGCGGCGCCTCGAACAGGCGCATATCGTCATCGGCTTCGAGGGCCTGTCGTTCCACGATCCTCGGCGCTACGCCGCCCATGTCTTTTCCCATGCGGTCGGTGGCGGCATGTCGTCCCGGCTGTTCCAGGACGTGCGCGAGGATCGGGGCCTCGCCTATACGATCAACAGCTTCGACTGGACCTATGCCGACACTGGCCTCTTCGGATTCTATGCGGCGACGGGCGCCGGCCATGTCGCAGAGCTTGTGCCCGTGGCGCTTGACTGCATCGCCGACACGACCGCGACCCTGACCAGCGACGAAGTCGAGCGCGCCAAGGCGCAGCTCAAAGTGTCGCTGCTGGTGGCCCTGGAATCCTCCTCCGCCCGGGCCGAGCAGATCGCCCGCCAGCACATGGCCTATGGCCGGCTCATCGGCACCGACGAGATCCTGCGCGAGGTTGATGCCGTCACGGTCGAGAGCGCGCGCGGGGCCGGGGCCGCGATGATCCGCTCCGCCCCGACGGTCTCGGCCATCGGCCCGGTCGGCAAGGTGCCGGGGCCGGACGCCATCGCGGCGCGGCTTGGCGTCGCGACGTCCGAACCCACAGTCCGCGCCCTGCGGCCGGCCCCGGACATGTCGAGGCACTGACGCGATGGCGCTGTTCCGGCTGGGACCGAGCTTCGACGCCGCCACGCTGGTGCGCGGCGAGGGCATCTATCTCCGGCCGGCCGAGATGCGCGATTTCGAGGCCTGGGCCGACCTGCGGGAGCGGTCGCGGCAGTTCCTCACCGCCTGGGAGCCGATCTGGCCGGCCGACGACCTGACGCGTGCCGCCTTCCGCCGTCGAATTCGCCTCCACGGCGAGGAGATGAGCCGCGACGAGGCCTTCCCGTTCCTGGTGTTCCGCGACGACGACGAACTGGTGGGCGGCCTGACGGTGGGACAGATCCGCCGCGGCGTGGCCCAGACGGCGACGCTCGGCTACTGGATGGGCCATGCCTACGCGGGCCGCGGCTACATGGGCCGGGCGGTGAGGGCTGCCGCGGGCTTCGTCTTCGGCACGCTGCGCCTGCACCGCCTCGAAGCCGCCTGCCTGCCCCACAACGACGCCTCGATGCGCCTCCTGGAGAGCGTGGGGTTCCGCAAGGAGGGCTATGCCCGGGCCTACCTGCGTATCAATGGCCGCTGGCAGGACCACGTTCTCTTCGCCCTGCTCGACAGCGACCCGGTCAATCCTCCGCACCGCGGACTGGGGTGACGGGCGCCCGAAAGGGGCGACCCGTTCTGCCCCGGTGCCAGACGCCGGTCTCGCTTTGCTTCAGCAGCGCGACGGCACGTTTCTGCAACGATCCAGCCGCGTGCGATGGCGTTGCATCCGGTTGCCAGCGCGGCTCCCCTTAGTGATCAGGGCCACCGTGGCGATAGGAGCGGCTAGGGTAGAAGCCACCGGCACGGTCGGGGCGGCCATGGCCGAACTGGCGAGGATCAAGGTGGCGCCACAGGCGATGCGAAGAGTCTTAACGAAGGTCATGATCGTTCCTCGAGCTTTCAACAAAGGCAAAACTGGGGCAGCGATCGCCGGTGCCTAGCCCTTCAAGGTCGAATTGCTGCTGCACGAGGTCATGATCAGCCGGTCACTCCACCTGTTCGCCCGGATACACGCCCCACAGGTTGTTCTGCTGCTCGTAGCCGTCGAAGCCGTCGCCGTAGATGCGGCACCATTGGCCGTCGCAGCGCTTGACGCTGCCGATGACGCCGGACTGGAGATTGGCCACCACGGAGGCATCGGGCCGCGGCTGGCTATAGAGCGGCATGGTCTGCTCCTTCTTCCAGGGAGCCACAAGGGCAGTGCGGCGACCCGACAGAAGCGAATGCAGCACCCAGCCCTCGGAGCCTTCCGAGTCGCGGATCTTGCGCCAGGTGTCGAATTCAGCCGTCACCTCCACCGGCAGACCGGCACGCTCGAAGACCCAGGACGAGCGGTGATCTTTCGACGGTCCCTCGCGCAGGTTGACGCGATCAGACTTCAGGCTGACGTAGCGGGGCACAGGCAGGCCGGTCATCGGGCCCTTCTGGTCGTTCACGGCGGCACCGGCACCGCCAAGCCCTGCAAAGAGGACGGCGAGCGCCGCGGCGCTTCGCGCGACGCCGCGGGCCAGGGTCCTGAACTGCTCCATCAGATAACGTCCTCGCGCGAAATCGAGCCTCCGATCGCCCGTGTCGGCGATGGCGGCAATGCGATAGGATGAAAGGCCGTCAGGGTTAAGGCGGGGTGAAACCAGCTTGCCTCCGGCAGCGTGCAGGAGTGGCCTATGGCCAAAAAACCCTTCGTTGTCGTCACCCGCAAGCTGCCCGAGCGGATCGAGACCCGCATGCGGGAGCTGTTCGACGCGCAGCTGAACCTCGACGACACGCCTTTGGGCGCGGCCGATCTCGCCGCCGCGTTGGCCGAGGCCGAGATCCTGGTCCCCACCGTAACGGACCGGATCGACGCCGCGCTGATCGCCAAGGCTGGGCCGCAGTTGAAGCTCATCGCCAATTTCGGCACCGGCACCGACAACATCGACGTCGACGCGGCGCACGGGCGCGGCATCGTGGTCACCAACACGCCGGGGGTCCTGACGGAGGACACCGCCGACATGACCATGGCGCTGATCCTCGCCGTGGCGCGCCGCCTCGTGACGGGTGCGGGCGTGATCCCCTCGGGCGAGTGGAACGGCTGGTCGCCCACCTTCATGCTGGGCAGCCGGCTGACCGGGAAGCGGCTTGGCATCGTCGGCATGGGGCGGATCGGGCAGGCTCTGGCGCGCCGCGCCAAGGCCTTCGGTCTGTCGATCCACTACCACAACCGCCGCCGGCTCGCGGGCGACATCGAGGAGGGGCTGGAAGCGACCTACTGGGACTCGCTCGACCAGATGCTCGCCCGCATGGACATCGTCTCGGTCAATTGCCCCCACACGCCCGCCACCTATCACCTGCTGTCGGCGCGGCGGCTGAAGCTGCTGCGGCCGCAGGCGATCGTCGTGAATACGGCGCGCGGCGAGATCATCGACGAGGCCGTCCTGACCCGGATGCTCGAAGCCGACGAGATCGCCGGCGCCGGGCTCGACGTCTTCGAACACGAGCCCGCCGTGCCCAACAAGCTCATCCGGCTCGCCCGCGCCGGCAAAGTGACGCTGCTGCCCCATATGGGCTCCGCCACCGAGGAGGGCCGCATGGAGATGGGCGAGAAAGTCCTCGTCAACATCCGCGCCTTCGTCGACGGCCATCGCCCGCCAGACCGCGTGCTGCCATCGCTGATGTGACGGTTGGGCATCCCTTCTCCCCTTGCGGGAGAAGGAGCTTTCCAACCGATCGAGCCAACGCGTCGGTGCTTTGGCGTTAGACTTATTAACGATGACGCTCCAGACTTGTCGGCGATGACGTTCCTGCTCGTCCCTATGGCCCCGGCCCAGTCCCACCATTGCCTGCGAGGCCGTGCGTGAGCGGCGCGCCGGGTCGCGCGACGCGCAACGGGCCACTTCGTGCGAGTTTCGTGCTTCACCTTCATGGGCTCGAACGGGCGCCCGACGTCGCGGTCCTGCCACCCGACAATTATCCGCCCTACGACCTGCTGCGTGTCACCGGCCCGGACGGCGATTCGCTGCGACTGATCCTCGCGGTCGCGGGCTTCGCTCCCGAGCAGCTTGAAATGACCCTCGTCGGAGACCAGATTTTTATCAATGGCGAGGGACCCGGCGACGGCGACCCCCGCCGATATCTGCACCGCGGCATCGCGGCCCGTCGTTTTCGCCGCGCGTTCCGCCTGGCCCCGGGTCTCGAAGTCGTTGGCGCCGACCTCGATCATGGCCTCCTGTCGGTCACTCTGGCGATCCGCACCTTGGATCGCGTGAGCCGAACGGTCGTCATTCGGTCCAAGAGCGTATGAGGTGTTCCATGTCCGAGTCAGATCTGCCCCTGTCCGTCGATGAATTCGCCCATCTCGGCCAGGGTGCCATCGCCTACGTCAAACCCATCCGCTCCGACGAAGTGCCGGGCCTGTTCCCGCAGGCGCCGTCGATCCAGCCCGGTCTCGACCTCTACATGCTGCTCGGCGCCGACGGTGTGCCGATCCTGCTGACGGATAGCCGAGAGACGGCCCTGGCCAATGCTTCGGAAAACCAGCTTGAGACGGTCAGCGTCCATTGAACCAGCAAGGATCCGTCGGATCGGCTGACGGGTCCCGCACTGCCGCCGTGACGGGTCTGCGACACGCGGTCCGCAGCTGCCGAGGCGGCTGAACCGCGACTAGGTCGAGGCGTTTGGGACTCCACCGGCCCGATCTCGGGCTCGAGCGTACCCGAGTATTCCCGATGTCGAAGCTTCCCGTCGCCCTGGCCGCCGTGCGGCTGCTGCCTGTCACGACCTCCGGCCAGACTCTGATCTACCTGGCCTCGGGCGACCACCGGGCGGACAGTATCGCTCAGCTTCTGGCGGAACTTGCGCCCGAGGCCACTGTCGCTTTCATCCCGGCCTGGGATTGTCTGCCCTACGATCGTGCATCGCCGTCGCCCGATGTTCTCGGCCAGACCATGACGGCGCTCCGCTGCATCGACACTCGACCGTCAAAGAAGACGCCGCGTGGCGGCATCGTCCTGGTCACCACGCTGGAAGCCGCGGTTCAGCGGCTGCCGCCTGCGTCCGCCTCGGCCGAGGTGATGAGCCTCGCTGCGGGCGAGCCGATCGAGGCCGACGCGTTCAAGGCCACGCTGATCCGCTTCGGCTATCGCCACGACAATCGTGTCGACGATCACGGCGAGTTCGCGGTCCGCGGCGAAGTGATCGATATCTTTCCATCCGGCCCTACACCCTACCGGTTGACCATCGCCGATGGGCGCGTCGCTACGATCCACGCCTTCGACCCCGCCAGCCAGCGTTCGAAAGAGAGCGTAACCCATCTCGATCTCGGCCCCGTGTCCACGGTCGTGCGATCGGCCGATGCCGAGCCGCTGGCGCGTACACCGGGACTGGAGCAGCGTCTCGCGGATTGTTACCCTCACCTCCGCACGATCTTCGATCTGATGCCCGACGCCGATCTGATGCTCGAGCCGACGGCAGCCGCACGCCTCGACGTTGTGCTCGCCCAGGCGGCGGACCATCACCGCGAGGCGGTCGGCGCGGGCTCGGCGCGGAAGCGACGGGACAAGGATGTTCCGCCGCCCGAGGCGCTCTACGTCAAGCCCGCCGAGTGGCATAGAGCGGCGAAAACGCGGTCTAAGCCTCTGCCCGGCACAGAGCCGCAGAAGTCGGTGCCGCACTTCCATGCAGCAACTACCGGCCGCAAGGCCTTTCAGAACTTCGTGGCCAAGCAGGCGGCCGCAGGTCACCGGGTGATCCTGGCCGGGGCGACGGCCCGGGACAGGGCGGCCCTCGCCAAGGCGGCGGGTCTCGAGCTGCCGGAGGCGTCGCATTGGGCCGAGGCCGCCACGATGCCACCCGGCTCGGTATCGGTGCTGGCCTTCTCCGGCGAACATGGGTTCATCGACGACGAAGCCGGGATCACGCTGGTCTGTGCTGCGGATCTCCTGGGTCACCGGGCGCACCGCGCGGTGCATCATCATCACCATGCCGTCCCGGTCCCATGGCATGCCGGCGACGGCGATTTCGCGGTGGGCGATACGGTGATCCACCTCGATCACGGCGTGGGCCAGTTACGGTCGATCGAAACCCTGGACTCGGACGCCGCTGGCCTGCGTGAAACGGTGCGGCTCGACTATGCAAAGGGCACCGACCTCCTGGCGCCAGTCGAGTCCCTCGACGTCCTGTGGCGCTACGGTGCCGCCGGCGATGCGATCCGCCTCGATCGTCTCGACGACGACGGGTGGTTCAAACGGCGCCAGCGCGTCTGGGGCGAGATCGCCGTCGCGGCCCGGGCGCTCGTCGCGCTGGCGCGGCAGCGGAATGAAACCAGGGCCGAGGTGCTGAAGCCACCGGCTGCCGCCTATCGCACCTTCACGGCCGGATTTCCCTTTCCGCCCACCCCCGACCAGGCCGAAGCCATCAGTGCCGTCCTGGCCGATCTCGCCTCGGGCCGGCCGATGGACCGCCTCGTCGTGGGCGATGTCGGCTTCGGCAAGACAGAAGTGGCGCTGCGAGCCGCCGCCGTCGCGGTGCTGGCAGGACGGCAGGTCGCCCTGGTGGCGCCGACCACCGTTCTGGTGCGCCAGCACGTCAGGACGTTCGAGAAGCGCTTCGCCGATCTCGGCATCGCGGTCGCGCACCTGTCCCGCCTCACGCCGCCGGCGGACGCCGCCTCCGTCAAGGCCGGCCTCGCCGATGGATCGGTTCGCCTCGTCATTGGAACCCATGCGGTCGCGGCGAAGGATGTGTCCTTCAAGGATCTCGGCCTTCTGATGATCGACGAGGAGCAGCGGTTCGGCGCCGCCGAGAAGCAGCGACTGCGCGACCTCGGCGCCGGCGTCCACGTTCTCACCCTCACGGCGACGCCGATCCCGCGCACCCTCCAGGCAGCGCTGGTAGGCCTCCAGGACCTCAGCGTCATCGCCACGCCGCCTGCCCGGCGTCGGCCGATCCGCACCCTGGTAGCGCCCTTCGACCTCGGCACGGTGCGCGGGGCGTTGCTGCGCGAGAAGGCTCGCGGTGGGCAGAGTTTCGTCGTCGTGCCGCGCGTCGAAGGCCTCGATCGGGTGGCCGAGAGCCTGGCGAAGGCCTGTCCGGACCTCACGATCCTCACCGCGCATGGCCGTCTCGCGCCCGAGGCGGTGGATGCCGCCATGGTGGATTTCGCCGACGGGCACGGCGACGTGCTGGTGGCGACATCCATCATCGAAAGCGGCCTCGACGTGCCACGGGCCAACACGATGATCGTGGCGGGCGCCGAACTCTTCGGCATGTCGCAGCTTCACCAGATCCGGGGGCGTGTGGGTCGCGGGCGATTGCAGGGCCTGTGCTACCTGATGACCGAGACGGATGAGCCCGGAGACGCCGCGTTGCGCCGGCTTCAGAGCCTCGCGGCCTTCGACAAGCTCGGCAGCGGCATGGCGGTCTCGGCCCGCGACCTCGACCTTCGCGGCGCCGGCGACCTCATGGGCGAGGAGCAGGCCGGCCATCTCAGGCTGATCGGCCTCGGCCTCTACCAGCACCTGATGAGCCTCGCCATCCGCGAGGCCAAGGGAGAAGTGGTGGAGGACTGGTCGCCCGAGATCCACATCGACCGCGCGGGCTCGTTGCCGGTCGACTACATCCCCGAGCCCGAGCTTCGCCTGAACCTCTATGCGCGGCTGTCCCGTATCGCCGATCCGCACGAGGCCGAAGCGGTGGCCGAAGAGGTCGCGGACCGGTTCGGACCGCCTCCATCGGAGGTGGTCGACCTCTTGGAGCGCGTGAAACTCCGGGCGCTCTGCCGCGCGTTGGGCATCGCCCGGATCGACGCCGGTCCCAAGGCTATCGCCTTCGATCTTCGTCCGAGCGTCGCGGCGGCGGATCTCGTCGAACGCGCCCCGAAGCCCCTACGCGATCACCTCACGCTGAAAGGCGCTAGGCTGATCTATGCCCGGCCATCGGACACGCCCCACGAGCGGCTGACGATGGCAGCGCATCTGCTGACGGCTTTCGGCTGAGGTCGGGGCTCGGTCCCTGCAGCGGGGTAACGAGACAGGTCTCCTCCAGCCCGTCGTCCGGGCCCGCATCGGCGCCGAGCTTGACCGGCATGGAGACGATGCCGCGCAGCCCCGTCGCCTGCCGCCACTGGATCCGGTCGCGCGGCGTCGCCAGGGCCAGATCCGGGAACCGCCGCAGCAGGCCTTCGAGCGCGATGCGGGTTTCCAATCGGGCCAGCGACGACCCCAGGCAGTAATGGAGGCCGAAGCCGAGCGCGAGATGGCGGCCGTTGTCCTTGCGCAGGATGTCGAACCGGTCGGGATCGGTGAACACCGCCTCGTCGCGGTTGGCGGCGGCGAGCAGCAGGATCACCATTTCGCCCTTGCGGATCCGCGTCCCGGCGATTTCGAGATCCTCCAGGGCGAAGCGTGGCGTGCCGTGTTCCACGGGATTGGTGAACCTCAGGAATTCCTCGACGGCGCCATCCATCAGCGACGGATCGGCCCGCAGCAGCGCCATCTGCTCCGGATGGTCGATGAGCGCCATCAGTCCGTTGCCGATGAGATTGACCGATGTCTCGTGCCCGGCGAAGAGCAGGAGGAAGATCATGCCGATGAGTTCGTCACGGCTGAGGTGGTCGCCCTCCTCTTCGACGGCGATCAGCTTGGTGATCAGCTTGTCGTCGGGCTCGCGGCGCTTCAGCGCGATGAGATCCTCGAAGAAGCGGAGCAGCTTGGGCATGGCGGGCAGCCAACGGATCGCCCGGCGCACGGGCTTGTCGTTCACTTCGATGAGTCGCACCACCTGATCGTGGAACTCGAGGCGCCACTCCTCCGGAATGCCGAGCATTTCTGAGATGACGCGCAACGGCAGTGGCAGCGCGAAGTCGGCCATGAGGTCGACCTTGGGTTTCGCGGCGGCTTCGTCGAGCAGCGTGTCGACCATGCCGGCGATCCAGGGCGCCATGTCGGAAACCGAGCGGGGCGTGAAGACACGCGACACGAGGCGGCGGAGCCGCGCATGGGCGGGGTCGTCGACGCTGACCATGGAGGCGCCGACGAGCTTGATCAGCTTCGGCGCATAAGGACCGCCGAAGCCGAAGAGCGGCGTCTTCTTGGCATTGCGCGGGTCGGTCGAGAAGCGCGGGTCCTTGTGGGCCTTGAGCACGTCCTCGTAGCGGGTCACCAGCCATCCGGTGCCTCGCGTCGGGATCTCGGCCCGGATAACCGGTGAATGGCGCCTGAGCTCGGCATAATAAGCAAAGGCGTCATCCCGGCTGGCGGGATCCCAACGAACAGCTTTCAAGGAGAAGTCCTTCACGGCAGCAGCGTAACCGGCATGACACACTGGCGGCTCGGCTCCGTCGGCTGCCACCTTGGATGTCTTTACGGCAGAAGCAAGACTGAACGCCTCTCTCCGCAAGCGCACGGGCCGAAGGAGGCGGCCGCCGCTCAACGACGGGTTTCACATGCCGTGGATGACGGTCGCCGTATTTCCCTGTTTCAGGTTGCGGTAACGAGACATGGCCCACAGCGGAAAGAACTTCGCATAGCCAAGATAGCGCAGATAGAAGACGCGCGGAAAGCCTGTGCCGGTGTAGTTCGGCTCGTCCCAGAATCCATCCTTGCCCTGATGGGCTCCAAGATAGGCGATGCCGCGCTTCACCGCCGGATGGTCGACCTCGCCGGCCGCCATCAATCCAATCGTGGCCCAGGCGGTCTGGGAGGCCGTGGTCTCCGAGGGCTGATAGGCGACATAATCGAGCGCGTATCCGGCATCGGCCTCACCCCAGCCCCCGTCGGGGTTCTGGATATCGAGCAGCCAGGCGACGGCGCGGCGCACCGCCGGGTGAGAGGCTTCAATCCCGACGGCATTGAAGGCGCAGAGCACCGACCAGGTGCCGTAGATGTAGTTGATACCCCAACGCCCGAACCAGCTTCCTTCGGGGTGCTGATCCTTGAGGAGATAGGCGACGGCGCGGCGCACGGCCTCGCTCGATTCCATCGTCTCGCCGAGCTGTCCCAGCATCGACAGACAGCGAGCCGTGACATCGGCCGTTGGCGGATCAAGCAGCGCGCCGTGATCGGCGAAGGGGATGTGGTTCAGGTAATAGGACGTGTTGTCGACATCGAAGGCGCCCCAGCCGCCATTGCTGCTCTGCATGCCCAGCACCCATTCGACGGCGCGGTCTATGGCGACATCGTAGCGGCGCGTGCCGGTCTTGTTGCGGGCACGGTCCATCGCCATCACGACAACGGCCGTATCGTCGAGGTCGACGTAGTAGTCGTTCTTGTACTGGAAGGCCCAACCGCCCGGCCTGAGATCGGGACGGCGATAGGCCCAGTCGCCCTTGACGTCGAGAACCTGGAGCGGCAGCAGCCAGTCGAGCGCCCGTTCGGCGGCCTCGCTGTCCTCGGGGGTGGTTTCCAGCAGCGCATGCGTGGCCAGCACGGTATCCCAGACGGGAGACAGGCAGGGCTGGCAGAAAGCCTCCTCGCCGTTCTGCGCCACCAGCTTCTCCAGCGCCGATTTGGCGACGATCATGTCGGGGTGATCTTCGGACACGCCCAGCACGTGAAACATCATTACCGTATAGGCGATCGACGGGTAGATGGCGCCGACGCCGTCCTCGCCGTTCAAACGCTCCTGCAGGAACGCGACCGCCTTTTGAATGGCCGACTCCCGGCTCTTCTTCGGAAAGAACGGCTCGATGACGTGAAGCACCTTGTCGAGGCCGACGAAGAAGGCGCCCCAGAAGCCGACCTGGTTGGCGGTCTTGGGCCAGCGCATCACCGCGTGGGGCGGCACGTGGAACAATTCGTCGATATTGACCCGGCGCGGATTGGCGGCCTTGGGCTTCTTGGCCATCAGCACCAGCAGCGGCACCACGGTGTCGCGCGCCCAATAGCTGAAGCGCCAGATGTTGATCGGGAACCAGCCCGGCGCGTGCATGATCTCCACCGGCATCACCGGCACGGCGCTCCACGGCACGATGCCGAAGAAGGCGAGCATCATGCGGGTGAAGATGTTCATATTCACGGCGCCGCCGTGCGCCAAGATCGCCTCCCGGGCCCGCACCATATGCGGCGCATCGACAGGATCGCCGGCGATCTTCAGCGCGAAATAGGCCTTGACGCTGGCCGACATGTTGAGCTGGCCCTTGGCCAGCATGGGCCAGCCGCCGTGGTCCTCCTGGATGCGGCGCAGGTAGTTGGCGGTGCGGCGCTCCATCTCGGGATCGAGCTCGCCGAGGAAGTGCTTGACCATGATGTACTCCGCCGGAATGGCGGCATCGGCCTCGAGGTCGAAGGCGTAGTGACCGTCCGCGCGCTGTTCGTCGAGCAGGGCCGACATGGCACGACCTATGGCGGCATCGAGGCCGGTCACGTCGGACAGCGAGGACCAGCTGACGGGGGCGGCGACTTGGGCGGCGAGTGACATTAGGCGCTTGTTCTCGATTTTCTTCCGGCAAGGGACGGCAGCACGGGTTTCCCCGGTCATGCTGCAGTGCGGGACGATGCGACCTAGAATGGCCAAAACATGTCTTTGTTTCACATTTGCCGCCTGCCGTCGCCCCAGAGGCTCCGGTTAAGGTGAACCTGTTGCCAGTGTGGAACACCTGTCGGGCCCGCTTCACGCCTCTGTCGCAAAATTTTGTTGCCAATCCGTCCGAGACCCCTTACCCACTCGACCAGCGGCGCCACGGAGCGCCGCTTTTCGATGGTCTTGTCTGACAGGCATCGTTGAATGCGCGGTCGTAGCTCAGCTGGATAGAGCACCAGACTACGAATCTGGGGGTCAGGGGTTCGAATCCCTTCGACCGCGCCATTATCTCTCGGCCATTTTCCGTCCCAATCTATCTCATCTTGACTGTCGGCTTTGATCTGTCGTCTCACGACGTCGTGTAGAGACCGGCGCGGGAGATCGACGGAATGTTCGGACGGATGCGAACCCTGATGGCGACGCTCGCCGTCATGGCGGCGAGTGCCGCAGCGGCGCAGGATGCGCCGAGCTCCGGCGACCCGGCGCTGGGCGAAAAGGTCTTCGTCAAATGCCGCGCCTGCCACCAGATCGGCGAAGGCGCGCGCAATTCCGTCGGCCCCGAGCAGAACGGGCTCATCGGCCGCCATTCGGCGTCGGTGCCGGGCTACAATTATTCGGAGGCGATGAAAGCCTCCGGCCTCACCTGGGACGAGGCGACCTTCAAGGACTACATCAAGGATCCCAAGGCCAAGGTGCCGGGGACCAAGATGTCCTTCGCCGGCCTGAGCAAGCAGAGCGAGATCGACAACATCACCGCCTATCTCAAGACCTTCGGCCCGGACGGCAAGAAGCTGCCCTGAGGCGCTCTACCAGGCGAGATCGGGCAGCGCGTAACGGGGGCGGTGCGCCGCGGCGTCCAGAAACCGTGCCAGCGCCGCCGCATCGAGCGTGCCGTCGCCCGGCCCCGTGTCGTCGCGGTGAATGCCGTTGGTGATGAACAGGCAGTCGAGCCTATGGCGCACCGCGCCCGCGACGTCGGTCCGCATGCCGTCGCCGATGGCCAGAACGCGGGCAGCATCGACGGTCTCTCCCTGCCCCCGGCCCTGACGCACCTTGGCGGCCAGCGACAGCGCGAGGTCGTAGATCGGCGCATGCGGCTTTCCGGCGTAGAGCACCGTGCCGCCGAGCGCCTCGTAGCGCTCCGCCAGTGCGCCCGCGCAGAAAATCAACTGATCGCCGACATGGACCACGACGTCCGGATTGGCGCAGATCATCTCGACGCCGCGCTCGCGCATGGCCGCATAGGTGGCCTCGTAATGATCCGGCGTCTCGGTTCGGTCGTCGAAGAGGCCGGAGCAGATCACATGGGCGGCGTCGCGGAGCTCGCCGAGCGCGGGCCGGCTTCCCGTCTTGGCGTAGACCTCGTCCATCAGCGCGCGGTCGCGTTCGGGGCCGATATGGTAGAAGGGCCCCTCCCCCCGCGCCGCGATCAGCGCCACGGTGCTGTCGCCCGACGTGACGATGTCGTCATAGGCGGATCGCGGCACGCCGAGCGTGTCGAGCTGCGCCCGGATCGGCGCGTTGGGCCGCGGGGCATTGGTGATCAGCACCACAGTACCACCCCCCTGGCGAAACCGCGTCAGGGCTTCGGCAGGGCCGGGGAAGGCGCGCTGCCCATCGTGCAACACTCCCCAGACGTCGCTGAGAATGACGTCGTAGCGGTCTGCGACTTCGGAGAGGCCGGACAGGATCGCGGTGGATGTGGCGGGTGCGGGATGGCTCATGCGGCCGGGCTTAACCCCGGCGAGGCGCGTGTCAAGGAGCGGGCGGAAAGCAGGTCGTCGTAGTCTTCGAGAAACCCACTCGCCGCCCGCAACCCTGGCCTCCCGTGCTTCATAACGAAGGCTGAGATCCGACCCTGCAGGCTGGCCCGCGTTCGCGCGGCACCGTATAAGCCTGTCGATCGCCACGATCTCTTGGCCAAAGGCCAGAAAGGTTTCCCATGACCATTTCCCCGATCAAGCCGCTCTTCACCGCCAAGGCCGTCTCCACGGGTGGCCGCAACGGCACCAGCAAGGCCGAGGACGGCTCCGTTTCGGTGACGCTGTCGGTCCCCAAGGAGATGGGCGGCCCCGGCAAGCCCGGCACCACGACGCCCGAGCACCTCTTCGCCACCGGCTACGCGGCCTGCTTCGGCGGCGCGCTCGATTTCGCTGCCAAGCAGCACAAGAAGGACGCCACCGGCGCCGAGATCACCTGCGCGGTGTCCATCGGCCCGCGTGACGCCGGCGGCTTCGGCATCTCGGTCAAGCTGACCGTCGTCGACAAGGCCCTGCCGACCGCCGAGCTGAAAGAGCTCGTCCAGGAAGCTCACGAGAAGATCTGCCCCTATTCCCACGCCACGCGCGACAATGTCGACGTGCAGATCGACGTTCAGGGCGCCTGAGGCGGACGACGCGCGAGGCACGGGCGTCGGGGTGAGGGCATCGTCTTTCCCTCCGGCGCCGACCTGATCTAAGGTCCGGGATGCGTAGCCCCGTTGCGGTCGCGCATCCCGGACCTCCAGCGAGCCCCGCCCATGCCGTCCTCCGCCGCCCTGCTGCCCCAGGCCGAGATCCCCAACGATCTCGAAGCCTTCTGGATGCCGTTCACGCCGAACCGGTCGTTTAAGAAGAACCCGCGCATGATCACGCGGGCGAAGGACATGTTTTACTACACGCCCGAGGGCCGGGCCGTGATGGACGGCACCGCCGGCCTCTGGTGCACCAACGCCGGCCACAACCGCGCGCCGATCGTGGCCGCCATCCAGGCGCAGGCGGCGGAACTCGACTACGCCCCGGCCTTCCAGTTCGGCCATCCCAAGGCCTTTTCGGTCGCGTCGCGCATCGCCGCGCTGGCCCCGGGCGACCTCGAGCATGTCTTTTTCGCCAATTCCGGATCGGAAGCCGTCGACACGGCGCTGAAGATCGCCATCGCGTTCAACAATGTGCGCGGCCAGGGCAGCCGGACGCGGCTGATCGGCCGC
The DNA here is from genome assembly GCA_050920985.1 of Janthinobacterium lividum. Lineage (GTDB taxonomy): Bacteria > Pseudomonadota > Alphaproteobacteria > Rhizobiales > Beijerinckiaceae > Lichenihabitans. The sequence goes on along the minus strand of JBPBQY010000019.1, from coordinate 57,856 downwards.
GAGCGCGGCTACCATGGCGTCGGCTTCGGCGGCATCTCGGTCGGCGGCATCGTATCCAACCGCAAGCAGTTCGGCACACTGCTCAACGGCGTCGACCACCTGCCCCATACCTACAATCGCGAGCATCAGGCCTTCACCAAGGGCGAGCCCGAGTGGGGCGCCCATCTCGCCGACGAACTCGAGCGCATCGTCACGCTGCACGACGCCTCGACGGTTGCGGCCGTCATCGTCGAGCCCATGGCGGGATCGACCGGCGTGCTGCCGCCGCCGAAAGGTTACCTGCAGCGCCTACGCGCCATCTGCGACAAGCATGGCATTCTCTTGATCTTCGACGAGGTCATCTCGGGCTTCGGTCGGCTCGGCTACGGTTTCGCGGCGGAGCGTTATGGCGTCATCCCGGACATGATCTGCTTCGCCAAGGGCGTCACCTCCGGCACCGTGCCGATGGGCGGCGTCGTGGTGCGCAAGGGCATCTACGACGCCTTCATGCGCGGGCCGGAGCATGTCATCGAACTGTTCCACGGCTACACCTATTCGGCGCATCCGCTCGCCTGCGCGGCCTCGCTCGCGGCGCTCGACGTCTATCGCGACGAGGACCTGTTCGGCCATGCGCTGCGCCTGGAGCCGATCTGGGCCGAGGCGATCCACGGGCTGCGTGGCTTGCCGAACGTGCTCGACATCCGCACGGTCGGGCTCGTCGCCGCCATCGATCTCGCCTCCAAGCCAGACGCCGTCGGTGCCCGAGCCTACGAGGCGATGGACCGCGCCTTCCGCGAATACGACCTGATGGTGCGCATCACCGGCGATACGATCGCGCTCACGCCGCCGCTGGTGATCTCCGAGACGCAGATCGGCGATATCGCCGACAAGCTGAAACGCCTGATCCCCACGCTCCACTGACCCATCGCAAGGTCCTGCCGTGCCTTCCCGTCTCCCGCGCTTGCGGGAGACGGTGCCCAAGCGTAGCGAGGGCGGATGAGGGGACCATCGACCCCTCCTCCAATACCGAGTCCCATGACCGACCTGACCAAGCCCCGCCTTCCCCGCGGCCTCGCCGACCGCGGCCCGGCCGATCTCGCCGCGACGGACCGCATCATGGCGGCCATCCGGGAGACCTACGAACTCTACGGATTCGAGGCGGTGGAAACCCCCTTCATCGAATACACCGACTCACTCGGCAAATTCCTGCCCGACCTCGACCGACCCAATGCCGGCGTGTTCTCGTTCAAGGATGACGACGACCAGTGGCTGTCGCTCCGCTACGACCTGACGGCGCCCCTGGCCCGGTCGGTCGCGGAACATTACGAGTCCCTGCCGAAGCCCTATCGCTCCTATCGCTCCGGACCCGTCTTCCGCAACGAAAAGCCGGGCCCCGGCCGTTTCCGACAGTTCCTGCAATTCGACGCCGACACAGTCGGCTCGGCCTCCGTCGCGGCCGATGCCGAGATCTGCATCATGGCGGCCGATACGCTGGAGCGGCTCGGCATCGCCCGCGCCGATTTTGCCGTGAAGATCAACAATCGCAAGGTGCTCGACGGCGTCATGGAGGCCATCGGCCTCGGCGGGCCCGACCAAGCGGGCCAGCGCCTGATCGTGCTGCGCGCCATCGACAAGCTCGATCGGCTGGGCCCCTCTGGGGTTGAGGCACTTCTGGGAACTGGGCGGCGTGACGAGAGCGGTGACTTCACCAAGGGCGCGGGTCTCGCCCCCGACGCCATTGCGCGCGTGCTGGCCTTCACGGCGGCGCGGGGCGCCGATGCCGCCGCCACGGTCGCGAACCTGCGCCAAGCGGTGGCGGGCTCGGTGCGCGGCGAGGAAGGCGTAACGGAATTGGCCGAGATCGCCGCGCTGGTCGCGGCCGCTGGCCGATCGGACAGCGTCGTGATCGATCCTTCGGTGGTGCGCGGCCTCGAATATTACACGGGCCCGGTCTTCGAGGCCGAGTTGCTCTTCACTGTCTTGGACGAGAGCGGAGCGCCGATCCGCTTCGGATCGGTCGGCGGTGGCGGTCGCTACGACGGGCTCGTGGCGCGGTTCCGCGGGGATCCCGTGCCGGCGACCGGCTTCTCGGTCGGGGTTTCCCGCCTCGTCGCGGCCCTTCGCGCCGTGAAGAGCCCCCTGCTCGGCGCCCCGCAGCCACGCGGACCCGTCGTGGTGGCGGTGCTGGATAAAGGTGAGATGGCCAGGTACCAGGGCCTCGTCACAGCGCTGCGTGCGGCAGGTATCCGGGCCGAACTCTATCTCGGCTCATCGGGCATGAATGCGCAGCTGAAATATGCGGACAAGCGCAACAGCGCCTGCGCGGTGCTGCAAGGCTCGAACGAGCGGGACGCCGAGGGCGGCCCCGTGGTGATGATCCGAGACCTCGTGCTTGGCGCCGAACTGGCCAAAGGATCGAAGGATCGCTCCGACTATCTCGAACTGCGCCAGAAGGCACAGTTCCCGGTCTCCGAGGCCGCCATGGTCGACGCCGTTCGCGACGTCCTGGCGAGGTATTGAAGCCATTCGTTCAGTGATGCGTCAAAGCAGAGGCGTCACGCGCCTCGCCTTCCTGAACGCCTGGGCTGGCGGCTTCGTCGCTTCGCTTCTCGGCCTGGCGAAGAGAGTCCGATCGGCGGCCCGTAACGTTCTTCGCGCTCCACCATCATCGCGAGCGGACCGAAGCGACCCGGGCCTGGGTGATGCTCCCGGTCCGTAGCTCGAAAAAGCTCTACCGTCTCAGATCTGCATACCGAGCGCCTGGAGATAGAGATCGAGGATCTCCTCTTCCTCACGACGCTTGTCCTGATCCTGTTTGCGGATCGAGACGATCTTTCGAATGATCTTGATGTCGTATCCGGTGCCCTTGGCTTCCGAGTAGACGTCCTTGATCTCGTCCGAGACCGTCTTCTTGTCCTCCTCCAGGCGTTCGATGCGCTCGATGAAGGCCATCAGGTGGCCGGCCTCGATGGCGTTTGTGCTCATCCGTTCATCCGTGGTCTTCGATTTGGGGCGCCGCAGACGCGGCTCGATGGACGCCTTATGCGGCCCGCCCGGTTGGAATATCCTTAACGGAGCCGGAAGGCGATCCCGGGAACGGGGGAGGTCACCCTAAGGGCGGCTCATCCACGTGGAGCCGCCGATGAGGCGGAAGGAGACCCCCCCGCTCTCAAGCGCGCGTCGGACTGCATCGGACTTGCTGGCGCGGGTCGTGCCTTCGCCTCCGTCCTCCATGCGCTTGATGGTGGAGACCGAAACGCCGGAGGCCGAAGCCAATTGCGCCAGCGACCAGTCCAGCAGGCCACGGGCGCCGCGGATCTGTGAACCATTCAACGCCGGCGCGGCGATGCTGGCATCATCGACGACGGGGCGATGCCCCTCGTCGATGGGTAAAAGGACCCCTTGCCACTCTCTGACCAACCCGGATGCATCCCGAACCGGTGTGCTCCGGGCGTTCACCCAACCATATCGACCGTCGCGTTCCAGGACACGGTAATCGACGTTATAGACACTAGCCTCGGCAATGGCGGATCGGTATGCGGCCCTAACACGGTCACGATCGTTGGGATGCACGGCATCCAGCCATCCCTCGTCGTGACATTGTTCGGGTGCCATCCCGGTCAGGGCACACCATGCCGTGTGATCGAGGGGCTGCCCGAACCGATCGGCGACCCAGGTGAGCGCCGAAATCGCTTCGAGAAGGGCCGCGCGCCGCTCGTGGTTCAGTTCCACCGCCCGCTGCGCTTCGCGGCGCTCGGTAATGTCGATGAGGATGCCGATGTAGCGCACGGGTCGACCATCGTCGCCGAGACACACATCGATCCGCGAGGACACCCACCGCACCGTTCCGTCGGGTCGCACGATGCGAAACTCCCGGCGCAGCGGATGGCCGTCCCTGATGAGGCTGATCTGGTCGGACTGGGATGGCTGATCCTGCGGATGGATTTGCCTTAAAAGATCCTCGACCGTACGCTTCGTAGAGGTGGGTATCCCGGTGATCTGCGCCAGGCCCGGTGACTCCGTCATGCGCTGGCTGCACACATCCTGCCACCAGAAGCCGAGTCGGCCTTGTTCTTCGACAAGGCGCAGGATGAGCGGAGCCGGCAGACTGGAGCCAAACTCTCCCTCGGTCGATTTGGACAGCGAGGGCGACGGCCCTTGCGGCGTCAATGACCTGTCAACAGCCGACACCAAATCGTTGGACCCGTTCATACCTATCGTTCTTTGTTCGAAGTCGCCTGCTGCCCTCGTATGGGCGGTCTTTCGGGCAGATCGCATTGCTCACAGTCTTCAGCTACGATCCGTCGAAGATGAACCAGAAACGTTCATCTTGCGGGCGAAACTCGGAGACGATGTCAGCAGCCCTAACCCGTGCTGACACGCGCTAAGATTTTAAGACCAAGCTTGCTGAACTTACGGTTGCCAAACACGCGAGTCACTTATCGTTAACGCGCCACTACTCTACCTGCGCTACGCGTGGAGACATCGGCGTAACTCGATGGAGTGCCTTGCGGCGCTCCGAATACGTTACGTAAGCCGACGCCTCGGGTTTCATCCGCTTGCATTTTATTCAAGAGAGTAGCTATCGCGCGGCCTGCTGACGGCACCACGTGGCTGCGCCTCCAGGCTTGGCGATGGAGGCTGTGATGGGCGGTCTCGCGCGGAGCTGCGCGGCACCGCCCCGCAAGCGTCGCAGTTGCTGCGTGGCTTCAGAGCTCGCGATTTGGACCGGGCGCCCGGGCGAATGCCCGAAACGCCATCGCTAAATCCCTTGCCCTTTGTCAGCGAGGGTGTCTCAACGAGGCGGCGCCTGAGGGAACGCCAGCACGTCTCCGGTATAGGTTTCGACGAGCGCGCTGAAGGGTGTGCCGTCCGGCAGGACGAGCAATGCCCTGTGCCGCAACACGTCGGCCGGCATCGACAGGTGGCCTGACCCGGCGGGCGGAAGTGCATCGCCCGTCTCCCAACCTTCCGGGAGCGGCCGCCACAGGAGCTCGGACGACAGCGTGACCCTGCGGAACCGAAGGGTGCCGACAGCGCGCCCGAAAGCCGTGTCGCTCGTATCGAGCAGTTGGTTCATGTCGGTCGTCAGTCTGGCCGGCAGATAATAGTTGTCGGCCTCGGACAGGACGTGAGTGCCGCAAAGAAGGCGGACATGACGGTGCCTTATGGGTTCCGACGAACCGACGGCAAGGAGGTGGCGAACCTCATCGTCCGCTGGCGTCTCGGCCTCGCGAACACGCTGCGCCGTGATGACGGGCGGCGAAGCGAGACGGTGCGAAGCGCACCAACGATCAAGTGTAAGCGTCGCGCTGTCATGCGAAAGCAGATCTGCATTCAGCGTCTCGATGAGCGCCAAGGCCTCCAGCCGCGACGTGGCGTCGTCGGGCCAGTTCGGCAATGGTGCGGATTGTGCAGCGACACTCATCGGCACCAGCACAAGTGCCGCGGCGATCCCACGGTGTAGACACCGCAGATGCGCCCGCCATGACATGGTCAGATCGTCTTTTGGTGCTCGGGATAATCGGCCCCGAGCGTGACATCTTTCCAGGCGTCGAAGTTGGCACGGAGCCTTTCGAGCTTGCCATAGGCGAGTTCGAGCGCCGGGGCGCCGAGCAAAAGCCGCAGCGGCGGCTCGGCCGAGGTCACGGCGGTGATCACCGCCTCGGCGGCACGGACGGGATCGCCCACCTGATTACCGGACCTCTCATGGGTCTGCTTGCGCCGCACACCGGCGGTATCGGCGTAGTCGTCGATGACGGTCTTGGATTCGACGATCGAGCGGCCGGCCCAGTCGGTACGGAACGGACCCGGCTCGACCAACGTCACACGAATTCCGAGCGGCGCGACCTCGACGGCCAGCGATTCCGAAAGGCCTTCCACGGCATATTTGCTGGCATGATAGTACCCCGTCGCTCCGAAGCTGACGAGACCGCCGATCGACGAATAGTTCACGATGTGGCCGCTGCGGCGGCGGCGCATCCCGGGAAGTGCTTCCCGGATCAGATCGGCGAGACCGAAGACGTTAGTCTCAAACTGCGCCCGGATGGCCGAGTCCTCGCCTTCCTCGATGGCGGCGAGATAGCCGTAACCCGCATTGTTCACCAGAACGTCGATCTGGCCGAAGCGGGCTTCGGCCTGCTTCACGGCCGCGACGACCTCGGCGTGATCGGTGACATCGAGGCGCAGCGCCAACGCACGGTCCTCGTGCCCCTTCAGCAGATCGTCCATCTGCTCGGGCCTGCGGGCGGTCGCCACCACACGCCAACCACGCTCGAGAATGGCCTTCGCCAGTTCGCGTCCGAAGCCCGTGGAACAGCCGGTAATGAACCATACCAGCGTATCATCCTGAACCATGCTCGCATCCTCGCCGACTTGTGGCGTCAACGTGCAGCAGCGGCATCCGTTGCTGTCGTCTGGAAGCCCAAGGCACAAGCTGCCGCGAGCGCGTATTCTGTGAAATCACCGCGCCTCAAGTGCGTGATGTTCCCGAGCCGGGGGAGCCTCGATCCGCGCCATTCCGGCCTTCACGGCCGACTGGACTTTTTCAAACGCCCGAACCTCGATCTGCCGCACGCGCTCGCGCGAGATGTTGAACTCGTCCGACAGCTGTTCCAGCGTGATCGGGTCCTCCGCCAAGCGCCGCGCCTCGAAGATGCGACGCTCGCGCGGGTTCAGCACCTTCAAGCCATCGAGAAGCGCGTCGTGGCGATTATGCTTCTCCTCCTCGTCGGCCAGGATCACCTCCTGGCTGGTCGAGTCGTCGACGAGCCAATCCTGCCACTCGCCTTCACCGTCTTCGCGCATCGGTGCATTCAGCGACGTGTCGCCGCTGAGGCGGCGGTTCATGTCGATCACGTCCTGCTCGGAAACGCCAAGCTTGGTCGCGATGGTGGTGACATGCTCGGGGCGAAGCTCGCCCTCCTCAAGCGCCGATATCTGGCTCTTGGCCTTGCGCAGGTTGAAGAACAGCTTCTTCTGACTGGCCGTTGTGCCCATTTTCACGAGCGACCACGATCGCAGGATGTATTCCTGGATGGAGGCGCGAATCCACCAGATCGCATAGGTGGCGAGGCGGAAACCCTTGTCGGGCTCGAACCGCTTCACGGCCTGCATGAGACCGACGTTGCCTTCGGAGATCACCTCGCCGATCGGCAACCCGTAGCCGCGATAGCCCATCGCAATCTTCGCCACGAGCCGAAGATGGGACGTGACGAGTTCCTGGGCGGCGTCACGGTCCTCGTGTTCCCGCCAGCGCTTGGCCAGCATGTATTCCTGCTGGGGTTCCAGCATCGGGAATTTGCGGATCTCATTCAGATAGCGTGTAAGCCCGCTTTCACCCGAGATGATCGGAAGCGCATAGGCCATGGTGTTCTCCTTCTGGAGCGCGCCGATTGGCAAGCTCCGGCCAGCGCTCTCTTCGAAGCGACTCGCCAATCTTGTCTTATAGCGGCGCTGTTGCAGCGCACATAGGACGGATCGCCGACATGGCGAAGATTTAATGGCGAGTCGCCCCGAAAGGGCAGGTGTCGGCCAACGTTCCGGATTCACGGATCGATCCGGCCTGCGACGAAGCCGCAAGCGAGGCCGACCGGGCTGATCGATGCGCAGCCTGTCGATGAGCGCCGGCAATACTGGCCGACATCAGGGATTGTCGCCCTTCTCACCGGTAAAGATCTCAGCGAGATCCGATGATATCTTACGCTTGGCAGACTCGGAAGCGTCGCTGCGTTTTTCTACGCAACGATGCCCGACCGCTTCGCCGAACGTTCGATAATGATATCGAGCGAGAGCAAACCGGCCGGGCGTTCATCTAGCTTCTAAGGCCCTCGCGTCAGTGGCGGAGCTTGGTCATTTCGTCCTTGAGGAGCAGCTTTTTACGCTTGAGTTCGCTCAATTTGATCGGATCCGTGGCGGGATAGGCTTTCTCCGCCTCGATCTGCTTGTCGATCGTCTGATGGCGACGATCCAATTCAGCGATATGACCCTGCAAGGACATCCCGAACTCCCTATTCGATCGCGTCACATGACGGCGCGATGGCGGGAGCATGGCAGGTCGGCGACGCCGCACAAGCGCATCCGCTCTTCGACGTCATCACATCTTTGCGATCTCACCCCAAAGGTTAAGCGAATGTAATATAGCGCGGCGAATACCACCAACGTGAGCATCGACTTTAATATGAAGTGCTCAGCTCTGTCGTGCAGATGCCCTCAAGGTCCATCGTTACACGCTGCGGCAAACGGAGGTCCGCTCGACAAGGACGATTGCTCATGAGCCGTCGCCTTCGAACGAACCGCCCGAAGCGCCACAGTTGGGGAGTGGCCGAGAAGAACGCTCAGTCCGGCACGGCGGCGCGCTCGGCATCGGCGCGGCTTCGGCTCTGGGCTTTGCGCCGCTTCAGGTTTGCGCGAAGCGCTTCCGCGCGCCGGTCGAGCCGCACCTGTTCCTGGCTCGGGGAACGCGGAGCGTCGGTGCCAGCGCGGGTCGGGAGTTCGTGACCCTCCGGTCGTGCGGTCGGGTCCATGGTCTTCCTCACGAGGCGCGAGACCTTGCAGCGCCCTGCGGCAAGGTCATATTCCCTTCACTGGGGACCGGCAAGCGGCCGCCGGCGCCTGACTGATCAGGACCGGCACGGCGTCTCGCGGTTGGACCGGCGGCGGTCCCGGTCAGGCCGCCAGCGTATCGCGACCGGCATCCAGGGGCGCCTGCGCTTCGCGGCGGCGATCCAATTCGCTCATGACGAGGCTGGCGAGGTCGGTGAGGAGATCGCGCCCGTGCGCGTCCAGCAGCGGCCGGGAGTCCGTATCGGCGATACAGAGCGCGCCGAGCCTACGGCCGTCGATGGGACTGATCAGCGGCGCGCCAGCGTAGAAGGCAAGACCGTTGCGGGGCTGTGCTATCGCGGCGAACCGTGGGTCGGCCGAGACGTCCGGGATCACCAGGGGGTCGTCGTCGAGGATCGTGTGGGCGCAGAAGGCGTCGCGGCGCAGCGCGGCGTCGATCTCCGTTCCATGGCGTCCCACCAGGGTGACGGTATCACTGCCGACAATCGACACGAAGGCGACCGGCGCGTCCAACAGGTGGGCCGCGATGCGGGCGAACTGGTCGAGCGTATCGGAGGGGGTCAACGCTCCCGCGGCCTGATAGGTGTCCAGCACGACGAGGCGCTCGGCCTCGTCGGGCGGCATCGGCGGGGCGCCGTCGCCGGGCAGGCTCGCCGTGACCCGGTTCCGCCCCGTCCGCTTCGCCTCGTAGAGGCATGCGTCCGCGGACGCGATCAGCGTGTCGGCATCCGTTCGCAGGCCGGCCTCCGGCGTCCCGGTCGCGCAGCCGATGCTGACCGTCACCACCCCACCGCATTGCGGGTTGCCGACGTGGGGGATCTCCAGAGCTTCCACCGCCTGCCGGACGCGCTCCGCCACGATCGCGGCGCCGTCCGCTGCGGTGCCCGGCAGCACGATGGCGATCTCCTCGCCACCGTAGCGGGCCGTGAGATCGCCGGGGCGCAACGCGACGCTCCCCACGGCATCCGCCACCGCGCGAAGGCAGGCGTCGCCGCCCTGGTGTCCATAGCTATCGTTGAACAACTTGAACCGATCGACGTCGAGCAGCAGCAACGACACCGGGGCATTCTCCCGCGCGGCGCGGCGCCATTCGGCATCCAGAACCTCGTCGAACCGGCGACGGTTGGCCAGCCCCGTCAGGGCATCGTTGCGGGCGAGCTGTTCCAGTTCGGCATTCAGCGCGGCGGCACGCTCCTCGGCATTCTTGCGCAGCGTGATGTCCCGCACCACGGCGATGAATCCGGTATTTCCGGGCAGGCGGCCGTACCGGCCCTCGACCCAGATGAACTGGCCGTCCCGGTGCCGCAGCCTGTAGACGGCCTGGATGTCGGACCGCCCCTCCCGGGCGGTTGACAGCAGGTCCGTGACCTTCGGCCAATCGTCAGCATGGATGATCTCCTGCGGACTGCGACCGATCATCTCTTCCGGCTCGTATCCCAGCACAGCGCGACAGGCCGGCGACACGTAGGTGCGGTGAAGTGTGGAATCGAGCCGCATGATGACGTCATGGGCGTTGTCGGCGAGGAGCCGATATTCGGCCTCACTGTCCCTCAGCCTGCGCTCGCTGCGGGCCGTACGCTCCAACTGCCAGGCCAGTTTCAACCCGAGACCTGCCGTGATGACGCAAAGCACTGTGAGGGCGACGCCGATGATGACGGCCTGGGTGCGCCAGACCGCAAAGACGTCGTCCTCGGCCAGGCCGATGTCCACGAACATCGGCAGTTCGCCGACGCGGGCAAAACTGTAGATGCGCTGCAGGCCGTCTACGGTGGCCCAGCCACTGAACGATCCGGACGGGGCGGTCTTAAATCTCTGGAAATTTGTGCTTTTGGCGAAGCTGCGGCCAATGTCGGCAGCCGAATAGGGAGATCGCATGACGCAGGTGCCGTCGCTCAGGAACAGGTTGATGCTGCCCCGCCGTCCGACGTCCTCACGCGAAAACAGCTGTCGGAAATAGGCAAGCTGGATGCTTCCCACTACGACGCCCGAGAAAGACCCATCCGCGGCACGCAGGCCACGGCTGAGCGTGATGGCATCGGCGTTGCCGGTCTCGTAACCCCGGGACGGTGCGCCGATGAACAGGCCCCTCCCGGGATCCGCCTTCAACGCCTTGAAATAGTCCCGGTCCGAAAGATCCACCCCGATGGGGCCTGGGCCCGAGCCGCGCACCACCTTGCCGTCGCGGTCGAGCACCAGGATCGCGCCGAGGTCCCTCCCGGTCGTCGAACGATCGAAGAGGATCATGTCCTGAACGCGCGGGCTCAGGCTAACGAGATCGGGCTCGAGGAGTCCGTCGGCCACCGCACGCAGCGAAAGGTCCAGCAGTTCGACGTTGCGGTCGATATCCTTCACCAGGACATTGACGAGGTTGCGCTCGCCCGTCACCGCCTGATCCCATGTGTCCTGCCGCAAGTCTCGCAGCATCAGCGCCGAAGCCGCGCAAAAGCCAGCCACCACAAGGGCGACCGCAACCGTCCAGAACCGCGAGGAGGCAGGAGTATGCCTGCTCCAGAATCCGGGAAACGGTGCGGTGGCAGGCAAGGGACACTCCCAGGGTTCGTTGCGATCGTGCAGGTCGATGTCCTCAGGCCGGGTTAATGCAAAGCCGCTGTTCTCGGGCAAGCCGAAAGTAACGCCGCGGAGCGGCACCGTGCCGCGGCTCGAAGCCACCCGCTCCAAAGGTATGAAGGCGTCGCGTTGAGCGTGGTAGAAGGAGAGTCTGGGCTTGTCCCTGACGATGTCCGTGGTTTTGGCCACATGCGGCAGCACCGATGCGGTGACGCTCGGGTGGACAATCGTCGGAAGGAAGTCGTTGATCACGACCCATTGATAGTGCCACCGCACCTCGCGCTGGATCTCCTCGAAGGAATACCCTTGCGGCTGGAGGTCGGCGAAAACCGCATTGTGGAAGCGGTGGTACAGCCCCTGAAGCTGAGAGACGATGGTGTTGTCATCGTTACGAGGGCCGCCAAGGGGTTCATCGCAGGCGGGGCGGAGGTGGCCAGTTTCGGAGTGGAGGTGTCGGACATGGCGGCAGGGCTCGCGTCGTCAGACTCGAACGTCGCTCTCCGCGGGACGGGCCCGTCGCCGTCGGGCGCCTTCGAGCCGCAACGTCCGGCTGAGACTCCGACCCGTCGTCACCCATTTGCGGTAGCCTCTACGGCGTTTCTCAAAGCTTTCGCAGTGCTACCCGTTCGATTTCGTGACTGGCGCCCTTGCGCAGGATCAGGCTTGCACGAGCCCGGGTGGGGCGAACGTTCTCGACGAGGTTCTTGAGGTTGATCCGCGTCCAGATACTGCGGGCGATGGTCTGGGCCTCGTCGGCGCTGATATCGGCATATTTGCGGAAGTAGGACAGCGGATCGCGGAAAGCGGTTTCGCGCAGGCTCATGAAGCGCGAGACGTACCATTGCTCGAGCAGCGCCTCGTCGGCATCGAGATAGACCGAAAAGTCGAAGAAATCCGACACGAAGGGGATGTCGCGCCCGTCGCGCGACGGGCGATTGGGAATGAGGACGTTGAGCCCCTCGACGATGAGGATATCGGGCCGGTCGATCTGGACGCGCTCCTCCGGCAAGACGTCGTAGGTGAGGTGGGAGTAGACCGGGGCCTCGACGTTGCGCTTGCCGGCCTTCACGTCCGACAGAAACTGGATCAGGGCCGTGCCGTTGAAGCTCTCCGGAAAGCCCTTGCGCTCCATCAGGTTCTGGTCGAGCAGCACACGGTTGGGATGGAGGAAACCATCGGTGGTGACGAGTTCGACCTTGGGCGTATTGGGCCAGCGCGACATCAAGGCCTTCAGCACGCGCGCCGTGGTGGACTTGCCGACCGCCACCGATCCCGCCACGCCAATGATGTAGGGGACCTTGCCGTCCTCCGCCCCGAGGAAGCGCTGCGTGGCCTTGAACAGCCCCTGCGTGGCGGCGACGTAGAGCGCGAGAAGCCGCGACAGCGGCAGGTAGATGGCTACGACCTCGTCGATCGAGATCGGGTCGTTGGTGGCGCGCAGCTTGCGCAGGTCGTCGACCGTCAGGGTCAGCGGGGTGTCGGCGCGCAGGGCCGCCCATTCGTCGCGGCTGAACAGGTGGTAGGGGGACCCGACGAGTCCACCGTTCGGGGAGCCATCGAGGCGCGACACGGGCGCGGCAGGCAGGTCCAGCATCGCGGGGCTCAGGTTGCGGGTCGCCGCGAGGCTTTCTCCTCGTGCCCCGATTGACGGGTGCGCCGGCCCAGCTCCGCCACGACCTGATCGAGCGACAGGTTCGAGGCGTGGAGCAGCACCAGGAGATGGTAGATGACATCGGCGGCTTCGGAAAGCAGGGCCGGCCTGTCCTTCTCGACAGCGGCGATCACGGCCTCGACGGCCTCCTCGCCGAACTTCTTCGCGACGCGCGCCACGCCGGCATCGAGCAGCGACCGGGTGTAGGACGTGTCGGCCAGGGCCCCAGCGCGCTCGCCGATCAGGCGTTCGAGATCGCCGAGCGTGAAGGCGCGATCGTCGGCGGGCGGAAGGCTCATGCTCATCGAGGGTTCCTCAGGCGTCGAGCCGCATGGCGAGCCCGGCCTCCGCCATATGCCGCTTCGCTTCGCCGATCGTGTGCTGACCGAAGTGGAAGATCGAGGCTGCCAAAACCGCGCTGGCGCCACCGTCACGCACGCCCGCCACGAGGTCGTCGAGCGTGCCGACGCCACCCGATGCGATGACCGGCACCGACACGGCGTTCGAGACCGCGCGGGTGAGGGCGAGATCGAAGCCGCTCTTCGTCCCGTCGCGATCCATGGAGGTCAGCAGGATCTCTCCGGCGCCCCGTTCCGCCACGTCGCGCGCATATTCGACGGCGTCGATCCCCGTCGGGCGGCGCCCGCCATGGGTGAAGACCTCCCAACGCGGTGCCTCGCCCTCGGCCGAGACACGCTTGGCATCGACCGCCACCACGATGCATTGGCTGCCGAACTTTTCAGCGGCGCGGGAGACGAAGTCGCGATCCTGCACGGCGGCCGACATGATGGAGGCCTTGTCGGCTCCGGCCAGAAGAAGCGTGCGGATGTCGGCCACACTGCGCACCCCGCCCCCCACGGTGAGCGGCATGAAGCAGGCTTCCGCGGTGCGGCGCACCACGTCGAGCAGGATGCCGCGATCCTCGCTCGAGGCCGTGATATCGAGGAAGCAGAGCTCATCGGCGCCGGCCGCGTCATAGGCAATGGCGCAGGCGACGGGGTCACCGGCGTCGCGCAAGCCGACGAAGTTGACGCCCTTGACGACGCGGCCGTCCTTGACGTCGAGGCAAGGGATGACACGGGATTTCAGCATGATGGGCGCCCGGACCTCACGGTGCAGCCGATCCGGCCGCACTGGCGTCTCGCGCCGCCCGCATCATGGCCAGGGCGGCGGCCGGATCGAGGCGGCCGTCGTAGAGGGCGCGACCCGTCACCGCCCCGGCCAGCAGGGCACAATCGGGCTCCAGCAACCGCGAGACATCGGCCAGGGAGGCGAGCCCGCCCGAGGCGATCACCGGCAGGTGGACGGCCTCGGCCAGCGCCAGTGTTCCGGCGAGGTTCAGCCCCTTCATGGCGCCATCGCGTCCGATATCGGTCATGATAATCGCCGCCACGCCGGCATCCTCGAAGCGGCGACCGAGCTCGACCGCCGTGAGGTTCACGGTCTTGGCCCAACCCTCCACCGCCACCAGCCCGTCGCGCGCGTCGATTCCCACCGCCACTTGGCCTGGAAAGAGCCGCGCCGCCTCGCGGACGAAGCCTGGATCCTTCACGGCCGCCGTCCCCAGGATGACGCGGGCTACGCCGCGCTTCAGCCACATGTCGACGGTGCGGATGTCACGGATGCCGCCGCCGAGCTGCACCGGAAGCGTGACGCGGTCGAGGATCTCCTCCACGGCCTCGGCGTTGCGAGGCTTGCCCGCAAAAGCGCCATCGAGGTCGACGAGGTGGAGGTATTCGAAGCCCTGGCGCTCGAACGTCTCGGCCTGGGCAGCCGGATCCGGGTTGAAGACGGTGGCCGATCCCATCTCGCCATGGACGAGGCGAACGCATTCGCCGTCCTTGAGATCGATCGCGGGAAACAGGATCAAGGCTGCCACCGAAGGAAGTTGCTGATGAGGGCGAGGCCGAGCTTCTGGCTCTTCTCGGGATGGAACTGGGTGCCCGCCATGTTGTCGCGTGCCACGATGGCGGTCACCGGCCCGCCATAGTCGGTCACCGCCAGCACGTCGCTGTCGGTCTCCGGTTTGATGGCGTAGCTGTGCACGAAATAGGCATGAAGCCCGTTTTCACCTGTGGCGATCCCCTCGAGCAGGGGATGAATGGAGCGCGCCCGGAGCGTATTCCACCCCATATGCGGGATCTTGAGATCGGGATCGGCGGGCGCGAGCGGCGCCACATCGCCCGGGATCCAGTCGAGACCGTAGGCGCCCTCGTGCTCGAGACCGCGCGTCGCCATCAGCTGCATGCCGACGCAAATGCCGAGAAAGGGCCGGCCCTCGTGGATCACGGCATCCGTCATGGCGCCGAGAAGACCAGGAACGGCGTCGAGGCCGCGGCGGCAGTCGGCAAAGGCGCCGACGCCCGGCAGCACGATACGGTCGGCGTGACGAACGCGCTCGGGGTCGCTGGTGACTTCGACATCCATGGCGAGCCCGGCCTCGCGCGCCGCGCGCTCGAAGGCCTTGGCGGCGGAGGCGAGATTGCCGGAGCCGTAATCAACGATGGCGGTACGGGTCCCCGCGCCGCGGCTCACGGCCGGGCGCCCGGAGCGCGAGCCGGGAAGGAACCGATGATCCCGGCCTGGCGCGCCGGCGCAGGCCCGGCCGAGCCGGGGCGGACGGGCAAAGGTTCCGACAGGGGAGCCGGGCCGGAGAAGAAGCGCCGTTCGCCGCCGTCGCGCGTGACGCCGCACAGAAGCGCCGCCGGGATGAACCCGGCACGGGACAGCGCCCGGCGGCGCGCTTCCGCGGCTTCGAGCCCCGTCATCACGGCGAGCACGAGATAGAGCAGGAGGCGGGACGGAGCCGCGAGATCGAACGCCACCGCGACGGCGAAGAGCGCCAGCGCCGCCACAACCCAGGCGAGGCTCGCGCGCCACAGCCCGCGATAGAGCAGGAACAGCGGCCCAAGCCAAAAAGCCGCCCAATCGAACCCCTCGCGCACGAAGATCGTGCGCTCCGCCCGTACCGCGTCCTCGGCGATACCCGGCGGCACGTGAACCGTGAAGGTGGACATGGAGCTTCTCGATCTCGGCGGTGCTGGACGGTCGGTCCCTTGTCGTGCAAGCAGCGGGCCGGGGCAAGTCCGGTACGCCTCGCTCTTGAAGGCTCAGCCCCGAAGCATCATCGGTTCAGGCGTCACTTCCAGGCCTTCAAGGCGTCCTCGAAGCTGCGCTGGCCGGCGGAGCCCTTTTCGAAGGTGAGCTTGCCGAGCTTGCCGGAGGTGAACAGGATCGACATGTCGACCCAGTTGCGCTCGGTCATGAGCCGCATGTTCTGGCTCTCTGCGGCCCCGCGCGACAGGCCGACCAGGAAGTAATTGTCGGTGATGGCGACAGGCACGCCGGACAGCGGATCGCCGGTCGCCGCATCGTCGTCCTTGCGCATCTCCGGCACATTGATCTGCTTCACCGGCCCCAGACTGTTCCCGGGCTGGGGCAGGAAATGGAACTCGATCGTATGCGAGGCCGGCAGCTGCGGCTCCGGGTTCTTCTGCATCAGCATCGTAACCTTGAGCTGCGCGTCGGGGATGTCGACATCGGCCTTGATCGCCGTGGCGAGGGGCTGACCCTGACCGGGGCTGACGCTGTCGAGGTGCCACACGACCGTCCCGACATAGGTCTTGACGCGCTGCGGATCATCGGGCGCGTCGACCAGGAGAGCGGCCCGCTGGGCCACCGCGATCGAGGAAGCAGGTGCCGGGGCGGGTGCAGGCGCCGGAGCGTCGGCGTTCTGTCCGACGGGTACCGGCACGGCCACGCCCGAGGTTGGCGCGGTCGCGGGATCGGCAGTGTCGTCGGCGGCACCTCCGGCCCGGCCGGAGACCTTGTTGGGGGCAGCGGCGTCGGGCACGGCCGTCCCGGCATGGCTCGCCACAACCTGCTCGGGCTTGTCGCGCATGTGGTAGGCGGCAACGCCGATGCCGATCATCAGCACGAGGGCAACGACAGCCGCAGCCACCGCCGGCCAGCCGAAGCGCCGCGCCTCCTGTGGGCGGGGCGCCGGCGGTCGCATCGGAGCGTCGCGCAGCTTCGACGACGTCTGTCCTGGCAATCCGGCGGAGGATCCGTCCCGATCGTTGCCGGTCTCTTCAACCGCATCCAGCTTGGGTTCGAAGGCCGGACCGTCACGCTCGACAGCGCCGGGCGCTTCGGCTGCAGCCGCGACATCGGTGGCGAGCCGGCCGGCCGTGGGCAGGCCGGCTTCGGGTTTGACCACGCCGACGGGTGCCGTCGAGACGGGCCGGAGCGCCATGATGGGCCTTGTGCCGCGCGGGGTCGCGAGCGGGATGGGTCGGGGCGGAACGCGGGGGGAAGGCGCCACGACCGGCATGGCGGGACGGTCGATGGACGGCGCCGGTCTCTGCCCGATGACGGGACGTTCCCGCGAGGGCGGCGGCACGACCGGCGGTGCCGTCCCGATGGGAAGCGAAGGCGGCGGTGTCGCGGGCGCTGCCGCCGGCGGCGCGGCGGCCGGCGGTGGAGCGGCGGGAGTCGCGGGCGAAATAGGGCGAGGAATCGTCCGCGTGGCCGGCGGCGAAGAGGGCAGCACTCGGCGCGGAGGAGCGGGTTGCGCGGAGGGCGGCACGCGAATGGGTGCGGCGGCTGGCGCGGGCCGAGGCGCAGCAGCCTCCGCCACTCCCGCCTCGACCCGCGCTATGGCCTCGTCGAGAGCCGCGCTTTCCCGCGCGATGTCCTCTTCCGGAACCGGGGGGTCCATGTGGCGAAGCTGGCCGATCAAGGCGGCACGGGCCCGCTCGTAGATGGAGCGCCGAGTCTCGGCGGTCGACTCCGTCAGGCCGGCCACGGCACGTTCGAGTAGCGGGTAATATTCGGCCATGTCGCGTTCAGACCATCCAAATCCAACCCCGTCAACGGGGCTTGGCCGGTCGCCCCCCGGCGACGCACAGCCGTGTCCAGCGTGACACGCCCTCCGGTCCGCCGAACGCCGTCAGCCGGTCGGCGCCCGCCCGTCCAGACACATCGTGCCGGGGGGGACGACGACCCCTGCAGGCCTTCAGTCCTGGAAGGGGTTCTGCACCAGGATCGTGTCGTCGCGCTCGGGGCTCGTCGAGAGCAGCGACACCGGCGCGCCGACCAGTTCCTCGATGTAGCGCACGTATTTGATGGCCTGAGCGGGCAGATCCGCCCAGGAGCGGGCATTGGCGGTGGTGCCCTCCCAGCCGGCGAAGCTCTCGTAGATGGGCTCGACCCGATCCTGCGCGGCCTGGCTGGCCGGCAGGCGGTCGATCACCTCGCCATCGAGGCGATAGCCGGTGCAGATCTTCACCTCGGGAAAACCATCGAGGATGTCGAGCTTGGTCAGCGCCAGACCCGTGATGCCGCTGGTGCGGACCGCATGGCGCACCAGCACGGCGTCGAACCAGCCGCAACGGCGCGGGCGGCCGGTGTTGACGCCGACCTCGCGGCCCTTGCTGGCGATGAGCCGCCCCACCTCGTCGTGGAGCTCGGTCGGGAAAGGGCCGCCGCCGACGCGCGTCGTATAGGCCTTGACGATGCCGAGAACCGCGCCGATCGCGCCCGGCCCGAGGCCCGAGCCGGTCGTGGCGGCGCCTGCCACCGTGTTCGACGAGGTCACGAAGGGATAGGTGCCGTGGTCGACGTCGAGCATGGCACCCTGCGCACCCTCGAAGAGAATGCGCTTGCCGGCCCGGCGCGCCGTATCGAGGATCGTCGCCACCGGCGCCATATAGGGGAGGACCGAGGGCGCGATGGCGACGAGCTCGGCCTTGATATCGGCGGCCGAGATCGGCGGCAGGCCGAGGCCGCGGCGCAGCGGCTCGTGATGCGACAGGAGGCGGGCGATCTTGATGTCGAGCCCGTCGGGCTCGGCGAGATCGCTGAGCCGGATGGCGCGGCGCCCCACCTTGTCCTCGTAGGCGGGGCCGATGCCGCGCTTCGTCGTGCCGATGGCGCCCTCCGGCCCGGCGCCGGCCTCGCGATGCGCATCGAGCTCGCGATGCAGCGGCAGGATCAGAGTGACGTTCTCGGCGACCTTCAGATTGTCGGTGTCGACCGTGACGCCCTGTCCGCGCAGCGTCTCGATCTCGCGCGCCAGATGCCAGGGATCGAGCACGACGCCGTTGCCGATGACCGAGAGCTTGCCGGGCCGGACGATGCCCGAGGGCAACAGGGCGAGCTTGTAGACCTTGCCGTCGATGACGAGCGTGTGGCCGGCATTGTGGCCGCCCTGGAAGCGGACCACCACATCGGCTTCGGTCGACAGCCAGTCGACGATCTTGCCCTTGCCCTCGTCGCCCCACTGGGCGCCGACCACCACCACATTGGCCATGTCGTCTGTCGTCCTCGAACGCAAAAAAGCCCCGTGAAACCAGCAAAGGTGACCGGGGCCGCGATTTCGCCGGACGCTAGCGGTTCGAGGGCGGCAGCGTCAAGGGTGGCTCGTCCTTCTGGAGAAGAAGCGCCGCGCCTTCATCCAGCTTCGTGCCACGGCTCAACGCGCGCTGTATAGGGAGCGCATGACCAACGCCACGCTGCTCCGCCGCTTCTTCGCCTACTACCGTCCGCACCGCGCTCTCTTCCTGCTCGATTTCGGTTGCGCCATCGTGTCAGGCCTGCTCGAGCTCGGCTTCCCGCTGGCGGTGCGGGCCTTCGTCGACCGACTGCTGCCCGGCCAGGATCTCGGCCTGATCGCCCTCGCCACGGCGGCGCTGCTCGTCGTCTACGGAGCCAACACCGGCCTCCTCGCCATCGTCACCTATTGGGGCCACCGGCTCGGCATCAACATCGAGACCGAGATGCGCCGCCGCGCCTTCGACCACCTGCAGACGCTGTCTTTCCGCTTCTACGACGAGCAGAAGACCGGCCACTTGGTGGCGCGGATCACCAAGGATCTCGAAGAGATCGGCGAAGTCGCCCATCACGGCCCCGAGGATCTGCTCATCGCCGTGATGACCTTCCTCGGCGCCTTCGTGCTGATGGCGGTGATCGACCCCGAACTCGCCCTCATCACCGCCGTCGTGGTGCCGCTCACCGCCTGGATCACCAGCCGCTACGGCGGGCGCATGACGCAGAACTGGCGCGACCTCTTCGGCCGGGTCGGCAATTTCAACGCTCGTATCGAGGAGAATGTCGGCGGCATGCGGGTCGTCCAGGCCTTCGCCAACGAGGACCACGAGCGCGCGCTCTTCGCTCGCGCCAATGCCGGCTATCGCGACACCAAGCTCGAAGCCTATCGCGTCATGGCGGCCTCGACCTCGCTGTCCTACCTGTCGATGCGCGTGACCCAGCTCGTCGTCATGGTGGCGGGCGCCTGGTTCGTGCTGCACGGGCGCTTGAGCGAGGGCGGCTTCGTCGGCTTCCTGCTGCTCGTCGGCGTGTTCTTCCGCCCCGTCGACAAGATCAACGCCGTGATCGAGACCTATCCCAAGGGGATCGCGGGCTTCCGCCGCTACCTCGCCCTGCTCGACACAGCACCCGACATCGTCGACCGGCCGGAGGCGCGCCCCGCCCCGGCGCTGCGTGGCGACATCCGCTTCGAGGGCGTCGGCTTCGGCTATGCGCCCGGCCGCCCGGTGCTCGACGGCATCGACCTCGCGATCCGCGCCGGCGAGACGATCGCCTTCGTCGGGCCCTCGGGCGCCGGCAAGACGACGCTCTGCGCCCTGCTGCCGCGCTTCTACGATGTCGACCGGGGCCGCATCACGGTCGACGGCATCGACATCCGCGACCTGACTCTGGCCTCGCTGCGACGCCAGATCGGCATCGTGCAGCAGGACGTGTTCCTCTTCGCCGGCACGGTCCGCGAGAACATCGCCTATGGCCGGCTCGACGCCGACGAGGCGGCGATCCGCGAGGCGGCGCGCCGGGCCGAGCTCGATGATGTGCTGGCCCGGCTGCCCGACGGGCTCGACACGGTGATCGGCGAGCGCGGCGTGAAACTGTCGGGCGGGCAGAAGCAGCGGCTCGCCATTGCCCGCATCTTCCTGAAAGACCCGCCGATCCTAATCCTCGACGAGGCGACGAGCGCCCTCGACACCGCCACCGAGGTGGCGATCCAGCGCAGCCTGACGGAGCTGTCGGCCGGGCGGACCACGCTGGTCATCGCCCACCGGCTCGCCACGATCCGCCACGCCGACCGCATCGTGGTGGTGGACCATCAGGGGCTCGTCGAGCAGGGCCGCCATGGCGACCTCGTGGCGCGCGACGGCGTCTATCGCCGCCTGCACGACGCGCAGTTCGCCGCCCGATGAGCGCCGTCGTTGCAACTCCCGGAGAGGCCGAGGATGGCCTGCCGAACCCGCGTAGACGCGTGGCCTCGGCCGCGATCCTTGCCGCCATCGTGCTGGCGGTGCTCGACGGCGCCATCGCCAATGTGGCGCTGCCCACGCTGGCCAGAGCGCTCGACGTCTCGGCCTCGGCCTCCGTCTGGGTGGTGACCGGCTACCAGATGGCGCTGATCGTGGCGTTGCTGCCCTGCGCGGCGCTGGGCGAAAGCCTCGGCTATCGCCGCGTCTTCACGAGCGGCGTGGTGATCTTCACCGGCGCCTCGGCACTCTGCGCCCTGTCGCCCTCCCTGCCCTGGCTGGTCGCGGCCCGCTTTCTCCAGGGGCTCGGGGCGGCTGCCATCATGGCGCTGCTCGCCGCCATGCTGCGCTTCACCTTCCCGACACGCCTGCTCGGCACCGCCATTGGCCTCAATGCCACCGTAGTGGCGCTGTCCGCCGCCGCCGGCCCGACGCTCGGCGCCGCCATCCTGTCGGTCGGCTCCTGGCCCTGGCTCTTCGCCGTCAACGTGCCGATCGGAATGGTGGTGCTCCTCGCCGCCCGTGCCCTGCCCGAGACGCCGGGCCACGGGCGCCGGCTCGACCGCATCAGCGTGGCGCTCAATGCCGCGGTCTTCGGGCCGCTGGTGGTGGGGGTCGATCTCCTGACGTCACGCCCTCTCGCCGCCGTGGCCCTGCTCGCCGTGGCGGCGGCGAGCCTCGTGGCCCTGGTGCGCCGCGAGTTGCCGCGTGCCGCGCCGCTGATCCCGCTCGATCTCCTGCGCGGCGGCACGTTCCGATATTCCGTGGTGGCTTCGGTCTGCTGTTTCGCGGCCCAGATGGTCAGCTATGTGGCGCTGCCCTTCTATCTGCAGCACGGGCTCGACCAGAGCCCCCTCGTCACCGGCCTCTATCTCACGCCCTGGCCGCTGACCGTGGCCCTGGCGGCTCCCATCTCGGGGCGCTGCGCAGACCGGATCCCGACGGCCTGGCTCTGCGCGGCCGGCGGCTTCTGCCTCGCGCTCGGCCTGACGCTGGCATCGCTGTGGCGCTTCGAGGGAAACCTGGCACCCCTGATCGCCTTCATGATGCTGAGCGGCCTCGGCTTCGGCTTTTTCCAAACCCCGAACAACCGCAACATGCTGCTCTCGGCGCCCCGCGCCCGCAGCGGCGCCGCGGGCGGCATGCAGGCCACGGCGCGCCAATGCGGCCAGGCGGCCGGCGCCGTCATCATGGCGCTTCTCTTCACCCTGGCCCCCGCCGGTGTCGCACCCCGCTTCGGCCTCGCCGTCGGCGCCGCCCTGGCACTGGCGGGCGGACTCGTGAGCCTCATGCGGGTGGGACGCTGACGCGAGCCATGACGTTTGCGCGACAGGCGCCGAGGAAAGCCTTGTGCCCCGTTCCTCCCCCATGCTAATGCGCTGGCACACTCAGCGTCGTGCCTCCGTCGGCACGGCTCGGCCCGGAGAGGTGGCAGAGTGGTCGAATGCACCGCACTCGAAATGCGGCATGGGTGCAAGCTCATCGGGGGTTCGAATCCCTCCCTCTCCGCCAACGCTTCATTTAGCGTATTCCTTTCAGAAGCTTAGACGATTTCAGGGGCTTGATGGACGCCGAGTGATACACATCGGTGATACACATGGCCGTCAAAATGCCCTCTCCGTGGAAGCATCCCAAGACGAGCGTCTACTGGGTCCGGAGGCGCGTTCCGCAAGCCCTCCGGGATAAGCTCGGAACTGCGCTGTACCAGCGTACGCTCGAAACCAAGGATCCTACCGAGGCCAAGATCCGGTTCGCCGACGCCCTGGCCGAGTTGAACGAGCGTTGGGCCCGGCTCGCGGCCGAGGCCGGACGAATGACCCGGAAGCAGCGCCAAGCCCTGGCCGGCGAGTACTGCCGTTGGTCCGTGGCACGCCGAGAGGAAGATCCGGGGCGGCCGGAGGACATGAGGCGGTCGATCGAGCGAGATGAGGCTCGCATAAAGCCATCGGGCGGGCGCATCTCGTCTCCCGGCTCCGTCGTCGGCGAACTGTTGGGGGCCTTCCTGGTCGAACGCGGCATCGCCGTCCACGATCTCGATATGTTCGACCTCTCCATCGACTGCGCGAAGGCCGAGGTGATCGCCAAGAAGGCCTTGTTGCGGAACGCGATGGGCGACTACGGTAAGGCCTTCGATCTCGATGCCTTCCCGAAATACGTTCCCTCCGAGGAAAAGGCGGGAAAGATCCGTGCCGGAACGCCCGTCCTGAGCGTCGACGGCGACTGGGATGCCTTCGTGTCCGAACGCAAACTTTCCATCGCGACCCAGAAGCGTTGGCGCCCGCTGCTCACGAAGTTCCAATCGCATTTCGGACGTCCCGACCTGTCCACGGCGTTGCCGATCGAGATCGGTGAGTGGAAGCGGGATCTCCTGTCGTCCGGCCTGAGCCACAAGACGGTTCGGGAGGGCCACATAGCCGCGCTCCGAAGCTTCTATGGCTGGGCGATCGACGAGGGGAAGATGGCGATCAATCCGGCGTCCGGGATCAAGGTGGCGCGCGAGAAGGTCTACGAGAGCGAGCCGACCCGGGGCAATCGCGACATCGGCGACGCGCACGCCCGGCTGATCCTCTCGGAAACCTTGCGCCTACCGGATCCGCAGACCCCTGCCAAGCTCGCCGCCGCCAAGCGTTGGGTGCCGTGGATCTGTGCCTACACTGGAGCCCGGGTCAACGAAGTGACTCAACTTCGGAGCCAGGACATCGTGCTGGAGCGCGTGGGCGGCGATGAGGTCCTGATCATGCGCATCACGCCGGACGCTGGCACGGTGAAGGGCAACCGGGCGCGTGACGTGGTCCTCCACCCCCATCTCGCGGAACAGGGTCTCGCCGAGTTCGTGCGCTCCAGTGGAGGCGGCCCGCTGTTCTACGAGCGAGAGCGTCCCCGGAAAGGATCCGAGCAGAACCAGCCGTTCAGGAAGGTCGGCGAGAGGATCGCCCGATGGGTCCGCGAGCTTGGGGTGGACGATCCCAACGTGGACCCGAACCATGGCTGGCGACACCGGTTCAAGACCACGGCGCGTAATGTGAAAATGGACCACGAAGTCCGCGAGGGCATGGCTGGTCACGCGACGAAGACGGTCGGCGAGGGTTATGGTGGCCTGTCGCGGGAGTTCCTTTGGACAGAGGTCCGGAAACTTCCACGGTACGAGGTTGCCGCGCCGGTCGGGGCTCCGCCCGACACCCCTGCGAGACGGGCGCGAAGCGCCAAGCGCGTGGCCACGGCGGAGCGGAGGCGCTCCCTGCTGGCCACGAAGACTGCAGGTGTCGCCGGCAGCGCATTCCCAGCGAACGATGGTGCGGTCGCATGACCCTCAGTTCGAGGACGCGGTCGACGAGCACTCGGGCACGGCATATGCTCCGCTGTCCGAGGATCCGCGCCTCCGGAAAACCGGCTTCCCAATCCGGTATCCATTCGACGTCGCCTTCGTGGTGGAGACGGGACACGCGGTTGGCTGGGGCCGTCCGTCGTCCGCGATGATTTGGATGGGCAGGTCAGCCGCCATCATTCCGTTCATGTGCAGGTCGGCTCGGACCAAGGGCCTCCAGGCGTCGTCATGGACGAACCGCAGGCATTCGGCGAGCTGCTTGCCATCGGCTCTGGAGAACGCCGGGAGCCGCAGGAACGGGGGAACGGCCGAAGACTCCAGCCGCAAGCCCGCCGACCCGGTATCGATCATCACGTCGTCGATCGTCGCGCATCGATCGTTCGAGGCTCGCAAACGGTAACGCTCACGGTCAGCCGATTGAAGCCGCCATGCGGGGTCCGGACAGTCTCTGGAACGACGTTCGCGGCGGGTTCGATATGGGCCTTCGCCGACGGCCAGGGTGCCGAGAAGGCGAAAGCCGTGAGAGCGATGGGCAGGATCCACGTCGGTCGAGGCATCGTCTGTGCCGTGGCCATGGGCCCCCTGGTGTCGCGGTCGCTCACCGCATCGACAGCAGCCGTTGGTAGGCTCGCGTGGTAGCATTACCAAGCCCCCGATCGTTCGATGCTCCTCGACGAAGCGATAGTTGCTAGGCTCGGGTTTACCGGCTTCCTGCGTCACGTTAGGATATCGGAACCTGCTCTCGCAGGCACATGGGTTTCTGCCTTTCAGGACGACGGCAGGGGGTCGATTAGGGGAACATATTGAAGACGGCGTCAACGGTCTGGTGATAACGAGTCCACACTCGACGGCCCTCGTCGGTTATGTTCCAGAGTCCGTCAGGAACTTGGCTCTCGGTGAACAGCGGCTCCCAATCAGCAAAGCCCTGCACCGTCCTGATCGCCTCAAGCGCGGTTTCGTAACTCCTCCACGAGGCTCGGCACCATCTCTCCAGACTGTTCGGTCCTTCCATAAATCGCTCCAGGAGGTAGAAGACAAAACCCAAATGCCCCAAAGTCGGTCCATCCAAGGGAAGTTCTGGAAGAGAGGGGCGTACTGTAGGTGTCGAGACATCGACCCCGATAGGCACCCGACAGCGCAACCTCTGGACCATAGGTTGGATCTCAGCATTCGAGCCGGATGGCGACGGCCTCGGACCAATCGAAGGTCCAGACTCATCCGAGCGGAAACTGCCTGCTGGACGAATGAGTCGTGTTCTGCTCGGAAGATCCCAAACCTCCGCCAACTTTGCATCGCTCCAATGCTCCATCATGCCATGATCCATAATTCTGGCGCAGATGTAGAAGCATGCCTTTTTCGGGCTTCCCACTAGGTCTGGCTCAATCCAGACAGGCGTGAATGCTAGTTCCAGAGTTCGTTTGAGTTCTGCGACGTTGTCTGCTTCGATGCTCCAGAGTCCGTGAAAATGAATGTCGTTAGTGTGGTCCGGGCGAATCCGAATGTGAACAGTAGTCAATTGGGGGACGGCGAGTTTTTGTCGAATGCAATATGAGACAGTTTTATTAAACGTTGCGGACATCGCTCTGATTGTGTCAAGCATTCCGCCTTGATAACTGTGTCTCAAAGTCACGTGTCGAAGAGATTTGGCTTGGGCGCTCGGAAACAATTCGGAGAACCTTTTAGCTTGCTCTCCGGCCCGCGCATACGCAACTGAGGCAAACACGCTCCGATTCTTCAGTTCAGAGGACCCGTCTTTAACAACAACGTATGGTTCTCTCTTAAGATCGAGCAAACGTTGAGCAAGGGCCAGGTCAATTCTATCTCGCTCATCCCTCGACAGATACCACGAATCCCGCACTTCCCCTGTTTCGTTTAGAGTCACGATCGCATGCCTTTGATAGACTTTGCCAACGCACCACGGGCAGCACATTGCTCCTGGATAGCGCAGCACACCCACGGCCGTGAATGGCCGCCAAGGTTTCCGTTGTTGATGCCAGTATGACTCACCCCCCTTGCTCAAAGCTTTGCAGGGGGCCATGTTGCCGACGGTCCTCGAAACGTGGCTAACCGATCGCGACCGCTCAGGCAGTCAGCGCATCCTGAGATCGTTTGCTTGCGATCCTGGGTCCCAGCCCTTCTCCCGCAGCTTTTCGACGCGCCACGCCATGGCGTGGACCCGTTGGATGCCGCAATGCGCCAGTGCCGGCCAGGCCTCCAACAGCTTCCGCGCGCGATCGTAGATGGCGAGGCGAAACTTAGACAGCTTCGAGGCTCGATCATGTTCAGCAGAGGCGGTGATGACCGCTTCCTTATGCGCTCGTCGAAGGGACGCTTCGGCCAAAGTGGTCTTCTGAAGGGTGCGCTGTGCCCTGCTGCGCTTCGCTTCGACTTGTATACGCTCGAACTTGAGTCGTTTGATCTCTACGTCGAAATCTGGGGATCGCGACCAGCGAGCCCAGAATGACCGCTCTCTAGTGTCCTTTGCACTGAGAAGCCGGCCTATTTCGTCGGTGATCCTCAGACTCTCCTCGCCTAACGCGTCACTCTGCTCCTGCAATGCCTTGATTTCGACCAACATTGCGTCAAGCGATGGGGCTGAAATCTTCGGTCTATGCTTCAATGCTGCTGTTTCGTTCGCCGTATAGCGGTCGAGAACGGTGTGAACCCTTGACACGGCAGGTTTGGCAACGACGTCTGCTCGCAGGACCAGTTGCGAGACGGCGCGGACACAGCCCGACATCTCCGTGATGATCAATTGTCGTTCATCGCCGCCCTCATCGCGGCGGTGAAACCGGGCTCCGTGATCGCTTGATGCAACGCCCGCAGACTCGCGTGCGTCTGCTCCGTCCCTGCCACCAGCAGATTCAACAGGGTTAGGACGGCCGACATGAAGCTCTCCCGCTCGCCCTTCATCGGCAGTGCCAGCGTCTCCGCGAACTTGCGTAGTATCAATATCTCGCGCTGCGTTTGTTCGATCTCGTCCAGGATCGTCAGTCCTATCGGTTTCACTTCCGGGTTTGTGGGCGTCGGCATCGATCAACTCCTTCATCTTAACCGCGAATGCAGCCTTGCGGGTTTTAGTCAGCCGCCGTAGCGAGCCCAGTAAGGTCGTTTCCTGTGTCACGGTCCACTCGCCCTCGACGTCGCCGGGCGAAAGGCTAAGGCCGGCTGCTTCCAGGGCGACGGTGAGTCCGGCGAGTGAGGTCGAGGACGCCCACGCGGTACCGACGACCTCTCGCATTGCCGGCAGGTCAACGCCGCCACGCTTCGCCGCCTGGTGTTGAGCCGTGGTGAACGCCTCGCGGGGTCGCTCCGCACACTGCATCGCGAACGCCGTATCGAGGGCGTCGGCCACTGCCGAATTGCCCTCGCGGCGTAGCCGAGCCAGCACAGCCTTCGTATGGGCCCCAAGCGTGAAGGAGTGACCGAGCCGTGCCTCCGATAGACGAGCGATGAACTCGTGACGAGCGTGATCGTGGCTCGACGACAGCACTCGACCGGTCACCGGATCGACCTCGCCGATAGCCATATGCCAGTGGCGGTTGAACGCACCCGGCACTGCCCGTTGCTTCTCGTGCTCCACAACCGTCGCGAGCGCGATGTCAAACCGGAACTCGCTCGCTATGGACTTCAGGATCTCGAAAGCCTGCTCGCGGGTGGTCTCCTCGCGCGGGGCAAGGATCCAGACCCTCAAGGCCTTGGGGGCGTCATGATTGCGAGCGTCCCTCCAGGCGTCGAGGAGGTCTCGCTCACCGCCCTGCAGCACCTCGACGGCGTCGTTTTCCTCGCCGTGCAAGAGGTGGTCAATCAGCCGCCGTTTGGATGCGATGGTGGCGACGCGGTCGCTCTTGATGATCATGACGGTGGGCCGAGGTGCCGTGCCGCCATCTCGTGCAGTTGGTTCGCCAGCCTAACGATGAGGCCGAGATCGCGCTCCTCGTCACAAGACGCCCGGTCCGCCCATGCAAGGAGACGATTGGCGAGCGTACGGACCGCAGCCATATCGGCGCGGACCCGGCCGTCGGCGCTGCGACCCTCGACGATTTGCCCGGACAAGCCGCGCAGCAGGTCCGAGGTGGTCATGTTGGCGCGCCGCGCCGCCGCGCTCAGTGCGGTTTTCATCCGGGGAGTGGTCCGGAACTTGATCAGTTCGCTTCGCGTCACATCCAGCCTCCGAGGGGGTCCACGGGGGAGGCACTCCCCCTGGCATGCTGTGGGCGCAGCCCACATGGCTTGCACCACTTCACTTCACTTGTTTTCTTCTCTTCGGTCGTGGTCCCAGCGAATCGGGGGTTGTGGTCCCATTGGATTGAGGATCAGCGGTTCGTGCTTTGTTCGCAAGGGTTTGTGGCCCTGGAAACTGCGCACGGGGGTGGATTCGTGGGCCACAATTTCGCGTAGAGGTCCGCCCGTGAGGGGCTCCGCTTTGGCCTTTGGCGTCGGGTCCGCCATCCCGGAGCCCACCTTCCGAAGCCTGCGAAAGCCGGATCACCGTCCTGATCCGGCGCCATCGCGGTTGTTGTTCGAGCAGGTTTGGACCTACCGCGACGCTCCTGCCGCGAATCATCAAACCGCGAGACGCAGCACGCAAGCCCGCATTCCGGGTGCCACCGCTCAGGGCGATCGTGCTGCCGACGCTTTGCGCTTCTCTACGCCCGGGGGGCCGGTCTCTGCCGTCATGCCGCTGGAGGCCTTGCCGGGCGTGCGTGGGCCGGACGGCCAACGCCGTCGAGCCCGTCAACGTCATGACGGCTGTCGAGTTGGTACCGTGACCGTCCCTCTCACGCGTACGGCGTGCGAGGCCGCGGCCGACGGTTCCATACGGGCGCCCTCCCGCGATCGTACACCCGGACGGTTCGATGCCGTCCGTTGCCGCGGGGCCCCATAGGCTCGCAGGTTGCGTTCGTCGAGCGCCGGAGGGCATTGCAGAGGCCAATGTGTGTCCCGTCCGATGCTGGCGTCGGCTTCGGCAGCCATCCCGGCGATGGCACTCACGCGCGGGATGGCGATGTAGCCGTGAGGGGCCGGTCGGCTTGTTGCCTCGCGACCTTCGTGACCCTAACCGGATCGTTTTTTCGGTCGAGGCCGGCTACGACGGTTGTGTGATCGTCCCGGCTGTCCACGGGAGGGTCCCAGGCGCGGCGGCGCAGCTCCGTCATGAAGCGCCACGTCGCCGCGCGTGGGAGGGGCCTGTGGGCAGGGGGGGCGATCCGATCGAAGCCCATCATGCCACCCTGCTCGAAGCCTGCCGACGGAAGCTGTCGCTCCAATGTGATCTCAATCGCACGACCTGCGGTCCTGGCCCGACGCGTACCTCTGGCTACCCGGTGGTTGCCCTTCGGCGCTTGGTGTGGCGAGAGTGCCATAGCGCGATGTGTCGTCCGCCTTTCGGGCATGTCGCGATGTCATCCGAGGCGGCCAAGTGCGGCGGGTGCCAGTGCGAGGCGCATCGGCCTTGAAGGGACCGCCGGTCCAGCGTGCCGCGGATGCCGGTCAGCGTCCAATGACCCCTGGGGCGAGTAGCGCCTTTAGGTTCGAGGCAACCAGGTCCGCAGCCACCAATCCTGACGGGATTTGGTGCTGGAGCAGTCCGAGCGTCGTCGCGACATCCCAGGGGCGGCACGGTCGACCTGCCTCCTCCGTGAACGGTCCGTCGGTTTCCGTGAGCAGGCGCTCCGGAGGGAGCCCAAACACCAGCTTACACCCGCGCTCGTTCCTCAACATCGGGGCGTTGACCGAGAAGTGGCATCCCAACCCGACCGCTCGCCGGGCCTCTGCTTGTGTGCCGGTGAACCAGTGCAGGACGACCTTGCCCCGTCCCAGGGGGAGGTGCTCCTCCAACATGTCGAGCGTCGGTTTCACGGCCCTGAGCGAATGGACGGAAAGGACCTTGTCGCCTGCCGCCGCACAGGCCTGGAGGACGGTGCGAAAAACCTCCTTTTGCCTGTCCAGGGTGCGGAAGTGGGCAGGCCCGGCATCGAGCCCGACCTCGCCGACGTAGCGGGTCTCCGGCAGGATCCGTAGCCACAGATCGATCTCCCGCCACCTCTCCCCGACCAATTGCGGATGGAACCCCAGGGCCGCCCGGACGTATTTCGTGGCCGACGCCAGTTCTCGGTTTCGAGTCCAGGCTTGGGGCGTCGTCGTCACCGCGAGCGTGAGCACGCGACGCTTCTCGCACTCCCGTACCAAGTCCGCAAAATCGGGATAAAGGTCGAGGTGACAGTGGAAGTCGACCAGGGGGGACGTCATGCCGGCTCCGGCATGACGGGCGGGCGTGTGCGGACGCCGGTCAGGAGGCGCTCGACTTCGTGCATGCCTCGAAGATAAACGCCGGCCAAATCCTCCACCCGTTCGGCATCCTCGCGGAGCGGACCCGGCTTGTGGATCAGGACGCGGGCGACCTCAAGGCGGCCCGCGAGCCTGGCGATGGCATACTGGAAGCCACGGACCTGGAGACCTTCGGCCTTCGATGGGTTCAGAGCCTCGAGCTTCAAGTCGGGAAGGCGGTACCCGGTCGGGTCCCCACCGGCTCCCCACGCATGTTGGATGGCCGCACGCCGGATGAGGCAAGGGACGCAGTGGCCGCAGTGGGCGTAACGGTCACCATGGTAGCGGCTCAAGGACGGGTGGGCGCACGATACCGAGGTCGGCACCAACTCACGCAAGAGGCCGGGACGCGCGCAGCCTCGGACCATCTCGCCCTTGGTCCTGTCCCAGTACGGGTTGCGAACCATGCCGTCGATGCCGATAGTCCTGAGGAAATCATCCCACCTGTGCAGGTAGAACGGATGGGTCGTGCGCGTGCTGTTGGCGCCGAGCCGCGTCGGGTCGAGCGGCACGTTCAGGGCGATGAAGCCGTTCTCCGGGATGGTGACCTCGAACGGCTTGCCTAGCGAGGAACCGGCGAACGCGCCGCTCGCGAGGAAGAGGAAGGACCGGCTCCGCGTCGAGTTCTCGCCCCCGACGCCGGGCAAGAGGCCCCGGGGAAACGACATGGCGAGGCGCAGTCGGCGCAAGGGGGCGTTCGGGCGCTCCGCCGACCTGGTCCCTGCCTCCAGCATGCCGAACAGTTCACGCTGGGGCTTGCTGACCGCGCCCTCGCCGGCATGGCTTACGAAAAGGGGACGCCGTCCTTCGGCAAGGCAGTCGATGGCACCGATCAGGCTGTCCAGGCCGCCGGAGAAGAGGCACACGCCATCGACCGATGACGCGTCCGCCGACGCGCTTCTGGGCCCGGCCAAGTTCGAGAAGTCCGTATGACGGGGACGGAACGAGCATCGCCAATGATCGCCGGTCAGGAAGCGCAGCATCCCGTCGAGGATCGGTGCGGCAGCGCGCCATAGTCGCTCGTCCGAGACCGGGATGACGAGGTCGATCTCGCGTGTCCATCCGTCCTGTGATGCTGCGGCCCGGGTGATGCGGGTGTCCGCCGCGTAGACGTGCGCGGCGACGACCAGCAGGTCCAACCCGACCTCGCTGGGGGACAACCCCATGGCCAACAGGTGGCGAAGGGCGCTTCCGATCCCAAAGCGCAGGGCACGATCACCCGCCACGAGGTCGAAAGGCTGCACGGTATCGGAGACGTCATGGTCCGGCACCGTCCGGTCGCCGGGGCCGAAATGCCCGGCTAGCACGTAGCGGGTCATCGCTTGTCCCCTTCGGCTTCCGCGTCGGCGCGGTGGTCGACGATCTGGATGGCGCGCTCGTACAGGTCGTCGATCCTCGCCTGGATGTCGTTCACCGGCATCGGAACGGAGAACTCCCGCAACGCGTCGCTCACGCAGCCGCCGATGAAGTCTCTCATGCCGGCTTCCACGGCCATGACCTCCGCCACGTCGCCCGGCAGCGTCACCATCCCGTTGGCTATGGCGTTGACTACCCGGATGTGGATCACGTTAGTGATGTATGTTCCGAGGATGGCGTTGACGGTCTCGGCTGAGGGGTGTTCGATGTCCTCGTATCCCTCGTCCATGACCTCGGCTACGGCTTCCAGGTAAGCTTCCCTGGCTTGGGCGTCGTCGAGGTCCCCGTCCGGTGGGCAGATGACGTCGACGAGGGCTGCATACACAGCCTCGATGGGGGCGTCAGCCAAGATGCCGAGGTCCAGGGCTCGGACCACCTCGCGGATGCCGCCGGCATTCGTCTCGGCCCTGGACAGGATCCCCGCCAGGGTCGCCGTCGCCCTCCGCTCGACGGCCATGCGCCTTGAGGTGCCGGCGGCACCGCCACCCGCACGCCGCACATACGAGCGCAGGGCGCGCCCGCGCGCTTGGCTATCCCGCGCGCCTGACCGAGCGTAGTCATTGGAGCTGCGACGACCGCCCTGGAAACGCCTCAGGACGTCCGCGAGCGGCTGGATGGGTGCAGGCGGCCCCTGGGGCTGGTCCTCCCCAGCCTGTGTGTCCACCAAGGGCGTATCGCCCGGTTCCTGGAGAAAGCTGGGCACAAGAGGGTTGGAGTTCTTCGGGCCACCAAACGGCGTCGAGGTCCCCATCTCAGGTCTTCCTCGACGAACGTGTCGGGGTTTGCCGCATAATCTCGATGGCCCGCTTGAGGCGCGCATTCCCGGAAGCAGACCACCTGGTCAGGAGGCGGTCGTAACGTTCACGGGCCGGGCCGACGAGGAAACCATGTCCGGCCGTGGCCCAGGCGTTTAACCGCGCCGCCGGAAGATCCCCGAGCAGGTCGACGTACCTGCCGCCCAAGGCGGGAAACACCTCGGCCATGACGCCGATGCCGACGAGGGGAACCGGTTTGGTATCGAAGGTCTGCGCCGCAAGCACTTGGCCGCGAAGCGCCGAGAAGACCGAGTCGACTTCGGCGGGCGAAAGCCCTTGTAGGAGCGGCCGTGCCTTGGCCGAGTTCGCACTGCCCGTAGCCAGCCTCGCGACGATGTCTCGGAGCTTCGGTGACAACGGCGCCGACGTGGCGAGGTAATTCCTCTTGTCCTTGATGACGAACAGGTACGGCTTGAGATTGACACCTTGCAGGTCGGGCTGGACCGCGGCCCACCTGATGACCTCCGGGCGCATCCGCCAGTCTGACACGGTCGGATTGCGCTCTGCCTTCCCTGCAGGTTCCGGCGGAGCGGCAACCTCCTCGGGCTCCGGCACACCGTCGTCGGACGAAACCAAATCCTCCTCGTCTAGGGAGGGGGCCTTTCCGAGCTTGGCAACCTCTTCGATCTCGGCCAACTCGGGGCAGATACCGTCCGACGAGTTCGCCGCGGACGAAGCGATGTGGCCGAAGACGCTCTCGGGGAGGAACAACTCGGCGAGCATGATCTTCGCCAAGCGGCCGGGTTCAACCGCGGTCCCGAACCCCCTAGCGTCGGAGACGGCCAGCCGCAACGTCAGGGCGTTCAGGAAGCGTTTGATCTGGCGCGGGTTACCCTTGGTCCCGCCGGCGAGGACAGGGCTGATCCGTTCCGCCATGACGATGGCGGTCGACTCTTCCTGGCTGATGTCGGGGAGGGCTGCCCTGATGGACGCGTCCCCGAACACGTCTGGATCCCAAGGGGAACGCAGGGCCTGACGCCCCAGCCCGAGCAGTGCATCGAAACGCTCAGGGGCGTCGATGACGGCTCCAAGCAGCATGAGCGTGGCGTAGATCCGGGTCTCGGTCTCGCCCAGGGCCGGGATGCGGAACGGGACCTGCAACAGCTTTTCGAGGTAGGCGCGCGCGTAGCCCTGCGAGTCTTCCATCTGCGGTAGGTTGGGAAAGTGCCGATGGACGGCATACTCGATCATGCGCTCGTCGGCGCCGACGACGAAAGCCGTCTTCTCCATGAGCACGAACAGCCTTATCGCCTCCAAGGTCTGCACGGCCGTCTCGGGCAGGCATCGGTCAAGGTCGTCGACCAGGACCACCAAGCGGTCGATCTCGGCCTTCTTGATGACGTCCTTGAAGGCCTTGCGAAACCCCGCGATTGCGGTCGGCGCGCTCGGCCTCCCGAACTTGGCCCCCTCCCTCACCGCACCGTCGAACCCTTCGACGATCCCACTCCTGTCATCAGCGTTCGAGACGATGTCGACGGCACGGTCCCCGACCGAGGTGACGAGGTCCGCGATGCCCGACACATGCATTGGCAACCCCGTCGACATCGCGACCCCGAGCTTGGCTACGCCCGAGAGGACCTTGAGCTTGTCGAGGCAGCCCCAGGCACGTACCATTGCGTCGCTCGCCTTGGTCAGGACCGAACGACTTTCCGAGAGTTCATGAAGAACTCCCTCGATCAAGGCGATCTTGGCATCCTCGAACCCCTGGAATTGCCAGCCGTTGAACTTGAGGCAAAGGGTGCGTTGGTCATCTTTGAGCGATGCCTCGATCATCTCGAGAACGCTGGACTTGCCCGCACCCCAGTCTCCATGCACGCCGACCGTGATCGGACTGTCCGACTTGGCCGTGATAAGCCGCAATATGGTCGAAGCTATTGCCTCGTTATTGAGGTAGTCGACCTTGGTTTCATTGTCGCTCAGGTATCCGAGTGGAGTGCTGATGGGAGACATGGACCGTATGCGGATGGCGGCGAAGGGCGTCACGCCGGGTGACAACGCACAGTCGTATTTTCCATGAGGATTTGCAAGGATTTGCTGCGTTTCACAACGTTCGAGCACCTCTTTCCCGTTGCAGCTTGCGCCCTGCCGGCCAGCAACATCCTGGGTTGCCCGGCTTCATCCCCAGTCATTGAATATTGCTGCGCCAGGAGCCTTCTCGCAGCAAACCTTGTACTAACCGCCGTGCAAAAATCACGAATTTCGCACGCCAATCCCGGCCCACTTGTATCCGTCGCTTAGCTTGTGCGAATTTCCGGTGCGAAACCGAGACCGATTATGGACGTCATCGGCTGGGTCCGGATGTCCATGGACGAGCAATCCCTTGACGCCCATCAGCGACGGGAGGCCCTGGACCTTCGCGAACGGGGCTAGTCCGAAACGGCCATCACCCGCTCTACCGCGGTGCATTACACCACCTTTGGCCGACTGGGACGAACGTCGCCGCAGGCCGCTCGCGCGCATCCAAACAGCGCCGAAGCGAGTGGCCGAAGGCAATGCCATCAAATCGACCATGGAAGCTCACCGGTCTATCTGCGCGAGGGGGAGCCCGAACAATGTCCTGATCCCGTTGAGAAAGGCTCCATAGGGGCGGCCCAGGATCAGCATCATGACAGTGGCCCCCAAGACGCCCATGAGCAGTCCCCGTCCGGATGCGCCGCTGACCGCGATGATCGCCGCATAAATCGGCACCTGGAAGCTCACCAAGGCGAAGCTGTCCCAAAGCACCTGGGAAAGCCGGCCTGGCCCGGCGCGCCGCAAAAGCCAGTCACGCCAGAGACCGTACGGGCGCCCAACGGGGAGCATGAGCGCTGCCCCGAGCAGCCGAGCATGGAGCACTTGATCCCACGCCATGCCCGCGACGAAGCGCTCGTTAATGATTCCTGTCGTCGTGAAAAACAGGATCAGTGACGTTGTATCGGCGATGAAGGCGCGACGAGGATCAGTCCTGGCGAGATCGGGCATGCGAATCGCCTCAGAAACGTCGACGGGCAGCGGAGCGGTCCCGTCACACGCGGATGGCGTCGCGCGAACCGTTCGCCGTTTCGGTTGGACTTGACGCTTGCCGGTCGAGTGTCCGGTAGACGGTCGGCCGCGAGATCGAGAACAGTTCGGCGAGGTCGCTGATCGAGTAGTCGCCAGTCTTATGCATGCGGCCAAGTTCTTTCTGCTGGCGCTCCGACAGCTTGGGCTGCTTCCCCCTCAGCTTTCCCTTGGCGCGGGCCACCGCCATGCCCTCACGGGTGCGCATGCGGATGAGGTCGGACTCGAACTCGGCGAAGGTAGCGAGGATGTTGAAAAACAGCTTACCCATGGGATCGGCGGGGTCGTGAGTGCTGGCTCCGAGTTGGAGCCGCACGCCGCGCGCGGCGAGGTCGTCGCCGATCGCCCGGGCGTCCGGGACTGACCGAGCGAGCCGGTCGAGCTTCGGCACGACAAGCGTGTCGCCGCCGCGTACGGCCGCGAGCGCCTGGTCCAGGCCTGGCCGTTTCCGGTCGGTGCCAGTGAAGCCATGATCCGTGTAGATCCGGTCCGAGGCCACCCCGAGACTGATCAGGGCGGCCCGCTGGGCCGCGAGGTCCTGCTTGTCGGTCGAACAGCGGGCGTAGCCGATGAGAGTCGAAGTCATTGTTGGACTGTAACGCACGACGCCCCTTCAACGCGAAATATATCGTACCAGCTAAATGAGACGACGCGCGCCGAGGAGGAGCCTTGTTCGTTCGGGCTCCTCGTCGGGCGTCCGTGACGGGCCGCGTCGCGACCGAGATGCGCAACGCGCTCGACACCGGTCGCGGCAACGACGAACGCTGGCACAAGCGCAAGGGCGGCGAGCGCTTCTGGGCGGTCGGCGAGATGACGGTGCTGCGAGACGAGGACGGGGCCGCGGTCGGCTTCGTGAAGGTGCTGCGGGACCGCACCGAACAGCGCCGCGCCGAGGAGCGGCAGCGGGCGGACGCCGAGTTCATGCGCAGCGTCCTCGCTTCCTCGTCCGATTGCATCAAGGTCCTCGACCTCGACGGCAACCTCGTCTTCATGAGTGAGGGCGGTCAGCGCGTCATGGAGGTCGGCGACTTCAACGCCGTCAGGGGCTGCCCCTGGCCCGACTTCTGGCTGGGGCCGGAGCGTGGGAAAGCCGAGTCGGCGCTGGCGACCGCGAAGGCCGGCGGCGTGGGGCGGTTCCAGGGACCTGCCGACACGGTGGCCGGGACGCCCCGGCACTGGGACGTGCAGGTCACCGCCATCATGGGCGCCGACGGCCGGCCGGAGAAGCTACTCTCCATCTCGCGCGACATCACCGCGTCGTGGCAGGCGGAGACCATGGTCCGCGAGAGCGAGGCCGAACTGCGGATGCAGCGCGGGTTCCTCGACACGGTCATCCGCCAGGCCCCGGTCGGCATCTCCATCATCGAGGCTGGACAGGCCTGGGGTCGTCCAGTCCCACCCGATGGTGATCGTCTCGGCGTCGGTCAGCCACATGGCACCCGCATCCCAGCCGAAGCCGGAGCCGATCGCGGCGAGAACCCGGTTCTGCGCTTCGGAGACCTCGACGTCGTCGCCC
Organism: Janthinobacterium lividum; assembly: GCA_050920985.1. GTDB lineage: Bacteria > Pseudomonadota > Alphaproteobacteria > Rhizobiales > Beijerinckiaceae > Lichenihabitans. The sequence goes on along the minus strand of JBPBQY010000019.1, from coordinate 20,364 downwards.
AGGATCTGGCTGACCTGCTGCTGCACGGCCAGCCGCTGACGACCCTGGCGCTTCGTGGACAGGTCCTCGAACCGGATGACGCTGCCCACGATAGCGCCATCGACCACCACCGGGTGGGAGGAGTATTCGGCGAAGAACGACGTCCCGTCGCGGCGCCAGAGCAGTTCGTCGTCGAGCAGGACCGGTTCGCCGTCCACGAAGGTGCGCAGCAGCGGGCAGTCGTGCGCGGGATACGCGGAGCCGTCCGGCCGGGTGTGGTGGATGAGATCGTGCATGTGGCGTCCGAGCAGGTCGTCCGCCGCCTCGTAGCCAAGCAGACGCAACGCCTTCCGGTTGACGAACGTGCAGCGACCATGACGGTCCACCCCGTAAACGCTATCTCCAAAGGCTTCGAGCAACTGGGCGGAGTCTGGAAAGCTCCTGTCGTGGTGGACCTCCACGTCGGATCTCGGCTGGGGGATCAATTCCACATCGGACATCGACGCTTTCGGATCGGACAACGTCGTGGACTCCTGCGATGCGGGCGTTCGCCTGACGCCTCGGAGGTTAACGTGACTGGCCAGACGGGAGTACCATCGAACGACCTACCCGCTTTACGGTCGGGACGGACACCGGCACCCTCCCGTTCCGACACGACATCGTGTCGTGCCATCTGGGAACTCGGCAAAGGAAAATACAAGGACCCGTTCTCAACCGGCTGCAGATGGTGCAACGCTCGCGACGCATACTTCCGCGCTACGCCGCCTTCCGTGCAGCAGTCGAGGTCTCGCGAGGTTCTGGTCCTTTGGCGACGTAGATCGCCGGCAGGTGGGCGGTGAACGTGCTGCCCTGGCCGGGGGAGCGCTGTCAACCGTCAAGTCGCCGCCCAGCATCGTCCCGAACGCCTTGGAGAGCGCCAACCCGAGGCCTGTCCCCCCGAACTTCCTTGTGGTGGACGCATCTGCTTGGTGGAAGCGCTGGAACAGGTGATCCACTTGCGCGTCCGTCATGCCGATGCCGGTATCCGCGACGCGGAACACGAGTTGGTCGGGACTCCCCGCCTCACGACGGCACGACAACGTGACGGTGCCCGCCTCGGTGAACTTGGCCGCGTTGCCGAGCAGGTTCAGAAGGATCTGGCGCAGTTTGACGACGTCGGTGTGGGCGCTGCCGAGGCCGCCCGTGGGCAGGTCCAGGACGAACCGGTTTCCCTTATGCGCCATCAGTCCCGTGACGCCCGAGGCCACCTCGCCCACCATCGCGGCGATGTCGAACGTCTCGGCGTAGACATCCATCTTGCCGCTCTCGACCTTGCTGATGTCCAGCACGTCGTTGATGAGGCCGAGCAGGTGGCGGGCGTTCGCCTGGATCTTACCCAAGTCTCCCACGAGGACCGTGGCCTCGGCGCCGTCGTCGATCTCCTCGTTCATCATCTCGCCGTAGCCGATGATGGCGGACAGCGGCGTCCGCAACTCGTGGCTCATGTTGGCCAGGAACAGGCTCTTCGCCTCGTTGGCCCGCTCGGCCGCGTCCCGGGCGTCGGTCAGCGCCGTCTCGAACTCTCGGCGCTCGGTGACATCCTCATGCACCCCCACCCATTCGAACGTCTCGCCGTCAAGGCTCGTCACCGGCGCGGCTCGGACCGAGCAGACCCGGTAGACGCCATCCTCGCGTAGCACCCGGTGCTCGAAGGCGAAGGGCTGCCTCGCCCGGACCGCGCGGCGCCATGCGGACAGCGTGGGTTGCAGGTCATCGGGGTGGAGGACGGCGGTCCAGCCATCGCCCTGGCACTCGGCCGCGGACTGCCCGGTGAACCGTCGCCAAGAGGCCTGTGTCCCCCGCATCTCCCCTCCCGCGTCGGTTGACCAGATGATGTCGCCGACCGTCTCCGCGGCGACGCGGAAGCGAGCCTCGCTGGCGTGGAGGTCGCGGCCGATGCGCTGCTGGTCGACGGCGGAGGCGAACATGCCCAGGAACAGGATCAGGAAGGTCGCCCCGGCGACGTAGAGGGCGAGGTTCTGCTGTCCGAGCCCGACGCCGGACGGCTGGGCCGCGGCGGCCCCGTGCATCTGTTCGGTGAATGTCGCCGCAGCCATGCCGGTGTAGTGCATACCCGCGACGGCCAGTCCCATCACACAGGCCGCCAACGCCTTCTGCCAGACGTCGTTCTGCCGCGTCGTCAGCCACAGGGCGACCGTGGCCGCGGTGACGGCGATGATGACCGACACGGCGACGACAGGAAGGTCGTAGGCGAGGTTGCCCGGGACCCGCATCGCGGCCATCCCGGTGTAGTGCATCGCTGCAACGCCGACGCCCATCAGGGGACCGCTCAGCAGGATGTCACGCGGGCGTGCCCCAGAGCGGGTTACCCAGGCGAAGGCCGCACCCGTCGATCCCATGGCGACGACGAACGAGAGGAGGGTCACTCGGACGCCGTAGACGACCGGCATGGCCATCTCGAAGGCCAGCATGCCGACGAAGTGCATCGCCCAGATGCCGCCGCCCATGGCGAGGGAGGCCGAGCCGACCCAGCCCCAGCGCGCGCCCGGAGAGGCTCCTCGAACCCGTCCCCCGAGGTCGAGAGCCGTGTACGAGGCCAGCACCGCAATGGCGATGGACAGCGCCACCAGCGAAGGGTTGTAGCCCGTGTGGAGCATGGGTTCATGCCTCCTCGTTCGAGTTGCTGCGTCTGTGCACGCTTGCAAACCTTCGTAGTGTCCGTTTGGTGGCTCACGCGAACCTGAGCATCCGGAGGTTCGTGCTTGGTTCCGCTTACCTCCGTCCCGACCCAGGTAGCGTTTTTCCGAAGCGATTCCCTCCGGCGCGCCCGGCCCGAAGGGGACGTTATCCGGTCGACACTTCCCCAGGACGGGCCTCCAGTACGGTGCAAGACGGAATGCTCGGCGGCACGACGTGGGGGCCATAGAGCAACACCTGATTGGACGCACACCTGCGCGCGACACCTGTCACGGGGCCGCCCTGGCCCGAGTAGTATTCCACGTGGGCCGACGAAGGTGGTCGCCACTCATCTGGCGCGTTCCGGAACAGCAGAACATCGTCGCGGCCGTGGAACCTCGTGTCGCTAGACGGTGTTCAAACGGCGCATGCACCTCATCGTGGAGGACCTGCGAGCATCGTTCAGGCGTTGCGACGCAGGAAGCAGTCCGGTTCTTTCGAGGGCGTGGGCGGTGCTGTGAAGGACATCCGACGTGCCCCAGTGGCCGACGTTCGATGGCTCCTAACGAGACCGGCCACATGGATACCGTGCATGTCAGATTATCACCCCGCCCCAGCTTCGGGTGCGCGCGTTGTCGGCGGCGTAGACACGCCTAACTTGAGTCCAGTATCTCCGGCTGACGACGCACGCACCATCCTGCTCAACAACGTGTCCTGGGGTGGCGTACTGGCAGGCGTCGTCGCCGGTCTGGTGACGCAGCTCATCCTCAACCTGATCGGCGTCGGCATTGGCGCGTCCACGCTGAACCCGATGACGGGCGATAACCCGACCGCCAGCGGCTTCTCCATCGGCGCGGGTATCTGGTGGGCGCTGTCGAGCATTATCGCCGCCTTCGTGGGTGGCTACATCGCCAGCCGTCTGTCGGGTCGCCCGAAGGCCTCCACCGGCGCCTGGCACGGCCTGACGTCCTGGGCGCTGACCACGCTGGTGGTCTTCTATCTGCTCACCACGGCGGTCGGTGGCCTCATCGGTGGAGCCTTCAACACCGTCAGTGGCGCCATCGGCGGTGTGGGCCACGCGGTCGGCACTGCGGCCCAGACGGCCGTCCCTGCCCTGTCGCAGGGCACGGATCCGGTCGGCGCCATGCAGCAGGCTCTGTCGGCTCCGGCCGCCAATGACACGGCAGCTTCGATGAAGGATGCTACCACCTCGCTCGCCAAGGCCATGATGTCCGGCGACGACGCCCAAATGGCCGACGCCCGCGAAAAGGTCGCCCAGGCGATGGCGAAGCAGCAGAACGTCCCCATTGACCAGGCCCGCGCCCGCGTCTCCGCCTACGAGACCCAGTTCCGGGACAAGGCCGCCCAGGCCAAGCAGCAAGCGGCCGAGGCGGCCGACATCGCTGCCAAGAGCGTGTCACGCGGCGCCCTGCTGGGCAGCCTCGCCCTGATCCTCGGCGCCATCGCGGCTTGGTTCGGCGGCAAGGCCGGCACGGTCGACCCGACCGTCACTGCGCAGTTCATCCGCGAGGTGCGCGTCCGCGGCACCTCGGCAAAGTGACCTGACGTCACCGACGACAACCCGAACGACGGCCAGGCGCCGTTCGGGAGCTAGCCAGAGATGCGGGCCGTTTCCGGGCGCCGCCTCGCCACCCTCCACCACTCGCACATCAAAGGGGAACACCATGATTTCCACCATACAGAAGCACACGATTACTGCCTTCTACGAGAGCCGTGACTACGCCGACAGTGCCGCGGCGAAGCTTCGCCAGTCCGGCGTGGCCGCGACGGACGTCACCGTGTCGCCCGACAACGCCCGGGACGAGTACGGTATGTACGGCGACGACACCGGCTCGGCGACGAAGAAGACCGGCTTCTGGGCCTCGCTCGAAGAGATGTTCGGCGGCACCGACGACCACCACACCTACGCCGAGGGCGTGCGCCGCGGCCACGTGCTGCTGACCGCCCACGTCACCGACGCCCAACTCGACAAGAGCATTGCGATCGTCGAGGAGCACGGCTCCATCGACCTCGACGAGCATGAGGAGACCTGGCGCAGCGAGGGCTGGACAGGCGGCTCCACCGGCGGCGGAATGGCTGCCACCGGCGTCGCTGGCGTCGGCGCGGCCGGTTTGGCCATGACAGGCACCGCGCCCGTCACCAAGGTGGTCACCACCGAGACAGTTGTAGCCCCGGTCCCGGCGCCCGTCGCCAAGGCTCCCGTACCGTTGACCCCGAAGCCGGTCGTCTCCGCAACGACGGCCGCCGTCTCCGGCAAGGACGACGTGCTTCAAGTCGTCGAGGAGCGTCTCAGCGTGGGCAAGCGCGCCGTCAGCCGCGGCAAGGTCCGCCTGCACAGCTACATGGTCGAGACCGCCGCATCCGAGGACGTCACCCTGCGCGACGAGACGGTCAGCATCGACCGCCACGCAGTCGACCGTCCCGTCGCGGCACTGAGCGCCGACGCCTTCAAGGAGCGCACCATCGAGATGGAGGAGATCGACGAGGAGGCGGTGGTCGGCAAGACTGCGCGCGTCGTCGAGGAGATCGGCATCCGCAAGGACGTGTCCGACCGCACCGAGACCATCCGTGACACCGTCCGCTCCACCAAGGTCGACATCGAAGATGGTCGCACACTGGGCACCGCGGCGACGGGCTCCTTCATGTCGAGACTCGTGAAGGACGTCGAGGTGGTGGGTTCCGACGGCGTGCATGTCGGGGTCGTCGACCGCATCGACGGAACCATGATGAAACTGAAGCGCATGGATCCGGCGGCGGGTGGCCAGCACCACCTGCTGCCGACGGACCTTGTGAAGTCGGTGGACGGCAAGGCCATGCTGAGCGTCGCGGCCGCCGAGGCCATGCGTCGCTGGAAGGCGGCCTGATCCAGATACGGTTTCCGGCTCCTCGCCGGAGGCCACGGCGATTGCAGCCCGGCAGCGATGCCGGGCTGCACACGTCACCCTCATCAGGATCGAAGTCCGACCATGTCCGACACGTCAGAAGTGCCCGCTGGACAGCCGAGAAAACCCGTCCTCCTCGACGTTCTTGATCCGTCCGCGGACGGCACATCCGATGTCGTTTCCCTCGCGACAGAGGACGACGACGTCCTCCAGGTCGTCGAGGAACGTCTGACTGTCGCGAAGCGGCGTGTGTCGACCGGCGGCGTGCGGGTCGGGACCCGCACCGAGGTCGCCGAGGCGGTCGCCGAGGCTGAGTTGGACCGGTACCGTGTCGAGGTCACGCGAGTGCCGGTCGGCCGTGTCGTCGACGAGGCCCCTCAAGCCCGGGCCGAGGGCGACACCACGATCGTCCCGGTGATCGAGGAGCGACTTGTGGTCGTCAAGCAGCTCTTCCTCGTCGAAGAAGTGCACATCCGCCACGTGTTGGAGAGCCAGGCAGTGCGCGAGACCGTGACCTTGCGACGTCAGCATGCGGTCATCGAGCGTCTCAACTGGCGAGGTACGGCGTCCGCCGATGAAACGACACCAGAAGAGAAAGCGGCGCTTGCCGCCGAAGGAGGGCTCCATGGGTCTGTTGGATAGCATTCTGGGTCAGGTGGGCGGTCAGTCCGCGAACTCCACCACGTCCGGTTCAGGCGGCGGCGCTGCTGCGCTCATGCCGGCCCTGATGGCCATCATGGCGGCGAAGTCCGGTGGCGGAACCGGAGGGCTCGGCGCTCTGGGTGGCATGCTGGGAGGCGCCGGAGCTTCGGCTTCGGGCGGTAACGGCATGGGCGGCATGCTGGGCAGTCTGATGGGCGGTGCGCAGGGCGGTCAGGCCGGTGGCCTCGGCAGCATGCTGGGTGGCGGCGGCATCGCCGGTGGCCTCGGACAGTTGCTGCAGTCCTTCGAGCAGAACGGACATGGAACGGCAGCGCAGTGCTGGGTCAGCGATGGCGCCAACGCGTCGGTGTCGCCGGAACAGGTCGGGCAGGCGCTGGGACCCGACACCATCGCGCAGTTGGCGAGCCACACCGGCATGTCGCAGGGCGACGTCATGAGCCATTTGTCACAGGTGCTGCCGCAGGCCGTGCATCAGCTCACGCCGAACGGCAGGCTGCCCACCTCGGACGAAGCCTCACAGTGGGTCTGATCTTCACCGCTTCGAGGTGGGGCGGCGATGCCTGAGGAGACCCGGGCACCCATCCTCCCGGCTCACATCGACGACACGGTGCGGGCCATCGCGCGCCTCCACGCCGAGCATCAAGGCGAGGCCACGACGTCGCAGCGGCTCGCCGAACGTCTGACGGCGGGAGCAGGGCGGCCGTTGTCCCTCATGCTGCTGACTGTCCTCATGGTTGGCTGGATGGCGCTGAACCTGGCGGTGGGAGCCCTTGGCCACAAGCCCTGGGACGAACCACCCTTCGCGTGGCTGCAGGGCGCGACCGGTGTCGCCGCCCTGTACATGACCATCCTGATCCTGGTGACGCAGCGGCGGGAGGACCAACTCGCCAGTCATCGCGAGCAGCTTACGCTCGAACTCGGCATCCTGAGCGAGCAGAAGGCCGCGAAGATTATCGAGCTGCTGGAAGAACTGCGTCGCGACATGCCGCAGGTACGCAATCGCATCGACGACGAGGCCATGGCCATGTCGGCGCCTGCGGACCCTGAGGCGGTTCTCAACGCCATCAAGGAAACGCACGATGAGATGCTGGCAACCGGTGCAGAGCCGACCACCCCCGAGGGAACGTGAGTCCATTCACTCGTGCGATGCGCCGGTACATCCACACTATCCCGAAGACCCCGACATGAACCCCTTGCGCCCCGCCATCCTTCTCCTCGCCACGGTGCTCCTCACCTCGACGGCGCTCGCCAGCGAAGCGGACGTTAGTCCGGCCCTGCGCGCGCAAGCCGAGGCCGTGTGCAGGGACGACGCCTTCAGGCTCTGTGCGGACGCGATACCGGACGAGGCGGCCATCCTCGCCTGCATGCGCCCCAAGCGGGCGATGCTGACGACCTCCTGCCGCAAAGTCTTCGACGAGGTCGTGCAGGACGTGCGACGCTGATCCGACCATCGACGCGGACGAGCGGTCGATGACCCTTCCTTGAAGCAGGCCGATATGACCCAGGCACTAAACGATCTTGCCGCCGCCAAGGTGTCCGTCTGGCTTGACGATCTCAGCCGCCCTCGCATCACCTCGGGTAGCTTGGCCCAGATGGTCGAGCAAGGCGAGATCGTCGGGATCACCACCAACCCGACGATCTTCGCCAAGGCCATCGGAGCGGGATCCGGCTACGAGGACCAACTGCGCGACCTGGCGCTGCGCGGGACCGCCATCGGCGAAACCCTACGACTCCTGACGGCATGGGACGTCCGGGCCGCGTGTGACGTCCTGCGTCCCGTCTTCGACCGCTCGCAGGCGCGGGACGGACGCGTCTCCATCGAGGTCGACCCCCGCATCTCGGGCGACGCAGAGCGCACCGCCGCGGAGGCGCGGGGTCTGTGGTGGCTCGTCGACCGGCCCAACCTGTTCGTGAAGATCCCGGCCACCCTGGCGGGCCTGCCGGCCATCACCGAGACCCTCGCCGACGGCATCAGCGTCAACGTCACCCTGATCTTCTCGCTGCAGCGGTACCGGGCGGTGCTAGACGCGTTCCTGACCGGCCTGGAACGCCGCAAGGCCCAGGGCGGAAGCCTGGACGGCATCGAGAGCGTGGCCTCCTTCTTCATCAGTCGCGTGGACGTCGAGGTCGACCGCCGGCTCGCCGACGACCGAGCGCCCGACCAGGGCGTCGAGGATGCCACGACGATCCGGAAGCTGCGCGGCCAGGCCGCCATCGCCAACGCCTGTCTCGCCTACGAGATCTACGAGGGGATGCTGGCGTCGGAGCGCTGGCAGGCGCTGGCCGCAGCCGGGGCCCGCCCCCAACGCCTGCTCTGGGCGTCGACGGGCGTGAAGGACAAGGCGTTCAGCGACATCCGATACGTCGTCGACCTGGTCGCACCCGACACGGTCAACACCATGCCCGAGGCGACGCTGCGGGCCGTCGCCGACCACGGCGAGGTCCGCGGTGACGCGGTGCGTGGCCGCTACGTCGAGGCACGGCGCACCATCGACGACCTGGGCCGCCTGGGGGTGGACATGGAGCATGTCGCCGAGACGCTCGAAGCGCAGGGCGTCGCGTCCTTCGGCGCGAGTTGGGACGAGTTGATCGCCTCGGTTACGAGGCGAATCGAGGAGTTCGGTGCCGAGGTGATGCCTGCGGGGGCGGTCACGCCCGCCGCGGGCGCCGGTGCGTCCGGCGCCGCTCCGGCGGCGGGAGCACCTCGCGAAACCGCCAAGGATGCCTCGGCTTAGCCGAGGTCGGACAAAACTCCAGAGCCCGACGACGCCGCTCTCCGGGCGGCGCGCTTCACACGACAAACGGCTGCGCGCACTGGCGCCGAACCCACAGGACTTCGACACATGGCTGACGCTTCCACGACGACCTCGCCGAAGGCTGTCCCGGCACCACGGGATCCGCACCTGCGCGAGATGGCCAACTGCATCCGCTTCCTTGCCATGGACGCCGTGCAGCAGGCGAAGAGCGGCCACCCCGGCGCGCCCCTCGGCATGGCCGACATCGCGACGGTGCTGTTCAAGGACTTCATGCAGTTCGACGCGGCCGAGCCACACTGGATCGACCGCGACCGATTCATCCTGTCGAACGGCCACGGCTCGATGCTGCTCTACGCGCTGCTGCACCTCACGGGCTACAAGGACATGCCAATGGAGGAGATCCGGCGCTTCCGGCAGGTCGGAAGCCGCACCCCTGGACACCCCGAGTACCATCACGCCGACGGCATCGAGCTGACCACGGGCCCCCTCGGGCAGGGCGTCGCGGAGTCGGTGGGCATGGCCCTGGCCGAACGCGTCATGAACGCCGGGTTCGGCGACGGCGTGGTGAACCATTACACCTACGTCTTCATGGGCGACGGCTGCCTGATGGAGGGCATCAGCCAGGAGGCCATCTCGATGGCCGGCCACCTCAAGCTCGGCCGGCTCATCGCCTTCTTCGACGACAACTCGATCTCCATCGACGGCGCGACGAGCCTGGCGGTGTCGGACGACGAGGTTGGCCGATTCCGTGCTTCGGGTTGGCACGTGCAGCAAATCGACGGCCACGACACGGACGCGATCCGGGATGCCATCACGGTCGCTCGGTCCGTCACCGATCAGCCCTCGATGATCGCCTGCAAGACGATCATCGGCTTCGGACTGCCGACCAAGGCCGGTACCCAGAAGGCCCACAGCGACGCCCCCGGCGAGGAGGAGATCGCCGGGGCGCGCAGGATCCTTGACTGGACCTCTCCGCCCTTCGTGATCCCCGCCCACCTGCTGCAGGCGTGGCGGGACGTCGGATCCAAGGGAGCCAAGCCCCGGGCCGACTGGGCCGACAGGGTGAAGTCGATGCCGGACGGGCTGCGGCAGGAGTTTGAACGTCGAAACGAGGGCAAGCTGCCGGCGGGCTGGAAGCTCGCCATCGCGGCCGCGCGCCAGGAGTTCGTCGGCGGCGGCAAGGAACTGGCCACCCGACAGGCGAGCGGGGCCGTCCTCGACTACCTCTTCAAGGCCGTCCCCGAGATGCTCGGCGGCTCCGCCGACCTGACGCCCTCGAACAACACCAAGGCCAAGGGCCAGACGGAGGTCACCCCGGGGGACTACAAGGGGTCCTACGTCCATTACGGCGTGCGCGAGCACGCCATGGCGGCGGCGATGAACGGCATCGCCCTGCACGGCGGCTTGATCCCCTATGGGGGCACCTTCCTGTGCTTCTCGGACTACTGCCGCCCGGCCATCCGCCTCGCCGCCATGATGGAGATCCGAACCACCTTCGTCATGACCCACGACTCTATCGGCCTCGGCGAGGATGGTCCGACGCACCAGCCCGTGGAGCACCTGGCCGCCCTGCGCGCCATCCCCAAGCTCGCCGTCTATCGTCCCGGAGATCCCGTCGAGACGGCGGAGTGCTGGGAGAACATCCTGGAAACGCCGAGGCGGGCCGCCCTCCTCGCCCTGTCGCGCCAGCCGATGCCGCTGCTGCGCCGCGAGCCCGGGAGCGAAAACAAATCAGCCCGCGGGGCTTACGTCCTGCTCGAGGCGGAGGGCGGTCCCCGCAAGCTCACCCTGATGTCCACCGGCTCGGAACTCCACCTCGCCGTGGAGGCCAGGGAGGTCCTGCAGAAGGAGGGCATCCCGACCGCTGTCATCTCCATGCCCTGCCGGCTGCTCTTCGAGGAGCAGGACGCTGGCTACCGAAAAGCCGTGATGGGCGAGACCCATGCCCGCGTGGCCATCGAGGCAGGGGTGGAGTTCGGCTGGGAGCGCTACCTCGGCTTCCAGGGACGCTTCGTCGGGATGCACACCTTTGGCGAGTCCGGGAAGATCGCCGACGTGTACCGGAAGTTCGACATCACCACCGAGGCCGTTGTCCGGACCGCCCGCGAGGTCGTCCGGGACGTGCACGGCTGAGAGAGGGGGGCGCACTCGACCACGGCTCCCCCAGGCACTCCAGTGACGGTTCCATCAAGCGAGGCTCGCCAGTGTCAGAAGCGGAAACATCCGTCGTCGTCGTGGAGAGCGACGTCCAGCCCATCGGCATCAAGATCGAAGGATCCACCAAGGACGGGTTCGACGTGCAGATGTTGAACATTGACCCGAAGCGGGGCGTCATCGCCACCATCATTCATATCAAGGCGGGGTCAGATCGCGGCCCACTTTCACGAGGGCGGGGCCGAGGCACACTACGTCCTCGATGGCGAACTGGTCGACGCGGGCCGGGTCTGCGGACCGGGATCATACCTGACGCATGCCGCCGGCGTCGTGCACGGCCCTCACTCGTCCGTGGCGGGCTGTCGGGTGCTGACGATCAGGGACGCGGACTTCGGCATGGACGATCACCACGTCGTCGACGATTTTCTCACGAGGGCGGGGAACGACGCCGCATCCGCTGGCGGCACGAAGCCGACCTTCAAGCAACAGGCGGCGGTGCCCTCGGGCGAGAAGAGCGGCGCGACGTTCGACAACCCGGTCAATCCGAACTCGGGTTGAGGGCAAGCTAACCCTTGGTTCGCCCCACTAAAACGAAGGTCGCACGACGATGGACCGACAGCAAACGAACGGATTCGACGACAGCGGGACGCGGACCCTCGCACGCGAGGCCAGGCGCGTGCGCGACGTCGAACGTCGGCAGGCCATGGTCAGGAAGGTGTTCGTGACGCGCGCGCCGTCCCCAGGGAAGGGTTTCCGTTGGGAGATCCGACGCTTCGGCACCTTCGTGCTCAAGGCAGGGGACATCGACTACGACACCGCGGCTGCCGCGCAGGTCGCTGGAGATGCGGTGCTGGCGGAGTGGTCTGACTGATCGGCATTCCATCACTCCCCAAACGCCCGTTTGTGTGTGGTGCTGTGAACGGCGCTCAGTCCGGAGTGGCCCCGTCGGCCGGGGTGGGGACCAACACGCGCAACTCGGCCGTCACGTCCCTGAGACTGGTCGTCTTGCCCATGATCCGGTCGGCGTCGTGCAGACGCCGGCGGTCCGCGGCCGAGATCTCCCGCGCGCTGAAAACGATGACCGGGATGTCGGCGCAACCGGGCTTCTCGCGCAAATCGTGCAGGAACTGGAAGCCGTCCATCACCGGCATGTTGAGGTCGAGCAGGATGGCGCGGGGCGGTCCGTGCAGGACCTTGATCAACGCGTCCTGGCCGTTGACGGCCTCCACCACGCTCCAGCCTTGGCGTTCCAAGGCCGTGCGCAGGCGCTCCCGCACGCTCGGGTCGTCATCGACGACGAGGACGTCGCCCTCGGCGTCGCGGAATCGTTCCATGACACCCTTGAGCTTGTCCCAGCGCACCGGCTTGTCGACGTGGTCGGCGGCGCCGAGCGTGGCGCTGAGGCCGTTGTCGTTGTTGAAGGTCACCATGATGACTGGGATCTTCGCCAGCTCCGGGTCAGCCTTCAGCGCCGTCAGCACCGCCCATCCGTCGACGTGGGGCATCATCACATCGAGCGTGATTGCGCGCGGCTTGACCATGCGGGCGATCTCCAGCCCGCTCGGGCCGTTCGACGCCGTGCGCACGTTGAAGTTCTGACGCTCCAGGAACTTCACCATCAGCTCCAGTTGGGCCGGGTCGTCGTCGATGACCAGCACCGTCTGGCGGTCCTCCTGGTGCTCTCGGCCGGGGACGGCCGAGCCGTCCTCGTAGGTCTGCTGCTCCGGCATGTAGGCCGGCAGGCGAAGTGTGAAAGTCGTGCCCTCGCCGTAGGTGCTCTCGACCGAGATGTCGCCGCCGAGCAAGCGGCTGAACGCCTTGGTGATGGCGAGACCCAACCCGGTGCCGCCGAACTTGCGGGTGGTCGTCTCGTCGGCCTGGGCGAAGCGCTGGAAGAGACGGCCGAGCTGCTCCTCCGTCATGCCGATGCCGGTGTCGACGACCCGGAACACCAGCACCGTGGCGTCCATCTCGCCCTCGCGGCGCACCTGTAGCGTCACGCGCCCGTTTTCGGTGAACTTCGAGGCGTTGCTCAGCAGGTTGAACAGACACTGCCGGAGCTTCACGACGTCGGTGTGCATGGCGCCGGCATCGGGGGCCACGTCCACGACCAGTTCGTTGCCTTTCTGGGCAACGAGGGCGCCCACGGTACCGGCGGCTTCCTCGACCAGGGTGGCGACCTCCACGTCCTCGGCGAAGGTGTCCATGCGGTTCGCCTCGATCTTGCTCAGATCGAGCACGTCGTTGATGAGGCTGAGCAGGTGGCGGGCGTTGGACTTGATCTTGCCGAGGTCGGTCAGCAGGCCCGTCTCACCCAGGTCCTCGACCTCCTCCTCCATCATCTCGCTGTAGCCGATGACGGCCGAGAGCGGCGTGCGCAGCTCGTGGCTCATGTTGGCCAGGAAGGAACTCTTCGCCCGGTTGGCCGACTCGGCGGCATCCTTCGCGGCCGACAGCATCATTTCGGCTTCCGTGCGGTCTGTAACGTCAGTGTGAGAAGCCACCCATTCCCGGATGGTGCCGTCGTCCTCAACGACCGGCGCCGCGCTCAGCGCCATGTAACGCCACTCGCCGTCGTGACGGCGGATGCGGTGCTCCAGGGCGATAGGTTCGCGAGTCGCCACCGCATCGCGCCAAGCAGCGCGGGTGTCCTCGACGTCGTCGGGATGCACGCAGGCGAGGCGTCCCCAGCCCATGGCCTCCTCGACGGTCTGGCCGGTGAAGCGGTTCCAGTTCGGTTGCGCCCTGGCAAAGGCACCGGTGGCGTCCGCCGTCCAGATGATGGAGGCGCTGGCCTGTACCAGGGTGCGGAAGCGCTCCTCCCCCTCCTTCGTCGAGCGCTCCGCGCGTTTGCGCGCCGTGACGTCGGCGATCACCATGCCGACCCCGTCGCTAACCTCCCCTCCGCCCTGACGGCGAAGGGGGTAGAAGCTCGCCTGGAAGTGACGGGTCTGGTCCTGCCGCAGGTTGCTGGCCGCCTCGACGTCGACGTTGGCCAAGGTCCGGCCGCCTTCCACCACTTGGCCGAGCTTGGCTTCCAGGGTATCCCGCAACTGCGGGACGACCTCCCAGATGCTCATGCCCGGCGTGGCGCTAAGAGCACGTTCGCTCATCTTGGCAAGGGCGCCGTTAATGTGCCGGATGCGCAGAGAGCGGTCGAGAAAACCGAGGCCGATGGGTGCGTTCTCCAAGACGCCTTCCAGGAGCGCCTGACCTGCACGATGCTCGCGTCGCCGCTGGACCGCGACGAACCCGAGCCCGGCGAGCGACAAGATGAGACCGACTCCCGAGGCGCCGCGCAGCAAGTCGTCCAGGTCCCGTCCGCGCTGCGCGGACGCGATCCGCTCGTCGGCGTCCTTCTGCAGGCCTGCGACTTGCACGCGAATGCGGTCCATCAGGGATTTGCCAATGCCCGACTGGATGTGATCGGTAGCGGCCGTGGGCCCGGCGGTCCTGTAGGCGTCGACCCCCTTCGCAGCCTCGATCAGCCGATCCCGGACGAGATCACACACCGGCTGCGCGCCGACGCCGTCGAGCGCCGAAACGGTCGCGAGGTCCGCCGGCACGGCGGCGAGGCCGGAACGGTAGGGCTCCAGATACTCGTCCCTGCCGGTGATGATGAAGCCGCGCTGGCCTGTCTCGACGTCCTTCAACGAGGACAGGAGCCGTTCCGTGGCGATGATGAGCCTGTTGTCATGACGCATGTCCGCATCGAGTTGGCGGTCGCGCAGGTATCCCCAGGCCGCGATCGCGAGCGACGCGATGAGCACGCCTCCGGCGAGCCACGACGTGGCCCGCAGTCGATCCCACGAGCCCGCATCCTTTGTCTCTCGAATCGTGGCTCCGTCGGGCATGGGACCCTGCCTCTGATGTGTCGCCGCTCAGCGGGCGACGGCGAGGACCTTAGCAGCATGCTTCGAGCGGTTGCGGGATTTCGGCTTCGTCGGCTCAGGATCGAACCGGAGGGCGATCGGCTTTCGAATGCCCGGATGGCACGTGGGCCGGTAACGTTCGTCGGGAGACGTGAGCCGTCCTACGTCCGATGTCACGTGGCTCGAATTGTGTCCGGTTCCACAGTGCGAAAGCGCCGATCGCCGTCCCTCTCACGATGGAGTGATGGCGGGTCTTTGCGCCGAAGCCGTCCGGAGACTGGCCTACGCACCACGACGTTCGGGCTCGCAACCGCAGCCCTCAGTCGGCGTTCGTTTGGTACATGGATCGGTGGAGGGCCGTTCGCATCCGACCCCGGTCGGCGTCGGACGGGACCATCTTCCGTACCGTGAAGCCGGGGGAGCCGATCTGCGGCGGGGTCCCGTTTCGGCTTTCCCAGTCGCGTCGCACTTTCATCGGGTCGTCCCATGAGCTTCACCCAGAACACGACGGCGCAGTCACGCGCGCTTACCGCCTTCTTCGACACGAAAGGCGCCGCTCAGCAGGCCGTCTCGGACATCGAGGGGGCCGGCGTCCCCCGCCACGACATCACCATGGTCGAGGGAGCGACTGCTGCCGCCGGCATGACCTCGGCGCCCGCGCACGAGGGCTTCCTGACATCCCTCAAGGACATGTTCATGCCGGAGGAGGACCGGTACGCATACGCTGAAGGCCTCCGCCGCGGCGGCTATTTGGTCTCGGTCAAGACCGGGCAGGTCGATACGGACCGTCTGCTGGACATCCTCGACCGCGACGGTGCCGTCGACATGGACGGCCGCGAGACCACGTGGCGGGGCGAGGGCTGGAAGGGCTATCAAACTCCCGCAGCCGGTAAGGCCGCCTCATCGGCGGTGATTGGAACGGCGATGCCGCAGGCCGCGACAAACACCTCCAGGACGGAGGGGGAAGAGTTGATCCCGATCTATGAGGAGCGTCTCGACATCGGCAAGCGCGAGGTGAGCCACGGCCGCCTCAGGGTGCGCAGCTACGTTGTCGAAAAGGCCGTCAACGAGCAGGTCACGCTCCGGACCGAGAGCGTGCAGGTCGACCGTCACGGGGTGGACCGCGCCGTGACGGCCACCGACGACATGTTCCAGGACCGCACCATCGAACTGGAGGAGTTCGCCGAAGAGGCGATAGTTTCCAAGGAGGCGCGCGTCGTCGAAGAGATCTCACTGCGCAAGGAGGTCAAGGACAGGACCGAGACGATCCGAGACACCGTTCGACACACCGAGATCGAGATCGAGGACGGGCGTACCGCGACCGGCGTCGTCGGCACGCATGCCGTCAGGGAGGGCAGCGACGATGGTCGTGTCGTCGAACACATGCAGGTGTTCGCTTCGGATGGCGCCAAGGTGGGCACGGTCGACCACATGGATGGTCCGGACAGGATCAGGCTCGCCAAGAACACCTCGCCCGACGGCCAGCACCATCACGTGCCGATGGCGTGGGTGGACCACGTCGACGAGCACGTGCATCTCAAGAAAACCGCGGACGAGGTGAAAGCCGGCTGGTAGATGCTTGACGGCTCCCGGCTGGGTCAACACGCTGCCGGAGCTTCGACGTGCCACGAACGCCGTGTCGCCTGAAGCCTGGCCAGAGATGGAAGGCAAGCATCGAGCCGGATCGGCAGTGCTGCCTCCCAAGACAGTCTTCCGGTCTGCGATTAAGCGTGAACGGGCGCGAGCTGCACGAAGCGCCCGCGGCGCCTCGTGGCCCGAGCTTGACCCTGGTACAATGAACCTTTGCGGTCGGCGAACTCCCATCACGTCGTCGTGCAGTGATGGTGGCTGGTCGCAGTTTGCTCGCGATACCCGACCTAGTTTTCTCAGCGACCCGCCAGACCGAACATCACCACTGGGCCTTGCCGACGTGGTCCGCCATCACCGCTCCCCGTCTACCCAGGGGCTTCCCACCGCCCTGTGTCGTGTCCCGGGCGGTTTGATGTTCCATCTCGGCATTCAGTTCGCCTCCAAGCAGGACGATGACCGCCGAGATCCACAGCCAGACCATGAAGCCGACGCCCGCCCCGAGCGACCCGTAGATGCGGTTGTAGCTGTCGAAGGTGGTGACGTACCAGGAGAACAGCATGGACGCCGCGATCCAGAGCAGGGCTGCGACCGCGCTGCCCCACGTCACCCAGCGCCAGCGTGCGCCGTTCCGCGACGGCCCGTAGCGATAGATGACGGCGAGACCACCCGTGATGCTGAACAGGAGTACCGGCCATCTGGCAGTCGTGATCAACCACTCCGTCAGGGCCGGCATGCCGACGATCCGCACGATGACGGGCAGCGCGACCACGCCCGTCAACGCCAGCACGGTGAAGACCACACCGGCGAGCGTGAAGGCGAACGTGGTCGCATAGAGACGCACTGGGCTCCGGGCCTCTCTCTCGTTGTAGACGACGTTCAGGGCGTCGAAGAGCGCCACGATGCCAGAGTTCGCGCTGTAGAGGGCGAGAAGGAGCGAAATCGCGAACGCCCCACCCAGGGTGTTGTTGCCCTTTTGCGCGACCAGCTTGATTTGGTCTCCGAGGAGATTGAGCACCCCAGTCGGCAGTATCCCGGACAGCAGGACGAGATGGGTGCTGATCGTGCTCGCGTCCGCGAACAAGCCGTAAAGCGACACGATGGCCGCGATGGCCGGAAATACGGCGAGGAGCGTGAAGAAGGCGACGCCCCCCGCCGTCGACAGGACGCGGTTGGCCGAGGTCGCCCAGAACATGCGAACCAGGATGTCCCGCCAACCTCGGACGGGGATCTCTGCCGGTGTGTCGGCTTGCCGACCGCGCCCCTGCTCGTGAGCGCGGGCCCGGTCGGTCGGCAGCCCTGCGGTTTCAGGCTCCTCGCCGACGTGGGCGCGCCAGTCCTCTGCAGGCTCTTCGTCGGTCAAGGTCGGCATGCTCCCCACGGGATCCGTCGGCAGGAATAGACAGCGACCGACACCGTGTCGATGGCCGGGCCCGAGGCCGACGCCGACGCCGACGGGAAAGGGTGATCTCGCTGCAAACCTGGACGGAGCTTCTCGACGTGTGTATCGCGACGACCCCCAATGAAGCGCTTCGCTGGATCTGTCGAGATCGCTGCAGCGGTGCTGTTCCTGGCCAGTGACGCGGCGAGCTTCTTCACCGGCTCGGTCCTGTCCGTACACGGCGATCACACTTGCTGGTGCGGCGTACTGCGGACGGGCACGGCGAAGAAGCGGTGAGGTAGCGGCGCTGGCGCGGCAACTGCAAGGGAAGGCGACGGAGCGGCGACAGATCTGAATGCAGATCTCGCCTTTGGGGCACCGAGGTGGATGATCGACCGATGAAGCTCTTCGACTGCCAAGTCTGCGGCCAGACGCTCTCCTTCGAGAACATTCGGTGCGAGGGCTGCGGACACCGGGTCGGCTTCGTCCCCCACGACCTCGACCTCCACGCTGTGGTGCCCGTCGATGGGGGGGCCGTACGGGCGTGGCAGGTGGCCGGCAACGCGGGGCGGGCGTTCCCGTTCTGCCTCAACGCGCAGCATGACGCGTGCAACTGGCTCGTCACGGACGGCGCTGGCGACGGGTTCTGCCTCGCGTGCCGGCACAACAACACGATTCCCAACCTGTCGCGCCCCGACAACCTGGACCTGTGGCGCCTGATGGAAGTCGCCAAGCATCGGTTGTTCTATACGCTGATCGAGCTGCGGTTACCCATCGTTTCGCGCGACGACGACCCGGCGTGGGGCCTCGTCTTCGAGTTTAATCAGGACCCTACGACCGGGCCCAAGGTGATGACCGGGCACAGCAAGGGGCGGATCACCATCGCGATCGCGGAGGCAGACGACGCGGAACGGGAGCGGCGGCGCAAGGCCCTCCGTGAGCCTTACCGAACTTTGCTCGGCCACTTCCGGCATGAGATCGCCCACTACTACTGGGACCGCTTGGTGCGGGACACCCCGGCCCTGGGACCGTGCCGCGCCACGTTCGGGGATGAGCGGACGAACTACAAGGAAGCCCTGAAGAGGCATTACCGCGAGGGTCCGCCCCCGGACTGGAAGCAGCGCTTCGTCAGCAGCTACGCGACGGCGCACCCGTGGGAGGACTTCGCCGAGACATTCGCCCATTACCTCCACATCGTCGACACGCTGGACACGGCCGGGTCCTTCGGGGTGACGATCCATCCGCGCGGCGTCGCGCAGGGAGATGCCCTCGCTGCAACGGTGGACTTCCATCCCGAGGAGGCCGAGAGCATCGCCCCGCTCGTGAAGGCTTGGCTACCGCTCACCTTTGCGTTCAACAGTCTGAACCGGTCGATGGGCTTGGGGGACCTCTACCCGTTCGTACTGAACCCGGCCATCATCGAGAAGCTCGGCTTCGTCCACGACCTGGTCCGCGGCCGGATCGGCGAGGCGAAGCCCGAGCAGCCGTCCCTGCGCCCCTACGCACCGGTGCCGGAGGACGTCCTACCTTCGCCCGGGGTTGATCTCCCGTCCGGGGCCTGAGGTGCCTCTCATCAGCCGTCATGCTGACCCGGTCAAATCCCGGCTCAGGAAAGGTCCGAACGACGCGCGATGCGCTTCGCGAGCAGCGACGGTCTGCTGAGGCCCAGGATCGCCTCCGCGGCTCGCCTCGCCCCGCCGCCGCCGGTGACAAGCTCGCGGGCTCGGTCGAGCCGATTTTCTAGAGCGCGGCCGGGCGTGAGGGCGGTCCTGAACTCCGCCATAAGCGCTTCCACCGTCGTCTGCGCGCGTGTGAAGGTCGATGCCGCCGACTCTCGAGCCAGACCCTGCGCGAGGAGTTCGGCTTCGCGGATCGGACCGGGCATCAGCACCAGGGCCGAGCGCAGGGCCGCGGCCTCGTGCATCGTGCTGGTCCCCTCGCCGATGACGATGTCGGCGGCGCTTGCGTGCAGCAGGGATTGGGCTGGTGTGACCACGCCCTCCACGCGGACCCAGTCGGGCAGTGTTTCGGGGACGCCGTCGACGCCCTTGAGATCGCTCGGATCGCCGACGGCCAGGAGCACGAGTTCCAGGTCGGGGAATTCGCTTTGGCGCAGTTCGTTGATGGCGCCGAAGACGGAAGCCAACACGCGGTGCCCGAACTCGCGACCGAACGGGAAGCCGCGCGGGGCGTAGGTCACATGCGGGCCAACAGTGCGCAGGCCGAGCGCGCGGCGAGCCTCCGTGCGACCGGGTACGCCCTCGGTCTCCAGGAACGGGCCCGTCTCGACCAGCCTGTCGGCGACAACGTCGAGTTCGGTCGGGACGCCGACGAGCGGAGCGTAGGCCCACAGGATCAGGTCCATTTGGGCCATGTTGGGCCAGTCCATGAAC
>JBPBQY010000086.1:0-319455 GCA_050920985.1 Janthinobacterium lividum | reverse complement strand
CCTGGACCGGTATGACGTGGTGGGAGAACCAGCAGAGATGGCAGGACATGGCCAACATGCTCTTCCCGACACCGGTCGCCGAGAAGTGGCTTCAGACGCTCGACATGACGATGCTCTTCGTCAAGCCGCTCGACAGCGACTTCGACCTTCGCACGCTGGCCCAATCCGGCGGGCAGGTGCTCGAATTGGGCTTGATGGTCTTTCCCACGTCGGGCGAGAACGCTGCTGCCGAGATCGAACCTGCAGCAGCTCGTCACTATCTCGAGGCGCTCAAGAAGAACGGCGCAGCGGTCTACCGGTTCGCCGTCTATCCGAACCCCAGCGGCTTCATTGGTCCTTTCACCGTGGCTTACAAGAAGAACGGTCCGCCCGACACGCATGGCGAGACATGGTTCGTCTACATGGCGAGTTACGACTCCGCGGAGGCGCGGACGCGTCTGCAATCGGTCGAAGAGGTCCATCGCGCGTTCGACGCGCTGACGAGTGCCACGGTGAAAGAGCATTCCGACATCCAGGTCATGACGCGGACCACCTCGCAGGTGTGCATCAAGAAGACGACGGACACGTGTTCCCTCGACCCGGACGACTGCCATGTCGGCGAGATGGGGAGCGGTGACACTTGGGCCGCCAGCTGCGGCGAGCGCCCACAGCCGTGTCTGACGGACTACAACGTCTGCTCGCAGCTCTCCGCTCGGACCTGCAACGCGGTGGGCGGCAGACTGACCGACGCTTGCCCGGGTACGGCTCACCCCTAATCTAATGTGGAGCGGTCGACGTCAGGCAGGCACTCCCGCCCGGTCCTTCGACGTCGACCGCCCGTTCACATGATCCCGGTTTCGGCGAAGATGTTTTGCGTGCTGCGGCCACGTCCGATCATCTCCCGCACATGCTCCTCACGCTCCGCCTTGACGAGCGCCTGGGCGATGATGTCGTCGACATGCGCCGCCGGCACCACGAGTACGCCGTCGAGGTCGCCGACGATGAGGTCTCCGGGCGAGACCGTGACGGCATTGTCGAATTCGATGGCGCAACGATAATCGACCACGCGCCCGCGCAGCCGCTGATCCTGGGCATAGGCGCCCGTCGAGAAGACGGGAAGGCTGAGCGAGAGGATCTCGCGCGTGTCCCGGTGCGGTCCGCCCAGCACCGCGCCGGTGGCGCCGAGGCTCGTGGCCCGCGTGCTCATCAGGCCGCCCCAGAACGCGTATGTGCGTGAGCCGCCCGCCGCCACATAGACCTCGCCGGGCTTCAGGTCGTCGAGTGCCCGGAACATCAGCCCGAACGGTTCGGCCTGCCCGGAGTGTCCGACCTGTTCGCCGCAGCAATCGGCCTCGAGCACCGGCATGGCGCGACCGACCACCATCATCTCGGGTCTGAGAGCGCGGATCTCCGGCGGCAGGAATTGATGCGTGAGGCCTCCGGCGTCCATCACGTCGCCGATCACCGCCGTGAACAGCGTCTCTCTCACGGTCCGGAACAGGACCTCGTCGTCGGCGAACATGAACACGACCCTCCCGATTGTCGCGCCCGAGACCGGTTACCGGCCGAGGAGTGAGCCGGCGGCCTGCCGCCGATCCTGCGCGCGAGCCAGAGTTTCCAGGGCCATATGGGGCACCGTCAAGGCGGCCACCATCCGCAGGCTCTCGATGACCAGTCTCTCGGCGTCGAAAGCGCCCCCAAACCTGCTCCATGTCGCGAAAAGCAGAACCAGGCAGGCGATAGCGGAAGGTAGCACCACGGCGGCGACGAGCAGGGCTGCCGAACGCCCTTGCCGAGGAAAGACATCCTCGGCCAGTTCCGCCATATGGCGCACCGCGTGGATTAGACAAAAAAAGAGGCCGAAAGCCAATAACGGCGGTAGTACAGCGGCGGCGAACGAGATCGAGAGAAGCTCGATGGAGTCGCGAGCCTCCATGGCGCACTGATCATGGGAATCACAGGTCCCGGTTCGCCTCGACCCCCACCGTCTTTCCTCGCCTTTACCGGTCGCAGGCAGAGGGATGGATCGTGCCCCATCGGACGACCGGCATGTCTCGGCGGGGCCGTCCCAACCCGCTCCGGTCGCTCGCCTGGACGAAAAAGGCAGACGCGCAGAATGGTCCTTGAGGTGTGCGGACCGTCGGGCGCACCGCGCGTAGGCCACCAAGGGAGGCAGTGTCACGGCGGACAGCGCGACAGCCCAGGGGAGGAGCAAGGGCCAGCGCAATGACTCGAGAATACGGAGGGCGCTCTCGTTCGGCACCTCCGCAAGCGCCGCGATGAAGCCCGAAACGCCGGCCGGATGGACCAGGAAGATCGGCAGGATCGGCGTGGTGGCGCGCACCGCGAAGACGAGGCCGGATCCGGACAGGGTCGCCGCACTCTGGCCTTCGCCCGATCCGAAGTGAAGGCCGGAGATCGCCAGGAAGACGAGCAGCGTCACCAGAGGTGCGATGGACCACGCTGCCGTCGTGGCACCCACGAGGGCGAGATAGAGGAGGAGAAAACATGGCAGCCAGCGCCAGCCGAGCCTGGGCCGCATGAGCCGATAAGCCACTACGAAATCGGAGCTGCCGTGAGGCACACCGATCAAGGCGCCGCCGATGAGTAGCAGGCCTCCGCCCCAGGCCAGCGAGGTCTCCCGCACATGAGGTGATGCGAGAGCCAGAATGGCAATCCCGGCCAGGGCCGCCGACGCGATCCCGCTGTGGAGACGGCCGACGGCGGGACGCCAGGCCCCGGTGGTCGCAGGCGCCTGAGCCACAGGAGCCGGCGAGGTCGCGGAAGACTCTGCGATCCTCGCGGCCATCGTCACGATCAGGCCTGCGGCAAACGCTGGGCCGAACCCTCACGCGCAAATTTGGCGTTTGTTTCTGCCGTGCACAGGATGCCGTAACCCACTTTTGACACCAGATCCAGCACGGTGAAGCAAAGCGCCGAAAGCGCCGGGGTGATGATCAGAAGACCGTCGGTCCCGAAAATGAACACCACTGGATAGAGAAGCCATAGGAAGGACAGGATAGCTGCATTTCGCTTATAGGTGATGCCGTTGCCGGCGCGCTCCGCTTCCGCTCGTAGCGGACCCCAAATGACCCAGTAGACGGCAAGAAACGCGCCGCAGCTCACCAGGAACCATATCCATTTGTCGGCGCTGCTCGTCGGAGAATAGCCGGCCATGAGGCCCGCGAGGATCATGTAGATGTCGGCGCCGATCAGGCCGATGAACAGGCCGAGCCGCTTGCGCAGGTCGTCCAGGGCAGTGAGGGCCAAGCCGGTCAGGAGTAGTGGGGTCGTGATCGACCAGTCGATATAGCGCGCATAGAGGAACTCGCGACCGTTATCGATGGTCACACTGCCCTGGTTGAGGGCCATGACGAGGTAGAGCCCCGCCGCGATCATTGGAATGATCGAGTGGATCACACCATGGCTTTCCTCGGCCGCGGTCTTCCGGCCCATTTGCGCCAGGATCACGACCGACCCGATGGCCATGCCGATGAAGCCGACCCAAAGCCACGCATTCTCACTCATCTGTGTCATACCCTTCGAACGTTTGAACAATCGAAAGGCGACGCGAGGCTCTATCGTTCCCCACGATCCGCTCGTCACCCTGCGCCGACTTGTCACGCAAACCGAGTTTCGACTGGCCCCGCCAGCAGGCATGGGTTTGTGATCAGTTGTACTAGGGTCGTGAGCTGCGCTCCTGGCAGTCTGAAGCATCTCGATTGCCGACCTATGCGTGAGACAGAGGTCTGAAGGAGGGCAAGTCGTGTCGGTTCACCCCAGATACCGCAGGGCCTCGACCAGCACCGCCAGGGCCGGCGAGGGCTGACGTTGGCTCGGATAGTAGAGGTGATAGCCCGAGAAGGGCGGACACCAATCGGTCAGCAGGGGAACCAGCCGATCTGCGGCAATGTGATCGGCGACGACATCCTCCATCATGAAGGCCAGCCCCAGGCCCGCCAGGGCGGCCTTCAGGCGCAAGCTCGCCGTATTGAAGACGAGCTGCCCTTCCACCCGCACCTTCACATCGCGGCCACCTTGGGCGAATTCCCAGACGTAGAGTCCTCCATAGGTGGCCAGACGCGTGTTGATGCAATTGAAGCCGGTCAGGTCGGACGGTGTGCGAGGCAGGGGCTTGCCGGCCAGGTAGGACGGGGCGCCGACCACCACCATGCGCAGGTCTGGTCCGATGCGAACCGCCACCATGTCCTTGGCGAGCTGCTCGCCGAGGCGGATGCCGGCATCGTAGCGTTGCGACACGATGTCGGTCAGGCTCTGGTCGACGATCAGCTCGACCTGGATGTCCGGGTAGTCCGGTGCCAATTTCGCCAGGGCGGGCCACATCACGGTCTCGGCGGCATGTTCGCCCGCCGTGATGCGCAGCGTGCCGGCAGGCTTGTCGCGCTCGTTGGTGAGTTCGGCCAGGCGGAACCCGATCTCGTCGAGCACCGGGCGCAGCGTCCGCAGCAGCCGTTCTCCGGGCTCGGTGGGCGCGACCCGGCGGGTGGTGCGAACCAGGAGACGCACGCCCAGCCGCTCTTCGAGCCGCCGCACCGTGTAGCTGAGGGCCGATTGCGATGTGCCGAGCTTGGCGGCCGCGCGCGTGAAGCTCTGCTCTTCCGCCACCATCACGAAGGCATTGAGGTCGACCAAGTCTTCGCGCCGCATTGATGAACCCTGCATATGACAGATTGCGGTTTTAGCCGTCTAATCGATAGCCGTCTCGCATCCTAGATATGTTCCAGAGTGCGACGATCCTGCAGGCGTCCCTCGCAGCATCGGCGCGTTGTCAGAGGCTCTGCTGTGCCTCGACGTGCAGCAATAAGGCCGGGGGTGTCGTCATGACGATCGATAGACCCGGCTCACGTGATCGAAGCCGGAGAGCGGTATGCGCGAATCCATGGATTATGAAGTGAGCCGCCGGGGTGTCCTGGTCGGGACGGCGGCGACGGTCGCGGCGAGCGGCGTTCCGACCGGTGTTCTCGCCCAGGAGCCGACAGGCCCCGATGCGGCGGTGATGACCAAGGTGTCGTTGAAGGTCAACGGCAAGACCCAGAGCTTCGAGCTCGACGCCCGGACGAGCCTCCTCGACCTGCTACGCGAACACATGCACCTCACCGGCACCAAGAAAGGCTGCGACCACGGCCAATGCGGCGCCTGCACGGTGATGGTCAACGGCACGCGCATCAACTCCTGCCTGACGCTCGCCTTCATGCATGAGGGCGACAGCATCACCACCATCGAGGGGCTCGGCACGCCCGACGACCTGCATCCCATGCAGGCGGCTTTCATCAAGCATGACGGCTACCAGTGCGGCTATTGCACGCCGGGGCAGATCACGTCGGCGGTGGCGGTTCTCGACGAGATCAAGGCCGGCATCCCGAGCCATGTCAGTGCCAGCCTCGTCGACCATCCCGAAGCGACCGAGATGGAAATGCGCGAGCGCATGAGCGGCAACATCTGCCGCTGCGGTGCCTATTCCAACATCGCCGAAGCCATGGCCGAGGTTGCCGGGAGGAAAGCATGAAGCCCTTCACGCACGAACGCGCCAAGACTCCCGCCGAGGCGGCCGCTGCGGCGGGCCGCACGCCGGGCGCCAAGTTCATCGCAGGCGGCACCAATCTCCTCGACCTGATGAAGCTCCAGATCGAAACCCCGAAGCACCTCATCGACGTGAACGGGCTGGGACTCGACAGGATCGAGCCGACCGCGGAAGGAGGGCTGCGTATCGGCGCCCTGGTGAGCAACACCAACCTCTCCGCCGACGCCCGCGTGCGTCGCGATTACGGTCTGCTGTCGCGCGCCATCGTGGCCGGCGCCTCGGGCCAGTTGCGCAACATGGCCACCACGGCCGGCAACCTGCTGCAGCGCACGCGCTGTTCCTATTTCTACGACACCAACATGCCCTGCAACAAACGGCAGCCCGGCAGCGGCTGCTCGGCGCTCGAAGGCGTCAGCCGGCAATTGGCGGTGATCGGGACGAGCGATGCCTGTATTGCCACCTATCCGGGCGACATGGCCATCGCCATGCGGGCGCTCGACGCCACCGTCGAAACCGTCAAGCCGGATGGCGTCACGCGGGCCATCCCGATCGCGGACTTCCATCGGCTGCCGGGAAACACCCCTCAGTTCGACAACACGCTCACGACCGGCGAGTTGATCACCGCCGTGACGCTGCCGAAGCCGCTCGGTGGCACGCATGTCTACCACAAGGTCCGCGACCGCGCCTCCTATGCTTATGCGCTGATCTCGATCGCTGCCGTGGTGCAGAAGGATGGTACGGGGCGGGTAGCGGTCGGCGGCGTCGCCCACAAGCCGTGGCGCGTCGAAGCCGCCGAGGCCGATATGCCGAAGGGCGCCAAGGCTGTGATGGCGACGGTTTTCGCCGGTGCGCGTCCGACGGCCGACAACCAATTCAAGCTGCGGTTGGCCGAGCGCACGCTCGGCGCCGTCCTCACCGAGGCGAAGGGCTGAGCCATGAAGTTCGACACACCCGCCACCATCAATCCGATCGACCAGCTGAAGGTGATCGGCAAGCCGACCGACCGAATCGATGGCCGGTTCAAGGTCACCGGCACGGCGCCCTATGCCTATGAGCGGCACGATGTCGTGCCCGACCCGGCCTATGGCTTCGTGCTCGGCGCCGGTATCGCCAAGGGCCGCATCTCCGGCATGGACACGGCGGCCGCCAAGGCGGTCCCCGGCGTCATCGCGGTTGTAACCGCGCTCGACATCCCGAAGCTCGGTCTCGGCATGATGAACTATGCCGAGCTGTTCGGCGGCCCCGATGTCCAGCATTATCATCAGGCCATCGCGGTGGTGGTGGCCGACACGTTCGAGCAGGCTCGTGCCGCGGCCTCGCTGATCCGTGTCGATTACGATCGCAAGCCGGGCCAGTTCGATCTCGCGGCCGCGGCCGCGACGGCTCCGCCGGTCGGGGCGGACAGCGGCGAGGGCAGCGGAGGCGAGCCTGTGAAGCCCGTGGGCGACTTCGCCGGAGCCTTCGCGGCGGCACCCGTGAAGCTCGATGCCACCTACACGACCCCCGACGAGAGCCATGCCATGATGGAGCCGCACGCCACCACGGCGTCGTGGGTCGGCGACAAGCTTACGCTCTGGACCTCGAACCAGATGATCGCCTGGGGCAAGGGCAGCATCGCCAAGATCTTCGGCATCCCGGCCGAGAATGTCCGCCTCGACTCGCCCTATATCGGCGGCGGCTTCGGCGGCAAGCTTTTCGTCCGGTCCGATGCCGTCCTGGCGGCGCTGGGCTCGCGCATCGCGAAACGGCCCGTCAAGGTGGCGCTGGCCCGCCCCTTGATCATCAACAACACGACGCATCGCCCGGCCACCATCCAGCGCATTCGCATCGGCGCCACGCCGGATGGCAAGATCACCGCCATCGCGCATGAGAGCACCTCGGGGAACCTCGAGGGCGGCAAGCCCGAGACGGCCGTCGACGCCACCAAGCTGCTCTATGCCGGCGCCAACCGGATGACCGCCATGCGGCTCGCCGCGCTCGACCTGCCGGAGGGCAATGCCATGCGGGCCCCCGGCGAGGCGCCCGGCCTCATGGCTTTGGAAATCGCCATGGACGAGATGGCGGAGAAGATCGGCATCGATCCTATCACCTTCCGCGTGCTGAACGACACCCAGGTCGATCCGGAGCATCCCGAGCGGCCCTACTCGCACAGGAACCTGATCGGCTGCCTGAAGCTCGGCGCCGAGCGCTTCGGCTGGGACAAGCGCAACCCGCGTCCGGGCCAGGTCCGGGAAGGTCGCTGGCTCATCGGCATGGGCGTCGCTGCCGGCTTCCGCAACAATCTCCTGATGAAATCAGGCGCGCGCGTACGGCTCGGCCGGGATGGGGTCGTCACGGTCGAGACCGACATGACCGATATCGGCACCGGCACCTACACGATCATCGGCCAGACGGCGGCCGAGATGATGGGCGTGACGCTCGACAAGGTTGTGGTGAAGCTGGGCGATTCCGACTTCCCGGCCTCGTCCGGCTCGGGCGGCCAGTGGGGCGCCAACAATTCCACCGCCGGCGTTTTCGCCGCCTGTGTCAAGCTGCGTGAATCTGTGGCCCAGAAGCTCGGCTTCAACTCCGCCGATGCGGTCTTCGCCGATGGCGAGGTCCGCTCGGGCAACCGGACCGCGCCGCTGGCCCAGGCGGCACGCGACGGCGAGCTCACCGCCGAGGATTCCATCGAATACGGCGATCTTGGCAAGACGCATCAGCAATCGACCTTCGCGGGTCATTTCGTCGAGGTCGCGGTCGACTCGGCCACTGCGGAAACCCGGGTGCGCCGCATGCTGGCGGTCTGCGCGGCGGGCCGAATCCTCAATCCGAAATCGGCGCGCAGCCAGGTCATCGGCGCCATGACGATGGGCGTGGGCGGCGCCCTGATGGAGGATCTCGCGGTCGACAAGCGCTACGGCTTCTTCGTCAACCACGACCTCGCCGGCTACGAGGTGCCGGTCCATGCCGACATCCCGCACCAGGAGGTGATCTTCATGGACGAGACCGACCCCATGTCGTCGCCCATGAAGGCCAAGGGGGTGGGCGAACTCGGCATTTGCGGGGTTGGTGCCGCGGTCGCCAATGCGATCCACAACGCCACCGGTATCCGGGTCAGGGACTATCCGATCACGCTCGACAAGCTGCTGGAGCGCATGCCCGAGACGGCGTGACGCTTCGACGACCACACTCCATCCGCCCTCTCCACCATGCCGCGTGTGGTGGAGGGGGCCAGTCCGGATGCGACCTCGAGGTTCTTCAGTCTGCGACCCTGAGCACGATCTTGCCGCGGGCACGGGGCAGCGTCCCTTCCAGCATCTCGTGCGCGCGGCGAGCCTCGGCCAGGGGCAGGACCGTTCCGACATCGCTCCGCAGTTGCCCCGCGTCGATCATTTCGGCCAACCGGGTCAGGTCGGCGGTGTTGACCGCGACCAGGAAGAAGCCGGCCTTGACGCCATGCGCGGACGCCAGAGCCGCATCGGGTGCCGACACCGCCGAGGCCAGAACGCCGCCGCGCTTCAGCACCGCGAAGGAGCGGGCCTGGGTCTCGCCACCGACGAGGTCGACCACGAGATCGACATCTCTCGCAACGTCCTCGAAGCGGCCCGTGCGGTAGTCGACCACGATGTCGGCGCCGAGGCTTCGAACGAATTCGAGATCGTCCGCGCCGGCCGTGGCGATCACCCGCGCCCCGGCCCGGTGGGCGAGTTGCACCGCATAGGCACCCACATTGCCGGCCGCGCCCTGCACCAGGACGGTCTGGCCCGCCTGCAGGGCACCTTCCCGGGTGAGGGCCTGCCAGGCCGTCACGGCGATCACCGGCACCGAGGCGGCGGCGATGTGATCGAGACGGATGGGTTTCCGCGCCACCATGGCGGCCGACACGATCGCATGCTCGGCATAGGCGCCCACGAAGCGCGGATTGGTCACGCCATAGACCTCGTCTCCGGGCACGAACCCCGTCACCTCGGGCCCGACCGCCGCGACGGTGCCGGACAGGTCCGAGCCAAGTGTGAGCGGCAGCGGCTGCGGCAGGACGCTCTTGCCGGAGCGGATCCAGCCATCCCACGGCCCGACACTGGCCGCCATCACGCGGACGAGGATCTCGCCAGGTCCCGGAGGAGGCAGGTCGACCTCCTCCAGCACGATGGCCGACGGTGGACCGAACACGTGGACGCGACAGGCCCTGGTGCGGGTGCTCGCGGCCGGATCGGACGAGGCGATGACGGACTCTGTCATGGCGGTGGTCTCGGGTGTCGATTGTGGGTCGCCCGGCACTTTGGGTCAAAACGGTTGTCTTGGCATCAGGCTTTCAGCGACCGCGGACGATAGGTTGGCCCTCCGCCGCCGCGTGCAGGATCAGATCGCCGAAGGCCGCGGTTACCGCCCGATGCTCATGCGCGACGCAGCAGGGCCATGAAGCCGTCGATCGCGCGACGGCGGATCTGCGGATCCTCGTAGAGGTTGAATTCGATGCAGAGGCCGGAGAAGAAGGCCGAGATCGTGTCGGCAATCTCGGGCGCCTCTATGCCCGGCCTCTCGGCCTCGACGTTCTGTAAAATCAGCGCCTTCACGTGCCGGCGGTTCTCGGTCACGATCTCGCTCGCCTCGGGAGGGAGACCTCCGAGTTCGCGCATGGAATTGACCGCGAAACAGCCGCCCTGGCCGTCGAGCCGGCTTCGCCCGAGGTCAAGATACTCGCGAATATTGTCCCAGCCCTGCGGCATCCGGGCCAGAATAGCCCGGCCCCTGCGCGTCTCGTAGTAGCGCCGGAGACAGGACAGGAACAGATCCTCCTTGCCCTCGAACTCGGCGTAAAGGCCCGACTTGTTGACGCCGGTCGCCTGTTCCAGATCGTGCAGGCTCGTTCGGGCGTAGCCCTGCGCCCAAAACACCGGCAGGGCCGCGTCGATCACGCCCTCGCGGCTGAATTGTCTCGGTCGTCCCATGCCAAGGTCATACCTAAAAGAACCGGCCGGTTCAATATTCGCTTGCTCTGCTGCCGCTCGCAGATTATGGCGAACCGATCGGTTCATTAAACCGGACCGGCAAGGCCGAGTGGAGCTTCCAT
The DNA here is from genome assembly GCA_050920985.1 of Janthinobacterium lividum. Lineage (GTDB taxonomy): Bacteria > Pseudomonadota > Alphaproteobacteria > Rhizobiales > Beijerinckiaceae > Lichenihabitans. The sequence continues at coordinate 308,881 of JBPBQY010000086.1, read as the reverse complement.
GAATCATATCGCGACCATGCCGCGTCAGGCCAGCACCCTTCCGCTCTATTGGATGGCGCTCGGCGCGTTCGCGATCGGAACGGAAAGTCTCATGATCGCCGCCTTGCTGCCCGCCCTCGCGGTCGACCTTGGCGTCAGCCTTCAGGCGGCAGGCCAACTCGTCACCGCCTTCGCCCTCACCTACGCGGTGAGTTCGCCCCTCCTGACCATTCTCACCGGCGGCCTGGAACGGCGGAAGCTTCTGATCGGCTGCATGGTGGTCTTCGCGATCGGCAATGGTCTTGCCGCCGTCGCTCCGACCTATGGCGGGCTGATCGCGGCCCGCATCCTGCTGGCCGCGGCGGCGGGGCTTTACGTGCCCAATGCCAATGCCATCGCGAGTGCTCTCGTGGCGCCGGAGCGGCGCGGCCGAGCGCTCGCCATCGTGACGGGCGGGCTCAGTCTCGCGGTCGCGCTCGGCGTGCCGCTCGGAGCGCTCATCGGCGGCCACCTGGGCTGGCGGGCCACTTTCGCGGGCGTCGGCGTCCTCGCCTGCGTCGCCCTGGTGGGTCTCGTCTGGGGCGTCCCGCGCCACGTTGGCGCAGGACTGACCACGGCCGGCCTGCGCGACCGGCTCGCCGTCATCCGCCATCCGGGCACGCTGCCCGCCCTGCTGGTGACGCTGCTCTGGGCCACCGGGAATTTCACGGTCTACACCTATCTGGCGGTCGTGCTCGAACAGACGGCCGGGATCGGCCCCACGGGGATCGGCCTCGTTCTGTTCGGCTGGGGCTGTGCCGCCTTCGCAGGTCTCGTGGCCGGCGGCCAGGCGACAGACCGGATCGGCCCGCAACGCGTGATCACCGCGATGCTGCCGCTGGTGACGATCGCGCTGGCGAGCCTCTCCCTCATCGCCCAGCTCCTGCCGCCCGCCCTGGCGGTGGCGCCTGTGCTGGTCGCCGTCGTGGTCTGGGGTGCCGCCGGCTGGGGCTTCTTCCCCGCTCAGCAGACGCGGCTGATCGGCCTCACCGGCGTCAGGGTAGCCTCCGTCATCCTGTCCCTCAACGCCTCGTTCCAATATGCCGGCTTCGCCCTCGGCGCGATGCTGGGCGCCTGTGTTCTGGCCGTCGGACCATCGACCAACCTCGGTTGGGTCGGCGGCGCCTGCGTGGCGGCCGCGGCAGCCCTCGACCTGATGCTCGCGCGGCGTCGGGCCAGAGTGGCGGCGCCCTAAAAGTCGGTCGACGAAACGGCTTGACGCGCCGACTCAGCCACGCTTTCGAAGTCGGGCGACGGATCGGGAAACTTCCACGCGCACGGGGTGGCGGGACATGACGAAACGGCACACGGAACCCGACACGTCGAGCGGCAGTCGGCGCCGCCGGAACGCGACCGCTTTCCGTCGGGCGAGAACCTCGACGTGACGGCGTCCAACTGGCTCCAGGTCCACCGCGGCGAGGCGCCGCTTCTCGTCAGCCTGCCCCACACCGGCACGGATCTGCCGCCGGATCTCGAAGCGCGCCTCGTCTCCCCCTGGCTGGCCCGCAAGGATGCGGATTGGTGGATCGACCAGCTTTACGCTTTCGCCGCCGGTCTCGGCGCGACGGTGGTGCGGACGACGGTGTCGCGCACCGCCATCGACGTGAATCGCGATCCGTCCGGGATCTCGCTCTACCCCGGCCAGGCCACGACGGAACTCTGCCCGACGACGAGTTTCGACGGCGAGCCGCTCTATCAGGCCGGTCAGGAGCCGGATGTCCAGGAGATCGCCGAGCGACGGGCCCGCTGGTTCGATCCCTATCATGCGGCGCTCGACGCCGAGGTGACGCGGTTGAAGGCGCTCAACGGCAGCATCGCGGTCTACGACTGCCATTCCATCCGCTCCGTCGTTCCTCGGCTCTTCGAGGGCCGATTGCCGGCCTTCAACATCGGCACCAATGGCGGCACGAGCTGCGCGCCAGCGCTCTCCGACGGGGTCGCGGCGATCTGCCGGGAGACCGGGCGGAGCGTCGTCGTCGACGGCCGCTTTCGCGGGGGCTTCATCACGCGCCGCCTCGGCCGCCCGGACCAGGGCGTCCACGCGATCCAAATGGAACTCGCCTGCCGGGCCTATCTGCGCGAGCCGGAGGGCGTCGTCTCCGAGGCCGACTGGCCGCCGCCCTATGATCCGGCTTACGCGGTCCCGGTGCGCGAAGCGCTGCAGCGGATCTTCGATCATTGCCTTGCCGTGGCGCGGGCCTCGTGACCGGGCCGAGACTGATCCGCGCCGCCGATGCCCGCCGCATGCCGTGGAAGAACGGCGGCGGCGAGACGATCGAATTGCTGGCCCATCCGGCCGGGGCCGGGCTCGACGCCTTCGACTGGCGGGTCAGCATGGCGACGGTCGCCACGGATGGGCCCTTCTCGATCTTCCCCGGTGTCGACCGCACGCTGACGGTGCTGGACGGCGACGGGCTCGACCTGTTCATCAGCGTCGACGAAGCGGTGCGGCTGACAGCAGACTCCGCCCCCCTTGGCTTCCCTGCCGACGCGCCCTGCCGCGGACGTCTGCTCGGCGGCCCTGTGACCGACCTCAACGTCATGACGCGGCGGGCGCGCTTCTCCCACAAGGTCACCCGCCTTCGGGTCGATGGCCCCCAGCGGATCGCCGCGCCGGGCGCTACGATCATCGCGGTCTGCCTCGAAGGCGAGATCGCGGTCGGCGAGCAGGGCGAGATCGTCCTCGATCGTCGCGACATCGCGGTGCCGACAGGCGGGGAGGCGCTGAATTTTACCCCCACCGGAACCGTCGCCGTGGCTCTCATCATCGTCATCGCCGGCACGGGCGACGGCTCCTGAACCGGCAGGGAAAGGATTACGGCAGCACGGCCATCCTGCCCCTTTCGGCTCCCAGGCCGTGCGGCGTCGGTCCGAAACTCAGCGCTGTCTCCAGTTCCAGCCGGCAAGCCTCGGCCTCCATGGACTTGCCGTAGAGGTACCCCTGACCTTGCTGGCAGCCCACACCGAGGAGCAGCCTGTGCTGGGCCTCGGTCTCGATGCCTTCGGCGGTCGTCGCCATGCCGAGCTTGCGGGAGAGATCGATGATGGTCTCGATGATTCCGAACGCGGTCCGGCTGCTCTCGATCGCCCGGACGAAGCTCTGGTCGATCTTGATCTTGTCGAGCGGGAGGTGATGCAGGCGTCCGAGCGAGGAATAGCCTGTGCCGAAATCGTCGAGCGCAAAGGTCACGCCCATCCGCCGCAAACGGCGCATGGCGTCGAGCACCTCCTCGTCGGCATGGATCAGCACGCTTTCCGTAATCTCGAGGTCGAGGCGCTCGGGCGCGAGTCCGGTGTCGGCGAGGATAGCCACGACGCGATTGAAGAAGCCGGCCTCGAGCATCTGCCTGACCGAGACATTGACGGCCACGCGGACAGAGGCGGGCCAGGTCACCGCTTCCGCGCAGGCCCGCGCCATCACCCGCTCACCCAGGCTGACGATCAGGTTGCTCCGTTGGCGCGGGTGGGTCCACCGCGCCAGCGCTTCGCAGCTCAGCGGTCGTCCCGTCGCGAGATCGACCAGGACTTGATACTGCACGTCGATACCGTCTCGCGCGATGGCGTCGCGAAGATCCTCTTCGAGGTCGAGGCGCGCCTGGAAGTCGCGCTCGAGCCCGGGATTGAAGAGGAAGTGGCGGCCACGTCCCGCCGCCTTTGCGGCGTAGAGCGCGAGGTCGGCGCGTTTGAAGAGGCTGATCGGGTTGCGCGTCCGTGCGCTATCCACCAGCACGCCGATGCTGAGGCTCGACCGAACGGTCAATTCTCCGATCGTCAAGGGCTCCGAGGCTACAGCGCAGAGCCGCTCGGCCACTCCCGTGGCCTCAGCGACCGTGACGGAGCCATCGAGCAGGACCGCGAATTCGTCTCCGCCGATGCGGGCGATCATCTTGGCCGTGGGGATCGTCGTCCGAAGACGGGATGCGATCTGTCGGAGCAGAGCGTCTCCGATATCATGTCCGAAGCTGTCGTTGATGTCCTTGAAGTCATCGAGATCGATCAGGAGCAGGGCGACATTATCGTCGCCCTGTGTCCGGGCCAGAAGATCCTCGTTGAAGGCGAGTCGGTTCGCCAGATGGGTCAGGGTATCGCGATAGGCGAGGCGGCGGGTCCCGGCGTGCTGTCGCCAAAGGACGGCGGCGAGCCCGACAGCCGTGATGAGCAGCGCCAAGGCCAGTACCAGGAGCGTGTTGCCGCTATCCTGCAGCGCTGCCCCGCGAGCGGACAGCTTGTCGATGGATTCTTCGCTGATGGCCGAGACCGCCAGGGCAAACCGCCCCTCGAGCGGGGTCAGCAGATCGAGCGCGTGTTGGGGCCCACCCGGGTCGGTGATGCCCGCGATCACCGGTGCGACATTGGCCGCGGCGGTGCCGATCATGGGCGTCAGATCGGGAGCGACGGCGTCCACGGACCGGCGCGCGACGCCATTGCTCATGCCGTCGAGGTGGTTGAGAAAGATGTCGAAACGCAGCCGCACCAGGTCTGCCCCGTCCTCGGACGGGCTCAGGGCGAAGCGCCCGATCTCGGCATTCAGGCGGTATAAGGCCGTCTCGGCCTGGCTGGCATCGAAAATATCGTTGTAATGAGCATGCTCCAGCAGATCGAATGTTCGCTTCTGCGACAGGTGAAACGTCAGGCCAGCCGGAATCGCCAGAGCGACGAGGATCGCCAGAAGACCGCGGCCGAGAGCCCGATTTTCGACTGACCAACGCTGTGGCATCAGCAGGCGGTTTCTTCGGGTCGCCTTATGCATCTTTCGATATTCGCCTCGCGGACAAGTCAATGGCTTTGCCGATGCCCTCGTCTCGACGGAAGAACCCTACAGGGCGATTCGTTAGGCCGAGATGAAATTATTCCGCTACGTCAAGCCAAGAAACTCCCAGATATGGAGACTTGACGCTTCAGAGCCTGACGACGATGATCGGATGTCAGACCAATCTGCGAAGCTCCATGATCTCTTGCCATCGATGCCGTGCCGCTTGACCCCGCTCTTGCGCCCCTTCCGGCCGCAAATCGCACCGGCGCGGTCACGCGCGCCTTGGCGCAGTTCATCGAGGATTCGGCGCTGAAACCTGGCGATCGCCTGCCGACCGAGCGCCATCTGATGCAGTCCCTGGCGGTCGGCCGCTCCACGGTGCGCGAGGTGCTGCGGCAGTTCCAGGCGCGTGGCGTGGTCGAAACACGTGTGGGCAGCGGTACCTTCCTGCTACGCGCGCTCTCGGCCGACACGGTCCACGTGCCACTGACGATCGACGCCGGCGCGCTGCGCGACCGGTTGCTGCAGACCCTGGCGGTCCGGCGGGGGCTCGAGGTCGAGGCCAGCGCCGTCGCGGCGCAGCAGGCCGAACCCGCCGACCTCGCCGTCCTGGAAGCCAGGCTCGACGCCATGGAGGCCGTCCACCTGGAGAAGGGCACGGCAGGCCGCGAGGATCTGGCGTTTCATCTGGCGATCTACGACGCCACTCATAATCCGCTCTTTCGGCAACTGCTGGAGCAGATCCGCGAGACCTTCGAAAGCTTCTTCGCCAAGCCCTTCGACCGGCCGGATTTCGCTCTCCGCTCCTTCCCCTTTCACCGCGAACTCTTCGACGCCATCCGCCTCAAGGACGCATCCCGGGCGCGAGACCGGACCTATGCCATCCTGGCCATCGTCGAGGAGGATATCGAGGCCATGTCGGAATGAACCATCAGTACCAGGGCTTCGACCCGGCCGACCGCTTCGCGCGAGCCGAGCGCATCGTCGCTCATGACGGGACCCACGCCTTCGAGGCCGTGGTGCCGCCGATCGTTCAGACGTCGCTCTTCACCTTCGCGACCGTCGCCGACATGGTCGAGACCTATGCGGGCCGCCGCAGCCGCGACGTCTATTCCCGCACCACCAACCCCACCGTGACGCTGTTCGAAGCCAAGATGGCGGCGCTCGAGGGCACCGACGGTGCCATCGGCTTCCCGAGCGGCATGGCGGCGATCTCGGGTAGCGTTCTGGCCTTCGTCCGGCCGGGCGACCGCATCGTCGCGGTGCGTCACTGCTATCCCGACGCTTACCGGCTCTTCGAGACGCTGCTGAAGGAGTTGAACGTCACGGTCGACTACGTCGATGGCGGGGATCTCGCGGGTGTCGAGGCGGCACTGCCCGGCGCGCGACTGCTCTACCTCGAAAGCCCGACGAGTTGGACCATGGAGGCCCACGACGTCGGGGCCTTGTCGCGGCTGGCGAAGCGGCATGGCGTCCTGTCGCTGATCGACAATTCCTGGGCCACCCCGGTCTTCCAGCGGCCGGCGTCGCTCGGCGTCGATCTCGTGATCCATTCGGCGTCGAAATACATCGGCGGTCATTCCGACGTGGTAGCGGGCGTGGTGGCGGGAGGCGCCGACCTCATCGACCACATCCGCCGGACCGTCTGCCCCTACATCGGCGCGAAGCTCGCGCCCTTCGAGGCCTGGTTGCTGCTGCGCGGGCTTCGCACCCTGCCCGCCCGCCTGCGCCTCCACGAGGAGGCCGCGCTGACCCTGGCGCGGCGGCTCGCAGAGGCGCCCGGCGTCGTCTCGGTGCATCACCCGGCCCTCGCCGGCCCGCTACCGCCGGGACTCACCGGCACCAGCGGCCTGTTCTCCTTCGTGGTCGACGAGAGCATCGACATCCCGGTCTTCTGCGACGCCCTGGAGCTGTTCAAGCTCGGCGTCAGCTGGGGTGGCCACGAAAGCCTCGTCGTGCCGGCCCTGGTGACGCGCGTTCAGGCCGCCGGGCCCAATTCGGCGGTCGACTTCGGCGTATCGGAGCGGATGATCCGGCTGCATGTCGGTCTCGAAGGCACCGAGACGCTCTGGGCCGATCTTGCCCAGGCTCTCGAAACCGCGACGCACCGATAGGACCCGGAGAGGTTCGACGTTCAACCCACCCCACGGAGGAATCGCACCATGCTGAAACGCCTGCTCCTCAGCGCCACCGCCGGCCTGCTCCTCGCGGGTTCGGCGGCCCACGCCGACACCACGCTGAAACTCGTCGAGGTGATCACCAGCCCCGAGCGCACCGACACGCTGAAGACCATCGTGGCGGGGTTCGAAAAGAGCCATCCCGGCGTCCATGTGGCGATCACGTCGCTCGCCTGGGGCTCGGCCTTCGAGAAATTCGCCACCATGGTGTCGGCCGGCGACACGCCCGATGTCGTCGAGATGCCGGACCGCTGGCTGTCGCTCTATGCCAACAGCGGCAGGCTCGAGAGCCTCGAGCCCTATCTCGCCAAGTGGGACCAGACGGCAGGCCTCAACGACCGCACCTTGGAACTCGGGCGCTATGTCGACAAGACCGCTTACATGCTCCCCTACGGCTTCTATCTGCGAGCTTTGTTCTACAATAAAGTGCTGTTCAAGCAGGCCGGCATCGCCGAGCCACCGAAGACGCTGGACGATTTTGCCGCCGACGCCAAGAAGATCTCGGCGCTGCCCGGCAAGTCCGGTTACTGCCTGCGCGGTGGCCCCGGCGGCCTGAACGGCTGGATGATGTTCGACGCTACGACGGCCGGCTCGGCGGATTTCTTCAAGCCCGACGGCACCTCGACGCTGTCAGATCCGTCCTGGATAAAGGGAACGCAGTTCCTCGTCGACCTCTACTCCAGCGGCGGCGCTCCCAAGGATAGCGTCAACTGGGGCTTCAACGAAATCGTGGCCGGCTTCTACTCGGGCACCTGCGCCATGCTCGATCAGGATCCCGACGCGCTGATCGCCATCGCGCAGCGCATGAAGCCCGAGGAGTTCGGCGTGACTTCGATGCCGAAGGGTCCCTCGGGCCGCGCCTATCCGACGCTCGGCTATGCGGGCTGGTCGATGTTCAAGACGAGCCAGAACAAGGACCTCGGCTGGCAGTTGATCGCGGCGCTCGACGGCCCCGAGGGCAACATCGCCTGGAACCAGCGCACCGGCGCCCTGCCGATCTATAAATCGGCCGAGAACGATCCCTTCTACAAGGGCGAGCAGTTCAAGGGCTGGTTCGCAGAACTCGCCGACAAGGACGTCGTGCCGCTCGTCATGCCGACCTACCTGCCGGGCTTCGGCTATTTCGCCGACTCCATCGCGGTGAAGTCGAGCCAGCAGGCCCTGCTCGGGCAGATCACCCCCGAGGCGATGAACAAGCAATGGGCCGGAGTGCTGACCAAGGACAAGCAGAAGGCCACGAAACCGTGACAGCGGCCGCGCTGCCCCGGGCCGCACCGCGGCGCTCGGTCCGGGGGCGCCTCGCGCTGACGCTCGAGCCCTATCTCTACACCGTGCCGTCGGTCTTCCTCATCGCCGTCATCATGCTGGTGCCGCTCGTCGTGGGCCTGTCATACGCGGTGAGAGACCTCGTGCTGCTCGATCCCGACAGCGGCGGCTTCGTCGGGCTCGACCACTTTCGCGAGCTCGCCGTCGACGCCTCGTTCTGGAATGCGCTCCGCAACACCGTCACCTGGACGGTGTCCTCCGTCGTGCTGCAATTCGGGCTCGGATTCGTCCTGGCTCTGCTGCTCGACGTGCCCTTCCGCGGGCGGGGTCTGGTCCAAGCGCTGGTCTTCCTGCCCTGGGCGGTGCCGTCCTTCCTGTCCGGGCTGAACTGGGCCTGGCTGTTCAACCCGGTGGTTGGTCCCCTGCCCCACTGGTTCGTGGCGCTCGGGCTGATGAAGACACCAGAGAACCTCCTCTCCTCGCCGGATCACGCGATCTGGGGCCCGATCGTGGCCAATGTCTGGTGGGGTGTGCCCTTCTTCGCCATCACGCTGCTGGCGGCGCTTCAGTCGATCCCGGCCGACCTCTACGAGGCCGCCGCGATGGACGGCGCCGGCGCGGTGCGGCGCTTCCGCGCCATCACCCTGCCCTTCCTGGCGCCGACCATCGCCATCACGGTGATGCTGCGCACTGTATGGATCGCCAATTTCGCCGATCTCATCGTGGTCATGACCCGGGGCGGCCCGGCCGATTCGACCCAGATCCTGTCGAGCTACATCTTCACCCTGGCCTTCGGGCGGCTCGACTTCGGCTATGCCTCGGCAGTGGCGGCCGTGCTGCTCGTGCTGCTGCTCGCCTACGCGGCCGTGCTGGTGACGCTGCGCCAGACGCTACTGGCGAGGACCTGAGCCATGCGGCCTCATCTCGTCCGGCGCAGGGCGTTCCGGGTGGCGCATGCGGGGCTCCTCGCCTGCTACCTCGTCTTCGCGCTATTTCCGCTCTTCTGGCTCCTCAAGGTTTCGCTGACGCCCAACGACCTCCTCTATTCGGAGGGCGTGCGGCTCTGGCCGTCGCGGATGACGCTCGACCATTACCTCTCGGTGCTCGGCCACACGCAGTTCCCGCTCTTCTTCGAGAACAGCATGATCGTCTCGGCCGCGACGGCGTTCTTCTCGACCCTGGTGGCGTCGGGCGCCGGTTACGGCTTCTCGCGCTTCGCCTTTCGGGGCCGGGCCGCCATCGTGGGCCTGATGCTGGTCAGCCAGATGTTCCCGCTCGTGATGATCGTGGCGCCGATCTTCCGGCTGCTGTCGCCGCTCGGACTGACCGACAGCCTGACGGGCCTCGTCATCGTCTACACGGCCTTCAACGTGCCCTTCGCGACCTTCCTGATGCAGTCCTTCTTCGACGGAATCCCCAAGGACCTCGAAGAGGCGGCGATGATCGACGGCGCCACGCGGTTCCAGGCTTTGCGGCTCGTCGTGCTGCCACTCACCCTGCCGGGCCTCGCCGCGACGCTGGGCTTCGTCTTCACGGCCGCCTGGAGCGAGCTGCTCTTCGCCCTGATGCTCAACTCCTCGCCGAATGCCAGCACCTTTCCGGTCGGGCTGCTGGCCTTCGTGTCGAAGTTCTCGGTCGATTTTGGACAGATGATGGCGGCGGGCGTGATGGCTCTGGTGCCGGTCTGCGCCCTGTTCTTCGTGATCCAGCGCTATCTCGTGCAGGGGCTGACCGCAGGGGCCGTGAAGGGGTAATTCATGATCGACCACGAAGGATGTGACGGGTCATCGTTTGTCATCCATGCCGGATACGAAGAACCGTTCCGACGCTCGAAAGCTTCGAAGAGTCGTAGGCAACCGCTCGCGCGCTCTGGCTAGGACAACGCTGATCGAGGAACAATCGATGGCCGTCACACGCATCGTCGCCAACATCGCAACATTGCAACCCGAGACCGCATGCGCCTTCTACGGCGACGTCCTGGGGCTCGAGATCGTCATGGATTACGGTTGGATCATGACCTTTGCGTCTTCACCCGTCTCGATTGCACCGCAAATCAGTTTCGCAAGCGAAGGCGGCTCCGGCACCCCAGTTCCCGACCTTTCGATCGAAGTCGACGATTTCGACGAGGTCCTTGCCCGCGCCAAGGCGAAGGGACACTCCATTATATATGGACCGCAGCAGGAACCCTGGGGCGTTCACCGCTTCTATGTCCGCGATCCCTTCGGCCGCCTCGTCAACGTGCTGAGCCACCGCGCCGGATAACCCGAGGGCGTTCAACCCTGAGCAACAACTCGCCTCCTTTCGGCGCGCATGCTGCTCATGCTTCGCTGCATTGGCGGCGGCACAGGCCTCGGCCGACCGTCTCAACGACGTTGGTCGTCCCAACCGGCAACATCGTGACCACCGAAGATCATGCGGCGGAGGAAGGGCTGGGCCAAGCTCGCGGAAAAGCCTAGCGCAGGCGCGCCGGCCTCGTCGAGAATTTTCATCTGCGCGTCGCCGAGCCGAAGGTCGGCTCCCAGGATATTGTCGTCGAGCTGCGACGGCTTGCTGGCGCCAATCAGCGTCGAGGCGACGCCGGGGCGCGCCAGGGTCCAGGCGAGCGCGACCTGCGCCGGCGATCGACCGAGATCGACGGCGACGGACTTCAGCGCATCGAGAATATCCCAGTTGCGATCGACGAACTTGCTGTTACCGAAAGGGTTGGCGCCGCTTAGACGGCCGGTGCCGCTGGTATCATGTCGATCGTACTTGCCGGACAGGAATCCTCCCGCCAGGGGGCTCCATGGCATGATGCCCATGCCCGCTTCCCGCGCGGCGGGGACATGCTCGCCCTCGACATCCCGCGCGACGAGCGAATATTCGAGTTGCATGGCGATGGGGCCGGGCAACCGCCGCTCCGCCGCGATGGTGGCGATCTTCATCGCCAGCCAGGCCGGCATGTCGGAAAGACCATAGTAGCGGATCTTGCCGGCGCGAACGAGATCGCCGAGCGTTTGCACGATCTCTTCGGCGGGCGTGACGCCATCCCAAATATGCATCCAGTAAAGGTCGATGTAGTCGGTGCCGAGCCGCCGCAAAGAGGCATCGACGGCGCGGTGAACGTTCTTGGCCCCGACACCGCCGGCATTGGGATTGCCGCTGCCGGCCTGCGTGGCGGTCAGCGGGCTCGACGAACCATTGAAGGCAAATTTCGTGGAAAGGACGATGTCGTCTCGCGCGCCGCTGTCGGCGATGAACCGGCCGACCAGCCTTTCGCTCTCCCCGCCCGTGTAGATGTCGGCGGTGTCGATGAAATTCCCGCCGGCACCGCGGTAGGCGTCGAAGATCGCCCGGGACGTCGACTCGTCGGCGCCCCATCCTCCGGATCCGAACGTCATGGTGCCCAGTGCCAGCGGGCTCACGACGAGCCCGGAACGGCCGAGCGTGCGAAAATCGGTCAGAGACATGGGTTAGAGCTTTCGTAGCGATCGATACGAAACACATGCTATGCTGGCGTTGGACCTGTCAATATGTTTCAGAGCGATCACTATGAAATCTGCAGCCTTGTCTGAACCTCGCCGCAAGACCGGCAGGCCCTTGTCGTTCGATCGTGACGCCGCGCTCGAGCAGGCGATGCTGGCGTTCTGGCGTTACGGGTACGAGTCCACGTCCGTCGTCGACCTGACCACCGCGATGGGCGTGACGGCGCCAAGTCTCTACGCGACGTTCGGGGACAAGAAGCGGCTTTTTCTCGCAGCAGTACGACGGTACGCCGGCGATCCAGAGGCCTTGAACGGGACGATCGACGATGCATCAACGGCCTATGACGCCGCACGTCAGATGTTGACCGCAGCCGCCGTCGCCTTCACCGGAGAGACCACCCCCAAAGGATGTCTGCTCGCCAGCGCGACGGCGAGCGGGTCCGCCGACTCGGCCGACGTCCAGCGCGCGGTCGCCGACATCCGCAGGGCGATCGAAGCGAGATTTCGGGATCGCATCGAAAGAGACCTCTTGGACAAAGCCCTGCCGTCGGACACCGACGCGGCAGGTCTGGCCGGGCTCGTCATGGCCGTCACGCAGGGCCTGTCGGTTCTGGCCCGAGACGGCGCGTCCCGCGCTTCCCTGCTGGCCGTAGTCGAGGTCGCCCTGAAGGGTTGGCCTGGGCGCTGATCAGGGCAGCTCCGCACAGAGGCATCGCAAGCCAACAATAGCTCGACCGAAGACGCTGACGCCTGCCTTACCTCCGACTTCGGCATTGCCTTGCTCCGAGTCACCTGTCCTGCTCCATCCTCAAAGGTGATCGCGCCACCACGCTGTCTCCGTGCATGCGGCGAGGCGAGCGATCAACCATCGCATCGTGGTGTATGACCATCGCTCCGCTTGAATTCTGGAGCGAGGATGCGTCGCTTCCACCCGTCGAACGCGACCTCTTTGGAGCCTGCGATGTCCTACCGTCCCCCGTCCCACACGACCCAACATTGGCAGGTCACGAAACCCGCCGCGACAGGGCGGCGGGGCATGGTGGCGGCACAGGCGCGGGACGCCGCCGAGGCCGGCGTGGCCCTGCTCGACGCCGGCGGCAATGCCGTCGATGCCGCGGTCGGCACCGCGCTGGCGCTGGCCGTCGTGGAGCCGTGGAACTCGGGCCTCGGCGGCGTCGGCTTCGCCCTGGTCCATCCCGCCGGGGAGGCGCGGGCCACGACGGTCGATTTCGGCCCCGTGGCGCCCGCCGGTCTCGATCCCTCGCGGTTTGTCCTGACGGGGCGTATCAAGCGGGACCTCTTCGCCTGGCCGGAGGTCGAGGGTGACGCCAATGTCCACGGGCCGCTGTCCTTCGTGATCCCCTCCGCGGTGGCAGGCTACGAGGCCATGCACAAGCGCTGGGGCCGGCTGCCGCTGGCCGACGTGATGGCGCCGGCGCTGGCGCTGGCCCGCCGCGGCCTCGCCGCCGATTGGTTCACCACGCTGAAAGTGGCCAATGCCGCCAGTATCCTGCGGCTTTATCCCGAGAGCGCCCGCCTCTACCTGCCGGACGGACTGCCGCCCGTGGCGCCCTACCAGGGTACGCCGGGCTTCCTGCCGCTCGGCCGCCTCGCCGACACGCTGGAGCAGCTCTCCCACGCCGGCCTGCGGGATTTCTACGATGGCGAGGTGGCGCCCACGCTGGCGCGCGACATCGCCGCGATGGGCGGCGTCCTCTCGGCCGTTGACCTCGCCGGCTGCGTGGCGCGCCTGCGTCCTGCCGACGAAATCGCCTGGCGCGGCCACGTACTGCAGACCCCGGGCGGCCTCACCGCTGCGCCGACCCTGGCCCGCGTGCTGGCCGGCATGGAAGGCACCGAGGCTGATTCGCCCGATGCGCGCTGGTTCGCCGCTTTCGCCCGCGCCATGCGGGCCGCCTATGCGGAACGGCTCGCGGGGCTCGGGGAGGGCGAGCCGACATCGGCCGAGAGTTGCACCACCCATCTCACGGTCTGCGACGCCGAAGGAACCATGGTGGCGATGACGACGACGCTGCTCTCCTCCATGGGGAGCCGCGTGGTGCTGCCGGAGACCGGCGTGCTGATGAACAACGGCGTGATGTGGTTCGATCCGGCGCCGGGCCGGCCGAACTCGGTCGCGCCCGGCAGGCGGCCGCTGACCAATATGTGCCCGGTCATCGTGCGGGAGGACGACGCGCCCGTGATGGCGCTCGGCGCCTCGGGCGGTCGCCGCATTCTGGCCGCCGTGGCGCAGTCTCTACTCTTCGTCGAGGGCTTCGGCATGGATGCGGCGACGGCGGCGCATCACCCCCGCATCGACGTCTCCGGCCCCGAGGGCGTCACGGCCGACCGGCGTCTCGGCGCCGAGATCATCGCGGCGCTCGAAGCCGACGGCCCGGTCGAGGTGGTCGAGCATGCCGTGCTGCCCATGAACTTCGCCTGCCCCAATCTCATCGTCCAGCGCGGCGGCGAGCGGACCGGCATCACCGACGTCATGTCGCCTTGGTCGGCCGCCCTCGCCCAGGCGTAATCGCGCCTGCCGCCGTCATCGCGAGCCAAGGCCCGGTAAGATCCTGGCGATGACCCGGATCAGACGATAGGTTGGCGGTCTTCCAAATTCTGGAAGGTCCATCGACAGGCTCCCGGCTCGGAAGCACTATCGGAGGAAGAACAGGGAGGAACGCTCTTGGCATCTTCAGGCATGGCGGCCGAACGCCCCGTCCGGAGCCTCATTCCCGCACGGCTTGACCGCCTCCCCTGGGCTCAGTTCCATTGGCTTGTAGTGCTCGGTCTCGGCGTGAGCTGGATCCTCGACGGCATCGAAATCCAGCTGGTGTCGGCCTCGGGCTTCAAGGAAAGCCTCGGCATGACGTCCGAGGACGTCGGCTTCACCGGGACGATCTACCTCGTCGGCCAAGTGGTCGGCGCTCTCGTGTTCGGTCGCCTGACGGACCGCTGGGGCCGCAAGAAGCTGTTCATCCTGACTCTCGCCATCTATCTCGTCGGCTCGGGCGTGGCCGGCCTGGCCTGGACTCCGTGGTTCCTGTACCTCTTCCGCTTCGTGGCCGGCCTCGGCATCGGCGGCGAATATACGGCCATCAATTCCGCCATCGACGAGCTGATCCCCGCCAAATATCGCGGCCGGGTCGATATCGCGGTCAACGGCACCTACTGGGCCGGAGCGATGATCGGCGCCGTCGCGAGCTTCTTCCTGCTCAATCACGCCCTGGTGCCGGAGAACCTCGGCTGGCGCCTGGCCTTCTTCGTCGGGCCGATCCTGGGTCTCGTCATCATCTACCTGCGCCGGCACATCCCGGAGAGCCCGCGTTGGATGCTTACGCATGGCCAGGCGGCCGAAGCGGAGCGTATCGTCGACGGGATCGAGGCCGACGTCGAAGCCAAGGGCGCCACCCTGCCGAAGGTCGACGAGACGCGCGCCATGACGGTCCAGCCCGAGAAGTCGGTGCCGTTCAGCAAGCTCGTGGACGTCTTCTTCCGCCAATATCCGTCGCGGACGTTTCTCGGCATCACCATGATGATCACGCAGTCGTTCTTGTACAACGCGATCTTCTTCACCTATGCTCTGGTCCTGCAGAACTTCTATGGGCTGAACGCGTCGCAGGCGTCCCTGTATTTCTTCCCCTTCGCCATCGGCAATCTGCTCGGCCCGCTGCTGCTCGGCCCCCTGTTCGACACGATCGGCCGGCGACGCATGATCTTCGCGACCTATGGCGTGGCGGGCGCGGTCCTGCTCATCTCGGCCTACCTGTTCAAGATCGGCATGCTGACGGCGCAGACCCACACGATGCTCTGGTGCGTGTCGTTCTTCTTCGCATCGGCGGGCGCCTCCTCGGCCTATCTGACGGTCAGCGAGATCTTCCCGCTCGAGGTCCGCGGCCAGGCCATCTCCTACTTCTTCGCCGTCAGCCAGGTCGTCGGCGCCATGGGGCCGCTGATCTTCGGCCACCTCGTCGGCGACGGAACCGCGCGGGACCCGCTGTTCTGGGGCTATGTCGTCGGTGCCGTGGTGATGATCTTCGGCGGCCTCGTCGCCCTGTTCTTCGGCGTCGATGCGGAAGGGCGCGGTCTCGAAGACATTGCCGACCCGCTCACCAAAGCCAAGGGCGCGTCTGCGCCGTCATCCGCATAGGGCGACACCTTCCCCGTTTCGGGGAAGGTTGACGACCTCCATCGTGGAAGCATTCAAGCCGCAGCCGCGGCCTTGCTCTCCCATTCCTCGCCCCAGAGCTGCACGACGTGGCCCGGCGAGATCTCGGTGTACTGCCGCTCGGGCGCAAGATAGTCGAGAGGGCGGATCGGGTTCCGGATCTCGTCGGCCGAGACCGGGTGGCGGGCGCCGCGCCGCGCCGGATCGGGAACCGGCACTGCGGCGAGGAGCCGTTGCGTATAGGGATGGCGCGGGTTGCCGAAGACCGCGGCGCGGGGTCCCATTTCGACGATCTCGCCAAGATACATGACGGCGACGCGGTGGCTCACCCGCTCGACCACCGCCATGTCGTGGGAGATGAACAGAAAGGCCAGGCCGAACTCGGCCTGTAGTTCCAGCATCAGGTTGACCACCTGGGCCTTCACCGACACGTCGAGGGCCGAGACGCTCTCGTCCGCCACGATGAGCCGCGGCCGTACCGCCAGCGCCCGGGCGATGCAGATGCGCTGGCGCTGGCCGCCGGAGAATTCGTGCGGGAACCGCCCCGCCATGTCGGGGCTGAGGCCCACGCGGGTGAGCAGGTCGGCCACGCGGGCGCGGGCCTCGACCCGTCCGGCGAGCCGGTTCAAGAGGATGGGCTCGGCGATGGCGGCGCCCACGTTCATGCGGGGATCGAGCGACGCGAAGGGATCCTGGAAGATCATCTGCATGAGCTTGCGACGGTCTCGCAAGGCTGCGGGCCCGAGCGTCATCAGGTCCTCGCCGTCGAGCAACACGGAGCCGGCCTTGGGCTCGATCAGCCGCAGCACCGAGCGGCCGGTCGTCGACTTGCCGCAGCCCGATTCTCCGACCAGTGCCAGCGTCTCGCCGGCGCGAAGGTCGAAGGACACGTTCTCGACCGCATGGACGCGACCTTTCGCCTTGCCGAACAGCCCGCCGCGGATGTCGAAGCGGGTCGTCAGCCCGCTGACCTCGAGAATGGGACGGTCCGCCGCCACGACGGTGTCGGGCAGATCGGGCGGCACGTCGACGATGCCGGTGGTGGTCGACACGATGGGAAAGCGCAACGGCCGGGCCTCGCCCGCCATGGCGCCGAGTTGCGGCACCGAGGCCAGGAGAGCCCGCGTATAGGGGTGCTGCGCGCCGCGGAAGATCGTCGGCGTGTCGCCCGCCTCGACGGCACGGCCGTGGCGCATCACCACCATGCGATCGGCGATCTCCGCCACGACGCCCATATCGTGGGTGATGAAGAGCACCGCCATGCCCTCCTGATCCTGTAGCTCCTTCAGAAGATCGAGGATCTGCGACTGCACCGTGACATCGAGCGCGGTCGTGGGTTCGTCGGCGATGAGCAGCTTCGGCTGGCAGGCCAGCGCCATGGCGATGACGACACGCTGGCGCATGCCGCCCGAGAAGCGATGCGGATAATCGTGAAGCCGTGACCGCGCCGCCGGAATGCGGACCCGGTCGAGCAGGCGAATGGCTTCGGCCTCGGCGGCGGCGCGGGTCATGCCCCGGTGCAGCATCAAGCCCTCGGCGATCTGGAAGCCGATGGTGAGCACCGGGTTGAGGCTCGTCATCGGCTCCTGGAACACCATCGCTACCGCGTCGCCGCGCAGCTTGCGCATCTCGGCCTCTGGGATGCCAAGAAGGTCACGGCCCTCGAACAGGACGCGGCCGCCGATGCGGCTCGAGTCGCGCGGCGTGAGGCGCATGACCGAGAGCGCGCTGACGCTTTTGCCGGATCCCGACTCGCCCACCAGCGCCACAGTTTCCCGCGGGTTCACCGTGAAGGACACGCCACGCACGACCTCGCGCCAGGCGCCGTCGCGGCGAAAGCTCGTGGTGAGGTCCTGAACGTCGAGGAGAGGCGTGGTCATCGTTGCTCCAGTTCGTCGGCGGCGTACCCGGTCCGCCCCCTTAAACGACACGACGCGCGTCCAGCGCATCGCGCAAGCCGTCGCCGATGAAGTTGATGGACAGGACGGTGAGGAAGATTGCGGCTCCGGGAAACAGGGCCCAGTGCGGGGCGACGTCGAGATGGTCCTTGGCGTCGAAAAGGATGCGGCCCCAGGTCGGGATGTCGGGCGGGAAGCCGAGCCCGAGGAAGGACAGCGTCGATTCGGCGATGATGGCGGAGGAGACTTCGATCGTGCCGGCCACGATCACCGGCCCCAGCGCATTCGGCAGGATGTGGCGCAGCACGAGATGAGCGGTCGTGGCGCCCTGGGAGCGCGCCGCCTCGACGAACTCCTTCTCGCGCAGGGACAGGAACTGTGCCCGCACCAACCGCGCCACCGGCATCCAGCCAAGCCCCCCAATGACCAGGACGATCATGACGAAGACGCCGCCCTCGACGCCGAAGATGCGCTTCAGCGTATCGCGGAAGAGATAGATCAGCAGCAGCAGCAGCGGCAGTTGCGGCAGGGCGAGGAAGAGGTCCGTCACCCACATCAGCACGGGGCCGAGAAAGCCACGCGACATGCCGGCGAGGCTGCCGACCGTGAGGCCGACGATCGTCGCCACCAGCATGGAGGCGACGCCGACCGCCAGCGAGATCCGCCCGCCATAGATCATGCGGGCCAGGAGATCCTGGCCGAGGTCGTCGGTGCCGAGAGGATGGGTCGCCGAAGGCCCCTGCAGCATGGCCGAAAAATCGATGTCGTCGATGGCGATCGGCCAGAGGACGGGGCCGAGCAGGACGCCGAGCACCAGCAAGGCCAGGACCAGCGTGCTGATGAGCGCCAGCCGGTGGCGGCTGAACCGGTACCAGACCTCGCCGCGCGCCGACCGACTACGGTTCAAGGCTTCCGTCACACCGCCCGCCAGGGCCGGAGAGGCGGCAGCCAGCGCCGCAGTTCCGTCGGCCACGATCGATGACCCCAGCGCCGCGGGAGCGGGATCGAGGCCCAGCACGGCGGGGTCGGTCATGCGATCAGCCGAAGGAGATGCGGGGGTCGAGCCAGCCATAGAGCAGGTCCGCGATGAGGTTGAACAGGACGACCAGGCAAGCGAAGACGAAGGTGACAGCCATCACCACCGGCGTGTCGTTGCTGAGCATCGCGTTGATGAGCAACGCCCCGATGCCCGGCACGCGGAAGATCTGCTCCGTCACGATGGCGCCGCCGAAGACCGCCGGCAATTGCAGCGCCACCAGCGTCACGACGGGGATCAAGCCGTTGCGGGCGATATGGCGGCGCGTCACCACACTGTCGGCGAGGCCCTTGGCGCGCGCCGTCGTCACATAGTCGAGCCGCGCCACATCGAGCACCGCCGAGCGGACGTAGCGCGTATAGGAGGCGGCCTGGAAGAACCCCAACACGCAGACCGGCATGATGGCTTGCCGCACATGCTCCCAATACCAGGCGAAACCGGTCGCCTGGATGTCGGCGTCGTAGACGAAGGGGAGCCAGTGCAGGTTGATCGAGAAGATCAGGATGAAGAGGATGCCCGTGAAGAAGGTCGGCAGAGAGAAACCCGCGAAAGCCAGCGTATTGGCCACCTTGTCGAACAGCGAATAGGGCCGGATGGCCGCCGCGATACCGATCGGCACCGCCACCACCAGGGCCAGCACCTGCGAGGTTCCGACGACGAAGAGCGTGGTCGGCACGCGGTCGAGGATCAGGCGCGCGACATCGGTGCGGCTCTGGAACGAGAAGCCCCAGTCGCCCTGCACCATGGCGGCGAGCCAGTGCCAGTAGCGCAGCAGCACGGGGTCATCGAGGCCGAACTTGACGCGCAGCGCCAGCCGCACTTCGGGCGGGACGTTGGGATTGGACGCCATGTCGCCGAAGGGGTCGCCCGGCGCCAGCGCCAGCACGGTGAACAGGATCAGGCTGATCCCGAGCAGGCTGGGGATCGCGATGGCGAGGCGACGCAGCAGGTAGGCGCCCATGGGTCAGGGCTCCAGTCGTAACGACGATAGCGGGATCGACGCCGGACGCCTCCCCTCTCCCTTGTGAAGAGGGGTAAGGGCTGAGGGTTCGAAGGAGCCAGAAAGGCGGCTCCCGTCAGGGTACCCACGCCTTGCGGAGGGGCCGTCGCGACCCTCACCCCCGGCCCCTCTCCACAAGGGAGAGGGGAGACGCGCCAAAGGCAGCCCGCCGCTCACGCGTCTTTCCACCAGTCGGCGATGTCCCAAAGATCGTTGTCCCAGCCGCTGCGTGGCGCGTGCAGGCCCTTGAGGAGACCCGCCGCCGAACCGCGATAGATCAACGGCACGACATTGTCGGCGACCGCGAGATCGTTCATGCGGATCACCATGGCGGCGCGCTTGACAGCATCGAGCTCGGTTGCGGCCTTCTTGTTGAGGTCGTCGTATTCGGCACTCTGCCAGCGCGCGATGTTGCGGCCCTGCCATTTGTTGGACTTCTGCGCCGCCTCCCAGGACACGTATTGCAACAGCCAGGTCGTGGGGTCGGGCTGGGTGGCGTTGAAGGCATATTCCTCCATATCGGCGTAGAAATGCGGATAGGTGTCGGGATTGGCGACGTCGGAGGAGAAGAACACCGAGGCCGCAACCGACTTCAGCTCGATCTCGATACCGGCTTTCTGGCAGGCCTGCTTGATGATCGCCTGCGTCTTCTGGCGCGGGCCGTTGATCGAGGTCTGGTAGACGAAATGCATCCGCTTGCCGTCTTTGGCGCGGATGCCGTCCGATCCTTTGGCCCAACCGGCGTCGTCGAGCAGCTTGTTGGCCTTGGCGATGTCGAAGGTGAATGTCGTGTTCGGCGACACGTAGACCTGCGGGCCGTTGACGGTATTGGCCGAGGGCTTGCCGGTCCGACCGTAGATGTAATCCCCAATCGACTTGCGATCGACGAGCAGGTTCATGGCTTGCCGCACGGCCGGATCCGAGAAGGCGAAATGCTTGGTCTTGATTGAGGCCTTTTCGCCGTCGACCTCGACATTGGGGTCGGTGGCGTTGAGCAGCAGGAACTCGACGTAATTGCCGAAGACGATATCGACCCGTCCCTTGCCGCCCTCCTCGAGCCGCTTCAACACCTCGTCCTCGACCTGGAGGTTGTAGGCGTAGTCGTATTCGCCGGTCTGCAGCACGGCACGGGCCGCCGACACGGCATCGCCGCCACCCTTGAGCTCGACCGTGTCGAAATAGGGCCGGTTGGGCAGGTGATAGTTGAGGTTGCGCTCGCCGCGCAGCATGTCGCCGGGGCGGAACTCCAGGAAGGTGTAGGGACCGGTGCCGATCGGGTGGAGGTTCGTCGGCGCGTCGCGAGACTTGGCCCCCACATAGTCGCCGAAGAGGTGCTTCGGGATAATGCAGCCCGGCACCGACACGAAAGCGTCGGCCCAGAAGGGCGTGGGCTTGTCGAAGAGGATCTTGATCGTCAGGTCGTCGACCTTCTCGACCGAAATGTCCTTGTAGGAGCCGATCGTCGTGGCGGCCGTGGCCGGATCCTTGGCGTATTGCCAGTTGAAGACGAGGTCGTCGGCGGTGACGGACGTGCCGTCATGCCACTTCACGCCGGGCTTCAGCTTCCAGACCACCGACTTTCCGTCGGCCGCGACGGCGCCGTTCTTCACCGACGGGATCTCGGCGGCCAGAACGGCCTGGAGTTCGCCGTCGTTGTTCCAGGCCGCCAGGGGCTCGTAGAAGACCCGGCAGGCTTCCTGGTCCTTGGTGCCGATGGCGAAATGCGGGTTGAGCAGCGTCGGCGCCTGCCAGAACAGCAGCTTCAGCGGACCGCCGCCGCCGGCCTTGGTGGGCTTGTAGGTGGCGCGAACGTCCTCCGCGTAGGCCGCGACGCCGCCCTGCTCCAGCATGAGCCCGGCGAGCGGCGCGGCGAGGCCCAGAGCTGCCATGCGACCCATGAAGCTCCGCCGCGACAGGCGACCGTCCCGCACCTCGGACACCAGTCCACGCAGATCCTGCTCGTTCATTGGGCACCTCTCGCCGCTGCGCACGGTGCGCAGCTTCGCACATGCGGCGAAGTCAGCAAGACCCGCGCCAACGCGATGCATTGCATGCGATGCAGCAGAATGGCCCCTGTCCTGCATGCGATCCGCTGGACAAACGGACGGAGGCGGATCCAATGGACGCCCCGAGCAGGAGCTTCGACCCGATGGACAACCGCAACGACCTCTGGCGCCACGTCGACCTGCAGAGCGATCGGCTGATCGACCTGTCGGACCGCGTCTGGGGCATGCCCGAGGTCTGCTACACGGAAACCCGCTCCTGCGCCGAGCACGTGGCCGAGCTGCATCACCAGGGCTTTCGCGTCACGGAAGCCGTGGCCGGCATCCCCACCGCCGTGATGGGGGAGGCCGGCGAGGGCGGCCCGGTGATCGCGTTCCTGGGCGAATACGACGCTCTGCCGGGGCTGTCGCAGCAGGCCGGCGTTGCGCAGCACCGCCCCGTCGACGCGGGTGGCCACGGCCATGGCTGCGGCCACAATCTTCTCGGCTCGGCAGCGCTGCTCGCCGCCATCGCCATGAAGGACTGGCTCGCCGCCAACGGCCTGCCCGGCCGCGTCCGCTACTATGGTTGCCCGGCCGAAGAGGGCGGCGCCGCCAAGGCCTTCATGGTGCGGGCCGGCGCCTTTGCCGATGCCGACGCAGCCATCACCTGGCATCCGTCGAGCTTCTGGGAGGTGACGCCGCCCCTCGCGCTGGCCAACACCCGCGCCGATTTCGTCTTCAAGGGCCGCTCCGCCCATGCGGCCGCCGCCCCCCATCTCGGCCGCTCGGCGCTCGATGCCGTCGAACTGATGAGCGTCGGCGTGAACTATATGCGCGAGCACATGCCGAGTGACGCGCGTGTCCATTACGCCTATCTCGAGACCGGCGGCATCGCCCCCAACGTCGTCCAGGCCCATGCCCGCGTGCGCTATTCGATCCGCGCCCGCGACCTGCCCGGCATGCTCGAACTCGTCGAGCGCGTGAAGAAGATCGCCAAAGGCGCCGCCCTGATGACCGAGACGGAGGTCGAGGTCCGTATCGTCAGCGCGGTCTCGAACCTCGTCGGCAACACGCCGCTCGAACAGACGCTCCACGGCGTCATGGAGGAGCTCGGGCCGCCGCATTTCGATGATGCCGACCGGCTCTATGCCCAGCAGATCCGCGACACTTTCGGCGAGGGCTCGATCGAGGCGATCTGGAAGACCATCGGCCTGCCGCCGACCGATGCGCCGCTGGCCGACTTCCTGGTGCCGCTCGACGCCAGGCGCGATCCCGCCATTGGCTCGACCGATGTCGGCGATGTCAGCTGGGTTGTGCCGACCGTCCAGGCCCATGCTCCGACGGTCGCGGTCGGCACGCCGTTCCACACCTGGCAGGTGGTGGCACAGGGCAAGGCGCCGGCGGCTCACAAGGCCATGGTGCAGGTCGCGAAGGCCATGGCGGCGACCGGCGCCGCCGTCCTCGGCGACCCGGCGCTGCTCGCCGCCGCCAAGGCCGATCTCGCGGCCCGTGTCGGCGCACGGGGCTATACATCGCCGCTGCCGCCCGAAGTGCAGCCGCCGCTCACCATGTCGGTGGCCTGAGCCGTGACGACCCGCGCCGACGCGGTCGCGGGTGCCGTCGCGGCCTTTGACGATGGCACCTTCCTCGCCCTGCTGCGCCGCCGCGTCGCGATGCGCTCGGTCAGTCAGGGAGAGGCGGATATGGCCTCGCTTCACGCCTATCTGGCGGTGGAGATGGTGCCCAGCCTCGCCGCACTGGGGTTCCACAGCACGATCCACCCCAACAGCCGCGCGGGCTTCGGGCCCTTCCTCATCGCCGAGCGGCACGAGGCCGAGGGTCTACCGACGGTGCTGATCTACGGTCACGGCGATACCGTGCTGGGCCAGGAGGCCGCCTGGCGACCCGGCCTCGAACCCTTCGACGTCACGGTGGAGGGCGATCGCTGGTACGGTCGCGGTACGGCCGACAACAAGGGTCAGCATTCGATCGACCTCCTGGCGCTCGAGCGGGTGATGGCGGCGCGCGGCGGCCGGCTCGGCTTCAACGTCAAGATCCTGATCGAGATGGGCGAGGAGACCGGTTCGCCGGGTCTCAACGCATTTTGCGCAAGCCAGCGCGAGGCACTCTCGGCCGACCTGCTGATCGCCTCCGACGGGCCGCGCCTCTCCGCCGACCGGCCGACGCTGTTTCTCGGATCGCGCGGCGCTTTTAATTTCGACCTGTCGGTCGAGCTGCGCGACCGTGCCCATCATTCGGGCAATTGGGGTGGTTTACTTCGCAATCCCGCGACCGTCCTGGCCTCCGCCATCGCGGCGCTGGTCGATGCGCGGGGACGGATCCTGATCGAGGCGCTTCGGCCGCCGCCGATCCCCGCCTCGGTCCGCAAGGCGCTGGAAGATCTCACGGTCGGCGGCGGCTCCGACGACCCCTCCATCGATCCCGACTGGGGCGAACCGGGCCTGTCGGACGCGGAAAGGCTCTTCGCCTGGAACACGATCGAGGTCCTGGCCTTTCTCGCCGGTACGCCCGAGGGCCCGCAGAACGCCATTCCGCCCTGGGCGCGGGCGACGCTGCAGCTCCGCTTCGTGGTCGGGACGGACTGGCAGTCGCTGGTGCCGTCCGTGCGCGCCCATCTCGACGCGCTCGGACTCGGCATGGTCGACGTGCGCGCCTCGCGCGGCGAAGTGCTGGGGGCGACGCGGCTCGACCCGGAGGATCCCTGGGTCGATTGGGCGCTTGGCTCCATGAAGACGACGACAGGCAAGACGGTCGCGCTGCTGCCGAACCTCGGCGGCTCGCTGCCCAACGACGTCTTCGCCGACACGCTGGGCCTGCCGACACTCTGGGTGCCGCATTCCTACGCGGCCTGCAGCCAGCATGCCCCGAACGAGCACATGCTGGGATCGATCGCCCGCGAGGGGCTCGCCTTGATGGCGGGGCTTTTCTGGGATCTCGGAGACGAGGGCGGCGCCGTGAGGGCGCGACGGGAGGAAAAAAGGATGGCCGCACGCGCCGATCGAGAGTCCTCCGCTGAACCCTAAGCCGGCGTGCCGGCGACGGAAGGGCACACCTTGTCATGGATTACGGGCAGGACTCACGATCAGGCCGACCACTTTCAGCTCCTCCCTGGTAGCTGGCAAATGGCCAGTGTGTCTTGGAGCGGCCGTATCCTTGACGCTTGTCACCTTCTGGTGGGGCAGATCGACGACCTTGATCCCGTCCAAGCCTCTCAGGACGAGGTAGTCGGGGTTTCGTACATCGCCATTCCGCAGGGTCAGGCCGATGTAGACCAGTAACGCCAGTAGCGTGAAGGCCGTGACCCAGAACATGGGTGGATCTTGTGGCGGCCAGTTTTTGCCGCCCGAATAGCTGCCGTTCCCAGCAGCCCTTGCTTTGGTTGTGGAGTTCACGGGCGGCCCTATCATCTTACAAATGAAAAAAGGCAATCAACACGGCTAAATCCAACCACCGGACGATCTCGCTCTCAATACATCGGTGCGGCGTGGTAGCGGCCCGCTGATACTGACTTTATTCAGGATTGCAACGAATCGCTAGGATCTGAACTCATCAATCAGTTGCTCATGTGCAGACATGCGGTCAGGAGCCAGGTCCTTCAAGGCTACGGACGGTTGAGGTCAGCTCAGAGGAGGCGACACCTTCAATCCTCCTCTGTCGTCGGAGCTTGGGTCGGAGAGCCTGGACTCCTCCCTCGGTGGCGAACCGATCAGCGGTTACCGGATCGCTTCACTGCTTTGTCGCGCGAGAGACCTCCGGTTCGGTCGGGCAGCCGGCGGCGTCGAAGTCGTTCAACTCCCGAGCCCGCCGGCCCGAACCCTGCTTACTGCCGACGCGGCAGCAGCTGTTCGGCCAGCGTTACCCAGTAGCTGGCGCCGGTCGTCAACACGGCGTCGTTGAAGTCATAGGCCGGGTGGTGAACCAGCGGATTGTCGCCCTCCTTGGCGGCGCCGAGCATGATGTAGTTTCCCGGCCGCTCGTTCAGCATGAAGGAGAAGTCCTCGGCCCCCATGGTGGGCTGGTCCATCGGTAGGACCTTGTCGGGGCCCGACACGGCCTCGGCGGCGCGACGCGCCAGAACGGTCGATTCCTCGTCGTTGACCAGCGCCGGATAGGTGCGGGCGAAGGTGGAGTCGGCCTGGGCGCCATAGGCTTCGGCGGTGGCGCGGACGATGCGGCCGAAATTCTCCTCGAGCAGATCGCCGACCGACGGCGTGAACCAGCGCGCCGTACCGCGCATCGTCACGTCCGACGGGATGACGTTGAAGGCATTGCCGCCCTTGATCTCGCCGATGGTCAGCACGGCGCTCTCGGTCGGCCGCACGTTGCGGGCCACGACCGACTGCAGCGCCGACACGATAGCGCCCGACACCACGATCGGGTCGACACCGTTGTGAGGCTGGGCTCCGTGGGCGCCCTTGCCCCGAACGGTGATCGACAGATTGGCGACCGCCGCCATGGTGGGGCCGACCCGCCAGTTGAACGTGCCGGCGGGCTCGCTCGGCCAATTGTGCATGCCGAAGACGCGGTTCATCGGGCAGCGCGCGAAGAGTCCGTCCTTCACCATCACCTCGCCGCCGCCGCCCTGCTCCTCGGCGGGCTGGAAGATCACGTAGACGGTGCCGGCGAAGTTGCGCGTCTCGGCGAGGTAGCGCGCGGCGCCGAGCAGCATGGCTGTGTGGCCGTCGTGCCCGCAGGCGTGCATCACGCCGGGCGTCTGCGACGCATAGGGGAGGCCCGTATCCTCGACGATCGGCAGGGCGTCGATATCGGCCCGGAGCCCGATGGAATCTGGCCCCGCCTCGCGGCCGCGGATCACTCCGACGACCCCGGTTCCAGCGAGGCCCGTGACGATCTCGTCGACGCCGAACTCCTTCAGTTTCTCCTGAATCATCGCGCTGGTGCGATGCTCGGTGAAGGCCAGTTCGGGATTAAGATGCATGTCGCGGCGCCAGGCCGTCATGTCGGACTCGAAGGCGGCGATACGGTTCAGGATGGGCATCGGCTGGGTTCCGGTGGTGCGGGCGCGGCGAGCGTGCCAGAATGGCATGCAATCCAGCAAGTCCGATGCCGCCCGCCGCCGGGCGGACGGTAAGAGCCACCCAGGGACATTCGGCATGACGGATCTTTGCGACATGACGGCCGTGGCGCTCCGCGCCGCTATCGCGGCCCGGACCGTCTCGCCCGTCGAGCTTCTCGAGGCCTGCCTGGCCCGGATCGCGGCCGTGAACCCCGCCGTCAACGCCGTCGCGGCGCTCGACCCGGAACAGGCACTGCGCTCGGCTCGCGAGGCGGAAGCCGCCGTCATGGCGGGCGGATCGCTCGGGCCCCTGCACGGGCTCCCCGTCGCCATCAAGGATACCCAGGACACGGCCGGGCTACGCACCACTTTCGGCAGTCGCCTCTTCGCCGATCATGTGCCCGCCGCCGACGAAGCCTGCGTGGCGCGTCTTCGGGCGGCTGGCGCCATCGTGATCGGCAAGACCAACACGCCCGAATTCGCCGCCGGCGCCAACACCCGCAATGCCGTCTATGGCGCAACCGGCAATGCCTTCGATCCCCTGCGGTCGGCGGCGGGCTCATCGGGTGGCTCCGCCGTGGCGCTGGCCTGCGGCATGGTTCCGCTCGCCTCCGGCTCAGACACGGGCGGCTCCTTGCGCAATCCCGCCGCATATGCCGGGATCGTGGGCATGCGGCCCTCCCCCGGCCTTGTGGCGAGCCAGACGCGCGGTCTCGGCTGGTCGCCGCTGCCGACCGACGGGCCGATGGCCCGCAATGTCGCCGACGCCGCCCTGATGCTGTCCGTCCTGGCCAGCGACGACGGTGCCGACCCCCTGGCCTACACCCTGCCCGGAGAGACGGTGCGGGCCCGGGCCGAGCGTTGGTCGCCGCCGCGAACCGTCGACCTGAAAGGTCTGCGCCTCGCCGCCACGGAGGATTTCGGCTTCGCCCCCACCGAGCAGCATGTCAGGCGGGTGTTCCGCTCGCGCGTGGCGGCGCTGTCGCCGCTCTTCGCCCGGGCGGAGATCGCGACACCGGATTGCGCGGGCGCCGACGATGCCTTCGCGGTGCTGCGCGCCTCCCACTTCCTCGCCCAGCACGGCGAGACCTATCGCACCCGCCCCACCATGCTGGGCTCGAACATTCGCGCCAATGTCGAGGAAGGACTGGGCTACACCCTCGCCGACTACAGCCGCGCCGCTGCCGCGCAAACCCGCATCTACCGGTCGTTCCAGGCTTTTTTCCGCGACCACGACGTCCTGGTCAGCCCGGCCGTCACGCTGAGCCCCCGTCCTTGGGCCGAAGCCTATCCGGAAGCGATCGACGGCGCGCCGACGCGGTCCTATTTCCACTGGCTGGCCTTGGCCTATGCGGTGACGCTGGCCGGCCATCCGGCGCTCAGCCTGCCGCTGGGCCTCGACGAGGCCGGTCTGCCCTTCGGCTTGCAGATCGTCGGTCCGCGCGGCGGGGATGCGCTGGTCCTGGGCGTGGCCGCAGCTCTCGAGATGGCGTTCGCCGCCGAGCCGGACCTCCGAAGGCCTGTGCCCGACATTGCGCGCCTCGCCGCAGCGGCACCGATCGCCGCGGTGCCGGGCTTCCTTGAGGGACTTTGAGCCGCGAGCTCGCTACCTCGATCAGGCGGCGGAGCGACGCCAGGCCTGGGCAAGGGCCGGGTCGGCGAGCGCGGGGTCACCTTCCGACACCACCCGGTCGCGTCCGCTGCGCTTGGCGGCGTAGAGACAGATGTCGGCCCGGCTCAAGAGCTCGCTGATCTCCTCCTCGGCCATCGGCTCGGCCCGCATGGCCGCGACGCCGACGCTCACGGTGGCGTTCAGCGGCCCCGCCGGACTTTCCAGCGCCACATGGGCGAAGAGAGCGCGGATTTCGTCCGCGACTGCATGGGCCCGCTCGAGGTCGGCGCCGGG
Source organism: Janthinobacterium lividum (assembly GCA_050920985.1). Classification (GTDB taxonomy): domain Bacteria; phylum Pseudomonadota; class Alphaproteobacteria; order Rhizobiales; family Beijerinckiaceae; genus Lichenihabitans. Next base: position 280,172 of record JBPBQY010000086.1, on the reverse strand, counting down.
CAGAAGGGCTGCGAATTCTTCGCCGCCGATCCGGCAGACCAGGCTGGTGGGTGGTAGATAATCGTGAGCGACACGCGCGAAGGCGATCAAAAGCCGGTCACCGGCCGGATGGCCGTGGCAGTCGTTGACGATCTTGAAGCCGTCGAGATCCATCAGCAACAGAGCCGCCGGGCGCCCGGCAATGCGCGACCCCTCGAGCAGGGCGGGACCCGAGCGGAACAGCGCCCGGCGGTTGCCGATGCCGGTCAGGGGGTCCTCGAGTGCCTCGCGCCGGTGGGCGCGTTCGGTCCGCTCGCGGCTCATCGCGATCGACGTGACCCCGACCAGGACGGCGAACAGCACGGTCTCGAAGCCCAGAAGTGCGCTCCAGAACTGCTGGACGGAGAGCCCCCAGTCGACGAGGCCGAAGGTGGAGCCAAAGAGCAAACGGAGCAGGAAGAAAGCCGCGTGGCCTGCGAAGACGCGGGTGATCCAGCGCTGCGATTGCAGATGCCCGCCCGACGTCACGTCGTCGTCCCGACGATGTTCCCAGGCCGTAGCTGCGCTGTAGGAGGCGAGGATCGCCGAGGTGATGGCGATCCGCACCGCCTGCGATGGATCGAACAGCGAAGACAGGACGAGCCAGACCAGTGCTCCGGCCCCCACAACCAAAGCGGGCGCCGAGCGCTGATCGAATTTGCGCGCCGCGCCCCACAGGGATCCGTAGCCCAGCATGATCAGGCCGTTACCGAGCACCCGCACAGGTGCGTCGATGGCCGTCGGCGCGGCAAGGACCAGCACGAAACCCAGGCCTATCGCGAGAAAGCCCAGGCCGGACCAGCGCAGCATCAGGCAGAAGCGATCTCCGCGCGACGATTGCAACATCACGCCGCCGAGAGCCAACAAGACCGCAACGGAAATCGTGAGCAGCGTGACGGGATCGAATGCCATTGCCGACGAATCCGGGGTGCAACCACGTGGTTGAACCACGGTAGAGCTTAAGCGGTTAACAGGCCCTGCGTTCGATCCTCGACGAATCCTTACTGGGCGATCAGTTCGGCCTGCAGCGCACCCGCCGACTTGATGGCTTGGAGGATGGCGATGATACCGGAGGGCTTCAGTCCGATCTGATTCAGCCCATTGACCAGCGCCTTCAGCGTCGTGCCATGCAGGATCTCGAGCGTCCCCTTGGGTTCCGTCGACGAGATGGCCGTCGAGGGAACGACCTGGGTGCGGCCGTTCGACAGCGGGGCCGGCTGCGACACTTGCGGCGTTTCGGTGATCCGCACCGTGAGGCTGCCGTGCGTGACCGCCACGGTCGAGATCTGGACGTCTTCGCCGATCACCACCGTACCGGTCCGTTCGTCGATGACGACCCGGGCCGGTACGTCGGGATCGACTGTGAGGTCACCGATCTCGGACATGAAGCGCGTCGCGCCGACGCCCGGCGGGCAGAGCAGCGTCACGCGGCGAAGATCGTCCTCGTGAGCTCCGCGCATGTGGAAGCGGGACCGCGTATAGGCATTGACGGCGTCGGCGACGCGAACGGCCGTCTTGAAGTCGGGGTTCTTCAATTCCAGAACCAGGGCCCCGCCGGGGCCGAAGGAGCCGGGCGCCTCCCGCTCCACAATGGCGCCATTGGCGATGCGCCCGGCGGTCGGAACGCCTTGGCTATAGGTTTCGGCCGCGCCCGCCGCCGCCGAACCCGAGACCGAGACCGCACCTTGCGCCACCGCATGCGTCTGGCCGTCGCCGCCCATCAGCGGCGTCATGACCAGCGTTCCGCCGAGCAGCGAGGTCGCGTCGCCCAGCGACGACACCGTCACGTCCAGGGGCTGGCCGCGGCCCGCCAGGGGCGGCAGCTGGGCCGTCACGATCACGGCGGCGACGTTGCGGTTGCGCAGCGAGATGCCGCGGACGTTGACGCCCATCCGGTCGAGCATGGATTGCACGGCCTGTTCGGTGAAGGGCGCGTTGCGCATCGTGTCGCCGCTGCCGAGCAGGCCCACGACGAGGCCATAGCCGACGAGTTGGTTGTCGCGCATGCCGCCGAGCGTCGTGATGTCCTTGATCCGCACCGACGCTTCGGCAGGAGCGGCCAAGGCCGACACCGCCGCGACGGTGATCAAGGCCGCAAGGCGGAGGAGCCGGACCATCAGCCCTACCCGGCGCTGGAGGCGACATGGACGGCGCCGTCGCCGCCGATCATGCCCGATACGGTCAGGCCGCTCTCGAGATTGCGCACCGGAATGACATCGCCGACCGATCCGGATTGCAGCGCCGAGCCATAGGTCGAGATGATGAGGCCACCCTCGGCATAGACGATCCGCACCATGGCGTTGAGCGACACGACCTTGGGCTCGCCGATGGCGTTCCTGGGAATGGGCAGGTTCGGCAGCAGCGTGCGCCGCGACGTCTTGTTGACCAGGGCATTGCGGTCGAGCACGGCCGAGCCACGGCCGGCGAAATCGTCCGGCATCTCGACCTCGGTCAGCATGCCGTCGCGGATGACATCGCCGGGATAGATCACGACCGCCGGCACCGGCACGAACTGCCGCGCCAGCGCCGGCAGTGCCGGGATGGCCAGCAGCGCCGACGCCACAGCGAGCCGAAGGTAGCGAGGCAGGATCGTCATCCGCGGGTGCCGGTGGTGAGGGTGGAGCCCATCTGGTCGCAGGCCTGGATCACCTTGGAGTTCATCTCGTAGGCCCGCTGTGCCGAGATGAGGTCCGAGATCTCCTTCACGGGGTCGACGTTGGAGGATTCGAGATATCCCTGGCTGATCGTGCCGATGCTCGGATCGCCCGGGACGCCGACCACTGGAGTGCCGGAAGCCGCCGTCTCCTGGAACATGTTCGACCCCAGATGATCGAGGCCGGTCTCGTTGGCGAAGTTCGCGACTGTCAGCTGGCCGACCTGCGTTGGCGTGGTGGCGCCGTTGACGGTCGCCGTGACGATGCCGGTCGTCGAGATCGTGACGTTGGTGCTGTTGGCGGGAATGAGGATCGACGGGCTGACCGCGTAGCCGTCGAGGCTGACGAGTTGCCCCGTGGCGTTGGTGTTGAAGGCTCCGGCCCGCGTGTAGACCGTGTCGCCGTTGGGACCGGTCAGCTGGAACCAGCCGCGCCCCTGCATGGCGAGATCGAAGGTGTTGCCGGTCTGGGTCAGGGCGCCCTGCGTCTGCAGGTTGCGGATCGCCGCCATGCGGACGCCGAGGCCGAGCTGCGCGCCTTCCGGGATCGTATTGCCCGAGCCGCGGTTCGAGACACCCTGCAGGCGCTCGGATTCGTAGAGCAGGTCGGAGAATTCCGCTTTGCCGCGCTTGAACCCTGTCGTGTTGATGTTCGCCAGATTGTTGGCGATGACCTCGACGTTGGTCTGCTGGGCGGACATGCCGGTGGCGGCGATCGCAAGGGCGCGCATTCATAAGTCCCCTGAGCCGGCGCACCCTTCGGGTCACGCGAGGCTCGTTATCGATACTCGTCTACGAAACCCGGGGCCTGGCCCGGCGCTGGCGGCAGCGGCGGAGCGGTCAGATCGCCATGCGGCTGATTTCCTGGAACGCCGACACCGACTTGTCGCGAATGGCGAGAGCGGTCTGCAGCGACTCCTGGGCCGACATGACCGACTGCACCACGTCCTGGGTGCTGGCCTTGCCCTCGATCCCCGAGATCGACGCCGCCTCGGCGGTCTTCAGCTTCTGGGCGGCATCGCCCGTCACCTGGGCCATGATGGAGCCGAAGTCGCCACCAGCCGTGGCGGCCGAAGACGCCGCGGAGGTCGCGGCCGACGATGCCGACGCGCCGAGGGAGGGCGCGAGCGAGGAAAGCGCGGAGGTGACGAGCGGAAGAGCGGCGACGATCATGAGGAGCCTTTCAGGAGATCGATGGTCATGGAAATCAGATCGCGAGACTGCTTGATGATCTGCAGGTCGGCTTCGTAGGAGCGGTTGGCCTCGCGCATGTCGCTCATCTCGGTGATCATGTTGACGTTGGGCATCTTGACGGCGCCCTGCGCGTCGGCGGCGGGATTGCCCGGGTCCTGGCTGACCTGGAAGTCGGACGGATCCTCGCCGATGGTCTGAACGCCCACGACGTTCTGGCCGGAGACCTGGTCGAAGGTGTTCTCGAAACTGATGGTCTTGCGGCGATAGGGATCGGCGCCCGGGGTCGTGCCGGTCGACTGGGCGTTGGCAAGGTTTTCGGAGACGACGCGCAGTCGTGCCGACTGTGCGGCGAGGCCCGAGCCGGCGACGCGCAGGGAGGCTTGAAGGGCATCGATCATGCGCGGCTCAGCTCTTCACCGCCGACATCAGCATGGCGTGAAAGCTCTTCACGATGCCGGTGTTCAGCGAATAGGCGCGGTTGACGTCGCCGGCCTTGATCAGCTCCTGCTCGAGGCTGACCGAGTTGCCCGATTCCGTCACTTCCCAGGGGTTCTCCTCCTTGATGCTGGCCGCCTGGGCCTGCATCGGATCGAGAGACAGATGGTTGGGGTCCGTCGACACGAGTTGAAGCCCCGTCTTGTCCAGGACGTCGTTAAAGGGCTGGACGGATTTCGCCCGGTAGCCGGGCGTGGCGGCATTGGCGACGTTGGATGCGATGACGGACTGGTCGGTCGAGAGCCAGCGGGCCTGGCGACCGGCGAGATCGAAAAGTTGAACGGGTTCCACGACGACACTCCCCGGCTCGCGGTTCAGGACGACGCTGACCGTGCCGGTGGAACCTTGCTCGGGGCTGTTCCAAACGCCTGGCTCGTCTCTTTGCGTGGGAGAGACGCAGAAAAGCCGGGTCATCTGGAAGTGTTGAAGTGCAGTTCCTTGCGCTTTCGCCAGTTTAACCTCGTATTAACGGTTATGCTACCTTCCAGTCATTTCGATTTAGACATCCATGACGAAATCGTTACAGAGCTCATCGTCGCTCAGCCGCCTGAAAGGTGACCTCGCCAGAGGCGTTACAGCGCGAAAAAGCTGCCCGTCGAAACGATTTGTTAAGCATCCGAGCTTAAAAATCTCCTCGGTTGGTTAACCAATCCTGAGCGCCTCCCGCGATGTGGAGTCGCCAGACCCGGACGAGGATGCCTTCGATGCTGATTTTGATCGATGACCGGGAAATCGTCGCGGTAGGCTATGCCGGCGGCTTCAAATCCGAAGGCGTCTGCTCGACGGGCTTCTGCCCCACCGATTTCCAGGGCTGGATCGAGACCGTGGCCGACAACGACCTCCAGGCCGTCGAAGCCTTCCTCATCGGCAACTGCCGCGACCGGTCGAACTATCCCGGCTGGATCCGCGAGCGCTCCGCCGCCCCGATCATCGCCATCAACGAAACGCAGTCGCTCGAACAGACGCTCGACCTCTTCGCAGCCGGTTTCGACGACGTGGTGCGCAAGCCCATCCACGTGCGCGAACTCCTCGCCCGGATCGACGCGATCCGCCGCCGGGTCGCAGCCGGTGCGGCCATGAAGGATGACGTCACGGTCGGAGAGATCCGTGTCTTCTTCGACGGACGCGACCCCGAGATCCGCGGCGAGGCTTTCCTGCTGCCGCGCCGGGAGCGTCGGATCCTGGAATATCTGGTGAAGAACCGCGGCCGACGCGTCTCCAAAACGCAGATCTTCAATGCGATCTACGGCATCTTCGACGAGAATATCGAGGAGAACGTGGTGGAAAGCCACGTGTCCAAGCTGCGCAAGAAGCTGCGTGCCAAGCTCGGCTACGACCCGGTCGAATCCAAGCGCTACCTCGGTTATTGCCTTGAGGATCCCTGCACAACCATCACACCCGCCGGCCTGTGGGATGGCGACGTCACCGAGCAAGCTCGTAAGCCCGTGCTGGCCAACGCCGCCTGAGCGGCACGAGCGGTCTCTAGCCAACTTCCTGCTTGCCTATGCAGACCTGATACGACGCGGCCCCTTACCCCTCTCCCTTGTGGAGAGAGGTAAGGAGTGCGGGTCCGGAGGAGCCAGCAAGGCGGCTCCCGTCAGGGCACCACGACTTACGGAGGGGCCGTCGCGACCCTCACCCCCGGCCCCTCTCCACAAGGGAGAGGGGAGCAGCGGACCTGCTACTGCGCCAGTTCGCGCACGTCGACGAAATGGCCGGCGATCGCCGCTGCCGCCGCCATGGCGGGCGACACGAGATGGCTGCGGCCCTTGTGGCCCTGCCGACCCTCGAAGTTACGATTCGAGGTCGTGGCGCAACGCTCGTAGGGCGAGAGCTTGTCGGGGTTCATGCCGAGACACATCGAACAGCCGGGCTCGCGCCATTCGAATCCCGCCTCCTTGAAGATGCGGTCGAGCCCCTCGCGCTCGGCCTGCAGCTTCACGAGGCCGGAGCCCGGCACGATCATGGCGCTGACCGAGGGCGCCACACGCTTGCCCTCGACGATGCCGGCCACGGCCCGCAGGTCCTCGATGCGGCCGTTGGTGCAGGAGCCGATGAAGATGCGGTCGACACTGAGGTCGGTGATCTTCTCGCCGCCCTCGAGGCCCATGTAGCTGAGCGCCCGGCGCATGGTGGCGCGCTTGACCTCGTCCTCGATCTCCTCAGGCTGCGGCACGGTTCCGGCCACCGACACGACGTCCTGCGGGCTGGTGCCCCAGGACACGATGGGTGGCAAGGCAGCGGCATCGAGACGGACGATCTTATCGAAATGGGCGCCCTCGTCGGTGTGAAGCGTCTTCCAGTAGCGGACAGCCGCATCCCAGCTGTCGCCGGTCGGCGACTTCGGCCGGCCCTCCAGGTAGGCAAAGGTCTTCTCGTCGGGTGCCACCATGCCGGCGCGGGCACCGCCCTCGATCGACATGTTGCAGATGGTCATGCGACCTTCCATCGACAGGGCGCGGATCGCCTCGCCGGCATATTCGATGACGTAGCCGGTGCCGCCGGCCGTGCCGATCTCGCCGATGATGGCCAGGATGATGTCCTTGGCGGTGACGCCGGGAGGCAACTGCCCGTTCACCTCGACAAGCATGTTCTTGGCCTTGCCCTGAATCAGCGTCTGGGTGGCGAGTACATGCTCGACCTCGGACGTGCCGATGCCATGCGCCAGGGCGCCGAAGGCGCCATGCGTCGACGTATGGCTGTCGCCGCACACGATGGTGGTGCCGGGCAAGGTAAAGCCCTGCTCGGGCCCGATGATGTGGACGATGCCCTGGCGGCTGTCGAACTGGTCGAAATATTCGATGCCGAATTCGCGCACGTTCTCGGCCAGGGTCTCGACCTGGAGGCGCGACTCGGGTTCCTTGATACCGCCGCGGCGGTCGGTCGTCTGGATGTTGTGGTCGACGACGGCGAGCGTGCGGGAGGGTGATCGCACCTTGCGACCCGCCATGCGCAGGCCTTCAAAAGCTTGCGGGCTCGTCACCTCGTGGACGAGGTGGCGATCGATATAGAGGAGACAGGTGCCATCCGCCTGACGGTCGACCACGTGGTCGTCCCAGATCTTGTCGTAGAGGGTGCGGGGGCTCCGCGCAGCATTGTCAACCATGGTCAATCCCCATGGCCGTCGCCTCTACGGCAAACGGCCGAGCCGACCGGTCTCGGGTCTGCCCGGCCGGTCGCCGATTGCTATATGGGTCCGCCGCTTATTCGGCGGCAGTGGCGGGCTTGGCGTTCTGCGCCTTGGCCTTGGCCTTGGCGAGGTTCTTGGCCTTGGCGGCGGTGTCGACGCGTTCGGCGATCCGGGCCGACTTGCCGCGACGATCGCGCAGGTAATAGAGCTTGGCGCGACGGACCTTGCCGCGGCGGACCACCTTGATCGAGTCGATGTTCGGCGAATAGACCGGGAAGACGCGCTCGACGCCCTCGCCATAGGAGATCTTCCGGACCGTGAAGGATTCCTGGAGACCGCCGCCGGTGCGGGCGATGACGACGCCCTCGTAGGCCTGGACGCGCGAACGCTCGCCTTCCTTGACCTTGACGTTGACCACGACGGTGTCGCCGGCCTGGAATTCGGGAATGGTCTTGCCGGCAGAAACGCGCTGCATTTCTTCGGCGTCGAGAATCGCGAGAATATCCATGATGATCGTCCTCTGCCGATCGCAGCGTTGACGCTGCAGCGTTTCGGCGCGCTGTTGTGAGTTGAGCGCGCGTCCTACAACGGCCGCGCCGGCTTGTCACCTCGTTTCGGTGTGTCCGGCCGCAGCGGCGGCAATGCCGTCGGGGGTCTGGTCGTCCACCCTGAGCCCGGGGACGGCGAAGAGCGCGAGGCCGCACAGGGCCGCCATGACCCAGAAGGCCCTGAGGCCGAGATCGGCATAGACATAGCCGGACAGGAGGGTGAGGGCCGCGGAGGCGAGCCCGAGAGCGAGGTTGCCGTAGACCGATTGCGCAGTGGCGGAGAGCCGGTCCGGCACCGCGACGGCTATCACCCGCATGGCTGCCAGGTGCAGCAGCGCGAAGGTGAAACCGTGGAGACCCTGCACCGCCACGAGCGCCGGAAGTGCACTGGTGGTGCCCATCACGGTCCAGCGCAGCAGGCCTGCGGCGGCGGAGAGGCCGGCAGCGCCCGCCGGCCCGAGACGATCAATGAGCCAGGGGCCGATCAGGAAGAAGACCACGACCTCGGCCAGGACCGATTCCGACCAGAGCAGGCTCACGACCGTCCCGTTATAACCCGCTGCCCGCCAGGTGATGACCGCATAGGCATCGTTGAGCGCGTGACTGCCGATCACGAGGCCGGCGACGACCAGAAGCCAGCGATAGGCGGGAATGGCCAGCAGCGCTCGAAAGGCTCCCCGCGAGGCACTCGACCCGCCCGCGTCGTGAGCGCGGGGAGCCTCGACCAGCACGCTGCAAGGCGCCATGACCAGGAACAGAGCCGAACTCGCCACGATGATGCAGGCTAGGCCGAACTGGTCGACGAGTTGCCCCGACACCAGAGTGCCGCCCACGAAGGCCAGGGAGCCGGCGCCGCGGACCCAGCCGTAGCGAAAACCGCGCGGACCCACCGAGGCCGGCACCGCGAGTGCGTCGGCGACCGGCGCCAGTGGAGCCGTGAAACAGGAGTGGGCGAGGCAGACGACGAGCAACGGCACGAGGCCGAAGGCGCCGAGATAGGTTGCGCCGACAAGACCCGACAGCGCCGCCGCAGCACCGAGCACGAGACGTCGGGCCGAGAAGCGATCCGCTAGTCGCCCGGCCGCCGGACCCGCGATGATCCTCACCACGGTACCGGCCGCCAAGACCGTGCCAATTCGCTCGACCGGAAGCGCGTGACTTTCCAGGAAAGACGGAAGATAGGCCGACTCCGTGCCGTAGGCGGCGTAGAGAACCGCGTAAAGCAGGAGGAAAGGCGGGAGCGCCGACGCGCCGGATCTGCCGCCTGGCAGGACCGACGGCGCATCGACGACGGTCACGCTAACCCCGCGCCGGATCGGGAGTGCCGGCCGGCGACTGTGCTGTCACCATGCGCCAGCCGCCCACCCACCCGACCAGACCCAGGAGGGCCACCGCACCCAGCGTCGCGAAGGCGACCGGGAAGCCCGCATGCTGCGCCACGACACCGGCCAGGAGCGGGCTCACGGCCGCCCCTGCCCCATAGGCCGTCATGACACCGCCAAGGCCCGCGTTGGCGTGGCCCGAATCGGCCATGATGTTGATGGCCAGCGCCGGAATGGCAACACCCGCGAAGCCCATTGACACACCCTCCAGCACCTCGACGACGCCGATCATCGGCAGGGCCTCGCTCCACACCAACAGCGCGGCACGAACCGCCACGAGGCCGATGGCCACCGCCAGCACGGTGACATTGCCGAAGCGTTTCGCCAAACGAGGAACCAGGGCGGCGCTGCCCACCATGACGATCTGCACCGTCAATGTCATGGCGCCCGTGACGAGGCTTGGATCGTGTCCGGACTTCACCAGGGACTGGGCCAGGAACGGCAGCATGGCGCCGCTCGAGGCCATGAAGGCGAAAGCCGCGAGGCCGAGCACCATCAGCGGACGGCTGTCGACGAGCGCCCGCCAGGCCGACTTGGAACCGGGATCGCCGCCGCGGGCTGCCTCGTGATCGATGCTGCGCGGGTCGATCCGCGAGACCACCCCGGCCGTCACCACCGCCATGACGCCGATGGCCAGCGCCACCCAGCCGAGACCGAGCCAGTAGCCCAACCCCATGGCTAGCGCTGCATTGGCGGCATTGCCGCCATGGTTGAAGGTTTCGTTGCGGGCGACCTGGACGGCATAGCGGGCCCGGCCCACGATGCCGAGCGTCATCGCCGACACCAGCGGCGCGAGACTCGTATCGGCGACGCCGATCAACACTTGGCCGATCGCCACGACCCAGAGAGAATGGGTGGCGACGATGAGCCCCGCCCCTGCCGCGATGGCGAATACCGCCAGAACCACGGCGCTCCGCTTGGTGTCGATCCGATCGACGAGGGCACTGAGCGGCGTCGTGGCCACGACACCGGCAACGCCGGCGAGGCTCATGGCCAGCCCCGTACTCGCGGGATCGAACCCCTCCCCCTGGAGAAAGACGCCGAGGAACGGTCCAAAGCCCTCACGCGCGCCCGCCATGGCGAAATTCAGGGCTTCAAGCCCGATCGGAAACTGCATTCACCCCGTCCCGTCGAAACAGAAAACCCTGGAGCCGCGTCTTGAGGGTCCCGTGCTGAATCCCGACGGCACAGTGGAGGTTCGGCCCGCGAGACTGCGGCCGATCGGCAGAAGGTCCGCGTAACCCAGAGCACGGCCTGGGCGAAGCCCAAGGCAACACACCAGCCGGAGTCCCGCCATGCCGCGTCTCGCTCTCGCACCCCTTTCGCTGTGTCTCGTGTTCGCCGGCGCCGCCTCCGCCGCCGCTGCCACGAGCAGACCCGTCGTGGTAGAGCTCTTCACCTCGGAAGGCTGCTCGTCCTGTCCGCCCGCAGAAGCCTATCTCAACGCGCTCGCGCAACGCCCCGACGTTCTCCCACTGGCCTTCCACGTGACCTATTGGGACCGTCTCGGCTGGAAGGATCACTATTCACTCGAGGCGGCGACGGCCCGCCAGGCGCGTTACGGCGCGCGGTTCGGCGACGGCTCCTACACGCCTGAAATGGTTGTAAACGGGAAGAAGCATCTGGTCGGCTCGCGCCGCGACGAAGGAGACACCGCCATCGCGGCGGAAGCCGGCACCCCGTCGGTGGCTGTGGAGGTGGGACGGAGCGGCAACGCCCTGACGATCCAGATCGGGTCAGGCCAGGGCAGCGGCCACGTCTTGCTGGTCGGGTACGACCCCGAGCACCGGACCGCTATCGGTCGCGGTGAAAATACCGGGCGCACCGTGACGGAATCCAACGTCGTGCGGTCGGTCCGGACCATCGCGGAGTGGCACGGCGCGTCCCTGGCCATCGCCGAGAGCGAGCCGTCGGGCGAACGTCCGGCGGTACTGCTGGAAGCGCAGGACGGACGGATCCTCGGCGCGGCGCGGCTCCCTTGACGGAAATCCCGATCAGCGTCCGATGGGCTGAGATCTCTTCGCCTGAAGAGATCACTCCTCCGGTTCGGTGGTGAACTGGAGCGGAAAACCGCGCGAGCGACCGAGGTCGGTGGCGCGGTCCGCCTTGGTCTCAGCCACGTCCCGCGGATAGACGGCGATCACGCAGGAGCCTTTGCGATGGGCCGTGAGCATCACGGCACTGGCCTGGGATTCGTTCATCCGGAACTCGGCCTTCAGCACCATGACGACGAACTCCCTGGGAGTATAGTCGTCGTTGATCAGGATGACCTTGTAGAGCTTCGGCCGCTCGACCTTCGGCTTGGTGTCGGGGCGGACGTCGAGGGACGTGTCGGGCATGTCACGCTCGTCTTGGGTTGGCAGCGGGGGCAACGCTTCGCACCCCGCACCTGTTTCGTCCAGCGCGCCAATCGGCGCGCTTGCCGGTGACGTTATTTCGTCTTCGCTGCGTCCGGGGTCTTGGACCCGTCTTCGCCGAAGGCCTCATCGACTGCGTCCTGGCCGATGCGGGCCGCGGGATTGCCCGGCTGGTCGAGATTCTGCTCCTCGGTGCCGTCGCCCATCATGCCGGGATAGGGAGTCGTGGTCTTGGCCTTGTCCTTGTCGTCCGCCATGGCGGTCCTCCTCGGGTTTGGCTTCCGACGGGTCCAGCGCCCGGCGGTGCTATCGTTCAACCCGCACAGCCCCGGCTTCGATCCGCTCGCCGCGGCGGCATGCGACGTCTATACCCGGCATGACATCAGGAGGGACTGCGATGCGGATCAATCTCACGGGCCAGCGTGCCCTGGTTCTGGGAGCCAGCGGCGGGCTCGGAGCCGCCATCGCCCGCGGACTTGGCGAGGCCGGCGCGCGGGTGGCGGTCTCGAGCCGCTCGGCCGACAAGCTCGACGCCCAGTTTCCCGATCACGAGACATTCCCGAAGCTCGTCGCCGATCTCACGGCGTCCGGCATCGGTCGCACCATCGCGGATCGGGCGCTCTCGCTCCTCGGCGGCGTCGACATCCTGATCAATAATTCCGGGGGGCCGCCTCCCACTTCGGCGCTCGGCGCTACCGATGAACAATGGCGGGCGCAGTTCGACGCCATGGTGATGTCGCTGGTCGATCTTACGGGTGCGCTGGTGCCCGGCATGCGGGAGCGGCGCTGGGGCCGGGTCATAACGGTCGCCTCCTCCGGCATCGTGGCGCCGATCCCCAATCTCGCCCTGTCGAATGCGCTGCGGTCTGCCCTGCTCGGCTGGTCGAAGACCCTGGCTTCCGAGGTCGCCGCCGACGGCGTGACGGTTAACATGGTGCTGCCCGGCCGCATCGCGACGTCGCGCGTCGAAGCGCTCGACAAGGCCAATGCGGCCCGCACCGGCAAGAGCATGGAAGAGGTCGAGAAGGCCGCGCTGGCGACAATCCCGGCCGGCCGTTACGGCGAGCCGGACGAGTTCGCCGCCGCCGCCGTCTTCCTGGCGAGCCGCCAAGCCGCCTACATCACCGGCACGACGATCCGCGTCGACGGCGGCGCATTGCGCAACGTTTGACGGGCCGCACGACCGGGGAATCCACAACCGGCCAGTCGCGGCGCCCGACGCTCCCCCCGCCTTTCGAAGAGGGGAGCGTCCTTTGGCGTTTCAAGTCACGACAGGCGTCGGCCACCGTGCATCCGGCACGATTCGCGTCATAGCTTTGAACCTTCCCTGCAGGCTTCGACTTGAGTCCGCCGAGACGGAAGGGGTCAAGGCCCGTCCGTCGAGAGCGAGATTGCCGTCGGCGATCAACGCTCCGATCCAGAGCATACGGGAGCCGGTGTCCATCATGGATGCCGCTCGACTGTCACGCATCAAAAAGGGCGCACCATGGCCAAGGAAAAGACACTCAGCGACGCCTTCTACGAAACCCTGAAGGACGTGTACTGGGCCGAGAAGCAGGGCACGCGCTCGCTCGGCAAGGCCGCGAAGGCCGCGAAAAATCCCGAGCTGAAGAAGGTTTTCGAGAACCATCGCGAAGAAAGCGCGCACCACATCGAGCGTCTGGAGCAGGTGTTCGAGATCATCGGCAAGACGGTTCGCGCCAAGACGTGCGAGGCTATGAAGGGCATCACGGAAGAGATGACCGAGGATCTCGAGGACTTCGGCGACACCAAGGCGGCCGATGCCGTGCTGGTGGGCTGCGCCCAGGCGGTCGAGCACTACGAGATCTCCCGCTACGGCACGCTGAAGAGCTGGGCCAAGCAGCTTGGTTTCCCGGAGGCCGAGAAGCTCTTCGGCGAGACGCTCGAGGAAGAGAAGCGGGCGGACCAGCTTTTGAGCGAGGTTGCCGAACAGGTCATCAACGCTTCGAGCGGCGAGGGTGAGGTCGAAGAAGAGGACGACGAGGACGAGGAGGACAAGGAGTCCCGCGGCGAGCTCAAAGGCTCCGAGGCCGACGAGAAGTCAAAGGGCAAGAAGTCTGGCAAGAAGGGCTAAGGCCCACGCGGCACTCGACTCTGTCACGACGGCTCCAGCATTTGCTGGAGCCGTTTTCATGTCGGCCCAGTGTGTGCGCAACGTAGAGCGGGACGGCCATCGTACTCGTCTCGTTCACGGTCTCGTGGTCGTCACCCGAACGTCGCACATCTGCCCGAACGCGGTTCAAACGCTGCTCGCTCCGGTCGCCGCCCTCTCGTCCGCGACCTGATCGGCCTCCGCAGCGTTGACGGCCCGAGCCGCATCCAGCGGCGGAGCATTGTCATGCGCCACCTCATCTCGGTCCCGTTGCTCGCCTTCCTCGCCTCACCGGTCTATGCGGCCCCGGTGGCACGGGCCGCCCATATGGACGAGTACCTGTCGATCTGGTCCAACAACGCCGCGATCACGCCGGCTACAGTGGCCCGGCTCTACGGGCGCAGCGTCTTCTACTATGGCCGCCCGATGTCATCGACCGCCGTCTTCCGCGACAAGCTCGCCTTCGTGCAGCAATGGCCCGTGCGGTCCTACGCGGCCGTACCGGGCACCGTCGTCAATGATTGCACCGATGCGAGCGCGCGCTGCCACGTCGGCGCCGTCATGCACTGGCGCCGCGCGGATCGAGCCGGACGGGCGGAGAGCGGCACCAATACGGTTCGGCTCGAACTCGCGCGCGAGAACGGCACGCTGAAGATCGTGCGGGAGAGCGGCGCGCCCGTCGTCGCAAGGTGAAGTTCACGACTCGCAAAGCAGAGCTGGAATAATTTTACGGCGCATCTTCAAACGATGCCCGACTCGGAGTAGAACATGCCTCGGCCCTCGCGAGGGCCGACCGGCCCCTCGGGCCGGCTTGCCGGGACGGCCCACGGTCTGACACGAGACCAAGACGAGGCGCCGGCGACTTCGGTATCCCCTCCCATGTCAGATCTGACCGTACTTACGGATGCGCTGACCACGCATGTGGTCTTCACCGTCTATTGTCTGCTACTCGCGTCGTTGTCGATCGTCCTTCTTCGCGCCAGCTTCATCTACATTCCCAACACGCATTACGGCATCGTCGAGCGCCGCTGGAGCGCGCGGCGAAGCCGCGAAACCTTCGCCCCTATGGCGCTCGACGGCAATGCAGGCTTCCTCCCCGAGGTCATCCGCGGTGGCTGGCACGCACTCACGCCGTTCCAGTACCGGGTGCACAAGATGCCGCTCATCGGCGTCGACCAGATCGCCTACATGGTGGCGCGCGTCGGCAGCCCACTCGAGTCCGGCCAGGCGCTCGGTGAGTGGCCGGAGAGCGTCGACATCGACGATGCTGGCGCTTTTCTGCTGAGCGGCGGCCAAGCGGGCCCGCAGCGCCGCGTCCTGCGCTCGGGCACCTATGCGATCAACACGGCCCTCTTCGCCGTGATCACCGAGGAGGCCATCCATCACCTCGACCCGGGCAAGACCGACGACGCCCAGTTCCAGGCCATGTTGCTCGACCGTGACGGTTTCCGGCCCATCGTCATCAAGGACGACCGGATCGGCATCGTCACTGTCCAGGACGGGCCGGCGCTGCAGCACGGCGAAATCATCGCGCCCACGGTCGGCACCGATGCCGCCAACCCCGACCACTTCCACAACTCGTTCCAGGACATCGGCCGCTTCCTCGCGGCGGGCGGCCGGCGCGGGCGCCAGGAACAGGTGCTGGTCGAGGGCACCTACTTCCTGAACCGCCTCTTCGCCACCGTCGAAGTCACGGGCAAGCGGCGCATCGAGATCGGCACGGTGGGCGTCATCAACTCCTTCGTGGGGCGCGAGGCGGAAGAGGCCATGACGGCCGAGAACGGCCGCGGCCGCACGGTCGAAGTCGGAAGCCGCGGCATCTGGCGGCGCCCGCTCGAGCCCGGCAAATATGCCATCAACCCCTATGCGGCCGAGGTGGTCGACGTGCCCACGACGAACTTCCAGCTCCGCTGGATCGCCGGCGTGGTGAGCGCCGCCGCTATCCCCAACGGCCGCAGCTACGACGACGACCTGCGCGAGATCCCCGTCATCACGCGCGACGCTTTCGAGATCCTGGTGCCGCTGTCGATCGTGGCCCATATCGCGCCCGTCAACGCCCCGCATGTGATCCAAAGGTTTAGCCAGATCGAGCGGCTGGTCAGCCAGACGCTCGACCCTTTCGTGTCCTCGTACTTCAAGGATACGGCGCAGCGGAACACGCTGCTCGACTTCATCGAGCGCCGCGTCGATATCGGCAAGGAGGCGCTGGCGGCCATGAAGGCACGACTCGCGGAGCACCGGATCGAGATCGAGGAGGTGATGATCGGCACGCCGAAGCCCGCCCCCGGCGACACCCGCATGGAGGCGATGCTGGAACAGTTGCGCGCCCGCCAATTGGCCCGTGAGGAGCAGAAGACCTTCGCCGACCAGCAGGAGGCCGCGACGAAGCGCAAGGCGTTGAACGAGCAGATCGCCCTGGCGGAACAGCAGGCCGGCATCACGCGCTCGGAACTGTCGATCCGCATCGCCGAGAACGAGGGTGCCGCCGAGACGGCGCGCAAGCGCAAGGCGGCGGATGGCATCAGGGTCATGGCGGAAGCCGAGGGCTCGGCCGAGACGGCGCGCAAGACACGGGCCGCCGAGGGCATTCGCGTCATGGCGGATGCCGAGGCCTATGCCGCCAAGGCGCGCGCCGAATCCTTCGGTGGCACCGAGAACCTGATGCGGCAGGCCATGATCCAGGCCCTGGTCGATATCGCCCGGGACAGCAAAGTGCCCTTGGTGCCATCGGTCGTGATGGGGAGCGGCACGGGTGACGGTGGCGCCGCGGCGGGCCTGCCCGGCCTGCTGCTCGCCATGGTCGGCCGGGATCTCGCCGGCCAGAAGGGTCTCGGGCCGGAGCGTTGATCAGCGGACTTGGCCGGAGATGCCCGTCCGGCCCCTTCGCTGGGTCGCACCCGGTCGACGGCTGCGATCCGAACCCGAACCGTCCGCCGATACCGACGCGGGTCAGGCCGCTGCGGGCTCTGTCATCACCGTCACCAGAACGGCCGGGCGACCGCGGTGGTCGAGGCCGATGGTGCGGCCCGTCACCGACAGGGGCCGGCCGTCCCGAGTGCGGTGGGTCCAGCCGCGCGCCGGACCGACATCCTGGCCGACGGGCCCGATGCCGTCGAGATCGAGGCGCAGAAACGCGTCCCGGTCCCAGCCATAGAGGTCCAAGGCGGCGGCGTTGACCGCCAGGATGGCCCGGCTGTCCCGGTCGAAGACGAACATCGGACAGGGACAGCGCTCGAAGAGGAGCTGCATGTCGCCCGAGCCCCCGAAGGCGTCTCGCGCCTCGACGCGGGCCAGCAGGCTGCGGCCTTGCGGCCAGCGACGTTCCTCGACGGTGAGCCACGTCCCATCGGCCAAGGCGGCGCGATAGACGCCGACGGGTGGGACATCACGGGCGAGATGAAGCGCGATCCAGCTCGCCTCGCAGCCCTTCGCCTCGGGCGGCAGCTGCCAAGAAGCGGATCGCGGCTCCCCGGTGCCCAGAAGCGAATCGAATCGCGCGTTGCGCAGTAGGCAGCGTCCTTCGATGTCGAACAGCGCAAAGGCCTCCGGGTCCGCATCCGCGATCTCGTGCAGTCGCGCGGCGCTGTCCAAGGCCACCTCGGCGGAGGACGACGCCACCGGGGCGCCGAGCGCCGGCGCCACGAGGTCACCGAATTCGGCCAGGAGACGGCGCTGAAGCCGGGTCAGCAGGGTGCGGCGGCTTCCATCCATCAGGCAGATCGCGCCGAGGCAGCGGCCCGAGGCCGAGAGGATCGGCGTCGCGGCGCGAAAGCCGCGGCCGGGCGCGAGTTCTTCCATCACGCCGGCGCGGCTGCCACTTTCGCCGGGCTTGGATGTCGCCAGGATCTCGAACAGGCGATGAGCAGCGTCGACGGCCTCCTCGGCGCTCCACTCTGTCCCGTTGCAGAGGGCCTCGACCTTCGGGCCGCCGGGTCCGCTCAGCACGAGGGCTGCTGTAGCTGCACCGAAGAGATCCGTCGCGAGATGCAGAACGCGCTCGACCTCCGACTTCCGCACCGCAGCACCCGACCGGCCTTCGGTATCGATGGGTCCGGGGCGGCGCGCGGCCGGCGGTGTCATCCGGTCGCGAAGGCTGTGAAGCGTTGCAGTGGCCATCGAAGATTTCCGGTACTCTGATACTGCCGGAAACCATAGAGCGGGATCGTTACCCGGCCGTTGCCGAGGAACGACAGGCGCCCGCGGGACTCGGCTCAGTGAAGCCGCGGGGTCTTCAGGAACTGTCGGCGATCGGCGGCCGTGACCCGAAGGTCGAAGACGTCGCCTTCGCGCTCCAGCGTCAGCGGCACCTCGACGCCGGGACCGCCGAGCGCCCACATGGAGCGATAGAAATCGGCGAGATTGGCGATGTCCATCCCGGCCGCCGCCTTGACGATGTCGCCCTTGCGCAGGCCGGCCCTGTCAGCCGGTCCCTTGTCGGCGACACCGACGATGACGACGTTCTTCTCGATCTCGTGGGCGTAGACACCGAGCCACGGCCGGGCCATGCGGCCCGTCTTGCCGGCGAGGAGCTCGTCTTGGATCGGAACCAGGAGTTCGCTGGGCACTACCATGTTGAGCGCCTTGAGGCGTCCGCCATTGACCTGATGCTGCAGCTGCAGCGAGCCGATGCCGAGCAACTCGCCGGAGGTGCCGATCAGTGCCGCCCCACCCCAGTTCGGATGGCCGGGGGCCGTAAAGATCGCTTCCTCGATGAGGTATTCCCAGTAGCCGGCGAATTCCTGTCGGGCCACGATCTCGGCCGCGACGGAATGACGACGCCCGCCCGATCCGGCCAGGATGACCTTGTCGCCCACGCCGGCGTGGCGCGAGTCGCCGAGCTTCAGGGCCGGCAGGTCGAGCGGCTCCAGGGCCTGCACCAGTCCGAACCCGGTCGAGCCGTCGTAGCCCAGGACATGGCCCGGCACGACGCGCCCGCGGTTCGTCTCGAGCAGCACCTCCTCGGCCTCGGTGATGAGGTAGCCGATCGTCAGGACGACGCCGTCCTCGCGGATCACCACGCCGTTGCCACCGCGTTCGAGACCCAGCGTCTCGGCCGTATAGGCGTCTTCGGACACGCGCGCGCTCAATCCAACGACGGCCGACAGCGCCCGGTCGAGGTCGAAACCGTAATCGCCGGGCTTCGGCTGCGCGCGGGGAGACACCTCCCAATCTTCGTACTCTTCGCTCACCGCATTGATCTCCCGGGATGCCCGTCAGATTTCAGAACGCGTTACGCCCTTCGCAAGTGTCGACCCTGTGCGACAAACGAAAGCCAGCCTGCGAACTTCGTTCGGAGCATGGTCATGTGGCGCGTTGAGGCGGCCTGGACAGCAGATTTTGCAGGGTTGTCCTGCTTTCTTTGCCGTCGGGCGGGGCTCGCCGATTGTGTCTGCATGCCTTAAGAACCATCTGCTCTTGAATGACGCAGTGCCCGGCATGGGCCGAAGCGTCGCAGGGTCACGCTTCGCGTGACCGTTCCCATCGGTCCCCGGTCTTCAGCTCCGGCGCCGTTCTCACTGAAGGCACGATACACCGCGTGGCATTTCCCCCGACTGCTCCTTCCCTCGCGCGTGCCTTGGCCGAACGCGACTACCAGGACCCGACTCCCGTTCAATCCGCCGTTCTCGAGGCCGAGGCGGGTCGCGACCTGCTGGTCTCGGCGCAGACCGGCTCCGGCAAGACCGTGGCCTTCGGCCTCGCCATCGCCCCGACTCTAATGGGCGACGCGGATGTGTTCGGTCAGGCCGCCGCTCCGCTGGCCCTCGTGGTGGCGCCGACGCGCGAACTGGCACTGCAGGTCGAGCGCGAGCTGACCTGGCTTTTCAAAATGACGGGCGCCCGCATCGTCTCCTGCGTGGGTGGCATGGATGCACGGCGCGAAGCGCGCGCCCTGTCGATGGGCGTCCACATCGTGGTCGGAACGCCGGGACGCTTGCGCGACCATCTCGAGCGCCGCAACCTCGATCCGTCCGCGTTGCGTGCCGTGGTGCTCGACGAGGCCGACGAGATGCTCGATCTCGGCTTCCGCGACGACCTCGAATTCATCCTCACCACCACGCCGCAGGAGCGTCGCACGCTGCTGTTCTCCGCCACTCTGCCCAAGGGCATCGTAACGCTGGCGCAGCGCTATCAGAACGACGCCCTTCGCATCGCCGTAACAGGCGGATCGCGCGGCCATGCCGATATCGAGTACCGCGCCGTGCGGATCATCCCGCGCGAGGTCGAGCACGCGGTGGTCAACCTCCTGCGCTTCTACGAGCCGCCGAGCGCGCTGGTCTTCGCCAACACGCGCGAAACCGTCCGTCACCTGCAATCGGCACTGCTGGAACGCGGCTTCTCGACCGTGTCGCTGTCGGGCGAGCTCAGCCAGAACGAGCGTAATCACGCCCTCCAGGCCCTGCGTGACGGCCGGGCGCGGGTCTGCGTCGCCACCGACGTCGCGGCGCGTGGCATCGATCTGCCGGGCCTTTCGCTGGTGGTCCATGCCGACCTGCCGAACGATGCCGAGACCTTGCAGCACCGCTCGGGCCGCACCGGCCGCGCCGGTCGCAAGGGTGTAAGTGTTCTTCTCGTGCCGCCGGCCCGCCGCCGTCGCGCCGAGGGCCTGCTCGCCCAAGCCAAGGCCGAGGCCGTCTGGGCTGCACCGCCCACGGCAGACGAGATCCGCAAGCTCGATCAGGAGCGCATGGCGCAGGATCCGCTGCTGGCCGAGGAGCCCAGCGAGGACGACCTCGCTATGGCGCGGTCCCTGCTCGAGCAGCGCTCGGCCGAGCAGGTGGCGGCGGCTTTGGTGCGGATCTACCGCTCCCGCCTGCCTGCCCCCGAGGACGTGACCGACCCCGGCTCGCAGCAGCCCCAGCGCAAGCCCCGGACCGAATATGATGCGGCTCCGCGCGACCGGGAGTGGGCGCCGCGTACCGGCGGTGACGATTCGACCTCTCCGGCCTCAGGCCAGGGCGGCTCGTGGTTCCGCATCAATATTGGCCGCCGCAACAATGCCGACCCGCGCTGGCTCCTGCCGATGCTCTGCCGCCGCGGCGGGGTTGGCAAGGGCGACATAGGCGCGATCCGCATCTTCGACCGCGAGACCAAGTTCGAGGTCCGGGACAGTGCCGCGCGGCTTTTTGCCGACACGGTGCGACGCGGCGAGAATACCGATCCGCGCATCGAGCCTGCCGCCGAGGCTCCCCCGCGGCGTCCACGCCCCGAAGACGGCCCCGGTCGTGGCAATGCACCGGCGCCGGGAGCGGGTCGCAACGAGGAGCACCCTGCACGGCCGCGTCGCCCCCGCCGCGAAGCCGAGGCCTGATCTCGGGCTTGGACATATCACCGGTCGCGCTGATAGGACGACCGGCACCCCCCAGCGCACTGCGGTTCCGTCCAAGCTTAGAGCCGCGTCAATACTGTGCAGTGCGGCAAAACCGATGCCGCACTGCGCGGCTTCGGCGCCGCGCCGGAGTGAAGCAGGCGGGAAGCGCGGCAGGAACTCGCGTGTCGGCGCGGCGTTCACAGACTCACGATGTCCTTTCAACGTCAGCGAGTCGGCCATGCCCGAGGAACAACATTTCGCGACGCGTTCCACGCGCGGCTTTGCTTCCATGGATCTGGAAAAGCGGCGCGCCATCGCACGCAAAGGCGGCGAGAGCGTTCCCAACGAGAAGCGAAGCTTTTCGCAAAACCATGAGTTGGCGTCCCAGGCCGGCCGGAAGGGCGGCCAGAGCGTCGACCCGGAAAAGCGCAGCTTCTCGCAGAATCACCGCTTAGCCGCGCAGGCCGGGCGCAAGGGCGGGCACGCTTCACACGGCGGCACACGCACGCTGAAAGCAGATTACTGATCCAAGGCGAACTTTGATTGAGGGGCCGCGCAACCCTCGGGACAGGTTGGGCAACGTAGGCCCCTGACTGTGTCGACGGGCGATGGCCCATCGTTCAACGCCCCGGCCCGTACCGTCCAGTTGGCGCAGGTGGCCGGATCGCCAGGCCCGACCCAGGCCACGGTACGCCCCTCGGCGGCGAGGGCCTGAGCGGTGGCGGCGGCGTTGTACGATCCGCCTGACGCGGACTGACGCCGCGCTTCGCGCCGACCAAGCCCCAATATGCCCGGCGCTACGCCGGCTTCATGTAGAATAACGTCGGCGGATTGCAGCGCCCGGACGGCACCGAGCGTCACCTGATCGGTCGGGCCAGGCCCGGCTCCGACCAGGATGATGCGGCCGGTATCGGAAGCCTCCGTAGCCTCAGCTGCTGCCATGCAGGCGAGGCGATCCTCCTTGCGCGGCGCCCGATCGCCACCTTCGAGCGCCATGTCGGCGAAGGTTTCCCAAAAGCGTCGCCGCGCCGCGAATCCGAGCTTCAGCGCCTGCAGCGGTTCCCGCCAGGCTTTCGCCGCCACCGCCCAGGCGCCGATCTCGGCCGGCAGCAGCGCTTCGATCCGGGCCCGCAAAGCCTGCCCGAAGACCGGCGCAGCACCGTCGGTCGAGATGCCGATGACCAGCGGCGAACGCGCCACGATGGTACCGAACTGGAACTCGCACAGCGGCGGCACGTCGATGATGTTGACCGGGACGCCGGCAGCCTGCGCGGCATCGCGGAACGGCTCGCCTTCGTCGCCCTCGAAAGCCCCGATGGCGAGGGCGGCACCGTCGAGATCGGCGGGAGTCCATTCGCGGCGATGAAGCGCGATGCGGTCCGGCATCGCGTCGGCGAGTTCCTGCATTTCGGCGCAGGGCTCGGCCGCCACCACCATCACCTGCGCACCGGCGGCGGCGATGAGTTCGGCCTTCCACACCGCCGGGGGCGTGCCGCCCGCCACGAGGACGCGCCGTCCGCCGAGCTTGAAGAAGATCGGCAGGGTGGCGAGAGGGTCGATGTTGCCGGGCGGCTTGGGAGCCCGGCGGCGGGTGTCGGACATGGGGGTCAGTTACCCGTAAAAGGAGGACGTGCACCGTCGAACCGCGATCCGCAGCGGCTCGTCGTCACCCGAGTCTATCCGACAAACACTCCATGCTGGCCGGTGTAACGTGTCAATAACCTGCGGCCGACCCCACCGGATCGCGGTCGTCGTCGGCGCCGTAGAGCTTGTAGCCCTTGGGCGGCCGCGACAGGTCGGGGATGGCGAGGTTGTTCCCGCCGCCGTCGCGGCCGAAAACATCCGTGGTGATGCCGGCCG
The DNA here is from genome assembly GCA_050920985.1 of Janthinobacterium lividum. Taxonomy (GTDB): domain Bacteria; phylum Pseudomonadota; class Alphaproteobacteria; order Rhizobiales; family Beijerinckiaceae; genus Lichenihabitans. Next base: position 257,113 of record JBPBQY010000086.1, on the reverse strand, counting down.
CCTGGCCCCAGGGCGCCCTGTCCTTGAAGGCGTAGCCCTGGTTCTCCAGGATCTTGCGCGTGTCGGGCGAGAGCGCAAAGGGCTCGGCGAAGACGACGTCCGGCATCCACTGCATGTGAAGGCGCGGGGCGTCGATGGCGCCGGACACCGTCATGCCGTGGTCCACCACATTGACGATCGCCTGCACCACGGTGGTGATGATGGTCGAACCGCCGGGGCTACCGATCACCATGGCGAGCCTGCCGTCCGCGGTAACGATGGTCGGGCTCATCGACGAGATCGGGGTCTTGCCGGGCGCCACCGCATTGGCGTCGCTGCCGACGAGGCCGAATTGGTTGGAGGCGCCCGCCTTTGAGGCGAAATCGTCCATCTCGTTGTTCATCAGCACGCCCGTGTCGCCGGCGACACGGCGCAGGCCGAACCAGGAATTCAGCGTGTAGGTCACCGACACCGCATTCCCGGCCGCGTCGGCGATCGAAAACTGGGTCGTCTGCTGGCCTTCGGGCTTGGCGGGATGCGGACCGTCGAGCGCAGCCGAAGGGGTGGCCACCGGCTCGATCGTGGCTCGCTGCAGCGCCGCGTAGGACTTGCCGGTCAGCAATTTCACCTTGTTCTGGACGAAGTCGGGGTCGCCGAGCCCCTGTCGGTCGTGATAGGCGCGGCGCATGGCCTCGACCAGCACGTGGATCTCCGCGGCCGAATGGAAGCCCATGGCGGCGAGATCGTACGGCTCGAGGATCTGCAGAATTTCGCAGATCGCCACACCGCCGGCGCTCGGCGGAGGGGCCGAGAGCACCTCGTAGCCCCGGTAGCTGCAGCCGAGGGGGGGAAGCTCGCGGATCCGGTAGGCGGCGAGATCAGCCTCGGTGATGATTCCTCCGCCGGCTCGGCTCGCCGCCGCGATGGTGCGGGCGATCCCGCCCTTGTAGAACGCGTCCGCGCCTCCCGCCGAGATGGCCTCCAGCGTGGCGGCCAGTTGCGGCTGTGCCAGCGTCTCACCGACGGCATAGGGCCGGCCGTCATGCGTGAAGATCGCGGCTGTCGCCGGATCCTTGGCGAAGTCCGGCGTACCGAGTTGCAGCAGGCTCGTATCGGCCGGCGCCAGCACGAAACCGTCGCGGGCCAGCGCGATGGCGGGCGCCATCAGGACCGCGCGGGGCTTCGTTCCATAGCGATCGCGCGCTCCTTCGAGCCCCGCCACCGTGCCCGGCACGCCCACGGCGAGCCAGGTGTCGGTCGAGCGGCCCTCCACGACATTGCCATGCTCGTCCTGAAACATCGTCGGCGTGGCGGCCCCCGGCGCCTTCTCGCGCATGTCGATGAACGCCGAACGGCCGTCGGCCAAGCGGATGGTCATGAAGCCGCCACCGCCGAGATTGCCGGCCGCCGGGAACACCACCGCCAGGGCGTAGCCCACCGCGACCGCGGCATCGACGACGTTGCCGCCGTCCCTCAGCACCTTGGCGCCGACTTCGGTGGCGAGATGCTGGGCCGTCACCACCATGCCGTTGTCGGCTCCGACGGGCGCTGGCGAGGCCGCGAGAGCCGGGGCGGCGGCAAGGAGAGACAGGACGGCAGTTTGAGATCTTCGAAGCACCACGGTGATCTCCCGGTAGATGACAGCGCTCAGCATAGACAATCCGACGCTACGGCGCGCCCCCGCGTCGATCGGTGGCGCGACAGACACGCTTTGCGACAGGCTGCGCCGCCCCCCCGACGTGACATGGACATCGGATCCCCCCTCCTCTAAGCCCGCGGCATGTTCAAGAGCCTCTACCGCTGGACCATCGCGCTGTCCGAGAGCCGCCACGCCCCTCTGGCGCTGGCCGCCGTGGCTTTCGCGGAGAGCTCGTTCTTCCCGATTCCGCCCGACCTGATCCTCATCCCCATGGCGCTGGCGCAGCCGCGGCGGGCCTGGCTCTACGCCACGATCTGTACCGTGGCCTCGGTGCTCGGCGGTATGCTGGGCTACGCCATCGGGGCGCTGCTTTACGACACGGTCGGGCAATGGCTGATCTCCGTCTACCATTACGCCGACAAGATGGAGGCGATGCGCGCCGCCTATGCGCAATGGGGCTGGGCGCTGATCCTGATCAAGGGCCTGACCCCCATTCCCTTCAAGCTCGTCACGATCGTGAGCGGGCTCCTCGGCTATAATTTCGCGCTCTTCGTGCTGCTGTCGATCATCACCCGCGGCGCCCGGTTCTTCATCGTGGCGGGGCTGCTGAACCGGTTCGGCGACCCGATCCGCGGCGCTCTGGAGCGCCATTTCGCCGCCATCCTGATCGGCTTCCTGCTGCTGATCGTGGCGGGTTTCTACATCGCGACCCACGTGATCTGACCGGAGTGTCCGAGATGAGCACCGCCGTCGCGGTTTCGCCGAAGCCGGGTCCGGCTTTCCTGGCGAGCGTCATCGCGCTGGTCTCAGCCGCCACGGTCGCGGCCGTCTGGTTGCTGCAGGAGCAGGGCTACAGCCCTTGCGAACTCTGCCTGAAGGAGCGCATCCCCTTCTACGTCGCGCTTCCCGTGGCGGCCCTGTTGGGGCTTCTCCGCGGCCGGCTGGACCGACGCGTCGCGCCGGCCGGCTTCGCCCTTCTGACGCTCGTCTTCGCCGTCGGCGCGGTGCTCGGGGCCTATCACACCGGGGTAGAATGGCACCTTTGGGCCGGCCCGACAGGATGCTCAGGCGCGGCCTCGACACCGGCCGATGTCGGCGATTTCCTGAAGGCGCTCAACACCGTCACGGTTGTCCGATGCGACGAAGCGGCGCTTCATGTCCTGGGTCTCTCGCTCGCGGCCTGGAATGCGCTGTTGTCAGCCGTGCTGGCCGCCATAGCGGTGTCGGCGATGCGGCGTTCTCGCTGACCTCAGTCCGTTCCAGGCACGAAGGCGTCGAAGGCGGCCCAGAACTGTTCGCGGAAGGCATCGCGTTCCATGAGGATCTCGTGGCGGCTGCCGGGCACCCTTACGACGCGACTGGCCCGCAGCCGCCCCACGAGGCGCTCCGCGGCGCGCGGATCGACCACGAGATCCAACCCGGGCACGATGGCCAGGACGGGGGTATGCATCCGCTCCGGAAAGCCCTTCTCGTGCAGCCGTGCCATGGCGGTGAAGGCGGCATGGACCCAGCCGATGGTCGGCGCCCCGAGCCTTAGGCGTGGCTCGGCGCGCACATAATCGAGCACCGCCCGGTAGCGCGTCTCGTCGGAGGTGAGCAGGTTGTTGTTGAAGGCGTGGAACAGCGTGGCCCGTCCGCGTCCTCCGGGCACGAAACTGTTGGCGAGCCCGCCGTGGCGGCAGAGCCGCGCCGCGAGTCGCGCACCGGTCTTGAAGGGAAGCCGCGAGAGGTCGACCATGGGCGCCGACAGGACGAGGCGGCGAAACAGATCAGGTCGGTCCGCCGCCGCATTGAGCGCCACCGCACCTCCCATGGAATGGGCGAGGCCGAACCAGGGCTTCGGGCAAAAGGGTTTCAGCACCTGATCGGCCACGGCGAGAAGGTCGCCCTCGTAGTCGGAGAAGTGGCGAACATGCCCTTTGTGAGCGTTGCGGAGCGGTCGTTGCGACAGGCCCTGCCCGCGCCAATCGAAAATCACGACGGCGAAGCCGCGGTCGCGCAACTCCGTAACGACGGGAAGATATTTCTCGATGAACTCGCTTCGTCCCGTGCAGATCAGCACGGTGCCAGGACCGGGTTCGAGCGCGCCGGACCCGGTCGCGAACCGATCCGGCGCTGCCCACCGGGCCGACCGGATAGCGACCCCTCCGCTCCACACCGGCACCACGATGGCGCCCGGGGGCACAGGGTGGCCGGCGTCCACGAGATGAAACGGATGATCCCTGAAGCCGCCGCCGCCGGAAGCCTGGTGCCGAGAACCTGGCGACGTATGTCCGACGAGCGAAGGTCTGATCCACGCCGCCCACCTCGACCTCAACGAGGGATTGGCGCTGTCCGATGTCGTCCCCTTCATTCCACCTTACCCACTGACCCTGAATCGACGAACTGACTGCCCTTTGGACCGCGGATCTCACGAGCTCCCAAGCACTCTCAGCGCTTCGATGCCGAACCGTCCAGATCTTGCGCGTGTCCGGACGCGTCAGCCGTTCCAGGACGACTAAAGCTGCGGTTTGTCGTCCTGATGACGCGCGCCGCGAGGAACATTGTCCAACCTTATACGTAGGCCGTTCATGACCAATGCCTCCTCGCCTGATCGCGCCGTGGTCCTGATCGTCGAAGACGAGCCGATCGTTCGCATGATGGTGATCGACCTGTTCGAGGACGAGGGGTTCGAGGTGCTCGAGGCCACCGATGCCGACGAGGCTCTCGCTATCTTCGGCAACCGGGGCGACGTCGGCCTTCTGTTTACGGATGTGGAGATGCCGGGCTCGATGAACGGCTATGGTCTTGCGCGCTGGGCGCATGTGCATCGTCCGGCCGTAAAGACCGTGATCGTATCGGGTCGGGCGTTTCCGGGAGCGGGAGACATCCCGACGGGTGCGACATTCATCGGCAAGCCTTATGATCACGGCGACGTCATGCGCCGGGTTCAGATCATGATGGCGGGCTAAATGGCGTCCTGGCTCGGCGCCGGTCGCCTGCATCGCAACCCGGGGTATCGGAATGACTCATGAAACCCCTCGTCGATCTACGGTCGTGATTGTGGAGGATGACGCCGACCTGTCCCGCATGGCCCGTGACATGGTCGAGGAATGCGGCCTTGTGCCGGTCGAGTGCGCCACGGGGCAGGCTGCGCATGACCATCTCTCCCGCGACGCCACTAATGTGCTGGCGCTGTTCACCGACATTTCGCTGAGCGATTCGATCGATGGTGTGGCGCTCGCCCTGACGACCGCGGAACGCTATCCCTGGATCAGCATCTGCGTCACCTCCGGCCTGTCCACCGTGCGCCCCGAGGTCCTGCCCCAAAAGGTCAGGTTCATATCGAAGCCTTGGCGTGCTGCAGAGGTCCTGGCTTTCGTGGAAGGCGCCTGACGCAGGATTCGCTTAACGACCCTCTGCATCGCCCTTGCGACTCGTCCCGTGCACCGGCACCATGCGACAGGCACGTCGAGCGCGCTGTCGCCCGGTCGGAGATGGAACTTTCCTTCCCTGTCAGCCGTCCCTCGTGCAGGTCCACATCAAGGAACATTGCAATGCGTTTTCTTAACCTCGCTGCCGTCGCCCTGATCGCCTCGCCGCTCGCTCTGGCTGCGGGCTCGGCCATGGCGGCGTCCGCCCATAATTCGCAGGCTGGCGCCTATGGGGACTCCAAGAACCCCACCGACTCGACCCCTGGATCCCCCCGCGTGAAGCACTCGGCCAAGCACAAGGGCATGATGAAGAAGATGTGAGTGCAACGCCGCGGCGGGCTCCAAGCGCCGGGCCGCGGCACCAGCGGATGGCTGCGCCGAGAGTTTTCTCGGCCGATCAGTCGGGCGTCATGGCGCATGCTTGATGGAATGCCGCCCTGAGGCTGGCCGGATTCGCCGACCCGGAACCAGCGATATCGAAGGCTGTGCCGTGGTCGACGCTGGTACGGACGAAGGGCAGCCCCACCGTGATGTTCACGCCCTCGTCGATCCCGAGATACTTCACCGGGATGAGGCCCTGGTCGTGATACTGGGCCACCACCACATCGAATTCGCCACGTCGCGCCCGCATGAAGACCGTGTCGCCCGGCCAAGGACCAGAGGCATCGATCCGTTCGCGGCGAGCCTGCGCGATGGCGGGTGCGATGATGTGGATCTCCTCGCTGCCGAACAGACCATTTTCGCCGGCATGGGGGTTGAGGCCCGCCACCGCGACCCGCGGGCGAGACACACCGAAGGCTCTGGTGGCTCGATCCGCCAATCGAATCGCGCGAATCTCGGCCTCAGGGGTCACGGCGCGGACAGCCTCGGCCAGCGAGACATGGATCGACACCAGCAGCACGCGCAGATCGTGGTTGGCGAGCATCATGGCGAAGTCCGTTGTGCCGCTGCGGGCCGCGAGGATCTCGGTATGGCCCGGATAGGCGATCCCGGCCGCTCTCAGGGCATCCTTGTTGATGGGCGCCGTCACGATGGCGGAAATCGATCCTGCGATGGCATCGTCGATGGCGCGAAGGACGGCCGCATAGGCGGCGGCACCGGCCGCGGCCGAGACGCGGCCCATCGGCAGATCGTCCGGCAGGTCCCCGATCTGGATGACGGGCACGGTTCCGGCCGCCAGATCTATCGCGTGCGCGGGTGACGCGATCGGCGCGAAGGCGACTTCAGCCCCGGCGATCGCCGCGCCGCGCCGCAGAGCGGCAAGGTTACCATAGACCACGGCGGTCCGCGCGAGCGGCTCGGTGAAGAAGCGGGCCACGATCTCGGGTCCGACCCCCGCCGCGTCGCCCATGGTGATGCCGATCGGCGCCTTCATGCTGCTGCACTCTCGCTCTGGTAGGGTGGGGAAATGTTCGCAGCAGCATTCTTCGTGGAGGCACTGCATGCGAGGCAACGATGACGACCCACTGACAGCTGATTGCCGTACCGGAACGGCTCGGCCTGCACCATATGTGACGTCGGCAGGAAAGGGATTCCGGCAGCGCCGTCACGGCAATGCGGACGATCTTGCCGACGACCGATTAGCCGCGGACAGTTGACGCCATGGAACAGATCGACCCCTTCACCCTGTCGGCGACGGCGGCAACCCGCCCGATCATCGACCGCCTCACGCGCGACGGCTTCGATTTTGTCGAGGGCGCCCCGATGCGCCAACTCCTCGAAGCGGCCGGCGGCACCGATTGGGACGGCTATCGCCGCAGTTGGGACGATCTCGGCCCTGATCGGTTCATGGCGGATGGGGGCACTTACCGGAAGCGGCGGTTCGCGTGTTTTTCGGTCACGGAGAGCGGCCTCGCCCCAAAGCCGCCTCAGCCGCATTTTCAGACGCGCGGCCACAATCCCTTGAACGGTGGCGTGGCCCGCGTCTTCGAGCCCGTCCGCGACGAAATTGCTTTCCACCCCATGAACCGAGCCGTCATGGCGGTGTGCGTCCACGCCTTCGCACTGGCGACACCTCCGGAGCACCGCCCCGCCGCCTGGCACGGCGAGATGCATCAATTCCGCATCGAAGCGCGACCTGGTGAGACCGGCCAGCCGACGCCGGAAGGCCTCCACCGCGACGGGGTCGATTGGGTGCTGGTGATGATGGTCGGCCGCCACAACGTGGCCGGTGGCGTCAGCACCATCGCCGACACCGAGCGGCACCCGATCACGACCGCCACTCTGACCGAACCGCTCGATGCCTCGCTGGTCGACGACCGCCGGGTCCTCCACGGTGTCAGCCCGGTCACCGCCATCGATCCTTCACGCGCCGCTCATCGCGACGTGCTGGTGGTCACGTTCCGTGCCGAACCGGCGGAGATGGAGGGCTGAGATGGCCAGGCTCAGCGTCAACCTCAACAAGATCGCCCTGCTGCGCAACTCGCGTCGCACGGGCGTACCGGATGTGCTGCACTTCGGCCGCCTCGCCCGAGAAGCCGGAGCCCGAGGGCTGACGGTCCATCCGCGGCCCGACGAGCGCCATATCCGACGCTCCGATGTGCCGGCCCTGGCCGCGATGATGCAGCCCTGGCGCCCTGACTTCGAGTTCAACATCGAAGGCTTTCCGGACCAGGCCTTCCTGGCGCTCGTCGAGGGCATCGCGCCCGAACAATGCACGCTGGTGCCGGATGCCCCGGACACGTTCACGTCGGAGGAGGGCTGGCGGCTCGATGGCGACCAAGCCGCTCTCGTAGGCGACGCCGTCACGCGGCTGAAGCGCATCGGATGCCGGGCCATCCTCTTCGTCGACCCCGATCCCACCGCGGTCGAGCGTGCCGCGGCCGCAGGTGCCGACGGGATCGAAATCTACACCGGCGGCTACGGGGCCGCCTTCGCCCGAGGTAAGCCACAAGAACTGCTCGAGCGCTGCGCCGCGACGGGGCGGCGGGCTGAGAAACTAGGTCTGCTGGTCAATGCCGGCCACGACCTCAACCTCCAAAATCTCCCGGCGCTCGTGGCGGCGCTGCCCAACCTGCACGAGGCCTCGATCGGTCACGAACTGACGGCCGATGCCCTGGAGCTTGGCTGGAGCGCCGCCGTCAGGGCCTATGCGCGGGCGCTGGGCGGGATCGAACCGAATTCCCTGCCGTAGATGGATCGACCCTTCGCCCATATTCGATCCTGCGGTCCGTGCCTCAGCCGCCGAGCGTGCCCTTGGTCGACGGAATGCGGTCGCGGGTGCGCTCGTCGATCGACACGGCCTGACGCATTGCGCGCGCCACACCTTTGAAGCAGCTCTCCGCCATATGGTGGTCGTTGAGGCCGTAGAGCGTTTCGACATGCAGCGTCATGGCGGAATGAACCGCCAACGCCTGGAAGAACTCGCGCACGAGTTGGGTGTCGAAGGTGCCGATCTTGTCCGTGTGGAACGCCGTGCGGAAGACCAGAAAGGGCCGGCCCGAGAAATCCAGCGCCACGCGGGTCAGGCACTCATCCATGGCCAAGTGGCAATCCGCATAGCGCAGGATGCCACGTTTGTCGCCGAGCGCCTGGGCGATCGCCTGCCCGAGCGCGATGCCGGTGTCCTCCACGGTGTGGTGATCGTCGATGTGAAGATCGCCTTGAGCTTCGACTTTGAGGTCGAAGAGAGCGTGGCGGGCGATCTGGTCGAGCATGTGATCGAAGAAGCCGACGCCGGTCTTGATCTCGGCCTCGCCCGTGCCGTCGAGATCGAGCTCGACGCGGATCGCCGTCTCGTTGGTCTTGCGCTCTACCGTGGCCCGCCGCATCGCACCCGCTCCCTATTCCGTCGCGGCGCATCAGCGACGGCGGGCACTAAAAAGCAAGTGCCCTCAGGTTTCCGCGATCCCGCCCGTGTCGGCCGTTGGTCTCCCATGGCCGTGCGGCAGCGCCAGATATTGCTCGGAGCGCATCTCGACGAGCCGCGACACGGTACGGCGGAACTCGAAGATCTCTCGGCCGTCCGGCGCGTCGTAGAGCCCATCGGGCTCGGCGGCCGCGGAGGCGATGAGCTTCACCTGCTCGTCGTAGAGCGTGTCGACGAGGTTGATGAACCGCTTGACCACGTTGCGCTCGTCGGCCCCCATCACCCGGATACCATCGACCAGCACGGTGCCGTAGTGGCGCGCGATGGCGAGGAAGTCGACAGACCCGAGCGGCGCGTCGCAGAGCGCCGCGAACGGGAACCGGGCGACGTCGCCCAGCGCCTGGGGCACCAGGATCTCGCGCCCGAGTAACGGCAGCCGCTCGGGACGGCCCCGCGCCGCGCCGGTGAGACTGAGGAAGGCGCGATCGAGCGCGGCATCGGCGCCTGCATCGGCGGGGGTGAACCAGGTCGCCGCCGCGGTCAGCTTCGAATAGCGGAAGTCCCGGGAGGCATCGAGCCGCACCGTTTCCATCCGTTGCTTTAGGAGCGCGATGAAGGGCAGGAACAGCGTGCGATTGAGGCCGTCCCGATAGAGGTTCTCGGGCTCGACGTTGGAGGTCGCCACCACCACCACGCGGTCGGCGAAGAGGGCCGTGAACAGCCGGCCGAGGATCATGGCATCGGCGATGTCGGTCACGGCGAATTCGTCGAAACACAGGAGTTTCGCTTCGGCGGCGAGGGCCGAGGCGACCGGCGGGATCGGATCGTCGCCCTTGACCTCGCCCCGCTTGCGGGCTTGGCGCCAGGCATGGATGCGGGCGTGGACGTCGGCCATGAAGGCGTGGAAATGAACGCGGCGCTTGGGTTCGACCTCGGCGATCTCGTGGAACAGGTCCATGAGCATCGTCTTGCCCCGGCCCACGTCGCCCACGACGTAGAGACCGCGCGGAGCCTCGTCGGGGCGGGCGCCGAAGAGACGACCGAAAAGCGAGGGACGCTCTGCGGCGTCAGTCGCGAGAGCCGAGGCCAGAGCGTCGAGCTTTTGCGCCACCTCGTCCTGGGCCGGATCGGGCTGAAGCTCGCCCCGGGCCACGCGAGCCCGGTAGCGATCGAGAACGGTGGTCAAACAGCCTCACCTCGCAGAGCGACCTGCGGCGGCCGCGACACCGGCTGCTTGGAACCGCTTGTGGGGAACGTCAAGGGCGGGTGCCGAGAATGGCGCAGATGCCGCGCGCCGCCGGGCCATCAGCAGGGCCGAAGCCTCGTGCACCGGCATCGGCCGTCCGAACAGATAGCCTTGGCCCTCGATGCAGCCGAGCTGCCGCAGCTGCAGGAGTTGCAGCGGTGTCTCGATCCCTTCGGCGATCGTCTCCATGCCGAGGTCGCGGGCAAGACGCGTGGCGGCTCTGACGATGGCGAGGCTCCCCTCGGCCTGGCCAAGATCCGCGACGAAGGATCGGTCGATCTTGATCTTGTCGAAGGGAAAGGCCCGGAGATAGCTCAGCGACGCGAAGCCTGTGCCGAAGTCGTCGAGTGCCACTTGAATCCCCGCATCACGAAAACCCTGCAGCAGGCCGAGATTCTGCTCGTTGTCGATGAGGCGCACCGATTCCGTGATCTCGAGTTCGAGCCTGTCGGGCGGCAGGCCGGAAACCGCCAGGGCGGAGGCCACGGCTTCGGGCAGGCCGGGGGTGAGGAACTGCACGGGAGACAGGTTGACGGCGATCCTGACGGGCAATGGCCAGGCCATCGCGTCGGCGCAGGCGCGGGCCAGGACCCAGGCGCCGAGCGGAACGATCAGCCCCGTTTCTTCCGCGATCGGGATGAAACAGCTGGGATCGACGAGGCCACGAACGGGGTGGCGCCAGCGCAGCAGGGCCTCGAAGCCCGTGACGGCTTCGGTCGCGAGATCGACCTGGGGCTGGTAGTGCAGTTCGAATTCGCCGCGGTCCATCGCACCCCGCAGATCCTGTTGGAGGGAACGGCGCCGGCGCACATCCTCCTCCATCACGGTCTCGAAGACCTGGAAAGCCCCACGATGCGCGGTCTTGGCGTGCTGCAGCGCCAGTTCGGCGTGACGCAGCAGTGCGTCGGCACCGGTATCGGACTCGGCCAGTGCGATGCCGATGGAAGCTCCGACCAGCAGGTTCTGCCCCTCGACCGCGAGAGGACGCCGGAGGCTGTCGAGCAGCCGGCAGGCCAGCGCCTCGGCTTCGGCCACGGACCTCACGCCGCGTTGCAGGATTATGAACTCGTCGGCCGCGAAGCGGCCGACTGACCCACCCGGCTGCATGTCTCCCGCCAGACGCAGACCCACGGCCCGAAGCAGTGCGTCACCGACGCCATGGCCCAGCGCATCGTTGATCATACGGAAGTCGTCGAGGTCGACCAGCAGCATCGCTACCGCTCCGGCATCCGAGGCTCGACCATCGAGAGCCTCCGCCAAGAGGCCAGAGAGGTGGATGCGGTTCGGCAATCCGGTGATGTCGTCGTAGCGGGCCGCCTGATCCAGTCGCCGCTCCATCTCGCGTCGCTCCGTGATGTCGTCGGCAACGCCCAAGACGAAACGGGGTGGCTCGCCCGATCGCCCGGCGATCGGCACCTTCTGCACCTGGAAGAGCCGGACGGCGCCGTCCGATCCGGGCGTCGAGAACTCGTAGGTCCGCGGCTGTCCGCTGCGCACCACGTCGGCATCGAGGTTGCGCAAGCTGCCCGCCAGCCCGGACGGAAAAAGATCGAGGTCGGTCTGTCCGATCACATCGGATCGCGCCCTGTTGCCCTGCAACTCCCCGGCGCGGTTCAAGAGAACATAACGACCGTCATCCTGCATGTCCTTGGCAAAGACGACGGAGGGAATGGTCTCCACGACGCTGTCCAGAAAGGCGCGGGTCTGGCTCAGGTCTTCACGCCCCTTCTCCATCTCGGTCATGTCGACCAGCGCCGTGATGACGGCGGGCCTTCCACTTGCGACGAAATCGGACGAGGAGGGCAGCAGGTCGATGTAGGTGCCATCCGACCGGATACAGCGCCATGGCAAACCATCGACCAGGGGGGCCGACCGGCCCTCGGCGCAGAGGTCGCCTGTGGTGAGGGCGAGGAACGCATCCCGGGTGAAGCCGAAGAGCTTCAGCACGGCATCGTTGGCGGCCAGAATGGAGTGGCTGTCCCGGTCCTTGACCAGGATGGGCACGGGATTCGTCTCGAACAGAAGGCGAAACGAGTCCTCGCGTTGCTTCAGGTCGGTGATGTCGATGCGAATTCCGACCCTGAGGCCGCTCGGAGTGTGCTTGTCTTCAGCGCGAATCCAGCGCCCATCCGCCAGTCGGTATTCCACGGCGCTGGCCGGCAAGGCTTGGTGTCGCATCCGTTCGGCGATCCATTCGTCCTCTCGTCCGATCGCCTCGGGCACCTGGCCGCTCTTGGCGAAGGTCTGCAGCAAGGACTCGAACGTCACGCCGGCCTTCAATGGATCGGGCGAGCCGGCATGGGTCTGCTCGTAGTGATGATTCCAGAACATCAGACATCCAGAGGCGTCATAGATCGCCACCCCTTCGGGCAGCGCATCGAGCGCCTCTGTCAGAACCGACATCGTGACGAGGTCGGGCGTTGCTACGCCGCCCCATCGATCCATGCGCCCCATCGTGTGCTCATCCCGGCGACTGAAATCTCGCATTGCGCCCGGCTACTCTAACTCTCCCTTCTCTTGCGGAAAGATTGATGGTCGACACGCAAAAATACCTCTAAAACAGTCGAAGTGAAGAGAAGGAAAGTATGCACGTAAAACAGCATCGTGCGTGACCTGAGTTGAGGCCGCGGGTGGCTTGGTCGCCACCGCAGCCCAGTGAAAGTCCGGGACTTTCGAACGTTCGAACCTTTTCGGCACCAAGGTGAATCGTCGATGAGCGAAACAGGCCGGACCGGGTCTATGTCAGCGCAGAATGCCACGGACCGGCTTCAAGGGCGGCGGGACATCGGCGTCGCCGACCGCTTGGCGCAGGTCGATTTCGACGGTGCGGGTGATGGCGCTCATCGGCACGTCGTAGACCGAGCGCAGGAAGGGATCCTCGAGATGCCGTCCGGACTCATCGAGCGCCAGGAAAACGAGGCCGATCACGGCCGAGCCGAGCGGCGTGAGGAAGTTGAGATCGGGCACGATGCCGAAGGGCAGCAGCAGGCAATAGGCCGTGACGAAAGCGCGGGAGAAGGCCGCATATTGCTGCGGCATCGGCGTGTTGCGGATCCGCTCGAGCCCGCCTTGCGCGTCCGTCAGCGCCGTCAGCGTCACGTTGATGGCCGAGGCTTCGACCGAGTCGAGCCAGCTCTTGCGCCGCGCCTCCACCAGCAGCGCGGCGATCTCGCGCTGGATGGCGAAGGGCGGGTTGGCGGCGGCGACGACGCGGGCCAGCGCCTCGGCGGGCAGGAAGGGCGCAATGTCGGCGTCGGGATCCTCCCGCCGCATGAAGCAGCGCAGCGCATGGGCCCAGGCGATCTGATGATGCACGATGGTGTGACGGAGATCCGCGGCTTCGGCCGGAACTGTCAACAGAGTAAGTGATCGGGCGAGCGAGCGGGAGTTGTTGAGCACCGCGCCCCACAGCGTGCGGGCCTCCCACCAGCGGGCATAGGCGGTGTTGTTGCGCACGCCCAGGAAAACCGCGAGCCCCGTGCCGAGCAGCGGCAGGGGCAGGCCCGCCGGGACGATCCAGGTCCAGCCGAGCCCCACGTAGGCGATGGTCACCAGAGTATCGAGGACAAAGAGCGCCGTGAGCGGGCGCCAGACTTCGCGAAGCGTGTCGGTGATGCGAAACCGGTCGACGACGACCATCAGGTCTTGGCCTTGTGCTTCAGACCCTGACTCTCCTCGAAGGGGACCATCTTGCCCTGCGAGACGTCATGCAGGTTGATGGAGCCGGTCTCGATGTCATAGACCCAGCCGTGGAGCTCGAGCTTGCCGCTCGCCACGCCCGCCGCCACGGCCGGATGGGTGCTGAGATGCTGCAATTGCGTCACGACGTTCTGCTCGACCAGCGCCTGGATCTTGGCGTCGCCTTCGAGGTCGGGATGCAGGACTTCGACGACACTGCGCGCCGCGTGGGCATTGCGCAGCCAGGAGCGCACGGTCGGCATCGTGTCGAGCTTGGCAGGATCGCGCAGCAGGCCCGCCATGGCGCCGCAATTCGAATGGCCGCAGACCACGATATCGGACACGCCGAGCGCCACGACGGCATATTCCACGACCGCCGATACGCCGCCCATCATCTCACCGTAGGCCGGCACGATGTTGCCGATGTTGCGGCAGACGAAGAGATCGCCGGGTTCGGTCTGGGTGATCATTTCGGGAACTACCCGGCTGTCGGCGCAGGTGATGAACAGGATGCGGGGGTTCTGACCCTTGGCGAGTTCCTCGAACTGCTCGCGACGCTCGGGGAAGACGTTGTCGCGGAACTCGCGCACCCCATCGAACAACCGGTCGACGGGGTCTTCCGTCAGCTGTGCAGGGGCGGTCTGAGGATCGGACATGGGAATCTCCAGCGAGGGTGGACGGGTGGCAGGACTGCGCCGACGATCCAGGATCTGCGTCGCATTGCGCCATGGCAATGCCGAAAACGCCGTTCGGTTCTGGCCCGGATCGGCGCCGTCGACCTGCAGCATCGCTGACGACCGACCCTAGAACATTAAAGTTACGTCGCAATTTGCACTCGTCGCGCGCTTGATGAAACTTTGGTCACCCGTGGCCAGACACACGATCGACGGCTCGATGCCGCATCGCGGCCGTCTGCCGGTGCCATTATCTGGACAGCGACGCCCCAACACCGCGGCACCCGACTCCGACAGCGAGGGCCTTTGACCGACATGTTGAAACTGCTGGTCGCCGAAAGCGAGCCCCGGGCCAGTCGCGAGCAGCGTCGCGAAGCGACCGGCCGAAGCAACGGCGAAACCTATATCGACGCGCTGCGCGCCATTGTCCCCGACGCTCGCTTCGATCTTCACAGGCCTGCCGAGCGGAGCTCGCTGCTGACGCCGCTCGACCAGTACGATGGCGTATTCCTGTCCGGCTCGCCGCTCCACGTCTATCATGACGATCACGACGTCCGGGCCAATGTCGCCTTCATGCGGGCCGTCTTCGCCTCGGGCACGCCGAGTTTCGGCTCCTGCGCGGGACTGCATATCGCTGTCGTGGCGGCGGGCGGAACCGTGCGGCGCAACCCTGAAGGGCATGAGATCGGGTTGGCCCGCCGCATAGCGGCGACGCCGGAAGGGGCCCGCCACCCCCTTCTCCAGGGCAGGCCCGCCTCCTTCGATGCGCCGGCGGTGCATGGCGACGAGGTCGAGACCTTGCCGGACGGAGCCGTCCTGCTGGCCGGCAACTCGGCCACGGCCGTCCAGGCTGCGGAAATCCGCCAGGGCAGCAGCACGTTCTGGGGGGTGCAATATCATCCCGAACTTCCCCTCGACGAACTCGCCCAGGCGATCCGACGCCAAGCCGGCGAACTCGTCGCGCGAGGCCTGGCCCGGAGCGAGGCGGAGGTCGAGGCGCAGGCCACGCTGTTCGAAGGCCTCGGCCGAGAGCCGGAGCGGCTCGACCTCGCCTGGCGGCTCGGCGTCGATCGTGAGGTGATCGAGGATGAGCGACGACGGACGGAGCTCGCCAATGCCATCGATCATCTGATCCGGCCGGCTCGGGCGCGCCGCGGCCGAGGCTGAACGGTTCTCACCTCATGCCGCGGGTTCCGAAACACTCGGTTCTGCTCTACGGTTTGTCGACCGGTCGAGGCGGAAGACGTCGGGGTCGGTGCGAGGTCGAGGATCGATGAGCGTAAGAGCCATGGTGTCGTCCCTGCTGCTCTGTGCCGCCGTTTTGATCTTCGTGTTTCACCCCTTCACTCCCGAACTGCCCCGCGCCGGAATCGACCCCTCCTGGGTCGCCGTGATGGGCGAGGCGGCGGATCGACCAGCGCGCTGGGGCATCGACACGCTCTTCACCTACGGCCCCGCGTCGCCGCTGGTGACGGGCTACTACAACGCCGCCTTCTTCACCCGAACGGTGCCGCTTCTCTTCGGCTTCGCGGCTTTGTTCGCCTGGTGCGCGGCGCTGCTCATCGCGGGAGGTAGCAGCTTGGCGATGGCGGCCGGCACCGTGGCTGTGGGCGTGATGGTCTCGGCCGCACGAAACTCACCCGACGTGATGTTTCTCAGCCTGCCTTTTTTGGTGTTTCTCGTGGCGCTTCGCGCGCCGGAGCAGCGAGGCGCCACGGAAGCGGCCTGCTGCGGCGCTTTCGCCATGGGGCTGACCGCCATGGTAAAGATGAGCTTTCCCCTAGCTGCGCTCCCTCTCTTCATTTTCGCCGACGTGATCGTTGTCTGGCGACAGCAGCGCGTTCCGCGATTCGTGCCGCTCTTCGCGCTCGGCATCGTGGCCGGCACCCTGCTCTACGGGCAGCATCTGTCCGACCTCCCGGCTTACGCAATCGGACAGGGCGAGGTCGTGGCAGGCTACGCCGCCGCCATGGCGATCGACGGACCGGACTGGGATCTCGCCGCCTTCCTGGTCGCCGCCGCGGCCCTGCTGGCGAGCGTCGTCATAGCGCGACGGGGCCGGGATCGCTGGACCGTCAGCCTCGGACTCGCGATGGCGATACTGTTCCTGTTCAAGGCCGGCTTCATCCGTCACGATCTTCACTCGATGATCGCCTGGTCGGGTCTGGCGCTGCTCGGCACGGTCTTGGCCTGGAGCCACCTTCCCCGCCGCACGGCCCTGGCCGTCCTGACGGCGGTCGGCTTCGTGGTGCTGGTCTACGAGCCCATCGTCACGGTGCGGCAGAGCGTGCGCGTCGGTCGCGGCGAGGCTCTGGCCGACCTCTATCGCGACTGGTTCGTCGACACACCCCGCAGGGCGATCGCCGCAACGGCCTCGGCCCTCCGCGACCCGTATGGCTTCCCGGCAAAGCTCGATGCCGCCAAGGCTGCGGCCTGGGCCTCCATCGCGGCGGCTTCCCCTTTGCCACCATTGCCGGGCACGGTCGACATCCTTCCCTCCGCCCAGACCCGTGTGATGGCGGCGGGCCTCGCCTATCGCGGCCGCCCAAGCTTCCAGGAATATTCCACTTATTCGGCAGGTCTCGCGGAGGCCAACCGCCGCTTTATCGACAACCCCGACGCGCCGCGCTGGATCTTGTTCGGCCCGGAATCGCCGCTCGGTTTCATGAGCATAGACCAGCGCTATCCCTCGCTCTCCGAGGGACCGCTCTGGCCCGACCTGCTCCGCCTGTATCGGCCGGACCGCCGCATCGGGGATCTGGTGGCCCTAGCGCGCCGTCCCGTGCCCGCATCGGTGCAGTTCGGTCCGCCACGCAGCCTCGCCGTCGGCTTCGGCACGTTTTCGACCATCGACGTCGAGACGCCACTCTGGGCCACGCTCGACCTGCGGCTCAATCTCGCCGGGCGCGTCCTCTCGGCACTCTTTCGCCCGCCGCTTCTGACCCTGGCAGTGAAGCTCGACGACGGCAGCGAGCGGCGCTTCAGATTGGTGCCCGCCCTGGCGGCGTCGGGTTTTCTCCTGTCGCCCCTGGTCGACAATGCCTCAGACTACGAGGACCTCGCGGCGGATCGGCTCGCCGGCGCCGGCCGGCGGGTGACGGCGCTCGCCGTGGAGGTGTCGCGATCGGGTCGATTGTTCTACGGCCCCGACATCGCCATCACACTGCGCGCACTTGATCTCTCGGGGCTCGCCGAAGCCGAGGGACCTGCAGCCGACGCGACGGCCTGGGACGCGCTGTTAAGGGCCGAACCCGCAGCGGAGGACAAGGTGAGGGCTCCCGCCTCCGACGTTCTGACCCTTCCGCTTCGACATCTGCCGGACGTCGGCGGCCAGCGTCATGTGGCGCTCTCCGCAGGGACCGGGCCGGGTGCCAGGCCCGTCTGCTTCTCCGCCTCTGCGGCGGACGGCACGGGCAAGGAGTTGTGGCGAGCCTGCACGACGCCAGACGGGAGCCAAGCCGAGACGCCTCTGGGCCTGTCCATCGACGTGCCCGACAGCATCACGGAACTGGCTCTTGCAGCATCCTGCCACGGCGGCTCGTGCGAGGCCTATTGGACGGCACCTGCCCCATCGGCGCAGCGCTGAGTGCCGCAGCGCCTCCCGTGCGGGCGCTGCGGCATGCTTGGGAGTCTTACATCTCGCCCTGACCGCCGCCCTGCCCGGCACCGCCCTGACGGCGACCACCTGATTCAGGCTCGCGGTTCCAGGTCAGAGTGGAGATCGTCCAGGCGGCACCGACCTTCTGCCAGATCAGGACATAGCGGAACCTGGCACGCTCGCCGCTCTCCTTCCGCCGCACGCTCAGGGTGCCGTTGTCACGGACCACGCCCTCGCCGAGCGGCTCCATATCGGTCGAGAGCATCTGGAGGCCCTCGTTGGCCAGGGCGAAATTGCGCAGGGCCTCAACGACCCGCTGCCCCTTTGAAAGGGGCCGCGCCGGCGGTAGCAGCAGGCTGGTGTCCGTCACGAGATCCGTGATCGACGAAATATCGGACCGGTTGAGGCCACGGACCAGGAGTTCGGCCGCAGCCTCGATCGCCCGGATATCGTCGCGCTGATTGTCCATTTTCTTCAGTCTCCTCTTCGATCTTGTCAGGCGGCGAGCTTGCGCACGTCGTTCATCCACGCTTTGTGGGTCTCGAAGAAGGCATCGCCGCGCTTCGGATCGATCTGGAATCCGAACGAAATGGCGCTCCGGAAGCCCGGGCCTTCGACCGGCGTCGTGGCATGAATCACCTGGGACGCGAGGTTCAGCCAAGCGTCGCCGACCGAGACCGCGATCGGGACATTCTCCATCAGCGGGATGCAGCCGCCGGGCTGGCTCACCAGGACATTGATGCGGACGTGGCGCTTGCCGGGCAGGTCGGCATCCGTGTGGGGGTGTATCGAGCCACCCTCGGTGATGTAGCCGACGAAATCCTTGAGGTTCGGCGGCACCACGTAGTCGCCGAGGTCGAAATGCTGCGCCAGCTTCTGCTTCATGGCGTAGAGCACCTGGTCGCCGTCCGGCGAGACATAGTCCATCTTCATGAACTTGCGACCGTCGCTGGCCTTGTTGCCCTTGAACTCGTCCATGTTGCGCTGGATCAGCGCGTTGACATAGTCGCAGAAACTGTCGGGAACGGCCTGTTTCAGCGTAAAAGGATAAAGTTGAGGTGTGAGCATGGATGTACTCCGGTCGAGAGAGCGGGTCGCCTCTGCGACCACGCTCCAATGGGGCGACACGAGCCGTCAGGCAAAGGATCGGTGAAGCGATGCTACTCCCGACGGTCTCGGAACCGCGCGGGCGTTGGCATAGCCTACGATCAGCACATCCTTAGTCTCATTCACACCGTTTGCCATCCCGGGCGATCCGGTCGGGCCAAGAGACCCGCCTCGCGTGTTCCTGTCTCCGGGACGATGCGGCAACGCGCCGATATTGGACTTCGGCTCTTTCCGGATCGCAGCGCGTTCGACGGAGGCCACAGCGCTTCCTGATAGCGCCGACCTGCCACCAGAGGACAGGCATGAGAATCGGAATCGTAGGTGCGGGTCTGGCCGGGTCGAGCGCGGGAACGCGGCTCGTCGAGGCGGGCGCGGTCGTCTCTCTATACGACAAGGGGCGAGGTACGGGCGGCCGGATGGCGACCCGCAGAACAGAGACGCCGCTGGGGGAAGCTCACTTCGACCATGGCGCTCAATATTTCACGGCGCGCGACCCCTCGTTCCGGCAGCAGGTCGAGGGCTGGAAGCGGGATGGCCTTGCGGCACCTTGGCCGGCAGCGGGAGAGGATGCCTGGGTCGGCGTGCCGGGGATGAGCGCCCCTGTCAAGGACCTGACGTCACGCCTCGACGTTACCTGCGCGACGCGGATCGAGGCGCTCCGCCGTGACCCGGCGGGTTGGCACCTCGTGGGTGAAAGCGGGGTCGCCGGCCCGTTCGACGCCGTCGTGGTGGCGGTTCCGGCGGAGCAGGCAGGGACGCTTGTGCGTCCCTGGCAGCCGCATTTCGCCGATCACGCCGCGGCCACCCCCGCCGAGCCCTGCTGGACCGTGATGGCCACCTTCTCCGCGCGATTGACGATCGACGCCGATGTCGTGAAGCATCGCGGGCCGATCGGTTGGGCGGCGCGGAATTCGGCGAAGCCCGGCCGCACGGGGCCGGAATCCTGGGTGGTGCAGGCTGAACCGGACTGGTCGCGCCAACGCCTCGAGGACGAGCCCGCTTCCGTCCTGCCTCCCCTGATTGAGGCCCTCGCCGCCGTGGCGGCGCGACCCCTACCCGAAATCGCCTTTGCGTCGGCCCATCGCTGGCGCTACGCGCGATCGGGGACGCTCGGCCGAGACACATTGTACGATGCGGACCTCAAGCTCGGACTTTGTGGCGACTGGCTCATCGGGCCGCGGATCGAATGCGCCTGGCTTTCCGGTCGTTGGCTGGCCGAGGCCATTCTGGCCGGATGAGGCCCGTGGGACCCCGTAACGGCGGGGTCCCGTCGCATCAGCCCTTCTTCTTGGTGATCGGCTCGGTCTGGCCCTTGGACATCAGGCTCAACGGCGTCGCTGGCGCGCCCTTGTCCTTGGCGTCCTTCTTCGGCTTTTTCTTCTCTTTATTGCTGCGCTGCTCACCGCTCGCCATGGCGATTCTCCCTTGACGGTCCTTCGATATGGGCAAGACCGTGCCAATCTCGGATCATAGGCTTCGTTCGGGGGGGCAAGCTAGGGGTGTCATTCGCCGAGCAGCGTGGGATCGACGTCGCCGAAGCTCGCCGTCAGCTTGGCTTCGTCGAATTCGCCCGTATTGGGATCGCCGGCTCTGCTGAACGCCAGGGCGCCCGCGTGTTTGGTCGCGGCCGCCTTGGCTCGGCGCCGAGCACTCTCGGCATTGGGGGCTTCCGCGGGTTCGAGCGGTACGAGATTGCCTTCGTGATCCCGCGCGAAGGGGATCACGACATGATAGGTGATGGCCATGTATCCGAAGCCTCAGGCACCTCTCAGCGCCGCGATCACGGCCGCGAGTTTAGCCCTGCCGATGTCGGTGAAAATGGCCCGCTCGCCATCCGTTCGGACCAGCCCGCTGCTTTCGAGTTCGCCGATGGCGGCAGGATCGGCAGCATGGCCGGCATGGTCCTTGAGGACGACGTCGACGACGGCCTCTCCCGACGACAACTGGTGATAGGCGGCAAAGGCGAAGACCGCGATGGCCTTGTCGCTGAGCGTCGTGGACGGCATGAAAAGCTCCTCGGTAGACTACGTCGTCGTCAAATTGAATGCCGCGCCCGGAGGCTTGGTTCGGCGATACCGCCCGGCGCGTTGCCGCAGTGACGCCGACGCCGGAGCGGATCAATCGTCCGCCTGACATGATCGAGGCGAGGCCGCATGAAGCGCGAGGGCAAGGGGCCACCGCCACCGACACCACCCGACATCTGCCCGCTCTGCGATCACACCATTCTGGCTGGATCCAGGTCGAGCCGCCACCACCTTAAACCGAAGCTGAAGGGCGGCGCCCGGCTCGGGACGGATCAACTTAACCAAATCTGCCACAGGGCCATCCATGCGCGGGTTTCCGAAGCCGAGATCGCGCGACGCCTTGCCGATACGGACAGTCTCAAGGCAGATCCGCTCTTGGCCGAGTTCCTCGCCTGGGTTCGGACGAAGCCGGACGGCTCCAAGCTCCGACCCGCCCGACGCGCCTGGAGCGCGACGGGCGCCACGAGCGTGGCCGTCGACGGCCGCGGTGACGCTCCACTCCGAGGCGCTGCGTTTCACCTTCGTTGCGCGGATTGGAGCCCCGTCTTCTCGGAACGGAAAGATGCAGCAAGTCGCGAGAAGGCGAGTTGCACGAACACCTCAGCCCGCGATCCGTGTTCGGCCGCACGCGAGCCAGTAGCGAATGGGAATACCGTGGCGCGAGATGCGGAAAATATGTTAACCTCTTGTTGGTGGGGAGCTTCGCCCATCAGTGGAGAACGACGATGAGTTCCAGATTACTTCTTCTGACCTTCGCGATCATAACGGCAATATCCGGAAGCTCTGCATTGGCTCAGGGCGCCGTGTACCATAAAGTGGTCAATCGCGGACAGAATGTCAGTCTTGGGTTCTATGTGTCGGTAAACCCAGACTGTACGAGTCGAGGCTATGCTACTGTAGCGGTTCTCAATCCTCCACAGGGCGGGCAGGTTCTATCCACCCACGGCAGTGATTTTGCTACTTTCGTAGCTGCAAACCCCAGAGCGGCCTGCAACAGGCGCCGCCTGCAAGGAACAAAGGTTTGGTATAAGGCGAATGCGTCGTTCGTAGGAACCGACAGCTTTCCATTGCAGATCGTAACTGCGAACGGAGATGTCGCCAATTTCAACATGCTGATCGAGGTTCGCTGACGGCGCCGATGATTGCGGTGAGGATCGTTTGCGACAAGGGCCAACGAGGCCGTGCCGCAAAGGGGGTACGATCGAGGTCACACCTCGACACCACCGCGCTCGGCTTTGGGGCAGCGACCGACGCGCGTTCTCTTGCCCATGACGGGGCTGCAGCAAGGCACGAGCGTGAGCGACCGCAGGCCGGCCTTGTCGATTGGTAATTGGCGACAGATGCAATATTCGTGGAGAAACCACACCCGATGTCTTGCGTCCTCACGACCGGTCTTCTAATTTGAATTGATAGGTGCTTCGCTTCATTAAAGCTCCCGGCTGGAGCCATCGATATGGCGAGACGAGCACATTCCTAAAAGCGTGATTAAAGATGAAGTTTCAACCGAAGCGGTTTGTCGTCGAGGTCAAGCGGGGCACAAGCCGAGCGACTTTCTCTTCCCCGGACACCACTTCGGACAAGTTCAGCAACGCAGAAGCGAGCTTGTTCGGTGGCAGCCCGAAGTCCGACACTCCGCCGCTCCAGACGAAGGACAAGCTGCCGTCAGGAGCAGCGATACGCGCCGAACCCCGGATGTTCGCCGAACCGCCGCGCCGCATTCTCGAATCGTTGATCGAAGAGCCGGTCGCCGCTGTCGTCGATGACGAGCCCACCGAGCGTCCGCGGCGGGGCCGCAAGCCGGGTTCCAAGAACAAGCCGAAGCTGGTCGCCCCGGCCTCCGCCGGTTCCGGCGCTTCGGTCTCAAAGCTCCTGAGCCCAGCGGCCCGGGCCTTCATGGAAGGGTCTCTCTCCTCCGAGACGGTCTCTACCCGGCACGACATGACCGCCGAGCATCGCACGGCGGAGCCGGCCCAGCGCCGCGCTCCTGCCGGTCCTTCCATCGGAGATGCCCGCCAGGAGCCGCGGCCGCGGCTGAGGGAGCGATCGTCGATCATCAAACGATACGTTCTCGGGACGGAACCAAAGCCCGGCCAGATCGGATCGCTGCGCGCCCGGCGCAAGGCTCGCGCGGCGGGCTGAGGACGCGCATCATGCTTGCGGCATTGCCGCTTCGGCTCACGACCGTGACGGAGGCGTTGGCATGAACCCCTTCACATTCCAGACCTGTCCCAACATCCTCTTCGCGCCGGGTGCCGAATCGCGCGTCGCAGAGATTGTGGGAGAGTTCGCCGCCCGGCGCGTCCTCCTGGTGACGGATGCCGGTGTGCGCGGCGCCGGTCTGACCCGGAGCGCCGAAGCGGCGCTCGCCGGTGCCGGCGTGGCGCTCTCGGTCTTCGACCGCGTCGTGGCCGATCCGCCCGCCGCCATCGTTCAGGAGGCGGCCGCGCAGGCCAGGTCCGGGGACGTCGACCTCGTGCTCTCGATTGGCGGCGGCTCGGCGCTCGATACCGCCAAGCTCGTGGCCTATCTGGCCTGTTCCGACGAGCCGCTCGACAGTCTCTACGGCGTGGGACTGGCGAAGGGCCGGCGTCTGCCGCTGATCCTCGTGCCGACCACCGCGGGGACAGGCTCCGAAGTGACGCCCATCGCCATCGTGACGACGCCCTCCGACGAGAAGAAGGGCGTCGTGTCGCCACGCCTGCTGCCCGACTGGGCCATCCTCGACCCCGAGTTGACGCTGGGACTGCCGGCTCCCGTCACGGCCGCGACCGGCATCGACGCCATGGTGCATGCCATTGAGGCCTATACGAGTCGACACCGCAAGAACCCCCTGTCGGATCAGCTCGCCCGCCAGGCGCTGGCGCTGCTCTCCGCCCATGTGCGGCGGGCCTGCCGCGACGGGCAGGATCTCGAAGCCCGCTCAGCCATGTTGCTCGGCGCCAGCCTCGCCGGAATGGCCTTCGCCAATGCGCCCGTGGCGGCCGTCCATGCGCTCGCCTACCCGATCGGCGCGCTGTTCCATGTGCCGCATGGCCTGTCCAATGCGCTGGTCCTCACCGGCGTGATGCGCTTCAACCTGCCCGATGCCGCCGCGCTCTATGCCGAACTGGCGCCGATCCTCGATCCTGCGGCGGCCGGCCTGCCGGTGGCGGAGGCCGCCGAGATGTTCGTCGCGGCGCTGGAAGCGATCTGCCGGGATTGCGGCGTGCCGGCATCGCTCTCGGCCGTCGGGATCGCGGCCGGCGACCTCGACCGGCTGGCGACCGATGCCCTGAAGCAGACGCGGCTCCTGGTGAACAATCCGCGCGAGGTCACGCTGGCCGATGCCCGCGCGATCTACGCGTCGGCCCTGGGCTGACAGGGCGCAACACCCGCTCGATCAAGGGCGCACTCATCCCTCCACGTAACGGGGGAGGATCGTCACGCCGCCGCGGCTCGCTCCGCGGCGGCGTCAAGCCTCAGGCCCGTCTCGGAGTCGAAGAGATGGATGGCGTTCGGCGCGATGCGAAGCGGCAGCGGACCGCGGCCGTGCCGCTCGCCGGCACCGACCTGCACCACGACGTCGCCGCCGCCGAAGCGACCACGCAACAGGCGCAACCCGCCGAGGTCCTCGACGAAGTCGATCTCTGCCGGGAGAGCCCCGTGCTCCTCGCCGGCCGGCAGCGGCACGGCATCCTCCGGCCTGAACCCCAGCGTCACGGGCGTGCCGCGGGCCAGGCCATGCGGCGGCACCACCAGCGTGAGGGCGCCGACCGCCACCGTGTCGGGACCCGCCGCCGCGGCGTCGAGCAGGTTCATCGGGGGCGAGCCCACGAAACCGGCGACGAAGCGGGAGGCCGGGCGGCGGTAGATTTCGGCCGGCGTACCGACCTGCTCGACGCGGCCGGCATTGAGCACCACCAGCCGGTCGGCGAGCGTCATGGCCTCGACCTGGTCATGGGTGACGAAGACC
Organism: Janthinobacterium lividum; assembly: GCA_050920985.1. GTDB lineage: Bacteria > Pseudomonadota > Alphaproteobacteria > Rhizobiales > Beijerinckiaceae > Lichenihabitans. The sequence continues at coordinate 231,995 of JBPBQY010000086.1, read as the reverse complement.
GAGGTCACGCCCTGCTTGTCGTGCAGGCGGCGGATCTCGATCCGCATTTGGACGCGGAGCGTGGCGTCGAGGTTCGACAGGGGCTCGTCGAAGAGGAACACCTTGGGCTCGCGGATAATGGCGCGCCCCATGGCGACCCGCTGCCGCTGGCCGCCGGAGAGCTGCCCAGGCCGGCGGTCGAGCAGGTGCTCGAGACCGGTCGAGCGGCTGACCTCGGCGATGCGGCGCAGCCGCTCCGCCTTGGGCACGCCTGCCACCTTGAGGGCGTAGCCGATGTTTTCCGCGACCGTCATGTGCGGATAGAGGGCGTAGTTCTGGAACACCATGGCGCAGCCGCGCTCGCGCGGCTCGAGCCTGTTCACCACCCGGCCTCCGATGGCGATCTCGCCCGCCGTGATGCTCTCGAGGCCGGCGATCATCCGCAGAAGCGTGGACTTGCCGCAACCCGAGGGTCCGAGGATCACCACGAACTCGCCCGACCCGAAGGCGAGGTCGATGCCGTGGACCGTCTCTATCTTGCCGTAGGATTTCCGCACGCCGCGGATGGCGATCTCGCTCATCGAAACAGTCTCACTTCTCGGAAGCCACGAGGCCGCGAATGAACCAGCGCTGCAGCAGGATCACCACCACGAGCGGGGGCAGCATGACGATGAGGGTGCCCGCCATGGCGGTGTTCCAGACGGGCGTCTCGCCAAAGGCCGCACTTGGCACGAGGCGATTGAGCTGCATCGACGCCGTGGCATAGTTCGGGTCGGTGACGACCAGCAGCGGCCAGAGATATTGGTTCCAGGCATAGACGAACATGACCGTGCCGAGCGCCGCCATGTTGGTGACGGAGAGCGGCAGGATCACGTCCACGAAGAAGCGGAAGCCTCCGGCGCCGTCCATCTTGGCGGCTTCGGTCAGCTCGTCCGGGATCGTCATGAAGAACTGGCGATAGAGGAAAGTGCCGGTCGCGGTCGCGACGAGCGGCAGGACGAGGCCGGAGTAAGAATTGAGCAGGTTCCAGCGCGGCAACGTCAGGGATACGCCCGCCACGTCGAGCAGCGTCTGCACCGGCTCCAGCACATTGGCCGCCACCGCATAGGTCGGTACGATGCGGACTTCGAGCGGCAGCATCAAGGTCACGAAGATGACCCAGAAGAACACCATGCGCAGGCGATAGTCGAAATAGACGATCGAATAGGCCGAGATGGCGGAGATTGCCACCTTGCCGGCTGCCACCAGGCCTGCCACGATGATCGAGGTCAGCATGACATTGCGGAAGTTACCCTTCTGCCAGGCGGTCACGAGGTTCTCCCAAAGATGGGACCCCGGCAGCAGCGGCATGGGCACGTGATTGACGGCCTGGATGTCGTGGCTCGCCGCCACGACGACGATATAGACCGGCAGCAGCAGGATCACGAGGCCGCCGATCAGTACCGCATGGGTCAGGGCGTCGACGATCGGAGTACGTTCGATCATGCGGCGCAGGCCTTCTCTGTGCAGTGATGTCGGCTGCCAAAAGAGTAACCCGTGGTATGGTCGCCGGCCGGCGATGGCATAAGATACGTCATCGATAGTGGACCCGACGCTCGACGAAGCGGAACTGGAGGACCGTCAAGCCGATGATCATGGCCATGAGCACCATCGACTGGGCGGCGGCGAGCGAATAGTCTTTCGATTCGAAGCCGTCGAGATAGATCTTGTAGACCATCAGCATCGTGGCGCGGGCCGGACCGCCGTGGGTCGTGACATCGATGAGGGCGAAGCTATCGACGAAACTGTCGGTGATATTGATCATCAGCAGGAAGAACAGCGTCGGCGTCAGCTGCGGTATCTGAAGGTCTCGCATGCGGCGCAGGACCCCGGCACCGTCCATGGCGGCGGCCTCGATGGTGGCACGGGGAATGTTCTGTAGCGCAGCGAGCAGGAAGATGAAATTGTAGCCGATCATCTTCCAGCTCTGCCCGAGCATCACCAGGACGAAGGCGTCGTTGCCGTCGAGAGCCGGGTTCCACAGGCCGGGAAAGATCTGGTTGATCCCCGCCACGAGCCCGGCGTCGGGCGAGAAGATGAAGCGGAACGTCAGGCCGACGGCCGCGGCCGGGATCGCGTAGGGCAGGAAGAAGGTGAAGCGATAGAGCCGGTGCCCCCGAAGGCCACGGTCGGCGAAGAGCGCCAGGACGAGGGCCAATCCGACGGCGAGACCCGTACATCCCAGCGCGAAGAGTAGCGAGGCCCGCACCGAGGCCCAATAATTGGGGTCGCCGAAGACGGCACGGAAGTTCTCGAGGCCGACGAATTGATTGCCGCCGCCGAAGGCCGGCTCGAGCGTCAGCGCCCAATAGAGGGCTTGCCCGGTCGGCCAGTAAAAGAAGACGAAGACCAGCAGCAGCTGCGGCGCGATGAAGGCCGAGGCGAGCCACAGGTTTCGAAAGGTCGCGCGCCGCTGCATCGTGGGTCGTGGCTCTCGTTTCGTCATCCAGGACCCGCCCGGTCCGCCCCCTCGACCGCCTTTGGGGCGGTCCCCCTCCCCCGCTGCGCGAGGGAGGGGGACCCAGAGTAGCAGGGTGGAGGGGGTGAAGCCGGGTTCGACCGAGCCCGCGAGGCTATATTACGGCAGCGTCTTGCCGCGCATCGTCTGCGCATAGCGGCTGAGCACCTCGTTGCCCTGAGTGACGGCGTCGTCCATCGCGGTCTGGACGTCCTTCTTGCCCGTGAAGGCGGCTTCGAGTTCGGAGCGCACGATGGTGCGGATGGCGGTGAAGTTGCCGAGCCGGATGCCATGGGTCAGCGGACCGACCGGCGAGGCCGTGAGCGACTCGATCGCCCGCTCGCGACCGGCATGTTTCGGGTCCTTGTAGAAGCCGTTGTCCTCGACCAGCTTCTCGCCATTGGTGGTGACCGGGATATAGCCGGTGTTGTCGACGATGTATTCTTCGCCCGTCTTTGGGGCCGTGACATATTTGATAAAGGCCGCAGCGGCCTCGTATTCGGCCGGGGACTTGCCGGCCATGACCCACAGCGAGGCGCCGCCGATCGTCGAATTGTGACGTTCGTGGCCCTTGTAGACGGGCAGCATGGCGACGCCGAAGTTGAGGTCGGGCTTGGCCACCGCCTTGATGGCCGAGTAATCGGCGATCGAATTGAGGTGGGAGGCGCAGCCGCCGCTGGCGAAGACATCGCGCTTGTTGGTGCCGCCCGACAACGTGACGAGCTTGGCGGAACCGTCGTCGACCCAGCGCTTCACGTCCTTCATGAAGTCGACGAAGATCGTGTGGTTGAAGGTCATCTTGGCGTCGAGTCCCTTGAAGCCATTGTCCTCGGTCGCCACCGGCACATCGTTGATGGCCGAGAACTGCTCGAGGATCGGCCAGGTGTCGAAGTCATGCGCGAAGGGGCAAGCGACGCCGGCCTTCTTCAATGCCGCCAGATCCTCGCCGAACTCGTCCCAGGTCTTCGGGGCCTCGGTCTTGCCGATCTTCTTCCACTCGTCCTTGTTCCAGTAGAGGACCGCGGTCGAGGAATTGTAGGGGAACGACCACATGCTGCCCTGCGACGTCCCGTAGAAGTCGCGGATCGCCGGGTAGTAGCTCTTCCAGTCGATGTTCAGCTTGTAGTCCTGGTCGAACTTGTCGGCCGGATAGACGGCGCCCGACAGAAGGAAGTTGACCGTGCCGGCGTCGTAGATCTGCACGATCGTCGGCTGCTGGTGGGAGCGGTAGGCGGCGATCGTATTCTGCTCGGCCTTGTCGTAGCCGCCCTGGCCGACGCAGACGGCCTCGTATTTGTCCTGGCTGTCGTTGAACAGCTTGCACTGGTTCTGCACCACCTCGCCGAGCTGGCCGGTGAGGCCATACCAGAACTCGATCTTCTGCCGACCTTCGGCCCGGACGCCGGAGGCGCTGCACGCCAGAACGACGGCGGAGACGCCGAGCACCCCGAGGGTGGCGGCGGAAGCAAGAAGCGCGCGGCGCATGAGCGATGTCCTAGATGTCGTCGAACGAGAGCCGGTCTGCGGTTAGCGGCTGCCCATGACGGTCCGCCGAAATTCCTGTGACGGTTCGATGAAACACGGGACACCGGCAGCGCCGTCTGGACAGGATCGGAGCCGTCGACCAAGAGGAGGTCGACGGAAAGATTTCGTCGATTCGGGAGCGCTTCCGCCATGCCGTCGATCGTCGACCGCCTGCTGCCCAGCCTCGCCCCGCTCGATCCAACGGTTCTCGCGGCCGCGCTGAGGGCGGACCCGACCCCCGCCAGTCACGCCGCCCTTATGGCGCGCGTTCCGGCCCTGCGGGCGCTCGAGACCGTGCCACCTCCCATCCCCGGCGCCGTGCCGCCCATGCTGCGCATCGCGGCCTGGAACGCCGAACGGCTGAAACATATTCCGGCCTCGGCGGCGCTGCTCCGCAGCGCGGGCGCCGATGTGGCGCTGCTGAGCGAGGTCGATCTCGGCATGGCGCGATCGGGGAACCGCCACACTTGTGCGGACCTCGCGGCGGCGCTCGGCATGGGCTACGTCTACGGGGTCGAATTCGTCGAACTCGGGCTCGGCGACGCGCGCGAGACCCTCTGGCACGCCGGCCAGATCAATGATGCGGGCTTCCACGGCAATGCCATCCTGTCGCGCTTCCGGCTCGCCGATGCCTTTCTGGTGCGGCTCGACGCAGGCGGCGCCTGGTTCGGCGCGGAGGCCTCGGCCGAACAGCGCCGCCTCGGCGGCCGCATGGCGCTGGTGGCGCGGATCGCCGATGCGGCGCGACCGCTCTGGGTCGTGGAGATCCATCTCGAGAGCCGCAGCACGCCGGCGCAACGCTGCGCCCAGATGCGCCTGCTGCTCGGCGCGCTGGCGGAGAGGATCGGGGACGCAGCCTGCGTGATCGGCGGCGACTTCAACACGTTGGCGCTGCCGCGCGGCGAGGCCTTGCCGGAGGCGGCCTTGCGCGATCCATCCGGCGACGAGCCCTTGTTCGCCGCGGTCGCCGAGGCCGGCTTCGCCTGGGCCGACAGCAACACGCCCCATGTCACGAGCCGCACCCGGCCGGACGGCGCCCCGCTGCCGCCCTTCACCCGGATCGATTGGCTCCTGGCGCGCGGCGTGACGGCCCGCGCTCCCGCGACCATCCCGGCCCTCGGCCCCGACGGCCTCGCCATCTCGGACCACGACCTCGTCGCGGTCGACATCGTGCCTTAAAACACAGGCAGGACCTTTCGCTGCGGAGGCCGCTCCGCTCTCGCGATGGTCACTTCGAGGATGCCATGACGACCAAGATCATCCCGCTTGCGCCGGCACTTCTCGCGCTGGCTGTCTTATCCTCGCTGAGCGGTGCCTCCTGTGCCGCCGGGAGGCTGGATGTTCCGGTCAGCCAGATGGTGCTCCCCAACGGCGATCCGCGTTATTCCGTGCCGGTCTCGGTCGGTAATGGACCCGCCTTCGAAGCGCAGCTCGATACGGGATCCTTCGGATTGCGGGTCCTGGCGAGCGCGCTCGAGCCCGGCAACTACGAGGCCACCGACCTTCATCGCGGCTATGCCTTCGGCAGCGGCGCAAAATTCGACGGCGTCCTGGCCCGTGGCACCATCAGCGTGGGAGGCGCCGCGACGGAGGCGCCGGTGCTGTTTCACCTCGTGCAGCGGGTCGCCTGCGTCGACGACAAGCCCGATTGCCCGGCGGCACGGCTGAAACAGCAGGAGTACCGCATCGGCGGCGACGGCTATGCGGGACAGGGCTTTCCCGCCATCCTCGGCCTGTCGATGCTACGCGCCGCCACCGACGACAGCGCCCAGAACCCGCTGACGGCGACGGGTCCACGAAGCTGGATCCTCGTCCTGCCCCGTCCAGGCCGGTCCGAGCCGGGGCACCTGATCATCGATCCCGACGAGTCCGACCGCGCCGGCTTCACGCTGCTGAAACTCGAAACCCCCGATGGCGGCCGGCTCGCCGGCTGGGCCGACCGCGCCCTGCCCGGCTGCCTCGAGGACGGCGGCCAGCGCTTCTGCGGCCGGACCTTGCTCGATTCCGGCGCCCCCGGCGTTTCGGTCGCGACCGACACCGTGAAGTCCGCGAAGCCTTGGGGAAAGGGGCATTTGGGTCGAATCGAGATCGGCGGCGACAATGGGCCCGTCTCGGTGCCCTTCAGGTCGGGCGCCGATTATTCGACCCGCGTGATCCTGCATCCGCAACGCGGTCCGGACGGTGCTGCCCAGCTGGCGGTCGGGACCCTGCCCTACTTCTCCTATGCGGTTCTCTACGACTCGCAGGCCGGCACGATCGGCTTCAAGGCGCGTGATCCCAACGAGCCATGACACCAAGCGACCGCTTGATAAGATCATCGATGGTTCGCGTGAAGTTCGGTCTCCCGCTCATCCACCTGCAGGCGGGGGACCAGCGCAACATGTTAGGCTCAAGGCCGACCTGATCTCGCCCGCATCATGCAAGCAGGACCGGCGAATATGGGCTGGGCTGCGGCCGTCCTTCTCACGCTGGGTCTCCGATTTCGCGGGGATGAGCGGAGGGCGGGACCATGCCGGCGAAGCGGAAAGGGGCTGCCGAGCGGCCGCACGCTCAATGCGTGTGAGACCGGTCGAGTTCGGCCTGAGCCAACGCCTTGTTGGTGCGCTCCAGGCGGAACGCCAGGACCCGCATCATGGCAATGCCCATGTCGGGAAAGCTCTTCAGAAGGCCCATCAGCTGGGTCTTGCCGATGACCAGCGTCTCGCAGGGGGTCGAGGCCTTTACGGTGGCGGAGCGGGGCCGGTCGCCGAGGATCGCCATGTCACCGATGAAGTCGTTGCGGCCCACGGTCGCGACCTTCACCTCCGTATCGCCCGCCCGGACGTAGACGTCGGCGGTCCCCTTGACGATGACGAAGGCCTTGTCGCCGAGTTCCCCCTCGCTGCACAAAAGCTGCCCGTTGTCGAACTTCAGCCTCTGGGAGGCGAAGGCCAGGAGTTTCAGCTTCGACGGGTCCACGGAGGCGAAGATCGGCACCTCGCGCAGCACCTCCACGTCTTCCTTCAAGAGACTCACGACCTCATTCTCCCTCTTCGCTCTCGCCTTCGACGACTTTTGCTTCAACTTCTAGCATAGCAGCAGCTCTTTAATTCAGGCCGAGACTCGCATCGGCTGCCGCTGGCTCGGCGGGTCCCGATCATCGCCGGCGCGCCGGTCGGCATCCTCCTCCACCCTGCCGCTCTCCAGGCGCACGACCCGGTCGAAATGGCGAGCAAGACCGTCGCTTTCGAGGTTCCATAGAATTCCGAAACCCGGCTTCTCGGGACCACCGCGGCTTTCCGCGACGATCCGCTTGACGATCGCGTCCTGGCTGGCCGGATCGAGCTGGATCAGCCCGCGATGCACCAGGAGCAGGTCCGGCCGCCGTAGCAAGGCCCGGGCCATGGCGAGCTTCTGGCGCTGGGGTGCGCTGAGCCTCTTGCCCCCGGAGCCGATGTTGAAGGACAGGCCGGTGTGGAACACGATGGGCCTGAGGCCGCGGTCGTCGATCGTGGCGCGCACCGCCGTCATCACCCGCGCTTCCGCTTCGGCGATGCCATAGGCCACGCGCCCCATCAGGACGTTGTCCTTGATGCTGGCAGCCTCGTTGTAGAGGTCGGGATGGTAGAACGCGATGGCGTTCTGCGTTTCGCCCAGGGCCTCGTAGAAGGCGTGGCGGGCGTCGAGCAGGCTGAGTTCCAGATCGTCCGTCAGGAGGCCCAGGCGATCGCGCGGCTCGATATAGCCGAAGGCGAGATCGAGGAAGACCGCCTGGTCGCCCGAGGCGGCCTTGTCGAAGCCTCGCGAGCCGACGCGTTTCAGCGCCGCCTGGTAATCGGCGAACTGGTCGGGCGCCATGAGGCTCAGTTCGTCGAAGAGCGGGCTGTCGGCCTGGAGCCCGTCGAAGACTTCGAGGATCGTGGAGGCGATGTCCTTGCCCATGGCGAAGAGCGTCGCATCGAGCTTGTGCTCGGCCAGGACCTTGCGGACCACGGGGTTCGAGCCGAGCTGGCGCAGACTGAACGTGTCGTCGAGCGGCGTGCCGAAGATGAGGTTCTCGGCGATGGTCGACTGAGAATTGAAATGTTCGGGGTCGAAGGGTTCGACGAGCTGGGTCAGGCCTTCGGCGGCCAGCTTCTCGCGCAAGATGGTGCGGGCCTCGACGAAGCGCTCCGCGGCACCGTCCCACATCTCGGGAATGCGGCGATTGAGGCCGAAGGACAAGAGGTCGTGTTCGAGATCGACCATGACCAGCGTCTCGTAGATCCGCTGGCCAAGGTCGTCGGGTCCCGTAGCGCCGGCCGCTTCGTAGTCCACCCAATCGGCCGCAATGTTGATGTTGTTGCCACGCGACTTGATGACGTCGTAGCGGCCCGGACGGTCGGGCGGGCTCTGCGTGTGGCGGATACCGAAGAGGATCGCGTCCTCGATCGTCCCCTGCGGAAAGAACGTCTCCCCGCCCGCATAAGAGATGCGCCGGCCCGTAACGGCGAGCGGCAGATCCTTGAGCTCGATGTCGCCGATCGAGACGCGTCCGCCGCCCACCGGCTCCAGCCGGGCCAGGACCGACACGATGGTCTCGGCGCCGCTGGTCGCGCCGCCTTCGAGTGCCACGACGTCGTGGATTCCCAGGCGCAGCGTGACGTTGTCGAGAAGCCGCGTGCCGTTCGTGTCCACCACCGAGACGTTCGACAGCGCGACCTCGCCCTCGAGGTGCGGCACCGGCCCGTCATAGTCGGGCGGCGGCAGGAGATCGACCGCAGGATCGACCGAAAATTGCTCGATGATCTGCTCGTACTTGACCTCGACGTCGAGCCGCTGCTGATCCCAGTCGATCAGGTCCTTCACCGGCGAGGGCAGGTCCTTGTAGGCCGAGATCACCGCCACCAGCTGGCCGATGTTCAGGGTTCCCATGATGGCCAGGAACCCGCCCACCATGTAGAAGAGAAAAGGGGTGATCTGCGCCAGCAAATTGTTGAGAAACTTGACGAAAAACTTGCGCTGATAGAGCTCGAAGCGGATGCTGAAGATTTTGACGAGCCGGCTCGCGAGATCGGCACGGGCATAGTCCGAAGCGTCGTTGGTATGGATGAAGGCGACGCCGTCGACGATCTCGCCCACCACCCCGGCCAGGGCACGGGATTCGAGTTGCCGCTGCCGCCCCAGGATCAACTGCCGCCGCCGCAGACGCGGGATGACGACGCCCTGCACGAGCAGCAGCGAGAGCGCGATCAGGCCGAGATAGGGGTTCTGCACCAGAATGAAGATGATCGCGGTGAGGATCTGCCCGAGCAGGAAAACGGGCTGAGTGATGGCGTCACCGATGAAGCCTCCCAGCGGCTCCACCTCGTCACGGATCATCGTCGCCACTTCGGCGCCCTTGACCCGGCGGAACTCGCTCATCGGGAAGCGCAGCACCCGGTCCATCAGCTCGTAGCGGAACTGCCCCAGCATGCGCTCGCCGAGGCGGCCCTTGTAGAAGTTGATGTAATATTTGAAGAGGCCGTTGACGATCACCAGGAGGAGAAACGCCGCCGACAGCGCCACGAGCGACCAGACCCGATCGAGATCGAAACCATGCAGCACTTCGAGGAAGCCGTCTTCGTTGAAATTGCCGGGGACGGGAACGCGAATCTGGAAATAGTGTTGCGTGGCGCCCGGGTGGTCGAAGCCCTTGGCCTGGATGGGGCCATTGACGATATACTTCGGAAGATCGAGCATCAAAAAGTTGAACGGCATCGAGGCCAGGATAATGAACAGAATCCAGATCTGTTCACGCCGGGTCTCGTTCCAGATATATCGGAAGAGGCTGGCCTCCATGCCGCGCTGCGCTCCGGCCCGGCTAAGCGACGCCGGGTGTCTGGTGAAAGCCGTGACCGGCGATCCCGATATATTGTCGTAAGCCGGCCTGAGAGCAAGTGTGGCGACCGGTTTCGCGCGATCCGCGCGCAGCTATGGCGGCGATGCCGTCGCAGGACCGCGTGTCAACGTCCTCCGAGGCGCCGCTCGATCGCCAATCGCGTCACGGCAGCCCCGTCGAGCGACAATCGGACATCGGGAGGCGGCATGGTCAGAGCCTCGTCGATAGCGGCCGCCAGCGTGACCGGGTCGAGATCTGCTTCTGTCACCACGACCGCGAGGCCGCGCGCCTCGAGCAGCACGGCGCGGCGCGATTGCTCGGTCTCGCCGCCCTCGGCAAAGGGCACCAGAACGGCGCGACAGCGCGCCCCCACGAGATCCGCCACGGTATTGTAGCCGGCCTGGGACACCGAAACCTGTGCCCTGGCGAGGTAGGACGAGAGGTCCGGCACGAAGGAGCGTATCGTCACCCCCGGGGCGACCGGCTCCGGAGACGACGGCGTCGCATTGGGGCCCGTGAGGACCAGCCAGCGTGCCGAGGCCAACAGCGTCAGCGGCCGTGCCGCCAGGGCCGACGCGATGAGCCGCGCTCCCACGGCACCGCCGCCGACCGACACCACGACGTCGAAGGACGGCTCCCCGCCGGCTGAGGGAGACTCGATGTCGTCCAACGGGCGCTCACCTCCGGGTCCCACCAGGCCGGTATGGACGATGAGGTCGTCGAACTCGCGCGCTTCCGGAAATGTGTCCGAGAGCTGGACCAGACGTGGGTCGCCGTGGACCAGAACAAGGCCGAAGTCGCGTCGGATCGTCGCCAGAGTCTCGGCCCGCCGGTCCGGCCTCGCCTCCTGGAGAATGTCGCGGATCGAACAGGCGATGAGAGGGCGGTGGGCCGCGGCGGCGGCCCTGGCGACCAGCGGCACGAGTTCGAAGCGCATCGGCCGACGGCCGAAGGGATAGGCCTCGATCAGGACGACTTCGGGGACAAAATCGTCGAAACAGGTCAGTAGCAGGTCGCGGCGATGCGCCTTGTCGTCGTCCGTGAAGGGGCTACCGTCCGGATGGACCAGGGCCGAGAAGCCGGCCGGCCCCGCCTTGACGGGCGGAAGCATGAAAAGGCTGACGCCGTCGGGAAGCAGGCCCGGCGGCATATCGCCCCCGACCACGAGCAGCACCTCGAAACTCTCCGCCAGGGCGGCCGCAATGCGGCCCGCCCGCACCAGATGCCCGATGCCGAGCAAGTGCTGGACGTAGAAGAGGATGCGGCTCTGCATGTCACTCGGCCGCCTGTCGATCGGAAGCGCTTTGCCCGTCACGGAAGAAGAGGGCCAGAGCATCGAGGCTGGCGGCGGAATCGAAATGTCGCGTCACTCGCGCCTGCCCGGCCCGGCCCATGGCACGCCGCCCGTCGGGGTCGGTGATCAGTTCGTCGAGCACCGCCGCCAGCGCGGCGGAATCGTCGGCGGGCACGAGCCGTCCGTTGACGCCGTTCTCGATGAGTTCCGGAACGCCGCCGACCTCGGTCGACAGGACGGCGAGCCCCTGGCTCTGCGCCTCGACGAGAACATTGGGCAGCCCGTCGCGGTCGCCGTCTTCCGTGATGCGGCAGGGCAGGACGAAGAGGTCGGCGTCGCGATAATGCTGCAGCACCGCCGCCTGATCGAGCGCGCCGCACCAGACAATCCGATCGGCGACGCCTCGGTCCTCGGCGCGCGCCTTCAGGACCTGGAGGTCGGGGCCGCCTCCGATATGGGTCAGACGCCAGTGGCGGTCGGCCGGCAGGCGGGCCAAGGCCTCGACCAGGAGGTCGAACCCCTTCTTGGCGACGGCGCGACCGACGGCGAGCAATCGAACCGGATCGGTGGGATCGGCCCCGTCGCGGCGCGGGCGCAAAAGGAGCAGAGGTCTGAACCGGTCGAGCGCCAGGCCGTGATGGTTCAGCCGCACCGGCCTGCCGATCGGGCTCAGCGCATCGAGCCGGTCACGGCCGGCGCGCGTGCAGGTGACGGTCCAGCGCGCCTGTTCGAGCTTGCCGGCGAGGTCCCATTCGGCCGAAGTCCAGATGTCCTTGGCATGGGCCGAGCAGGTCCAGGGCAGCCCCGACAGCAGCGACGCATAGGACGCGACACTCGCCGGGGTATGGATGAAATGGGCATGGAGATGGGCGGCGTCGGCCGGCATCTCTTGGGCCAGCACCAGGGCCTGGCCGAAGCGCCGGACGCGGTTGCGGGTGGGGTCGCGGCGCAGATCCGCGAAAAACCGACGCTTTGCCGTCCGATAGCCCGGCGTGCCCCGCTGGCGCCACCAGGCGGCGAGCACTCGCAAAGGAGCGTCGTGCAGATATTCCGGAAGATAGGCGACAGGCGCCGCGATCTCGCGGTGGACGTCATGGATCCGATCGTCGGTGGGACGCCGGAGCGCGACGATGCGGATGTCGAAGCCGCGGCGCTCGAGACCCAGAATCTCCTCGGCGATGAAGGTCTCGGACAGCCGCGGATAGCCCTTCAGTACAAAGACGAAGGGTCCGCTCACGCGCCGGCCTCGCGTACGCCACCATCATGGCGCCGCGCGTCGCCCCGCCGCGCCATGATGGTCCCCACAAGGTCGGCGATGCGGTCGAGCCCATCGAGGTCAGGAGCGGCCCGCGACGGCACGGCACGACGGGGCAACTGGCGCAGCGCAGCGGCGAGGCGTGCGGGATCGGCGGCCTCTTCGGGCAGGAGGCAGTCGACGAGCCCCAGCGCGGCGGCGCGGCGGGCGCGGATCAATTGCTCCTCGCGGGGGCGGACCCGCGGAACGATCAAGGCACGCTTGTCGAGCGACAGGATCTCGCAGAACGTGTTGTATCCGCCCATCGCCACGACCCCGGCGGCGGTTTCCATCAGGATCTCGGGACGGTTGTCGAAATCGATGAGATGCAGGGCGCCGTGGGACTCCGCCCGGCGGCGAAGATCGTCGCGCTCCTCGGCCTTCATGAAGGGGCCGAGCACCATGACGACCAGCCAGGCCAACGTGGGATCGTGGTCATGGGCGGCGATGACCTGATGCATCAGCTCGGCGCCATCCCCTCCCCCGCCGACCGTGACCAGCAGCGCATCGGCCGGCATGTTGGCGAGCGTGGGCGTCGGGCCGCTCGGCACTTCGCGCCGCAGAAAGCCCGTCCAATCGAGGCGGGCACGAAGCGCCTTCGGGGCATCGAGACCCTGCAAGGGATCGTAGAAGTCGCGCGGTCCATAGACCCAGACGGCATCGTAGAGGGCCTCCATCTTGGACAGGACGTCGGCCTTGGCCCATTCGGCGGCGAGCAGGGCCGGCGAATCCATGACGTCCCGCAGGCCCAGGACCAGCGTAGTGCCGCGCGCCTTGAGCCAGTGAAGCGTCGGCTCGAGTTCGCCCTGCAGGCCCAGCGGCTCCTTGTCGACGATCAGCATGTCGGGTTCGAAACTCTCGGCCGTGCTCTGAATCACGGAGCGGCGCAGCGCCAACGTGTCCTCGAGGTCGGTATGTTCCGCCAGCGGCGTATATTCGCCGTTGTAGAGCTTGATGACGCTGGGGATCTTGAGGAAGTCGACGCGGGTGCGGAATTCGAAGGCGCCGGCGATGGACGAGCCCGAGACGATCAGCACCTGCAGGCCCTTGAATCGCTCGACCAGGGCATGAGCGATGGCCCGGCAGCGGCGCAGGTGCCCGAGCCCGAACGTGTCGTGGCTGTACATCAGAATGCGGGCGTGGCGGAGCCGGTCGACCGATTGAAGCATCCGCGACAAACCCCACCCCGCGCCTGCCCGGGCGCCGCGACGCAACGTGCTGCGGCCTCCTGCCTCACAACGATAGCGGCCTGCGCCGAGGCTGGCTAGAGCGGTCCGCAGGTGAACGGACGTGCGTCATCGCCACCAAGTCTCTGTGACGTCTCCCAATTTCGAGACAGGCCCCCTTTCCCGCATCGCGGCCCCTGCCAGGGAGGGTCTCCACCGGCGAGGGTTTCGGTCGGGGTTCGGACCGCTCGCGCACGGGTCTGCAACGTCGATCCCGAGCCGATTCGGCTCATTCAACAGCGGATCGATCAACCGGCGGACGTCAACCGAGCCGCCGGACCGCGTGGTAGCGTCCTGGAGCGATGCCCGGCGGCAGAGGTATCGGCGCGAGCCGCGGATCGGCGAGCGGCGCGCCGCTTGCCGCGAAACCGCCGGGCGTCAGCAGCCGCGCCACGAGCGCCGGCAACCAGACGGCCAAGCCGGCATCGACCTCGGCGAGGCCGGTCTCGATATCCGCATGGATCAGCGCCGCCGCGCCATCGGCGAAGCGCGAGGCCGTCTCGCGCAGGTCGCCGAGGACGAGATTGTCCGGCGGAGGCAGCAGAGGCAGGTCGGGAACCAGCACGGATTCGAAGACGATGATGCGCCGGCAGGGACAGCGCTCGCGCAGGTGATCGTAGGTTCGCCCGTTGCCGAAGCCGAATTCGAAGATCGGGCCGGAAAGGCCATCGAGCCGCGCCGCGAGGTCGTCGAGGATGTCGCGCTGCGCCGACATTCGACGAATGAAGGACTCGAGGCGGCTCAAGCCCGCGTGCCTGCCCGGTCCACGAAGGCGGCGATCCTACGGCAGGCTTCCGCCAGCCGCGCCTCCGGAGCCGCGAGAGCGAGCCGGACGAAGCCGGTCGTGGCGGGTCCGAAGGCCGCGGCATCGACCAGCGACACGCCCTGCGCCCGGAAGAGCCCCCAAGCGAAATCCGTCGACGTCATGCCGGTGCCGCGGACGTCGATCAGCGCGAACATGCCGGAAGCGGGCCGCAGCATGGCGATCCCCGCCACGTCGGCGAGACCCTCCGCCACCGTGTCGACGCGGGTCCGATAGGCCTCCCGCATGGTCGTGGTCGTGGCATCGTAGTCGGCGAGCGCCGTGACGGCGGCCTCCTGGATGAAGCCCGGCAGGCCATAGAGCATGTTGAGGCCGAGCCGGTCCAGATGCCCGACGAGCGCCTCCGGCCCTACCGTCCACCCGATGCGCCAGCCCGTCATGGCGTGAGACTTCGACAGGCTGCCGATGACGGCGGTGCGCTCCGCCATGCCGGGAAGGGCGCGCATCGACCGGTGCCGGCCGTCGAAGACCAGGCTCTCGTAGACCTCGTCGGCCATGACCCAGAGGTCGTGCCGCCGCGCCACGTCGGCGACGACGTCCAGTTCCGCCGCACTCATCACGACGCCGGTGGGATTGTTGGGATTGGCCAGCAGGATGGCGCGGGTGCGTGGCGAGACGGCGCCCGCGAGCGCGCCGACGGCGGGCCGGAACCCAGTCTCCGGCGAGGCGGCGATCCGCACGATCCGCGCGCCGGCGGCCGCTAGCGTGGCCTCGTAGGTGGCATAGATGGGTTCGATGACCAGGACCTCGTCACCGGGGTCGAGCAGCGACAGCGCACAGGCGAAGAGCCCATTCTGGGCGCCCGCCACCATCATGACGTTCGCCGCCTCCGTCGGTACGCCGGTGCGGCTCTGCTGAAGGTCGGCCACGGCCTGGCGCAGCGCCGGACGCCCGGCGATCGGCGTGTAATGCGTGTCGCCGGCGCGCAGGGCTTCGACGGCGCGCTCCACGATGGGTGTCGGCGTGTCGAAATCCGGGTCGCCGACGCTGAGCAGGATGACATCCTCGCCGCGTGCCTCGGCGGCCCGGGCCTCGTGGTGGATGTGCCAAGCGGCTCCGCCCGGCGCATCGAGACGGTCCACGAGCGAGGAGAAACGCATCGGCATCACTTTCGCAACTTGACGGAGGTCTCTCGTAAGCCAGACGGCGGCGCGACGAAAGGGTCGGGTGGCACGCCAACCGGACGAGCTTCACCCCGGCTGCGCCCGTTCCGGCGAGGCTTCCGCGCACGCGCGGGTTTGTGAAGCGGATCGGCATCGTGCAAGGTGCCGGACTGTCACCGTCGCGCGTTTCTCGGGAACCGATCTCCTTGGCACCACCCCAAGCCGTTTCAGGCTCCATGACGGACGCGGACGAGCGTCACATCGCGCTCGCCGCCTACGACATTCTCGATACCGACCGCGAGCGCGAATTCGACGACATCGTGGCGATGGCGGCCAGCGCCTGTTCCACGCCCATCGCCTTCATCAACTTCCTGGACCGGGATCGGCAGTGGTTCAAGGCCGAGGTGGGCGTGGGTCGCCGGGAGCTGCCGTCCGCCTTCTCGATCTGCAGCCGGACGGCAGAGGTCGACGACATCCTGCTCGTGCGAGACCTGGCCGACGAGCCGTTCTTCTCCGACGCCGTGCTGGCGCTGGGGCCGCCGACGCTGCGCTTCTACGCCGGCGTACCGCTCAGGACACCGGCGGGCGTGGCGATCGGTACGCTTTGCGTGACGGACCGGGCGCCGCGCGACCTCGACCCGCAGCAGCTCTTCATCCTGCAGGCGCTGGCCCGCACCGTTATGGTGCAGCTCGAATTGCGCAAGGCGCTGGCGGAACGCGACCGGGCCCTCGCAGACCGGCAGAAGGCCGAGCAGAAGCGGCAGGTGCAGGAGTTCCGCAGCAGGCAGGTGCTCGACGGCGCGATCGATTACGGCATCGTTACGGCCGATATCGGGGGCTTGGTGACGAGCTGGAACGAGGGCGCCCGCCGCATCATGGGCTGGACCGAGGACGAGATGCTGGGTCAGCCTCTCGCCCGGATCTTTACGCCCGAAGACAGGGCCGAGGGGCGGCCCGCCAAAGAGATGCGGCTCGCGTTGACGAGCAGCCGGGCGACGGACGAGCGCTGGCATGTTCGCGAGACGGGCGAGCGCTTCTGGGCGGATGGCGAGCTCCTGTTGCTCCGGGACGAGGCAGGAGACCCTTGCGGCTTCGTCAAGATCCTGCGCGACCGCACCGAGCGGCGCCAAGCGGAGCGGACCCTTCGCGACAGCCGCGAGAGGTTCGAGGCCGCCATGACGAGCGGTCTCGTGGGTTTCCTCGATTGGGAGGCGTCGAGCGGCCTCGTCCGGGGCGACGGCCGTTTCGCCACCTTTCTCGGCTTCGACGAGCAGATGGCGGCTTCGGGAGCGCCGCCGGCCGTCTTCCTGGCTCGTATTCACGAAGGCGATCGCGAGCGGGCGCGGGCCACCATCGGGCTGAGTCTGGGCCGCGGCACCGATTTCGTCACGGAATTCAGACTCTCCGACGCGGTCGGCGAACCTCGTTGGCTGCTGGTGAGCGGCCGCAGCTATCTCGCCGGGAGCGGCAGGCCGCTGCGGCTGACCGGGATCGCCATCGACGTCACGGCCTCGCGATCGGCCGAAGCCGCACTGCGGGCCAGCGAGGAGTTGAACCGGCGCGTGCTGGAGAGCTCCAGCGACTGCATCAAGGTCCTCGACCTCGACGGGACGGTCCGCTTCGTCAACGCGGGTGGCCTGAAATCGCTCGAATTCGCTGATCTCGCCGCTGCGGCGGGACTCGCGTGGCGGAACCTCTGGCCCGAAACCGGCCGCGACGCCCTGGACAGAGCCGTCACGTCCGCGCTGGCCGGCGGCACCGGGCGGTTCCGGGGCTTTGCCGAAACTGCAAAAGGCAGCGCGCGCTGGTGGGATGTGGTCGTCACGCCCATTCTCGACGCGCTGGGAATACCCGAACGGCTTCTCGCCGTCTCGCGCGACATCACGGCCGAGATCATCGCCGGACGGGAGCAGGAAGCCCTCGTAGCGGAACGCGATGCCGAACGTCTGCGCCTGAAAGCCGTCCTCGACAGCGCGCCGGTGGGCATCGTTTTCGCCGAAGCCCCCTCGGGCCGCATCGTCGGGCAGAACCCGCGCGCCGACCGGATCTTCGGCCACGACCTGATCCCGACCGAGTCGGTCGAGCAATATCGCGACTGGATCCTCTACCATCCCGATGGCAAGCGGGTTCCCCTGCAGCGCTATCCCCTGCTGCGAGCGCTCGTCGCCGGGGAGGCCTCGGCGGGCGAGGAATATCTCTACCGGCGGGGCGACGATACGCTCGCCTGGATCCAGATCTCGGCGGCGCCCATCCGCGATGCGGCTGGCGCGATCACGGGCGGCGTCGTGTCGATCGAGGATATCGAGGCCCGCAAGGCCGCGGAAGGCGCGCTTCGCCGCCTCAACGAGACGCTCGAGGCCACTGTGAGGGAGCGCACCCGAGAGCTCGACAGCATCTGGCGCCATTCCCGCGACATGCTCTGCGTCGCGCGTTTCGACGGCACATTCATGCGCCTCAACCCGGCCTGGGCCGACACGCTCGGCCGCGTGCCCGAGGATCTCGTCGACAGGCCTTTTCTCGATCTGGTTCATCCCGACGACCGCCGTCGGACGATCAGCGCCATGGCGGTGCTCGGCGACGGGCTCAGCGTGCTCGGCTTCGAAAACCGCTACGCCCACCAGGACGGGTCCTATCGCTGGTTCTCCTGGAACGCCGTGCCGCACGAGGGTTTCATCTATGCCGTCGTGCGCGACGTGACGCAGGAGCGCGAGGCCGCCGCGGCTCTCGCCAAGGCCGAGGACCAGCTGCGCCAGTCGCAGAAAATGGAGGCGGTGGGCCAGCTCACGGGCGGTATCGCGCATGACTTCAACAATCTGCTGACCGGCATAACGGGGGCGCTCGACCTCATGCAGCGCCGCATCGCCCAGGGGCGCTCGGGCGACGTCGGACGCTATGCCGAGATCGCCATCGCGTCGGCCAATCGCGCCGCCGCGCTCACCCACCGCCTGCTCGCCTTCTCCCGACGCCAGCCGCTCGACCCGCGGCCGACCGACGGCAACCAGCTCGTGCGCTCGATGGAGGACCTGCTCCGGCGCACGATCGGCGAGGCCATCGCCTTCGAGGTCGTGCTGGCCGAGGATCTGTGGCCGACCCTGTGCGACCCGCACCAGCTCGAGAACGCCCTGCTCAACCTCGTCATCAATGCGCGTGACGCGATGCCGGACGGCGGCCGGCTCGCCATCACGACGCGCAACCTCGTCGATGACGGGACGCGGCCCGATGGTCCGGCGCCCGGCCCCTATGTCTGCCTCACGGTCGAGGACACCGGCTGCGGCATGGCGGCGGAGGTCGTGGCGCGGGCTTTCGACCCCTTCTTCACGACAAAGCCATTGGGCCAGGGCACCGGCCTCGGCCTCTCGATGATCTACGGCTTCGTCCGTCAGTCGGAGGGCCATGTGACGATCCGGAGCGAACCGGGTCGCGGCACGATCGTTGAAATGTGCCTGCCGCGCTTCGACGGCGAGGCCGCCCGTCAGGACGCAAGCACACGCGACCGTGGCGCATTGCTGGGCGCGAGGGCTGAGGAGACTGTGCTGGTGGTCGAAGACGAGGCCTCGGTGCGCGACCTCGTCGTCGAGGTCCTGGCCGATCTCGGCTATCGTGCGCTCGAGGCCACCGACGGCCCATCCGGCCTCAGGATTTTGCAGGGCGACGAACGCATCGATCTGCTGGTCACCGATGTCGGCCTGCCGGGCATGAATGGGAGGCAGCTCGCCGAGCAGGGCCGGCAGCTGCGCCCGAACCTCCGCGTGCTCTTCATCACGGGCTATGCCGAGGAAGCCACCTTCGGCGGCCACCTCGACCCCGGCCTTCAGATGCTCGCCAAGCCCTTCGCCATCGACGCGCTGACGGACCGCATCCGGGAGATGATCGGTCCACCCTGAGCCGACCAGGCTCAAGCGTGAGTGAGCCCGAGCCCTGGCGTTGACGGCGGCCCGCGTTCGGCCTTTGCTGTCCGAAACGGACATCGGCGGAGACGCGGCGATGCAGCGGCGAGACGTCCTCGGCGGAATGGCGGCACTCGGGATCGGCACCCTCATGCCGGTTGCGCGCGCCTTGGCGGCGACCGGGCCGGCGACGGTCGACGTCATGCTGGTCTTGGCCGCCGACGTGTCGCGCTCCATCACGGACGAGAAATACGAGCTGCAGCGCAAAGGCTATGCGGCCGCCATGTCGGACCCCGAGGTGCTGCGCGCCATCGCGGCCGGCACCAACCGGCGCATCGCCGTCGCCTTCGTGGAATGGGCGGGCTCGGGCTCACAAAAGCTGGTGATCCCCTGGACGGCGGTAGGCGACGAGGCGGAGGCGCGGAGCTTCGGCGCCGTCGTGGCGGCGGCGCCCCGCTCCTTCGCCGACCGCACCGCCATCGGCTCGGCGCTCGATTTCTCCGCGGCGCTCTTCGCCGAGGCCCCTTTCGCGGCCGAGCGGCGGATCATCGACGTGTCGGGGGACGGCGACAGCAACGGTGGCAGCGACATCGGCGCGGCGCGCGATGCCGCTCTGGCCGGGGGCGTCACCACCATCAACGGCATCGTCATCCTCAGCGACATGTCGGGCCCGGCCTACCTCGTGGCGCATACGCATCCTCCGGGCGGACTGCAGGACTATTATCGCCGCAACGTGGCGGGGGGCGCCGATAGTTTCGTGGCGGTGGCCCAGGGCTTCGAGAGCTTCGGCCGCGCGCTGGTGCGCAAGCTCGTCCAGGAAATCTCGTGACGGGAGTGACGCATCGCCCCTTGGGGCGCTCCGATCAACCCTCGCCCGGATCACGCCTCGGCACAGGCCGCGGCCGGCCGTCGTCGTCGATGGCCACGAAGGTGAAGCTGGCAGCCGTGACCTTGTCGCGCTCCGCAGTGCGGAAGCGCCGGGCCCAGGCCTCGACGTGGATCCGCATGGAGGTGCGCCCGACGCGCTCGACCTCGGCGTAGACGCACAGCACGTCGCCGATCTTGACCGGGCGGATGAAGGTCATGCCGTCGACCGCTACCGTGACGACGCGGCCGCGCGCCCGGTCGATCCCCGCGATGCCACCGGCGAGGTCCATCTGCGACATCACCCAGCCGCCGAAGATATCGCCGTTGGCATTGGTGTCGGCCGGCATGGCCACGGTACGGATCATCAGGTCCCCCTGCGGCTCGCCGTCCCGATCCGTCATGCCGCGACTTCCGTCACGCTCGGCACCGTGACGCCGATGAGGTGGCCCTCGTCGAGCAGGGCCGCCAGTCGCTCCTCGTCCCATCCCTCGGTGCCGGCGGGGCGGCGCGGCAGCACCATCCAGCGGTAATCGGCCGTGGAGTCGACGACGCGGATGCGCTGCCCTTCGGGCAGGACGGTGTTCCATTCGGCCAGGAGCCCGTGCGGATCGCGCACGGCGCGGGCCCGGTAGGCGGCGGATTTGAACCAGAAGGGCGGGTAGCCCAGCACGGCACGCGGATAGCAGGAACACAGAGTGCAGACCACGAGGTGGTGCAGTGCTTCGGTATTCTCGAGCACGCCGAGCGGTGGCAGCCCGCGCAGTGAGAT
This sequence comes from Janthinobacterium lividum, assembly GCA_050920985.1. GTDB lineage: Bacteria > Pseudomonadota > Alphaproteobacteria > Rhizobiales > Beijerinckiaceae > Lichenihabitans. The sequence continues at coordinate 210,893 of JBPBQY010000086.1, read as the reverse complement.
GCCGAGGCTCTCGGCCGCCGCCGTGCCATCCGCCAGCAGCAGGGCGCGGAAGGCGGGGTCGCACCAGGCTCGGGCCACCAGCGCCGCGCCCCGCTTCGGCGAGGCTTGGTCGGTCAGGGCGATGCGTTCGGCGATCTCCTCGGGCGTGGCGATGGCCTTGTCGGCCAGCAGCAGGCGCAGGGCGCCGAGCAGCCGCGTCCCATCGGCGTCGAGGAGGCTCACGACGGATCGCTCGGAGTGGCGCTCATAGCGATGGGTTCCAGCCAGTGCTCGTAGATCTCGACCAGCAGGTCGCCGCCGTCTTCCGCCTCGGGCCACAGCGCGGCGGCGTCGAAGGCGACATGGTAGAGCGGCACGATCGGGGCCGGGCCGCCGAAGGCAAGGTTTTCCGGGTTGGGAAAGGCGCCCAGACGCCGCACGATGCGCCCCGCGTGGCCGCGCAGGTAATGCGGCGTGCGCTGGTGGACGATGCCGAACCGCTCCGGCCAGGCGTCGCGCACCCGCACCGGCGCGCCGGGATCGAAGGGCCCGCTCACGCGGTCTCTGTGCGGTCGAGGGCGGCGGCGAGTTCGGCTTGGGTGATGGTGCCCGAGCGCAGGAGGTTGTCGGCGATGGCGCGAATCCATCGCTGGTAATAGGAGAGGCGATGATAGTCCGCCTCGGGAATGGCCTCGATGCCGCGGCGCAACTCGTCGACCGACACGACGCGTTTCGCGCCCAGGATCTGGCGCAGCGCATCGACCTCGCGGTCGAACTCCGTCAGGGCATGCGGCTCCGTGTCGACGGCGCGGCACATGAAGCCTGGGACGCCCCCGATGTCGTGGTGTTGGCGCGGCTTGTCCTGGTCCATGGCGAAAGTCTAGGCCAGGAGCGGGCGCGAGGGAACTGCTCTTTGGCACCATGCGCGGAGCGACGGCGAGCGACTTTCGCTGGACACGGCGGCGTGATCTGGCTAGACAGGCATGGCCTCGCGGCAACGCGTTGAGCCCAGGCGCCGCAATAGCTCAGCTGGTAGAGCACCTCATTCGTAATGAGGGGGTCGGGAGTTCGAATCTCTCTTGCGGCACCAATATTTGCGAGAACTTGGCTGCTGTTTTAGCTTCGGCTTTTGTCGTCTCAGCACCAAGTCAAAGGATCCTGCAAATCCGAGGGATTCGGTGCAGGAGAGAGACGCCTCACAAACCGTGACCTCGTCAGCGTTGGCGTTCGTTTCGTCCGTTGTCAGGTTGTCAGCGTTACACACTCACATTCGTGTGGTGGTCACTCCATGGAGGGAGTTGGACGCCGCGAAACACGAGGGACCTATGAACAAGACGACAGCCTTGATCGCCCTCAATCGGGCCAGCAAGACGGTCTCGTTTGCGCTCCTGTTCAAATCCGCCGTGGGTGTCAGCTTGTTCTGCCTGAGGCTTTTCGGTGCGACAGTTCCGCATTTCGGGATCGAGCCGACCTTCACCACAGGTGCGGGCGCCGCCGGCTTTGGCCGATCCTGGGCACACTCCTCGCCATCAAGGCGTGAGTTGGCCATCGCTGCCGAGCGACGAACGGCCTCTATCGATGGATAGCATTGCTGACGGTAGGCTATCTTGCAGTAGCCTACCTCCTTCACTGGAAGGCGGAGAATGCTCTTGTATGGCGTGCTTGACGACGACGCGCTTAAGGCGATCGGCAGCACCAAGCCCTTTCTTCTGATTGCGGGCTTGGCAGGTATCCTCTACGAGCTTCACGCTCTGGTTCCGAAAGAGCCATAGCTGACTGTGTCCTGCGATAGGGATTTGACCGCCTACCCTGTCCGCCTCTGCCGGCTCGCCAGCCTGGCCGGTAGCGCCTTGTCGTAGCTCGACAGGGCCGACGTGGCCGCCGCATGTGTCATTTGATGGATGCCGTCATTCCCCACGGGGTTGTTCACCTGGACGTTGATGTGGGTTTCGCCACCGCCGTTCGCGGCCTGAGATAGGGCGCATCCGGGTCAGGCCATAGTTCAAACTGCTGGACACATTCAATTCGGACTGAAGCGGAACGGCCCCCGACCAGGATTTTCTTGCGTCCGCGCCCATGTCACGACATTAAGCCACGCTGTCGAGTGCGTTAGATCACGCGAAGGACGATCGGCTATGACAACTGCGACGCCGACCATACCACCACCCGGCCCCGAGAACTTGGCTGGCTCCCTCCAGCGTAACATCGAGTCACTCCAAGAGCGCCGCCGGCATGAGGCGGCTCATGCCACACGTCAAGAGCGCTTGGCCGAGGCGATCACCTCCTTCGCCGGCAGCATGTCATTCGTCTACCTTCACCTCGCCATCTATGCCGCCTGGATCGCGCTCAATCTGGGCTTCATACCCGGCGTGCCGAAGTTCGATCCCTCGTTCGTCATCCTTGCGACGGAAGCTTCGGTCGAGGCGATCTTCCTCTCCACTTTCGTGCTCATCAGCCAGAATCGGACAGCGGCAGCCGCCGACAAAAGGGCCGACCTGGACCTGCACATCAATTTGCTGACGGAGCATGAACTGACCAAACTGTCCGAGGTCGTCCTGGCGATCGCTAGCCGCCTGGACGTGCGGGTCGGAGACACGGCGGTCATTCAGGAGATCCAGAAGGACGTCGCACCAGAGGCTGTGCTGGACGAACTCGACGCCCAGGCGAAAGACGCCGCCGAATAAAGCGCCTGACTACGGCATTCACCGGCAAGACTTTCAGTGCCCAATGTGCCTCCTCCAATCCTATCGAGGAGCTCGGGAGCCGAACCAAACCCCGCGTGCGACACGAGCAGGTCAAGCACTCAACCATCCCCCGGCTGCCCGGACGCTGTCCGTGGGGTCAGAGGGCTCCCCCTGACTCTTCCATTCGATTGTCGTTTCGGTGGACCTGGCCAGCGAGCTCGGGTCTGGCGGCGATGGCCGACGATCTGAGAGCACCAGGCTGCGACCGTGATGGCCCGGCACTAACCTTCTGCGGATAAAGTGTAGGGCTTGATCTCGGGCTTCGACACGCGGCTCCCCTGTGCACCAGGCCTGTGATCACGGCCCGGCGCTTCGCGATCATCGCGGACAACAGACGACCCGGCGTGAGCTCATCACGGGTCGAGAGAGCTTGCCTTCATACATTGGTATGAGGACGCGACCAGTCTCTCGGTCTGATCCAGTGTGAGGCGTTCGAGAAAAGTTGGTCTCTATTGTCCCGGCCGGAAATCGGTCAGGGTGCCGGCCTTGGCAGGCGCTGTCGCTCGCCACCTATACGAAGGTATTCTAGCCATCTCCGTCCCGCTCGTGCTGAAGTGCCGTCGGCACAACGAGACATGCACCATGACCGTGAAGCAGGCGACCAAGGGAGTGCTGGCCGGCGCCGACGGCGGCGGGCGGGCTTGCGTCGAAGCGGGGGGGACCGGGTCGGCGATCGGCAGCCGGCCCGGTCGCAGCATTGTCACGTCGCCGCGGAGTTATGCCGCCGCAACTCGCCTCGATCCCGGTTGCCGGGCCCATGTCGACTGACGCTTCGCTGGACATCGCCGACCCGTCCACCGACCCCTGGACGCGTCAGGCCCAGACCTTCCCGGTCCTCACCGCCGACATGGTGGCGCGCATCGAGCCTTTCGGGCCGGTGACCACCTTCGAGGTGGAGACGCCGCTTTTCGCGCGTGGGGACCGCGACGTCGACTTCTTCGTCGTGCTCGACGGATCGATCTCCATCGTCACCGAGGACGTCCGGACCGGGCCCATGGTCCTGGTCATCTATACGGCCGGCCAGTTCACCGGCGAACTGAACCTTTACAACGACCGTCAGATGCTGGTCGGCGCGAGAGCGTCGGCCGAGACACGGGTGATCCGGGTCGCACACGCCGATTTTCGCCGGCTCGTGTCGGCCGAGCCGGACATCGGCGAGATCGTGATGCGGGCCTATATCCTGCGGCGCGTGGGATTCATCCGCCACGCCCAGGGCGGCGTGCTGCTGGTCGGCGATCGGCGCGACGGCGACCTGATCCGGCTTCGCCGCTTCCTGACCCGCAACGGCTATCCGCACGAGGTGCTCGATGCCACCGAGGCGGCTCCGAGCGCGATTCTCCAGGAGCTCGACCTCGGACCGGACCAGCTTCCCGCCGTGGTGGCGCCGGCCCGCCAGGTGATCGTCAATCCGTCGAACGCCGAACTGGCGGAACGGCTCGGCCTGACCGAGGCTCTCGATCCCGCGACCGTCTACGACGTCGCCGTCGTCGGCGCGGGGCCGGCCGATCTCGCGGCCGCCGTCTATGCCGCCTCCGAGGGGCTCGAGACGATCGTGATCGAGGCCCTGGCGCCGGGCGGGCAGGCCGGGACATCCTCCAAGATCGAGAACTACCTCGGCTTCCCCACCGGCATCTCCGGCCAGGCCCTGGCCGGCCGCGCCCAGGTCCAGGCGCAGAAGTTCGGAGCCCATCTCGCCATCGCCCGCGCCGCGACGGCGCTCGACTGCGCGTCGAGCCCCTTCCGGCTCGCGCTCGACGACGGTCATATCGTGCAGGCCCGGGCCGTGGTGGTGGCAACGGGCGCGCGCTACCGCAAGCTCGACCTGCCCGATTACGGCAAATACGAAGGCCAGGGCATCCAATATGCCGCGACCGCCATGGAGGCTCAGCTCTGCGCGGCGCAGGAGGTGGTGGTGGTCGGCGGCGGCAACTCGGCCGGCCAGGCGGCCTTGTTCCTGTCGCGCAGCGCGCGCCACGTCCACATCCTGGTGCGCGCCTCGGGTCTCGCCGCCACCATGTCGGATTACCTGGTCCGACGCATCGCGACGTCGCCCTCCATCACGATCCACCCCTGCACCGAGGTGACGGCGCTGCACGGCGACCGCCATCTGCGCGAGGTGACCTGGACCGACCGGGCCACGGGGCTCAGCGAGACCAGGGCGGTCGGCGCGCTCTTCGTGATGATCGGGGCGGTTCCGAATACCGACTGGCTGACAGGCTGTCTCGCCCTCGACGAGTGGGGTTTCGTCCGCACCGGAGCCGATGCCGGCGGCCCTGTTGCGTCGACACCCTACGCCACGACGCGGCCGGGCATCTTCGCGGTCGGTGATGTCCGCTCGGGCTCGGTCAAGCGCGTCGCCTCCGGGGTCGGCGAGGGCTCGGTCGTGGTCCACGCCATCCACGCCTTCCTGCATCCGGAGCCATGACGGCAGCCACCCGCTCTTCACCCGCCAGGGATCTGCCCTGTCGGACCATTCCAAGTCTCAATGGAGAAGCACAATGGGCACGATCACGACCCGCGACGGCACGTCGATCTACTACAAGGATTGGGGAACGGGACGGCCCGTGGTGTTCAGCCACGGCTGGCCGTTGAGCGCCGACGCCTTCGAGGACCAGATGATGGTCCTCGCGAACCAAGGCTTCCGCTGCATCGCCCATGACCGGCGCGGACACGGGCGGTCGGGCCAGTCGTGGAGCGGCAACGACATGGACACCTACGCGGCCGATCTCGACGAACTCGTCACGACGCTCGACCTGAAGGACACGATCCACGTCGGCCATTCGACCGGCGGCGGCGAGGCCGCCCGCTACGTGGCGCGGCACGGCAAGGGACGGGCCGCCAAGCTCGTGCTGATCAGCGCCGTGCCCCCACTGATGCTCAAGACCGAGAGCAACCCAGGCGGCCTGCCATTGTCGGTCTTCGACGGCATCCGCGCGGGCGTCGCGGCGGATCGCTCCCAGTTCTTCAAGGACCTCGCGGCACCGTTCTATGGCGCCAACCGCGAGGGCTCGAAAGTCAGCCAGGGTCTCCTGGACTGGTTCTGGGTCCAGGGCATGATGGCGGGGCTGAAGAGCGAGTACGATTGCATCAAGGCCTTTTCGGAAACCGACCAGACCGAGGATCTCAAGGCAATCGCGGTGCCGACGCTGGTCATCCAGGGCGACGACGACCAGATCGTGCCGATCGACAATGCCGCCAGGCTGCAGGCGAAGCTCATCGCGGGTGCAGAACTCAAGGTCTACCCGGGCGCCCCGCATGGCCTGTGCTCGACCCACAAAGACGCGATCAGCGCCGACATCCTGGCCTTCGCGCGCCGGTGAGGGGTCCTGACGCGCTTCGGAGCGGTGTCGCAGCCAGCATTCGCGCGCCGCGACCCGGAATTGCCTCGTGCCGCCTCAGGTCGCGCCGGATCAGGGCAACGATGACCAGTCACCGAGCCGCTCGGCGGCGCGGGCGCTGCGGGCTGCCCCTGCGTTGCCGACGGTCGGCTCGAAACGGGCCGAAGCGTCGGCAGGGCGACCGCTGGCACCGGCGAGGACGGGGCCAGCCCTCGGAGCACGGCGGGGAGAACGGTCTTGCCGCCGTGACGTTTTGGATGAGCCCTCAGTCACAACGCCTGCGCTCGAGCTCGGTACGCAACTGGCCCGGTGCGCAGGCCCCATTTCGCTTCGCCTTGACGATCCTGATGGTCTTGTAGCCCAGGACGGCGGCGCCGGGCTTCGCGACCGGGTCCGGCGAATAGGGATCCGTCGTCGGCCCCGCGGCGCCGATCTGCGAGTTGTGAGCGCTCGCGCCGAACACGGGAGACGCAACGCTGATGCACGTCATCGCCCCTAGGACCATGGTGCAAGCGGCAGTACGGAATTTGATCATGACACTCTTCCCTTGTTGTCGGGACGTCTATGTCACTGACGAACTGGCGAGGACACTATACTGGCGTATCGGATACAACTTCCCTTAAGGACGCGGCTCTCGATCCGGCCCCATCTGCGCCGGCGTGCGGCTCGAGCCTGAAAGGCTGCCGGCGCAGCGGAGCTTCAACGCAAGCGTTTCGACAGGCTCACGCTTTCGCGTCGGCGGATTCCGTCTCGAGACGATCGTTCCGCTGGCGACCGGCGTCTGCGGAAGGCAGCACGAGCTCGAACACCGCGCCTTGCTCCTCGTGATTTCGCCCGCGCAGGGTTCCGCCATGGGCCTCGACGATCGTCTTGCAGATCGCCAGCCCGATGCCCATGCCGTCGCGCTTGGTTGTGAAGAAGGGGTTGAACAGCTTGGACAGATGTTCGTCGCTGATACCCCGGCCCTGGTCGCGGACCGTCAGGCGCACATGGCCCGGATCGGATGAACCAAGACTGATGCGCAGCTCCCGTCGAGCCTCCGGCAGGTCCGCCACCGCATGGATGCCGTTGGTCAGCAGGTTCACCAGGACCTGCTGGAGTTCGACCATGTCGGCGATCACGATCGCCGTTCCGTCCTCGACGTCGGTGTGGACCCTGGTCGAAGAGGCTTCCAACTCGCGGTCGAGCAGGGACACCACGTCTTCGATGACCTGTCGCAGCGCCACCGGCTCCACGCTCCGCGCCCTGCTGCTCGCCTGCTCCCGCGTGCGCTGAACGATCTGGCTGGCCCTCATGCCATCGCGAACCGCGCGCTCCGCCGCCAGCGAAGCCGCCGCGATGTCGGGCGGATCGCGCTTCAGCCATCGCATGCAGGCCTGCGCGCTCATCACCATGGCGCCGATCGGCTGGTTGATCTCATGGGCGATCGACGCCGAGACAGCCCCTACGGTGGAGACCCGCCCCACCCGCGCGAGTTCGCCCCGGGCGGCTAGTAGGGCTTCCTTGGCCTGTTCGCGCTCGGTGACGTCGATCATCGCCACGGCGACCCGGTCGAACGCCTGTCCGTTGTCCGGAAAGGCGATGACGAGGATCACCGTGACCTCGCGGCCGTCGAGCGCGGTCAGCCGGGCCTGCGTCTCGAACCGGCCTCCCCCTTGAGCGATCTTGACCAGCAGAGGCAGGGCGGTCTCGGCCCGAGCGCCCAGGAAGCGATCGAAGGGCCGGATCCCGAAAGGCTGCGACGAACAGCCGAGCAGCTTCAGCGTGGCGTCGTTCGCGTCGACGAAGGTGATAAGCCGCGAGCAGGTCGCCAGAAACGAGGGATCGGCCAGGCTCGAAGCGATGGAATCGGCGCTGCGCTGATCGCAAATCCTCATCACGAGGTCGCGCGCCACCGAGAAATCCATCTCGCACAGGGCGATATGGGTCTGCTGGAACAGCGAGCGATAGCGCTTTTCGCTCTGCGCCAGGGCGCCCAGGGTTCGCCGGCGAGAGGTGACGTCGAAGGCGATGAGACTGATCCCGCCCATAATGGCCAGGTAGAAGCCCACCGCCATCAGGCCGCTTTTCTGGACCAGCGTCTGCGAGATAACGGGAGAGAAGGCGCCGCCGAGGATCCCGCCGATGTTGAACGCCACCGACGTCCCCGAGTAGCGGACGCGCGGCGGGAACAGGCTCGGCAGCCAGGCGCCGAGGGGGCCGTTGACGAAGCCCATGACGAACAGCGACAGGGCCAGGAACAGGAAGATGACGGGCAGCGACCCACTGCTCAGCATGGGGGCCAGCAGGATGCCCGAAACGATGGTCCCGATGCAGCCGAGGATCAGCACGCGCGCCGGGTCCATCTTGTCGGACAGCCAACTCGCCGCCACGATGGCGATGGCCATGAAGACGATCGCGCCGAGCTCGACGAGGAGAAAGGTGGCGCGGGAATAGCCCAGCGTCGCTGTCCCGTAGCTCAGGGCGAAAGCGGTCGCCGTGTAGAAGAGCGAGAAACAGGCCACGACCCCGAACGTGCCGGCGACGAGATGTCCGCCCTGCGTCCGCAGAAGCTCGAGAAGCGGCACCCTGGCGGGCATCTCCTTCTTCAGCGCTGCGGCAAACTCCTCGGTTTCCAGCAGGTTGAAGCGAACCCAGAGACCGATCCAGACGAGGGGCGCGCTCGCCAGGAAAGGCAGGCGCCAACCCCAGTCCTTGAACTGCTCCATGGTGAGGGTGAGGGTCAGGATCAGGAACAACCCGTTGGCGATCGAGAACCCGATGGGCGCTCCGAGCGGAGCGAACATGGCGTAACGGGCGCGCCATCCCTCCGGAGCGTTTTCGAGGGCCAGGAGTGCGGCTCCGCTCCACTCGCCCCCCAACGCGAGTCCCTGGCCGAACCGCAGAAGGCAAAGAAGCGCCGGAGCCCACCAGCCCGCCATCGCATAGGTCGGCAGCAGGCCGATCGCCGCCGTGGACAGGCCCATGAGGAGCAAGGACGCGACCAGCGTCGCCTTGCGGCCGACCCTGTCGCCGAAGTGACCGAACAAAGCTCCGCCGATCGGCCGCGCCAGGAACGCGATCCCGAAGCTCGCATAGGCGCCGAGCAGTTCCGCCGAGGGCACCCTGGCGGGAAAGAACAGCGGGCCGAATACCAGGCTGGCCGCCGTGGCATAGATGTAGAAATCGTAGAACTCGACCGACGTTCCGATCAGAGATGCCAGAAGCACACGTGTCGTCGTCTGCCTCGACTGATGCCCGCTCCGCCGATCCATCCCGTTGCCTCGGCTGGAGTGGTTCCTCAATGAAGGTGGGGACGGCCGGTCGCGCGTTGCACAAAGGTGCTCGCGGAAGGACCTCGGTCACCGCCTGGACCCTCCTTATCGTTGCAGTGGGTCGGAGTCGACTTCGGCTGCTCGCCTCGCCCCAGGGCGCATCGGCGGTTCGAGCCCGTTACGCGTGGCGCCAGGCGGATCTGCATGTTGCAGGGGCCGGTGCCGTCTGCGATGTTGCGAGCAGAGAGTCGCGCCTAAGAGTTGTAGATAGACAGCAGCTCGGGCCGACGAGGCCAGCATGACAGTCCTGTGATGTAGAGCGCGGTCGGCTCTGCGGCGCGCGCCGAAGAGGAGATCCTCACCCGTGACAGCGATGTTCGATCGCGCTCGCCAGGCCGTGGCCGGGACGAGCCCGGAGGAAGCGGCACCGGCTCTGATCCTGATCGTCGAGGACGACGAGGGGGTGCGCGAGGGACTGCGCGACCTCTTGGCTTCGGCCGGACTGGAATCGATCGGCTTCGAGACCACCGCCGACCTCCTCGGTGCGACGGTACCCGACCGGCCGGGCTGCCTCATCCTCGACATCCGCCTGCCCGGTGCCAGCGGGCTCGACCTGCAGACCACATTGGCCTCGATGGGCAATCGGATGCCGGTGATCTTCATGACCGGCTATGGTGACGTTCCCACCAGCGTCCGCGCCATGAAGGCCGGCGCCCTGGACTTCCTGACCAAACCGTTCAGCGATGGGGATATGCTGGACGCCGTCGGGGCCGCCATTGCCCGAGATCGCTTGCGACGCGGCGCCATGGCGGCATGGAATGAGATTGCAGCTCTGGCCGCCACTCTCACGCCGCGCGAGACCGAGATCATGGCGGCGGTCACGAAAGGTCTGCTCAATAAGCAGATTGCCCACCGGCTTCAACTCAGCGAGATCACCGTCAAGATTCATCGCGGCAACATGATGCGCAAGATGCTGGCGAGGTCCGTCGCAGACCTGGTCCGCAAAGTGGAAGTCCTGAAGTCGGGAACCGCGAGTTGACCTCGATCCTTTAGAAAGGCCGTCGCACCCGCGGATCCGAGCGGGTATCGCCTCTCACTCGGCCGATGTCAGTCGAAAACCATCGTATGACTGCATAAGGCAGAGTTGCGGGTTAGCGTTGCACGAGCGATATCCAGTCCCGATAGTCGAGGTGCTCCGAGTGTCTGTCGCGAAGAACATAGTGGCCATCGTCGACGACGACGAGGCGATCCTCGACGCGACCTCCAGCCTCCTGGAGTCCTTCGGGTACGAAACGGTGGCCTTCAGTTCGGGAGCCGCGTTCCTGGACTATGACCATGTCGGCGACATCACCCGCCTTCTGACCGACGTCAACATGCCGGGCATGGATGGCTTCGAGTTGCAGCAGCGGCTCCGTCTCGATTACCCGCGTATCGGGGTCATCATGATGACGGCGCTGAGCGATGATCATGTCAAACGGCGCGCGCTCGCCTGCGGTGCCAGGGAGCTTCTCCGGAAGCCGATCATGGCCGACGATCTCATCCGCTGTCTCGAAAGTCTTGTGACGCCGTGAGCGGTCCGTCGTCCTCATACTCTCGTATAGGCTGACGAGACCCTGGGACCTGTGGCCAGTTGCCAGGCGAACACGGCAGAGGAAGCCGTCGTAGCGCGCGCGGACTCCATGTCGCCGCACCGCAGACACGGACGGGAGCTCGTCGATCATGACGCGAGGCAGTTCAGGCAGGATCGGCAGCCTAGCGGCTTGCTCCAGGACGACGATGGGCCGGGCTGCCGCCGCGGGCTTGATCGCCACGGCTCTGGCGGCGGCCTCTACCCCGGCCTTCGCCGCGGGCCCGTTCTCCGGTTTCGCCGGCACCTGGAAGGGTGGAGGGACGGTGTCGATGACGGACGGCAGCCGGGAGTCGATCCGCTGCAAGGCCCGCTACAAGATCGGGTCGGATGGCAGAGCGCTCGCCATCAACGTGCTCTGTGCCAGTGACAGCTACAGGGTCCATATTCTCAGCACCGTCGCGGTCGAGGGCGAGACGCTCTCCGGCTCGTGGCAGGAGACCACACGCCAGCTTTCCGGCAGCCTGACCGGCGAGATTCCGGCGCCCGATACCTATCAGGCGAGCCTGCAGACGGTGGGTGGCGGGCTGCAACTCGGAGCCCGCACCAACGGCACGCAACAGGCCATCACCATCACGTCCCAGGGGAGTGACATCGCAGGGGCCAGCATCCTGCTCCGCAAGAGGTGAAGCCACGGCCGGCCTGACCTTTCGGCGCGAGCACCGACGCCGAGGCGACCATCATGCGACCGGGATCCCGCTTGTCTCGCCGTTGAAGGTGTCCCGCCGAAGCCGGCCGGGTCGTTCGGTGCAGTCGCATGCAGTGTTGTGGTGGCGCATCTGCCAGTACGCTTGAACAATTTAGGTGGCGACACGTAGGTTTTTCAGGCACAAGCTTCAGCGATGAATGAATGTCGCCTGACGTCTTGAGTATGGCAAGGTGCATACTGCGAATCTTATAAATGTCCTCACTGCACTCGGCGTTCGTCGTTCGGAATTGATCCAACGGGAGCGCGTCGGCGCCTTGTTTCCGCGGCCGGCCACGCAGCCGCGCCTCCCTGCACCGAGCTCGCGCGCCGCCGGATATCGGCGGCTCGGGCCTTCCTGCACGCCAGCGGCGGCCACCATCGTATTGGCTGACGTGGGCGCGGTCCCGTGAGCCCGGCGGTCGACGGTGCCGACGATCGCGAGGTCCGGTTCGGGCCGTTCCGGGTCGTGGCGTCCCAACGGCTGGTCGAAGAGGCCAACATTCCCCTCCGGCTGGGGAGCAGGGCACAGAACATGCTGTTCGCGCTGCTCGAGCGTGCGGGTGAGGTGGTCAGCAAGGCGGAGCTTCTCTCCAAGGTCTGGCCCGACACTTTCGTGGACGAAGCCAACCTCAAGGTGCAGGTCGCCGCGCTGCGCCGGGCCTTGGGCGACGGGCAGCACGGGCGTCGCTACATCGTGAACGTGCCGGGACTGGGCTACAGTTTCGTCGCTCCGATCGAGACGTCCTCGGCCGAGACCTTCGTTGGGGAGGTTGCGAGTTCCTCCGAACCGGCGTTCGAGCCGACGGTCGTCACGCCGCGGATGATCGGCCGGGCGGAGACCGTTCCCATCCTGAGCGACATGCTCCGACAGCATCGCTTCGTCAGCATCGTGGGACCGGGCGGAATCGGCAAGACGACGGTGGCGGTCGCCGTGGCCGAGTCTGCTTTCTCTTCGCGTCCGCAGCAGATCTACTACGTGGACCTGTCCACCGTCGCGGACCTTCATCTCGTGCCCGCATCGGTGGCCTCGGCGCTCGGGATCGGTTTGCGGTCCGAGGATCCGGTCAAGGATCTCATCGCCCGGCTCAGGGACAAGCAGATCCTGATCGTTCTCGACAGCTGCGAACACGTGATCGGACAGATCGCGAGCCTCGCGGAACGACTTTTCTCGGGCACCGGGCCTGGGCTGCACCTCCTCGCCACCAGTCGCGAGCCCTTGCGCGTCGCCGGCGAGCGCGTCTACCGCCTCCCTCCCCTGACCTGCCCGCCGAGCGGAAACCTGAGCGCCGCGGACGCGATGGCCTTTCCCGCGGTTCAGCTCTTCGTCGAGCGCGCCGCCGCGACCGTGGATGGTTTCGTGCTGACCGATGAGGAGGCGCCCGTTCTCGCCGAGCTTTGCCGGAGGTTGGACGGGATGGCCCTCGCGCTGGAGATCACGGCCGGCCATGCCGGCACCTTCGGCATCACCGGCCTGACGACCCAGCTCGACGACCACTATCGCCTCATCCTGCAAGGCCGGCGCACCGCGACGTCCCGCCATCGCACGCATTACGACGCGCTCGATTGGAGCTATGCCCTGCTGGGCGAAGGGGAGAAGCGGGCCCTGAGACATCTCTCCGTCGTTCCTGGCGCCTTCACCATCGCGGCAGCCGTCGACTTGCTCGAGGCGGCGGATGCGAGCTCGGCCGTCATCGTCGATACACTGGCCAATCTGGTGTCGAAGTCGCTGCTGGCAGCCGATGTCCACCGCGCGGTCGCCTCCTACAGGCTGCTCGACACGACCAGGGCCTATGCGTCCGCCAAGCTCGCGGAATCCGGTGAACGGGCGGAGGCGAATCGGCGCTACGCCCTCCACGTCAGAGACGGTCTCGAGCGGGCCGAAACGGAGTGGCACGTCCTCCCGGCTGCGCAATGGCTCGAACGGCACCGACGCCTGATCGACGACGTCAGAGCGACGCTCGAATGGGCCTACGCGCCCGAAGGCGACCCGGACCTGGGCTCGCTGATTACCACTTTGTCGATCCCGCTCTGGTTCCAATCGGGACTGATCACCGAATGCGGCGAGCGCGTCCGGCGAGCGCTCGCCTTCTGGTCGCCGCTCGGCGGCGCGCATGTCGAGATGCGCCTGCATGCCGCCCATGCCTGGTCGCTCATGCAGACGAGGGGGCAGGTCGCCGCCACCGAAGCCGCCTGGGAGAGAACGCTCGAACTCGCGGAGGCCCTGGATGAGCCGGACTTCCAGCTCAGAGCCTTGTGGGGGCTCTGGTCCGGCCTGCTGAACCGCGGCGAACTCGGCCTGGCTCTCACGATGGCGCAACGGTTCGAAGCGCTGGCGATCGCGCGTGGCCAGCCGGCGGACGCCGCCGTGGCCGACCGGATCATCGGATATATCCTCCATCTGCTCGGTGATCAGGCCGAGGCCCGCGCGCGCCTCGAACGCATGTTGGAGACCTACGTCGCGCCGTCGACCGGGGCGGAGGCGATCCGTTTCATCTTCGACCAGCGCGCGACGGCGCAGTCCTTTCTGGCCAGGATCCTGTGGCTGCAGGGGCACCCGGCTCGGGCACGCCGCCTGGTCGAGAAGATCCTCGACGATGCGAGCGAAACGGACGATCCCCTTTCGCTCTGCCAGGTGCTGGTGCAGGCCGCATGCCCGATCGCGATCCTGAGCGAAGATTGGGACGATTGCGAACGCCACGTCACCACCCTGCTGGACGTCGCGACCCGGAACGGACTGGAATTCTGGCGCCTGTGGGGCGAGTGCTTCCACGGCGTGCTGGTCGCCCGCAAGGTCGATCCACTGGCCGGCGCCCGCATGCTCGAAGCGGCTCTCGATGGCCTCAGGGGCATCCAATACGGGGTGTACTACGTCGTCTTCCAGGCGGAATACGCCCGTGCGCTCGGCACGCTCGGGCTGATCGACCAAGCTCTCGCGGCGATCGACCAGGCGATATCCCGTTCCGAGCAGAACCAGGAGCGCTGGTACGCGGCGGAACTTCTCAGGATCAAGGGCGAGCTTCTGCTTCAGGATCCGGCCTCGTCGGACGACCATGCGGAGCAGCTGTTCGAGACCGCTTTCGATCTGGCCGAGAGCCAGTCCGCTTCGAGCCTGCAGCTGCGGGCGGCCATGAGCCTCTCTCGATCCTGGCTCAAGAAGGGGCAGGTCCGCAGGGGCTTGGACCTGCTCGGAGCCTTCACGGCGAAGATCGGCGAAGGCTCGGACCTGACCGAGCTTCAGGAGGCGCGAGCCCTGCTGCGGGACCTAGAGGCGGCCGCCCGCTCCGCCGGCTCCTCTTTCGCCCCCGCCCGAGCCGACGGCGCGGTCAATGGGGAGACGATTGGAAGCCGGCGCCGAGATGTCTTTGCAGGACAGAGAACAGGATCGCGACAGGTCCGGTAGCCACGAGCACGGCCGCCATCACCTGCTCCCACTCGACCTCGTACCGGCCTGCCACGAGGGCTTGAACCTGGACGGGGAGGGTCAGGCTTCCTGGGCTGCGCAGCAGGGCGAGCGCGATGGCGAAGTCGTTCCACGACGCGATGAAGTTGAAAAGCACGACCACGCAGAGCGCCGGTACCGAGAGGGGGAGGACGATGAACCACAGCGTCTTCAGTCGCGATGCGCCATCGAGCCGTGCGGCCTCCTCGAGCTCGAAGGGGATCGCGTCGAAGGCGTTGCGCAGCATCCAGACCGAGAACCCGACCTGGAACGCCGCATAGACGACGGCGAGCGCCGCGAGAGAGTCCACGGCGCCGAGTTGGACCATGAGCCTGAACAGGCCGCCGAGAAGCATGATCGGCGGCACCATCTGGGTGATCAGGAGAAAGACCTCGTAGGGGCGCAGCAGTCGAAAAGGGAACCGGGACAGGGCATAGGCGGCCGGCGCCGCGACGCCGGTGGCGACGATCGAGGACACGGAGGCCACGATCAGACTTCGCGTGAGCGCCGGCCCGACTCCGCTCGCGCGCCACATCGCGGGGAAGTTCTCCAGGGTGGGCCGACGCGGAATCCACGAGGAGCCGGCGCGCATCAGGTCCTCCGCCGGAGTCAGCGCGGTGGCGAGCATCACGGCGAAAGGGAACAGGTTCAGCAGGAGCAGCGGCATCAGCACCGACCAACTCAGCACGCTGGCGCGAAGCCCGCGGGCGCCCCTCATGGCGCGGCGGAACGTGCCAAGCGCAGACTGGCCAGCACGAGGAGGAGGAGGCTGCCGATCATGGTCAGCGACAAGGCCGCCGCGTCGCCCATGCGGCCGAAGACGAAGGCCAGCTTGTAGAGGTAGGTGACCAGGATCTCGGTGCCGCCCGCGGGGCCGCCCTGGGTCATCACCCATATGATGGGGAACGAATTGAAGACGTAGACCACGTTGAGAACCAGGGCGAGCCTCAGGAACGGTCGAACCAAGGGCAGCGTGACATGGCGGAACCGGGCCGCCCTCCCGGCCCCGTCGAGCCTCGCCGCTTCATAGAGGTCCTCTGGGATGGTGGCGAGGCCGGCGAGCAGGATGGAGCAGCTGAACGGCACCGAGACCAGGATCCCGATCGCGATCTCGACGGCGAAGGCCAGACGCGCGTCTCCGAGCCAGACCACCGGTGTGCTGATGAGCCCGAACTGCCGCAAGGTGAGGTTGAGGGGTCCGTTCTGAGCGTCGAGCGCCCATCGCCAGACAATGGCGGTCATGGTCAGGGAGACCGACCAGGGCAGCATGACGAGAACCTTGGCGATCCCGCGCCCCAGAAAATCGCGCCGCAGTGTCAGGGCGACCGGGACCGAAAGGAGAAGAGTTCCGGTGACCACGCATCCCGTCCAGACCAGCGTTCTCCACAGGGCGCCCACGAAGAGAGGATCGCTGAGAACGTGACCGAAGTTCGCCCAACCGACGAGGTCGCGGGTCATCCCGAAGCGGGTGGATCCATGGGCCGCCGCCACGACCAGGGAGAGCATCGGCAGAGCCAGGATCGAGCAAGCCAGGATGAGGCTTGGCAGGATCATCGCGATGGGACCGAAGCCGGATCGCCTCACGCCAAGGCGGGAGACGCGAGTGGGCCTCTGACCCCATGTCCTGTCGCGCGACGTCTCGGCAGGGTTCATCCAGCGCGGGTCAAGTCGGGACGCGGTGTCCGGGGCATGCGCAGGCTGCGAGATCCGGGTGTCGCGCGGGATCACGGCCTTCGCAAAATGTCGTCGATGTCCTTCGCGGCGGCTTTCAGCCCTGCCTCGGGCGTGACGTCGCCCAGGTAGATCGACTGAAGAGCGCGCGTCGTCACGTCGTCGATTTCGGCCCAGTTCTTCACGGTCGGCGCGAATTTCGCATAGGCCAGACCGGCGGCGAAGGTGCTCAAATCCGGGTTCTTGGTATAATAGTCTTGCGCCGCGACACTCTTCGTCACGGGAAGCAAACCTTCGTCATGATCGAACTGCGCCCTGTACTTGTCCTGGTAGAGGAACTTGACGAAGTCCCAGGCTTCTTTTTTCGATGGCGATGACTTGAACATGATCAGGACGTCCGTGACGCCCAGGGTCGTGGGTTTCAAGTCGGTCGGGAAGGGTAGGACGGCATAGTGAAGGCTCGGCGACTCCGCTTTGATCTGCGGAATCAGCATGGGATAGGTGAACACCATCCCAAGTTTGCCCTGCTTGAACATCCTGAAGACATCCTCCCGGCTATAGGCCGTCGGAGAAGGTTCAACCAATCTATCGTCGATCAGCGTCTTGTAGAAGGTCGCCGTCTTTACGGCCTCCGGACTGGCAAGGGCACTCCGCCCGTCACGCAGGACCTCTCCGCCGTTCGACCACAGGCCGTAGTAGAAGTAATCGTCCGTCTCGATCTCCTTGCCTTGAAGACCGAAACCGTAGACGCCGTCGCCGAGCGCCGAGATTTTCTTGGCCGCGTCGTAAAACTCGTCCCAGGTCTTCGGAGGTTTGGCGCCGGCCCGATCGAAGAGGTCGAGGTTCACCATCATGGCGCGGGCCGATGCTGCAGCCGGCAGTCCCATCAGTTTGCCATCCAGCGTCGAAGGCGCGAAGAAGGGGCTGATGAAGCCGGAGGTAAACTCCGGCGTCATATAGGCGTCCAGCGGTTCCAGGAGGCCCTGGCTCTGGAAGTCGGGCAGCCAGATGGTCGCGATGATCGAGAGGTCGGGCGCGTGCCCCGCCCCGATGTCGGTGCCGAGGCGCTGAAGGTAGTTGTCCCAGGGCGTCAGCTCGATCCGAACGTGGACGTCGGGATGGGACGCCATATAGTCGGCGGCGACCTGTTGGAGAAACGGCAATGTCGTCTTGGAGTATTCTCCGGCGGTGAGGCGCAGTTCCGTAGCCTGTGCGCGGCCGGCGAGGGCCAAGACGGTGCAGGTCAAGGCCACGCGCAGGAGCGGGGCCAGAACGGTTTTGAACATCGTGGCTTCTCGAACTGCGGAACCCGATCGGCCCGGCCGGAACGCCACAACCTCTGCATGTAGTCCCGTGCTCGGTCAAGTCGGCCTGCCCTTTTCGACCTTGGAAGCTCACGCCGCACCGGCGATCCTCCTCGACCGCGACTCGGCTCGGAGACGGACGGCTCGCGTCTGACGGCACCACGCCGCCTGTGATGATCTTCAGTGGTCGCCGTGACCGCGGCACCGATAGACTGGGAACCCTGTCATAGTCGGGCTGAGACGACCCTCAGAAACGAGTTCCACGATGGACCAGCTCGCCGCGGTAAACCTCCGCTCCGGCTTCGTCCCACGTGCGGCATTCCCAAACGCGGGGCCGCCCATCCGGCATGTCCTGCTGAACGAGCCTCGTCAGCAGCGCATGAGCGACCTTGCAGGCCGTGTCGACATCGGGAAGCTCCATGCCGATGTCGTCCTGAGAGGATGCTTCTGCACGTCGTGTGTGGAAGAAGAACCGCGGCATGTTGCTCATTTCCTTCGCGGGCCAGACTGCCGAATTCGTGTCAGAATGGCATCTGGACCTGGGCCAAACGACAGCGGCCGGTCTCGGGAGGTGTAGATCCTCTCTGCATCGCCACACCGTCTCCGTCGTGATGAATCTAGACCTGCCTCGAGGGCACGGGACTGCCGAGATCGACGCTGAAACAGGAGCCGCGGCCCGGCTCGGACGAGAGGCGAAGTGTATGGCCGAGAACGCGGCAATGGTCCGCCACGAGGCTCAGCCCCAATCCCAGCCCCTCGCTCTTCCCGTCGACCTGCAGGAATGCCTCGAAGATCCGCTCCTGGTCTTCGGGGGAGATCCCGATGCCGTCGTCGATGACGACCAGGCTCAAGCCAGTGCTGCTGCGCCGGAACCCAAGCCTCACCCGGCCGTCCGGCGCGTATTTGATCGCATTGCCGACGAGGTTGTCGATGATGGCCCTGAGGCGCTTGCGATGGCTCCGGACGGCTCCCGACGCTCTCATGACCTTGAGGTCCACGCCGTGCTCGACGGCATGGAGCGACCAGTCCCTGGCAACGTCGAAGGTGAGTTCGGCAAGTCCCACGGTCTCGAACGCGCCATCGGGAACCTCGTCGCGAGCGGCGGCGACGAGGTCGGCCAGCCCCTCGGCCAGTCTGCTGGTCTGGCTCATGGCCGCCTGCAGCCAGGCGCGGTCCCTCTCGCTCGCGAGGCTTCGGCTCAGGCGCGACAGGGCGTAGCCGATGACTTGGAGCGGCTGCCTGAGGTCATGGCCCGCACTGGTCATTCTTTGCCGCAGAGCGAGAACCTCCTGCCGGCTCTCGCCAGGGACGAGGTTCGGCACCGCGGCGCCGAGTTGCAGGAGGGCACCGATGATCGGGTCGGTCGGCGCGGGGCTCACGGTGGACAGGAGCGGCATGAGACAGCCTCCAGGACGACAGCAACGCCAGACGGCCAAGGTGCTGATCATGGTGGATGTTGAACATCCGGCAGCCGATCGGTCATCCCATACGTGAGTATGCCGAGGGCGGCTCGAACCCTGGACGCCCGCAGCGTAGGAGCGGTCGGCAGCCTCGCGATCGCATGCGGTGCCCTGCCACATTGGTAGGGGTAGACGCGTTGACCGTCATGGAAAGCAGAGCGCCTCTATGTTCGATGGGACCGTCGTGAGCGGACGCGACGCGGATCGCCCAGGTCCTCACACGATCGACAAAGCCATCCGGGACCTCTCTGCAGATGGGTCCGCTCCGGTCGACCGGCAGATCATCCGCACGGCCGGCGGCAGGACGATCGCCTTTGTCGACAGCGGTGGTCGGGGCCCTGACGTGGTGCTGATCCACGGCACCCTCATGGTTTTAGAGGATATGTGGCTCGGCCCAGCGGACGCGCTGGTGCAGGGCGGATGTCGTGTGGTCGCGGTCGACCGGCCAGGCCATGGCGGTAGCGCCCGAAACCGGCTGATCGATGCGTCGCCCTGGCGTCAGGCCGAGATCCTGCACGACGCCATGACGATACTCGGCCTGAGCCGTCCGACGATCGTCGGACATTCGTTCGGAGGCGCCGTCGCGCTGGCCTACGGCATGCAGTTTCCCGAAGACGTCTCCGGCGTCGTCGCTCTGGCGCCGATCTGCTTCCCGGAGCTCCGTCTCGAACAGATGCTGTTCGGGGCTCGCGCGACACTCTTCGCCGGCCCGGTACTGGCGGAAATGGCGCGGATGTCAGGTGACGCCCTGCTTCTGCCGGCGCTGTGGCGAGCGATGTTCCTGCCGCAGCCGATGCCCTCCCGTATGGAGACGAGCTTCCCCTTCGCCTTCGCGGGCCGTCCCGCCCAGATGATCGCCGAGGCGGAAGACAGTCTGGCGCTCGGACCTGGATTGCTGCGAAGCGTCCTCTCCTATTCGACCTGCCGGGTTCCGGTCGAGTCCTGGGTGGCGACGCGGACGCCGTGGTCGCCAATGCCCTCCACGGCTACAGGGCCGCGGCCCTGATCCCAGGGGCGACATACCGGTCGCTGCCAGCGATGGGCCACATGCTGCACCATTTCCACCCCGAGGAGGTCCTGCACGCCGTGCAGCGCCTGACCGCGGCCGCCGTCTCGTAAGCGAGCAGTCTGCCACAATCGAAGCCGTCGTCTCTCGAAGTGGGAGTCATACGGCCGGCATTCGACGTAACCGCCTTCAAGCCACCTCATCCGGAGTCGGCCGCTAAGAGTCGGTCTCGGGCTAAGCCGCAAAGATCCCCACCATCTCGGCTCGCGAGCCTCAAGGCGGTGTCAGGCGCCACGCTTCTCCTTCAGAAACGTTTCCAGTGCTGCGATGCCCGCCGCGAAGGTGGCACGGCCGACCTGCTCGACGATGCGGGCCTCGTCCTCCGGCGCGACCTCGAACCGCGCGCTCCATTCCACGAGAGTATGGTCGCCCTCGGTGATCCGCTTCAGACCGAAGCTCGCTCGATAGTCGCGGATCGGCATCGGCGATTCGAGGATGCTGTAGGTGAAGTTATGGTCGACGTCGCTCAGGGCGAGCAGCCGCTCGCGAAGGTGGCCGCCGTTGCCGAGCGTGAAATTGCGGACGCAGCCGACCGTGTCGCTCGGCAGCCCGTCCTCGATGTGGCTTTCCGCGATAAAGGGGTGCCATTCCGCGTGACCGTTGAAGTCGCGCGCGACCGCCCAGACCTCGTCGATCGGGGCGGCGATGACGGCACTAATATACACATGGGCCATGATGAAGCTCCGAACCGGCGCACCGGCGTTTGAAGAATCGGCACCCGGCGCACGACCGAGCGCCGGTTCAGTGGCCGGCCGCGGCGGGGTCGCGGTGGATGGCCTTGAAGCGGCGCGTCTGGGCCACGAGGGCCTGCTCGGCCGGCAGCCGTTCCATGCTGCTGGCGCCATAGAAGCCATGGCAATCGGGGCAGCGCGCCAGCACGTATTCGGCGTCCTCCGGCATGGCGATGGGGCCGCCGTGGCAGAGCAGGATCACGTCGGGCCGCACCGCCCGCGCCGCGGCCGCGATGGCGTTGATGCGCGCGACGCTGTCGTCGAGGCTCGGCGCCGTCGAGGCCCCGATGGTGCCGCCGGTCGTCAGGCCCATATGCGCCACGACGATATCCGCCCCGGCCTCCGTCATGGCTCTGGCCTCCGCGGGATTGAATACATAGGGGGTGGTCAGAAGGTCCTTGGCGCGGGCCAGCTGCACGAGGTCGACCTCGAGGGCGTAGCTCATGCCAGTCTCTTCGAGGTTGGCCCGGAAGGTGCCGTCGATCAGGCCGACGGTCGGGAAATTCTGGATTCCCGAGAAGCCGATGGCCTTCACCTGGTCGAGGAAGAGGTCGAAATTACAGAACGGGTCGGTGCCGTTGACGCCCGCCAGCACGGGCGTGCGGCGCACGACGGGCAGCACCTCGCGCGCCATCTCCATGACGATCTCGTTGGCATTGCCGTAGGCGAGCAAGCCGGCGAGCGAGCCGCGCCCCGCCATGCGATAGCGACCCGAATTGTAGATGACGATGAGGTCGATGCCGCCCTCCTCCTCGCATTTCGCGGATAGTCCGGTCCCGGCGCCGCCGCCGATGATGGGCCGGCCGGCGTCGATCATGGCGCGGAAGCGAGTGAGCAGATCTTGGCGTGACATCGCGGGCATGCTGTAGCCTCTAGGAAATGGCGCGGAAGGCGGAGACGGCCGCCTCGGCGAAGGCGGGGTCGTTGATGTGATGGGGCAGGCGCACGAGGCACCGCTCCTCGGTCTGCCGCACGGTCGCCTCGAGAGCCGCGAACAGAGCGGCATCGGCTTCGGGATCGTGGAATGGCAGGCCCGGGGCGTCGAGCGCCGAAACGCCGCCTTCGGGCAACAGGAAGCGGACAGGGCCCTCGCAGCGGTTGAGCTTCTCGCCGATCCAGCGGCCGATGCGGTCATTCTCCTCGGCGGTGGTGCGCATCAGCGTCACCGAGGCATTGTGGACGTAGAGGTTGCGATCGGCGAAGGCTGGCGGAACGCTGGAACGGGCGCCGAAGTTCACCATGTCCAGCGCCCCGCAGGACCCGACGTAGGGCAGTCGGGTCTCGGCCACGACGTCGAAGCGCCCCTCCGTACAGGCGAAGACGCCGCCGACGAGGAGGTCGCAAACCTCCGTCGTGGTGAGATCGAGCAGGCCGGCGAGCAGGCCCGACCCGGCGAGCTTCTCCATGGACTGGCCGCCGGTGCCGGTCGCGTGGAAGACGAGGCAGTCGAACTCCGGCTCGAGCCGGCGGACCACATCGGTGACGCAAGCGGTGGTGACGCCGAACATGGTCAAGCCCAGCGCCGGCTTGTCCCCCGTCTCGGCGGGTCCCGCGCCGCGCGCCATGGCGGCGATCGCGCGGGCGGCATTGCCCAGGATGACGCGGGAGATCCGGTTGAGGCCGGCGATGTCGGTAACCGAATAGGTCATGGTGACGTCGCTCGGGCCGACGTAATCGGCGACATGGCCCGAGGCAACGGTCGAGACCATCAGCTTGGGCAGGCCGATCGGCAGCGCCCGCATGGCGGCGGTGACGAGCGCGGTGCCGCCCGAGCCGCCGAGCCCGATCAGGCCCGCCACGTCGGCCTGCGCCAGCATGAAGCGGCGGAACGCCTCCGTCATGGCGGTGACGGCGGAGCCGCGATCCCCCGTGAAGACCGCCGCGGCGCCGCCGGGATGGTGGCGCGCCACTTCCGAGGCCGGCACGTCGGCATCGGCGGACCCTCCCTGCGTCGTCGACACGTCGACCAGACAGGTCTCCAGGCCCTCTGCCGCGATGAGGTCGCGGACGTATCTCAGCTCCTCCGCCTTGGTGTCGCAGGTGCCGGCGACGTAGACGCGTTGGATCACGGCGTTCTCTCCCCTCGTGGCCCTCAATTGACGCGAGGGCTCACGCTCAGGATAGCCGCACTGCAGGACCTCGTCCCGCAGATCGTTGCGCCGCCCCTCGGGATCAGCGGTAGCGGGCGAGCCAGTGGGCGTAGGGCGCCGGCAGGGTGGCCCAGGCCGGATTGTCTACGCCGAGCGCCTTGGCCGCCATAAAGGGCCAATGCGGATCCGCGAGCAGCGGCCGTCCCAGCATGATGAGGTCGACCTTGCCGTCGCGGACCAGGGCATCGGCCTCGTCCGGCTTCGAAATATACCAGCTCGTCGTGCCCGGCAGCCCGGTGTCGCGGAGCACGCGATGGGCGATGTCACCCATGAAGTTCGGACCCCAGGGGATCTTAGCCTCCGGCGTGTTGAAGCCGATCGAGACGTCGACGAAATCGAGCCCCTCGCTCTTCATGCGCTTCAGCAGCGCGATCGCCTCGTCGATCATGGCATCGTTGCCGTCGAATTCGACCACGCCGAGGCGTACCGTCAGGGGGCGGTTCTCGGGCCAGACCCGGCGTACCGCCACCAGGGTCTCGAGCAGGTAGCGCGCCCGACCCTCGGCGGAACCGCCATAGCTGTCGCCGCGATGGTTGGAGATCGGCGAGAAGAAGTTCTGCGCCAGATAGCCGTGCGCCATATGCAGCTCGAGCCATTCGAAGCCGATGTCGCGGGCGCGGGTGACCGCCGCGATGGTGTCGGCCTGGACGCGCGCGATGTCGTCGAGGCTCATCTCGCGGGGGATGCGTCCCAAGTCTCCGCCGAAGGCCAGCGGCGACGGAGCGATGGTCGACCAACTGTTGGCCTCGCCCATGGCGATATGATCGTCACCCTCCCAGGGCCGATTGGCCGAAGCCTTGCGGCCGGCATGGGCGATCTGGATGCCGGGCACGGCACCGGCGTCGCGGATCGCGGCCGCGACCGGGCGCAGAGCCTCGGCCTGCGCATCGTTCCAGAGGCCGAGGTCACCCCAGGTGATGCGGCCCTCAGGCGCCACTGCGGTCGCCTCGACGACGACGAGGCCAGCGCCGCCGCGCGCCAGCGACGCGTAATGAGCCCGGTGCCAGTCGCCGATCAGGCCGTCCTCGGCCATGTACTGGCACATGGGCGAAACCGCGATGCGGTTGCGCAGGGTGACACTCTTCAGCGTGTAGGGATCGAACAGGTGTGCCATATGGATCTCGGTGGAGGTGTATCCACTTAGTTCGACATATATCGAACAAAGGCAAGGGGCCTGGATCGAGACGGCGATGGGCGAGGAGCGGAGGATGGCGGAGGTCTTGCGGCTCGAAACCGTGTTGAACGCGCTCGGCGATCCCGTCCGCCTCGGCATCGTGCGCCAACTCGCGCAGGATGGAGAATGCAGTTGCGCGGCGCTCGACGGTGGCCGCTCGAAATCGACGATGTCGCACCATTTCCGGGTGTTGCGGCAGGCTGGGCTGGTGCGGATGCGTTGCCAGGGCACGACGCATCTGAATTCGCTGTGCCGCTCGGCGGTCGATGCGCGTTTTCCGGGGCTGCTCGCCGCCATACTCGACGCGCCGGCCGAGCCCTCGGTCCAGGCGGTCCAGGCCGACGCCGCCTTCCTCGCGCCCTGAGCCGGTACCGTGACGGCAGCGGCCTGTGTCGGGCTCCCGCCGACACAGGCCAGCCTCGTTCATTCAAGTATAGTGGAGGAGCCCGTACTCGTGCCGGCCTCCCCCGAACGTCTTACTTCGGCATGAGGACGCTGTCGATGACGTGCGCTACGCCGTTCGACTGATAGACGTCTGCGGTCTCCACCACGGCACCGCCGCCCTTTTCGTCGACAAGGACGAGCTTATCGCCGTCCATCTTGGCGGTCAGCGTTCCGCCTTCGACGGTCTTCAGGTTAGCGGATCCGCCACCTTCCTTGATGGCCTTGGCGATCGCAGCCGAGTCCATTTTGCCGGCCACCACGTGGTAGGTCAGGATCTTGGTCAGCGTGGGCTTCATGTCGGGCTGAACAAGCTTGTCGACCGTGCCTGACGGCAGCTTGGCGAATGCCGCATTCGTCGGTGCGAAGACCGTGAAGGGTCCCGGGCCGGACAGCGTCTCGACGAGGCCGGCCGCCTTCACGGCAGCCACGAGAGTGGTCAGGTTCTTGGCGGCCGACGCGTTCTCGACGACCGTCTTGCTGGGCGACATCGGGGCGCCGCCGACCATCGGATCGGCCGCTTGAGCAGCGGACCAGCTTCCGGCTGCCAGGGCGGACGCGAGGGCCAGGCTGCGAAGGCCGTTAGTGAATGACGTCATCGATATCTCCCTTTCGACGTTGCCGGGACAAAAGAGCCCTGGTGCAGCGTCTAGGGAAGCTACGGGCGTCCAACCGCAGAGTTTCAGATATGACTAAAATGTAACTTCTGCTGAACACACTGGTAGTCGAGCCTGGTTGACCAGCATGTCGCCCCGAGCATTAGAGGTGGCACGGCTTTTACTTGCGAAGTGCCTGAACAAGGTATGAGGCAATCTTCGCGCCGAATGAGGCGAGCGGCGCGATGGGCGAAGCGCAACCCCTAAGAACTCGGACCTTGCAGCAGACCGGCCCAATGCGTGGTCGCGGTCCGAGCGACCGCTACGGCAGCACTATTTGCGGAGCACGCCGTTGCGGGTCCGGAAGAGTTCCCACAGGGCAAGAAGCACCGGCGGAACCAGGATGGCGTAGAGAATCCAATCAAAGGACAGGCTGGTATCGCCAGGCATGTCGTTTCTCCTCATTCCGATTGCATTCTTCAACAACAACGGACATCCATCGAAGTTGCGGTCGAAAAGATTCGATTTGCAAGACGGCGTGATCGGATCCATCACGGGAGGGGGTGACCCGACCACGGCGGCCATAGTCGGCAGACGGACTGAGCAAGATCTACACAGGACAGGTTCGTACAGCTCTCGATCCAGTCTCGCTATATATAGAATAGATTGCTCCCGTCATACAGCGGATAGGCCGAGGTAGGTCATCCGGCTGATACCTTCAAGCCGGTAAGGCGATGCCGGACAGGTCGGCACAGGCGGTCAGCAGAGCATCCTGCGCCACCTCGTCGCGTGTGGCAGGGTCCGGTGTGCGGGGAGCCTTGTGGAAGAAATAGCCGGCGGTTCCGCGCGCCGACGGATCGTCGCTGGTGGCCAGCCACGCCTGCGTGAGATGGCCCTGGTGAAGGTCGTCGCTGGCGCCGCGTCCGCCCATGCGGGTCGCCACCCATCCGGGCTCGAGCGCGTTCGACAGCGTGTCGGGCCAGCGCCGCGCCACCCCGAAGGCGAGCAGGACGTCGAGGAACTTGCTTTCCGAATAGGCCTGGGTGCCCTGCCAGCGCCTCGTCTTCCAGAGCAGGTCGCCGAAGTCCGGAGCGGCGTTCCGGTGGAGACCGGAGCTGAGATAGACTAGCCTCTTCGGGCGAAGCATCAGGGCGGTCAGCGCATAGGGGGCCAGAACATTGACGGCGAAGACATGCGGCAGCCCGTCCTCCGTTTCGACGCGCCGCGGTTCCTGATAGCCGACCCCGACGTTGTGGATCACGGCGTCGAAGGCTCCGAACCGGTTCGCCTGTTCGGCGACGGCGCGCATGTCGCCGAGGCACGACAGATCGCCCACGACGGACCCCTTAGCCCCGGGTGCCTCCGCCACTGCAGCATCGGCCCTGGCGCGGTCGCGTCCGTGCAGCACGACCTCGTGGCCTTCGGAGATCAGCAGTTGCCCGGCCATCAGGCCCAGCCCCTGCGACGAACCCGTGATGAAGATGCGCGCCATGGTGTTCTCCGAATATCTGTCGGGATCAACGCTCGACCGCTGAATAGCGCGACATCGTCACGAGATGGCCTGCAAGGGTGGCTGAGGCAGACATCACTCCGCGGCCAGTTCGCGCATGACCTTGATCAGGTCGCTCTTGCCCTCGAAGCCGATGCCCGGCAGCTCCGGCATGGTGATGCGGCTGTTCTCGACGCGGACGCCGTCGGGGAAACCGCCATAGGGCTGGAACAGGTCCGGGTAGCTCTCGTTGCCGCCAAGGCCAAGGCCGGCGGCGATGTTGAGCGACATCTGATGGCCGCCATGCGGAATGCAGCGCGACGGCGACCAGCCGGCGACCTTCAGGCATTCGAGCGTGCGCTGGTACTCGCAAAGCCCGTAGGACAGAGCGCAGTCGAACTGGAGCCAGTCGCGGTCGGGGCGCAAGCCGCCGTAGCGCAGGAGATTTCGGGCGTCCTGGTGCGAGAACAGGTTCTCGCCCGTCGCCATCGGGCCAGGGTAGAATTCGGCGAGCGCGGCCTGCAGAGCGAAGTCGAGCGGATCGCCGACCTCCTCGTACCAGAACAGCGGATAGTCGCGCAGCATCTTGGCGTAGGCGATGCCGTCCTCCAGCGTGAGCCGGCCGTTGGCATCGACGGCGAGCTGCGCCTGTCCGTCGAGTTCCTTCAGCACGCCCTCGACGCGCAGACGATCTTCGGCCAGTTCGTTGCCGATCTTCATCTTGACGACCGTATAGCCGCGATCGAGGTAGGAGCGCATCTCGGACCGTAGCTGCTCGATGCCCTTGCCAGGATAGTAGTAGCCGCCCGCCGCGTAGACGAACACCTCCGGATCGGCCTCGCCGCCATGGCGTTCGGCCAGGAGGCGGAACAGCGGCCTGCCGGCGATCTTGGCGACCGCATCCCAGACCGCCATGTCGATGGTGCCGACCGCGACCGAGCGCTCTCCGTGGCCGCCCGGCTTCTCGTTCTTCATCATCGCGGCCCAGACCTTGTCGGGGTCGAGGTTGGCGCCCGTTTCGTCGAGCAGGCTCTCGGGCGCGGCATCGAGGATGCGCGGCGCGAAGCGTTCCCGGATCAGCCCGCCCTGGCCATAGCGGCCATTGGAGTTGAAGCCGTAGCCGATCACCCGGCGCCCATCCCGCACGACATCCGTGACGACGGCGACGAGCGAGAGGGTCATTTTCGAGAAATCGATGTAGGCGTTGGCGATCGACGACGCGATGGGTGCCGTGACTTCGCGGACATCTACGATGCGCATGCGCTCTCTCCCAACAGGTCGAGGCGGGGATATGCCCTCAAGCGGCGGAGGATTCCAGTCGCGCGGTAGGTGGCACTTTGTTGCCCATCGGCAACGGTCAGCTTCGGCGCAGCATCCACTCATGCGCCGGGTCGTTGTGGAAGCGCCAGATGCGCTTCGGGCCAGCCATCACGTTGAGGTAGAAGAGGTCGTAGCCGTGTGCCGCACCGACCGGATGGTAGCCGCGCGGCACCAGGACGACGTCGCGATCGGCGAAGCTGACCGTCTCGTCGAGCGAGCGGTCGTCCGTATAGACGCGCTGCACGCCATAGCCCTGCGGCGGGTCGAGCCGGTGATAGTAGGTCTCCTCGAGCAGGCTTTCGGCCGGCAGGGCGTCCCGATCATGCTTGTGAGGCGGGTAGCTCGACCAGTGTCCGGCCGGCGTGATCACCTCCACGACGAGCAGGCTTTCGGCCGTCCCCGTGTCGGGCAGGATGTTGCGGACATGGCGCGTGTTGCTGCCCGTGCCTCGTGTCTCCTGGCCGACTTCGTCGGGCGGGATCACCCGCGGCGGCAGCTTGCCGGTGCCCGGCGCCCGGCAGACCGCGATCTCGCAGGCGCCCTCCGCAACGACCGCGAAGGACGAGTGCGCCGGGGCGTAGAGCGACCAGGCCGGCCCCTCAAAGACGCTACGTCGCCCTCCGATGATGCCGAAATCCTGTCCGCCGACGCCGGCTCGGGCGGTCCCCGACATCAGCACGACGCAGACTTCCTGGCCGCCCGTCTCGCGCGCGAGGCGCTGGCCGGGCGCGAGGTCGTAGACTTCGAAACCGACATAGGTCCAACCGGCGCTCTCAGGCGTGACGGCGTGGATGCGTCCGTCGGCGTCGGGCGCCGAGGGGCGGACCAGCAGGGGCGAAGCGGCCATCGTGACCTCCGGTTCAGCTCAGGCCCGCTTCGCGCAACGCCGCCCGGAGATGGGCGACGCCGCGCTTGGCATAGGCGAGGGGATTGGCCTTGTCGGGGTCCTGCTCGGCTTCCAGCACCACCCAACCGGAATAGCCCTGCAGGGCGGCGAACACGGCCGCGTAAGCCACGCCGCCGTCGCCCGGCACCGTGTAGACGCCGAGCTCGCTCCCCTGCCCCAGGATGGCATCGAGGAAACTGAGGTCCGCCGCCTCCGCGGCCTTCGCCTTCTCGAGCCGGACGTCCTTGCAATGGACGTGGCTGATGCGGGTGCGGTAGCGCGCCGCCAGCTTGGCGGGATCGGCCCCGCCCCAGGTGGCATGGCCGGTGTCGAGCAGGAGGTTCGCCGGTGCCCGGGTGTTCTCCATGAACGCATCGATTTCGGCTTCCGTCTGCACGATCGTTCCCATGTGGTGGTGGTAGCAGAGCTTGAGACCTTCATCGGCGAGGCGCTCGGCAAGTTCCGTCACCTTGGCGCCGTAGGGCGCCCAGTCGGCCGCCGCCATCACGGGGCGGCGAGACAAGGGCGTCGAGCGGCTGCCGTGAACGGTGTTCGACGTCTCGCAGACGATGAACACGTCCGTGCCCATTGCCTTCAGCAGCTCGCGGTGCGCCTTGGCGCCTTCGAACTCTTCGGCGGCCGTGCGGCGCAGGAGCTCGATCGAATGCCACCCGCCGATGCAGGCCATGCCGTAAGGATCGAGCGCGGCCTTCAGGGCCTGAGGCTCGCGTGGAAACTTGTTGCCGAGCTCCATGCCGACGATGCCGGCCTCGCGCGCCTCGGCGAGACAGGTCTCGAGCGGCGTCGCGCCGCCGATCTCGACGAGGTCGTCGTTCGACCAGCCGATCGGGTTCGCGCCAATGCGGATCGCCATGGGGTTCTTCCTTCTTGGATCAATTCACGACGCGCTGATGGCTGCGCCGCTGCTCGTAGCCCTGGAGAGCCCGCTCGACCTCGGGGCGGACCGACACCTGCGGGACCGCCACGTCCCACCAGAAGCCGCCTGCGCCGGTCGAGGGACCGGCGTCGGTGTCGATGAGGATGAGCTGCGTCACCGTGCCGGCGCGGGCCGCCGTTACGGCCTCTCCGAGGTCGGACAGGCTCGAGACCTTGCGGGCCTCGGCGCCGAGGCTGCGGGCGTGGGCCACGAAGTCGATGGCCGGCAGCGCGACATGGCGCGTGTCGGCGAGGAGGTTGTTGAAGGGTGCGCCGCCGCATTCCTGCTGCAGGCGGTTGATGCAACCGTAGCCGCCGTTGTCGAGCAGCACGATCGTGAGCTTCAGGCCCATCATCACCGATGTGGCGATCTCGGAATTCAGCATCAGGTAGGAGCCGTCGCCCACCATGACGATGACCTCGCGGTCCGGCTGGGCCATCTTGACGCCGAGCCCGCCGGCGATCTCGTAGCCCATGCAGGAATAGCCGTATTCGAGGTGGTAGCCGAGCGCGTCACCGGTCTTCCAGAGTTTGTGGAGTTCGCCCGGCAGCCCGCCGGCGGCGCAGACCACGATGTCCGACGGGCGGCCGGCGCGCTGGACGGCGCCGATGACCTGCGCGTCCGAGGGCAGCGCGGCGTTGGTCGGGCCGGTGAAGCCCGCCGCCGTCTCGTCCCAGGCCGCCTTTTCGCGTGCCATGCGGTCGGTCCAGGCGGCAGGCGCGCGAGCCTCGCCGAGGGCTTGGTCGAGGGCGGCGAGACCGACCTGCGCGTCGGCGACGAGCGGTGCCGCGCCGAATTTGCCGGCGTCGAAGCCCAGCACGTTGAGCATGACGATCCGGGCCGGGGTGCCGCCGATCAGCGCCGACGAGCCGGTGGTGAAATCGGCGAGGCGCGTGCCCACCGCCAGGAGCAGGTCGGCCTCGGCCACCAGCGCGTTGGCGGCACCCGTGCCGGTGACGCCGACCGCCCCCATGCAATGGGGATGGCTGTCGGGCAGCGAGGACTTGCCGGCCTGGGTCTCGACCACCGGAACGCCGTGGCGCTCGGCGAAATCCGCGAGCTGCCGCTCGGCATTGGCGTAGAGCACCCCGCCGCCCGCCACGATGACGGGCTTTCGGGCCTCACGCAGCAGCGCAGCGGCGGTCTCGAGCTCCCCGGCGTCGGGAGCGGGGCGGCGGATGCGGCGCAGGCGCGTCTCGAAGAAGCTCTCTGGATAGTCGTAGGCCTCGGCCTGCACGTCCTGGCAGAAAGATAGCGTGACGGGGCCGCACTCCGCAGGATCGGTGAGCACCTGAAGGGCGCGCTCCAGCGCCGGCATAATCTGCTCGGGGCGGGTGATGCGGTCGAAATAGCGCGACACGGGGCGGAAGCAGTCGCTGGCCGAGACCGTCCCGTCGCCGAAGCCCTCGACCTGCTGGAGCACCGGATCGGGTCGCCGGCTGGCGAAGACATCGCCGGGGATGAGCAGGACCGGCAGGCGGTTCACATGAGCCAGGGCGCAGGCCGTCACCATGTTGGTGGCGCCGGGTCCGATCGAGCTCGTGCAGGCCATCATGCGGCGGCGCCGGCTCGCCTTGGCGAAGGCGATAGCGGCATGGGCCATGCCCTGCTCGTTATGCGCCCGAAAGGTCGGAAAGGTCTCGCGGATGCCGTGCAGCGCCTCGCCCATGCCCGATACATTGCCGTGGCCAAAGATGGCCCAGATGCCGGCGAAGAGCGGCAGCGTGGTGCAGTCGATCTCCGTCATCTGCTGGCCGAGATATCTGACCATGGCCTGCGCGGCCGTCAGCCGGATCGTGCCCATGCGGTCCTCCCTCTTTCTTTTGTCAGGCCTGCGGACGGAGGCTCGTCCAGGTCTCGACCAGCGCGCCGAAACGCCCGGCCATGCGATCGACCACCTCGGCGTCGGACAGCGTCCCCGCGAACCAGGCGCGCGCGGGCTCGCCGAAGATGGTGCGGCCGACCGCGAAGCCCTTCACGGCATCGCAACCCGCCGCCAGGCGGAACTGCTCGGCCAGGACGTCGGCCGGGGCATCGAGGCCGAGCAGCATGATGCCGCGGCAGCGCGGGTCGTGCTCGCGGATCGTCGCCGCGACGGCGGCCCAGGCGGCCGCCGAGGGCTGACCTTCGAGCTTCCACCAATCGGGCCGGATGCCGACGGCGTAGAGCCGCGCGATAAGGCTCGCCACCGTGTCGTCGCCGAGCGCGCCGTGTTTGCCGGCGATGATCTCGACGAGGAGCTCGCGCCCGACGATGCGGGCGGCGTCCTGCAGGCGCAGGAGCTCGCGCTCCTGCCGGACCTGGAGATCGGGGGCATCGTCGGGATGCATGAAGCACAGGCACTTGATGCAATGATCGACCGGCCATTCGATGAGCTTGGCCCCAAGCGAGCCGCCGCCATCGATGTCGAGCGGGCGCGAGCCCGGCAGTTCAACGGGACGGCCGATCCAGAACGGCTGGTCGGCGGCGCGGAACAGGGCCTCGCGACCATAGGTGCCGTCGATCAGCATGCCGAAACCGGGCCGCCCGGCCGCCACCCGCGTCGCCGCCTCGACGGCCAGCACCTTGAGATCCGAGATCCGCTCGCGCGGCACCCCGGCCTCGTCCGCCATGGCTTCGAGCTGCATGCGGTGGTCGATGGCGAAGGCCATGATGGTGGCGGGATGCGCGGCCTCGCGCGTGCGCCCGTCGCGGGTGGTGGCCCAATGGAGATCGTTCAGCGCCTTGTCGTGACGCACCTGCCGGGTCGCCGGGCCGTGGCGGAGGAAGTGCTGCAGCTCGTCCCAGCTCGGATATTCGGCCGAGCACAGGAGACGCGACACCGCGAAGGCCCCGCAGGCATTGGCATAGGCGCAGGCCGTCTCGATCGGCTCTCCGCGCAGATAGCCGCGCAGGAAGCCCGACATGAAGGCGTCGCCGGCGCCGAGCACGTTATAGACCTCGACCGGAAAGCCCGGGCCCTTGATGCCGGCATCGATCTCATTGGGGATGGCACCGTCGAAGGCCACGCAGCCCATCGGCCCGCGCTTGCAGACGATGAGCGCACGTGGGCTGAGTTCACGGATGACCCTGATCGCCGCGAGGGGCTCCTCGACACCGCCGGCGATCATCAGTTCTTCCTCGGTGCCGACGATCACGTCGCATTCGGCGAGAATGGTGGCGAGGTGGGCCGAGACAGCGTCCGACGCGATGAAGCGCTCCTCCCCGGCGCCGTGTCCGGCGAGGCCCCAGAGGTTGGGGCGGTAGTCGACGTCGAAGACGATCTTGCGGCCATGCGCGGCGGCATGGCGCATGGCGAGTTTCTGCGCGGCCGCGGTGGTCTCGCGCGCGAAATGCGTGCCCGTCACCACGATGGCGGCCGCCGAGGCGATGTAGGCCTCGTCGATATCGGAGACGTCGAGCGCCGCGTCGGCGCAATTGTCGCGATAGAAGATCAGGGGAAAGCGCTTGGAATCGCGGATGCCGAGCAGCACCAGCGAGGTCAGGCGCTCGGGATCGGTGTGGACGCCCGCCACATCGACGCCCTCGCGGCCGAGCTGCTCGCGGATGTAGCGGCCCATGTGCTCGTCGCCAACGCGAGTGACCAAGCCGCTTCGCAAGCCCAACCGAGCCGTGCCGATAGCGATATTGGTGGGACAGCCGCCCACGGCTTTGGAAAAGCTCGCCATGTCCTCGAGCCGGCCACCCACCTGGGACCCGTAGAGGTCCACGGAGGATCGACCGATGGCGATGACGTCGAGCGCGGGAACGGCGGGCATGGTGCGAATGGTCCTCTGCGGCCCGTCGCCGGCTACACCGCGCTTGGGCCGCCCTCCCGGAACGGTCGTTCTTATCTGGCGCGATGCCGCCGGGCGGCCTGAGCCAACCATCGTCGTCGCAGATACATCGAAACACGGGTTCCCGACGACGGTCAATATGGAATTTTCATTCCTTCCTGAGCTGTCCCGTGGAAAGGCCTGCCGCGCTGCGGCGCTCCGCAGTTCCGACGGCGAGCGCCATGCTGAGGGCGAGAGTCGCCGACATGGGGCGGAAGCCCTCGAAATCCTCCTCGACCACTTCAAACCAGACCCTGGCAAGCGGCAGCAGCGGACTGAAGGGGCTGTCGGTGATCACGACGAGCGGAGTGCCGGCGGCGGCGATCCGTTGCGCATAGTCCACCGTGGCGGAGGCATAGGGTGTGAAGCTGACCGCGATGGCGACATCAGCCGGCCTTGCGAAAGACAGCGTTTCGGGGTCGTTGCCGAGACCCGAGCCGATCAGGATGTTCTTCACGCCGAGCTTGCCTAACGCGTAGTTGAGATAGGCCGTCACCGGGAAGGAGCGGCGCTGGCCGATGAGGTAGATCGTATCGGCCGCCGCGAGCAGCGAGACGGCCGCATCGAGCGCCTCCGGCCGCATCCGGTCCCGCAGCACGCGGACGGATTGCTCGGCCGCCGTGGCGAAGCCTTCGAAGAGGATTGCCACCTTGAGCGCCGGTTCCGAATGGTCCCGCAACGCGCGCAGACGCTCCTCGTAAGTGGGCACGCGATCGCGCAGGCGTTCGCGAAAGACGGATTGCAGATCCGAGAAACCGCCATAGCCGAGCGCCTGCGCGAAGCGCACGAGCGTCGACGGTTGCACCTCGGCGCGTTGCGCGATGCTGGCCGCGGTGCCGAAGGCGATTTCGTCAGGGTGCGCCATGGCGAAGGCGGCGACCTGGGCCAGACGCTTCGGCAGCTTCGGCTGCCGGTCGATCAACGCCTCGCGGAGAGCGATGAACGTGTCGGGCGCCTCGTCCTCAATCGCTTGCTCTGCCGTCTCCTCGTTCATCCCAGACCACCTCAACCAGTGACGGCCCTCAGCCGCAGGAAAAATAAGAACAGGCATTCCAGATTATAAATTTTCTGGAATGATATCTTGCATGTCGGTCGCGTAAGTGCGAGGGTGAATCGCAGTCCGTGACGATCTAGAGATCGGAGCGAGCAGCCAGAATAACAGGACGAAGGGCCGATATAGGGCTCAGTCCAGCGACGATCATCGCTCTTCGATCAGCTCCGAGCGACGGCGGCGCAAGGCCATCAGCGTCATAACGAGGCCAAGAGCCTCCGGGGAGGATTGAACATGAAGACATCGCTCGGTCAGCTTGCGCTCCTCGGCGCGTTGCTCGCCTCCGCCTCGGTGGGGTCGACGGCAGCGATCGCCAAGGACATCAAAATCATCGCCGTGACCCACGGTCAGGCGTCGGATCCTTTCTGGTCCATCGTCAAGAATGGCATCACCCAGGCCGGCAAGGACCAGGGCGTCACGGTAGACTACCGCGCTCCCGAGACATTCGACATGGTGGCCATGGGCCAGCTCATCGACGCGGCGGTCAATCAACAGCCCGATGGCATCGTGATCTCCGATCCGGACCCTGATGCGCTTGGGCCATCGATCAAGAAGGCCGTCGCGGCGGGCATTCCGGTCATCTCGATGAACTCCGGCATTAGCGCGGCCGCCAAGCTCGGCATTCTGTTGCACGTCGGCCAGGACGAGCTTCCGGCAGGACGCATCGTTGGCACCCGGATGAAGGAGATGGGTCTCAAGAATGTGCTCTGCGTCAACCAGGAGGTCGGCAATGCGGCCCTCGACCAGCGCTGCCAGGGGGTGAAGGAGGGGCTCGCGGGCGGCAAGGTGACGGTCCTCCCCACCACGGCCGATCCGACCGAGACTCAGTCGAAGATCCGCGCAGCCCTCAGCGCCGATCCATCGGTGGACGGCGTGATTGGTCTCAGCGCCCCCCTGGTCGGCGAGCCCGCCGTCGCGGCAGTGGCGGCGCTGGGCGTCCAGAGCAAAGTCAAGATCGGCAGTTTCGACCTGTCGGCGTCTTTCCTGAAGGACGTAGCGGACGGCAAGGCGGCTTTCGCGGTCGACCAACAACCCTATCTGCAGGGCTATCTGCCGGTGACCTTCCTCGCGCTGCACGCCAAGAACGGCACCATGCCGGCCGGCAACGTCGCCACGGGCCCGAGCTTCGTCACCCAGGACAACGCCAAGCAGGTCATCGACATGTCGGCCAAGGGCATTCGCTGATCGAAACCGATCGCTCCGTCCCGCTCCCGCCGCAGGACGTCGACCCGGCAAAGCGCGCAGACCGCGCGTGCCGGGTCGACGACCAGACCCCAAGACGAAGGGACCAGCCGTGACGCGCGGCGCAAGGCTCCCGCGATGAAGTGAATTGCAGGGAGGACGCCCGCGATGAGCACCGTCTACGACATCAAGGATGGGTTGAAGCCCGACGAACGGGTCAAAAGGTCGTCACTGTTCACCACGTTGATCCGGAAGCCCGAACTCGGAGCGGTGGCGGGGCTGGTTCTTGTCATCGTGTTCTTCGCGTTTTTCGCCAGTTCGTCCATGTTCACCCTCGCGGGTATCATGAACATCATGGCGCCGGCCTCCCAACTGGGCATCCTGGCCATCGGCGCCGCGCTCCTGATGATCGGCGGCGAATTCGACCTGTCGCTCGGCTCCATGATCGCCTTCGCGGGCCTGGTCTTCGCGGCCACGCTCGTCGTCTGGCACATGCCGCTTTCCATCAGCATCCTCGTGGCGTTCGTCGTGGCGCTCGTGGTCGGCATCATCAATGCCCAGATCGTCATCCGCACCGGCCTGCCGTCCTTCATCGTCACGCTGGCGTTCTTGTTCATCCTGCGTGGCCTGACGCTGGTCGGGTTGAAGTGGGCGAGCGGGGGGGCGACCCAATTGCGCGGCATCAAGGACGTCGTCGAGGGGAGTGCCCTCGCGGGGTTTTTCTCCGGCAATGCCTTCGAGAGGCTCTTCGCCTGGATGGCGTCGCACGACATGATCGACAAATTCCCCAACGGCCTACCCAAAGTGTCCGGTGTGCCGGTGGAGGCGGTGTGGTTCGTGGTCTTCGCGCTCGCCGCCACCTGGGTCCTGCTGCGCACCAAGTTCGGCAACTGGATCTTCGCCTCGGGTGGCGACCCTCGCGCGGCACGCAACTCGGGCGTGCCGGTGGACAGGGTCAAGACCACGCTGTTCGTCATCACGGCCGCCTGCGCCACGCTGGTCGCCATCATCACGGTCCTCGACGCCGGCTCGACCGATGCCCGCCGCGGTTTCCAGAAGGAATTCGAGGCCATCATCGCGGCGGTGATCGGCGGTTGCCTCCTCACCGGCGGCTACGGTTCGGCGATCGGTGCCTTCTTCGGCTCGATCATCTTCGGCATGGTGCTGATCGGCCTCACCTACACGACGATCGACCAGGATTGGTACCTCGTCTTCCTCGGCGGGATGCTCCTGATCGCGGTCGTGTTCAACAACGTCATTCGCAAGCGCGTCACGGGGGAGCGCTGACATGGCTGACGATGCCGTCATCGAGGTTCGCGACCTCGTCAAGCATTTCGGCTCGGTGATCGCACTGAACGGCGTGTCGCTGAAGGTCGCGAGTGGCGAAGTGCTGTGCCTGCTCGGCGACAACGGTGCCGGAAAGTCGACCCTGATCAAGACATTGGCCGGAGTCCACAAGCGCTCGGCTGGAGATTTCCTGGTCGAAGGCCGAAGCGTCGACTTCGAGAGCCCGCGCGATGCGCTGGATGTCGGCATCGCCACTGTCTACCAGGACCTGGCGATGATCCCCCTCATGTCCATCACCCGCAACTTCTTCATGGGTCGCGAACCGCTGAAGGGCTTCGCTCTTTTTCGCCACATGGACATGAAGCACGCCGACGCCGTCACGCGTGAAGAGATGCACAAGATCGGCATCGACATCCGCGATCCCCAGCAGGCGGTCGGCACTCTATCGGGCGGCGAGCGGCAATGCGTCGCCATTGCCCGCGCCGTCTACTTCGGCGCCAAAGTCTTGATCCTCGACGAACCGACGTCGGCGCTCGGCGTGGCGCAGACCTCCATGGTCCTGAAGTATATCAATCTGGTCCGCTCGAAAGGACTTGGGGTCATCTTCATCACGCACAATGTTCGCCATGCCTTCGCGGTCGGCAACCGCTTCACCGTTCTGAACCGCGGCCGCACGCTGGGGACCCATGCCAAGGGCGATATCACGATGGACGCCCTGCAGAACCTCATGGCCGGCGGCAAGGAGCTTCAGGAACTGTCGAGCGAACTCGGCGGCACGATCTAAGGGTCGGAGCCCACCCATTTCGATCTTCGCGCCATCGCATGATCGACCCTCTCATTGTCGTGAGCGGTCAGGAGACCCGCATGCCCGAACAGACGTCATTCAATCTTGCGGTCTGCGCCGAGATGGTGTTCCGCGACCTGCCGATCGTCGATCGCGTGCGGCGGATCGCCGACCTCGGCTTCGCGGTCGAGATCTGGGACTGGACCAAGCATGACATCGACGCCCTGAAGGCCACCGGCGCCAGCTTCTCGTCCATGACGGGTTATGTCACCGGCACGCTGGCCGACGCCGCTGGGGCTGACGAATTGGTCCGCACCGCCGAGCAATCGGTTCCGGTGGCGCATAGGCTCGGAATACCGCGCCTCAACCTGCACGGCACCGGCCTCGACGGGCGTGGCCTGCCGGTGAAGCCCAGCCACGCCGTCTCGGGTGAGATGTGGCTGAAGGCGCAGCAGACGCTGACGCGCCTCGCCGATCTCGGGAAGCGTGAAGGCGTGATGTTCGTGCTGGAGAACCTCAACGCGCCGGTCGACCATCCCGGCGTGCCCTTCGGACGCGCCGAGGACTGTCTCGCGCTGGTCGAGGCCGTGGACCGACCCGAGCTGCGATTGATGCTCGACCTCTACCACGCGCAGATCGGCGAGGGGAACCTGATCGAACTGCTGCGGCGCGCACTGCCCTTCGTGGGCGAGATCCAGGTCGCCGACGTGCCGGGTCGTTGCGAGCCGGGCACGGGCGAGATCAACTACCCCGCCATCGCGCGCGAGCTGAAGCGGCTGGGCTATCGCGGCACCATCGGGCTCGAAGCTTGGGCTTCGGGCGATGACGCGCTGGCTCTGCGCCGTTTCCGCCATGCTTTCACGGTGCCGACCGAGCCGCCCGCCTTTGAACCAGCCAACATAGGAGCACCGACATGATCGCCATCGGACTGATCGGAGCCGGCCGCATCGGCGCACTGCACGGGCGCAACGTCGCCACGAACGCACGCGCCGAACTCGCCGCCGTCGCCGATGCCGTACCGGCCGCGGCGGAGTCTCTGGGACGTGAACTCAGCGTTC
This sequence comes from Janthinobacterium lividum, assembly GCA_050920985.1. GTDB lineage: Bacteria > Pseudomonadota > Alphaproteobacteria > Rhizobiales > Beijerinckiaceae > Lichenihabitans. Next base: position 171,422 of record JBPBQY010000086.1, on the reverse strand, counting down.
CCGTCCGGACCGTCGATGACATCCTTGCAGACCGGGCCATCAAGGCCGTGATGATCTGCTCGTCGACCGATACGCATGCTGGCCTCATCGAAGCCGCCGCTCGAGCCGGCAAAGCCGTGTTCTGTGAAAAGCCGGTCGATCTCAGCTCGGCCCGCATCCGCTCCTGCCTCGATGTCGTCCAGCAGGCGGGTGCGCCGCTGATGATCGGCTTCAACCGCCGTTTCGACCCCCATTTCGCCGCCCTGCAGACGCGGCTCGCATCCGGCGAGATCGGCCAGGTCGAACTGGTGACCATCCTGTCGCGCGACCCTGCACCCCCGCCCATCGCCTATATCGCGCGCTCCGGGGGCCTGTTCCGGGACATGATGATTCATGACTTCGACATGGCGCGCTTCCTCCTGGGCGAGGAGCCGGTCGAAGTCCACGCCGTGGGGTCCTCCCTCGTCGATCGCGCCATCGGCGAAGCCGGTGACGTCGACACGGCAGCGGTCCTGCTAAAGACGGCGTCGGGCAAGATCTGCCAGATCTCGAATTCGCGTCGCGCCACCTACGGCTACGATCAACGTGTCGAGGTGCACGGCGCCAAGGGCTTGCTGCGCGCGCAGAACCTGCACGAATCCGCCGTCGAGATGGCGGACGCGAGCGGCTTCCGCAGCGCACCTGTCATGAACTTCTTTCTGGAGCGCTACACGCCCGCCTATAGACGCGAGCTCGACCACTTCCTCGACTGCCTCACCGAGAACCGGGCGCCGTCACCTTCTGGGGAGGATGGATGGCGGGCTCAGATCCTCGCCGATGCCGCCACGATCTCCGCGCAGACTGGCGAGCCTCAGCGGCTAGCCTGACCTCTGCGGCTCGGAACGGCGCTATCCGGGCATGGGAGACGAGCGCCGACTGTCCCCCCTCTCGCGGGAACCCACAGGCGCTTACGCCCTCTCGCGATGCCCCGACAATGTCATGGCTCGAGGCCTCCCGTGCTGGATCCGATGCGGTCCTGGCTCCATGCGGCGAGCGGCCCGATGACGGCATCGGATCGCGAGACCCAGCCGAAGATGCCGCCCTGCGCCTTGATCATCTTCACGCCCATGGCGTGGAATTCGGGGAAGTAGGATCCGCAGCAATCCTCGAGCACGAGGCAGTCGTAGCCGCGGTCGTTGGCCTCGCGCACGGTGGTGTTGACGCAGACTTCCGTGGTCACGCCGGTGACGATGAGCTGCCGGATGCCGCGATGCTGCAGGATCGCGTGCAGGTCGGTGGCGAAGAAGGCGCCCTTGCCGGGCTTGTCGATCACCGGCTCGCCGGGCGCGGGATAGAGCTCGGGGATGATGTCGTGGCCCGGCTCGCCGCGCACGAGGATTCGGCCCATCGGGCCCGCATCGCCGATCGAGGTGGCGCTGCGGCCGCGGATTTTCTTCGAGGGCGGCAGGTCGGCGAGATCGGGCCGGTGCCCTTCTCGGGTATGGAGGGCGAGGAGGCCGGCCGAGCGCCAAGCCTGCAGCAGGCGCCGGTTCGGCTCGATCGTGCGGCGCAACTGGGACACGTCGTTGCCGAGCATCTCGCCGAAGCCGCCCGGCTCCAGGAAGTCGCGCTGCATGTCGATGATCAGCAGCGCGCATTGGGCTGGCGCCAGGTCGAAGGCATAGGGCTCGGCCGCGATCTCCAGGACCTTGGGCATGTTCCGACCTCTGCTGATCGGCGACAGGCGCGCCGACGTTCGCCGTGTAGAGCGACGCTATCGTGCAGGCATGAGCAGTATTCTGCATGCCGAAATGTTGGTTTTGCGTGCTGATATGGTGGGCGAGCGCTGCTCAAGCGTCAGACGGGCGAAGGTCGGGTCGGTTGTGGGAATGGAGGATGCGAAATGGCAGACCCAGATGGAGCACCTCGTCCTGGCCTACTGGTCGAGGACTCCTGCCACCAGCTGAAGACGGCATCGAAGCCGTCTTCGCACGTTTGACGGGCACGCGAGTTCCGCACACCGGACTGACCTAGGCTGGCAGGACAACCACCTTCGTCTTGACCGGCGTTCTTGAATAGAGATCGATCATGTCCTGGCTGAGCAGGCCGACACAGCCGCTCGTGCGGCCTGTGCCGATCGAGTCCGGCTCGCTGCTGGCATAGATCGTATAGAGCGTATACTTGCCATTCTGATAGAGATGCAGCGTACGGGCGCCGAGAGGATTGTCGAGGCCGCCCGGCATGCCACGGGCGTATTTGGCGGCCTCGGGCTGGCGCTGGATCATTTCCTTGGGCGGGGTCCAGGTCGCCCACTCGGATTTGCGTCCAACATAGGCGTCACCGCTCCACAGAAAACCATCGCGGCCGACATTGGCCCCGTACCGGGTGGCGGCTCCGTCGCCTTCGATGCGGTAGACGTAGAAGTTCTTGGGATCGACGACGATCGTGCCGACGGCTTCCTTGGACTCGTATTGCACGGTCCGCCGAAAGTATTTCGGATCGACCTTGCTGATGTCGACGGCGGGGATCGGGAATTTCTCGTCGGGCAAGGGTCCGTAGACCTTCGCCGCTTCGGCGCGCAGCAAATCGTCGGACGTCGCACAGCCGGCCAGCCCGAGCACACCGAACCCGACAGCCGAGCCGACCAGAAACGACCGGCGGCTGAGAAGTCCTACGCTCCCGAGCGGAACGATTACGCCGGCCTCGGCAGTCCCACGGTCCATGATCATGACTGTCATACCCTACGTCTTGCAGCCGATCACACCCTTCTTCAATCAGCAATCGAACGGCTTGCTCAGCCGGAATAGCCGGATCTTGGCGCGACTCGCAAGCTCGACCTTCGCTTCGTGACGCTTGCTCTGCGGCAAGGTCACGACCTCCGCCCACCCTCCGTGTCGGCCGCCACGGCAGTGGCTGGAGAGGGTTCACCCATGGCCGAGCTCTCCAAGTCGGGACTCCGACGCCGGACAGGTCGGCAACGACACCAGCCTTCCAAACTGCGTCGAAGCCTATCGATAGTCCACCCACACCCCACCGGCGTCGGCCGAGCGGACGCAAGTCTCGACCCAGCGTACCCCTTCGACGCCGGCCGCGATATCGGGGTAGCGCAGCGCGGCCAGGCGAGCGGTATCGCCCTGATCCGTCGCCTCCATGGCCTCGGCGAAGCGACCGTAAAGGTTGGCCCAGGCTTCGAACAGCCCTTCCGGATGGCCCACGCTGATGTGGTCGTCGGCGAGCGCTTCGGGATGGAGATAGGCCATGCCGCGCTCGAGCACGCGGGCAGGCTCGCCCTGGACCTCGAAGGACAGCTGGTTCGGCCGTTCGTCCCACCACTCAAGGCTTGCCCGCGACCCGACGATCCGGACCTTCTGGCTGTGAATAGCACCGGCATTGACGGCGCTGGTCCATAGCGTGCCGAAAGCGCCGCCCTCGTATTCCATCAGCGTGACGGCATTGTCCTCGAGCGGCGCGCGGCTTTTGATGAAGCTCTGCCGCGTGCAGAGGAGGCGCCGGATCTTCAGCTCGGGGCAGATGACCTCCGAAATGTAGAGCGGATGCGTGGCAAGGTCACCCAGCACGTAGCTCGGCCCGGCGAAGCGCGGGTCGACGCGCCAGCGCACCGCGGGATTGTCGAGCTCGACGGCAGCGCTATGGAAGCCGTGGGCGAACTGCAGGTTGACGAGGCGGATCTCGCCGAGTTCGCCCGCCGCCACCATGGCCCGGGCCTGCTCGATCATTCCGTAGCCCGCATAGCCGTAGGTCACGCCGACGATCCGCCCGCGCGCGTCGGCAAGGCGCCGGAGCTCCTCGGCCTCGGACACCGTGAAGCAGAGGGGTTTCTCACAGACGATGTGGAGGCCGCGTTCCATCGCAGCTTTCGCGATCGCGAAATGCGTGTTGTTGGGCGTCGCGATCGACACGGCTTCGATGCCGTCCGGGCGCGAAGCCTCGCCGGCCAAGAGCGCCTCGTAATCGCCGTAGCAGCGCTCGGGGTCGAGGCCCAGATCCGCTCCGAAAGCCTTGCCGCGCGCCGGATCGATATCGAAGGCGCCTGCGACGAGGTCGAAGGTCCGGTCGCGCAGGGCGGCCGAGCGGTGGATGTAGCCGATCTGGCTGCCGCGCCCGCCACCCACCATGGCCCAGCGGATCGGTCGCGCCGTCCGTCTCTCGCCGTTGATCATGTCTCTTGCCTTTCTGTCAGAACCCGATGCCGCGGAGATAGTCGCGGCTTGCCTTGACGTCGGCGAGGCTGCCCCCCGCGTGGCGCGGGTCGCGCTCCTGCTCGACCGTGATGAAGCCGCCGTAGCCGATGCGGTGAAGCGCCTCGCGAATGGCGGGATAGTCGATGACACCGCGGCCGATCGGGCACATCACGCCCAAGGCGCAGGCCTGGAAGAAACGAATGCGCTGCCCCATGACGGCGGCGAAGACCTCGGCGTCGATGTCCTTGAAGTGGATGTAGTCGAGCCGGTCGGCGTAGCGCACCAGCGTCTCGAGCGGGTCGAGGCCGGCGTAGACACTGTGGCCCGTGTCGATGCAGAACCCGGCCTCGTGGGCGGGCACGTCGGCGGCGATGCGGGCCACCTCGTCGGTGAATTCGATATAGCCGCCCGCATGCGGGTGGATGACGGCCTGCACGCCGTGACGGTCGCGCGCGAGACGCGCGATGGCGCGGATGTTCGCCACGAGATCGGCCCAGGCGGCCTCGGAGAGCCGCGGCGCTCGGTCGGAGTGCCCCGCCGCATAGTCGCGCTCGTCGTGGCCCCAGTCCATGACGGTGAGGTAGGGCGCGGGGAAACTCTGCCCGTCGGCCTGCGCCGGAGGCGGCAGCCGGGTCAGGAGAGCGCAGATCTCGTCCGTCTGCCGGGGCAGGCTCTCGCGGTTCGCCCCCGAAGCGAGATCATCGAGAATCGTGCCGGCCACGCTCGTGAGGCCGCGCTCGGCAAGGGCCCGCCCGACCCGGTCCGCATCGAGCGGCGCATAGCCGTAGGGTCCGAGTTCCAGCCCACCGTAGCCGGCCGCCGCAGCCTCGTCGAATACCCGCTCCCAAGGGGGCAGGTGCGGATTGCGGATATCGTCGACGCCCCAGCAGCAGGGCGCCGTGGTGATCGTGATGGTCATCGGCTCCCTCCCGGCGGCGCCGGTCGGCACTCTTGAGAAGCCGAGGATGCCCTATTGCGCCGGCGCGCATCAGACAGGAAAATGATGGGATCCCTTCAAGACAGATCCCGCCCATGCCGCGCAAGCCGACGATCCAGGATGTCGCTGCGCTCGCGGGCGTCTCAATGGCGACGGTGGACCGCGTGCTGAACCGGCGCGGCGGCGTGCGGCCCGACAGGGAGCAGCGCGTGCTCTCGGCGGCGCGGCGTCTGAAGATCGACCGGCACCTGGGCCAGGGCTACACGCATCGGCTCCGCGTCGCCGTTCTGATCCAGTCCCCCGCCAACCCGTTCCATGCAGCGCTGGGCCAAGCCTTCTCGGCGATCAACCGCGCTTCTCTCGATCTCAACATGCAGTTCCTGGTGCACCACCTCGACCCGAACCGGGCGGACCGCATTCCCGGCCTGATCGACAGGCTGGCACGGCAGCACGACGGCCTCGTCGTCGCGAGCCCGGCCGGCGCGGAGATCGCGGCAGCCCTCCGCCGTGCCTCGGCCAGGATCCCGGTCGCCACGCTGGCAACCGACGTTCCGGATAGCGGACGGCATGCCTATGTGGGGCCGGACGACATTCAAGGCGGCCGCGTTTCCGGCGAGCTGATGGGCCGCTTCATCGGTGCGACGGGCGGCGACATCGTGATGATCACGGGTCTACGGTCCATGGCGGGGCATCGCGACCGGGAATTGGGTTTTTGCGACGTGCTGCGCCAGCACTTCCCGGCCTGCAGGGTCGTCGCGGTCGTCGAAAGCCGGGAGACGGCGCTAGGGGCCGGCGAGGTCGCCGAAACGGCCCTACGCACCTACCCCGACCTGAAAGGGATCTACCTGACCTCGGCCGGGGCCGACCGTGTCGTGATGGCCATCGCGGCAGCCGGGCCTGCGGAGGTCGTGTTCATCACCCACGAACTCACCGGTGACCGCCTTACTTTGCTGCGGGCGCGGCAGATCCATGCCATCGTGGACCAGGATCCCTCGACCGAGGTCCAGTCCATCGCCGACACGATGGCCCGCCTGCTCGGGCGAGCCGACGGCACCGCCGCCACTGTACTGACGCCGGTGCGGATCTTCACCGCCGAGAACTGCTGATCAGCCCAGGACCGCGGTGCTACCCGTCGCGGCTCAGTTGCCGCCGAGCTCCGTGCGAAGCTGCTGCGCCATGTTCAGGTGATCCTGGATAGAGGGCAGCGCCGATTGCGCTGCCTTGCGCAGACCCGCATCCGCCCCTCCCGTGGCGAAGCTGTCCTCGACGGCAGCGGCCTGGGTATGGGCCAGAACCTGCTGGCGCGCATAGGCCTTGTCGAAATCGCTACCCCGAAGGCTTTGCAGCGCAGAGAGAAGACTCGCTTGATCACTGGAGAGGCTAGGTGGCACCGGCGGCAGGCCGGAGGCCAAGGCTGCCGTGCGCAGATCCTGGCTCAAGCGGGTATGATCGCGGATCATCCGTTCGGCGAAGGCGTGAACGCGCGGGTCCTGCCCTTGAACCTCGGCGACGCGCGCGGCCAGGATCTCGTATTGGTCGCTCTGCGCAGCGTCCATGACGAAGTTCTTCGGCGATGGAGGAATGGGGGTCTGCGCCTCGGCGGCGGCAGAGCCGAGGGCCGCCGCCAGGGCGGCCACTCGCCAGAGACCGGTCTTCGACATGGTCATGGTTCCTGTCAGGTCGTGAGATTCATCCGGGGCCGAGCGCTTATGGTTGACCCTGGCCACCGCCGGCGCCGTAGATGTTGCCGGTGGTGAAGCTGCCGTCGTCCTCCGCGAGCCGGACATAGATGCCGGCGAGTTCGGCCGGCTGACCCGCACGTCCGAGCGGAGTCGTTGCGCCGAACGTCACGACCTTCCCCTCGGACGCGCCGCCCGACACCTGCAGCGGGGTCCAGATCGGGCCGGGAGCGACGCCGTTCACGCGGATGCCCTTCGGCCCTAATTGCTTCGCCAGCGACTTCACGAAGTTCATCGTGGCCGCCTTGGTCTGCGCATAATCATAGAGGTCAGGCGACGGGTCGTAGGCCTGCTCCGAGGTCGTGGCGATGATGGCGGAGCCCGGCTTCAGGTTCGGCAGGGCCGCCTTGATGATGTAGAAGGGCGCATAGATGTTGGTCTTCATCGTCGCGTCGAAGTCCTCGTCTGAGACGTCCAGGATCGACGCCCGGGACTGCTGCCGCCCCGCATTACTGACGATGATATCGAGGCCGCCGAGTTGACGCGTCGCCTCCTCGACGAGATGCCGACAAAAGGCAGGGTCCCGCAGGTCGCCGGGGATTGGAACGGCCTTGCGACCCGCGGCGCGAATCAGGTCGACGACCTCGCGAGCGTCGGCCTCCTCCTCCGGAAGATAGTTGATGGCGACATCCGCACCTTCCCGCGCATAGGCAATGGCGGCGCCACGCCCCATGCCGGAATCTCCGCCCGTGATCAGAGCCTTGCGGCCGGCCAATCGGCCGGACCCTTTGTAGCTCGTCTCTCCGTGATCGGGCTTCGGGTCCATCTGGCCGGCGAGCCCCGGCCAAGGCTGCGACTGGCGCGGATAGGGCGGCCGCGGATACTTGGTCGTGGGATCCTGCAACGGCTTGGCCACCATGGCGGGTGGCGTCGCCTGAGCCGAGGCCGGAGTGGCGGCCGCCATGGCGGCCAAGCCGAGCCCTGCGCCGCCGACGATCTGGCGGCGCGACAGCGGATTTTCGTTTCCGGGCATGATCGATCTTTCACAACAGCGGATCCGTGGTCCGCATCATGAAGGCTTAACGTCGGCCACGGACACGGGGTCCTGCGGCCAGCCGTCGCCGCCCCTGCCCGGCGGCAGTCCACAATGATCCGCGGCGGATGACACGCGATCCTGTGCAGGTCGATCGGAAGGCCGGACCGATCCCGTCGTCGATGCGTTCGGACTCGATCGCGGTCGGCCGAAGGCCGCTCGGCAGATCGCCCTGCAGAAAGGTCCCGGCACATCCGCGGCCGCGGTCTGACGATCACCTTCCTAGGACACCGCCTCGCGAGGAACTAAGACGGTCTCGGCTCATTCCACTCCGACAAGGAGCCACCATGCCACTGAGCCCACGACCTCTCCATCCTGAAGAACATCCGCAGCCCCTGGCCGATCAGGCTCCACGCAGCTTCCAGGACTGGTCTCGTCAGGTCGGCGACACGCCGGCTCCGGCCGCTTCAGCCCGGTTTCGTCAGGGCGCTTCAACAATTGATTTCGGACACCCCTTGGTAAAGGTTGCCGCTGTCGCATTCGTCGGCTACACGCTAGGTAGGATGATTCACCGGCGCTGACAGGCCGCTCAGCATACAGCCGAAACAGCTTCACCTTCCAAGGCAGGCCGCGCGGTCACTCGAGCGTTCGATCTGCATGGAACACGGACAGGTCTGACCCGTTGGGTTGTACCTACTAGCGAGATAACGACGATGACGACTGGTACAGTTAAGTGGTTCAACGCCCAAAAGGGCTTCGGTTTCATTCAGCCCGACGACGGTGGCCAGGACGTTTTCGTCCACATCTCCGCCGTCGAGCGCGCCGGCTTCAGCAACCTCAACGAGGGCCAGAAGCTCTCGTACGAGTTGGTCGCTGACAAGCGCTCGGGCAAGATGTCCGCGGACAAGCTCCAGGCGGAGTGATGTCCCGATCGGCTGTCCGGGTCACGTTGCAGCCAACAGGCTGACACGAGGGTCGGATGTTCGATCATTGACGAAAAAGGGTCGAGACTTACGTCTCGGCCCTTTTTGCCGTTTTCGGGAAGCCGAGCCTGTTTTGCTGGTTCTTCCGCCAGACTATTTCCTTTAGGCCTCCCGACCTCGGCCGTCTGAAGCCGTTCGGGAGGAGCGCCCGTGGCACAGTTTGGGATTGTCGAAGCCAGTCAAGCAAGCGTGAGGCTTGGTAGTGTCCTAATTTGAATTCTAGAGTGCACCAGCTAGCGACGACAAGCCGGCGCATAGGACTGAAGCGGCTGTCCAGCCTGCCGCATGACGATTTAGCCGCCCTGACTTTGCGAGAGTGTTTCGAACGGCATTGATCCATATCTCCGTGTCGGAGGTAGGCACAGGCATCACTCGCCCTAAAATGACGTGGTGAGGGACAATGTCGACACGGCTGGCTACAAACCACAGGATCGCGGCTACCATGCCCGTCGCTGCAGATAGACCGGCCAGTAGGAGAGCAATCCACTTCATAGGTTCTGCGCCCGATGTTCCGCCACGATCGCCGCCCTCACTGCGTCCCTAGCCGACCGGATCGGCCCCAGGTGCAGCACGGCATAGAACCGTCTCCGATCGCTTCCGTCCACTGGCGATGACCACGCGTAGGCTCGTGTAGCCTTCGGGTGGCCGTCGAGGTCAAAGACATGGACCTCGCCTTCCCACACGGGTTGACCGTTGAATGTTTCTGACACAGGGGCGACCTCGCGGAAGCGCGCCGTGCCGCCATGCTGAGACTCGACAGTGATCTTCAATTCATTCTTTATCATGGTTGCCAGCCTCCCAAAGAGGCAACTGATCCGCATCGGTCTGCGATTTCACCGAACCACCTACCTTCTTCTTTCGCGTGATAGGAAAGCCGGGACCGGCTCCCCACTCTACCTTGGTTCCCCTAGCTGTTTCGGAAACGCGCTGCAGTATTTGCCTCTGCACCAAATCTGAAATGATATCTCTCGCCTTAAAAACGTGAACGTCGAACACATTCTGAAGGGTTCTATTTGTGATCTTCCCGTACTCGCGCACGTGAGCGATAACTTTTTTGTCTATCTCGTCTGCGGTTCTTCGTTGATAGACAACGGCCGCACCGAGTTTTTTTAACGCATCGCTTCTCAATCTATACGTACCTGCAGATCGACTAACCGTAGCGCGAGTCCTTTCAAGGAGCGCAACAGGTTCTGTCGCAAGCCGCTTCAGAACAAACTCGCTTTCCTCCACGCTTTTCTGAAGGAAAGATGACATAGATACTGCTGTAGTCGTCCTCATCTGACACAACTTAAGCAGAACAATCATCGTATCGGTATCTTCTTGTTCTGCCTCCGGCAGCGTAGCGACAAAACGCGCAATGTTAGTGTCCGGTGCCCCTCCTACCAACGCAACGCGTACTCTGTCGTAGGATGCCTCAATGACCGGTATTTGTTTTCCGGATCGAATCATCTCTCGATACATTCGATCGACGCCTCGTCCGAGTTCCTCTGCGAACCCTAAAATTCTAGCGGCTTTAGCTAAGGCTGGATTTCGTGGTCGAGAAGTCGTCGTGATTATATTCTCTGGTGTCACACCAGACACTAGTGGACCAGGAGAAGTTATGGAGAATATCTCAGGAGAATGCTCAATCGTGATAGGACCTTCGAGGTGGTAATCACGATGGCAAATCGCATTAGATATGGCCTCACGAACTGCGAGACGAGGAAAATCTTCGATCGTCACCTGCTGTCCGTCTGGCAGGTTCAATGGCGTTGACACTCGGCGCGCTGCGATAAATTCCATCGAACGCGAAAAGGCACTTACGTAAGGAGTTGTGAGACGGCTAACGTTCTTTGGTTCTCCTCCGGGAGTGTTACGATACTGATAAACGATTAAGGCATTACTGTCATCCTCACACAGCAGTATTTCTCCAGCACGATTTAGAGTATTGCCTGAACTCAGAACACCTAACGCAGTTAAAAGGTCCTTCTTGCGAAGAGCTGCCAATTTTCGTCGTTCGTCATTGAAGCGAGATAAGATCCCCCGTACTTGCGACAAAGTTTCTTGTGAGATGTCATCAATCGACTTATCACTTGACACCGACGACCAATCTAACCCTCGGCGCTCTTCCCTAAAACGGGCCTGTTGATCGGGGTCCATCGGAATACAATCCAGATTGATACGGCGAGTGGCTCTTCCTTGAGTGTCTGAATGGATATCTGAGCTTTGCTGTACATGTATTAAAATTAAACTATTATATTTAGAATGAACGACAGCCTCAACGTTTAGATGTGGACGCGTGAGCTCATAGATTCTCTGTTTAATTTGATCTGGCTTGAGTGTTGTTCCCGTAAATGCATTAGTGCCCTTAACCTTGTCACTCACACCTAAAACGACTACTCCGCCCGCCGTATTTGCAAAGCAGATAGCCGCTTCAGCTAATATCTTGTCTGTTTCCTTCGAAACTGCCTTCTCTTCCTTAAAATCAAGGGTAGAACTTTCACAGTCCCTTGCCGCCGCGCCCGCAGCAATGCGATCGATCGCTCTCTCCGCCTCTGTCGCTGGACGACGCACTTTGACCCCCGTTTGATTCACCATGCAGTTTGTAGGGTAAAATCAAAGTCGCATCAAACTCGCTCACAACGATTTAGGAGCACAGAAATCAACTGCTTGTCCCTCTCTATGCGGTCGGACACGAGCTTGATTATCGCGCCCTCCCAGCCTTTAGGAGGCTTACGGTGGGCCTTCGCAGTCTCGTTCATGCGGGCCTGCCTTATCGCCTGCACGGAGACGCCGAGCACCTCGGCTACATCTTCGTGACCGACCCTCTCGCAAAGGTCATCAATCGCTTCTCTGAAATCCACGTATATGACTCCATTGACAGCCGCTTCGGTGTCTATATAATCATATACACCAGACGCGAGGCAAGCCCCATGAACCGCCTTTCTCTCGACCGCCGCACCCAAGCCATCGGCTGCCTCGTGGAAGGCAACTCCATCCGCTCCACGGAGCGCATGACGGGCATCCATCGCGATACCGTGATGCGCCTCCTTGTCGAGGTCGGAACGGGCTGTGCGGCCCTCATGGATGAGCAGATGCGCGAGCTGTCGTGCCAGCGGCTGCAGGTCGATGAGATCTGGACCTACGTGCAGAAGAAGCAGCGCCAGGTGACGGCCAACGACGATCAGGAGCGGGTCGGCGATCAGTGGACCTTCGTCGCCCTGGATGCCGATACCAAGCTCGTGCCGACCTACCGCATCGGCAAGCGGGATCTTCCGACCGCAAAGGCGTTCATGGGCGATCTCGCCGGCCGTATGGCGAACAGGGTGCAGCTCTCGTCCGATGCGCTCGCGGCTTACGTCGAGGCTACAGAGGAAGCCTTCGGCGCCGATGTCGACTACGGGCAGGTGGTAAAAATGTACGAGGCCGAGCATGCCGGCGCTGGCCGCTACAGCCCGCCCCAGGTGGTGAGCGTCGAGAAGCGTGTCATCCAGGGCGGCCCCGACCGGAAGCACATCTCCACGAGCCTTATCGAGCGGCAGAACCTCACCATGCGCATGAGCATGCGCCGGTTCACCCGCCTCACAAACGCTTTCAGCAAGAAGGTGGAGAACCTGCAGGCGGCCGTGGGGCTTCACTTCGCTCACTATAATTTCGTGCGGATCCATTCGAAGCACCGGGTCACACCGGCTATGGCGGCCGGGGTATCGGATCGGCTATGGTCGCTGCACGATTTGGTGGAGCAGACGACCATATAGATGGGAGACGACGGCTATGAGTAATTCCAGAGAAACAGCAAGATTTGAGATCCTTGTTGATCAAATCGATTTTCCTGAAATTGGACTCCTATTGGGAAAAGGTGAATATCCAGGGTTCGTGGACTTCATTCACCTCATGATTCGCGGTGCGCCTCTGAAGCAGATCAGCCGCACTTGCATCACCATTAGTGAGGAGGATCTGGTAGCAGCAGGGATTGCCGGCGACTTGATCGGCGCAGACATCAAGATCGACAAGCACCTTGCCTCCGGCAACATAAGGCGTGTGGCTTAGGATCTACTAAGAGGGTTTCAAGCAATCAAATTAGGACACTACCTGAGGCTTCGCCCTATTGAGGAAGCCCACGACCACGAATGCGGCTTCGTCCGCCTCGACGGCGGTGCATGGCATGAGCCGCATTTGATATCCCATGCAGAGGGAGAAGCTACACGAGGACCGGGCTGGCCGGCCGGTATATCGAACAGGCCAGGAGCCTTTGCGGCCTCGTTCCATGAGGGCGACAAGCCCTAGCGCTTGTCATTCCGTTGCTGTCGAACGCCAGCTTCGAAGCATGAGCCTGTTCACCGGCTCAAGACGAAGCTCCGTTTCAACAACGGCCTGACAGGCTCGAGAACGCCCGGCACGGCACGGCGTCCGGACCACAATTTGCGACCACCGCTCCATAGGGCAAGGAGCGGATCGATGTGGAACACAATCGTTACAATGGCGGACAGTCTGGTCGGACGCCTCATGCTGGGTGTCCTGAACCTGTCGTCCGACCATCCAGTTCTCTTCATCGGAGCGGCCGCGGTCATTTTATGCCTGACCCTGTCGGTCTGGATCGATCTGCTCGGTTTGCGGCTGGAGATGGTGAGGACGATGAGCGACAGCGTACCCGAGCGGGTGATCAAGCTCAGGCGGTAAGACATACCCCGCACCGTCGTGGATCGACTGGAGACCCTCCCCCGTCTCAAGACCCATCGGATCGCATCGGGATGGCTCAGGTCTCAGATCGAGACTTGCCGCCCGAGTTCGACCGTCGATTCGGGAGGCAGACGGAGCACGTCTCCGACGTGGCTCGAATTCCGTTCCATGGCGGCATAGAGGGCCTCCAGCCACCGCGGCATCCCCTGCCCGTCATCGCGATGCATGATGGTGGCATGGCCCACGTAATAGGTCACGTCGTCGAGGCCGACATCGCAGCCATGATCTCTGGCGCCCTCGAGCAGCACCGGGATTTCCGAAGGCTCCATTAAGCCGAAGGTCGCCTTCGCCCGCCAGAAATTGGGCGCGATCTCCTCCATCGTCAGTCGCTCTCCCGTTCGCATGTAGGGCACCGGTGCCGTCGAGACGGTGAGGACGACGATGCGTTCGTGCAGGGCCTTGTTGTGCTCCAAATGCCAGACGAGCGACGGCGGCACGTCCATGTCGGTGCGCGTCAGGAACACGGCCGTGCCGGGCACGCGCGGCGTCTGGAGCGCCACCGCCTGGGCGGTGAAATCCCCGACCTGGACCATGTTCTCGACCAGCCGCACCCCGACGGCCTCGGTCCCATGGTGCCAGATCCACATCGCCCCATAGACACAGCAGGCGAGAAGCAGCGGCACGTAACCGCCGTCGAGGAGCTTGACGAGGTTCGATGTGAAGAAGGCCACGTCGACGACGAGGAAGAGGCCCGCCAGGGTACAGGCGACCGGCACGCTCCATTTCCAGATCTCGCGCATGGCGATGTAGAGGAGAACAGTCGTCATCAGCATGGTCAGCGAGACCGCGATGCCGTAGGCGCTGGCAAGACTGCCCGACTTGCGGAACCCGAGGGTCAGGGCCAGGGTCACGATCATGAGCAGCCAGTTCACCGTCCCGACGTAGATCTGTCCGTAGCCCTCGGCCGAGGTCTGCTTGACCATGAGGCGTGGTAGCCAGCCGAGGCGGATGGCCTGGCGTGTCATCGAGAAGGCGCCGGTGATGATGGCCTGGCTCGCGATGATGGTGGCCAGCGTCGACAGGATCACCAGGGGCACCAGTAGCGGTCCGGGGCAGAGCCGGTAGAAGATGTTCCCGTCCATCGGCGCGCCGTCGAGCACGATGGCGGCCTGGCCGGCGTAGTTCAGGACGAGGCAGGGAAACACGACCGCGAGCCAGGAGATGCGGATCGGCTTCGGGCCGAAATGTCCCATATCGGCGTAAAGAGCTTCGGCTCCCGTCACGCAGAGAAAGACGCCGCCGAGGACGAGAAAGGCGCTCGAGCCGCCCGAGATCAGGAAGGTCACGGCGTGGAGGGGATTGATGGCGGCCAGGACGGACGGGTGGTGCACGATGCCCGAGACGCCCATGACGGCGAGAACCAGGAACCACAGCGCCATCACGGGTCCGAAGGCCTTGCCGATCTTCGCCGTGCCGAAAGGCTGGATCAGGAACAGGGCGACCAGGACCGCGACGGCGCCCGGAAGAACCCAGGGTTCGAAGGACGGCGCCACCATGTTGAGCCCCTCCAGCGCCGACAGGACCGAAATGGCGGGCGTGACGGCGCCGTCGCCATAGATCAGGGCTGCGCCGAAGAGGCCGATCGCGACGATGACGGGCCGCTTACGCGCTTTGTCGGCGACGAGCGCCATCAGGGCCAGGATACCGCCCTCGCCATCGTTGCCGATGCTCATGGCGACCGTGACGTATTTTATCGTGGCGACGACGATGAGGGTCCAGATCAGCAGGCTGAGGATGCCGAGAACCGTCGGAGCGTCCGATTTGCCGGCTGTGTCGAGCACCGTCTTCAACGTGTAGAGGGGGCTCGTGCCGATATCGCCGAAGACGATGCCGAGGGCGGCCAATCCCAAACCGACGGAACTCGCCTTGGAATGGCCGTGGATGGCCTCCGGCTGGGGCTGCGGCTCGGATGCTGCGGGCACGCTCTGATCGACAACGGATGCGTTCGACACTGACGGCCCCATCGTGCGCTCGGGTAACGCAAACCTTTAGCGCGCCCTCAGGCGATGGCCAAGCGAGCACCGTCGCGTTGAGCGGCGAGTCTTATGGAGGGCCCACCATTGGTCGGCGGAAGCTGCCGGTGCAGAGTTTCTCCCAAGCCGATCCGCTTGCGATCCTCAGCCTGCCGCACGGACCCGGCGTGCTACAGCGATCTGGCCCCGCTTCGGACGCGGGACGGGCCGTGCTACGTGTCCGTCCGACGATCGGAGCCGCGGGAGGTCCTGCGATGGAACTCTCCCTGGCTCCGGCTTCGAACAGCGACACGGATTGCGATCAGGCGCTCCCTGTCCCGAGGTGAAAAGATGGCGTGTCGAAGACCGTGACGGAGCCCGCCGACCTGCGCGTCGACACCCTGGGCTATCTGGGGTGGTCCACCTTCTTCGAGAGCCAGGTGACGACGTCGGAGACGGCGCTCGAGCCTCGGCGCATCGCCACGGTCCACCGGTCCCGGCTGACGGGGGTATCGCCCGACGGACCCGTCAAGCTGACCAGCCCGACGCTGATCAACACCGGCCTTTTCGCGGTCGGCGATTGGGTGCTGGTCGAGCCGCAGACCGAGGCCCTGGTCCGCTGCCTGGCGCGCCGAACCGTGATGGAGCGGCACGTGGCGGGAACCGGCACCAAGCAACTCGCCGCCGCCAACGTCGACACCCTGTTCATCGTCACATCGCACAACGCGGACTTCAACCTCGACCGCCTGGAGCGCTATCTGGCCCTCGCGATCCAGGGCGGGATCGAACCTGTCATCCTGCTCACCAAGGGCGACACCACCGCGGAGACCGAGACCGAGCGCAGCCAGGCCGCCAGCTTGCAGCGCGGCCTGACGGTCCTGTCGATCGATCCCCGCTCGACCGGCGCGATCGACATGCTGGCGCCCTGGTGCGGCCCGGGAAAGACCGTCGCGGTGGTGGGCTCATCGGGTGTCGGCAAATCGACGCTGGTGAATACGCTGACCGGCCCCGGCCGGGAGCAGTCCCAGGCCACCGGAGGCGTCCGGTCGCACGACGACAAGGGGCGTCACACCACGACCGCCCGGTCGCTTCACGCCATCGCGGGCGGAGGCTGGGTCATCGACACGCCGGGGATGCGGACGCTCAATGTCGGCGACACGGCGCATGGGCTCGACGTTCTCTTCGCCGAGATCATCGAGCTTGCCCCCTCGTGCAAATATTCCGATTGCACGCATAACCATGAGCCGGGTTGCGCCGTCCGCGCCGCCGTTGCCGCAGGAACGCTGGACGCGGAGCGGCTGGCCCGCTGGCGCGTGCTGGTCGACGAAAACCGCGACAATACTGCGGTGCTGACGGGACCCAAAGGCAACCGCGTCCCGGCCGGGCGCGGCAGGAGGCGCTGAAGCCGGCGTCCTGCTCTGCCCGAAGGTCGACATCGTCCTGCCAAGGACGGCGACCAGCCCAGGCCGAGAAGCGACGGGAACCTTTGCAGGTCCCTGGCGTCGATGGGTCGAGAGGATCCCAACCATGACACGAACAATTTCAGCCGAGTTCGAGACCCGCCGCGACGCCGAGGTGACGGTCGAGCACCTTGTGCAGGAATATGGGCTCGACCGCCGGGCCATCTCCATCGTATCGGTGGCGGACCAGAACAGTGTCGGAACCGAGGTCGCGGGAAGCGACCTCGAGGATGGCGAACCGAAGCATGACCCGGCGACCCACCCACCCCTGGCCGGACGGTTGAAGGTCTCGGTCGAAGCCGAAGCGGCGCAGGACGAGGCAGTTCTGAAAGCCTTCGCGGCCTACAACGGACGTCAGGTCTAGCCGGTCGACTCTGCCCCGAGGCTCCCGGACGCCCGACGCCCTCGTCGGGCTCAGAATCCGTTGGATAGGAGGTCGTGGCCGAGGTGGAAGCCCGCGCGAGCGGCCTGCTGGCTGGCATGATAGGAGACGATCCCGGGATCCTGGGCCGAGACGGCAGGCAAGACGGTCCCCGGCGCGCCGCCGTCGTGCCCCCAGAGCACGCCTTCCAGCAGGGAGGCGGCCAGGTTCCTGGCATTGCCATTGTCGCCGAGCTTGTTCAGGAGATCGTGGGCGACGTCATCGAAATTGGCGCTGCTCCCGAAGTTCGCCGCGTCCCGGTTCAGAAGCGATACGACGCGAGCCGTGGCCCGGTCGAGATAGCCGAGCGCCTGGATGGCGCCGACCTGCCCAGCGTCATCGGACAGGAAAGATACGGCATCGAAGACGCTCGGCGCCGAAACCGGGGCCGAGACCGGGGCCGCATCCGCCGCGACCGCGGTTGCCGGATGGTCCTGGGAGATCCAGGCCTGGATCTGAGTCACGTCGGCAGAGGTGAGTTGGAGGAAGTTGCCAGTCGTTCCGGTCTGCGACGACGCCAGGCCGACGACGGTTGGGACGCCGTTCACCAATTGCCACAAGGGCCCGCCGCTCGAGCCATGCGCGTCGCCCGGCGCACCGAGGGCCACGCCTTGGAAGGCATTGTAGCCTTCGACCTTGGTAACGTCTTCGGTGATGCTGTCCTGCGATCCCGAGGTCGCCGCCGGATAGCCCGTAATGGTGACCTGCCCGCCGCCGAAATCCGCTCCGAGCGCCATGACGGGTACATTCGTAATGGGGGTCGCCAGATGGATGATGGCGAAGTCCTGCTGCGTCCCCAAGAGCTGCGTCCAGTCGGTGAAGGCCTGGGCATGCGTCGTCTGCCCAGCGGCGACGCCGTAGACCACCCCACCCTGATAGCCGGGACTGACCATCGTGCCCGTGAGGAGGTTGCCGTGATCGTCGTAGACGGCATGGGCTGCCGTCAGCACCTCGTCGGGGGCGATCAGGACGCCAGATGCCTGCTCGTAGACAGCCGGGCTCGTGGCCGTGGCGGCGGTCTTCAGCGAGGTGATGTAGACGACGGAATCGGCGGGGTTCGTGGAGGTGGCGGTCACGGTGTCTGTCCTGTGTGGTCCGTCCGATCCCTTCAGCCACGGGTGTCCGACGGCACCGGAGGCACCGTTCGACACATGAATGTCGTGACATAGGGACGGGTCGGACCTGAGCGTGGCTGCATGGCCGCGGCTCAGACCCGACATTCGGTCGGTCGCTAGATCCTGTGGATCGGCGATGTTGCGGTGCGACTTGCGGTGGCAATTACCCGCCGAATGACGGTGGTTTGCGGCCCGGGGTCGATGCATATTGCATACAAGGCCGGGACTTAACGAAACCTATCCTTGCATGCAACCTAAGCCCGCACTGGCGGGATGGCTGTTGCCGCTGTGCGGTATGTAACCGTACGCAACCTGCGATTCTCGTGGGCTATCTTGGCGTCGACACGCCACAGCGGTTCGCGCAAATCGCCAATCGCAGCCTCCGCATCAAGGCGATGGTCGGGGCCGTCCTTCAGTTGCTATTCGTCGGCGCCGCACTGCAGGGACTTGCGACGTGACTGCAGGCGTCGTGCCTGAATGGCCGGTTGCGTTGTCGCCGCTTCGATGAAACGAAACCGAGCGAGCTTGCCCGTCCGGAGCTCGCCAGGTCGTCGCTGGGTCTAGGCTCGGCCGCGGGGTTTGCGGGCCAAGAAGGCACCGGCGACGAAGAGGCCGGCCAGCACGGCCGTCGTCGCCAGCGGATGGGTGGCTCCTCTGGTGTAGAGGCTTCTTCTGACGAGATGCGGTGACGTGCCCTGCGCGGCTCCGTCCTGACCGACGGCGTAGAGCGCCCCCTCGGAGCCCGTCGCAGGGTCGTGGCTCTGCTGCATGGGCGCCATCAGATGGCCCCCCATCCAGTCGGTGACGCGCGGGGCCCAATGGCTCAGCCCGCTCATCAGCCTGCCGCCACCGCCCACGTAGATGTCGCGCGTCCCATGCTCCGCCGCATAGAGGATCGCATCCGCCACATCGCGCGGATGGTAGACCGGCGGAGGCAGTTTGGGCTCGCGGTCCATCGTGTTCTTGGCGTGCTGCGGGAACGGCGTGTCGATCGAGGCCGGCTTGATCAACGTGACCGTCACGGGGGCGCGCTCGTTGACGAGTTCCATCCGGAGAGCGTCGGTGAAGCCCTTGATGGCGTGTTTGGACGCGCTGTACATGCCCTGGATCGGCAGAGCCATGTCGGAGGCGACCGATCCGAGATTGATCAAAGCGCCGCCGCGCGTCTTGAGGTGCCGCAGAGCGACCGTCGATCCATAGACCACGCCCCAGAAATTCACCTCGAACAGCCGGCGGTGGTCCTCGTCCGAAATCTCTTCCAGCCGGCCGAAGATCGACAGGCCGGCATCGTTGATCCAGGTGTCGAACCCGCCATAGGCGCGGATCGTCTCGGCAGCCAGCGTCTCGAGGTCCTCCCGGCTGGTGACATCCGTCACGACGAACTGCGCCTCGCCGCCCCGTTCCTGGATGTCATGCACGATATCGGCGAGGGCCTCGCCATTGCGGGAGGCCAGCATGACCTTGGCGCCCCGCTCGGCCGCCGCCCGTGCGGTCGCCAGTCCTATGCCGCTCGATGCGCCGGTAACGACGATCACCTGTTCGGACAAGGGTTTGTGGCTGCGACGCATACCGGGCTTTCCAAGTTGTAGGGGAGATGTCGACCGGGCCGGCCGATAGGCGGAGCCGTCTTCGGCGGTGGCGGGATCGGTGAGGTACGTCCCGCGCCGCGGACGTGCGACGCTGTCGAAGTCCTTGGCCAGGGCCGCCAACGCCTGCCGCATGGCGTCGCCCTGCATGGCGAGACCGTGTCCCGTGACAGCGAGGCGCGGGTGCAGCGCCGACAGCGTCTCCACGGAGGCGCGAGCCTTGTCCCAATCGATCGTGAAGTAGCGCGGTGGCCCATGCATTTCGGCCGTCTGCAGCGCCGTGGCGAGCGCTGATTCCTGGGCCGTGGTGACGAAGGCATCGCCGGCGATCAGGGTGCGATCGGCTTCGCGCCAGAGCGAGACATGGCCCGGCGCGTGACCCGGCGTGTGCAGCCAGACCCAGCCGGGCAGCACCGGGATGGTCCCGTCCGCCGGCAGCGTCTCGAGCCGTGACGAGACGTCGACCGGATGGGTGGGGTAGAGACCGGCCAGGTTGGCCATGAGACCGCCGCCGACCGTCGGGTCACCGGGCGGGTAGGAGGCCGAGCCATCGAGGTAGGGCCGCTCCAGGGCATGTGCATAGACCGGCACGTCCCAGTCCGCTGCAAGCTCCTGCAAGGCTCCGACATGGTCGAAGTGGCCATGGGTCAGGACGATGGCGGAGGGCCGGGCACCGGCCCCAAAGCGCGCCTCGGCTGCGGCCTTGATCGCTGCGGCCGTGCCCGCGAGCCCCGCGTCGACCAGCACCCATCCGCGATCGCCGGCTCCTGAATGGCCGACGAAGACGACATTCACCATGACGAGGCGTTTGTAGGCGAGGTCGGGAGCGATCTCACGGGTGCCACCGCGGAACACGCGTTCCGTAGCCCGGGCTTCGGTCGCGAGGGGGATCTGCTGCGTCACGTATGGACCTCGGTTGGTATGCCGGTTCAGGCGCCGGGAGCTTTGTCGGTCGTCCAGGGCCGGAGAGCCTCGGGAATGCGGAAGTCCGACGGCACGGCAAAATCCGCCGCGGCGCCCGACATGGCGCTCGCCGGCCGTGGGAAGCCCGTCCTGGCCCGGTAGTGCTCGTACTGCCCCTTCGGGGAGAGACGTTTGCTCTCGTGGAACTCCTGGACGCAGAGCGCGTCGAGCAAGGCCACACCCGAGGCCACGGCGAGAGCCGCGATGACCTTGCCCCTGCGCGGATTGTCGCTGTCGAGGTCCGCCACCAAAGTGGCAAAATCCATCGCGTCGCCACCGATCCGCCCCCAGATCCAGGGCGTCGGGTCGTGGCTGCCCAGGATCGCCACGCCGCTCGCCAGTTCCCGCAAGCCATAGGCCCGCACGAGTTTTGTCCGGCCGCGCAGTCCCGTCACTCGGCAGACGGCAGCGGGGGCGAGGGTTTCGACGAGGCCGAGACCGATGGAGAACCAGCCGAGACCGCGGGCCAGCGCCGTCGGGCCGGAACCGGGGGAGCGGCCGCGTGCGCCGCGGGTGGTAAGCGTCGAGGGCGCGCTCATGGCTTGATCACCACTTTGATGCAGCCGTCCTGCTTGTCGCGGAAGGTGCGATACATTTCGGGGCCGTCCTCGAGCGCCATCGTGTGGGTGATGACGAAGGAGGGATCGATCTGGCCTTCCTCGATGCGGCGCAGCAGATCGTCGGACCAGCGATTGACGTGGGTCTGGCCGGTGCGGACGGTCAAGCCCTTGTTCATCAGGGCGCCGAACGGCACCTTGTCGAGCAGTCCGCCATAGACGCCGGGGATCGACAGGACACCAGCGGGCCGGCACGCCATGATCATCTGCCGCAGCACGTGCGGTCGGTCGGTCTCGAGGAACATGGCCTGCTTGGCCCGGTCGTAGACGGCGTCGATCGAGCCCGTCGCATGGGCTTCAAGCCCGACGGAGTCGATGCACTTCTCCGGGCCCTTGCCGTCCGTCATGTCATTCAGGCGCCCGACGACATTGCTGACCTCGTCGAAGTTGATCGTCTCGGCGCCCCCGGCTTCCGCCATGGTGAGCCGCTCCGGAACGCGATCGATGGCGATCACGCGCTTGGCGCCCAACAGGACGGCGGAGCGGATCGCCATCTGGCCGACGGGGCCGCAACCCCAGATCGCCACGGTATCGGTCGGCTGAATGTCGCACTGAACGGCGCCCTGCCAGCCCGTCGGAAAGATGTCGGACAGGAAGAGAAGCTTCTCGTCGGAAATGCCCTTCGGCACCTTGATGTGGGTCGCGTCGGCGAAGGGAACCCGCAGGTATTCCGCCTGTCCGCCGGCGTAGCCGCCGGTCAGATGGGTGTAGCCGAACAGGCCTGCCGTCGTATGGCCGAAAGCCGCGTCGCCGAGCGCCTTGTTGCGGTTCGAGCGCTCGCAGACGGAGAAATTGCCGCGCCTGCACTGCTCGCACTGGCCGCAGATGATGGTGAAAGGCACCACGATCCGGTCGCCGACCTTCAACGCCTTGTTGTCCTTCCCGACCTCGACCACCTCGCCCATGGTCTCGTGGCCCAGAATGTCGCCTTCCTTCATGCCCGGCATGAAGTGATCGTAGAGGTGGAGATCGGAGCCGCAGATGGCGCAGCTCGACACCTTGATGATGGCGTCGCGCCCGTCCTCGATGACGGGATCGGGAACCGAATCGCAGCGGATGTCCGCCGTGCCGTGCCACACGAGTGCTTTCATGATGCTGTCCCCCCAAAGCTCCGGATCGCGGCCGCGCTTGCCGACATAACGATGGGTCACTGAAAGCTGTTCAGCACCGGCTCTATCATTTGAGAATCGGTGCGACACCGGCGGTCCGGCACTTGGCGAAACCTCGTCCGTCTCGTGCCCGTTCGAGACTGACCGGGCCAGGAACTCCGCGAAGCGATGCTCCAAGGCTCACGATCCTCGAAAACACGCACCGAAACGACACGCCCGATGACCCGATCCATGAAGCCGCTCGACCATCAGGTGATCGTCGTCACGGGAGCCTCGAGTGGCATCGGTCTCGCCACGGCCCGCATGGCGGCCGAGCGCGGCGCCAAGGTGGTGCTGGTCGCGCGCAGCGGCGAGGTGCTGGCGGCCGAGCAGGCACGGATCGAGAGCCGGGGCGGTCAGGCAATCCACGTCGTCGCCGATGTCGGTTCACGGGCGGCACTACAGGAGGTGGCGGATCGCGCCGTCGCGACCTTCGGCGGTTTCGACACCTGGGTCAATGCCGCCGGCGTGACCATGTACGGCACCCTGGCCGAAGTATCCGAAGAGGACAGCGAGCGGCTGATGCGCACCAATTTCTGGGGCACGGTCAACGGCTCGCTGGTAGCGCTCGGGCACCTGCGCGCCAGGGGCGGTTCGCTCGTCAATGTCGGGAGCGTCGCGTCGGACGTCGCCTTCCCGCTACAGGGCATGTATGTCGCCTCGAAACATGCCGTGAAGGGCTTCACCAACGCCTTGCGGATGGAGCTGTTGCAGGAGGGTGTGCCGGTGAGCATCAGCCTGATCAAGCCGGCCTCGATCGACACCCCGATCCCGCAGCGGGCCCGCAACTATATGGATGCCGAGCCGACCCTACCGCCGCCGCTCTACCGCCCGGAAGAGGTCGCCGAAGCCATCCTCCACGCGGCCGTGCATCCCCGGCGCGACATCTATGTGGGCAGCGCCGCGGCGGCGATCTCGAGCTTCGAAGCCCTGGCGCCGGGTCTCTACGACCTCATCGCGCCGGCCATCTCGTATTTCGAGGGACGCAAGGAGAAGCCGCGCGATCCCCAGGGCGCCATCTATGAGGCCAAGGCGAAGGGCCACGTCCGCGGAGACTACAAAGGGCTGGTTCGGCAGAAGAGCTATTACACGAGGGCGGGCCTGCATCCGCTCGCCACGACCGCGGTGGCGACCGGTCTCACCGTGATGGCTGCGATTCTGTTCAACCGGCCCGGCGGGCGGCGCAGGTAGGTTCGCGACTGGAGCAAGTCTCGCGGCGGGGACGAAGCGCAGGTCTACAGGTTACAGGCGTGTGCCTTCTTGCGCGGCCGCCGACGCGTGACCTAATCCGCGTCAGCACCGTCGTCGTGCGCGGTGCGAAAGCGGGGCGCGCGATCGGCATGCGGCGACGAGTTGCGTCGCGGCCGCGGCAGGCGCCTGGAGGATATCACCATGAAGAGGATCGGCTTTCTCTCGTTCGGACATTGGTCGCCGTCGCCGCAATCCGCGACGCGATCGGCCCGGGACGTCCTGCTGCAGTCGATCGACCTCGCCCAGGCGGCCGAGGAGATCGGCGCCGACGGCGCCTATTTCCGCGTCCACCATTTCGCCCGCCAGCTCGCCTCGCCCTTCCCGTTGCTCGCCGCCGTCGGCACGCGCACCAGCCGGATCGAGATCGGCACCGGCGTCATCGACATGCGCTACGAGAACCCGCTCTACATGGCGGAGGACGCAGGCGCCGCCGACCTCATCGCCGGAGAACGCCTGCAGCTCGGTCTCAGCCGCGGTTCGCCCGAGCAGGTGATCGAGGGTTGGCGCCACTTCGGCTACGCCCCGGCGGAAGGCGAAACCGACGCCGACATGGGGCGCCGTCACGCTGAGCGTTTCCTCGCCGCTCTCGACGGCAAGGGCTTTGCCCCGCCGAGCCCCCGCCCGATGTTCCCAAACCCGCCGGGGCTGCTGCGAATCGAACCGCATTCCCCGACCCTGCGGGACCGGATCTGGTGGGGGTCCGCCTCCGATGCCACGGCGGTCTGGGCCGGCCGCCAGGGCATGAACCTGCAAAGCTCCACGCTGAAGGCCGACGAGACCGGCGAGCCCTTCCACGTCCAGCAGGCTCGGCAGATCCGACTGTTTCGCCAGGCCTGGGCCGAGGCCGGTCACACCCGCACGCCGCGCGTCTCGGTCTCGCGCTCGATCTTCGCCCTCGTGAGCGACCGCGACCGTGCCTATTTCGGCCGTGACGGCGGCGGCGGCGACCAGGTCGGGATCATCGACGATATGCGGGCGATCTTCGGCCGCTCCTATGCGGCGGAGCCAGACCGCCTCGTGGCGGAGCTCCGCGCCGACGAGGCCATCGCCGAAGCCGATACGCTGCTCCTGACGGTGCCGAACCAGCTCGGCGTCGCCTACAATATCCACGTCATCGAGAGCATTCTGAAGCTCGTCGCTCCCGCGCTCGGCTGGCGATGAGGTGAGCGGCGCGGAAGGCCCGGGCAGGTCGCAGACCTGCCTGGGCTCACCGAGCGGTGAACGCGGGATTTACCCCGTTGCAAGCTTTGTGGCGGCCTTAAGGAACCTTTGCCCAGATCGTGACACATTGCGTCATCGAACGAGGGCGCCCCATGCATAGGATCAGTACGGCATTGTCGATGATGGCCGTCTCGGCCGTGATGGCAGGTCTCGTTCTCCTGCCGCGCGGCATCGATGCCGCACCGGCGACCGCCGCCCTCCACAAACCCGATTTCTCAGCGTCCCGCATCGATCCCATGCCGGTCGGGACGGCCCGGCAGATGGTCCGCGCCAAGCGGATCAGAGCCAGCCGGAAGGCCTGATCCGTCGATCCTGCGCCGGGCCTCGCGTCCGGCGTCCCTCGACGACGGTCCATTCGGCGCGACCCGCATCGGTTGATCGAATGACGCATGGCGGCATGCGGCATGGACGTTCTGCACCTCCGCCCGAGATCTTCTGCAAGGCGACGGCGTTTATGTCGTCACAGGATCGTCGTCGCCAAGCCAACGGAAGAGCATGACTGTTACTGATCGACCGCTTCGCCTCGGCTTTCCGGTCAAGGTCATGGGCAAGCCCGGACTGAAGACGCAGGATACGCGTCGCTGGCAGAAAGACCCGCACCTGAAATGCTCGCTGGAGTTTCTCCACGAGGTGCTCGATTACCTGCATGGCGAAAGGCTCGACATGTACCGGCTCTCGTCGGACATCGCGCCTTACGCGACCCATCCCGACATGCCGCAGTTTCACGGCATGGTGGCGGAGAGCGATGCCGAGCTCAGGGCCTTCGGCGCCAAGGCGCGAGCCTACGACATCCGGCTCTCGTTCCACCCCTCGCAATACGTGCTGCTGAATGCTCCCAATCCGGAGCTGACCCGCAAGAGCATCTGGGACTTGGCGAGCCAGGCCGAGATGCTCGACCGGATGGAGCAGGACGACGAGGCCGTGATGATCACGCATGTCGGCGGCGTCTACGACGACCACGAGGCCAGCCGCGCCCGCTGGATCGAGGGCTGGGGGCAATGCCCCGAGCACGTGAAGCGCCGCCTGGTTCTCGAGAACGACGACATCCGCTTCTCCGCCGCCGACGTGCTCTGGATCCATGAGCGGACCGGCGTCCGCTGCGTGTTCGACTACCAGCATTTCTGGTGCCTCAACCCGGAACGGCTCGACATGCGGGAGACGCTGGAGCGGTTCATGGCGACCTGGCCGGCCGGCGTACGGCCGAAGATCCACTTCTCCTCGCCCCGCACCGAGCTGCGCGAGATCAAGCAGAAGATCACGCCGCAGCAGCGCGCCTCCGCCCTGGCGGGAAAACCCAAGCGCAAGACGGGAGAGCTGCTGAAAGCGCCCGTGAAGGCGACGGCCCGCGTCAAGACCGTGCTGCGGCCGCCGATCTGGACCGGGCATGCCGATTTCACCAACCCGTTCGAGTTCGCCACCTTCATGCGCATGGCCGAGGGCCTGACCTTCGACGTGATGATGGAAGGCAAGTCCAAGGACCTCAGCCTGTTGCGGCTGCGCCCCGATCTCCTGCGCTTCGCCCCCGATGTGGCGGCCCGGTTCGGCATCACCGACCAGGATGCGAAAACCTATGCGGCCGACGAGGCGCGGCTCGATCGCGGCGTCGACGCCGAGGACGAACCCGATGTCGACGAGGGCGCACAGGCCGCCGCCGAGTAGCGGATGGCCGCAATCCTTCCCGGAACGGGGAAGGTCGCCCGGCAGAGCCGGGCCGGATGGGGTCATGTGGCGTTGGGCAAGGTCATGGCGACCCTGATAGCCGAAGCACAGAGCGATCCATCCGTGCTCAGCAAACTCTTTCATCGGCATATCCTGCCGTCCCGGCAGGCCGCTCTCGCCGAATTGCGCGAGGGCCAGAACCGCGGCGAAATCTCGGCCGACGCCAACGCCTCATTGATGATCGATTCGATCTTCGGGCCGGGCCGGTCTGTTGGCGTCTGTTGCTACAGTCCGAGC
This sequence comes from Janthinobacterium lividum, assembly GCA_050920985.1. GTDB lineage: Bacteria > Pseudomonadota > Alphaproteobacteria > Rhizobiales > Beijerinckiaceae > Lichenihabitans. The sequence goes on along the minus strand of JBPBQY010000086.1, from coordinate 144,221 downwards.
CCTTGACCGAGCGATACGGGGACGATTCCGTCGATCAGGTCTGCCTGGGCGTGCGGCTCGGGCGACCAGTCCAAAACTTGCGCAAATGTGGACTGTTTCGGTCCATTCCAGATTTTATCGAGACGTTACAGCCTGCGATGTCGCCTTTCGGTAGTAGACTCTGAAGCGATCAATACCGCAGAGATCAGACTTCGAGTTGTAAAGTACGTTTTTGGTTGGCCGCCGACAGGTAGGCCCGGACTAAATTCTCTCACCCAGAAGCAGCTAATGCGCAAACGTTCGTTAGGGACGCTGCTCCAATTGCTCGATCTTCATTGACCTTAAACCAGTCACCTGTCATCGATTGAATACAGCGCTTAGCTAGACCGATATGCCAATACACTAGGCAGCTTTTGATTGGTTAATGGAATTTCACATGTCTCATGGTTTGGCCGACAGCGACGACAATCACGTTTTCGTATTCGAGGACGACCGGCTGTTGGGCAACATCCTGGCCGACGAACTCAGCGAATTAGGGTTTCGGGCGAGCGTATTTTCGGATTTGAGCGGCGTCGACCTCTATCGAGCAATGAAGCCGGTCCTGATCTTTCTCGATCTGTCTCTCAACCAGACGGATGCCGTCGAGGTTCTTCAGGCCTTGAGCCAGGTCGATGCGCGCTGCCCGATTCAGCTCATCAGTGGTTTCAGAGCCGAGATGCTGGAGCGGGTGAAGCGCGTCGGCGAGCGACGCGGACTTCGTATGCTTCCGGTCCTGCAGAAGCCGGTTCGCTTGGACGATCTCAAGACGATTGTGGACGATGCGACCCGAGAAGTCTCCGAACAGACCCGGACTGGCGTCGCCGAGGAGTGGGATGTCGGAGAACGACGGATCGACCTCGGCCAAGCGCTCGACAACGCGTGGGTGGAGGTCTGGTACCAACCCAAATTCAACACGAAAACGCTTCTGCTCACGGGCGCGGAGTGCCTGTGCCGCATCAGGCACCCTGAGCACGGCGTCGTCGGTCCGGGCGCTTTCCTGCCCAATGCCACGATCGACGACATGCGTCGGCTGACGGAACTCGTTCTGCAGCGATCCTGCGAGGATTGGTCCACGTTCAAGCAAGCAGGTCGTGACCTGCGCCTTGCGATCAACATACCCTGCACGCTCCTCACCACCATGCCTCTGGCCAAGCTTCTCCGTAAGTGGAGGCCCGAGTCGCCCGACTGGCCCGGACTGATCTTGGAGGTCACCGAAGAACAGACTCTGAGAAACATCGATGCCGCTCACGAGGCGGGCACTCAGTTGCAGATCTACGGTATCGACCTGTCCATCGACGATTTTGGAACCGGATATTCCAGTCTGTCTCGTCTGCGCGAGATCCCGTTCAAAGAGGTCAAGCTGGATCGAAGCCTCGTGGACGGCTGTGTGAACGACCAGGTTCGCGCCGCTCTGTGTCGGACGATCATCGACCTGTCGCATGCTCTTGGGGCGACGACGGTGGCCGAAGGCATCGAGGATCAGGAGGACCTGAACCTGCTACGCGATGCAGGGTGCGATACTGCCCAGGGCTTTCTGCTGGCGCGCCCCATGACGCGCGACGCGCTCGCCGCATCGATCCTGTACGACGCCAAGCAGCCGATGGAAGGTCTCGGTCGGGACTATTGCATGATGCTGGTCGCCTGATGGAGATGACCGCCCAAGCACATGAGGATATCGCAGCCGCGGGACAGTTTCGCCTGCGACAGACAGATCATCAAGCGAATGACGGCTGCCAGCATGGCGCCATCTCGGTTCACGACGACCGCACTTTTCGGATCTTAGCGGAATGAACGGCACCGACCTGCGCACCGTCGACCTCGACCGCGCCGCTTCCCTCTCGGAAAGGTGTCTCGCGCTCTCCGTCGCGATCGCTTTGGCGATGACATTCTTGTTCGTGTTTCCGTTTGCCGAACGCCCCGAGTGGGAGATCGCCGGATTCATCCCACTCTTCGCCGGTGCGATGTTCGTCATCGACATCGTCCGAGCGGTATTGCTGTTCAGCAAAGGCGTCATCGGCCGGAAGGCAGCCCCGATCACGCTCGCGACCGCTTACCTTTTTGCAGCCACGATGATCATCCCCTACCTCGCGGCCTTTCCAGGCGCTCTGATGACCCAAAGCCTGCTGGGAACATCGGGCACGTCGATGTGGGTTTGGTGCTTCTGGCATGCCGGGTTCGCGGCCGGCGTGGTACGCTACGTCGTACAGCGCCAAGCCACGGCTCAGCCGCGGGCTATCATCCGAGCGATCATTGCAACCGTGTCGATCGTCCTGGCGCTCTGGCTATTGGCTACGGTGGGCCGTGAGTTCCTGCCCTTCATGCCGAGCGGAGCGAGCTCCAGCGCGAATGTCTTCCCGCTCGCGCTGGGAGTACCGGTCATGCTTCTCAACGTGACCGCCCTCGTTTTCGTGGGCTGGCGGCTTCGCCTGCGAACCGCCGAGGATTTATGGCTGACCATCGCCATGCTGGCGGCCTGCGTGGATGTCGGGCTCACGCTCCAGGCTGGCAGCCGGTTCAGCTTGGGCTGGTATGCCGGGCGAACGGCCAATCTCGTGACATCGCTGATCGTCCTCGTCTCGCTGTTCAGCGACGTCCTGGAACTCTACGCCGAGGTGGCCCGCACCAACCTGAAGCTCAACCGCCTGGCCCACGTTGACGGATTGACGGGCCTCGCCAATCGGCGACATCTCGACCTTGTGATCGAGACGGAGTTTGCACGTGCGCGGCGCGACAAGCGCGCCCTGTCGGTCGTCATGATCGATGTCGACTATTTCAAAATCTACAATGACAAATACGGCCACCAGGAAGGCGATCGATGTCTCCGCCAAATTGCTGCGGCTCTGCGCGACAGCGTACAGCGGCCCGGGGATCTGGTAGCCCGCTACGGTGGGGAGGAGTTCGCCTTGATCCTGCCGGCGACGGACCTTCGAGGTGCATTCCACGTCGCCGAGATGCTACGCACAGCCATCCGATCACTGGCTCTGCCGCACGGTGCCAGTCCCTTCGAGGTCGTGACCGTGAGCGTTGGCGTCGCCTCCATCGTACCCCGCACGGAAGACAAGGCCGAAGCCGCGCTGGCCCAGGCGGACAGGGCGCTCTACCGAGCTAAACAGGGAGGCCGCGATCAGACCTGTTACGAGACCGTGGATGACGTCGCGACGACTGACACTCCTTTGCACATCGACCGAAGAGAAGCCGAGCCTGCAGGCGCAGCCTTGGCCGATCAAGGAAAGGTTCTCTCCGACCCCGTCGACCCCTCGATGCTGGGTCAGGACGCGCTCGGTTGGCTCGGCCTGCTTCCGGCGGAACAGCCGGCCGTGATCTGAATTCTCCGGACGTCGGCCAGCGCCGCTCCGGCGATCTGTGGGCGCAAGAGCGTGGATCCCTGGACCGACCGCTTGCCGGTCCAGGGACGATAAGGTTCAGCACGTCTTCGATCCTGGAGAGAAGACCGAAGGTCTGGGCAGCCGACATCGTCGACTTGCGTCACACCCGCTCCATGTCTCCGCTCTTCAGGTTTTGGTTGGACGGTAGGGCGGAGCGGGCCGCAGCAAGCCCGAGGCCCGTGTCGCTGATGATCCCGATCGAATCCGAAGAAACCAGGCCCGCTTGCACGCCGGAGAGGTCGCGGTCTCGGCGCGCCAAGGCGGTGTCGATCCTGTCGAAGGTCGCCAGCGACTGCGCGACGATCTGGTCCATATTGTAGTAGCGATAGGTGGCGAGACGCCCGACGAACCACACATCCGGCGTCGCCCGCGCCAGGGCCTCGTATCGCTTGAACAGCGCCTGGTTCTCGGGACGTGGGATCGGATAATATGGGTCGCCCTCGGCCGAGGGATATTCATAGGTCAGGGCCGTCTTGGCGTGGACCTGCCCGGTGAGATGCTTGTATTCGGTAACGCGTGTATAATCCTCGGTCTGGGGATAGTTCACCACCGCGACAGCCTGGAACTCTTCCTGCGGCAGCGTCCGATGCTCGAAGTTGAGCGAGCGATACGGCAACCGACCGAACCTGTGGCCGAAGTACTCGTCGATCGGTCCAGTGAAGACCGTGCGCTTGACCTCGATCTGGTCCTGGATGTCGGCGTAGTCCGTGCCGAGCATCACCGTAATGTTGGGGTGGTCGAGCATGCGCTCGAACATCCGCGTATAGCCCTCCGCCGGCATGGCCTGGAACGTATCGGTAAAGTAGCGGTCGTCGCGGCTGGTCCGGGTCGGGACCCGGGCGGTCACGGACTTGTCGAGTTCTGAAGGGTCGAGACCCCACTGCTTGCGCGTGTAGCCCTGGAAGAACTTCTCGTAGAGCTCTCGCCCCACGGTCGAGACCACGACATCTTCGGAGGTTCGGATCTCGGCGACGGGCTCGGCCCGCGCCGCCAGCCAAGCAGCCAGTTCGTCCGACGTCAGGGACAAACCGTAGAGCCGGTTCACCGTGTCGAGATTGATCGGCACCGGAAGAAGTTGACCGTCGACCGCCGCGAGGACTCGATGCTCGTAGGGGCGCCACGCCGTGAAGTTCGACAGGTAGTCGACGACCTTGTCGGCATTGGTATGGAAGATATGCGGGCCGTAGCGGTGGATGAGAAGTCCGTCCTCGTTCAGCGTGTCAAAGGCATTGCCGCCGATGTGGGAGCGGCGATCGATGACGAGGACGCGCTCGCCGCGCACCGAGGCCAGCCGCTCGGCCATCACGCTGCCGGCGAAGCCCGCTCCGACGATGAGCCAATCATAGGCCGGAACGTGGGTGCGCGAGCCCTGGTCAGACGTAGCGGTCTGGCGCGCCGCAGCGCTGCCGGTCGCGCCGGCCGCGTTGGAAGGTTTGGCCTCCTGCATCAGGCGCGTCATGTCGGACCAGGTCGTGTCCCAGGATCCCTGGGTGAGGTGGGTATCGACCGCGGCGAGCCAGGGTTCGCGAGGCTGGGCGAGCAGGCGCTCGGCGGCCGTCACCATCTCCTCGGCCGTCGCGGCAATCTCGACGAGGCCGGCGGCGCCGTAGGTCCGCACCACGTCCACGATGGGTGTCGACACGACGGGCACTCCGGCCGCGAGAAACTCCGGCGTCTTGGTGGGGCTGATAAATAGCGTCGCTTCGTTCAACGCGAAGGGCATGAGCCCCACGTCCCAGGCGGAGAGTTCGCCCGGCAGATCCGTGTAGGCGCGCGCGCCCGCCCAGACGAGATTGGGGCGGATCGGCAGCGAGGCGGGGTCGATCTTCACCACGGGGCCGACCAGAATGAACTTCCAGTCGGGTCGCAGATCGGCCGCGTCGGCGATCAGATCGAGATCGAGGCGTTCGTCGATGACGCCGAAATAGCCGAGGTGCGGCGGACGAGCTGCTTCGGACCTGGGGCCGGCGTCGGCCCGAGCATCCCGCGCGGTTGCGAAATGCGCGACGTCGATGCTCGACGGAAAGGCATGGACGTTCGCGTGACGGTCGCGCTTGGCCTCGTAGAGACTGAGCCCACCCGTGAAGACGACATCGGCGCGGCGCAGCAACTCCCGCTCGCGCTCCAGGATGGCCGGGGATGCGCCGCGGAAGGCCGAAAGCTCATCCATCACGTCGAAGACGACGAGATCCTCGGGGCGAGGCTGGGTGAAAGCCGCCGCCATCGGGGTGTAGTACCAGAAGGTTCTCTCGCCCTCACCGGCCTCGGCCAGGAACGCGTTAAGGAGCCGGCGCTGCGTCGCGACGGCTTCGTCTTCGTCTTCGCTGCAAGGATAGGGCAGCAGCGGCACCGCGATCTCAATTCCGCCGGGGCGGGTCGAGAGGTCGAGCCTGGCTTCGCTCACCTCGCCGTATCGCGGCTCTTCCATCACGACGACGCGATGGGTGAGGGCGGCGCGGCTCAACAGATGCTGAGGGCGCTGCCAGACGAAGTCCCACCGCAGGTGAGAGAGGCAGAGCATTAAAGGCTTGGCGTGAGACGCCGTCGCCTCGGGCTGCGAGTCTCGCAGCGTCATCGGCGGAAGATCATGACTCGCCGGCGACGCCGGTTCGGACTTGGACCGTGAGGCCGGCGGGCCGTCGTGACGGCGAGCGGTAGCTTCCAAAGAGCGTCATCCTTTGCGCGATACCTGGGTTGAATGGCCGGAACCAATCCGCTGTTCCGGACAAGGATCCGCCTGCGTCGATCCATGCCGCATGGATGTTACACCCTGTATTGGAAGATGAAGCGGATCGCCAGCATCGGCCATCTCGGCGGAACCTGCGTCAAATGAGCAAGGTTGAAGGTCGAAATACGGTGCGGCTGCCTCACGCGACAGCTTGAGCATTCCGACGCCCTCTGCGGCAGCACCAACCCATGCACGTCTACTGGACCTTTGGAGCGCGTGTAGCCGCACAACCTTCGTCCGGGTGGAAGCTGGCCGAAACCGTTCAGGGAGAGGAACGACCTGCCCTGCTGAAGGGAACGGGGTTCGTTGCATCGATCATAGGCGGCGCGTCAGTCCTCGACGCTCGCATGGAAAGAGATGGATCATGGCACCTTCTAAGCTCTCCATCGCCCGTATCGCGACGGCGCGTCGTCGCCGGGAGGTCGCACGCGGCCAGATGGCCACTGCGTGAGGGCCCTTGCGGAGCCAGCGGCCGAGACCCTGCCGTTGCGGAGCTCCCCGGTTCAGGCAGGTACCGGCCTCGCCCTGCCGAGCTTCTTCCTCGGCGGATTCGAGTGTTCCACTCAGCGGCAGCCGGACGGCCGCCGGCTCGACCTTCTCGCCTCGACGGGTCACGATCGGCTTTTCGAGAGCGACTTCCGGCAACTCCAGCGCCATGGCGTGTCGGCAGCGCGTGATGGGCTCCGCTGGCATCTCATCGAATCCGCGCCGGGCCAATTCGACTGGTCGAGCGCCTTGCCCATGCTGCGGTCGGCCCGCCGTCACGGGTTGAGGATCATCTGGGACCTGTGCCACTACGGGTGGCCGGACGGTCTCGACATCTGGTCTGGCGCCTTCGTCGAGCGCTTTGCCCGATATGCCGCTGCGGCGGCGCGGGTCGTCGCCGAGGAATCGGATACGCCGCCGCTGTTCTGCACCATCAACGAGATTTCCTTTTGGGCCTGGGCCGGCGGCGAGACCGGACGTTTCGCTCCCGCCGCGCTGGGCCGTGGCGGCGAGCTCAAGCGCCAGTTGGTCCGCGCCACCATCGCCGCGACGGCGGCGGTTCGAGCTGCCGTACCGCAGGCCCGCTTCATCCACGCAGAACCCGCCATCCACGTGACGTCGGGCCTGTCCGACCCCGATGCCGTGTCGGCGGCCGAGATACATTGCCAGTCGCAATACGAGGCTCTCGACATGATGTGCGGCCGGCAGGCGCCGGAGCTGGGCGGCCGGCCCGATCTCCTCGACGTCGTTGGGGTGAATTACTACCCGGACAACCAATGGTATGCCGGAGGCTCGACGATCCCGCTCGGGCATCATGCCTATCGACCGCTGCGCGACCTGCTCGCCGAGGCTCACGCCCGCTACGGTCGACCGCTGCTCATCTCCGAAACCGGCGCCGAGGGAACCGCCAAGGCGTCGTGGATACATTACGTCTGCGGCGAGGTCCGGGCCGCCCAAAGGGCCGGCGTGCCGATCGAGGGCATCTGCCTCTACCCCATCCTGGACTATCCGGGCTGGGAGAACGACCGCCCCTGCGAGGTGGGACTGTTTTCCATGCCGGAGCGGGACGGCCGGCGTGGGACCGATGAAGAATTGGCCGACGAACTCGCGCGCCAGCAGGATGCCTTCGCGGCCAGCGCAACGCCCGGCAGGTCCCACGGCGCGAGGGCGAGCGCGTGACCGCTGCGACGATCGACAGGGATCCCGAACCGTCGATGCCTTTGCATGGGAGTTTCGACGACACCGCCCACGTGCCGCCGCGCTTCGGCTCGGCGGCACGCTTCATCCAATACCATGTGCTGCGGTGGAGCTGGCATTTCGCGGCGATCCTGGTTCTCGTCCTCGGCGCTGCGGGCTGTGCCGTCGGATCGCAATATGTCCTGAAGCTTCTCGTCGACGCCATGGCGGGGCCGCGCGAGCTCACCCAGGCTCTCGTCGGCGTGCTGGTGCTCTTCGTGGCCTGCATGGCGGGCGAGAGCGCATCCTGGCGTCTTCTCGGCTGGATGGTCTGCCGCACCACGGTCGGCATCGGCGTGGAGCTACGGCTCGACCTCTTCCATTGCCTCAGCGGGCAGTCGATCGTCTATTTCGCCGAGAACCTCGCCGGCTCCCTGGGCCAGCGCATCACCGGCACGGCAGGGAATTTCGGCGCGCTCACCAATACGGTGGTCTGGCGAACGCTGCCTCCGACCATCGACGTCATCGGTGCCGTGGTGATCTTCGCCACGATCGACCGTGGCATGTCGGCCGTGCTGGGCCTCTCGGTGCTGGCCGTGACGGCCGGGCTGATCGCCTTCGGCCAGCGCGGCAAGCCGCTGCACGGCATCTACTCCGGAGAAGCGGCACAGACCAGCGGCGATCTCGTCGACACGATCTCCAACATGTGGACCGTGAAGGCTTTTTCGGGCCGAAGCCGGGAATGGAAGCGGCACGAAGCGCGGTTCCGCCAGGAGGCCGAGGCGCAGCGCCGGAGCTGGATTTTCCTCGAGAGAACTCGCGCCCTGCATGACGTGGCTCTCCTGGTCATGGCGGGCACCATGCTGTCCTGGGCGGTCGTGCTGTGGAGCCGCGGGCGGGCGACGTCGGGCGACGTCGTGATCGTCTTCAGCCTGACCTTTCGCATCCTCCATTCGTCCAAGGATCTGGCTCTGTCGCTGGTCGACATGACGCAGTTCGTCGGGTTCATCGACGACACGCTGGCGGTCATCGGTCGGGCCCGCGTCGTTCACGACCGGCCCGACGCGGCGTCCCTCGTCTGCCATGGAGGAGAGATCGAGTTCCGCGGCGTCGGTTTCGGCTACGGCCCACGCCGCCGCGCCTTGCGGGGCATCGACCTCGTCATCCCGGCCGGCCAGAAGGTCGGCATCGTGGGGCCATCGGGTGCCGGCAAGTCAACGCTGACGCATCTGATCCAGCGTCTGCACGACGTGACGGAAGGGCAGATCCTGATCGACGGACAATCGATCGCGGCGGTCCGGCAGGATTCGCTGCGCGCCGCGCTCGCCGTCGTGCCCCAGGAGATCAGCCTCCTGCATCGCAGCGTGATGGACAACATCCGTTTCGCGAGGCCCGATGCCTCCGACGAGGAGGTTCATGCGGCGGCGCGCGCCGCCAATTGCGACCTCTTCATCCAAGGACTGTCGCAGGGCTATCAGACCATCGTGGGAGAGCGCGGCGCCAAACTATCCGGCGGCCAGCGACAGCGGATCGGCATCGCACGCGCCTTCCTCAAGGACGCGCCCATCGTGCTCCTGGATGAGGCAACCTCGGCGCTGGACACCGAATCCGAGATGAAGGTGCAGCGCGCCCTGACGCGCCTCCTGCACGGCCGCACCGTCGTGGCGGTGGCCCATCGCCTGTCGACACTGGCCGATTTCGACCGCATTCTGGTGGTGGATGACGGGCGCATCGTCGAGGACGGTACGGCTGAGGACCTGTTGCGGAGGGATCAGGTCTTCGCGCGCATGTGGCGGCTGCAGGCCGAGGGGCTGTCGGCCGGCGGCCTCATCGACGCCACTTGACTTGTCCTGAACCGCCGTGATGGCGGCTTGCAGACCAATAGATACCGTAAGACGCCAACGACATCAGGCGGCGACCTGCTCACTCGGCTCATCGTCGCAATGGTGACGTCTTCCTGCCTCTGATGAATCAAAATGCCGATTCAGGCAACGCTATAATTCTATGAATTAATTCAAAGGCACGAATCTGACCTTCTTCTGGTACAGCAATATACTCTTTACCGTTTGGATAAGAGAACGGCTCGATTGCCGTCCTCCTGCCGCCGACCTCGTCAGAACTGGCGGCTATTGGCGGGACGCCGACGGCGCCAGAGACGAAACAGAACCAGGGAGGTCAGACCCGCCATGCCGGCGAGAAGGACGGACGGCCTGATGCCTGTGCGCTCCGCCGAACGGTCCAGCAGGACTTCGAGCCTGCCGGCGCCGTTGGTCGCCATCGGCACGACCTGCGTATCGAAGAAGAGCTTGGGCGCAGAAGGTCCGGAGGGCTTCCGCAGCATGTAATCTTTACCGACCATACGAGGGGCTCCACCGATCTGCGACATTCGCAGGGCGAACCATTCCTTGCCGCCGAGGGTTCCAGACTCAGCCCTGCTTCACGGCAGGTGTCTCAACTCGTCCCCAAGCTCGAGGTCGTGTCCGTTGGAAAAGCCCACATTCAAGCCCTACCGTGCGCCTGCCGGTGGGTGGGGGTCCGCCCGCTCGGTCGGCAATATCCTGCGACGCGAAGGTGTGCTGGCGAGCGCCCCCCTGGCGCTCACCCGTCATAACAAGGTCGACGGCTACCAGTGCAACAGTTGCGCCTGGATCAAGCCGGCCAATCCGCTGCCTTTCGAGTTTTGCGAAAACGGCGCCAAGGCGGTCGCCTGGGAATTGACAGCTCATCGCTGCACCCCGGACTTCTTCGCCCAGCATACCGTTACGGAGCTCTTGGGCTGGGATGATTACCACCTCGAGCAGCCGGGTCGCATCACCCATCCGCTGCGCTACGACGCGACGACCGACAAATATATCCCCGTCTCCTGGGGTCACGCCGTCGAAGAGATCGCCCGTGAACTCCGCGCCGTCGAAGACAAGAAGAAGGGTACGGTTTTCTATAGTTCCGGCCGCCTCTCCAACGAGGCCAGCTATCTTTATCAGTTGTTCGCCCGTCTTTACGGCAACAACAACCTGCCCGACAGCTCCAACATGTGCCACGAGACCACTTCCGTGGCATTGCCGGTCAGCATCGGGCAGCCCGTCGGCACCGTGAACCTGGCCGACTTCGCCAAGACGGATTGCATCCTGTTCTTCGGCCAGAACCCTGGCAGCAACTCGCCGCGCATGCTGCACCCGTTGCAGGAGGCGAGCCGCCGCGGCGTGCCGATCATCACCTACAATCCGCTGCGCGAGCGCGGGCTCGAACGTTTCACCAATCCACAGTCGCCGGCGGAGATGCTGACCCGTCAGGAGACGCGCGTCAGCTCGCAGTATCATCAGGTCAAGGCCGGGGGTGATCTCGCCGCGCTGGCCGGCATCTGCAAGGCCGTCCTTGCCCTCCACGACGACGCCAAGGCCGCGGGCGGTTCGGGCGTCGTCGACGAAGTCTTCATCGCGCAACACACGCAGGGGTTCGAGACCTTCACCGATTGGCTGCGTGCACAGGAATGGGACGAACTCGAGCGACGTTCGGGTCTTCACCGCGCCGATCTCGAATCCACCGCCAAGGTCTACAGCCAGTCGAAGTCAGCCATCGGCATCTACGGCATGGGACTGACTCAGCATACGGCCGGTGTAGAAACCGTGCAGATGCTGGTGAACCTGCTTCTGCTGCGCGGCAACATCGGCCGCGAGGGCTCCGGAATCTGTCCGGTGCGCGGCCACTCCAATGTGCAGGGTCAGCGTACGGTCGGCATCACGGAAAAGCCCGAACTCTTCCCGATGGATCGGCTCGGCGAGCAGTTCGGCTTCGAGCCCCCGCGCGAGACTGGTTACAATACGGTCGAGGCCTGCGAAGCCGTGCTGAAAGGCGAGGTCCGCGCCTTCTTCATGCTGGGCGGTAATTTCGTCCGTGCCATCCCCGACCATGGCCAGATGGAGCCGGCCTGGCGAAAGATCCGCCTGACCGTCAACGTCATCACCAAGCTCAACCGCAGCGCGCTGCTGCCGGGCGAGATCAGCTATATCCTGCCGGTGATCGGCCGCGTGGAGATCGACGAGACGGTCGCCGGACCGCAGTCTCTGTCGATGGAGGACACGTCGGCCTGCATCCACGGCAACCGCGGCCTGCGCACGCCGGCCTCTCCGCATCTGATCAGCGAGATCCGCCTGCTCGGCGAGATCGCCCTGAAGACGCTCGACCCGAATCCCAAGGTCAGGTGGACGGATTACATGCTCGACTATGCCGAGATCCGGAAGGAGATCAGCGGAACCCTGCCCGAGTCGTTCCATGACTATGAGCGGCGCATGTGGGAGCCGGGCGGCTTTCAGCGCGTGCTGCCGGCCAATACGCGCGAGTGGCACACCGAATCCGGCAAGGCCACCCTCGTCACCCCGAAAGGTTTGGACGAGGATCTGGACATGCCGGACGTGGGACACGACGTGCTGCGCCTGATGACGCTGCGCAGCAACGACCAGTTCAATACCACGGTCTACGGCTACGATGACCGCTTCCGAGGCATCAACAATACCCGCAAGGTCGTCCTGATGAACCGTTCGGATATCGACCGCATGGGATTGAAGGTCGGTCAGGCCGTGACCCTGAAGACTGTCGCCCATGACGGGATCGACCGTCAGCTCCGTGGAATGCTGGTCGTAGCCTACGACATCCCGCTCGGCTGCATCGGAGGCTACTATCCGGAATGCAACGTGCTGCTGCCGATCTGGCATTATGCGATCGGCAGCAAGACTCCGGCGGCGAAAAGCATCCCGGTCACGGTTCACTCCGAGGGCAGCACCGTGCTCGAACCGCAGCTCGAATATGCCGAGGGTTGATCGGCGGCCTTGAAGGAGACAGACACGTGAGCCCCCATCCAGCAGAAGGCCCGGCAGGCACCGACCTCGACAAGGCCGGCCAGGCCTAGATCGAAGGCCGTTCGACCGCGACCCCAACGGGTGCGAAAGAGGCGCCCAAGCGAACGATGCCGGCGGGGCCGCATGCGGAGCCGACTCTAACAAGCCCCGACGCGACGCCGGGTGCCGGAGCCCTTCCCTCCGCGTCGCCCGACGACGAGGCCGACGCCGCGACGGGGTAGGACGCGGGTATTCTCACGGTTGCACCCGGCCCGCCCCCTCCACCACGCTTCGCGTGGTCTCCCTCCCTCGTACCGTATTCACACATCTCGATCGCCGCGACGCCGGCCGCCTCCCCTCTCCCTTGTGGAGAGAGGTAAGGGGTGAGGGTCCGGAGGAGCCAGCAAGGCGGCCCTCGTCACGGCATCCACGACTTGCGGAAAGGATGTCGCGACCCTCACCCCCAGCCCCTCTCCACAAGGGAGAGGGGAGCCGCGCCGCACACCTTCAAGATGCGTGAATCTATTAGTCTAGCTTGTTTAAGCAGGGAGGAAGACCCTGCGCAGCAGGGTGGAGAGGGGACCGGGTGCGACGCTCGATCCTAACCGACCCGCAAACCGGACAGGATGCTCATGTCAGGTTCCGCAGAACGTCCGGTAGGCACTCGTGTCGAATGAGGGTGGCTCGGAATAGGACGCGTGGTCCGGCTGGTCCTCGTAGGGGCTCGCCAGCACCCGTCCGAGACGTTCGAAGGGTTCGAAGTCCCCCGTCGTGATCGCCGCCGCGATGACCTCTTCGACTCGGTGATTGCGCGGGATGAAGGCGGGGTTGACGGCCTGCATGCCGGCGCGGCGTTCCGCCCCGTCCCGCTGCTCCGTCGACAGCCTGATGCGCCAGGTCTCGGCCCAGGCATCATAGGCCGTCGGGTCGATGAAGAGATCCCGCACTTCGCGATCACGCGTGAAGTCGGACGCCGCATCGCAGAGCCGCCGGAACGTCAGGGTGAAATCCGCCTTGCCGAGCGCCATTCGATCGAGGAGATCCGTCACGAGAACCTGGTCACCCTCCTGCTCGCCGTGCAGGCCCAGCTTACACCTGAACCCGTCGAGTTGCGCCGCGAGATAGGCGGGGGCGAAAGCCGCGATGGCTTCCTGCGCTGCCGCGAGGGCTGCGTCCTCGTCCACGGCGAGCAGCGGAAGCAGGCATTCCGCCAGGCGCGTGAGGTTCCAGAGCGCGATGCCGGGCTGGTTCTGGTAGGCGTAGCGGCCGCCGCGATCGATGGAGCTGAAGACTGCGGCAGGGTCATAGGCATCCATGAAGGCGCAGGGGCCGTAGTCGATGGTCTCGCCCGAGACCGACATGTTGTCGGTGTTCATCACCCCATGGATGAAGCCGATCCCCATCCAGCGCGCGACGAGGCGGGCCTGCCGGGCGATGACGCCGTCGAGGAAGGCACGGTAAGGGTTCACGGCCCCGGCCGCCTCCGGATCATGCCGCGCGATGGCGTGATCGGCGAGATGGCGCACCGCCTCCATGTCGCCCCGCGCCGCAAAGAACTGGAAGCTTCCGATGCGGATATGACTCGCCGCCACCCGGACCAGCACGGCGCCGGGAAGCTCCGTCTCCCGCAACACGGTCTCGCCCGTCGTCAGGGCGGCGAGGGCCCGGGTCGTCGGAACGCCGAGCGCCGCCATGGCTTCGCTGAGCAGATATTCGCGCAGCACAGGCCCCAGCGCCGCCCGGCCGTCCCCGCCGCGAGAGAAGGGCGTCGCCCCCGACCCCTTGAGCTGGATGTCGCGACGGAGGCCGTAGCGTCCCACCACTTCGCCGAGCAGGATCGCGCGACCGTCGCCGAGCTGCGGGTTGAAGCTGCCGAACTGGTGGCCGGCATAGGCGGTGGCGATGGGCTCCGACCCTTCGGCGAGGCGCTTGCCGGCCAAGATCTCGATCCCTTCGGGCGTCTCGAGCTCCGCCGCATCCAATCCGAGTTCAACCGCCAGAGGTCGGTTCAGCTTGATCAGTCGCGGGTGACGCGCACTCGAGGGCGCCACGGGCTTGTGGAACGAGGGGGGAAGCCGAGCGTAGGAATTGTCGAAATTGAAGTGGGCCGTCATGGGTCAACAGTCCTTGAGCCGACCGCCAGAGGCCGGTCGTAGGCGGAGCGCTCCGCCGCGAACAAGCTCGGGACGCCGCAGTCACGTGCTCCAAGAACGGCTCCGGCCCGGCGGATGTTGCACCCGGGACGCGGCCCTCAGCCGACGCGCCCCGGAGTGCGGCCGCCTCTGGATCGTCAGTGGCCGGTGAAGCCGCGCAGGAAGCTCTCGAGATTGCCGCCCAACGCCGGGCTGAGATAGCCGCCCTCCTGAACGAGGAGCGTCGGGCATCCGACCCCGCCGAGGCGGCGTCCCGCTTCCGCGAAACCAGCATCGGTGATCTTGAAGGCGGCCGAGGGATCGTGCTCGCCGGCGTCGAAGCCCAGCGATACGACGAGCGCACCGGCCGCGAAATCATGGACCCGCGCGATCGCGGCGCTGATCGCCTCGAGCCAGGGTTGGTCCGGCGTGCCGAGGCCCAGAGGCTGATTGAAGTTGAGCCCCTCCCCTGCCCCTGCCCCGACCTCGTCGGCATGGCCGGCGTAATAGGGTGCCGAAAGGCGCGGATCGATGTGGATCGAACAGACCAGCACGTCCGGCCGCTCCCAGAAGATGAACTGGCTGCCGTTGCCGTGGTGGACGTCGATGTCGACGATCGCGATCCGGCCGAAACGCTTCGCCAGCTGGTGCGCCGCGATCGACGCATTGTTGAGGAAACAAACGCCCGTCATCAGGTCAGGATAGGCATGATGGCCGGGCGGACGGCACAGGGCGTAGATGGGGCCGCTCGTGGCCGACAGGCGGTCGGCGCCATGGGTCGCCACCTGCGCGGCGGCGAAAACGGCGGGCCAGGTTCCCTCAGTGATGGGACATGAGGTCGAGTTCGAGTACCAGCCGAACTCGCCGAGCAACTCGGTCGGCTTGCGATGCATACGGTGCGTCGGATGCACATTCGGAATCGCGACCGGGCCGTATTCAGGATGCTGGCTCCAGCGAGCGTAGACGGTCCGCAGGAACTCCACATAGGCGGGATCGTGAACCTCGGTGACGGCCTCCGGCCGGTTCAGCGGCGCCTCGACGACCTCGTGGCTTCCGCGCCGAACGACATCGAGAAAGATGCGATAGCGCTCGGCCCGATCGGGCTGCGCAATGAACTTGCCGGTGCGGAACACCTCGGCGGGATCGTGGAGCGCCTGGTCGGGATGGTGGATGACGAGCATGGTCGAATCTTTCGATCGGGGCGAGGCGACGCTCAGTCGAGCGATCGGCCCCGCGTCTCGGGCGTCAGGGTGAGATGGGTGACGAGCGTGATGACGCAGACCGTCATGACGTAGAGCGCGATGTAGAGCGGGCCGCCGGCCTGCTGCAGCCAAGTCGCCGCCGCCGGAGCCGTGCCGCCGAACATCGCCGCGCAGATCGCGTAGGGAATGCCGATGCCCGAGGTGCGGACGCGGGTGGGGAAGAGCTCGGCGAAGACGGTGCCGAGGACGCCATTGTTGAGCGAGACGAAGACCGATCCCACGATCGCCACGAAGGCGAAGGTGCCGAACGTGAGGTTCGGGACCGCCAGCATGGACAGCAACGGATAGGTGAAGAGCAGGAAACAGGTCGCCGCGGCGATGAGGAAAGGCTTTCGCCCGATCCGATCCGAGATCGCGGCGAACACCGGAACCGCGATGCAGTAGGCGATGCTGGCGAGGATGCTTCCGGCGAAGCTCGACGCCCGGTCGAGATGACCCGCGATATTGGCATAGGTGGGAAGAAAGATCAGCCAGAGGTAATATTGCAGACTGTTAATCTGGATGACGAAGACGATGAACATCTCCTTGGGGAACTGCCGCATCGAGGCGAGGACCGAGCTCACCTTCACCTCGGTGCTCCGCCGCGCCGCCTCGAAGGCCGGAGTCTCCGGAATGCCGGTGCGGAGATAGAGGCCGAACAGCGACAGGATCGCACCGATGAGGAAGGGCACGCGCCAGCCCCACGAGAGCAGAGCGTCGGGGGCCAGTGTTCCGGTCGTCACGCTCGCGACGGCCGTGGCGGCCAGGACCGACAGGCCGATCGAGATCTGCTGGGGCGAGGCCGCGAAGGCGCGGTGACGGGTGGAGGCGTGTTCGTTCAGGAACGTGATGGCGATCTGATATTCGCCGCCGGCCGAGAAACCCTGCAGCAGTCGCGCCGCGATGATAATCAGCGGTGCCGCGACGCCGATCTGCGCATAGGTCGGGCAGAGCGCGATGACGAGGCTGCCGAGGCCCGCCATGATGATCGTGGCGGAGAGCAGCGTACGACGCCCATAGGTGTCGGCCAGGGGCGACAAGATGAAGGCTCCGATCGGCCGTCCGATGAAGCCGATCGCAAAGGCCGAGAAACTCGCAATCAGCGACGCCGCGGCACTGTCGGCGGGAAACATCTGGCCGGCGAAGACCCCGGCCAGGAAGCCGTAGATGGCCCAGTCGAACCATTCGATGAAGTGGCCGATGGCGCCGCCGATCAGGATCCGGCCGCGCCCGACCTCACGCGTTCCGGCGCTCTCGGCGCGGCCGATGGCGAGTCTGTCGGTCATTGTGCTGTTCTCGTTGTGAGAGTTGGCGTCTCATCGCGACCGCTATCGTCGTCGGCGAGGGCGGCGAGGCCTGGGCCGACAAGGTCGGCCAACAGGCTGAGGTGGGCCTCGAAGTAGGCGGGGTCGCGGTGCAGGAACCGTTCCAGGCTGAGGCCGCGGATCGCGATCAGCATGAACTCGAAGATCCTGAAAGCCTCGGACCGAGCCTCGGCGGAGGGAACCCAGCGCGCGATCCATGGATGGACGACGGCTTCGATCGTCTCCCGGCGATGCGCGGCGACACGCTGATGGAACGGGGTCGCCCGCGTTCCGATGATGATCTCCCACACCGCCCAATAGGCGGTGTCGCCGTAGACTTGCCAGAGGTGATCGACAAGGCTCCGCGCGTTGAGCCGTTCCGTTTCGGCGGCCTCGCCCCGGTCGAGCAGCACCCGGATCCGCGTTGTCGCGTCGTCGAGAACGTCCAGCATGAGATCGTCCTTGGTGGGGTAGTGGTGATGGAGCGCCCCGGTCGTCATTCCAGCACGGCGCGCGATCAGCGCCGTGGTGGTGCCGACGAAGCCCTTGGTCTGAAGAAGCGAAATGGTGGCCTGCACCAGACGCGCACGCGTTTCGCTGCTTCGCTCCGCCTGTTGTCTGCGCTCGCCCATGATCGCACCGTTTCGAAGATACATACTAATCGATAGGTATGTTTCGGGTGTGTCAACCCCGCGCCCGGTACGCCTTGGATATGCGCAGCACATGCGTCAGCGCCGAGATCCACGTCGGTTGAACATTGCGGTGGACGCTCGCCCCTCATCGATGACGGAATGCGCACGAACACAGTTCTGATAAGGTGGCTTCGGTCTCCGACCTGGACAGACATCCAGAATTTGACGCGCAGGACGAGGCTTTGGGTGTCCTAGCCAGAGATAGGGTCGAAGCGATGACAGCCGCGAACGTTTCAGAGTCGGTGCTCGATTTCGAGACGCGACGGGCAACACGCGCCTTCATGGAGATCTTCGAAGACCGCTACCCCGTGAAGGCCGCTTTCCTGTTCGGCAGCCGCGCTCGGCACACTCACAATCCCGACAGTGACGCAGACATCGCCATTATCCTGATGGGGGAGCCAGGGAACCGCCACAAGATTGCGGGGGACATGGTGGGAATTGCTGTCGACCTTTTGCTGGAAACGCGGATCCTCGTTGATCCGACGCCATTTTGGCAGGACGAGTTCAAAAACCCCGGGCAGTTTAGCAACCCGTCTCTCATCGAGACTATCAAGCGAGAAGGTCTTCGTCTGTGACTGGGCCGGTCACGATTGCCGACTACATGCGAAAAGCAAACCGCGCTCTGACGTCGGCACAAAGTCTGCTCGATGAATTCGATACTGAAGGAGCATGCAATCGCGCGTATTTTGCGATGTTCAATGCCGCCCATGCTGCACTTTGGGCAACGGGACGGTTGCAGGCCGGCACCGTTATCAAGACTCACAGTGGGCTGATCTCTTCTTTCGCTCTCGAATTGGTTAAATCCGGCGTCATCGACGCCTCGCAAAGCCGTGCGCTCGGCCGAGTGCAGAAGACCCGTGCTGCTGCAGACTAGATGGCCGATCCTCCGACCGATGAAGAAGCCAGAGAAGCGATCGTGTTGGCCGGGGCCTTTCTTGCCGCCGTACAGGCCGCCATCGCTCCCGGCATCTGATCGCTCCAAGTTACACGACCGCTAGCGAAACAGCGTCACCTGGGACAGGCTCAGCAGGACCGCATCGCCGAGGGCGACAGGCGCCTCCTTCGACGCCTCCACCTCCAGCGGCTGCGCGATCCCGTCGACCGCCACGATGGCTCGCATGCCGCGCGAGCCCCAGATCAGGTCCACGACCCGGCCGGGCAGCACGGCGGACCCGGTCGAGCCCCCTGCCTGCACAATCGTCACGTCGCTCGGCCTGACGTAGAGCTTGGCCGGTCCGTCTTGAAATCCCTTCGGCGCGGCGCCGGCGTCATGAGCGCCGAGGCGCACGCGTCCGCCCGCCACCGTAACGTCGAGCGCCGTGGGATGGCCCACGAAGGACGCGATGAACCCGGTTTTGGGCGTCGCATAGATCTCCGCCGGCCGACCCACCTGTTCGATCCGGCCGGCGTTGAGGATGGCCACGCGATCGGCGAGTTCCATGGCCTCGTCCTGGTCGTGGGTGACGAAGATCGTGGTCTGCCCGGTCTTCATATGGATCTCGCGCAGCCAGCGGCGTAGATCCTTGCGGACGCGGGCGTCGAGCGCGCCGAAGGGTTCGTCGAGCAGCAGCACGCGCGGCTCGATGGCCAGCGCCCGCGCCAGGGCGACGCGCTGGCGCTGGCCGCCGCTGAGTTGCGCCGGATAGCGCGCTTCAAGTCCGCCGAGTTGCACGAGATCCAGCAGCGACAGCACGCGCCGGCGGATCTCGTCGCCGGTGGGGCGGCTGCGGCGTGGGCGCACGCGCAGGCCATAGGCCACGTTGTCGAAAATCGTCATGTGCCGGAACAGGGCATAGTGCTGGAACACGAAGCCGACGCCGCGCTCCTGCACGCTGAGGTCGTCCGTCGATTGCCCGTCGAAGGCGACACTGCCGCTGTCGTGGCTTTCGAGCCCGGCGATGACCCGCAGCAGCGTGGTCTTGCCCGATCCGGATGGCCCGAGCAGCGCCAGCAGCTCGCCTTTGGCGACATCGAGCGACACGCCATGCAGCGCCGCTCGGGCGTCGAAGGCCTTGACGACGTCGCGCACCGTGATGGCGGCACCGCGCGGCCCGGCAGGTTCCGTCACGTCAATGCCGCCGGCCGGCCGCAAGGGCGTCGGCGTAGCGCCATTCGAGGAGAGTCTTGAGCGCCAGAGTGACGAGGGCCAGGACGGCGAGGAGCGAAGCGACCGCGAAGGCGGCGGCGAGGTTATATTCATTGTAGAGGATCTCGACGTGGAGCGGCAGCGTGTTGGTCAGTCCGCGAATATGGCCCGATACGACCGAGACGGCCCCGAACTCGCCCATGGCGCGGGCGTTGCAGAGCAGCACGCCGTAGAGCAGGGCCCATTTGATGTTGGGCAGCGTGATGGTGAGGAAGCAGCGCAGGCCGCTCGCCCCGAGCGTCAGGGCAGCCTCCTCGTCGGCCCGGCCCTGCTCCTCCATCAACGGAATGAGTTCGCGCGCCACGAAGGGAAAAGTCACGAAGATCGTGGCCAGCACGATCCCCGGTACGGCGAAGACGATCTGGATATCATGCGCGTCGAGCCAGGAGCCGAAGAGGCCTTGGGCGCCGAAGACCAGCACGTAGACGAGGCCCGACACCACCGGCGACACCGAGAAGGGGATATCGATCAGGGTGAGCAGCAGGCTCTTGCCCGGGAAGGCGAATTTAGCGATGCACCAGGAGGCCGCAACCCCGAAGACGGCGTTGAGGGGAACCGCGATTGCGGCCACCGTCAGGGTCAGGCGCAGGGCCGACAGTGCGTCGGGCTCCACCAGCGCGTCGAGATAGGCTTGGAGCCCCTTGCCGAAGGCTTCGACGAAGACCGAGACGAGCGGCACGGCGACGAAGAGCAGCAGGAAGCCGGCCCCGACCGCGATCAGGGCGGCGCGGGCGAGGGCGCTTTCGCCCGTGGCGGCGCGGACGAAGGGCCGCGGGGGCGTGCCCCGCGAAGCGGCATCAGCCATTGCCGTATCTCCGACGCCCGATGGCCTGGATGAGATTGATGGCGAAGAGAACCGCGAAGGACACGGCCAGCATCGCCACCGCGACGCCGGTCGCGCCCGCATAGTCGTATTCCTCGAGGCGCTGCACGATCACGAGGGGCACGATCTCCGACACATAGGGAGAGTTGCCGGCGATGAAGATCACCGAGCCGTATTCGCCGACGGCCCGCGCGAAGGTGAGGGCAAAGCCGGTCAGGATCGCGGGAGTCAGTGTCGGCAGAACCACCTTGGACAGCGTCTGCAGCCGCGTGGCGCCGAGCGTCGCCGACGCCTCTTCGAGTTCGCGGTCGAGATCGGCGACGAGAGGCTGCACGCTGCGCACCACGAAAGGCAGCCCGACGAAGATCAGCGCCACCAGGATGCCGAGCGGCGTGTAGGCGACCTTGATGCCGAGCCGCATCAATGGCGCGCCGAGCCAGCCGTTCGGCCCGTAGAGGGACGCGAGCGCGATGCCGGCGACCGCCGTCGGCAGCGCGAAGGGAAGGTCGATCATCGCATCCATGATGCGCCGGCCCGGAAAGCGGTAGCGGGTCAGCACCCAAGCCAGCACCACGCCGAAGACCGTGTCGATGCAGGCGGCCGCGAAAGCCGTGCCGAAGGACACGCGGAAAGCCGAGAGGATGCGGGGATCGGTGGCGATCCGCATTGCACCGCCCGGGCCGATGCCGGTTGCCCGCCAGGCCAGCACGGCGAGCGGAAACAGGACGATCAGGCCGAGGTAGAGCAGCGTGAAGCCCATGGCCGGCCCGAATCCCGGCAAAGCGCTGCCGCGGCGCTGGCGACGCCGCGCCGGGGCCTCGACGGTCAGGACCGACATGTCAGTGGTCCGGTGCGGGCGCCCAACAGCTCATCCCCGCGCAGGCGGGGCTTCAGCGCGACAAGACGGCCGCAAGCGGGCAAAAGGCCCTGCGCCCTTCGCCGCCGACAGCGCTCAGACAAGGGCGGCCTTCGGCCGACCTTCTCCTGCTGGATCTCCGCCTGCGCGGGGAGGAGCGGGTCGAGAGGTCTGGAGACTGTCATGCGACGTTGTTTCAGTGGTTCGCCGCCTGGATCTGGTCGAAGACGCCGCCATCGGCGAAATAGGTCCCCTGGGACTTGGTCCAGCCGCCGAAATCCTTGTCCACGGTCAGGAGGTCGAGCTTCGGGAAGCGTGCGAGATCCGCAGGATCGGCGGCCTCGGGGTGGATCGGCCGATAGAAGTCATGCGCGATGATCTTCTGCCCCGCCGGGGTGTAGAGGAACTGCAGGTAGGCCTCGGCCTCCTTGCGGGTGCCTTTCTGGTCGACGTTGGCGTCAACGACGGCGACCGGCGGCTCGCAGAGGACCGAGACCGACGGCACCACGATGTCGAACTTGTCCTTGCCGAATTCCTCCGAGGCCAGGAAGGCCTCGCTCTCCCAGGCGATCAGCACGTCGCCGAGGCCGCGCTGCGCGAAGGACACGGTGGCGCCCCGCGCGCCCGCGTCGAGGACGGGCGCGTTCTTGTAGATCTTGGCCACGAAGTCGCGCGCCTTGGCCTGATCGCCGCCATTGGCTTTGGCGCCATAGCCCCAGGCCGCGAGGAAGTTCCAGCGCGCGCCGCCCGAGGTCTTGGGGTTGGGAGTCACGACCGAGATGCCGGGCTTGGCGAGATCGTCCCAATCCTTGATGGCCTTCGGATTGCCCTTGCGCACCAGGAACACGATGGTGGACGTATAGGGCGACGCGTGGCTCGGCAGGCGGTTCTGCCAGTCGGGTGCGATGCGGCCCGTCTTCTGCGCGATGGCGTCGATGTCGGCCGCCAACGCGAGCGTGACGACATCCGCCTTGAGACCGTCGATGACGGAGCGCGCCTGGGCGCCCGAGCCGCCATGCGAGGCCTGGATCGTCACGGTCTCGCCAGTCTTGGCCTTCCAGTCGTCGGCGAAGGCCTTGTTGATGTCCTTGTAGAGCTCGCGCGTCGGATCGTAGCTGACGTTGAGCAAGCTCGCCGCCGAAGCGACGCCGGCGGATGCGACCAGCAGTGCGAGGGCGGCGGTAGTGGCGTGAAGAAAGGATCGCGTTGGCATGGGGAGATCGTCCGAGAGGTTGATGGAAAGCTGCAGGCCTTGCAGTGTCACGGGCCTTCCGGCGAGTGAGACAGCGGCCTGAAGGCATGTCGATGGAGCGAGCCGTCATTCGCCGGGGGGCTGACCGTCGCCGCAGCCGCCCCGGACACTGGCCGGCATGATGCGGCTACCCGGCGGGACGCTGGCCGTCAGGCACACGTTGCCACCGATGATGGAGCCGCGGCCGATCGTGACGCGGCCGAGCACGGTCGCGCCGGCGTAGATCACAACCTCGTCCTCGACGATGGGATGGCGAGGCAGTGCCTTCAGCTCAGCGCCGGTCGTGGCGTGGCGGGCCCCCAGCGTCACGCCCTGGTGCAGGCGCACGTGGCGTCCCACGATGGCGGTCTCCCCGATCACCACGCCCATGCCATGGTCGATGAACAGGCCTTCGCCGATCTGCGCCGCCGGATGGATGTCGATGCCGCTCTTGGCTCGGGCGAGATCGGCGACGAGGCGCGCCGGCAGCTTGGAGCCGAGCCGATATAACGCATGCGCCAGACGGTGATGGATCAGCGCCGCCATGCCGGGGTAGCCAAGCAGGATCTCGGGCGCGCTCGACGCGGCGGGATCGCCTTCGAGCGCGGCCCGCAGGTCTTCGACGAGGAGCACGCGGATGCCCGGAAGTTTGGACGCGAAGGCGCGGGTGATCTCCAGGGCCTTGTGATCCAGCCCCTCCGACGACAGGAGATCGTCATGCGTGAAGGTCAGGCCGCGACGGACCTGCTCCTCGAGTAGGCCGAGCGCCGTCGACAGCGTGCCGCAGACGAACCCGTCGAAGGCTTCGGCGCCGCTCTCCGACTGGCTGTAATGGCTCGGAAACAGGGACGCCGAGAGGTCAGCCACCACGGCTTCGAGAACATCGCGGGACGGCATCGGGCGGATCCGTCCGCCATGGCGGATGTTGTGGGTCACGTCGCGTGATAGGCGCAGCGCCTTGGCGATCCCGTCGATGTCGTAGCGCGACATGGGTGCCGGGGAGCTGAGGCCGAAGAGGCCGGGGCGCTGAAGGATCACGTCTAGCATCTCGCTCAGATCTCTCGGGTCGTCGTCGTCGGGGACACTTAGCCTGTTTATCCATAAAGTCTATAGACAAATTAATTCCGAACTGACATTCTGGGAGCGTCGGGCAAACGCTCCGACCTTCGTTCCCGCGCCGCTTCATCGGGGCCTGTGATCCGGCGTCCGACGACGCGGCTCTGCCCACCCAGACCCCGTGAGGTCCGCTTGTCCCTCTCTTCGTCGATCTCCACCGACTCCGACGCGCTGCGGATCGCCATGCGCCGCAGCGCGGGCGGCGTGTCCATCATCACGACCGGGACCGGCCAGGACCGCACCGGCATGACGGTCACGAGTGCGATCTCGCTCTCGATGGCGCCTCCGACCATGCTGATCGCGGTCGACCGCGGATCCTCGACCTGGCCGATCCTCGCCGCCTCCGGCGCCTTCGCCATCAACCTGCCGTCGTCGGCCCAGCTCGACGTGGCGGAGCGGTTCGCGGGCCGGGGCGGTGCCCGTGGTCTCGCCCGTTATGCCGATGCCGACTGGTTCAGGCTCGGCACCGGCACATACGGGCTCGTCGGCGGCCTGGCGGTGATCGACTGCCGGATCGAGGAGATCATCGAACGGCACAGCCATGCCGTCGTGCTGGGGTCCGTGCTCTCCGTGGACCTCGGCCCCGATGCCGATCCGCTGGCCTATGCCGGAGGATCCTTCGCGCGCCTCGACGCAGCGCTGACGGTGTGACCCGCAACCCTTTCGAGACCGGAGACTTTCCGATGAAGACGCTTCTCCTCGCCGCCACGCTGATCGCCATGGCGGTCCTTCCGGCCCGCGCCGAGACGGTGCTGCGCATCGGCGATCAGGTCGGTGGCGTGCAGTCGCTGCTCGAAGCCTCGCACGAGCTCGACGGCGCTCCCTATCGCGTCGAGTTCTCGCAGTTCCCCGCGGCAGCCCCCCTGCTCGAGGCGCTCAACGCGGATGCGCTCGACATCGGCTACACGGGCGACGTCCCGTTTCTCTTCGCCTATGCGGCCGGGGTGCCGATCCACGTCATCGGTGCCCTGCACTACCAGGCGATCGACAATGCCCTACTGGTGCCCAGAGGCTCCCCGGTCCACAGCGTGGCCGACCTCAAGGGCAAGCGCATCGCCGTCAACAAGGGCGGCAACGGCCATTTCCTCGCCCTGGCGCTCTTGGAACAGGCAGCAATCGACCCGAAGGACGTCACCCTCCTCTATCTCGGCCCAAGCGACGCCAAGGCGGCCTTTGCCTCCGGCGCCGTCGACGCCTGGTCGGTGTGGGACCCCTATGTGGCACTGGCGGAGGCCGGGGGAGCGCGGATCGTTGCGGATTCCACGGGCGTGTTCCCGTCCAACTCCTTCGAGGAGGCCCGCGTCGACTCGATCGCGACCAAACGCGACGCCATCCAGGACTTCCACGATCGGGTGCAGCGGGCGCGGCTCTGGGCCCTCGACCATGTCGGCGAGACCGCCGCCGTCCTGTCCCGCCTGACCAAGATCCCGCTCGCCGTCACCACGGTGCAGCTCGGCCGCGACCGGCCGACCCCCATCCCGGTCGACGAAACGCTGCGGGCTTCGACCCAGGGTGAAGCCGACCTGTTTTATCGCAACCGCGTGCTGCCGAAGCCCGCCGACCTGTCCCAGGCCTTCGACCCGTCCTTCTCGCGCGACCGGCGCGCCGCGAATTGACCCGGGCGCCCGGCATGGCCGATTTCACCCTGTCCCACTGGGGCGTCGCCGCCATCACGCGCGACGCCGTCGGGGCGCCTGCCCTGGTACCCTGGGACGGGGATCCCGATCCCTCTTCCATCGGCACGCATGCGTCGGCAGAGGTCGACGCCGTGCGGGTGCGGCGACCGGCGATCCGGCAGAGCTTCCTCCAGCGCGGCTATCGCGCGGGCGGCGAAGGGCGCGGACGCGAGCCTTTCGTCGAGGTTCCCTGGGACGAGGCGCTCGACATCGTCGCCGGCGAGATCGACCGCGTGCGACGGCGCCACGGCAACGAGGCCATTTTCGGCGGCTCCTACGGCTGGGCCAGCGCCGGCCGGTTCCACCATGCGCCGGGCCAGTTGCATCGGTTCCTCAACACGGTCGGCGGCTATGTCCGCCATACCGACACCTACAGCCTCGGCGCCGGCCGGGTGCTGATGCCCTATATTCTCGCCTCCATGGACCAGATCGCCCAGGGCATGACGTCCTGGGACGTGATGGCCGAGCACACGCGGCTCTTCGTCACTTTCGGCGGCGTGCCGCTGAAGAATGCGCAGATCTCGTCGGGCGGCGCCGGGCGGCACCGCGTCCGCGATGGGCTGCACCGCATGCGCGAGGCCGGCACGCGCTTCGTCAACATCAGCCCGGTGCGGGACGACCTCGACGTCGGGGGTCCTTTCGAGTGGATCCCGATCCGCCCGGGGACGGACACGGCTCTGATGCTGGCCGTCTGCTTCGTGCTGGAGGACGAGGGCCTTCTCGACCGCCCGTCGCTCGACAGGCTCACGACCGGCTACGATCGCTTCCGGCCCTACCTGACCGGCGCGACGGATAGCGTGCCGAAGACCCCGGCCTGGGCGGAAGCGATCACCGGCGTGCCGGCAGCCCGCATCGCGAGCCTCGCCCGCGAACTCTCGACCGAACGCAGCATGCTGAACTGCGCCTGGGCGCTGCAGCGCGCCACCTCCGGCGAGCAGCCCTTCTGGGCCCTGACGACACTCGCCGCCATGGTGGGGCAGATCGGCCTGCCCGGCGGCGGCTTCGGTCTCGGCTATGGCGCCATGAACGCCATCGGCGGCGATCATCTGCGCATCTCGGGGCCGACGCTGCCCCAGGGCACCAATCCGGTCGAGGCCTTCATTCCCTGCGCCCGCATCGCCGACATGCTGCGCAACCCCGGCGGCCGGTTCCGCTACCGCGGCGAGGACCGCACCTATCCGGATGTGCGGCTCGTCTACTGGGCCGGCGGCAATCCCTTCCACCATCACCAGGACCTCTTCGCCTTCCGCCGCGCCTGGACGGGCCCGGAGACGATCGTGGTCCACGAGCCCTACTGGACCGCGACGGCGCGCCACGCCGACATCGTGCTGCCCGCCACGACGCCGCTCGAGCGCGAGGACATCGGCTACGCGACCCGCGAGGGATTGATCATTGCGATGCGCCCGGCCCGCGCACCCTTGGGTCTGGCGCGGGACGACTTTTCGATCTTCGCCGGCCTGGCGGAGCGCCTCGGCACGGGCGAGAGTTTCACCGAGGGCCGCAACACGGAGGATTGGCTCAGCCACCTCTATGCGGAGTTCCGGGACCGAGCCGCCGCGCGCGGGGTCGCGCTGCCCGAGTTCGATGCGCTGCGTGACGCCGGCCTCGTCGAACTGCCGCGCGAGCCCGGCGGCGTCACCTTCCTCGCCGGCTTCCGGGCCGACCCCAAGGCCGATCCGCTGCCGACACCCTCGGGCCGCATCGAGCTCTTCTCCGAGCGTATCGCAAGCTTCGGCGACGCGAGCTGTGGGGGCCATGCCCGATGGCAGGAGCCGACGGAATGGCGCGGCGAGGGGTCGTCGGGCCTGCTCCACTTGATCTCGGACCAGCCCGCCCGCCGCCTGCACAGCCAACTCGATGCCTCGGCCTGGAGCCGCGCCGGCAACCCCGGCGGCCGCGAGCCGGTGCTGCTCAACATCGAGGATGCGCGGCAGCGGGGTATCGCGGAGGGCGACACGGTGCGCCTGTTCAACGCCCGCGGGGCCTGTCTCGCCACCGCTACGCTGTCGGACGGCATCGCGCGGGGCGTCGCCAAGCTGGCGACGGGGGCCTGGTTCGATCCCGCCGAGGACGAGGCCGGGCTCGAGAAGCACGGCAATCCCAATGTTCTCACGCGCGACGAGGGCGCCTCGGCCCTGTCGCAGGGCTGTGCCGCCCAGACCTGCCTCGTCGATGCCGAGCGCGTCGGCGCGGAGGATGCACCGGCCGTCACAGCTTTCGATCTGCCGCGGTTCGCCGTGCGGACTTCTCGTCTCGCCGGATGGGACCGCGAGACACGTCAGCCACGACCCATTCCGGAGGACGTTCTCTCATGAACCGACCCTTGAGCCTCGCCGAGACCGCCGGTGCGCTCGGCACCGCATTCTCCGCCACGGCGGCGCATCACGACGCGACCGGCGCCTTTCCGCATGAGAACTTCAAGCGTCTGCACGAGGCCCGGCTTCTCGCCCTGACGGCGCCGATCGATCATGGCGGGCGCGGCGGCGGCCTTCTTGATGCGACGACGGTGGTCGGCGCGATCGCCGAGGGCGAACCCTCGACGGCGCTCGTCCTCGCCATGCAATACATCAACCTCGCCAGCCTGCCGGGCGACCGCTGGCCGGCGCATCTGTCGCGCCGCGTGCTGAAGGAGGCCGCGCACGAGGGCGCGCTGATCAACGCGCTACGGGTCGAGCCCGACCTCGGCACGCCTCTGCGCGGCGGCCTGCCCGCCACCACGGCCCGGCGCAAAGCCGAGGGCTGGTCGATCACGGGCCGCAAGATCTACTCGACCGGTATTCCCGGCCTGACCTGGGGCATCGTCTGGGCCAGAACCGACGAGGAGGCGCCACGCGTCGGCCAGTTCCTCGTCCCAGTCCATGCTCCGGGTTTACGGATCGAGGAGACCTGGGATCCACTCGGCATGCGGGCGACGGCGAGCCACGACGTGGTGTTCGAGGACGTCCGGATCCCGCTCGACTACGCCGTCGATCTGCGCCACCCGGAGGACTGGGCGGTGCGGGATGTCGGCCAGGCGGCCTGGCAGGCGGTGCTGCTGGGCGCGCTCTATGACGGCGTGGCGCGAGCGGCGCGGAACTGGCTCGTCGGTTTCCTGCACGAGCGAAAGCCCTCCAATCTCGGCGCCGCGCTGGCGACCGTTCCCCGCCTGCAGGAGGCCCTGGGCGCCATCGAGGAACGGCTCGCCGTCAATGCCCGGTTGCTACGCTCGACGGCGCGCGACGTCGACGCCGGCGAGATCCCCCCGGGCGTCGAGAGCAACCTCCTCAAGGTGGCGGTGACCGAGAACGCCATCGCGGCGGTCGAGGGCGCACTCGCCATGACGGGCAATCACGGTGTCAGCCGCAGCCATCCGCTGGAGCGCCACCTGCGCGACGTGCTCTGCGGCCGCATCCACTCGCCTCAGCCCGATACGGCGCGCGTCGCCGCGGGCCGCGCCGCCCTCCATCTCTGACCAGGAGCGACATATGCCCATCGAATTCATCGGCTTCGTCGGCAACTACAGCGCCTCCGAAACCCTGCCGCCCTTCGGCGCGCCGCTCGACCTCGCCTATGTCGAGACCCTGGCCCAGGTGCAGGAGGATGGCGGCTTCGACCGCGTGCTGCTGGCCTTTCACTCGACCTCGCCCGAGTCGATCCTGGTGGCCCAGCATATCGCCAGCGTGACGACGCGGCTGAACCTCATGATCGCCCACCGTCCCGGCTTCACGGCGCCGACCCTCGCGGCGCGCCAACTGGCGACGCTCGACCACATCAGCGGCGGTCGTGTCGGGGTCCACATCATTACGGGCGGCAACGACGCCGAACTCAAGCAGGACGGCGACACCCTCACCAAGGACGAGCGCTACGCCCGCACCGACGAATATCTCGACATCCTGAGGCAGGAATGGACGAGCCGCGAGCCCTTCGACTACCAGGGCCGCTACTATCAGGTCGAGTGGGCCTTCGGAGGCATCAAGCCGCTGCAGCCCGGCGGCATCCCGGTCTATTTCGGCGGTGCCTCGGAGGCCGCGCTCAAGGTCGCGGGGCGCCACGCCGACATCTACGCGCTCTGGGGTGAGACCTATGCCCAAGTGCGGGAGCTGATCGGCCGCGTGCGGGCCGCGGCGGCACCGCACGGGCGGTCGCCGCGCTTCTCGCTGTCGCTGCGCCCCATCCTGGCCGACACCGAGGACGAGGCCTGGGCCAAGGCGGACCATCTCCTCGCCACCGCCAAGGCCCGGATCGAGGCCGGGGAGGTGCGCGACAGCAACAACCGGCGCTTCGACGGAACCGGCATCGCCCGCAACCCCGCCAACGAAGGGTCGAAGCGCCTGCTCGCCGCCGCCGCCCAGGGCGCACGGCTCGACAAGCGCCTCTGGACCGGCATGGCGGGCCTCACCGGCGCGCAGGGCAACACGACGGCGCTGGTCGGCACGCCCGACCAGGTGGCCGAGGCGATGCTCGACTATTACGATCTCGGCATCGACACGATCCTGATCCGCGGCTTCGATCCGATCGCCGATGCCGCCAGCTATGGGCGGGATCTCCTGCCCCGGGTCCGGGCGTTGGTGGCGGAGCGCGATGCTGCCGCGCCGCGCGTCGCGGCCGAATAGGGGACCTGTCGAATGGGCGATCACCACCACGAGCACGGCAGCGACGCCGAGCGTTGGAAGCATGATGGAATCCGCGTGATTCGCGGCGACCAGCTCGACCCCAACACGGCGCAGACGCCCGGCATGTTCCGGCAGGCCGCCATCGACCATGCCCGGGTCGGAGCGCAGAAGATCTGGGCCGGCACTGTGGCGATCGAGCCCAATGCCAAGACCGGCGTGCACCACCATGGCGCGCTGGAAAGCGTGATCTTCGTCCTGCGTGGCCGGGCGCGGATGCGCTGGGGCGAGCGGCTCGAATATGTGGCCGAAGCCGGGCCCGGGGACTTCATCTTCGTGCCTCCCTACGTGCCCCACCAGGAGATCAATGCCGATCCCGATCAGGTGCTCGAATGCGTGCTGGTGCGGTCCGACAACGAGGCCGTCGTGGTCAACATCACCGACGTCGACCCGGTCGAGCAGCCCGAGGCGGTCTACTGGGTCGACCCGATCCACAAGGATCCGAGGGGGTGAGGGCTGGGGCGTTATCGCAGTTCACCGGTAATTAGGGTCTGAACCCATTCAGGCTGACGTAGCGAACGTCCGAAGAGGGTGGAGAGCAGTCTGGCTGCTTACGATAAGATAAGGGCGTAAGCAGACGCTCATTGCTGGGCCTTCCACCACAAATCGAGTGTTTTAACCACGCAACCAGGCCCGGCGAAGCCTCAAGGCTAATCGGCGTTGTTCTTCGCTGATCGTCACCCGAGGAAGGCGATGATCGCCTGCGCGATTTCCGCCGCATGCGTCTTCAGCGTGAAATGGCCCGTTTCCGCAAACCCGCGGCTCCACTGCATGGAGGGCTTCGCCCCTCAGCGCAGCTCAAGTCGCGTGATAGTGCAGCCTTCGCCGATCATCTCGCGCAGATCGCTGGCCGGTAACATTGCCCGATAGCGCGACAGGAAGGCGATCTCCAGTTCGTCCGCGCCGCGGATGTTGGGGAGCGAAAATGAGAAATCCTTCGGGGAGACCGCGTGGAGCGGCACGCGCCGCTGAACCCCGATGCAGGTCCCGATCCGTCGGCGGGTGTGATCCAGGATCGGGAGGACCTCCTGCCCGTCCGCCTGCCTATGGCCGGCCAACATGATGGGCACAACGGCATAGGTTCGGCCAACCTCGTTCGAGGTCGGTCCGAGGTTGAAGTGGACCAGGAGCCGGCGGTCAGCCTCGATCAGGTCGAACTCGTTCCGATGCAGGCGGACCAAGCCGTCCACGCCGAACCGTCGCCGGAAGGCGTCCATGCCGACCAGAGCGACCGCTCCATCCTGGAGCA
This sequence comes from Janthinobacterium lividum, assembly GCA_050920985.1. Classification (GTDB taxonomy): domain Bacteria; phylum Pseudomonadota; class Alphaproteobacteria; order Rhizobiales; family Beijerinckiaceae; genus Lichenihabitans. The sequence goes on along the minus strand of JBPBQY010000086.1, from coordinate 112,480 downwards.
GGCGTACATGGGTCTCGCTCGTCTCGAAGATCTGACCTGAAACGCTCTCGCCCATCGATCGGCCTCCGTTCACGGAAGGATCCCGGTTGCAGGGTTCCGATCCAGCATTCCAGCGCGGACGCCGTCCGTCATCGATCCCTCAAACCGCGCGCGTCCGGTCACGACTGGCTACCTCCGAGCCTCATCGCTGGTGTCCGTGATGGCAAAGCGGCGAAAGCGATGAGGCTTGCGGCGCGCCTACTTCTATGCTTTTTTATACAAAAGGCAATGGTCTTGGAAATGAAACTGTGCGGATCGTTTTGGCTCTCATGAGTTAGACTCGAAGTATCGCGCGGCTCCGAGACCCGGCCCGACATGACTGCCGCATAAGGCAGGGTGGAGGAGGGAACGATGAAGATCACAGCGCTCGCTGCAGCGGCATCCGTTTGGTGGTGTTCCGGCCAGGCGATGGCAGAAACCACACTGACCATCGGCACGGTGAACAACAACGACATTCTAACAATGCAGAAGCTGTCGAAGAATTTCGAAGCCTCGCATCCCGATATCAAGCTCAAATGGGTCGTGCTGGAGGAGAACATCCTGAGGTCGCGCCTGACGACCGACATCGCGACCCATGGAGGCCAGTTCGACGTCATGACGATCGGCCTGTTCGAAGCGCCAATGTGGGGAGCGCATAAATGGTTGTCGTCCTTCGACGACGCGCCTGCATCCTATGACATGCCCGATCTGCTGCAATCGGTGAAGGACGGTCTCTCCTACGGAGGCAAGACCTATGCGTTGCCGTTCTACGCCGAGAGCCAGATGACGTTCTACCGCAAGGACCTGTTCGAGAAGGCCGGCATCTCCATGCCAGACCAGCCGACCTGGGCGCAGATGGACCAGTTCGCCGCCAAGATCAACGACCCCGCCCACGGCATCTACGGCATCTGCCTTCGCGGTAAGCCAGGGTGGGGCGAGAACGTCGGGCAGATCGATCCTGTGGCGAACAGCTACGGTGCGCGATGGTTCGACATGGATTGGAAGCCTCAGTTGAACACGCCGGCCTGGAAAGAGGCGCTGACCACCTACGCGGGCCTCCTCCAGAAGTACGGTCCCCCCGGCTCGTCGGCGGATGGCTACAACGAGAACCTGGCACTGTTCACAAGTGGGAAGTGCGGCATGTGGGTGGATGCCACAGTGTCAGCCTCGACGCTTTCGGACCCCAAGCAGAGCTCCGTTGCGGATAAAGTCGCGTATGCTCATGCTCCCTTCGGCAAGTACAACGTCGGTAATCACTATCTCTGGGCCTGGGCGCTAGCCGTGCCGGTGTCGTCGAAGTCGCAGGAGGCCGCGAAGGCATTCGTCTACTGGGCGACGTCACCCGAATATATCCGGCTCGTGGCGGAGACTAACGGCGTCGCGGCGGTACCGCCCGGGACGCGCAAGTCGACCTACGCCAACCCCGCCTACGTCAAGGCCGCCCCTTTCGCCAAGCTGACCGAGGATGCCATTGCGACGGCGGACATGGCGCATCCGACGGTCGATCCCGTGCCTTACCAAGGCATCTCCTACGTCGGCATACCGGAGTTCCAGGCCATCGGTGGAACCGTCGGGCAAGAGTTCGCGGCGGTGATCGCCGGCCAGAAGAGCGTGGACGAGGGACTGACGGCCGCGCAGGCCACCACGGAGCGCATGATGCGGCAGGCCGGATATCCCAAGAAGGCGGCGACGCCCTGATACCCGGCAGGGCGACTGGTCCGACGCGTCGGGCCGGCCGCTCTCCGTCTGTCCAACACACCTACAGGACGAGACATGTACCTCGAAAAGTATGACCTCAAGGGCCGCGTCGCCTTCATCACGGGAGGCGGGCGCGGCATCGGGCTCGCGGCGGCCGAGGCCCTGCACGAGGCCGGAGCCGCCTTGGTGATCTCGGACCGGGACCCCGACATCCTCGCCAGTGGCAAGGCCCGGCTCGAGGCGATGGGGATCGAGGCCGACGCCGTGATCCTCGACGTCACCGAGGCCGACGGCGTCGAACGCGCGGCCGCGGAGGCGGAAGCCCGGCACGGCGGCATCGATATCTTGGTGGCGAGCGCCGGCATCGCCCTGCCGGACGCACCGGGTGAATCCATTCCCGACGAGCGCTGGCTGAAGGTCATCGACGTCAACCTCAACGGCGTATACTGGAGCTGCCGGGCCTTCGGACGGTCGATGCTGCGGCGCGGGCGCGGATCCATCGTCACGGTCGGTTCTATGTCGGGGCTCGTCTCCAACAAGCCGCAGCGGCAGGCCCACTACAACGCGTCCAAGGCCGCCGTGCACCACCTGACGCGATCGCTCGCCGGCGAGTGGGCCGAGCGCGGCGTCCGCGTCAATTCAGTGGCCCCCACCTACGTCGACACCCCGATGTCGGCCCACAGTTTCAGCGACCAGTCCCTCTATCCGGTCTGGATGGAGAACACCCCCATGCGCCGCCCCGCGCGAGGCGACGAGATCGCCTCGGCAATTCTGTTCCTGGCCTCGGACGCCTCGAGCGCCATGACGGGCTCCATCGTCACGGTCGATTGCGGCTACACGATCTGGTAGCGCCGACCGCCGTCAGTTCCCCATCCCACAGGACCGAACCCAGATGCGCGCGCTCGTCCTCGAATGCAAAGACACCCTGTCGATCCGCGACATCGACCTGCCGCTCACCCTGGCTCCCGACGCGGTCAAAATCCGCATCCACACGGTCGGGATCTGCGGAAGCGACGTCCATTACTACACCCACGGGGGCGCTGGCCCGCGCCGGGTGACGAGCCCCATGGTGCTCGGCCACGAGGCCGCCGGCACGGTGGTGGAGGTCGGCGCGGACGTCAGCACCCTCGAGGTTGGCGACCGCGTCTGCATGGAGCCCGGCGTGCCCAACATGCGGTCGAAGGCGGTGCTGCTCGGCAAGTACAACGTCGACCCCGACGTGAGCTTCTGGGCGACCCCCCCGGTACACGGCTGCCTGACGGAATTCGTCACCCACCCCGCCGCCTTCACCTTCAAACTGCCCGACAACGTCTCCTTCGCGGAAGGCGCGATGGTCGAACCCTTCGCGGTCGGCATGCACGCCGTGTCCAAGGCGTCGGTCAAGGCCGGCGACGTCGCGGTCGTGCTCGGGGCGGGGCCGATCGGCGTCATGATCGCGCTGGCGGCCCTAGCGGGCGGATGCAGCAAGGTCTTCATCACCGACCTGCACCAGCCCAAGCTCGACACAGCCGGCCGCTACCCCGGCATCGTGGCGGTGAACGTGAGCGAGCAGGATGTCGGCTCGCTATTGCTCGAGGCCACCAACGGCTGGGGCGCCGACATCGTCTTCGAGGCCAGCGGCGCTCCGAAGGCCATCGCTAGCACCACCACGCTGGCTTGTCCCGGTGGCTGCATCGTCTTCGTTGGAGTTCCGGTCGAGGACTATCGCTTCGACATCGCGGCGGCCCTGAACAAGGAATTGCGGATGGAGACGATCTTTCGATATGCCAACGTCTTCGAACGCGTCCTGAACCTGATCGCGTCCGGCAAGGTCGACCTGAAGCCGCTGATCTCGGAAACATTCGACTTCAAGCATAGCGTCGAGGCCTTCGAGCGTGCCCGCGAGGGACGCCCAGCCGACGTCAAGCTTCAGATCACGCTGTGACGTCCGTCGTGGCGGCCGCGATGGTCGCCGCGGCCCGTCAATGCTTCAGCGCCGCAAGCCGATGTAGGGCGTCGCGGTTCGCAGGGTCGTCGCCCAAGGTGCGGTAGATCGAGTAGAGTGTCAGGTAGACGTTAGAGGCGGCGACGTCGGGCCTGTAGACGCGATGCTCCGTCTCGCCGAAGCGTCGGGCGCCCTCGGTGAAGTCTCGCACCACGCCAGCCGCAACGGCGCCGTGGATGGCGGCGCCGACCGCGGTGAGGTGCTCGCGCTGCGGCACGTGGATGGCGCGCCCCAGGATGTCGGCCATCAACTGCATGAGCAGCGGGCTCTTCAACGAAAGGCCCGATGTTAGGATCACCCTGTCGACCGGCGCCCCGCCATCCTCCAAGAGGTCGATAATCCGACGAGCGCCGAAACACAAGGCTTCCAGCAAAGCCCGGTATACGGCGGCGGCGGTGGTCCGCAGGGTCAGGCCGGCCAACATGCCGCTGAGGTGCGCATCGCCGTGGGGTACCCGGTTGCCGTTGAACCAATCGAGCGCCACGATCCCCGCGGAGCCGGGCTCCAATGCGCGAGCCGCCGCGTCGTAGCGGTCGAAGCTGTCCCCAACGTCGTCGCCGCGCGGGAATTCGCGCACGAACCAGGCGAGCATGTCACCGAAGCTCGCCTGTCCGGCCTCGAAACAGCGCAGACCACGAAGCGTCGCGTCGGCCGCCACGCCCTCGATCCCGCGCGGCAGCGGGCGGGCGACGTCGTCGAGGAGGAGATAGACGGCGGAGGTGCCGAGTGCCCCGACCAGCGTCCCTGGCGCGACGGCTCCGACCGCGGGCATGACGACATGCGAGTCGATCACCGCCACGGCGACTACCGCGGGGCCCAGAATGCCGGTTCTCTCGCGCCAGGTCGGCGACAGCTCCCCGGCCGCCGTCCCGACGGGGACCGGGGTGCCAAGCTTGTCCGACAGGCCCGGCACGAGGCCACTCGGATAGCCCGCGCCGGAGGCATATTGCGCCTTATAGGTAGCGAAGGCGTAAGAGCGGCGCTCCACGCCCGTGATCTGCCACACGAGCCAGTCGCCGGCCTCGATGAAGCGGGCGGATTCGGCCCAGAGGTCGGGCGCTTCGTCGACCATCTCGGCGGCCTTGGCAGTCAGGCTGTTCGAGGACAGCTTGCCGCCGAACTCGTCAAGGAAGGACCCACCGGCTTCGGTGATCCGATCGGCCCAGGGCTGGGCGGCGGCGTGCTTCCACAGTTTGACATAGGCGTGCGGCTTGCCGGGATGGATGGCCGAGAGCGGCGTCCCGTCGTCGAGAGCCGGGAGCGGCGAGCAGGCGGTGAAACCGATACCGATGCCGCGGACGCGGCGGCCGCGTCCGAGTGTCGTCAGGATCGCCGTCGCGGCCTCGGTATAATCCGCGGCCACCTGCAAGGCCCAGAAGGGCGGCAGACGTGTGCCGTCCGGCAAGACCTCCGACATCACGCCATGCCGGTACGCGTGAGTGTGGCTCGCCGCAAGCCGCCCCGTCCGGGCGTCGACCAACACCCCCCGGGCAGACTCGCTGCCGTAGTCGAGCCCGATCAGGTATTCATCGTCCATCGATGTAAGTCCTGGAAGGTTGAATCAGTGGGCTTCGGTCTGCCCGACCAGGGAACTCGCCGTGGCCACGACGTGAGGCACGGTCAGCCCGAAATGTTCGAACAGCACCTCGGCGGGAGCAGATTCCCCGAACGTGTCGATACCCATGACGCCGCCCGTCAGGCCCACGTATTTGCGCCAGTAATCGGTGACGCCGGCCTCGATTGCGAGACGCGGGACGCCGTCCGGCAGCACCACCGCCCTGTATGCGGCGTCCTGGCGGTCAAACCAGAATGTCGAGGGCATCGATACCACGCGTACCCCGATCTCTCGTTCGGCCAGGACCGCGGCGCCGCCGACCGCGAGTGCCACCTCCGAGCCCGTGGCGATGATGACGAGGCGCAATGGTCCGGTCTCCCGCACCAGCACGTATCCGCCACGGCGGATATCATCGCGCTGTGCCGCGTCGCGCGTCTGGAATGCGAGGTTCTGCCGGCTGAGGACGAGGCTCGTCGGCGTGGTGCGGTGCTCGAGGCCGACCTGCCAGGCGACGATTGTCTCGGCCGAGTCACAAGGGCGCCAGACGTCCATGTTTGGAATCATCCGCAGCGTCGCGATCTGCTCGATCGGCTGATGGGTCGGCCCGTCCTGACCGAGGGCGATGGAGTCGTGGGTGAAGACGTAGATCGGGTTCAGCTTCATGAGCGACGCCATGCGCAAGGCGTTGCGGGCATACTCCGAGAACATCAGGAAGGTGCCGCCGAACACGCGGTGGCCGCCGTGGCGGGTAATCCCGTTCATGATGGCGGCCATGCCGAACTCGCGCACGCCGTAGTAGATGTAATTGCCCCCCTTGAGCTTGGCGACGCCCTGGGCGCCGCTCCACATCGTGAGGTTGGAGCTGGCGAGATCGGCGGAGCCGCCGACGATTTCCGGCACGACGGGGGCGAAGGCGTGGATGGCGTTCTGGCTGGCCTTGCGAGTGGCGATCGTCTCGGCCTTGGCGCAGACCTCCGCGAGGGCCGCCTCCGCCCGTGCCGCGAAGTCGGCCGGGAGGTCGCCCCGCACACGGCGCTCGAACTCCGCCGCCAGGCCGGGGTGGACGGCCCGGTAGTCTGCAAAGAGCGCCGTCCAGTCCGCCTCCGCCGCTTCGCCCGCCCTTCTGGCGTTCCAGGCGTCATAGATGCCTTCCGGAATGTGGAACGGTTCGTGCTCCCAATCGATCGCAGTGCGGGTCCCCGCGACCTCGTGGGCGCCCAGGGGCGAGCCATGGCTGTCGTGGCTGCCGGCCTTGGTCGGCGCGCCCTTACCAATGGTCGTCCTGCAGCAGATCAGGGTCGGGCGCTCGGTCTGATGCTTGGCGAGCACGATGGCGGCATCGACCGCCTCGGCGTCGTGACCGTCGACGTCGCGGATGACGTTCCAGCCGTAAGCCTCGAAGCGCTTGGGTGTGTCGTCGGTGAACCAGCCATCGACGTGGCCGTCGATCGAGATGCCGTTGTCGTCATAGAGCGCGATGAGCTTGCCGAGCCCCCATGTCCCGGCGAGCGAGCAGACCTCGTGGGAGATGCCCTCCATCAGGCATCCGTCACCCAGGAAGGCGTAGGTGTAGTGGTCGACGACGGGGAAGCCCTCGCGGTTGAACTCCGAGGCCAGCATGCTCTCCGCCACCGCCATGCCTACCGCGTTTCCGATGCCTTGGCCGAGCGGTCCGGTGGTGGTCTCGATTCCGGGGGCGTAGCCGAACTCGGGGTGTCCCGGCGTGCGGCTCCCGAGTTGGCGGAAAGCCTTGAGATCGTCGATCGACAGGTCGTAGCCCGTGAGGTGGAGGAGGCTGTAGATCAGCATCGACCCGTGGCCGTTGCTCAGGACGAAGCGGTCGCGGTTGCTCCAATCGGGGTTCTTCGGATTGTGGCGAAGGTGGCGATGCCACAGGCCTACGGCGATCTCGGCCATCCCCATCGGCATGCCAGGGTGGCCCGAATTCGCTGCTTGAACCGCGTCCATCGTCAGGGCGCGGATGGCATTAGCCAAGAGCCGGGAGTCAAAGGGTTGCGATGTGGCGAGCGGGGTCATCGGGGCGGTCCTGGGGGCTCGATAAGTATGAGGTCACGCGGAATGCGGGTCGCGGCAGCTGACGTCGCGCTGGCACCACGAGGAAAGAGCCTGGAGTGCAGGGACGTGCGAAAGCATGGTCACTATCGCTCCTCCAGGTCAGGTCCTATCTTCTTTGCCGCGCTTGGCGGTCAATAGGTCTACTTGACGATGGCCCAGGCACGGCGCGGGTGTCAATCGAAACTGCCCACCGTAATGCGTGCTTTTAGACAAAACCTGCTGCAGTGCGTATGGCGACAGAAAGCGGAACGGACCGAATGATCGCTCACGACGCAGCTGTGTACGCGTCGGACCTCAGCGCAGGTGCCTTACTGGCTCTCGTCGCGTCGGGCCGTGCCAAATCCCGCTCCGCGCTTGTCGAGGCGCTCGGCTGGTCGCGTGCCACGGTCACGCAGCGTCTCGCGTTCCTGCTCTCGGCCGGGCTGATCGACGAAGCGCCAGAGACCCTGCCGAGTGGCGGCCGGCCATCCCGTGTGCTGAGGTTGAACGCTGAGTTCGGGGTCGTGCTGGCGGCCGACGTTGGAGAGCGAAGCATTAAGCTCGCCGTCACCGACCTAGGGCCGAAGGTGTTGATCGAGACCACCGTCGCGAAGGACGTCGGCAGCGGCCCGTCGGTCGTTCTCGAAGCCGTCGCAAACGGTTTCAAAACGATGCTCAAGGGGTTGGACCGAAGTCCGGAGGAGGTCGTCGGCATCGGCCTGAGCCTGCCGGCCCCCGTCGATTTCGCAGCGGGACGGGTGGTTGGCCCTTCGGTGATGCGCGGGTGGGACGACTTCGACATCCGCGCCTGGATGAGCGATCGTTTCGACGCCCCGGTCTACGTCGAAAACGACGTCAATCTGATGACCCTTGCGGAGGCACGGAGGTTCTGGCCGGACGTGGAGCAACTCTTCTACGTCAAGGTCGGCACCGGCATCGGCAGCGGCATCGTCGCCGATGGGCGGATCTACAGAGGCGCCCAGGGTGCTGCGGGCGACATCGGACACATCCAAATGCCGGGAGCCAGCGGTCCCCTTTGCCGCTGCGGCAAGCTCGGTTGCGTCGAGGCCTTGGCGAGCGGGTGGTCGATGGCGCGCGATCTCAGAGCGTTGGGCCTGGAAGCCCAAGACGCCCGTGACGTAATGGGCTGCGTCCAGGCCCACGACCCACATGCCATCAGTCTCGTTCGAAACTCGGGGCGCATCGTCGGCGAGGTGGTAGCCAGCGTCGTCAGCATCCTGAACCCCAGCGTCATCGTGATCGGCGGGACGATGTCGAGCGCCGGAGATCATCTCCTCGCCGGCATTCGCGAGCTCGTCTATCAGCGCTCGCTGCCGCTTGCCACGCGAGACCTCGTCATCTCCAAAAGCCGATCGGGTGACGACGTCAACATCATCGGCGCAGCCACGCTCGTCCTCGAGGCGCTGATGCTTCCCGGCGCCGTAGAGCGTGTCATCGCTCGTCACGCACGGATACCGATCCATGCGAACGCGCTCAAGCTCGCGCCCTCCATCGTCGCTTCCGGTTGACGCAAATCATAACGAAGGTTGTTTTGCGTAACAATAAGCGAAAGGCCCTTGACTAACGGATTTCTTTGACGGTTTCTAGACGCAAGAAGCAAGGTTGACTTCGGGAGGAGATACGATCGAGAACGAAGCGGGCCTCTTCCGAGGGCGGCTCTCATTGATCATCGTGCGTTCCACAACTGGGTGACCAGCCCTTCTCGGACAGTCGACCCGATCGCGCGCGTCGGACACTGAAGACATGCCCTAATTGCCCTTTCCGCGTGCGTGCGCAACACGGCACTATTGCCGCCTCCAACGAAGGTCGCGGTCAAATTATTAAGGAGGAAGTCGTGCGTCGTCATCTTTACGCGTCAACTGTGATCATGGCCGCCCTTACCTGCGCGGCTCAAGCCAATTCGCCCGTCGTGAAGAAGGTCGGTGTGTCAGTGGGTAGCTTAGGCAATCCCTTCTACTTGGCCACGGTAAATGGAGTAAAGGCGGGCATCGCCGCCAGTGGCCTCAGCATAACGCCGACAGTCGTGTCTTCGGACTATGATCTTCAGAAACAGTCATCGCAGATCACCAGTTTCATCTCCGGCGGAACACAGATCATCATGATGGTCCCCGTGGACCAGAAATCCAGCGCCGGCGTCGTTAAGCGGGCCAAGGACGCGGGAGTGATCGTTGGCTCGTTCGACACGACAGCGCCTGGCGCAGATGTAAGCGTGTCGACCGATAATGTGAAAGCCGGTGAGATCGCCTGCCAGTATATCGTCGATCGACTTGGTGGGCATGGCAACGTCGTGATCCTCAACGCGGAGCAGGTTTCTGCCGTCGTGGATCGTGTGACCGGCTGTAAGAGCGCGTTCGCGAAAGCGCCAGGCATCAAGATCCTGTCTGACGACCAGAACAGCAAGGGCAGTCGCGATGGCGGAGCTTCGGTCACAATGAGCCTGTTGCAGCGGTTTCCCGACATTCAGGCCATGTTCGCCGTTAATGACCCGGCCGGGCTCGGCGCTGAACTCGCCGCCAAGCAACAGAACCGCAAGTTCATCATAACGTCGGTGGACGGGGCCCCCGACGCCGAAGCTGACCTGAAGAAGCCCGACGCGCTCCTCAAGGCGACAGCGGCGCAAAGCCCCTTCAGTATGGGTAAGAAGTCGTTTGAACTCGCCTACAAGATCTTCCAAGGAGAAAAGATTGAGCAGAAAGACATACTGCTCGCGCCAGAGCTAGTCACGTCAGACAACGTCGGTAGTTACAAGGGCTGGGCCGCTGGGAATTAAGCACCATTTTGAAGAGATGATATCGAGTTCCCTTCAAAATTTTGCCTACCATCTAGCACAATTATGCTCGGTGTTTACATATAATGCCGAGTACAACCGCTTGGCTTGATCTTGACTTGCTCTTCGTCGCGCCGCCTGGCCACGCGGTCCCGTCCGCTAACGTGCCGACCAGGGCAGAGCCAAGAATGCCGCCGCCGTATTGAAAGGCGCCGAAAAGGGTGGAGACCACGCCGGCCTTCGTCGGACCCATGCCATGCCTGCTTCGGAGCTAATCACAATCGGCCTTGAGCGACGACGTCGGGTCGGCAGTGGCCGGTCCGCCGGGCAGTGGCTGCTCCCTAACGCTGCAACCGCTCAGGTTCAGAACGCCACGTGCCTGTCTGGGCAGGGCTGTATAGCACTCATGCGGCCAGGCGTTCTGCCCCGGAGTGCGCCTCCAACCATGAGAGGAAATCCTCGGGGGAGAGGGGTCGAGCGTGAAAGTAGCCCTGCACTTCGTCGCAACTCGTCGCCCTGACGAGGTCGAGAACCTCCTGCGTTTCGACGCCCTCCGCGACAACACGATGCCCGAGATGTCTTGCCATCGAAATCATGAGTGTGACGAGGGAGAGTTGACGCGGGTCCGTGTCGAGATCCTTGATGAACGACCGGTCGATCTTGACGGTCTGCACAGGCAATCGCTGTAGGTAGGACAGGCTGCTGTAGCCGGTGCCGAAATCGTCGATCGCGAGACGGATGCCTGCATCGGCGAGTTCCTGCAAATGCGTGAGCGCCATCTCGGCATCACTCATGACAGCAGTCTCGGTGACCTCCAACTCGATCGCGGAGGTCGGAAGATCGTATCGCATGAGCACCTCTTTCACCTTGTCGGCGAAGTCGGGCTCGTGAAGGTTGGCCGAGGAGATGTTGACCGAGACCGTCAGGTCGATCCCGTCTTGACGCCATCGGTGCAACTGAGACGCTGCAGCTTCTATGACCCAGGCGGTTGTAGGCCGAGCCAGTGACATGCGCTCGATCAGCGGAATGAACTCGACGGGCGAGATTGGTCCGAGTTTGGGATGCGTCCATCGCATCAGGGCTTCTGCACCGACGCAGCGCCCGGAGGAAAGCTCAATTCGGGGCTGGTAGACGAGCTTAAAGTCGGTCGGGTCCTGCAGCGCTTTTTCGAAGTCCCGGAGCAGCAAGAAACTTCGCTGGAAAGCAGTGTCGGTCTTGTCCGAATGGACGTGGAAGAACTGGCCCGACGCTCGCGCATCCTGAGCGGCCCCTTGAGCGATGCGCAGCACGTCGGTCGGCGACGTCTCCCTGAGAAGAAACGGGGCTACCCCAACGACCGCCCCGCCGATCCTGCTGGGTCCGCCCAGACGATGCACTGCGTCGCCGCTGTTGCTGACACGTTCGATATACGAGCCAAGGTTCATTCCCCCCGGCGCCAGCGTGAGGAACTGGGTGGGCCCCACGTGGTAGGCTTGTCGGTGAGGTCCGATCAACAACTCGACATTCCGTGCCGCCGTTTTTACCAGTTCGTCGATCTCGACCGAACCCATGACGCGCGCAGCCTGACGAAGGCGATCCACTCCGATCAGATCGAACAAGGACACAATCTGCTGCTGCCCTTTCGTCGGATCGCGGGCGAGATCGTGGAGGTCATCTATAAACTGGGTGCGGTTCGGCAACTTGCTGATGGGGTCTACCCGACCGAAAGCGTGCTGCAGTTCGATCTGCGACATGACCATGGCGGACAGGTCTTGCAACGCCCTTAGTTCCTGCTCTGTCACAGTGCGGGGTTCCGTCCCGAGCACGCACAAAGCACCAAGGCCGAAGCCCTCCCGGGTCACCAGTGGCGCTCCAGCGTAGAAGCGCACTCCCGAACTGGCAAGGATGCTCTCGCGGTAGCAGGGGTCTTGCAACAGGTCCTCCACAACGACAACGTCGCGGGTTTCCGCCACCTGTGCGCAAGGAGCCTTTTCGCGCGGAATAGACCAGTGTTCGACACCCACCCGAGACTTGAACCATTGACGGTCACAATCCGTCAGAGATACGGCTGCAATGGGCAAATCGAAGATCTGGCTCGCCATGCGCGATATTCGGTCAAAGCTCTCGCTAGGCGGGGTGTCCAAGATAGCGAGTTCTTGAAGGGCGTTCAGTCTGTCCACCTCGGTCTTCAGGGTCATGGCATTCCGCTCCTTAGCTCACCTTACTGGCTGGCTCTTAAAAAGCGGCTAAACCCCGGAACTAAACACTGCGACATCTCTGCCGCTAAGACCGATCATCAGCCCGAGGGAGTCGTGCATTCGTCCGCGTCGCAGACGGTTGATCGCGTCCGAAAATAGCCCGTCATCGGCGCGATCAGCCAGTCTAGATGGAAAGCCGTAGTCGAAGCCGGCAGTATGGACAGCGCGGTATCGATACAATTCTAACGAAGCCTGCAGCCGAATATTCGTCGATAGATTTGAGGCATCGGTCGACACCCCTGAATTGCTGCCGCAAGCGTCGTTGACGATGCTGAAAGCATTTAATGCTAATCGTTGGGCGAATGCGGTCAACCCAACAGGAAGTCGACGATATGAGCCGAGCTTATGTCTCAATCGCTGCCCTCGGGATGCTTTTCCTAGCGTTGGGCATGACGGACGTGGCTGCGGAAAGTCTGCCTGCGCCGAAGGGGAAGGTTGTCCTCACCCTGTCCGGTCCTCTCACCGAAACTAACGGGCCTGGCGTAGCTACTTTCGATATGGAAATGCTTGACGCCCTTCCCCAGCATACGATTGTCACAACGTCACCGTGGTACAAAACTCCTGCGGAGTTCAGGGGGCCTTTGCTCGAGGACGTTCTGGCCCGCATAGGCGCCCGCGGTCACGCCGTGATGGCCCACGCAATCAACGATTACGATGTTGAGATCCCCGCCGAAGATGCCAGCCGGGGACTTGTGTTGGCGACGCGGCGCGACGGCAAACCGATGCCGCTCAGCGACAAGGGGCCGATCTTCGCCATGTACCCGTTCGACAGCAATCCCGACCTCAAGAAGCAGGTCTATTTCAGCCGTTGCGTCTGGGAGCTTGAGTCTTTGATCGTTGAGTAGGTGGAATACAGGATACCGCCGTGTCAGGCCTGAGGCGCCAGGAGAAGTTGATCGTGAATAGGTGGCGCAAGGTGTCTTGGGCGAAGGCGACCTTGGCCCTTATCGCCGTCGCGGCGGTTGGGCTCTGGGTGACGTCACTCGAGACGTCGGACCTGACCCAGGCACAGTACGATACGATGACCAGCGTGCAGCGGTATGACCGCGCGTGGTTTGCAAGCCGTGCCGACCATGAGTTCGGTAGACTCGAAGTCGCCGTCAGTGAGGCCGCCGCTGGCATAGGCAAGCCGGAGGACGTCGTCCGTTGGGTCGATGTTATGCGCAATCGCATAGTACTCATGACTGATTTAGATGCGAAATGGCAGCAGGACGACTCGGCGGTCATCGCTGATACGAGGCGAGCCCTCGACCACGTTGAGGCCCAAGCAGATAGACTGAAAGACCCGGATGTGATGCGTTCGGTCAATTCCGAGCTTCACGCCATCGACAAACGAATATCCGGTTACGCAGCGAAGCAGCACAACGACGGCGTCGTACGCGATCACGCCGACGCTCAAAGGCTCATTGAGCTTTACTACGCGTTCAAGGCTAGCATGGATCGTCTGCTGATCTGCTGTGCGCTGCTGCTCGCCTGTCTCGTTTGGTACGTACGGCTTCTCGCTCGATCGCGGGAGGCCAAGGCAGCGCTTGCTTCGAATCTGTCTCAGACGGTCCAGACCCTCGACGAACGGCAGCGGACGCTAGACGCTACCCTCGACAACATGGCTCAAGGGCTGATGGTGCTTGACAGCAATGCGCGAGTCACCGTCAGCAACAAGCGCCTGAACGTGATGTTCGGGATACCTTTTGGCGATATGGTCGGCCGGCTTGGACACGTCGTGCTTAGCGAAAGCCCGACGTTGGCCCGTGCCCTCGACGGCGGTCGATTGCTCGACGGCGGCCAGCACGAGACCGACATCGACACCGAGCTTTCCACTTCCGCTATTGGCCGCCCCATGCCCAATGGAGGCACTGTCGTCACAATCGAAGATGTGACCGAGCGTCACCAGGCGGCAAGTCGTATTGCCTACCTTGCGCACCACGACGACCTCACGGGTCTTGCCAATCGGCACGCGATGAACGAGTACATGGCCGAGGTGATCGCTGCCCAGGGCACCGTCTCTATCGCTGCCATCGATCTCGACGGATTCAAGCAGGTCAACGACGGCTTTGGTCACGGAGCGGGAGACGAGGTGTTGCGCGAGGTCGCACGGCGGATCCTAGTTGCTGTCGGTGCGGATGGCTTCGTCGCGCGCACGGGTGGCGATGAGTTCTCCGTCATCGTTGCTGCAAGCGGCCCCACGGTCGTCGCCGTAGCCGAACGCATCCTCAAGGCCACTTGCGCACCCATCCAGTTACTGGACGGCGGGACGGCGGAAATCGGCGCCTCCATTGGTATCGCCGGCCATCCTTTGGACGGACCTACCGTAAAAGAGGTCCTGCGAAATGCGGACTTGGCTCTTTACCAAGCCAAGGCTGACGGCAAGCGCGTTGTCCGGGTCTATGATCGAAACCGCGGTGCGGCCTTGAAGGAACGCCGCGCTTTGGAGGCAGACCTTCACCACGCAGTGCGACGCGACGAACTCGTCCTTCACTACCAAGATATCGTGCGCGCTCACGACCGGAAGGTCTGCATGCGCGAGGCATTGGTGCGCTGGCATCATCCCGTACTTGGGTTGATACCTCCGAACCGATTTATCCCTATTGCTGAGGAAAACGGAGAGATTCTCACCATAGGTGAATGGGTACTCCACCATGCCTGCGCAGATGCAGCGGCATGGGAAAGCGCGGTTGGTATCTCAGTGAATTTGTCACCGCGACAGTTCCGAGGCGGCGCCATCGTCGACCAGATTAAAGACGCGCTCGAGCACTCTGGGCTAGCAGCGTCGCGTCTTGAATTGGAGATCACAGAGACGAGCCTCCTGGTTGACGACGCCGTTGCGCTACGCACCCTGCGCCAAATTCAGGATCTAGGCGTTCGAATGAGCATGGACGACTTTGGAACCGGCTATTCGTCGCTGAGCTATCTACGCCGTTTTCCGTTTAACAAGATCAAGATCGACCAAACCTTCGTGCACGAAATCGATAAGCCCGAATCCGCCGCTATCATTGCCTCCATGACGTCGCTCGCTCGTGAGCTTCACGTCACGACAACGGCCGAAGGCGTGGAGACGGAGGCACAAGCTCAAGCTCTGCTGGCTATGAACTGCGATCAATTCCAGGGGTGGTTGTTCGGTCGACCGCAATTGATTGCGCCTAAACCTGCATTCCCCAGGCTCGTTGAGGCTAATCGCTGAGCCACGAGCAGGGGTGTCCACAGTCTCGCGAGAGCCAGGGTTAACATTTGCTTGCCGGATTCAAATTAGGTGTAGATATCCCCACGTGCTCACGCCGGGGATCGGTGCATGCAAAATGCTACGGTAAACTTCACTGGTCACGACGCAAAGGCTTGGACTGGGCGAATCGCGACGCGTAGCAGGCCGATGGCCGTCGTCATCGTCGAATGGCGCATTAAGAAAGGAATGGACGAAGCCTTTCTGGACTACTGGGCGACAGAAGTGCCCATCGCCGACCGATCGGGACTGATAGGTGAGTTCCTCTGCAAGGACGGGTCTGACGACGAGCATTTGCCGTGGGTTCGATGGAATAGCCGTTCGACTCCAGAATACACCGTCTACATGAACGTCGGTCTTTGGCGAGATGAGACCGATTTTGCCGAACAAATTGGTCGGTATGTCGATATCGGACGACCAAACATGCCCTTTGAGTATGATCGCCGCCAGCGCATCTTAATCGACCCTGTAGAGTGGCGGCGCGGCCCATTGGACCTTCCTGCCCACGATACGCCGGGTGTGTTGTGAGGCGGGGCAGGGACGATGCAGACGATTGACCGTAGAACAGTCGAGTCGCGTTCGCAATGAACGGTAGCACAACTCGTTCCAACTCTCAAAGAATGCCGTGGCCCTCACGTTGAAAGCTCCCGCTCCCAACGTTCGCTCGTCCGACTGGCGCGGTGTGACCGCCTGCTTTGGCAGCATCCTTATTTGGTCCGGTAACACGATCGTCACCAAGGCCGCGGCTGGTGTTATCGCGCCTGGCTCCATCGCGTTCTACCGATGGCTTCTCGCCTTATCGATTATGTTGCCCTTGGTGGGGCCGACTGCTTGGCGCAACCGTGAATTGGCGCTCCGCCATTGGAAGCAGCTTCTCACGCTTGGGGCGCTTGGCATGGTGATCTATCAAAGCCTTGCCTATAAAGCTGCCGAAAGTACATCCGCCGTTAGTATGGGTGTGATCCTAGCCCTGATGCCACTCTTCTCAACCCTGTTGGCGAGCGCTCTTGCAGCGGAGCGCCTTACCTTCTTAAGAATAACCGGAGCCATAGTTTCGCTCTCCGGTCTAGTATACTTAGTTTCACACGGAAGACCGGTATCGCTCATCCACAATGGTGTACACATCGGAGATGGACTGATGCTAATAGCAGTTATTTCGAATTCACTCTACAGTGTCATGCTAAAGCGCTGGACCATTCCAATCTCCATATGGGAGCAAATCTTCTGGCAGATCCTATTCTCGATTGTCTTGCTGTTTCCCATTTGGCTTGCCGGGCCAATTTCTCCAGTCACCACGATAAATCTTCCATTAGTTCTGTATGCCGGCATCCTGAGTTCGCTTCTTTCACCGATGTGCTGGATCGTCGGCGTCCAACGCCTTGGGTCTGCACGGACCGCTCTGTTCACCAACCTCGTTCCCATCGTAGTGGCGCTGTTAGCCTGGTTGATTCTCGGAGAGCATCTGCAAACTTTTCACCTCATAGGCGGGACCGTCGCCCTCGCTGGCGTATGGCTAGGGCTGAGGGAACCGCTAGGTATCGTCGGCGGAAAATCGACTGCCTCGCGTTAAGCAATACGAGGGTCAGGTCTGCGGACGAGCCGCTTTCTCGCCTTCTTTCCCGGTCCACTCGAAGATGTCCGGGGCCGCGATGCACCTGCACGGCATAAAGGCTTCTCGATAGGCTGGCTTTTCGCCCACTGTCTCGGCCGGGCTTTGAAGGTGGCTGTCAGTTACCAAGTTGCTAAAGTTCAGCCGAAAAGAGGCACGCGCCGTTTGCCCAAGGCGCCCGACGTTTTCCATATATCAACTCCAGCTTCGGTTTGGCTGAATAGCGAGGACCCTGCCTGTCCTCCCTCCCTGACCAAGCTGGCCAGCGTCCACACGCTGGCGATGGCGCGCCCCTGTGCCCTGAGGTGAGTACGGGCGTTGCAAGCCAGGGCCACGGCCGCGCGTTCCAACATCGTCAGCAGCATCGACAAGTCGCGCGCTTTCTCCGGCGTCTCGCGGCAGATCTGGGCGAACAGCGTATTGACCGTAGCAGCGCGCTCGACAGGCAGGTGATGCGGCATAGATCTGCTCCGGCAAGGGCAGAGTTCCATGTCGCCTCAACGTGGTTAACAAACCATGATTGCATGCCTAAATCCGCCAAGGGTTGGCTATCTCCCTGACGTCTTGCACGAGAGCGGACCGGTTCTCGAGCGGGCACCCCGATGTCGACCGTCGACCATCAGCGCGTAGGAGCGGACATTATTCTGGGGCGTAATCATGGAATCCGAATTTCCTGGTCAGGGGAAAGGTTCGACCGACATTAGACCGTCATCGGTCGCCTTATCGGGTCGTGTAGCGGCCGGGGAGATGCTCGGGAGGGGTGCAGCCATGCGCGTCTCCCGGTGTCACGACCGTCGCTGATCCCGCATATAAGTGGCACGCCTTCGGGCGCCGCCCCTCTTGGGCGTTTCCTCCCTAGACTTGGGCCGCTCGCCGCGAGGTTGAGCGGCCTCTTTCGTTGAACGTCGCCTGATGGATGACCATACCGCCCTCATGCGCGGCCTGCCGAGCGCCATCACTGCGTTCGACGAGCTTCCCCACCCAAGACCAGCCGGACGACTGCTGCTGGCGGCCTTGGCCGGCAAGGGCGCTAACGACGACGCCGTGGCGAGCCTTGCCTCGATGCCCGTTACCGTCGCGCGAGAGGTGACCCCGACCATGCTGGTACGGTGCCAGCACGTCCCGACCTTACTGGCAGCCAAGACGAACCGGCACCTGCTCGGGACGACCTACAGCAATATCCGGATAACAGCGGATGGGCAGCGCCGATCGATACGCATGCGGGACCGCCTCATCGGCGAGTAGCGTTCGGGTTCGTACAGAAGCCAGGCTGCAACCTTCTCTTGACGCCCTGATCCCGCGCTCCGGAATTCCTGCTATGGTCAACACCCAAGAGCTTCACGATATCGTCATGGCCCTTCGAGCCCTACAGATCAGGGCAATCAGCGCAGGGTCGCCAGCGGCAGAAGCCTTTCTGGCCATGACAGTGCTCGCGATCGCGATACCGCGTTGAAGGCCGAAAAGGACTAGCAGCCGGCGCGGACCGTACCGGAGATGATGCGGCGGTTGGAGAAGCGGTAGCTTGATCCGCAGGCGCCGTCCCACGCTGCTTGTACACCGCCATCCCTTTGGTGCAACAAGGTAAGAGGCGAGCTACTTGCCCATGCCGGCGTCGAAATCCTTGGCGCATTTCGGGCTGAGCTGAGAATGGTGAGCCTTCATGCAGGCCTTCACTTTTTCCTCATCCGAGGTGACGTCAGAGCAGAGCTTTTGAACGTCGTCGAAGCAGTCGTGCTCGGCCTGAGCACGCATCCGCTCTTTGTCGTTCATGGGACCTGCGGCAAGGGCTGGCACCACAACGGACAGCAGGAGAGCGGTACAAAGGGCGGCTCGGGTCAGTATCATATTCTTGCCTCGGTTGGTTGCATCGGCACTTTCGAGCCGTGAAGCCTTTTGCCACGGGAGATAACGGCATAGATCTCTTTCCTCCGACATCGGGTCGGCAGAAGAAGTGCTCCGCTATAAGAGTCGATCGCCCCTGTCGTCGTTCTATGCTGAACGGACGTCGGTCTGTTCTTCGTGCGTGGCGAGGCTTTGAAGCCGCTCAGCCAGCGCCCTCATGCTGACATCGCCCTTATGTAGGATCTGACTTGCGCCGTGCAGGCGCCGTCGATCTTGCCACGTCAGATCGAGCGCGGTCAGCACAACGACCGGAATGTCGGCGTATTCGATTTTGGCCCGCATGGCTTCCAAAAAGGCGAAGCCGTCCATGACCGGCATGGTAAGGTCTAGCAGGATAATCCCGGGCTTGGCTTCGGCAAGCTTGGCGAGACCGTCCTGTCCGTTTTCGGCCTCGTCGACGGCCCAGCCGTCGCGCTCCATGACCTTACGAATGCGGGCGCGTGTGTCGGCATCGTCATCGATGATCAGAACCGCATTCTCCGGCGGCCGGTAACGGTCCATGACGTGTTTGAACCTGTCCCACTTCACCGGCTTCATCACGTAGTCGGACGCGCCCAGCGAGGTGGCGAGAGCCCGCTGCTCCACGAAGGTCACCATAATGACGGGAATGTCGGTGAGGTCGGCATCCGCCTTGAGGGCACTCAGGACCGACCACCCGTCGATACCGGGCATCATGACATCAAGCAGGATGGCGTGGGGCCTAAGCTGGCGCGCGAGCGTCAAGCCGGTTCTCCCGTCGGGAGCCGTGCGAACCTTGAAGCCTTCCCGGTGCAGGAACTTCGCCATCAGTGCGCGCTGGTCGGCGTCGTCGTCCACGACGAGGACGAGGTCGCTTCCCTGCGCACCCAAGTCCTCGGGCTCCTGCGCGACGGCGGCAGCTTCCGCATGTAGATTAGCCAGCACCGCAACCGTGAAGGTCGTTCCTCTGCCGGCGATGCTCTCGACCGTGATGTCGCCGCCGAGTATCTCGCTCAGCGCCTTCGTGAGGGACAGGCCGAGGCCAGTGCCACCGTACTTGCGCGTGGTCGAGACGTCGGCCTGCACGAAACGCTGAAACAATCTGGAGATCTGCTCCTCGGTCATGCCGATGCCTGTGTCCTCAACCGAGAACACGACTCGTTCACCATCGCTCGCAGCCAGACGGCTCACAGATAGCGTGACGGTGCCGTTCTCGGTGAACTTGGCCGCGTTGCTCAGGAGGTTGAGCAGGATCTGCCGCACCTTGGTGAGGTCCGAAACCATGCGTCCGATCCCCGGCGCGATCTGGACGTCGAGCCGGTTTCCTTTCTTCTCGACGAGCGTGTGGGCCGTGGTGGCGACTTCACGAACGATTGGTTCAAGATCGAACGCCTCTGGATAAACGTCCATTTTGCCGCTTTCGACCTTGCTGAGGTCGAGCACATCGTTGATGAGGCCGAGCAGGTGCCGCGCGTTGCCCTCGATCTTGCGCATGTCGGCGCCGAAGTCGGCCACGTCGCCGCCGTCCTCGATCTCTTCCGTCATCATCTCGCTGTAGCCGATAATGGCCGAGAGCGGCGTGCGGAGTTCGTGGCTCATGTTCGCGATGAAGGCGGACTTCGCAAGGTTGGCCTGCTCGGCAAAGGCCTTGGCGGCTTCCGCCGTGGCGTTCGCCTCACTCAACGCGGCTTGGTTCTCGACGAGCACCTGATTCGAGTCGTTCACTCGCTCAAGCGTGACCTCGTTCAGGATGATGGAGTGCCGCAGGGAGTGGCAGATCCAGACCATCACGGCGGCGACCGCGACGTACTGGACCAGGAGCGAGACTTCGATGCCGCTAAGCCTGCCGTCCTGAAGATAAAACCAGGCGGCGATGGCCGTCGACACTCCCAATGTCAGCGTACCAGCGCTCCAGCCAAATGCCAGGCTCACGGCTAGCAGCACCGGAATATAAAGCAGGAACGGAGCGATGTAGTCCGGCGCTAGCGACCGCATGAAGGTCATGGCGGCGACGAGCAGCAACGTCACGCCGTAGCGCTGCTGCGCGGGTGGCCGACGACGAGCGAAGTTTCCGATCAATCGATGCAAGCTGGTCATGCTAAATCGATGTCACGACGCCGCCGCTTTGGAAAGCCGAGTGGCGCAATCCTTGGGTCGTGGTTTGGGCTGGCCCGCGCGCGACGACCCGACCGTCCCAACCTTGGATGTAGGCTCAGGTGCCTTCGACGAAGATCGGAAACTCTGACGAGGGCCGAGATGGTTTCCGCCAACTAACAGCCCAACCAATGGGAGCGCCGAGCTGGCGCTCAGGCGGACTGTTCCAGAATGTCTGCTCTGGAGCATACGGAACGAAGTCCCAAACGGCGTGTTCGGGTCGGAAGTAGACATAGGGTACAAAAAGTCTCATTGAGCTCAGACCTAGAGTCATCAACCCGTTGGTGCAGCTTCTTGCAAGCGTGCGTCACGCTGTTGCTGACACACGCGAGATCGAGAGAGCAAACCTGTTCTCAGGCTCCAGAGATCAGGTCTGCGCGCCACCCATCGCCCTCACTTCCGTGATCTCGATCGACGATTGCGGAATCTGCAGGTGGGGATGCGCTGCGAACATCTGCGCCACAGCGTCGTGCGAGGGTGCTTCGACGATCGAATAGAGCATGAGATCGTTCCTGGTGTCGGAGATGCCGTCGTTCGACACGCGTTTGGTGCGACCGGCGGCTTCCGTCGCGGTAACGGCATGCCCATGCTGGCCCATCCACGCACCCCACTCCTCTCGCATCTTCTCTTCGGCAGGCTTGCGGGTCTCGGCGTCCGTCTTCTTCCAGTCTTCGATGACGGCGACGGGTACGAGATACATCACGAGAAACTTGCTCATCGGATTTTCCCCCTCTGTTGCTTTAAATTGACGGCAGGACACGGCGAGGCGCCCGGCCTGTAGCAATCTGCTCCCAATCGAAGGTTCTGCCAGACGGTCGACAAGCCCCTCGCGCCCTGCGCCGTCGAGCGCCGCGGCGAGATCGCCGAGCAGGTCGTCGGCGTCTTCCAGGCCGACGTTGAGGCGCACGAGACAGGGGCCGAGGTCGACGGATCCGCGCACCACGCTGTCATAGGCCATGACGAGGCTCGTCACTCCGCCCCAGCTGAAGCCGATCTTGAACAGTCGCAGCCCGTCGACGAAGCGCGTGACGACGTCGCGGCCGAGGTCGGCGCGAAAGACGATCGAGAAGACGCTGGCGGAGCCGTCGAAGTCCCGCCTCCAGATCTCGTGGCCGGGGCTGCCGGGCAGTGCGGGATGGAGGACGCGCTCGATCTCCGGCCGCCCGGCCAGCCAGCGCGCTACGGTCAGCGCCGTCTGCTCCAGCCGTTCGAGACGCAGGCCGAGAGTCTGCAGCCCGCGAAGCGCCAGGCTGCAATCGTCGGGCGACACCGCCATTCCGAGCAGGCGATGCATGTCGCCGATAGTCCGGCGGTGCGCCTCGTCGCGGACCGATACGGTGCCGAGCAGGAGATCGCTGTGACCACCGACATATTTGGTCAGGGCCTGCAGGCTGATGTCGACGCCATGCGCGAAGGCGTCGAACAGGATCCCGGCCGCATAGGTGTTGTCGAGCGCGACGCTGACGCCGCGCCGATGCGCCGCCGCCACGAGGGCCGGGATGTCCTGGATCTCCATGGTGATGGAGCCGGGGCTCTCGCACCAGAGCAGCGCCGTCTCGGGGCGGATCAGCGCCTCGATGCCGGCGCCGATCATCGCCGGATAGGTCTCGACCGCGACGCCCATTCTAGCGAGCAGGCCCGAGGCGAATTCGGCGGCGGGCCGATAAGCGCTGTCCGGCACCAGAACGTGCGAGCCCGCCCGGCAGGTGCTGAGGAAGATCAGCGCGATGGCGGCCTGGCCGCCGGGAACCACGAAGGTGTGATGGGCCCCTTCGAGTTCGGCGATCCGCTCGGCCAACTCCCGCGTGGTCGGCGTTCCGTAGAGGCCGTAGGTATAGCCCTTGTCCGCCGTCCAGTCGTCGCGGGCGTCGGCGAGCCGGTCGAAGACGACGGTGGATCCGCGGAACACCGGCGTCGACAGCGAGCTGAAGTCGGTCGACACCCGCACGTCGGAGTGGATCAGGCGTGTCTTCCAACCCTTGCGGGGGACCGGCTCGGACATCGATGGATCATCCTGGATCGCCGCGATGCGGCCGTGGGCGAGAGTTCAGGTCGCGAAGGCGGGATCGTCGCGCATGAGCACGCGCTTGATGCTCTCGAGATGCAGCCGGGCGCTCTCGGGATCGCCCTCCCGCATCTGGGCGGCGACCCGCCGGGCGACGCCGGGGTCGACGGACAGCAACGGGCCTCCCGTACTCATGGCCTTGACCTGCACCTCGGCGGCGCGCTCGAGGTAGTAGAGGTCGTCCCAGGCCTCCGCGATGGTGGGGCCCGTCACCATCACGCCGTGATTGCGCAGGAACACAACGTCGGCGTCGCCCAGCGTCGCCGCGATGCGGTCGCCTTCGGCCTCGTCGAGCGCCAAGCCGTTATAGGCTTCGTCGACGGCGGTGCGGCCGTAGAACTTGAGCGCCGTCTGCCCCGCCCAGGCGAGAGGCTGCCCCTCGATCATGCTGAGCGCGGTGGCGTTGGGCATATGGGTGTGGAAGGCCGCGCGGGCGCGGGGCAGGGTCTTGTGAAGCCGGGCGTGGATGAAGAAGGCGGTCGCTTCCGGCCGGCCCTGCCCGTCGAGAACGTGGCCATCGAAGTCGCAGACGAGCAGGCTCGATGCCGTCACCTCGGCGAAGGCGAGCCCGTATGGATTGACGAGAAACAGATCGTCGCGCCCGGGCACCAGGGCGGAGAAGTGGTTGCAGATCCCCTCTTCGAGGCCGTATTGCGCTGCCATGCGGAAACAAGCCGCGAGGTCGACCCGGGCCTGTCGCAGCGCATCGCGGTCGACATCGCCGAGATCGCCGGGTTCGGCATTCCGCCCCGTGAACAATTCATGCGCCATGCCGTCGACTCTCCCCCCGGTCTCACATCCAGCCGGCATCGTGGAACAGCGCCGGCAGTCCGTCGAGGCTCGGCAGGACCGCTTGAGGCTGGTAGCCGTCAGCCGGCTGACGCCCCGTGCCGCGGTCGATCCAGACGTCGCGCAGGCCGAGCTCACGGGTCGCGACGAGGTCGAGATGCGGGCTGGCGCAGACGTGGACCACCTCGTCCAGGGTCACCTGCAGGGCTTTGTGGGCGAAATCGAAGATGCGGAGCGAGGGCTTGTAGGCGCCGGCCTGTTCCGCCGTGATCACGCGGTCGATCGAACGACCGAGCTGGGCCACGTTGCCGGCGATGATGGCGTCGTCGGTATTCGAGATGATGCAGAGCTTGAATCCGGCCCGCTTCAGCGCCGCCAGCGTGCTCACGACCTCGGGAAAGGGCGGCATGCGGCCGATCGCTTCGGTGAGGATCCGGGCATCCGCCTCGTCGGTCGGGGCGCCGAGATCGCGCAGGGCGAGTTTAAGCGCCTCGCCGGCGACGGCGCGAAAAGACCGGTGGGGGACTGCCTGTTCGAGCTCATGCTCGTGCCGGTCGTAGGTCGCCATCAACCTTGCGGCATCCATTCCCTCGGGCTTGCCGGCGAGGATCGTGGCCACGGCGGCCTGCAGGCCTTCGTCCCACTGGATCAGCGTTCCGTAGCAGTCGAAGGTGATCCACGTGGGACGCGGTGTTCCGGACAACATGGCGAGGCTCCCATCGACGCATCTTGGCGGACGTTGTAGGACCTCGCTGGTCCATTCGGAAATGAGATCCGCGAATGCCGAGCATCGATATCGCAAATGCCCCATCGCTCGATCTCGATCTGCTGCGCACCTTCGTGGCCGTGGTTGACGCGGGCGGTTTCACCCGCGCCGGCAGCCGTGTGCACCGGACGCAGTCGACCGTGAGCCAGCAGATCCGCAAGCTTGAGGAGGACCTGGGACATCGTCTGCTCGACCGCGTCGGGGGGCAGATCACCCCGACCGAAGAGGGCGAAGTCCTGATCGGCTATGCGCGCCGCCTGCTCGCCATCTCGGCCGAGGCGCGCTCAGCCCTGGTCGATCCGAGCCGCGGCCCGGTGGTACGCCTGGGCGTTCCCGAAGATTTCGCCGGCCGGATGTTGACCGACCTCCTGTCCGGCTTCGCGCGGGCCTGCCCACATATTCGCCTCGATACGACGAGCGGCTGGAGTGTCACGCTGCATCGGGCCCTTCAGGCGGACGATCTCGACCTGTCCTTGGTGAAGCGCGACATCGACGGCAGCCCATCCCTGGCACACTGGCCCGAGCGCCTGACCTGGGTCGCGGGCCGGACCGCCGATACCAATCTCGATCCCCTCCCGCTCGCCCTGTTTCCGCAAGGCTGCATCTATCGCAGCCGCGCCGTGGAGGCCGTCGAACAGACGGGCCGGCGGTGGCGGGTGGCTTTTGTCGGGCAAGGACTGGCGGGCGTGCAGGCCGCCATCGCGTCGGGCATCGGCATCGGGCTCCTGACCGAGGCCACGGTGCAATCCGATCATCGCCGCCTCGGAGCGAAGGACGGCTTCCCCGCCGTGCCGCCCTCCCAACTGGCCCTCGTCGCGCGGAACCCGCGCCTGACGAAGCCCGTCGCCGAACTGGCCGAGTATCTGATCCGAACGGTA
The DNA here is from genome assembly GCA_050920985.1 of Janthinobacterium lividum. GTDB lineage: Bacteria > Pseudomonadota > Alphaproteobacteria > Rhizobiales > Beijerinckiaceae > Lichenihabitans. The sequence goes on along the minus strand of JBPBQY010000086.1, from coordinate 86,810 downwards.
GGGTCGGCCCTGGCGTGATGCGCCCTGCGGACACGGCATGCGATGTGGTAGAGCGCCCGGGGCAAGGGCAAGCGGCTCTTGCCGGGGTCGCGGCCGGGCGTAGAGTGGAACAGATGACGAGCGGGACGCAGCCGGAACGGCAGGCCAGCAGCGAGGATCGCCGGCCGGGACGGCCCTGGGGAATCGACGCCGGCGGAACAACTCACCGCTTGGCAGCCGCATGCTGAACCACCCTCGACTGCTCTTCGTCGTGACGGAGGACTGGTTCTTCGTGTCCCACTTCCTCTCCGTCGCGACAGCAGCCCGCGACGCAGGCTTCGACGTCGCCGTCACGGTGCGGGTCCGAGACGAAGCGCTGCGGAGCCGCATCGAGGCCGCTGGGGTCCGGGTCGTCCCCTCGCACCATGAGCGCGGGCATTTCGGTCCGTTGGCGATGCTCCGCCAGGCGCTCGGCTTCGCCCGCCTGTTCCGGGCCGAGCGTCCCGACATCGTCCATCTCGTTTCGGTGCGGCTCATCGTAATTGCCGGGCTTGGCGCGCTGCTGGCCGGCATGCCACGTCGCGTGCAGGCCGTGACGGGGCTCGGCCTCATGGGGGCGAGCCGCAGCCTGAAGGCGCGGGTCGGCCGCGGCGCACTCGGCTGGCTGCTGCGCGGACCGCTCGGCGGTCGGCGGGCTCACTTCGTCTTCGAGAACCGCGAAGATCCAGTCCTGCTCGGCCTTGACCCGGACGGATCGCGCGTCACTGTTGTCGGCGGCGCCGGCATCGACCCCGAGCGGGAGCCGGCACAGCCCCTGCCCCCGATGCCGCCGCTGCGCGCAGCGCTGGTGGCCCGCATGGTCCACTCCAAGGGCGTCGATGTGGGCGTCGAGGCTTTGCGCCGGGCCCGCGCGGCGGGCGCCCCGGTCGAACTGTCGCTCTACGGCGATCCCGACCCGGAGAACCCGCGCGCCGTTTCGGCAGGGCAGCTCCGCCGCTGGTCCGAGGAGCCCGGGATCACCTGGCACGGCCACGCGAAGGACATCGGCGACGTGTGGCGCAGCCACCATGTCGTGCTGGTCCCGTCGCGCGGCGGCGAGGGCCTGCCACGCTCGCTGCTGGAGGGCGCCGCGGCGGCCCGCGCCGTCGTCACCACGGCGACGCCGGGCTGCGCCACCTTCGCGCGGGACGGAATCGAGGGCTTCGTGGTGCCGCCCGACGATCCCGGGGCCCTCGCCGACGCGCTCGTCACCCTGGCCTACGATCCGGCGCTGGTGGAGCGCTTCGCGCAGGCCGCGCGGGCCCGGGTGCTCGATGGTTTCACGACGGCGCAGGTGGCGGCCGACTTCGTCGCGGTCTATCGCGGTCTCGCGGCGGACCGGCGATGAGCCCGATCCTCGACCGGCCGGACTTCATCCGTCGCAATACCCGGCCCGGCCCGGTGCCGCAGGCGCCTGAAATCACGCTCTACATGGCCGACGACGCGACCGAACTCTGGCAGAAGACCGAGACCGATCTCGGCCTTCTCGACCTGCCGCCGCCGTTCTGGGCCTTCGCCTGGGCGGGCGGACAGGCGCTGGCGCGTTATCTGCTCGACGATTCCGATGTGGTTCGCGGGGCGCGCGTGCTCGACTTCGCCAGCGGTTCGGGCCTTGTCGCCATCGCGGCTGCACTCTCGGGCGCCGCATCGGTCGAAGCGGCCGATATCGACGCCTTTGCGCTCGACGCCATCGCGCTGAACGGCGCCATCAACGGCGTCGACCTCAAGCCGCGCGGCGATGATCTCGTCGGTCGCGACGAAGGCTGGGACGTGGTTCTTGCCGCTGATATCTTCTACGAGCGAGACACCGCCGGTGCGGTCACGTCCTGGCTGAAGAGCCTTGCCGCGCGCGGTGCCAGGGTGCTGGTCGGCGATCCGGGTCGAAGCTATTTCGACATCTCGGCCTTCGAGTCGCTCGCGTCCTACGAGGTGCCCGTGATGCGGTCACTGGAGGATGCGGACAAGAAACGAAGCGGCGTTTGGCGCTTCAAGATCTGACACCTCCGCGTCGACACCAGAACAGCGGAGCAAAACCTTCATAGCCCAAGCGGATCAGCCCAGGGCGATCCGGGCCAGGCCTTCGAGCAACGAGCCGGAAGCCAGCGACGCCGGAATGTCGAAGTCGCTGCCCAGGGCGCGCCGGGCGCTGTCTTCGTCGGCGGCTCGGATGCGCGAGAGCGGCAGGCGAACCTTGACCGGGTGGAACAGGCGGATCGCGGGGGCGACAGACACGGCGGAGACGGAAGGAGCGACGAAGGTCATGGCAGGCAGCTCCGAACCGGATCTCTAGACGAAGTTATCGTGCAGACAACGCCGACGTCCCGATTTGGTTCGCGACCTGCCGAAGGTCAGCCCGCCGTCCAGCCGCCGTCCATCGACAGGTTGGCGCCGGTGATCTGGCTGGCCGCCTCCGTCGTCAGGAAGATCGCCAGAGCCGCCACCTGGTCCACGGTGACGAATTGCTTGGTGGGCTGCGCCGCCAGGACGACGTCGTTGATGACCTGCTCCTTCGTCATGTTGCGGGCCTTCATCGTGTCGGGGATCTGCCGCTCCACCAGCGGCGTCCAGACATAGCCGGGCGAGATGCAGTTCACCGTGACGCCGTGGGTGGCAAGTTCCAGCGCGGCCGTCTTGGTCAGGCCCGCAATGCCGTGTTTCGCCGCCACATAGGCGGATTTGAACGGCGAGGCGACGAGCGAATGGGCCGAGGCGGTATTGATGATGCGCCCCCAGCCGCGCGCTTTCATGCCGGGGATGGCGGCCCGCATCGTGTGAAAGGCCGAGCTGAGGTTGATGGCGATGATGGCGTCCCAGGCCTCGAGCGGAAAATCTTCGATGGGTGAGACCCGTTGGATGCCGGCATTGTTGACCAGCACGTCGACGCTTCCGAGCTTCTCCTCGGCCTCCGCCACCATGGCGGCGATCTCGGCGGGTTTGGCCATATCGGCCGGCGAATGGAGAACCTCGACGCCGAATTCCGCCGCCAGGGCGGCGCGGTCGGCCTCGATGGCGGCGGGATCGCCGAACCCGTTGAGCATGATCCCGGCACCCTCGCGTGCCAGCGCCCGGGCGATCGCGAGGCCGATGCCGCTGGTGGAACCGGTGACGACGGCGTTACGCGATTGCAGGGACATGGGACGGGCTCCGGACGATGCGTCGGACCCGTCTCGACACGGGAACGACACGTCCGACGATCTCAGGTCGGCCGGGACGTGTCCACCTCATGCAGCGTCAGATCCCGACCATGAAGACCCAGCGACGGCCATGCTGCGCGCCATTCGGCGATATGGGACGATGCGAAATGAGCATCAAGCGCCGCGCTGTCCTCCCACATCTCCGTCACGCGGATCAAACCGGGTTCGAGAACATCCTCCGCGTACGAATATCCGCGACAGCCTGGCTCGGCGCGGCTTTTCTCGATCATGGTGGTCATGGCGTGACGAGCTGCGGCAAGGCCGCCAGGCCCCATGCGCAAGACACCGACGATGAGCAGCACGATTTTTCACTCCCCTGACGGAGGCGACGCCCCGTGTTAGGTGTCACCGAATCTCAAGGACCTTCGAGGGTTGCCCAATGCCGTTGAAGCCGACGCAACTGCCCGCCGAAGAGGAGCGGTTCGAAGTCCATTTCCTGATGCGCGACGGCGAGACCGAGATCGATTGCTACGTCGACGAAGCCGCCGTGGAGGATCTCGACGACGAGGACGAGGATACGCTGGTGGAGCGCTTCCAGCGCCACCGTGCCGTCTTCGAAGCCATCGCGAGTTGGCTCTACGACGAAGGCGATACGCCCCGCGTGGAGCTGCACCATGTGGTGCAATTCGGCGAGAGGTAAGGCTGGCTCACGCTGTTCGGACGATTTAAGGCCGCCGACTGGCAATCCTCGCACCCGGTCGGGCCTCCTCAACCGGGCTTCGCCCGGGCTCCCTCAACCGTGAACGGCGGAGGAATGGCCCTGCGCGCTCCGTAGTCCTCCCCCGCGGAGCAGACTACCGGATTCACGCATTCCGATTGCCGCGACGCCGGACGCCTCCCCTCTCCCTTGTGGAGAGGGGTAAGGGGTGAGGGTCCGGAGGAGCCAGCAAGGCGGCCCTCGTCACGGCACCCACGACGTGCGGAGAGGGAGTTGCAACCCTCACCCCCAGCCCCTCTTCACAAGGGAGAGGGGTGCCGCTGCAGCACACCTAGACGATATGTGACTACGGTAGGCGAAGCGTGGTGGAGGGGGTGGCGGGGTGCCGTCCTACAAGGAGCCCATCAGACCGGCGGCGGATTGCGCTCCGCGAAGCCGGCCTGGTGCCAATAGGGATAGGCGGCGGGCTTGGCCGAGGCCTCGTCGAGGCGCTTCACCTGCTCGGGCGTGAGCGTCCAGCCGACCGCGCCGAGGTTCTGACGCAGCTGCTCCTCGTTGCGGGCGCCGATGATCACCGACGACACGGTCGGCCGGCCCAGCACCCAATTCAGCGCCACCTGCGCCACGCTCTTGCCGGTCTCCTCGGCGACGGCGTCGAGCGCGTCGACGACCTTGTAGACATACTCGTCCTCGAGCGGCGGTCCGGCATCGGCGGTCTTGTGCAGGCGGCTCTGCTCGGGCAGCGGCTGGCCGCGGCGGATCTTGCCGGTGAGGCGACCCCAGCCGAGCGGGCTCCACACCACGGCGCCGAGCCCCTGGTCGAGGCCGAGCGGCATCAGCTCCCATTCGTAGTCGCGGCCGACCAGCGAATAATAGGTCTGGTTGGCGACATAACGCGGGAAGCCGTGCTTGTCCGCTGTCGCCAGAGACTTCATCACGTGCCAGCCGGAGAAGTTCGACACGCCGACATAGCGGATCTTGCCCTCTCGCACGAGCTGGTCGAGCGTCGCCAGTACCTCCTCGACGGGCGTCAGCGCATCGAATCCGTGAAGCTGGAACAGGTCGATGTAATCGGTGCCGAGGCGCTTCAGCTGCTTCTCGACCGTGGCGATGAGATGGTAGCGCGACGACCCGACCTGGTTCGGGGCATCGCCCGACCGGAAGGTCGACTTGGTGGAGATGATGAGCGAATCGCGAGGCCGCCCCTTGATGGCGCCGCCCAGCACCTCCTCGGCGCCTCCGGCCGAGTAGACGTCGGCGGTGTCGAACATGTTGAGGCCGGCGTCGAGGCAGATGTCGACCAGGCGCTTGGCCTCGGCGACATCGGTCGCCCCCCAGGCCCCAAAGAATTCACCGCGCCCGGCGAAGGTCCCGGTGCCGAAGCTCAGCGCCGGCACGGTGAAGCCCGAAGCTCCCAGTCGTCGATAATCCATGGCGTTCTTCCCGTAATGCCGGCGCACCGGCCGATATGTCGGACAACGCCCCGCGCCAGGGACGGGATCCTTGCCGATCAGAGAACCAGGCGACCACCGCAGCCCGTGTCGGCCATCACGGCTCGACGCAGAACACCGCTTTCTGGTTGAAGTAGCAGACCTTGTCGTCCGTACGGTCCGACCGGACCACCATCCCGAACGACGTCGCCTTGCGACGGCGGCCGGACAGCGCCGGATCGGCCGCGGGACTGGCGCTCATCATCATGCGCCGGATCGTGACGGTACTGCCGCCCTCGATCTCCGCCGTCGTGAGGCCTCGCCCGACCGAGACGGTGCAGGTGGCGTCGTCGATGACGAGAGCGCCCTTGATCGTCAGGTTGCACGTCGCGGCCAAGGCCGGCGCACAGCTGAAGCCGAGGATCAGAGTGGCGAGGGCGGCGCGTCGGGTGGTCATCATGATCCCATCCTCTTTCCGGTCAGACGTCCGTAAGGACGGCGTGGTGCAAGGGAAGCCCTCCACCGTCCTGGCGGTTCCGTCTCACTCGCCCGCGAACTGGTGCCGGTCGTGGGCCGACGCGGCGAAGACGGGATCGTCATCTCGCGCCGCCTCCGCGATGCCGCGTCCGAAGGCGCGATACCAGAGGCCGGTGAGGACCGGCACCAGGACGGAGGTCACCACGATGCAGATGGCGACCAGCACCGTCGCGTCTTTGGCCACCGACTCGAACTGAGGCGCGACGGCCGCGATCGCCAGGGGGTTCGCCGCCGCGGCGCCCGCCGTCGAGGAGGCCGCGATGCCCGCCGTGCCGGTGCCTCCGCCGATGAGCCGGTCGGCGAGGATCAGCGGAATGGCCGTCAGGACGATCACCGCCAGCGCCAGACCGACGCCCAGCGCAGACAGGGGCGACAGCAGCGTGGCGAGATCGATCGTGTTGCCAAGCGAGAAGGCGAAGAACGGGATCATCAGCTGGCAGCCGGGAACGAAGAAGTCGCGCAGCTTCGGGTCGAGGTTGCCGAGGAGGAAGCCGACCAGGAAGGGCAGCACGGCGCCGACGAAGATCTGCGGCTCGAAACGCGCGGCACCCGCGGCACCCAGGATGATCATGCTCATCAGCGGGCCGGATTCGATGGAGGTGAGCACGAAGGCGCCCGCCTCCTCGCGCGTCCCGTAGCTCTGCATCAGCGAGGCGTAGAGACCGCCATTGGTCATGTCCATGGCGCAGACGATGGCGAGGATCGACAGTCCGGCGAAGACGCCGGTGTGAATGCCTTCGGCCGGGATGAAATAGGAGGCGACGAGGACGATGGCCCAGGCGGCGAAGAGCTTGGTCAGCACGATCGTGCCGGATTTGCGCAGCACCGTGCCGGTCGCGCTGAGCTTGATCGAAGCGCCCATGCAGAAGAACCACACGGCCAAAATCGGGATGACCCCTGTCATGATGCCCTGGGTGAAGCCCTTGAAATAGGTCGGGGCCGTCGGGGCGAAGGTCCTGCACAGGGCGCCGAGCAGCAGCGGCACCAGCATCAGGCCCCCGGGAATCCGGTCCATCGCGTCCTTGATCCTCATGGCACGTCTCCTCCGTTCGTTGTCGTCGTCCGGCTTTGTCGCCGGGTCGTCTCAATCACCTCGCCCTGGTCTTCGCCTGGGTCGGGGCAGTCTTCAGCGAGCGAGCCAGCCGCCATCGACCGGCAGCACCACGCCATGGACGTAATCGGCGGCCGCCGAGGCCAGGAACACGGCCGCACCCCCGAGCTCTTCCGGCTTGCCCCAGTGTCCGGCCGGGATGCGCGCCAGGATCGCGGCCGAGCGCTCCGCGTCGTCCTGCAGCGCCTGGGTGTTGTTGGTGCGGAAATAGCCGGGCGCGATGGCGTTCACAGCGATGCCCTGCCCCGCCCATTCGCAGGCGAGCAGTCGCGTCAGCCCGGCGAGCCCGCTCTTCGACGCCGTGTAGGACGGCACGCGCACGCCGCCCTGGAAGGACAAGAGCGACGCGACATTGACGATCTTGCCGCCGCGCCCATCCGCCAGCATGCGCCGCGCGACGGCCTGGCTGAGGAAGAAGACCGACTTTAGATTGACGTCCATCACGGCGTCCCAATCGGCTTCGGTGAAGTCGATGGCGTCGGCGCGCCGGATGATGCCGGCATTGTTGACGAGAATGTCGATCCGGCCGAGCTCGGAGGCCTCGGCGACGACCCGGTCGATCGGTTCCAGCGTCGCGAGATCGGCCCTGACGGATTTGAACGGGCGCCCGGTGCGCCGGACCAGCGCTTCGGTCTCGTCCATGGCGGATCTCCCGACCGCCACGATGCCGGCGCCCGCTTCGGCCAGCGCGAGGGCGATCGCCTGGCCGAGCCCGGTATTGGCGCCGGTGACGAGCGCGGTCTTGCCGGAAAGGTCGAAGAGCGGGCTCACCGCAGCGTCTCCATGGCGACCTGGTCCATGTCGGTGTAGTCGATGTTGTCGCCGCCCATGCCCCAGATGAACGCGTATGCGCGGGTGCCGACGCCCGAATGGATCGACCAGTTCGGCGAGATGACGGCCTCCTCGTTGGCGACCACGAGATGCCGCGTCTCGGCCGGCTCGCCCATGAGATGGAAGGCGCGGGCGTCCGCGGCGAGGTCGAAGTAGAGGTAGACCTCCGAGCGCCGGTCATGGACATGCGTCGGCATGGTGTTCCAGAGATTGCCCTCCTCGAGCTGCGTCATGCCCATGACGAGCTGGCAGGTGCGGCACACGGCGGGGTGGATCATCTGGTGGATGGTGCGCCGGTTGCCGGTCGCCTGCTCGCCGAGCGACATGGTCTTGGCCTGGGCGAGCGACACGACGCGGGTCTCGTAGGTGGCGTGGGCGGGTGTCGACAGGAGGTAGAAGCGGGCCGGGTTCGCGGCGTCGGCGCTGGCGAAGGAGACCTCGCCTGAACCCATCCCGGCATAGAGCGCGTCGCGAGGCGCCAGCGCGTGGGTCTCGGCGCCGACCGTCACTCGCCCTGGCCCGCCGATGTTGAAGATGCCGAGTTCGCGCCGCTCCAGGAACGAAGCCGTGCCGAGCGGCTTCAGGCAGGGCAGCGCGAGCGACTCCTTGCCCGGCAGGACGCCACCGATCACGAAGCGCTCGTAATGGCTGTAGGTCAGCGATACCTCGCCCGGCCGAAACAGGTCCTGCACTAGAAAACGCCGACGCAGGGCGGCGGTGTCGTAGCCGCGGACCGCCTCGGGGTGGCTCGCCTGGCGGATGTCGATGGTCATGGCGTCGGTCCGGCTTTGGGTCGCGCCGCCCGGCGCGGGCGCGCATTCATGTCGAAACAGTCGGGATGGGCGCGGGCGATAGGCCCGAGATCGGCGAGAAGCCCGCCGATATGCGCCCCCATGGCGCTCGCGGCGGCGTCGGGGTCGCGCGCCGCGATGGCCTTGAGGACGGCCTCGTGCTCGGCGAGCACGCGCGTGAAGCGCCCCGCCTGCGGCAGGGTGAGGCGGCGGAAGCGGTCGACCTGGACCTTCACCTGCTGAACGACGAGCCACAGGCCCGGGTAGCCAGCAGCCTCCGCCACGGCGGCATGGAAGGCCTCGTCGGCGGCGTGGAACTGAGCCTCGTCTCCCGCGGCCGCGACGGCCCGCGCCGCGGCCAGCGCCGCCGCGATTCCGTCGGCTCGCCCCTTGACGGCGGCGAGCCGCGCGCTTGTTTCCTCGAGCGAGCGGCGGATGACGAGCGCCTCGGGCAGGTCGTGGAACGGGATACGGGACACGAAGGTGCCCGCCTGGGGAAAGACGCTGACGAGGCCCTCCTCGACGAGCTTGGCCATGGCTTCGCGCACCGGCGTGCGGCTCACGCCATAGGTCTGGGCTAGGTCTTTTTCGAGAATCGGGACGCCGGGGGCGAGCCGGAGGGAGGCGATCGCCTCGCGCAGCTCGGTCCGGATCCGCATCGCCGCCGGCACCGGCCTCGTGCGTCCGCGCGCCGACAGGGGGCCCGGCAGGCGGCCCCCCTTGATCGTCTGCGCCGGAAACGCTTCGTCGCGCATCCACCCTCCCCCGCGGCGCACTCTGGCGCTTGTACTTTGTGTATCACTGGCATGCCAGTGATACAAGTGGGGCTGCAGGTTAGAGGTACCGAGCCAAATCAATCTTTCGTCTTGGGGAAGTGGCAGCCACAAGACGCCAGTGTCACCGGGCGTGACGTCCCGCCGTCCTAAAGCCAGAACCCATTGATGCAGGGGCAGCGATCTGGTTCAGGCTCCTCAAGGAGACTGGGATGATCGACCTGTTTTGGCTGACGGACGAACACCACCTCGACGAACACTTTGATGGCGGCGGTCACTCTTCTGTCGAATAGCATGGGTCTGTTCGTCACCACGAAAAAACGATCGCCGCCTACACCAGTTCGGCGAGCGCAGCGGCGTCAAAGCCCTCCAACCCTGCCGAGTCACCCGTCCGGACCTTCTCGACCCAAGCCGGATCACTGATCAGGGCGCGCCCGACGGCGACCAAGTCGAACTCGTTGCGCTCCATCCGCTCCACAAGCCCGTCGAGCCCTGCCGCGGTCGAGCCCTCGCCGCCGAACGCGCCCATGAAGTCATCCGTCAGGCCGACCGAGCCGACGCTGATCGTCGCCGCACCGGTCAGCTTCTTGGCCCAGCCGGCAAAATTCAGGCCCTGTTCGCCATCGATGTTCGGGAACTCAGGCTCCCAGATTCGGCGCTGCGAGCAGTGGAGCACGTCGACGCCGGCCTCCACTAAGGGCATTAGCCAGTCGGCCATAAGATCGGGCGTTTCCGCCAGCCGCACGGTAAAGTCCTGCACTTTCCACTGGCTGAGACGCAGGATGATCGGGAAGTCGGAGCCAACGCTTGCCCGGACTGCCGCCACGACCTCTGCAGCGAATCGCGAGCGCTCGCCGATCGTGGCACCGCCGTAGCGATCGGTCCGCCGGTTGGTTGCAGCCCAGAAGAACTGGTCAAACAGGTAGCCGTGCGCCCCGTGTAGTTCGATCGTGTCGAAGCCGAGGCGCTTTGCGTCGCTGGCGGCCCGGGCAAAGGCGGCGATCGTGTCGGCGATGTCGCCGTCGCTCATGGCGACGCCACGCTCGACGCCCGGTGCCTCCAATCCGGACGGGCCTTCGACGGGCGAGTCCGGCACCCACTCCGTCAGGAAGCTCTTGAGCGCTCCGGTGTGCCAAAGCTGCGGGCCCATCTTGGCGCCGCCATCATGAACCGTATCGATCACTCCCTGCCAACCCGCCAGCGCCGCATCGCCGTGAAAGAACGGGACGCCAGGGTCGTTCCGCGACGCTGGCCGGTCGATCACCGTGCCCTCCGAAAGGATCAGGCCGACGCCGCCGTCGGCCCGCCGCCGATAATAAGCGGCATGCGCCGGGCCAGGGATGCCGGCGGGTGCGAAGCTGCGCGTCATCGGGGCCATGACGATGCGGTTCGCCAGCTCCATAGAGCCGATGCGGAAGGGTCGGAACAGAACGTCGGTCGAAGTCATGGCGCAGCCTTTATCGTGGACTGGCGCAGAAGGTATACATGGGCTACCAGGGCGCAAGAACGCACTTGCAATCGCCTAGGTATCGCCGAGGAAACCCGATGCCCACCTGCCAGCAATTCGACGTGAACTGTCCCACTCGCCTGCTGTTCGACCAGATCGCCGACAAGTGGTCGATGATGGTGCTCAGCGTGTTGGATGCAGGGCCGATGCGCTTCAACGGCATCAAGCGACACCTGGAGGGCGTGACGCAGAAGGCGCTGACACAATGCCTGCGGCGGCTGGAACGTAACGGCCTCATTTCCCGCCGTGTCATCATGGCCTCGCCGATCGGGGTCGAATACGCCATCACGCCGCTCGGCTTCTCGCTGCTGGGTCCTTTTCAGGCGCTCTATGCCTGGACCACGAAGCATCTGGATGCGGTGGAGCGGGCGCGCCAAGCGTTCGACGGCCGCGCTGCTGCGTGACCTGAAGCGCCGCCGATCTCGCCATCATTGTCGGCCATCTAAGGGACGGGCTACGCATCGCTACGCGCGACGGCCGTTGCCCACCGCCTTCTTTCCGCCGCTGCCGCTCCCGTCGTCTTCTTCCGGATATGACGAATGGATCCTGACCCGAAACACTACCCGGGACTGTGAGCCTTCGCGCGGCTCTTCCGACGTGCCCGTTCCTCAAGCCTCACCCACGCCGGCGCGTGATCGCTCGCGCCCGGCTCTCCCCTCACCGTCCGACTGATCCCGGCTTCGGCCAAGCGCCCCGCGAGATCCGGGCTGAGGAGGAGATGATCGAGCCGCAGGCCCTTGTCGTTGGGCCAGCGCTGGCGAAGGTAGCCCCAGAACGTCCAGAGCGGGCCCTCGGGGTGAAGCCGCCGCAGGGCATCGGTCCAGCCCTGGTCGAGCAGGCGCCCGAACGCCGCGCGGCTCTGCGGCTGCAGCAGCGCGTTCTTCTGCTCGTGGTGCCCGGGGTAGATGTCGGCCTCGGTCGGGACGACGTTGTAGTCGCCGGCAATCACGGCCGGCACACCGGCGGCCAGCAGTTCGGCGGCATGGGCGATGAGACGCTCGAACCAGGCGAGCTTGTAGTCGAATTTGGGCCCGGGCTGCGGATTGCCGTTGGGCAGGTAGAGCGAGGCGATGAGAACGCCGTCGACCGCGGCCTCGATGTAGCGGGCCTGAAGGTCGTCGGGGTCGCCGGGCAGCGCGCGCCGGGTCAGCACCGGAGTGGCGTCCCGCGCCAGGATGGCGACGCCGTTCCACGTCCTCTGGCCCTGCCAGACCGCGCCGTAGCCCGCCGCCTCGATGGCGGCGAGGGGAAAAGCGCGCTGGTCGGCCTTCAGCTCCTGCAGGCAGACCACGTCGGGCCGCTCGGCCTCCAGCCACTGGAGCAGGTTCGGTAGCCGCTTGTTGACGTCGTTGATGTTGAACGTCGCGACCTTCACGATTTGCCGCGCCCGACCTTGCCGAGTCGCTCGATCGCTTCGGCGAGAGGACGCTCGCCGTCGGCATAGTCCGCCCAGGCCTTGAGCTTGCGGACCAGCGCCGGGACGGTCCGCACCGTATACTGCGCCGGATCGAGGCCCGCCTTCACCTGGCTCCAGGTGATCGGCATCGAGACCGTCGCGCCGGGGCGTCCGCGCGGCGACAGGGGGGCGACGGCGGTGGCGGTACGGTCGTTGCGCAGATAATCGAGGAAGATGCGCCCGGTGCGGTCCTTCTTCGCCATGGTGGTGAGGAACCGCTTCGGCGCATCCGCCGCCATGACGGTGCAGACATCGCGCGCGAAGGCCTTGGCGGTCGCCCAGTCGATGCCCTCGGCCGAGAGCGGGGTGACGATATGCAGGCCCTTGCCGCCCGTCGTCTTGCAGAAGCTCACGAGGCCCAGGAGGTCGAGAAGGTCGCGCACCTCCCTGGCGGCTTTGATCACCTCGGCAAAGGCGACGTCCGGCGCGGGATCGAGATCGAAGACCAGCCGACCCGGCTGTTCGGGGCGGAAGGGTTCGCAGTTCCAGGGATGCAGTTCGAGCGCCCCCGCCTGCGCCGCCACGATCAGCGCCTCGACGGAGTCGAACTCCACATAGGGGTCGTGTTCGCCATCGAGCGTCACCTCGGTGATCGAGGCGGATTGGTTCTTCGAGCTGTGCCGCTGGAAGAACTTCTGATGGCCGCCGATGCCGTCCGGCATGCGGAGCATCGAGCAGGGCCGGCCTTTCAAATGGCCCATCATCCAGCCGCCGACCGCCTCGTAGTAGCGGGCGAGATCGAGCTTAGTCACCGGGACGCCGTCGTTGGCGTCGGGCCAGAGTGGCTTGTCGGCATGGGAGATGGTGACCCCCATAACGGGAACCGAACCCCGCGCCAGGGTGGTCTTGGGCCTGACCGTGGCTGACGCCGGCTTGCCGGGCTTGGCCGCCGCGGCCGGCACCGGCGTCTCCGCCTCGACGTCCTTGGCGGGCTTGTCCTCGCGCAGGCCCTTGAACGAGGCCTGGCGGATCGATCCGTCCCCGGTGAACCCGGCATATTGGATCTCGGCCACCAGCTCGGGCTTGACCCAATGCACGCCGGCCGCCTTCTTTGGCGCATTCTTGGCTTTGAAGGGGCTCTGGTCGGTCTCGATCGCCTTCAGGCGCGGCATGAGCGTGTCGAGCACGCCGCGGCCGAAGCCGGTGCCGATCCGGCCGACATGGACCAGTTCGCCCTCCCGGTAGATTCCGGCGATCAGCGAGCGGAAGGCGGTGCCCGTGGTGGTCCAGGCGCCGATCACCACCTCATGGCCCTGTCGGCATTTCGACTTGCCCCAGCTGTCGCTGCGCCCGGACCGGTAGGGAGCGTCGAGCCGCTTCGACACGATGCCTTCGAGACCCATGCGACTGGCCGAGTCCAGCACCGATGCACCATCGGTCCCGAAATGCTCGACGTAGCGGATGGTCGCCGGCGCGGCCTTCAGCATCTCTTCCAGGCTGGCCTTGCGTGCCGCCAGCGGCAGAGGCCGCAGATCGGCCTCGCCGGTGAACAGGCGATCGAAAGCGAAGTAGATCAGCTTGGCGGTCTTCCCGTCCGAGATCGCCGCCTGCAGGGCCGAGAAGCTCGGCGCGCCCTCGGGATCCAGCGCCACCACTTCGCCGTCGATGATGCCATCCGCCAGCTTGGCGCCCGCCGCCACGATCTCCGGGAACTTGGCCGACCAATCGAGGCCGCTGCGGGTCAGGAGGACGGCCTTGCCGCGCTGGATGCGCAGCTGCATGCGGTAGCCGTCGAACTTGATCTCGTGCACCCAACCCGAACCCGACGGCGGCTTCTCCAGCAACTCGGCCAGTTGCGGCTCGACGAAGTCCGGAAGGTCGACCGCTTTCGCCTTGGATTTGGCCTTGGCCGTCTTCACAGCCGGCTTCGCTGGCGGAGGCGCTGTCGCTTTTTCGTTGCGGTTGCTGTGCCATTCGGCGCCGGGTTTGGCTCCCTTGGCGGTCATGAAGGGCTTGGCCGCCTTGCCGGTGCCGGCGGCGATGTCGGCCATGGTGCGGCCCGACGCGATCGAGGTGTCGTTGTCGCTCGGGCCGCCGACATTGCCCTCGACCGCGGCGTCGTCGCGATGCTTGATCAGCAGCCAGGGGCTCTTCTGCTTGTCGCCGCCCTTGCCCTTCATGCGCACGATCACCCAGGATCCATGCATCCGCTCGCCTTCCATGACGAACTTCAGCTCGCCCTTGGCGAGCGCGGCCCCAACGTCCTCGAAACCCGGCTCCGGCGCCCAGTAGCCACGATCCCACAGCATGACGGTACCTCCGCCGTACTGGCCCTTGGGGATCGTGCCCTCGAAGTCACCGTAATCGAGCGGGTGATCTTCGACCTCCATGGCCATGCGGCGGTCCTTGGGGTCGAGCGACGGCGCCTTGGGCACCGCCCAGGAGCGGAAGGTCCCCTCGAACTCCAGCCGCAGGTCGAAATGCAGGTGGCTGGCGTCATGCTTCTGGATCACGAAGCGAAGCGACTCCGACGGCACGACCTTGGCGTCCTTCCCCGACGGCTCGGCCGTCAGGGAGAAGTCCCGCATGCTTTGGTATGTCTCGATCTTCGTCGCCACCATGATCGCTCCGACCCAGGGTCTCGCCGTTCAACGGCGTGTCGTGGTCGCATGATCCGAGTGCAGCCCCGGCGTGGTGAATCCTTTTTCGACGGGCCGCGTTAACGAGGTCGAGGAGACCACTGCATGACCCAGGCCACCGACGAGATCCGCCGCTTCAGCGTCCACGCGCGACACGTGGATGCGCATCACGCCCGGGTGCTCGAAGAGAGCTCCTTCGAGGCCGCCGCCGTCGCCTATGCCGAGGAGTTCGGCCTGCCGCTCGACGACGAGCACGAGATGAGCGTGGTCGTGCGCGACCTCGACAACGGCCATCAGCACTCGTTCCGGATCAATCTCGACAACGGCAACGCGGTCGCGGCGAGCTGACCGGTCGAGAAGCGGGCGAACGATTCCTGTCCAAGGTTCGTTGAGGGGCGAGGATGCGGACCATCCGCTTCGCCCGAGGGACTTCGACATGGCGTATCGCCCGAGTTGGCAAGGCCACCTGAAACTGTCGCTCGTGACCTGTCCCGTCGCGCTCTACACGGCAACGAGCTCGGGCGGAGACGTGCATTTCCATCTCATCAATCCCGAGACCAACAATCGCATCAAGATGATCACGACCGACCCCGACACCGGGCCGATCGAACGGTCGCAGCTCGTCAAGGGCTACGAGATCTCCAAGGGCGAATACGTCCTGCTGAGCCCCGAGGACATCGCCTCGGTCAAGCTCGAGAGCACCAAGACCATCAACATCGAGCGGTTCGTCTCCGAGTCGGAGATCGACCGGCTCTACTGGGACAATCCCTACTACATTGCGCCGGACGGCAAGCTGGCCCAGGAGGCCTTCGGTGTCATCCGCACCGCCATGGAAAAGACGGGGCAGATCGCGCTCGGCCGCATCGTCATGGCGACGCGCGAGCGCATCGTCGCGCTGGAGCCGCGCGGCAAGGGCATCCTCGCCTATACGATCCGGTCCGACGCCGAGGTGCGCAAGCCCGACGAGATCTTCAAGGACATCAGCGACGCCAAGGCCGATCCGGCGATGATCGCCATCGCGGAGCGGATCATCGAGCAGCAGGAGGGGCCCTTCGACCCGAGCCAGTTCGTCGACCGCTACGAGGAGGCTTTGAAGGCCCTGATTGAGGAAAAGAAGAAGGGCCACGTTCCGACCAAGGTCGACGAGCCCGAGGCCACCAACGTCATCGACCTCATGTCGGCCCTGCGCGCCAGCCTCGCCGGCAAGGCCAAGAGCGAGGCGAAGCCGGCGGCGAAACATGCCGCGAAGCCCGCCGCCAAGGCGAAGCCCGAAAAGCCCAAGGCAGCGTCCAAGGCGAATCCCGAGGCCAAGGCCGAGCCCAAACCCAAGGCCCGGAAGGCGGGCTGACCGCATTCAACCTTCTCCACCGGCCCTGCGATAGGCGGTGCGGGCTTCGGTGAGAACCAGAGCGGCGGCCTTGTGGTGCTCGACATAGGCGGACTGAGCCGCCTTGCGGTCTGCGTCGAGTTGGTCCTGGCGGCGTCGCAGCTCCGCCTCCTCCGCCTTGCGACCGGCGTCGAGCGCGCGGAGCGCCGCTTCCGCCGCATCGAGCGCTGAGCGATCTGCAGGCGGCTTCGGCGGCGCCGCGGGCTTGGGCTTGGCAGCGGGGCGGCTCGTCTTCGGCGCCTCCGGCACCGTCGGCAGGTTGACGGTTTCGAGCGCAAAGGCATCGGTCGATCCCACGGCGCGTTTGAGCGGCGTCTCCGGATGGGCCAGGGCCGCCGCAACGGCCTGCGGATCCTCGCTGATCCGGGCTTGGCCATCGGCGAAGAGGTTCTGATGCGTTCCCCAGGCGCGCAGGGCAGCCGCCTGGCTCGGCGCCGCCACGACCGTGTCGTAGAAGCCGAGATGGGCCTGAAACACCTTCAACCGTTGCGCTTTGGCCTTGGCCATTCAGCTCTTCTACCCCACGCGCAGATCGCGCCGAGATGATTACCACACTGGCGATGGCACGAACCGCCGTGGCTGCCGCGCCCCTGGTCCGCACCGCACCCCTGTGCCAGATAATGCCTCATGATCCAGCCCACGCGCATCAACCTCCTGAAGGACGGTCCCGAGAATCCAGCCGGTCGCTACGTCCTCTATTGGATGGGCCTGTCGCAGCGGGCGGGGTTCAATCCGGCGCTGGAATACGCCATCGACGAGGCCAACCAGCGCAATCTGCCGGTCGTCGTCTGCTACGGCATCGCGGAGGGCTATCCGGAGGTCAATTCCCGCCATTGGACCTTCCTGCTGCAGGGCTTGGCGGAGATCGGCCCGGCCTTGGAGAAGCGCGGCATCGGCTTCGTGGCGCGGCGTGAGGGCGGACCGGTCGAGACCGCGCTGACCTATGCGGCCGAGGCCACCCTGGTGGTCATCGACCGCAACTACCTGAAGCCGATCCGCCGCTACTACGACGACTTCGTCGCGCGCGCCCTCTGCCGAGTGGTGCAGATCGAAGGCGATGTCGTGGTGCCGGTCGAAACGGCGTCGGGCAAGCACGATTACGCGGCTCGCACCTTGCGGCCCAAGATCTACCGGATGTGGGAGGAGTATCTCCAGCCCCTGCAGCCGCGGAAGGTCCGCCATTCTGCGCGGGGACTAGCGCTCGAGAGCACGCTCGACCTCTCCGATATCCCGCACCTCGTCGCCGGTCTCGCCTGCGACCAGAGCGTCGGCCCCGTGAAACGCTTCACGGGCGGCCAGAGCGAGGCGGAGCGCCGGCTCGCGCATTATCTGGCGGGGCCTTTCTCGCGCTATGCCACCATCCGCGGCAAGCCTGAGGCCGGGGCAGCGTCGCATATGAGTCCCTACCTGCATTATGGGCAGATCTCGCCGGTTGCGATCGCCCTGGCGGTGAGGGAGGCCCGGACCGGCGATGCCGAGGACAGGGCCGCCTATCTCGAAGAACTGGTGGTGCGGCGCGAACTCGCCATGAACCACGTCTTCTACGAACCGCGCTACGACAGCATCGAGGCCATGCCGGACTGGTGCCGCAAGACGTTGCGGGATCATCGTGACGACCCTCATCCGCATCTCTACACGCGCCAACAATTCGAGGCGGGCGAGACGCATAATATCTACTGGAATGCCGCCATGCAGGAGATGCGCGACACCGGCTACATGCACAACCACATGCGCATGTATTGGGGAAAGAAGATCGTCCAGTGGTCACGCTCGCCGGAGGAGGCCTGGGACATTGTGCTGCGCCTCAACAACAAATATTTCCTCGACGGGCGCGACGCCAACAGCTTCACCAATGTCGGGTGGCTGTTCGGCCTGCATGACCGGCCTTGGGGGCCGCAGCCCGTCTTCGGTACGGTGCGGTCGATGGGCGAAGCGAGCCTGAAGAAGTTCGACGCCGACGGTTACGTGCGGGACGTGGAGCGGCTCTCCGTCGCCGAGCGGGCGTGACAGCCTTCACCTTTGCGATTGCGCTGACGCCGCGCGGCAACGCTGGCGATTGGAGGCTGATCGAGACGCTGCTCGACCTGACGCTGGCGTCGGTGCGGGCGCAGACCGATCCGAACTGGCGGGCGCTGATCGCCGTCCACGAGCGGCCGCGACTGGCCGTACCCGACGACCGGATCTCCTTCGTGGAGGTCGATTGGCCGGTCGCGCCACCGGGGCCCTACAACGACGATTCCGGCCGCAAGAAGCATTTCTTGAGCGACCTCGTGCGGGATCGCGGCGGCGGCTATCTCATGATTCTCGACGCCGACGACTGGGTCGACCGCGACCTTGTCGCGGCGGCGCGGGCGGGCATCGGCGAGAACCACGTCGGGGCGCTGATCGAGGCGGGACTGGTGGTCGATTTCCGGACGCGCCGCGCCGCTCCCCTGCCCCATCCGGAGCTCGAAGGCCTGCCGTTCCATCGCTTTTGCGGCTCATGCGGCGTTGTGCTGATCCGTCCTGATGCCGACACCCCGATCGGGCGCGATCCTTTCGCGATCCTGCGGTCGCATCATCTCTGGGTGGAGGTCGCGGAGGAGCACGGGGTCACGCTGGCCTCGCTGCCGGTCTCGGGCGCTTATCTGGTCAACACCGGCGAGAACCACTCCGATCTGCACGGCCCCTATGCGGACTGGCGACGAGACTTCATCGCCCGGGTCAATACAGTCGGAAGCCGGCTCGATGCCGCAACATCAGCCCGCTTCGGACAAGATTTCTCAGCCGCCTGAAACTTCGCCCTTCGCTCATCGTAAACTGTGCGTGGTACGGTAGCACTGACGAGCTTCTATGGACTCAGGCTTGAACGGGCAGCACCTGTGGTCGCTAGCGTCCCGCATATGGGATCTAAGCGTGCTGCGGCGATGCGGATGGAGTGAGCGTTGCCTCTCTATTACTTCGATGTTTACGACAACGAGAGACTGGAGCCCGACGACTTCGGTGTCGAACTCGACAACCTCGACGAAGCGCGAGTCCAGGCCATCGCGCTTCTCCCCCATATGGCTCGGGAAGCCTCTCCCGACGGGGATCATCACGTCTTCAAAGTCGTCGTGAAGTGCGAAGACAAGCGTGTACGCTACATATCGACGCTCACTGTGGAGGGAAGCTGGGTCGAGCCCCCGTCCTCTCCCGAACCGCCGCCCCGTCGAGCACGAGCACGGCATAGCTGAAGCGTCAGGCTCAAGCATCGAGGTCGCGATGCCGTGTCTCGGGGAGAAGCAGCGCCGCGATCGTGCCGAGGATGCTGAAGCCCACGAGGTAATAGGCTGGCATCAGCTTGTCGCCCGACGCGACGACGAGCTTGTTGACGATATAATTGGTGCTGCCGCCGAACAGGGACACTGCAAGGGCGTAGACGATCGACAACCCGGCGGAGCGCACGGAGCGTGGCAGCGACTCGGGGATCATCACGATGATGGCGGCCGCGTTGATCGAGGACAGGGCCGACAATAGGAACGTCAGGGCATAGACGGCGAGGGCCGTGGGGTAATGCGTCAGTGTGGCGAAGGCCGGCACGGCAAGAACGGCGATCAAAGCCCGCGGCCAGATCATCAGAGGCCGCCGGCCATGGCGGTCGGCGAGCCATCCGCCGAGCAGTGGGAACAGCACCGAGGCTAGGCCAAGCGCGATCGGCACGGCGGTCGACACCGTCTCGTTCAGTCCCAGCGTCGATCTGGCGTAGACCGGCATGTTGGTGCCTACCGCATTCGACACGGTAGAGGCCGCGATGACGAGAAACGCCAAGAGCAGGAGACGGCCGTGGTCGCGCAACAGGCGGCGCAGGACCGCGGCGGTGGACTCGGCGCCCTCAACCGCCGGCCCACCTGTCTCGGGCAGGTGGCGGCGGATCACCAGCCCCACCGGCACGACCGTCAGCCCGAGCAGCACCATGATGCGCCAGCCCCATTGACCCATGGCGGCCTCGCCGAGCACCAGCGACAGGCCTGATGCCACGAGGCCGGCGAAAAGCGCCGCGCAGCCCTGGCTGGCGATCTGCCAGGAGGCGGTATAGCCACGGCGGCCCGCCGGCGCCGCTTCGAGAAGATAGGCCGTCGAAGGACCGACCTCACCACCGAGGGCGAGCCCCTGGATGAGACGGCCCGCGATGACGATCGCTTGCGCCGGCCATCCGATCGTGTCGGTTCCGGGCGTGAGAGCGAGGGTCAGCATGCCGAGCGCCATCAGGGCAATGGTCAGCACCATGGCGGGCTTGCGCCCGGCGCGGTCGGCGAGCGCACCGATGATCAGGCCACCCAGCGGCCGCATGACATAGCCGATCCCGAAGAGCGCCAGCGATGCCAGGAGGCTGCTGGTCGGATCCTTGGCGGGAAAGAAGGCCTCGCCGATCGGTACGGCGAAGAAAGCGTAAAGCGTGAAGTCGTAGAACTCGAGCGCGTTGCCGAGAACGACGGCCGCCACGGCCTTGGCGCTGAGCTTGGGAGGGGTGCTGTCGTCCGGCGTCACGGCACGAAGATGCACGAAACCGCCGATGGTTGCGCCGAAGCGTGCAGGTTCATACCACCATGGAGCCGAGTCAGGCCGCCAACAGGCGCCGGCCGCGCAGCCATTCGGCAAAGGCCGCGACCTCGAGCGGTCGGGCGATGAGGTAGCCCTGGACCTCGTCACAACCCGTCGAGCGCAGCAGATCGAGCCCGCCCTGGGTCTCGATCCCTTCGGCGACCACGCGGTGCCCGAGGTGTTTCGCCATGGCGATCATCATGGTGACGAGAGACAGCTGGCGCGGATCCGTGTCGATCTCGCTCATGAAGGAGCGGTCGATCTTCACGACGTGCACGGGCAGCCGCTGAAGATAGGCGAGACTGCTGTAGCCGGTGCCGAAATCGTCGATGGCCAAGCGGACACCGGCTCCGGCGAGCTGCTTCATCTGCTTCAGCGATTGTTCGGCGTCGCTCATCACCGCGGTCTCGGTGACTTCGAGCTCGACCAGTGCCGACGGCACCCGATGCCGGGCTAGGATGTGTTGCACCGTATCGGCGAAGTCGGGCTCGTGCAGGTTGGCGGAGGAGATGTTGACCGAGATCATGAGATCGATGCCGGCCTCGCGCCAGAGCGCCAGCTGGGCCACGGCCGTGTCGAGGACCCAAGCCGTCATGCGCGTGGCCAGGGCCGTACGCTCGACGAGTGGAATGAACTCGACGGGCGAGACGGAGCCGAGATCGGGATGCTCCCATCTCAGCAGCGCTTCGGCACCGACGCAGCGTCCGGAGGCGAGGTCGACTCGGGGCTGGTAGACCAGCCGGAAGTCCGAAGGGGCCTGCATGGCGACTTCAAAGTCGCGCAGCAGCGTGAAGCTGCGCTGAAAGGCCGTATCGAGTTTGCTCGAATGGATGTGGAACAGCTTGCCCGCCGTGCGAGCGTCCTGGGCCGCACCCTGCGCCATGCGCAAGACGTCAGAGGGTGAACTCTCACCCGGCGTGAACGGCGCCAACCCCACAACGGTCGTGCCGATCGACACGGCACCGCCGAGCCTGCGCAGCGCCTCGCTCTGCTGGCTCAGCTGGTCCCGGTAGGAGCTCTCGTCCATCCCATCGGGAGCGAGTGCCGCCAACTGGGTTGCGCCGACGTGATAGGCCTTGCTCTGCGGACCGACCAGCGACCGAACGTTACGCGCTCCGGTCTTGACCATCTCGTCGATGACCGTCGGGCCCATGACCCGCATGGCATGGTTGGACTGGTCGACTCCGAGAAGGTCCAGCAACGCCACGGTGCGCTGCTGTCCCGGCCCGCCATCTCGGGCGAGATCGCCGAGGTCCTCGATGAACTGGATCCGGTTGGGAAGGCCGCTGATCGGGTCGATTCGCCCGAAGGCATGCTGCAACTCGATCTGGGCCATGACCATGGCGGCGAGGTCGCCGAGGGCGCGCAACTCGGCGCTGGTCGCCACCCGAGGCACCATCCCCTGTACGCACAAGGCCCCGAGACCATGGCCATCGCGCGTGACGAGCGGGGCACCGGCGTAGAAGCGTACGCCCGATCGAGCCAAGAGACTGCCGTCGTAGGAGGTGTCGGCCTGAAGGTCTTCGATGACCAACGTTTCGCAGGAGGTCGCCACCTCTGCACAGGGCGCCTGATCTCGCGGAATGCTTTGGCGATCCACCCCGACGCGCGACTTGAACCATTGCCGGTCGCTGTCCGTCAAAGACACGGCCGCGATCGGGAGATCGAAGAGCTGACTCGCCATGCGGGTGATGCGATCGAAGCTCTCGCTGGGCGGCGTGTCCAGGAGTTCGAGGCGCTGAAGCGCATCGAGGCGCGTCGCCTCATCGCTCACTCTGGTGACACTCACACGCGACTCCTGTCGGGCCAGGTCATCCGTAGGCGACGGCCTGAGAACGATCACGACAGGCGAAATTCTTTAATTCGGAGCTAATCGTGAAAAGTCTAAACGACGCACACTCGGTCGAGATGGCCGATTTATGTCTTCATATTAGAACAGGATTGACGTTCGATGAACCGCCGCAGCGAAAGGCCGCGCGGACGTCTTGCGGTACCTGTGCGCCGTGCGTGCCGGCTGGAGCATTCGGCAAGGTCGACCGGCTTGGCGTCGATGGGTTAGCCGATGGCCGGGCCGAACGTGTCGAGCGCCCAGCGCGCCGCGACGCCATGTGCGGCGTAGATCTTGAGCGCGGCATCGTCGGGCTCGTGCCCGCCGCACCAGTCGGGGCGATGATGCAGCTTCAGGCGCAGATCCCGCACCGATGTAATGACAAAAGGATAGATGTCGCCGACCGGGCTGACCACGGTGACCTCGTCGCCCAATCCCTTGGCGGACCATTGATTCATGGACCTGTTCTCCAAAGAGCACCACGCAAAGCCATCCATAGTCGTCGGCCGCGGCAGGTATAGGGCGTGTTCATGTCGGAGGCGTCACGGATCTTAACCACTATGCGCTTCCGGCGCGTCACGCCGCGGCCGTCTCTCCGAGGTAGCGGCGGCGCAGATGCGCCAGATAGGCGTCGATGCCGAGAGGGCGGCCGGTCGCCCCCGCCATGATCTCATCGGTGCTCAGCGACGAGCCGTGCTGATGCACTTTGGCCCGGAGCCAGGCGAGGAGCGGGACGACGTCTCCTCGCGCCAGCCCCGGCCTGATGTCGGGATCGGCAGTGGTGGCCGCCGCGAAGAGCTGCGCCGCCGCGACGGCGCCGAGCGTGTAGGTGGGAAAGTAGCCGAAGGCACCGCCCGGCCAGTGGATATCCTGCAGGCAGCCCCGCGCATCGTCGGGCACGTCGAGACCCAGGAGATCCTTCATCCCTGCATCGAAGGCGCCCGGCAGATCGGCGACCGCGAGGTCGCCGTCCACCATGGCGCGCTCGAGATCGTAACGCAGCAGGATATGGGCCGGGTAGGTGCATTCATCGGCGTCGACCCGGATGAAGCCCGGCTCGACATGCGTGTAGACCCGGTAGAGCGTCTCGGGGTCGAGTCCCGCAGCCTCCGACCCAAAGGCCCCGGCCAGGACGGGGGCGAGATGGCGGATGAACTCCGGCGTCCGGCAGGCCTGCATTTCCATGAGCAGCGACTGGCTCTCGTGCAGCGTCATGCCACGCGCATCGCCGACGGGCTGCGACAGCCAGACCTTCGGTCGTCCCTGCTCGTAGAGGGCGTGACCGGTCTCGTGAACCACACCCATCAGCGAGCGGGTGAAATCCCCCTCGTCGTATCGTGTGGTGATGCGCACGTCATCGGTGGCGCCGCCGCAGAAAGGATGCAGGCTCGTGTCGAGCCGGCCACGTTCGAAATCGAAGCCCAGCGTGCGCATGAGCGATTCCCCCACGGCCCGCTGCGCCGCAACCGGGAAAGGACCTGTGAAACGGGGCAATGCGCCGAGGCGCGCCTGACGCTCGCGCGCTTCGGCGATGAGTCCCGGGATCTCGGCCCGGAGCCTGTCGAACAGGGGATCGATGCGGGCACGGCGCAGGCCGGGATCATACTGGTCGAGCAGCGCGTCATAGGGCGCGAGCCCCAGCGCCGCGCCCTTGGCCTCGCCGACCGCCCGGGCCAGTCGCAGGACCTCGGCGAGATGCGGTTCGAGCAGCGCGAAGTCGCTCGTAGCGCGGGCCTCGCGCCAGACCATCTCGGCCGTCGAGGACGCCTTGGATTCGGCCTTGACGAGATCGCCGGGGACGGCGGATGCATGGGCGTGAGAGCGCCGCATCTCGCGAAGGTTGGCGCCCTGCCAGGGATCGAGGTCGGTGTCTCGCGCCTCGGCGGCGTCGAGGAGATCGGCCGTCTGAGGTGCCACGAGCAGTTCGTGCGAGAGGCCGCGCAACGTCGCGAGCTGCTCGGCCCGGCCTTCGGCAGCGCCCGTCGGCATCAGGGTCTGGGCATCCCAGCCGAGGATGCCGGCGGCGTCACCGAGCGCGCGGAGGCGGATGAAGAGGCGTTCGAGGGACTGGTAAGGGGTCATGTCAAACCTGGCGACGGGGCTGATCCTCCTCCGCGTCGCGGAGGAGGGGGACCGCCCGGAGCACGGTGGAGGAGGCGGACCGGGTTCGCCCCTCCTTCGAACCCTTAGTGTGCCGCTTCGAGCGCGGCCTTGCCGGCCTCGGTCAGCACGAGCTGGCCCTTCTGACGCGGCACGAATCGCTTCTCGATGAAGCCGCCGTGGATCATCGGATCGAGCTCGGACATGTTGAAGAAAATGCCGAGGACGGGCTCCTTGGCCTCCACCCAGCGCAGCAGCTTTTGCTGGTTGTTGTCGAGTTGCATAGCGGCCTCCGCTGTTGATGCGGGGCGGAGTCTGGGCCCCTCGTAGTTAACGCATCGTAAACGTCAAATCAGGCCGTGGGTGATCGCATAGTCTTCCGCCGCCTTGCGGGCGAGTTCGAGCGTGCGCAGCGGGGTCGCGACCGGCAGCGTTCCCACCTTGATGTCCGACCGCGCGGGCTTGCGGGTCGCCTGGAGTTCGTCGAGCGGGAAGGTGAAGCGCTGCCCGGCCTCGTTCGTGGCCTCCAGCCGGTCGTCGGCGATCGCCACCACGGTGAAAGTCATACCCGTTCGTCCCGTCCCGATCTGCCGCGCCGCCGAACCGTCGTAGAAGGTGGAGGCGAGGCGATCAAGGCGGGCCGGCCTCAGCCAATCGTCATCAGGCTGGCATTGCCGCCCGCCGCCGCGGTGTTGGTCGAGACCGAACATTCCTCGAGGAGCCGCTCCAGCGCGTAATCCTCCGCCGCGGCCGAGGTGACGGCCTGCAGCGACAGGATGGGACCGTCGCGCTCCGCCACGCGCCGCGACAGGGCGAGGAGCGCGTCGCTGCTGCCTTCGAAGAGGATACCGCGCAGATCGGGCGTTGAGCACCAGTCGTCGACCGTCAGGATTTGCGCCGCGACCTCGGCCGGCACGCCGTCGAGCGCCGATGCCAGGCCGCGCTCGACGACTGCGATGTTGCCGGTCGCCAGGATGGCGCCGACCTGGATGCGGAGTCCAGACGCACCGGCCGCCAGGGCGGCGACCCGACCGCGCGGCCGCAGCGCATAGAGGTTGCGTTCGCCGACGGGGCCCGGCAGTTCCACCCGAGCACCCAGCGCCGAGCGCGACAGGTCGGCGATGCAGCGCTCCGCCTCCGCCTCGAACCCGCGCGACCGCAGCCAGTCGGCATAGACCCGCGCGGTCGTGAGCGTCGGCGCGGCGGCTTCGAGGCCCCGCAAGGCCGTTGCCGGCGGGATGTCGAGCAGGCGTCCGAGATAGAGCGGACCGCCGGCCTTGGGGCCCGTACCCGACAGGCCCGATCCGCCGAAGGGCTGCACGCCCACGACCGCGCCGATGACGTTGCGGTTGACGTAGACGTTGCCGGCCTCGACCTTGCCCAAGACCCGCGCGATGGTCTCGTCGATGCGCGTGTGCAGCCCGAAGGTCAGGCCGTAGCCGGTCGCGTTGATGTCGCCAATGAGGCGGTCGAGATCCTGGCGGCGGTAGCGCAGCACATGCAGCACGGGGCCGAAAACCTCGCGCTCGACATCGGCGATGCGGCCGATCTCGATGATGGTCGGCGCCACGAAAGTGCCGTGACGCGCGCTCTCGGGCAGCGGCAGGCGCTCGACCGCATGGCCGCGCGCCGCCATCTCGGCGACATGGGTCAGGATGCCGTCGCGCGCCTCCGCCGTGATGACGGGGCCGACGTCGACCGACAGGGCGCGGGGATCGCCGATCTCGAGTTCGCGCAGCGCCCCCTTGAGCATGGCGAGGGTGCGATCCGCGACGTCGTCCTGCAGGCAGAGGATGCGCAACGCCGAACAGCGCTGGCCGGCGGAATCGAAGGCGGAGGCGATGACGTCGCCGACCACCTGCTCGGCGAGGGCCGACGAGTCGACGACCAGCGCGTTCTGCCCGCCGGTCTCCGCGATCAGCGGCACGGGCCGACCGTCCGGGGTGAGGCGGTCTGCGAGTTGGCGCTGGATCAGCCGCGCCACCGCGGTCGAGCCCGTGAACATCACGCCCATCACCCTAGGATCGGCCACGAGCGCGGCTCCGACCTCGCCGGCCCCGGGGACCAGCTGAAGGGCCTCCGCCGGAACGCCAGCGGCGTGGAACAGGCGAACCGCTTCGGCGGCGACGAGCGGCGTCTCCTCCGCGGGTTTTGCCAGAACCGGATTGCCGGCAGCCAGCGCCGCCGCCACTTGGCCGGCGAAGATCGCCAGCGGGAAGTTCCAGGGACTGATGCAGACCACGGGCCCGAGCGGCGCGTGACGCTCGGCCCCGAAGGTGCGGACGAGTTCGGCTCCGTAATAGCGCAGGAAGTCGACGGCTTCGCGCACCTCGGCGACGGCGTTCGAATAACTCTTGCCCGCCTCGCGCACGATGAGGCCGATCAGGACCGGCATGCGCTCTTCCAGCGCATCGGCGCCGCGCCGGAGGCATGCGGCGCGCTCGTCGGCAGAGGTGGCGGCCCAGGCGGGCGCCGCTTCGGTTGCGTGTCCCAGGGCGGCGGCGACCTCGGCGGGCGTCGCATGGCGCGTGTGACCCACCACGTCGCGCCGGTCGGCCGGGTTGAGCACCTCGTCGGCATCCACTTGGTCGGTGGTGCCGGCGGGGAAAGCCGTCCAGCGCGTCGCGGCGCTCTCGTCGAGTGCGGCCCCGAGCGCCGCGAGAGTCGTCTCGTTCGACAGGTCGAGGCCGCGGGAATTGGCGCGGTCGGGGAAGAGGTCGCGCGGCGCGGCGATGCGGTCATGCGCGGCGCCGGGCGGAGACATCGCCCGGACGGTCGCCACGGGGTCGCGGATCAGTTCGTCGACCGGCACTTTCGGGTCGGCGATCCGGTTGACGAAGGAGGAATTGGCACCGTTTTCGAGCAGCCGCCGCACCAGATAGGCCAGCAGCGTCTCATGCGTGCCGACGGGCGCGTAGATGCGGCAGGGCCGGTCGAGCTTCGCCGGGCCGACCACCTCGTCGTAGAGCGGCTCGCCCATGCCATGGAGACATTGGAACTCGTATTGGCCGCGATAGAAGTTCGGCCCCGCCATGGCCATCACGGCGCCCACCGTCTGGGCATTGTGGGTGGCGAATTGCGGAAACACGGCGTCGGGCGCCGCCAACAACTTGCGGGCACAGGCGAGGTAGGACACGTCCGTGTGGATCTTGCGGGTGAAGACCGGAAACCCGTCGAGCCCGTCGACTTGGGCGCGCTTGATCTCGGAATCCCAATAGGCACCCTTCACCAGCCGCACCATGATGCGGCGGCCCGAGCGGCGCGCCAGATCGACGATCCAGTCGATCACCATGGGGCAGCGCTTGCCGTAGGCCTGGATGACGAAGCCGATACCGTTCCAGCCGGCGAGGTCGGGATCGAGCGCCAGGGCTTCGAGGAGGTCGAGCGAGATCTCCAGCCTGTCGGCTTCCTCGGCGTCGATGTTGAGGCCGATGTCGTAGCGCTTGGCCAGCGCCGCCAGACCTTTCACCCGCGGCAGCAGCTCGCCCAGCACCCGGCCGAGCTTCGAGCGGGAATAGCGGGGGTGGAGCGCCGAGAGCTTGATCGAAATGCCCGGCCCCTCGTAGATGCCGCGCCCCGCCGCGGCCTTGCCGATGGCGTGGATGGCATTCTCGTAATCGGCATAGTAGCGGGTCGCGTCCTCGGCCGTCGTCGCGGCCTCGCCGAGCATGTCGTAGGAGTAGCGGAAGCCGCGCGCCTCGAGCTGGCGGCTGTTCGCCAGCGCTTCCGCGATGGTCTGGCCGGTGACGAATTGCTCGCCCATCATCCGCATGGCGAGATCGGTGCCCCGACGGATCAGCGGCTCGCCGCCGCGCCCGATGATGCGGGTCAGCGCACTTCCGAGGCTCGACTCGCTCGTTGTCGTGGTGAGGCGCCCCGTGACCACCAGCCCCCAGGTGGCGGCATTGACGAAGAGCGACGGGCTCTGCCCGACGTGGGCGCGCCAATCGCCGGTTGCGATCTTGTCGCGGATCAGCGCGTCGCGCGTCGCGGCATCCGGGATGCGCAGCAGTGCCTCGGCGAGGCACATGAGGGCCACGCCCTCCTGGCTGGACAGCGAATATTCGTGGATCAGCCCCTCGACGCCGCCGCCGCGCGGCTTGGCGCGCAACTGCTCGACGAGGGAGCGGGCCGTCGCCAGGGCGCGGGTCGCGACCTCGGGCGGCAGGTCCGCGGTGTCGAGCAGCGCCGCGACGCAGTCGGACTCGGGCCGCCGATAGGCCGCCGTGATGTCGGCGCGCAGCGGCGCCTGCCGCGCCACCGAGCCGGCGAAGGCTGCGAAGATGGAACGGTCGGCTGTAACGGACAGCGTCATGGAGGACTCATGCGGGCCGGCGCGCGATCGGGCGGCGGAGGACCGGCTTTCCTCCGACAGACACGCGTTCTAACATCGCTTCGGCCGTGCCTCCATCGGGCTACAACGGCGTTCGGCGGAGTCTTCCTTCGCGCTATGCCGCTTTGACCGGGGATTTGACCGTGGACGCCAGCGACCTCAAGATCCTCGACATCCTGCAGGCCGACGGACGCATCACCACGAGCGACTTGGCCGAGCGGCTGCGGCTGTCACCGACGGCCACGGGCGAGCGTCTGCGACGACTGACGCGCGACGGCGTGATCACGGGCTACGGCGCACGGCTCGATCCGCAGCGCCTGGGGCTCGGGCTCCTGGTTTTCGTCGAAGTGTCGCTGGACAAGACCACCTCGGATGTCTTCGAGCAGTTCGCCCGCGCGGTGCGGCTGACCCCGGAGATCCTGGAATGCCACATGGTGGCGGGCGGCTTCGACTACCTGGTCAAAGCCCGCGTCGCCGACATGGCAGCCTACCGGCGCCTTCTCGGCGACGTCCTTTTGGCCCTGCCCGGCATAAAGGAGACCCGCACCTATGCGGTAATGGACGAGGTGAAACGGGACGGACCGCTGCCGGTGCGGGGCGCGCGGGCGGGATAAAACCCGACGGACGCGAGAAGCGGCTGCCAGACCATCCGGGATCGAACCGCATAGGCCATTGGCGCAGCAGACACCGAAGCCGGCACCGAGCCCAGCCCGGCAACACAAACCGTGGCTGGAGGGCCTTGCCGGACAGAGCCGAAGCTGAAGCATCGCGTTTCCAGCCCGTAAACGATGCCAGGTGCGTTCAGCTTTGCACGCGCACCGCGACTGTGACGCGTCTTTCGCCGCCCTCTCCCGCTTCCGCGGCATGGCTATAGCCGCTATGCTCTTTGTCATGTGGGTCGAGGGATCAATGGGATGAGCGAGCAGAACAGGGTGTCGACAGGCAATGCCGGGCTCGACACGATTCTGCGAGGGGGGTTGCCGGCCGGTCGCATGTACCTGCTCGAGGGCACACCGGGATCCGGCAAGACGACGCTCGGCCTCAAGTTCCTGCTCGAAGGGCTGCGGCACCAGGAGCCGGTGCTCTACATCACCCTCTCGGAAAGTCGCGAGGAACTCATCGAAGTCGCGGAGTCCCACGGCCTGTCGCTCGACAACGTGGCCATTTTCGAGCTCGCCTCGGCCGACGATGCCCTCGGCCAGGGAACCGAGCAGTCGATCCTCCATCCCTGGGAGGCCGAACTCGGCCAGACCGTGGCGCTGATCCGATCCGAAGTGGAGCGCATCAAGCCGACGCGGGTCGTGTTCGACAGCCTGTCCGAACTGCGGCTGCTGGCCCAGGATCCGTTGCGCTTCCGGCGGCAGGTGCTCGCCCTGAAGCAGTTCTTCGATCCCCTGCACGTCACGGTGATCCTGGTCGACGACCTCGCCGGCACGGCGGGCGCGGGCGACGGGCACCTGCACAGCATCTGCCACGGCGTGATCACGCTCGAGCGGCTGACGCTCGAATTCGGCGCGGCCCGCCGCCGCCTCCAAGTGCAGAAGCTGCGCGGCATCGACTTCACCGCCGGGTACCATGATTTCAACATTCGCCGCGGTGGGTTGGATATCTTTCCGCGCCTGATCGCCATGGATCACAACGTCCCGTTCGCCGGAGACCCGGTGCCGAGCGGCAATGCGGAGCTCGACGCCCTGTTGTTCGGTGGCCCCCGGCGGGGTACCACGACGCTGATCACGGGCCCGTCGGGCACCGGCAAGACCAACATCGCCCTGCAATATCTCGATGCCGCCTGCCGACGTGGCGAGCCTTGCGCCATGTTCGAATTCGACGAGCGGATCGGGACCATGTTCACCCGGGCGGACGCCCTGGGCTTCGACCTTCCCGGGCACGTGGAGCGCGGCCTTCTCCAGGTCCAGCAGGTCGATCCCGCCGAAATTTCGCCCGGAGAATTCGTGGCGCGCGTCCGCCGGCATGTCGAGCACGACGGCGTGCGGCTGCTGGTGATCGACAGCCTGAACGGCTATCTCGCCGCCATGCCACAGGAGCAGCAACTCATCCTGCAGCTGCACGAGCTCCTGTCCTACCTGAACCAACGCGGCGTCACGACCCTGCTGATCAGCGCGCAGCACGGGTTGGTCGGCAGCATGGCGACGGGGTCGCTGAGCGTCAGCTACGTTGCCGATGCCGTGCTGCTGCTGCGCTACTTCGAGGCGGAAGGCCGGATCCGCAAGGCCATCTCGGTGCTGAAGAACCGGTCGGGCGCGCATGAGGATACCATTCGCGAGCTTCGCATCGACGCGACCGGCCTGCGGATCGGCGAGCCCTTGTCGTCCTTCAGCGGCGTACTGACGGGCACGCCCGAGTATATCGGCGGCGCCACGCCTCTGATGGAAGATCGCAAACGTGCCTCATAGGAGGGCGGGCATCGGCTTCCGCGTCCTCGTCTCGGCACCCTACGGCCGGGACGCCGAGAACGTGGCCAAGCTCCTCGAACAGGAGGGCTACGGCGTCTCGGTCTGCGCCAACCCCGCCGACATGGCACGCGCGCTCGACGAAGACACCGGCGCCCTCCTGCTGACCGAAGAGGCGCTGCGCGGCGACGCGGCGCCCCTCGACATGGCATTGGGCGCCCAGCCGTCCTGGTCGGACGTGCCCGTCATCCTGCTGGCGCAGCGTCAGGAAGGGAGAAGGCCCGCACCCGACCTGTGGCAGAATGCACTGCCGAGTTCGGCCACCAACGCCATCGTGCTGGAGCGCCCTCTCGGCGGAGCTTCGCTGATCAGCGCCGTCGCGGCGGCGCTGCGCTCGCGGCAGCGCCAGTTCGAGATGCGCGACCGCATGGCTGAACTGGCGGCGAGCCGCGAGGCATTGGAACGGCGCGATCGCGAACTGCAGTTCGCGCTGACGGCGGGCCGCTTCGGCACATGGAGCATCGATCTCGCCACCATGAAGCTGACGACATCGGACGTGGGCCGGGCCATTTTCGGCCGCCCGCCCGGCCGACCCTTCACTTATGCCGACCTCCTGGCCTCCATCGCCGATGACGACCGTCGGCGTATGGAGGAAACGCTCGATCGCTCCCTGCAGACGGGCGCCGATTACGACATCGAATACCGCCTCGCCGGCTCGACCGAGGCCGCGCGCTGGGTCGGCATTCGGGGGCGTCCGTCCTACGGAGCCGACGGCCGACCGCTGCGCCTCGACGGCGTGGTGCTCGACGTGACGGCGCGCCGCACCAACGAGGCGGCGCTGCACGACCTCAATGCGACGCTGGAGCAGCAGGTGCGGGAGCGCACCGACCGGCTGATGATCCAGGAGGAGGCGCTGCGCCAGTCGCAGAAGATGGAGGCCGTGGGCCAGCTGACGGGAGGCATAGCCCATGATTTCAACAACCTGCTGACCATCATCCGCTCCTCCGTCGACCTTCTCCGCCGGCCGACCTTGGCCGAGGACCGCCGCCGCCGCTATCTCGACGCGGTCTCCGAAACCGTCGACCGCGCCGCCAAACTCACGGGCCAGCTCCTCGCCTTCGCGCGCCGATCGGCTCTGATGCCGGAAGTCTTCGACGTCGGGGCTCGCCTTGCGGCAGTTGCGGATCTTCTCGATACCGTCACGGGCGCCCGCATCCGCGTTGTTCTCGATGTGCCGGACGAGGTCTGTTACGTCCGCTCCGACGTCAGCCAGTTCGAGACGGCCCTCGTCAACATGGCAGTGAATGCCCGGGACGCCATGAACGGCGAAGGCACGCTGACGCTGCGCCTGCGCGGCGGCGGCGGGCTGCCGCCGATCCGCGGCCATGGCGGCAGTACGGTCCCTTTCGCCTCCGTGGCGCTGTCCGATACGGGAAGCGGCATCGATCCCGACACGATCGGCCGCATCTTCGAACCCTTTTACACCACCAAGGAGGTCGGCAAGGGCACGGGCCTGGGGCTGTCGCAGGTCTTCGGTTTCGCCAAGCAATCGGGCGGCGACATCGATGTCACGAGCGAGCTCGGCCGGGGCACGACCTTCACGCTCTACCTGCCGCGGGTCCCCCGCGCCGGCGAGGCGCCCGAGCCGGAAGCCACCGACGAGAGCGAGGTCGCGCCTGCCGGCGAGGGCCGTCGCGTCCTTGTCGTGGAGGACAATGTCGCGATCGGCCAGTTCGCCACGCAGATCCTCTTCGATCTCGGCTATGCGCCAGCCTGGGTTCCGAATGCCAGCGATGCCCTGTCTCGCCTGGCCGAGGACCCGCCCGGTTTCGATGTCGTCTTCTCGGATGTCGTCATGCCCGGGATGAACGGCATCGACCTCGCGCAGGAGATCCGCCGGCGCCATCCCGAACTGCCCGTCGTGCTGACCTCCGGCTACAGCCACGTGCTGGCCGAGGAGGGACCGCACGGCTTCGATCTCGTCCATAAACCCTATTCGGCCGAGCAGCTCGGCCGGGCCCTGCAACGCGCCTGCATGGCCGTGAGGCTCGTGGTCCCGACCTGACGCGTGGCGAGGCTTCGCTCGGCGGTTGGCCTTGCCGTCGTGAAGAACAGCGAGACTGTCCGCCGTGCTTCGATCAGATGCCGGCCAGCACGGGCTTCGGCTTTTTCTGGGTCCGAGGGACCAGGAGCCGTTCAGCGAGCGCTCCGAAGAGGAGGCCGATCGAAGCCCACATCAGCAGCTGGGCTCCGAACGACGCCACCCGGAACTGCCAGAGCACGACGGCCGGGAAAAGCTCCGGCACTTCGTCGACGACGGGCAGCAGAAGGGCCGCAGCACCCATGGCGACGAGATAGAAGGCGCCGGCGATGAGCGCCGCGTTCCACCCCCCGAGACGATCGAAGAGCGACCGCCGCAATTTGCCGGCCGCCACCATGCCGATCAGCGAGATCAGGATCATGCTGAAGTAGAGACCGGTGCGGATGCCGATCGTGTCCGGATCGCCGACCGCAGGCGGGTTGGCCGGATATTTCAGGTTCGGCACGGCATAGATCGTGACGAAGCCGATCACCGAGAGGACGGCCGAGGTGCCCGGGGGCCGAGGCCGCCGGCCCGGCCGTAGATCAGGGCGAAGGCCAGGGCGAAGAGCCCCCCGAAGGCGACGCTGTAGACCGCGACGCCGGTCAGCAAGCCGAGACCGGCCTGAACCGGCCGGCTGACGAGTTCGACCTCATGGTCGTCCTTCGGCATGGACATGCCTTTGGCCATGGCCTCGTCGGCCTTGGCCTTGTCTTTCGCTTCGTCCATTCGGGTCTCGAACGCGATGGCGCGATCGATCTGAGGCTCACCGACGACCTGCAGGAAGGCGAACGAGAGAAGGCCCGCGACGATGCCGACCAGCATGCCGCGAAGCAGGAGTTGTCCAACCATGTCGGTCTTCCCCTCAGTGGCAGGGGAAGCCGAGCAGGTGGCGGCCGTCATGAACGAATTCATGAACATACATGCCGCTGATCAGCGACGTTGCGCCTTCCTCGGCGCCGACGAAATAGATGGCGATCAGGCACAGCAGCCCGGCAAACAGCAGCCAGGGCATGACCTCGCGCAGCGGTAGGGCTGCAGGCGGGATCGACGGTGAGAAGACGGTATCGGACATGAAGGCCTCCAGGGATCCGGCGTCCCGGCGTGCGACGATCGACGGGACCTCGGGTCTGGCTGACCGGGCGGGAACCCGGCATACAGTGGCGCGACCGCGCCGGGTTCTCACCGGCTTCCTTGATCCCGGCGCGGACTGTAGGCGCCGGGCGCTCCGAGTCAAAGCCGCAATCGTCTCCCGTCCAGTGTGAGAGGCCCGGATCATGACCCGCCTGACCCTCATCTGCCACGCGGCGACCGAGGCCGCGCGGGCGGCGCGCTTTCCCGATGACGAGGTGATCGACGATGGATCCGCCGTCCCTCCCTCTTTCGGGCCGCCGATCGTGGCCAGCCACTGGCTCACCGGCCCCGAGCAGCGGGCCAGGTCGACCGCTGCCGCGCTCGTTGGCGATCGCGTCATTGTAGTGGACCCAGAGCTGCGGGACTGGAACTGCGGTCGCTGGCGAGGGCAGACCATCGTGGACCTGCAGCGGACCGAACCCACGGCAGTGGCGGCCTGGCTGGCGGATCCTGCGGCGGCTCCGCATGGCGGCGAGAGCCTGCTCGCTCTTCTCGGCCGCGTGGAAGACTGGCTGGGTCGGCAGGCCGCCGTAAAGGGGAAATCGGCGGCCTTCACGCATCCCGCGATCCTGCGGGCCGCCATCGTGGTCGCGCTCGGCGCCGGGCCTGCCGCCTTCTGGCGGGTCGACGCTCAGCCGCTGTCTCGCGCGCGGCTCAGTCACGACGGGCGGAGATGGAACTTGCAGAGCCTCGTTCCGCCCAGCCACTCCCTTTGACGGGTGGCGGCGAAGCTGGGACAGGTGTTTCCCCGTTGCTCGTGAGCCGAAGCCGTACCCCGTGTCCCTCAGCCGTCTGTTCCCCCTCTGGGCCGCCCTCGCGGCCGTCGCCGCCTATCTCGCGCCGGACAGCTTCCGCCCGCTGCTGCCCTGGGTCACGGACCTGCTCACCCTGGTGATGTTCGGCCTCGGCGTGACGCTGACCTTCGCGGACTTCCGGAGGGTCATCACCCGGCCGGCCCCGGTCATCGCCGGCGTGCTCGTGCATTATCTCGTCATGCCGCTGGCCGCCTGGCTCATCGCCCGCGCACTCCACATGTCGCCGGAACTCACCACCGGCATGATCCTGGTCGGCAGCGTCGCCAGCGGCACGGGCTCGACCCTGATGGTCTTCCTCGCGGGGGGCGACGTGGCGCTGTCGATCACCATCGCGGCCCTGTCGACGCTGGTCGGCATCGTGGCGACGCCGCTGCTGGTGCGCTTCTACGTCGATGCCTCGGTGCCGGTCGATGTCGTCGGTCTCCTGAAGAGCATCGTGCAGATCGTGGCCCTGCCGGTCGGCCTCGGCCTGACGCTCAACCAGTTCGTGCCGCGCCTCGTGCGCCGCTTCGAACCCGCCCTGCCCTTCGTGTCGATGGGCGCCATCCTGCTCATCATCGCCGCCGTCGTGGCGGGCAGTCAGGCCAGTATCGCCACGGTCGGGCCGGTGGTGATGCTCGCGGTCGTGCTCCACAACGGCATCGGTCTTCTCGGCGGCTACTGGGGCGGCCGGCTCCTGGGCTTCGACGAGAGCACCTGCCGCACCCTGGCGCTCGAAGTCGGCATGCAGAATTCAGGTCTCGCGGCGGCGCTGGGCAAACTCTACTTCTCGCCGCTGGCAGCCCTGCCGGGTGCCCTCTTCTCGGTGTGGCACAATCTGTCGGGCTCGCTGCTGGCGGGGTTCTGGGCCGGCCGCTCGCCGGTCCGCGCCGAGGCCCCGCCGCGTCCCCTGGCCAAGGAGGCCTAGTCGAGATTGTCGCGAGGCGGACGGTGCGCGATGATGGCCGGACGGAGACCCGTCATGCCGATCACGACCCTGGCCGAGCTCGAAGCCCTCTACACGCCTGCTCCCGCGCCGCCTTCCCTTGTCAAGGAGGTGGACCACATCACGCCGCATTACCGCCGGCTGATCGAGGCCTCGCCCTTCGTGGCGCTGGCCACGATCGGCCCCGAGGGGCTCGACTGCAGTCCGCGCGGAGACAAGCCCGGCTTCGTGCGCGTCGCCGACGCGCGCACGCTGATCGTCCCCGACCGGCGCGGCAACAACCGCATCGATTCGCTGCGCAACATCCTGCGTGACCCGCGCGCCGCGCTGCTGTTCCTCATTCCGGGCTCCGGCACCACCTTCCGGGTCAACGGCCGCGCCACCGTGTCGGCCGATCCGGAGCTGCTCGCCTCCTTGGCGGTCGACGGGCATGTACCCCGCACCGCCATGGTCCTCACTGTCGAGGCGGCCTACTTCCAATGCGCCCGGGCGATCGTGCGGGCGGAGCTGTGGAATCCCGAGCGGCATGTCGGTCCGCGCGACCTGCCGACCCCCGGCGAGATCCTGTCGGCTCTCTCGGAGGGAACGGTCGGCGGCCGTCCCTACGACGATGCCTGGCCAGCGCGCGCCGCCGCGACCATGTGGTAAAGTCAAAGGCCGTTTTGACCACCCCCCGTCAAACGTCCTGTCCGGCGAAGGCAGGGACCGTGGCGGGGAAGCCGACGTCGAACGGGGTCGCTTCGGCGCTCAGCGTCTTCATCGACCCTGCTGAAGGCAGGAGAGCGATGACCCAGGCGGCGCCGGTTATTCCTCTACTCCGATGCCACGACGGCGGCGACCGCCGCCAGCAACACCAGAGCGCGGGGCGCCGCGAGCTTGAGGTCGCTGTGGCGCAATTCACTGGACAGGACGGCCCCCGACGCTGCCGCGACGACGAGGCCACCGAGGCCCCGCGTCTGCCGTGGCACCATCAGGAGGCCGCCCACCACTTCGGCGGCGGCGGCGGCACGCATCTCGCCCAGGCTCCAGTCGAGATGGCCGAACATGCGCGCGTAGCCACGCTGGCCGACGAGCTTGTCGAGGCCGGCGAGCGCGATGGCGAAGCCGAGAGTGGGATACAAATACGACATGGTGGTCCTCCAGCCTTTCAACGCAGGCCGGGCCGGAGCGTTCGCCCGCTGCGGCGATCGCTCACGGCTCGAGCCCGTATTGAATGTGGAGCCGCCCATGGTGCGCCGAGCGCGACACTTGGGCCCGCACGCCGAACACCGACAGGATCCGGTCCTCGGTGAGCACCGCCTCCGGCGGTCCGGCCGCCGCCACCCGGCCGGCGTCGAGCATCACGACGGCGTCGCAGAACATGGCGGCGAGGTTCAGGTCGTGCAGCGCCACCACTACGGTGGCGGGCAGGCGCCGCACCAGGGCCAGGATCTCGAGCTGGTGCTGGATGTCGAGATGATTGGTGGGTTCGTCGAGCAGCAGTTCGCGCGGCTCCTGCGCCAGTGCGCGGGCGATGTGGACGCGCTGGCGCTCTCCGCCGGACAGCGTGTGCCAGGGCCGATGACCCAGCGCGGCAAGCCCGGTGTGGTCGAGGGCGCTCTCGACAGCAGCTGAATCGGCCTGAGTCCAGGGCGCGAGAGGGCCCAGATGCGGCGTCCGTCCGAGCCGGACGATGTCGAGGGCGCTGATCGGTGCGTCGGTGGTGGCCTGCTGCTCGACCAGCGCGACACGCCGCGCGATGGCGAGGCGCGGCAGTGAAGCGACATCCGTTCCGCCGAGCGAGATCACGCCGCTGGCGACGGGGCGGAGGCGGCCGATGAGGCGCAGCAGGCTCGATTTGCCGGACCCGTTCGGGCCGACGAGGCCGAGCGTGGTGCCGGGCGCCACCTCCAGCGTCACGCCGTCGACGATCATCCGCCCGGCCGCCGACCAGCGGACCTCGTCGAGCCGGATCGTCATGCGAAGCGCCGCGACCGGTAGAGGATGACGGCGAAGGCCGGCGCCCCGGCCAGGGCCGTGACGACGCCGATCGGCAGGACCTGTTGCGGCACCAGGATGCGCGACACGATGTCGGCCAAGACCATGAAGATGGCGCCCAGCATCAGCGAGGCCGGCAGCAGCCGAGCATGGCCCGGGCCGACGAGGAAGCGCGCCGCATGGGGTACCACGAGACCGACAAAGCCGATGGAGCCCACGATGCTGACCATGCAGGCCGTCATCGCGGCGGCGAGGCCGAAGAGCACCAGCCGCACGCGCGCTACCGGCACGCCCAGCGCCGCGGCGGCGTCCGACCCGAAGGCAAAGGCGTCGAGCGCGCGGGCATGGAAGGCCGCGACGGCGAAGCCCGCGAGCGCGACCGGGGCCGCCAGGCCCACATCTGGCCAGCGGACACCGCCGAGGCTGCCGAGCAGCCAGAACATGACGCCGCGCGCCTGTTCGGCGCTGGCCGAGGTGGTCACGATGTAGGACGTCAAGGCATTGAAAAGCTGCGAGCCGGCGACGCCCGCCAGCACGATGCGATCCGTGCCGCCACCCGAGCCCATGGCCAGCAGTGCCACCAGGGCAATCGCCAGGATGGCGCCGCAGAAGGCGCCGCCTGACAGGGTGAGCACGCCGCCACCGAAACCGACGATCAGCACCGCCACGGCGCCCGTCGAAGCCCCTGCCGAAATGCCGAGCACGTAAGGCTCGGCCAGGGGATTGCGCAGCAGCGCCTGCAGGATCGTGCCCGACAGCGCCAGAGAGGCGCCGCAGCAGGCCGCCACCAGGGCGCGGCTTAGCCGGTAGTCCCAGATGATGCCGACCTGGATGCGGCTTGCCACGAAAGCCGTCCCCAGCACCCGGTCGCTGATCGCCCCCAAAGCCGTAGCGAGCGGGATCCGCATCTCGCCGATCGAAACGGCCAGCCCGACAGCAAGGCCGAGCGCCAGGATTGACGCCAACGCCAGCGCGGCGCGTCCACCCCAACTCGACACGGGCCCCCCGGGATGCCTCACCGCGCGGGCTCGGCGGCTTCGATGCCTTGCGCCAACGCCTCGATGCCGTCGACCGTGCGGATGGACGGGTTCATGGCCTGAGCGTCCATCACCACCACCTGCCCGCCCTTGACGGCGCGCATCTGGCTGACCACGGGATCGCGGCCCAGGAAGGCGCGTTTTACCGCGAGATCGTCGGCCGGAAAGCGGCGGCGATCCATCTGGGCGACGACCAGGACGGCGGGGTCGGCGGCAGCGATGCTCTCCCAACTCGCCAGCGGCCATTCCTCCTCCGTGGTCACGACATTACGGGCACCGAGCGCCTGCACCATGAAGGCTGGTGCGCCGTTCTTGCCTGCCACGAAAGCGTCGCCCTTCACGTCCTTGCTGGAGAACCAGAAGACCACCGGAACGCCCATGGCCCGGCCGGCCACGGCCGCTCTCGCGGCAGCCTCTCGCGCCTTGAGATCTGCCACGAGCTTGTCGCCCCGGTCTGCAACATCGAAGATGCGAGCCAGATCGCGGATCTCGCCATAGACGAGATCCATCGTGAACATCTCCCGGCGGACGCCATCGCCCGAGCCTGCATTGTCCTTGGCGACGCAGTCGGAGGGCGAGATGTAGGTCGGGATCTTGAGATCGGAGAATTGCTGGCGCGTGCCGACGCTGCCATGCGGGCCGATGTGCCATTCGTACTGCGCTGTGACGAGATCGGGATCCTGGCCCACGACGGATTCGAAACTCGGGTCGTTGTCGGCGAGCCGCTTTATCCGGGCACTTTCGGCCGCATAGGCGGGCAGCACGGGCCCGAACCAGACGGCGGTGCCGACGACCCGGTCGGCCAGGCCGAGCGATAGCAGGATTTCGGTGCTGGCCTGGCCGATCGAGACGACGCGCTTGGGCGCGTGGTCGAAGGTGAGAGGCTGCCCGCAGTTTCGGATCGTCAAAGGATAGCGGGTCGCTTCGGCGGCGCGGCCGGCACCGGGCCGGAGCAGCACCAGGGCGCCCAGGACCATCAGCGCGAGCCGGGAGAGGCGGCGGGTGCCGCTCTTCTGCGGCCGGGCGGGCGAGGAAGGTCGCGGCAGCGTATCGGATCGGTTCATGTCGCAGATCCCTCGTCTCGGGCGATACATCGGCGGAGAAGGGCCGAAGGCGACGAGAGGTCGGGGAGCCGCAACGCCGGGGCGCGGCTCGGCCGACACACCCGAAGCGCCCACCGCGTTTCCCCAAGGTCGTTGTCGACGGCTGGTTTCCGGGCTGCGGAGATGCCTTGCGGCGAGCGCGACGCCTTCCCGGATCCTTCGACCCAGTGGCTCGAGTGTCGCGCCTGAACTCCGATACCGTTGCGGGGGCAGCGCCGGCATCACACCGGCTTCCCAATTATCCTCCTCCGAACCGGAAAGAGGCACCATCGACAGCGGGAGAGAAGCACGGTCGCGCGAGCTTGTCACCATCGTGCAGGCGGCGGCGACGGCCTGAGCTTGTCCGCAGCTCATCCAGGGGACTTCAAGAACGGCGGCAGCCATCCTCTCGGCAATCTGCGCCCGCCGGGCAACTTCTGATGCAGGGTTGAAAGACCACGAGTGACGAACCAACATGACAAAGGCGTATGTTATAACATAACTCATTGCAATGAACATAAAACCGGGACGATGCGTCCATCTCCCCTCGAGGGAGAAAGGCGCGAAGTCATTTCCGCCGTGACCGCCTATCCATCCTCACTGCAGCGGATCGAACTCCGCCGGATCGAAGTCGCGGTGGACGCCGCAGAACTCACAGGTCACACCGATTCGGCCGTCGTCACCGATCATGTCGTGGCGCTCGGTGCGGCTGAACGATCGCAGCATGCCGGCGATCCGCTCTTCCGAGCAGCGGCACGCGTCGCGCAGGGGCTGCGGCTCGAAGACCGTCACACCGCGTTCGTGGAACAGGCGAAACAGCAGCCGCTCGCTCGACAGCGTCGGATCGACGAGCTCGTGATCCTCCGCGGTGCCCGCCAGCGCCTTGGCTTCCGACCAGCTGTCGTCCTCGGGGGCGAGCCTGACGAAGCCCTCGGGGGCATCGCCGGGATCGAGGTCGTACTGGCGGCGCCGGTCCTCGGATTCGGGCAGGAACTGCGCTAGCAGCCCCCCGGCGCGCCAGTCGGCCCCCTCACCCGTCACATTCTGCGCCACCGCCAGCCGTACCAGGGTGGGGATCTGTTCGGACTGGGCGAAATATTGATGCGCCGCCGCCTCGAGCCCCTGCCCTTCGAGCGGAACCACCCCCTGATAGCGGGACATGTCGCCCCCCTGGTCGATGGTCAGCGCCAGATGGCCCTGGCCCAGGAGTTGGGCCGAGTTCAGTCGGCCGCCGGCTTCGGCCAGGCGGGCCGCGTCGAACCGCGCAAAGGCACGGAGCCGATCGGGCGCGTCGAAATCCACCACCAGCATATCGACAAGACCGTCGGTCTTGGTCTGGAGCTGGAAGCGGCCCTCGATCTTCAGGGCGCTGCCGAGGAGCGCCGTCAACGCCGCGGCCTCGCCGAGGAGGCGAGACACCGGCTCGGGATAGCCGTGCTGTTTCAGAATGCGGTCGACCGAGGGGCCGAGCCGGACGACGCGGCCGCGGATGTCGAGCGGCGTCACCGCGAAGGGAAGGACGAGATCGTCCTGGCCGAGGTCCGAGACGGGGCGTTCCACGTTGGTAGGCATCATGAGGTGAGAGTCCGAGAGAGGGGGCGCGCAAAGCACGGCTTTTCTCAGAATTGGGAGTCGGGTCGCCGAGAGTCCAGCATGTGCTCTCCTTCCGTCGCCATGACCGGGCCCGTCCCAGCCGCAACGGGGAAGCGAGAGTGTAACCTCCGAGGCGACTAGGCCTCCCCCAGCGCTCCCAGGCACCAGGCCAGAATGCCCTTCTGGGCATGGAGGCGGTTCTCGGCCTCGTCGAAGACGACGGATTGCGGCCCGTCGATCACCTCGTCGGTGACCTCCTCGCCGCGGTGGGCCGGCAGGCAGTGCATGAACAAGGCCTCGGGGCCCGCCTCGGCCATCAGCCGTGCATTGACCTGATAGGGGGCGAGCAGGTTGTGGCGGTTGGAATTTTCGTCGTCGCCCATCGACACCCAGCAATCCGACACCACGACATCGGCGCCGCGCGCCGCCTCCACGGGATCGCGGGTGACGGTGATGCGGGCGCCGTTCTGGCGCGCCCAGTCGAGCAGCTCGGTCTTCGGCGCCAGTTCGGGCGGGCTCGCGACGCGCATCTCGAAGCCGAAACGCTGCGCCGCATGAGCCCAACTCACCATGACGTTGTTGGCATCTCCGCTCCAGGCCACGACCCGGCCGCCGATGGGCCCGCGATGCTCCTCGAAGGTCATGACATCGGCCATCACCTGGCAGGGATGCGACGCCTTGGTCAGCCCGTTGATGACCGGCACCGAGGCGTAATGGGCGAGCTCCTCGACCAATCCCTGCTCCAGCGTGCGGATCACGATGGCATCGACGTAGCGCGACAGGACGCGCGCCGTA
The DNA here is from genome assembly GCA_050920985.1 of Janthinobacterium lividum. Taxonomy (GTDB): domain Bacteria; phylum Pseudomonadota; class Alphaproteobacteria; order Rhizobiales; family Beijerinckiaceae; genus Lichenihabitans. The sequence continues at coordinate 43,868 of JBPBQY010000086.1, read as the reverse complement.
TCGGCGATGGTCTCGCCGCGGCCGAGCTGCATCTCGGCGCCGGTCAGCATCATGGTCTCGCCGCCGAGCTCCCGCATGCCGACGTCGAAGGAGACGCGCGTGCGGGTGGAGGGCTGGTCGAAGATCATCGCCAGCATGCGGCCCGCGAGCGGCCGCGGCATGGCGGCCTTGCCGCCGCTGGTCCGCCGCCGCTTGATGGCGATCGACCCGTCGACGATGGAGCGCAACTCCGCTGCCGGGACGGCGTCGAGGTCCAGGAAATGCCGGGGACTGCTTCCGTTCGATGTCATGCCGCACCCTTAAGCACGGCGGAGGTATGATGGGGATCGGCCTCGCCGTCGAGGGCCGCGGTGGCGGCGCGATGCGCCTCGATGTCGGAACAGGCCGCATCGAGCCGGCGCACGGCTTCGGCGATCTCGTCGTCGGAGATGACGAGCGGCGGCAGCAGGCGCACGACATTGTCGCCGGCCGCGATCACCAGAACGTGGCGCTGGCGGGCGGCGGCCACGAGATCGCCGTTGGGCACGGCGCAGCGCAGGCCGAGCATCAGCCCGTCGCCGCGGATTTCGGCGATGACGGAAGGATGGCGATCCTGCAGTTCGGCGAGGCGCTGCTTCAGGGCGAGGCCGGCCTGGGCCACGCGGTCGAGGAAGGCAGGCGCCAGAACGACGTCGAGAACGGCATTGCCCACCGCCATGGCGAGCGGATTGCCGCCGAAGGTCGTGCCGTGGCTGCCCACCACCATGCCCTTCGCCGCCTCGCGCGTGGCGAGGCAGGCGCCCATGGGAAAGCCGCCGCCGATGCCCTTGGCGATCGACATGATGTCGGGCGACACGCCGGCCCGCTCGCCGGCGAAGAAGGCGCCGGTGCGACCGACGCCCGTCTGCACCTCGTCGAAGATCAGCAGGAGGCCGTGTTCGTCGCAGAAGGCCCGGATAGCGCGGAGCCGTTCGGAGGGGACGACGCGCACGCCGCCCTCGCCCTGGATCGGCTCGATCATGACGGCGCCGGTCTCCGGGCCGACCGCGGCCTCGAAAGCCGCCCAGTCGTCGAAGGGCACCTGGTCGAAGCCGTCGACCTTGGGACCGAAGCCGTCGATATACTTCTGCTGACCTCCGGCCGCGATCGTGGCCAGCGTGCGCCCGTGAAACGCGCCCTCAAAGGTGACGATGCGGAACTTCTCCGGGTGACCACAGGCGGACTGATACTTGCGCGCCATCTTGATGGCGGCCTCGTTGGCCTCGGCACCGGAATTGGTGAAGAACACCACGTCGGCGAACGTGTGCTCGACCAGCCGGTCCGCCAGGCGCTCGCCCCCCGGGATGCGGTAGAGGTTCGACGTGTGCCAGAGCTTCGACCCCTGCTCGTTCAGGGCCGCCACGAGATGCGGATGAGAATAGCCGAGCGACGCCACCGCGATGCCGCCGCCGAGGTCGAGATAGCGCTCCCCCTCCACCGTGGTCAGCCAGACCCCATCGCCGCGCTCGAACTCCAGGGGAGCGCGCGCATAGGTGGGCAGGATGTGGGACGTCACGGAGTGGGTCATGTCTGGAGAAACCTTGCGTCGCCGCGCCCCGCGGGCGAGCGCGGACGGAACGCCCGGGCGAGACCCGGATCTGCTCCACCCGGATCGGTCACGCGACCTCGGTCGGACATCGTTGGAAGACCACCGCAAGCGGGGTGAGCCTCCAAGGTTTCCTAGAGCGATGTTCCGGTGAGGTCAAATGAGGACGACCTCCGAATCAAACGCCCGGTTTAGCCCGCCGTTGCGCCTTTCAAGCAACAGTTGCTTGGGGAAAAGGTTGTATGACCCCGTCAAACGCTTGCGCGCGATTCGTGTGGTCGTGTAGCGTCCACCCCGTCATCGTCGTCAGACTAAGACGTGATTGCAAAGATTTCGCGCAGCACCGTACAGCATAATGCCCTCCGGGGACGCGGTGTGCGTAGGTTTTGATCAGTTGATTGAACTGCTTCGCGAGGGAGAGATCATGTCCTGGACTGATGAACGCGTCGACCGCCTGAGCACCCTATGGCTTGAAGGGCGCAGCGCCAGCCAGATCGCAGCCGAATTGGGTGAAGGCGTGTCGCGCAACGCTGTCATCGGCAAAGTCCATCGCCTCGGACTGTCGGGTCGCGCCGTGCCTCCGACCGCAGACGCGGCCCCCCCGCGGATCCGCGATGTGCCAGCCCCCGAGCCGCGGGTCGAACTGGCCCCGGTCACCGAGGCGACGGCCGCGCCTGTCGCCGCTGCAGTCGAGACCCCGGCACCCGCGCCGGTCGCGGTGGCCGAAATGGCCGCAGTGCGCCGCGCCGCGCCGGCGCCCATCACCTTCGATCTCCCTGCCCTCCGCGCCAAGCAGGAGGCACTGATCCCGGTCAGCGACCGCGTTACCATCCTGGAGCTCAACGGCTCCATGTGCCGCTGGCCCATCGGCGACCCCACCAGCGCCGAGTTCCGCTTCTGCGGCTGCCGCGCGATGGGCACCCTCCCCTATTGCCAGGACCACGCCCGGGTCGCTTTCCAGCCCGTCGCCGACCGTCGCCGCAGTGACCGAATGATCCGCATCGCCTGACGGGAGCGCGGCGGCGGCGCGAAAAGCTTGACGGGTCGCCGCCGTCTCCCTATAGACCGCGGCTCGATGATATCGCGCCTTAGGCGATCGAGGGTTGGCGTTCGGCCGCGCTTCGAGGGGACCTGGCGGTAGCTCCAAAGGACTATGTATATGGCACGCCGCTGCGAACTGACCGGCAAGGCCGTTCAGGTTGGCAATCTCGTCAGCCACTCGAACATCAAGACCAAGACCCGCTTTCTGCCGAACCTCTGCGCGGTGACGCTGATCTCGGACACGCTTGGTCGTGGTGTTCGCCTGCGCATCGCCGCCGCCGCGCTGCGATCGGTCGAGCATCGCGGGGGCCTCGATGCCTTCCTGCTGAAGGCGAAGGACGAGGATCTCTCGGTCAAGACCCGCGCCTTGAAGAGAGAAATCGCCAAGAAGTCGGCCGTCGCTGTTGTCGAGACACCTGCTGCTGCTTGACCTTTGCGGGCACCCGGATGGCCTGGCCTCTCGGGTCCGTCTGTTGCAACTGAGCTTCGTATGATGGATCCCGCCGCGACCCGATCAGGGTCGTCAGGCGGGATCTTCGTTAACACGGGTTCAGGATCGTTCGCGTCGTGATGATCCGCACCGCTTCGGACTTAGCCTCGACCAGCCGGCCCGACACGCGCTACAGGCCCGACATCGACGGGCTCCGGGCCGTCGCGGTCTCGATCGTGGTGCTGTTCCACTATGGCTTCACGGCGCTCGGCGGCGGCTACGTCGGGGTCGACGTCTTTTTCGTCATCTCGGGCTATCTGATCACCGCGATCACGCGGGACGAGATCGCGCGAGACCGCTTCACGCTGGCGGCTTTCTACGAGCGGCGCATCCGACGCATCGTGCCGGCCTTCATCGTCGTCCTCGTCGCCTGTGGTCTCGCGAGCATCTTCGTCGTCCTGCCCGAGGATCTTCGCCTCCTGGCAAGGAGCACGATGGCGTCGGCGGTCTATGGTTCGAACATCCTGTTCTCGCGTCTCGCCGGCGATTACTTCGACGCCGACAACCTCACCCTCCAACCACTGCTCCACACGTGGTCGCTGGCGGTCGAGGGACAATTCTATCTTCTGTTCCCGCTGGTCCTCCTGGTGTTGCGGCGCCGACCGCGCGCCACCGTGGCGGTTCTGGCTCTCCTCGCCGCGTCGTCGTTTGCGCTCGGGGCATGGGAAACGATGCATCGGCCAGCCTCGGCCTTCTACCTCCTACCCGGCCGCGCCTGGGAACTGCTGCTCGGCGGGCTTCTCGCCTGCTGGCGGCGACCGGCCGCCATGGCAACGCCGCAACGTGCAGACGTCGCGGTCGGGGCGGGTCTCACCGCCATCGCCATCGCCGCGCTCCTCTATGATGCCGCCACTCCGTTTCCAGGCCCTGCCGCGTTGCTGCCCTGCCTCGGTGCCGTGCTGGTCATCGGCGGGGGCCAGGGAGGCGGACGGTTGGCGTCCCTCCTCGGCGCCCGGGCGCCGGCCTGGCTCGGCCGCGTCTCGTACTCTCTCTATCTCTGGCACTGGCCCATCATCGTCCTGGCGCGATACGGCCGCGGGCCGGATCTATCGCTCGGGTTTCGCCTTAGCCTGCTGATCGCCACCGTGGCGCTGGCCGGCCTGTCCCATGCCGTGATCGAGCGCCCCTTCATCACCCGCCGCCTCCTGCCTGGCCGACGCGGGATGATGACGGCCGCCGCCTGCGCCACTCTGGCGACCGTGGCGCTGGCGCAGGTGCTGGACCTGGCCGGGCGTGGTTGGCTGCCGCTGACTCATCTTCCGCCGGCCGTCATGACCTTGGCCGAGGGGAGTTTCGACCGGCTCGAGGGTGAGTGCCCGGCGCCGTCGCCCGGTGCGGATCCGCTCCCCTACCCGTGCCGCTTCGGCGCGCCCGGCGTCGACCCCACGGTGGCGATCTGGGGCAACAGCTATGCCCGAATGTGGATCCCTGCCCTGACCCACGACGCGGAGGCACACGGCGCCTCCGGCGTTGCGCTCGTCCTGTCCAAATGTCCGCCCCTGCTCGGCTTCGATGCCAAGGGGCTGCCGGGCTGCCTCGCCTTCAACCGCGATGCGAGAGCCTTCCTGGCGACCCACACCTCTCTGCGGACCGTCGTGCTCGGTGCCGACTGGTTCCTCTATGATCGCGACCTCGGCCGGCTCGATGCCACGCTCGATGCGCTCGGCGCTGCGGGCATCCGGGTCTTCCTGCTACTGGCGCCACCGCAGGCCGATTATCCCGTCCCTCGGACGCTGGCCATCGCGGCGCTTCGGGGCGAGGCGCCGCCCCCGCCTCCCACGGTGGCGCATGCGCGCGAGACGCAGCGGGTTTCGACCGGCCTCATCGCGGCCGCAGCCCTTCGCCATGGCGCAACCGTGCTCGATCCGGCGACACGGCTTTGCGAGGGCGAGACCTGTCCCGTGGTGCGGGACGGCCACCCCCTCTTCTACGATGCGGGGCATCTCACGGTCTTCGCCGCCCAGGCCATCCACGGGTTCTTCGACCCGGTGTTCGCGCGATAGGATGTTTGCAGCGGATCTGCCGGCGGTCTGATCGCAATTCGATCCAAGCGCTAACCTGGCGTTGACCCTGCCGAGCGATTGCCGATTGCCGGTAACCATCGGCTGAGCAACTCTCGCCATTCTGGCATCCGAAGCGTCCCGCGTCGGGATGCGAGGTGGTGCCATGTCGGCTCTCGCGCCTTTTCAGTCACTTCCGTCGAGATTGGTCGGGACATCCCGCCGGCATCTCGCGCGGGGGCGCAGCCTGCGGCTGCTGCTCCGGACCGGCCTCATGGCCGTGGCGGCGGCGGGACTGGTCGCTGCGGCACTCGGGGGCGCGACCGGCCTTCTCGCCTCGCGCGCGCCTTCCGACGCCACGTCTCTCTCCGCCACCGCCTCTCGTTGGGTCGACATCCGGCGCCCGATCGCCCTCTACGATCTTTCGGGGTCCGACTTCGCGAAGCTGCCCATGACCTATCTGGCCCGCAACCACGAGCCGGATGGAGCACGGGAGGACGTCTTGACCTTCGGCCGGCTCGGCGAGGCCACACCCTTCCTGCAGCTGTCGCTGCTTCGGACCGGAGTGAAGGACGAGGCCAGTCAGGGTGGAGGCGAGCTAAGCTCCACCCCGGCGGATCGCCAAGCGGATGCCGCGCCGCCGATGATCGCTCTCGCTTTGCGGTCGGAGCCTGCAACCGACCGCGATGGCGCTCTGGCGGATGCGCTGGCGCAACTTGCCGGGCTTCGGGGCATGTCCGCAACTCGGATCCGGCCGGCGGCCTCGGTTGACACCCGGCTTGGATCCGTCGAGGCCGCCGACCTCCTGCTCTGGACCGGTGGGACCGCTGTTCCCTGCCTCGGGTTTCGAGGCAGCGCCGATGTCGCCGCGGTTCTGCAGATCGGTGGTTTCGCGTGCGGCGCACCGGGCCGGCCGCTAGGACGCGCCGCCCTCGCCTGCGCGCTCGACCGCATCGACCTCGTCTCTGCGGGCGATGACGCGGCCTTGCGCGCCTTCTTCGTGGCGGCTCAGCGGCGCGGCGCCACGACCTGCCTCGGAGGGAGCTCCACTTCTTTGACAATTGGACGCCGCCTGGGATGGCTGGACCCGGATGGCGCGCTGCCGCGGCTCCGAGGCCTGTTCGAGGTTGCAGTGCGTCGACGTTAAGACCAGGATGGCCCGAACAACGGAAACTTAATCCTGGCCGACCAGTTATCTGGGCGACGTATATCCCAAGCCGAGGCCCTCATGGCGAATCACTTGTCCACGTTCCTGACGGTCTCGGCCGCCGCCATGCTTCTGACCGGCAGCTTGGCCGACGCGCAGACCCGTAAGGCTCCCGCCGCCAAGGTGGCTGTCCTGCGAGGGCATCGTCCCATGGTGATCGCCGAGATGTCGGACGCGTCTGCGCGCCGTCCGCTGGTCATCCAGAAGCGCTCGTTCCTCGATCCCGGCACGGCCTCCACACCCGCGCTCGGTCAGCCGGAATATCTGGCTTCGCAGACGACCGATCACCAGCCGGTTTACGCCAGCTACAACCGAGCCTTCTTCGGAGAGTCGGAGCTGCCGCGCCGCTACGACCTACCCTACAGTCCCAGCCAGTTCGGCGGCAACAACATCGACTTCTCGCCGCTGTGGAGCGGTATCGACTAACTAGCAAAGTCGCAACGACGTCTATCAAGCCGGCCCGGGGCGACCTGCGGCCGGCTTTTTTTTTTGACGGTCAGGCGGCGAGCGCCGTCACGACGGCATCGCCCATGGCCGAGGTCGTAATGACGGTCTCGCCAGCCCTAGCGATATCGGCCGTACGATGACCTTCGGCCAGGGTCTGGGCAATGGCCTGCTCGAGACGGTCGGCTTCGGCTCCCATGTCGAAGGAATAGCGAAGCGCCATGGCGAGCGAGCCGATCATGGCCAGCGGATTGGCGATGCCGCGCCCCGCGATGTCGGGCGCCGAACCGTGCACGGGCTCGTAGAGCGCTTTGCGGCGCCCCGTCAGGACATCGGCCTCGCCGAGCGACGCCGAAGGCAGCATGCCGAGAGACCCCGTCAGCATGGCGGCGACATCCGACAGCATGTCGCCGAAGAGGTTGTCGGTGACGATGACGTCGAACTGCTTCGGCGCCTGGACGAGCTTCATGCCGAGCGCGTCGGCGAGTTGGTGGTTCAGGGTCACGTCGGCATAGTCGCGGGCGTGCAGCGCCGTCACGGTCTGATGCCACAGGACGCCGGACATCATGACGTTGCGCTTCTCAGACGACGTCACCCGGTTGCCGCGCTTGCGCGCCAGTTCGAAGGCCACGCGGGCGATGCGTTCGATCTCGTGGGTATCGTAGACCTGGGTATCGATGCCGCGCTTCTGGCCATTGCCGAGATCGATGATCTGCTTCGGCTCGCCAAAATAGACGCCGCCGGTCAGTTCGCGGACGATCAGGATGTCGAGGCCTTCGACGAGCTCGCGCTTCAGCGACGAGGCATCGGCCAGCGCCGCGTGGCAGATGGCCGGGCGCAGGTTGGCGAAAAGGCCGAGATCCTTGCGCAGCCGGAGCAGCCCCGCCTCGGGGCGGATCTCATAGGGGACGCCGTCCCACTTCGGCCCGCCGACCGCGCCGAGCAGCACGGCATCGGCCGCCTCGGCCTTGGCCATGTCGGCATCGCTGATCGGTACGCCATGGGCATCGATGGCACAGCCGCCGACGAGACCGTGATCCAGCGCGAAGCGGGCCGAGCCTTGGTCGCCGAGCCAGGCCAGGACCTTCTCGACCTCGGCCATCACCTCGGGGCCGATGCCGTCGCCGGGCAGGAGCAGGAGCTTATGGGTCGCCATGGGGTCCTCGCGAGGTTCTCTGTCGGCCGGAGTGCTATCGGGCGGGCGGCAGGGTGACAAGGTGAACGACGCCCGACGCCGATCATGCTGCGGCGCACTGAACCGCCGGGGAGTTGGTTCGTTGTCGCCGGGGTTGCCGCACTTTCGGGCACCCGTCGAGGACTCCAAGGCATGACGACACGGCCATCAACGCGGCGCTTTCCCATGGGGGCCGAACTGCTCGACCGCGGCTGCTCGTTCCGGGTCTGGGCTCCGGACCATGCCGAGGTGACCCTGATGCTGGAAGGCGGTGGCGAACACCGGCTCGACCGCGACGAGGGCGGATACCACGCCATCGTGCTGCCCGATGTCGACGCCGGCGCGCTCTACCATTACCGGCTCGGCTCCGACGCCGCCCTTTACCCGGATCCCGCCTCGCGGTCGCAGCCGGAGCGGCCCATGGGGGCCTCGCAGGTCGTCGATCCCCACGCTTTCGCCTGGACCGACGCGGCGTGGAAGGGCCTCGGCATCGCCGGCCAGGTGCTCTACGAGATGCATATCGGCACGTTCACACCGGCCGGCACCTGGGCGGCGGCAGCCGAGAAGCTGCCCTTCCTGAAGGACCTCGGAGTCACCGTGGTCAACATGATGCCGGTGAACGAGTTTCCGGGCCGGTTCGGCTGGGGCTACGACGGCGTCGACCTCTTCGCCCCCACCCATCTCTACGGCAAGCCGGACGACCTCCGGCGCTTCGTCGACCGCGCCCACACGCTCGGCCTCGGGGTGATCCTCGACGTGGTCTACAACCACATCGGACCCGACGGAAACTTTCTCAAAGCCTTCAGCCAGGACTACTTCACCGACCGACACTCGACCGACTGGGGCGAGGCGCTGAACTACGACGGGCCGAATGCGACGGGCATGCGAGACTTGGTGATCTCCAACGCCGCCTACTGGATCGCAGAATACCATTTCGACGGCCTCCGTCTCGACGCCACCCAGAACATCTACGACGACTCCGACGATTACGTCGTGGCGGCACTGGGGCGCGCGGCGCGCGAAGCCGCGGGATCGCGCCAGATCATCATCGTGGCGGAGAACGAGCCGCAGGATTCCGATCTCGTGCGCCCGCTCGACCAGGGCGGCGCCGGGCTCGACGGCGTCTGGAACGACGACCTGCATCACACCGCCATGGTGGCGGCGACGGGGCGCAACGAATTCTATTACGCCGACTACGAAGGCACGCCGCAGGAGTTCATCTCGGCGGCGAAATACGGATATCTGTTCCAGGGTCAGACCTACGGCGGCCACAACGGGCCGCGCGGCGTTCTGGCGCTGGACCTCGACCCCGACGCGTTCGTCACCTTCGTGCAGAACCACGATCAGGTGGCCAATGCCGCCCGCGGCTGGCGTCTGCACCAACTGACGAGCCATCCTCGCGCCCGGGCTCTCACGGCCCTGTCCCTGCTCATGCCCGGCACGCCGATGCTGTTCCAGGGCCAGGAGTTCTGGGCCTCGACGCCCTTCCTCTACTTCGCCGACCATCGGCCGGAGCTGGCCGCGATGGTGCGCCGGGGACGCCACGACTACATGGCGAATTTCGCCAGCCTCGCCACCGCATCGGGCCAGAAGCAGCTCGCCGATCCCGAGGCCGACGACACGTTCGAGCGCTGCAAGCTCGACTGGAGCGAGGCCGAGCGCAACGCTCCGATCGTGGCCATGCACCGCGACCTGCTGACCTTGCGGCGCACCGGCCGTGCCTTCGCGTCCCATCACCGCTCTAAGACCGACGGCGCCGTCATCGGTCCTGATGCCTTCGTGCTCCGCTTCTTCGAAGCGCAGGGCGACGACCGTCTCCTGATCGTCAACTTCGGCCGCGACCTCAACCGCAAGAGCTTCCCCGAACCTCTCGTGGCGCCGCCGCGCGGCAGGCGCTGGGAGGTGCTCTGGTCGAGCGAAGAGCCCGATTACGGCGGCACCGGTACGGCGGCGTTCGAGACCGACAAGGGTTGGCACCTGCCCGCCAATACGCTGCTGGTGCTCAAGGGGGTGTAGAGGCTCGACCTCGGACCGGTCGGCATGACGGTGCCGACACCGGGCGACACGGAGATGGGCGGCTTCATGAACGGGCCGCCGCGGCGGGCCGTCGTGCTGGCGGGGGTCCTGTCTGCCATGTTGGGGGTCGGCATCGTGTCGGGCGCCTATATGCTTCGGCACGGGCGCCTGCCGCCCGACCGCGACGGGGGCCCGCGCTGCAGCCGGCTCTTCGACGCCCGCCTCCATGCCGCGCGCGGTGGCAGCGATGCCGACCTCATGGTGCTGAGCGACGCCGCCCTGGACGCCGGCTGCGGTGCGAAGGCCTTCGCCGCCGCCGACGCCGTGGGTGGCGCGACCGACGAGGCGGCGGCGTGGCGCCTGGCGCGATTCTACGATTCCGCCGAGACGGCGCCGGTGTACCGGGTGGCCGTCTCCGCTCAACCCGCCGCGGCGGCCGACCTCTACGCCACATGGGCCAGCCGATCGCCGCGCATGGCCGAGGCGTTGCGACGCCTGTGCGCCACCGACGGCGCTCAGACGACCCCACGGGCCTGTCGGCGTCCGGCCTCGCCGTGAACCGCGAGATCGCGGGACAGGCTGGTGCAACGAGCAGTCCCTTGAGCTAGACCGGGCGCGGCGCCGATCCGGGCGCGGAGACATGCGGCATGACGGATTCTCCTTCCCTTCGCGTGCTGGTCACCGGCGCTCAAGGAAACCTCGGGCGAAAGCTCGTGGCGCATCTCGTCGAGGCGCCCTGGTGCAGCGGCATCGTGGCCCTCGACTGCGCGGCACCGCCCGACCTCATTCACCCTAAGGTGAAGTCCGTCGTCCTGGATCTCGCTCAGCGTTCGCCGGCGCTCGACGCCGCCATGGCGGAGGTCGATGCCGCCGTGCATCTCGCGGCACAGAACCCCTACCCCGACGCGAGCTGGGACGATGGCGCCGTATCGTTCGACATGACGCTGCAGGCCGTCGAAGCCTTGGCCCGCGGCGGCGGGTCGAAGCGCGTGGTCTTCGCCTCGTCGAACCATGTGATGGGCGGCTACAAGGAGGAGAGTGTCTCACCCGGCGGCCTCACCACGGACCTGCCGCCCCGGCCCGGTACCCGCACGGCCCCCGGGGACGTGCCCCGTGCCTATGCGGCGGCGAAGCTGATGGGCGAACGCCTCCTCGCCGCCAAGGCGAAGCCGCAGGGCCTCTCCGCCGTGAGCCTCCGCATCGGCTGGTGCCAGCCCGGCGACAACCGGCCCAACACGATCTCGGCGGCCGGCATCCCGGGCGAGCCCGTCCCCGACACGCCCGAGGCGGCGCGCGAACTCGCTTGGTTTCGCGCCATGTGGCTGTCGAACGAGGACTTCCTGCGCGCCGTTTCGGCGGCGCTGCTGGCCGACGCCGCAGCTTGGCCAACCCCCGCCGTCGTGGTCAATGCCATGTCGGACAATCGCGGCATGCCCTGGGACCTTCTGGAAACCCGCCGCCTGATCGGCTACGCGCCGCAGGACGATTCGGCGCGCGAACTCGGACAGGTGTCGGCATGACCGGCACCAGTCGCTTCCACGGGCTGCGCTGGCTGCGGATCATGGCGGTCTACGGCTCGGAAGGCGTCTGGCAGATGGACGGCACCGAAGGAATGCTCGACGATCTTCCCGTGCCGAAAGCCCTGCGTGACCGGCTCGACGCCTGGCAGGCCGTCTATGACGAGCACGACGACATGGACGAGGAGGCCCCCAAGCTGGACCTCGATGCCTTCGCGGCGGAGGGCCTCGCCATCGCCCACGCCGTCAAGGCCGCCCTGCCGGACTGGACCGTCGTCTATCACGACGAGGCGAAATCTGCTCGAGGTGTGCCGCGCGCCGCCTGCGAAAGCGAGATCCCGACCCGGCCGGTGGAGGGCTGAGCCGCTCGGGCAGCATGATCCGAGGGTGTGGAAAGTTCCGGGCCGGTTTGCCTGCCCCGGCCCGGTCTGGCAGAACTCCGTGATGCTGGCCCTACGTTCCGCCCTCTTCAACGTCCTGTTCTACGCCCTTCTCATCGGCATGATGGTGCTGGGCCTGCCCACCCTCGTGATCGGCCACACGGCCGTGCTGCGGCTCGCCAACCATTGGGCGCGGGCGTCGCTCTGGCTCCTATGGGCCATCTGTGGAACCCGGGTCGAATTCCGCGGCCGAGCCCATATTCCGGCCGAGCCCTGCATCCTTGCCGCCAAGCACCAGAGCTTTCTCGAGATCATCGCGCTCTGCAGCCTGTTCCCGAGCTTCACCTTCGTATTGAAACGGGAACTGACCCGCATCCCCCTGTTCGGCTGGTATCTGGAGGGCTCCGGGCAGATCGCGGTCGATCGGAGCCGAGGTCGAGCGGCCCTGACCGATGTCAGCCGGCGCGCCGCTGCCGTTCTGCAAGCCGGCCGCACGCTGTTCATCTTTCCGGAAGGCACGCGGCGACCGCCCGACGCCGCGCCCGAGTACAAATCCGGCATCGCCTATATTTACGGCGAGACGGGAGTGGCCTGCCTGCCGGTCGCGGTGAACTCCGGGCTGTTCTGGCCGCGGCGGTCGTTTCGCCGACGCCCCGGCACGGCCGTGGTGGAGTTCCTGCCCATGATCCCGGCCGGTCTCCCGCGTCAGGCCTTCCAGGCCCGCATGTGCGATGCGGTCGAAACCGCCAGCCGCGCCCTCATGGCGGAAGCCGTCGAAGCTGACCCGAGGCTTGCGTGTCTCTACCCGAACGGCGCGGTCCCGGCGGCCTGATGCGGATTCGGACGGGAAAACCTCCGACCGACGATTGACCGTGACGGGTTCAGGTTCTATCTTTGTTCTCATAGGAACGGGTGGTTTTCGTCGTTGCTTCGGCAACGAGGAGCGGCATCCGAGGCTGAGTTGAGCACCATCGCTGTTGGCGAAAAGCGCTCGGGAACGAGGGAAGACGAAGATGCACAATCCGGCGGTCGTCGCTCTTCTTCGTCCGGTCGCGGCCTCGGCTGCCCCTCTCGCTGGCCTTGCCGGCAGCGACCTGTCGCGGCGGTTCCGCCATTGGCGGGGCGCCAGCGGCAAGCGGCACCTCTTCTCCGTGTTTCCGCTCGGAGCCCCGTTGCCGGGCGAAGACGCCCCGCGTTTCGCCGATGCCGTCGTTATGGCGGTCGGCCGCGATGGCGGCGGGGTGCCGCGCATCCTCGCCCTCGACGAAACCGGTCCCCTGCCCGACCTTTTTTACGAGAGCGCGCGCTTCCGGGATGCGGTCGCGGCAGGTGCCGAGGAGATCCACGTCCACCTCCTCGCCGACTCCGCCCCCGCCCGCGCCGCCGTGATGCACGATCTCGACGCGGACTGAGAGCCCGTCCGACGTCCCCTCCGCATTTTTCCGACCTGATGGGTCGTCGCAGTTCTTCTTCCCCGAAACCGCTAGCGGATTCGCTTATTCCGGAAGCCGCGACCCCGGACGCCTCCCCGGCACCTGCAGCAATCCTCTAAGATGTGCGAGTACGGGAGCAGGAACGGGAAGGATGGCCGGAGGCGTCGTGTGTCAGGCGTCCCGGAGCGCCTGCGTCACGCTGTCGATGAGCTTGCCACCCTGGTACAAGATTCCCCTGATCCCTGCCGCCCGGGCCGCCTCCATGTCGCTCGGCTTGTCGCCGATCATGGCGCTGCGGCGTCGATCGACCGGCCACCTCGCCATGAGGTCGAGGATCATGCCCGGCTTCGGCTTGCGGCAGGAGCAATCCAATCGATAGGCGGTGACCGCCGCATCAGGCAGATGCGGGCAGTATAGAATTTCGTCGAAATGCGCGCCCTCCCGCGTCAGACCGTCAGCCATATGGCGGTGCAGCGCGACCACGTCGGCCTCGGTGTACAAGCCACGCGCCACGCCCGATTGGTTGGTGACCAGGAAGGCCAAAGCTCCCGCCGTATTGGCGGCGCGCACACCCGCGGCGGCGGTGGGTAGAAGATCGAACCGCGTCACCTCTCCCACATAGCCGTGGTCGACGTTGATCACGCCGTCGCGGTCGAAGAAAATCGCCGGCCGCGGACTTCCACCGCTCATGCGCCCACCGCAGCGCCGAAGATGTCGGCCTCGGCCTGGAGGCACAGGATGTGGCCGATGGTGATATGCACCTGCTGGATCATGTAGGTGCGCTCGCTCGGCACCCGGATGAGGATGTCGCAGACGTCGCGTAACTGGCCGCCCCCGGCACCCGTCAGCCCGACGGTCGTGATACCCATGGCGCGTGCCGCCGCGCAGGCCCTGACGATGGATGCGGAATTGCCCGAGGTCGAAATGCCCAGGAACAGGTCGCCCAGCCGCCCAAGGCCGCGGACCTGCCGCTCATAGACGTGATCGAAGCCGTAATCGTTGGCGACGGCGGTGATGATCGACGTATCCGTCGTCAGCGCGATAGCGGCGAGTGGTGCCCGGTCGAACAGGAAGCGGCCGACGATCTCGCCCGCGATATGCTGGGCATCGGCGGCGCTTCCGCCGTTACCGGCGATGAGCATCTTGCCGCCCGCCTTCAGCGTCCCGGTCAGAGCCGTGGCGGCAGCCTCGACGGCATCGATCAGCGACGCGTCGCGCGCCACGGCATCCATCAGGTCGCGCGTCTGCTCCAGCGTTTCGACGATACGTCGTGAGGCCGCCTCGGTCATTGAAGTCATCCCTGGATCGGCCGCCCGGCCGATTCCGACGGTAGGTCCATAGCCGGGACCGATGCCATCGCGGATCCCCCGAGGCAAGCTGCGGCATCGCGGTTCCGCTCCGGCAGGACCGGAACAAGGGTTCCCGGCGATCCGTTTGACCGGGTTCCACCAGAGCGATCCCTGTCATGATCCATCGCGCATATCTTGCGACAGCCCTTGCGACTGCCGTCGTCGCACCTTGTTCGCCGTCGTGGGCCGCCGCACCGCCGCCGTTGGGCCGCGACGCCGTCGACCACGCGGAGTTCTCGCCCCTTCCCGACCGATCCAGCGAGCGGGCCGTCGCCGAAGTCGTGAAGGCCGAGATCCTTCTGGACCGGACGAGATTTTCGCCGGGTGCCATCGATGGCATCGACGGGGAGAATTTTCGCAAGGCGCTGTCGGCCTATCGGCGGCAGATGGGCCTGCCGACGACGGGAAAGCTCGATCAGGCGTCTTGGGACAGGCTCACGTCGGGAGCATCCGTGCCGCTGAAGGCGGTCACCATCACCGAGGCCGAGGCGAAGGGGCCCTTTACCAGGGACATTCCCCATGACTTCGAGGCGCAATCAAAACTGAAGCGCCTCGGCTACCACGACCTCCGCGAGGAACTCGGCGAGCGCTACCACATGAGCCCGACGCTCCTGATGGCGCTGAACCCCGGCTCGCGTTTCGCCGCCGGCCAGACAATCGTCGTCGCCGCTATCAACGACGCCAAGCCGACCGACAAGGTCGCCAAAATCGTCGTCGACAAGGCGGGACACGACGTGGAGGCCCTCGCCGCCGACGGGCGGCTTATCGCATTCTATCCCGCCTCGATCGGCTCAACGGAGAAGCCGGCTCCCACGGGCGACTATGTCATCCAACGGATCGCCCATAATCCGGACTACACATACTCGCCGAAGTATCACTTCAAGGGCGTCAAGGCGAAGACCGCCTTCACCATCGCACCCGGCCCCAACAACCCGGTCGGCCTTGTCTGGATGGACCTCAGCGCCGAGGGGGGATACGGCATTCACGGCACGCCGAACCCGGAGGCTGTCGGCAAGACCCAGTCGCACGGCTGTATCAGGCTGACCAACTGGGACGCGCTGAACCTAGCCGCCATGGTGGACAAGGACACGCCGGTCAGTTTCCGCAATAGCCCGGGAGCGGCCGAACCTGCTCCCGCCGTCCCGGCGCCGAGCGCTTTGGCGGCGCCGGCGAAACCCGTTCCATGACATCCGCCGGGTGGTGCCGCTTGCGGCAGCACCACCTGGGTCGATACGATCAGGCCTTGAGGTCGGCCGGCACCTTCCCGCCATTGGCGGAGAGCTTCTGCATCACCTGGCCGTGCAGCCAGACGTTCATGGCGGCGGAATCGTCCGTGTTGCCGGTGTAGTGCAGCTCCTCAGCCAGCTGCTTGCGGGAGGCGAGGCTGGAGTCGAGGTCGAGCAGCTTCATCATGTCGACGATAGAATTCTGCCAGTCGAGCTTCTGGGGGTTCTTGGCTGCAAGGCCTTCGAGAACAGCCTTGGCATCGACGGTCTGCGACGCCGAGCCGGACGCGGCGGAAGACGCTGAGGCCGAAGTGGTCGGCGCGCCCGAGGCGGCCGGCGTGGCGGCGGCAGAGCCGGCGGGTG
This sequence comes from Janthinobacterium lividum, assembly GCA_050920985.1. Lineage (GTDB taxonomy): Bacteria > Pseudomonadota > Alphaproteobacteria > Rhizobiales > Beijerinckiaceae > Lichenihabitans. The sequence continues at coordinate 27,664 of JBPBQY010000086.1, read as the reverse complement.
TGGGATCGGAGCTCGTGCCGGAGGACGCCGGTGTGTCGGCAGAGGCGGTCTGCGTCGGAGCGGCCGCGGAGGCGTGATGGAACAACGCCGAGACGATATTGCCGAACATGCTCATGGAAGAACCTTTCGAAATCGGAGGACGGCCGTCAACGCGGAGCCGGGCGAAAGGTGGCGGGAGAGACGGGCTCGCGCAGCACCGTCGGGAACACGCGTCAACGCCTTGTCGCTTGCCTGTTGTAACTCGGCGTGCTCGACATCGGGGATCGCGTCCGATGGAGGTCGGGAGCAGGACCTAGGGTCTGCTCGGCCCTTGATTGGAACCGCGCAAAGAAACGGCCAACAGAAAGCGTCCACCTCATGACGAGTCGCGTCATTCCAGTCGACCCCTTCACGCTTGTCGTCTTCGGCGCCACGGGCGACCTCGCCCGCCGCAAGCTCCTGCCCGCCATGCTGCATCGCGACCTCGCCGGCCAGCTTCCACCCCTGGCCCGCATCATCGGCGTGGCGCGCCGCGAGATGGACCGTGCCGAATACCAGTCCATGGCCCGGGACTCCGTGAAGGGCGTCGAGTCCAACGGCGGCCTGGAAGACTTCATCGCGCGCATTCACTATGTGGCGGCCGATGCCGAAAGCGACGACGGTTGGGATGCTCTGACAGACCTCGTGAACGAGCGCGAGGACGATACCGTCGTCTACTATCTCGCGACCGGCCCCGACCTCTTCGTGCCCATCGCCGAGAAGATCGGCAGTCACGGGCTGAACCAGCCGCGCACCCGCATCGTTCTGGAAAAGCCGATCGGCAAAAATGCCGCCTCGGCGCTGACCGTCAACGAGGGCATCGGGGCGGTCTTCCCCGAGGCGTCGATCTACCGGATCGACCACTACCTCGGCAAGGAGACGGTGCAGAACCTGATGGCGCTGCGCTTCGCCAACGCGCTCTTCGAGCCGCTGTGGAGCGCCGCGCATATCGACAGCGTGCAGATCACCGTGGCCGAGGAGCTCGGGGTCGAGGGTCGGGCCGGCTACTACGACAAGGCCGGCGCTATGCGCGACATGGTGCAGAACCACATGCTGCAGCTCCTCTGCCTGGTCGCCATGGAGCCGCCCTCCTCCATGAAGGCCGACGCGGTGCGCGACGAGAAGCTGAAAGTCCTCAAGGCCTTGAAGCGGATCGACGCCTCCAACGCCGGCACTGTGACGGTGCGGGGCCAGTACAAGGCAGGTGCTTCGGCGGGCGGCGCCGTGCCGGGCTATCTCGAGGAGCTCGGCGAGGCGAGCCAGACCGAGACCTTCGTGGCCATCAAGGCCGAGATCGGCAACTGGCGATGGGCCGGCGTGCCCTTCTACCTGCGCACGGGCAAGCGCCTCCCCTCGCGCGTGTCCGAGATCGTGGTGAGCTTTCGCCAGGTGCCTCATTCGGTCTTCGAGGGCGAGACGCCGCGGCCGAACCGGCTCGTCATTCGCCTGCAGCCCGACGAAGGCATCAAGCTCTACCTGATGATCAAGGATCCGGGCCCGGGCGGCATGCGGCTGCAGCACGTGTCGCTCGACATGAGTTTCGCAGCGGCCTTCCAGGTCCGCAACCCCGACGCCTACGAGCGCCTGATCCTCGACACGGTGCGGGGCAACCAGACGCTGTTCATGCGCCGCGACGAGGTGGAAGCCGCCTGGGCCTGGGTCGACCCGATCATCGAGGCCTGGCAGGCCTCGAGCGAGGCCCCCAAGGCCTATACGGCCGGCACCTGGGGTCCCTCGGCAGCGATCGCCCTCACCGAACGCGACGGCCGCAGCTGGGCGGAGGGGGACCTGTAACAAGGGCTGCCCGTCCCTGCCCGATCGCGCCAACAGCGCGATTGACAGGGACGGGGCCCCCGCTCTATCAACGCGCCACGTTGGGGCTGTAGCTCAGATGGGAGAGCGCTGCAATCGCACTGCAGAGGCCAGCGGTTCGATTCCGCTCAGCTCCACCAACAATCCGAGAGACTTAGACTGAGTCGCCGACATTGCCGGTGTGCTCGTGTCAGCGCCAAGACAACAACTTACGGCAACTGTGACGGGCGGCGGCCATGGTCGTCGAAGACACGTGCCTGCAAAATGCGCGATACCGGCAACGACTTGGTTGGAAGCTGAGGAATGCCGGCGGCCTGGGTCTCATGGCGGATTGGACGTGGCCGCGTGAACCAGCGCTTGGTGTCGTGCTCGAGGCGTCCGTCAAGCCGATTATACCCCCTAGTGGATGAAGAGTCCTAGCCGATCCGCCAATGTCAGCTACCCTCGTCATCCTCGTCGCCGAAGTCGTCATCGAAAGCGCCCGTGACGACGTCACCGACGACGATGGCCTTGGCCTTGGCCGACACTGGTGTCGGCCGACTTCACGGGTAGTGCGGGATGCCGCGGACGACGAGGCAGGCTGCTGGGCGTGATGTCACGCCAGCCCGTCTCCAGGCAGAAGCTTGGGCCGAAGCTGCGACATGGCTCTCCGGGAAGCCGCCGATCTAAAGGCCAGGGAGGAAAGGCAGAACGCTTTGCTGGCCAAGGTCGTCGCTCAGGCAGCGAAAGCCCGTGAGCTTCGACAGATCTCGCTGAAGCGCCCGAGCCACGAGCCAGGGAGGAAGGCTATGGACGCATGCTGGCACGTCTAATCTAAGCAGCCGACCGGCGGCGCTGGAGCACGAGATCAGCTCTGAACCCCTGAAGCCATCATCAGGACGGGGGGCTTTCTCCGGTGCTGGAGGACAGCGGCTAACCCGCTCTCGACCATCCTGGCCCATGGTGTCTCGGTCGGCCGCGGGCCTCTGCGGCAGATGGATGGGGGAGGCCCTGTCTCGTATCGGCCTCCCCTTCGGCGCCTCACGCGTGGAAGGTGAAATCGCCCCTGTTGTGCACGAGCTGGGCTTTCGTGAAGCCCGTGAGCTTCACGGCATCGCCGGAGGTCGGGTCGGTGATCGTCACGCCACCGGGTCCGTTGCTGGCATTGTGCAGCACGGCCGCAAGCTGAGCTGCCGGTGTCGCGCCGAAGTCCGATCCGAGGAAGCTCAACGTGTCGTGGTCGTCTCCCCCCACCCGGAACTGGTTCACGATGTCGATCCCGTGTCCCGGATCGAAGACGAAGGTGTTACCCGCGGCGCCGTGGTTGTTGAACGTGTCGAAGACGTCTGAGGTCAGCGTCTGGCCGTTCGCCTCCACGTCGACTGTGCGCGCCCCACCGGCGCGGAACAGCGACGTCGAGGTCTCCTCATCGCCGCCGTCCGTGTAGATCGTCTGGGCGGCTTTGAAGGTGCCTTGGTGAACGCCGCCCATCAGCGAAAAGGCAGGATCGGCGCTCACCGTCTGCAGGCCCGCGCCGTCGGTCTCGGTCGCGGTGATGAAGCCTTGCTGGTTGGGGCCGATCCTGTCCGCGAAGGTGAAGCTGCCATCGGTGTTGACCGTGGCGGCGCCAAGGTCGGTCGCGACCCCGTCCACCTGGGCGGTGATCTCGACCGAGGCTATGCCGGTCGAACTCAATGCCGTGCCGGTCAGGGTGAACACCCCACGGCGGTACGTCACGGCCGAGTCGACCGACACCGCGTCGGGCACGACCGGGGATGGGGTTGGCTGCGCCGGCGCTGCCGGATCCGTGTCCGTCACGCTGGTGCCGGCGTTGGTCACCGATGTCCCCGGCCGAGCTGGCGTCCGTCAGCACGAAGGTGGTGGTCGAGGTCGTGCCGGCCGCCCCCGCTGTCGGGGTGAAGCTCAGCGCGTCGAGCGTCTGCGTCACGGCGGAGGCGGTGCCGGTGAGCGTATAGGTGCCGTTCGGGTTGGCCGTCAGGCCGGTGCCGGTCAGCGTGCCGCCCGAGCCCGTCAGCGCGATGGTCAGCGTCTCCGTCGCGGCGCTCGGGTCCGCCACGGTCACACCGGCGAAGGGCGTCACGGCGGCTTCCGACGTGGTCGCCGTGGCATGGGTGCCCATGATGGTCGGCGCACCCGGGCTGCCCACGTTCAGCGCTGCCGTGCCCGTGGTGGCGTTCCCGGCCCCGTCCGTCACCGCGTAGACGAAGGTCGAACCCTGGTTGGAGACGCCCACAGTCGGCGTGAACTCCAGGCCGGCGAGTTGCGCTGCCGTCAGGCTCTGGCCTGCTGTCACGCGCGTGGTGCCGTCTGCGAGCGTCACCGTGCCGTCGGTCGGCAGGCTTCCCGCCACGATGGCGATGGAGCCGGCCGGGGTCAGGTTGTCGGAGGGCGCCGCGAGGCCGATCGGCGTGGCCGAGGCGTTCTGCGCCACCGTGAGCGTCGGCGACGAGGCGACGGGCGCCGTCGTGTCGATGACCAGCGTCCCCGAGGGGACGGCCGCACCCGAAAGGCCGGTGCTGATCGGGTTGCCGGCCGCGTCCGTCACGGCGGCACCGTTGGCGTTGATCGCCGTCACGGCCAGGTTGTTCGTGGTCTGGCCCGCCGCCACCGTGTAGCTGAACGTCTGCTGCGCCGTGCCCGAGCCACCTGTGTAGGTTGCCGTGCCGCCGTCGTTGAGCGTCAGGGTCGGCGTGGCTCCACCCAAGCCAGGGGTGACGGTCACCGCCTCGCTCGTAGTCACAGTCAGAGTGACCGTCTTGCCGGATCCGAGGTCGCCGTTGCCGTTCGCGTCGATGCCGGAACCGCTATCGGCGATCGACGTGATGGTGGGCGCCGTCGTGTCGACCTGCAGGCCGGTGAAAGTCGTGGCCGCGCCCGACAGATCCGCAGCGTTGCCGGCCGTGTCCTGGATGGTGGCACCGGTCGACAGGTCGACGCCCGTCACCGCCAGCGCCGCGATGTTCTGCCCAGCGGCGACGGTGTAGCTGAAGGTCAGGGCGCTCCCGCTGCCGGTGCTGGTCAGCCCCGTATAGGTCGCCGTGCCGCCGTCGTTGAGCGTCAGGGTCGGCGTCCCGGTGACGGTCACCGCCTCGCTGGTGGCCAGCGTGAATGTCACGATCCGGCCGGCATTAAGGGCGCCGGTGGCCGGCGAAGCCGTGTCGGAGGTGATGGTGGGTGCGACGGTGTCGAGCGTCACCGCTGTAGCGCCGCTACTCGGGCTCTGCACGCCCGCCACGGTCTGCGTGGCCGTGACGCTGTTGCCGGAGCCCTGGACGAGGTTCGACGTCGCCGCGATCGTGTAGGTGGTCGCAGCGCCCGTCAGCGTTTCGGTGCCGATCGCCGTTCCGTTGTCGGAGATCGTCACCGTCGCGCCGACCTCGGCGGTGCCGGTGAAGGTCGGCCTCACATCGTTCGTCACCTCGTCGCTGTTCGACACGCCCGTGTCGGTCGCCGCCGTCAGGCGCGGGGCCGAGGGTGCCAGCGGCACGGACTGGTCGGTGACGACCGTGTTGCGGTCGGTCGCGCTCGACGTCCCGGCGCTCGACGCATCCGTGAGCGAGAAGGTGGTGACGGCCGGAGCCCCCGGAACCGTGTTGACCGGCGTGAAGGTGAGGGCGCGGAGTTCCGTCGTGATTTGCGCCGCGGAGCCGGTGAGCGTGTAGCTCGTGCCCGAACCCATCAGGGCCGTGTAACCCGTTCCGTCCGCGAGCGTGCCGCCCCCGCCGGAAAGCGCGATGGTGAGCGTATCGGTGGCACCCGCGTTGGTGTCGGAGACCGCCACGGGTCCGCCGGCCGCGGAGGTGCCGAAAGGCGTCACGGTCGCCTCTGCCGCGTCGGCAGTGGCGTGGGTGCCCGTGATGGCGGGCGCCACCGCCGGGTCGGTATCGACCACGCTGGGCGTGGTGTCGGGCGCCGAGGCGGTCGCGTCGGCGCTGCTCTTGTCGACGATCGAGAAGGTCGCCGTCGAGGTGGTGTTGGCCTGGCCGGCCGTCGGCTTGAAGCTGATCTGGCCGAGGGCGGTGTCGACCTGGGCGAGCGTGCCCGTCACCGCGTAGGTGTTGGCCGTGCCGGTCGGCGCCACCCCGCCCCCCGACAGCGTGCCGCCCGTGCCCCCCACCGTGATGGTGACGGTCTCGGTCGGGCTGCCGGCGTTGCTGTCGCTAACCGCGACGCCCGAGAACACGCCGTTGACCGGCGCTTCGCTGATCGTGGTCCGGCCTGCCGTGCCGCCCGTGACGGTGGGCGCAACCGCCGGGTCGGTGTCGACCACGCTGGGCGTGGTGTCGGGCGCCGAAGCGGTCGCGTCGGCGCTGCTCTTGTCGACGATCGAGAAGGTCGCCGTCGAGGTCGTGTTGGCCTGGCCGGCCGTCGGCTTGAAGCTGATCTGGCCGAGGGCGGTGTCGACCTGGGCGAGCGTGCCCGTCACCGCGTAGGTGTTGGCCGTGCCGGTCGGCGCCACCCCGCCCCCCGACAGCGTGCCGCCCGTGCCCCCCACCGTGATGGTGACGGTCTCGGTCGGGCTGCCCGCGTTGCTGTCGCTCACCGTGACGCCCGAGAACACGCCGTTGACCGGCGCATCGCTGATCGTGGTCCGGCCTGCCGTGCCGCCCGTGACGGTGGGCGCAACCGCCGGGTCGGTGTCGGTGACGGTCGTGGTGCCGCCCGTCGCCGGCATGGTCGGTGCCGCGTCGCTGGTGTCGGTCAGCGTGAAAGCGGTGGTGGTCGACGTGTTGGGCGCCCCCGCCGTGGGCGTGAACACCAGAGCCTGCAGTTCCGCCGTCACGGTCGCGGCCGAGCCGGCCGTCAGGGTGTAGAGGCCGTTGCCGTTGGCCGTGAGCGCAGGCTGCCCGCCGCTCTCGGCCAACGTGCCCCCGGCACCCCCGCCGCTGAGCTGGATCGTCAGCGTGTCGGTGCCGTTGTTCCCGTCGGTGACCTTGGCCCTCGTGAAGGGATCGACCGGCGCATCGTTGGACGTCGTCTGGCCCGCGGTCGTGCCCGTGATGGCGGGAGCCACCTGCAACGCGATGATCACCGTGCCATTACCGGCATTCTCGCCAGCGACGGTTCGGGTCGCTATCGCCGTACCGCTGTCGTACGAGGTCCCGCCGTACCCACCGCCTGCGCTAATTGATCTGTTCGGAGGAACGGTTTGGCTGGCTGAACCGCCGGTATAGCCGCCGCCGCCGCCGCCGCCGCGTTCGTATGCGCTGCCCCCCCCGCCGCCGCCGAAACCGCCCGTGGCGCCCGCGCCGATATTGCCGGCGCGGTCCTGGCCCGCGCCGCCCGCGCCGCCGGCATAGTTACCGGTCCGGTTCGAGCCGCCCTGGCCGCCGAAGTAATTCGCTGCTGAACTCGCGCCGGCTCCGTTCACACCTGAGCCGCCGCCGGCTCCTCTCCCCTGGGTATTGGCGCCGCCGCCGCTGCCGTTCCCAGTCGCGCCCGTCGTGCCCGACCCACCGGCGGTGTAGTAACCACCGCCGCCGCCGCCGCCGGCCGCGAGCAGCAGATGATAGCTGGCGCCCCCGTCCGTGCTTGCCAGCACGAAAGACCCGCCGCCGCCGCCGCCGTCTTCCTCGTAGTTTCCAGGGCCGTTCGTACCCTGCTGGCCGACGATGATCTCGAGTTGCTCGCCCGCGGTGAGTCGGAAGCTGCCGCCTTCTTCGGCTCCGAGGCCGCCAGAAAAGCGGGTACCAGTTCCACCCGAGGCGCCATAGCCAGTGATGTCGTAAGTGCCAGACGTGCCGACCGTGACAAAGACCGGCGCTCCCGTGAAACTATAGCTCATTGCAGCCTTCCTTTCAGGACGGGTTCGACACTGCTCGGACCGAGTCAAGAACTCCCGGCGGATCGCCGGCGACCGGCGTCCCCCCCGTGTTGAACTCGGGTGCGCGCCAGATGCTGGTGCGCTCATAGCGCTCCCATAGGTCCGGCGGCAGGATGGTCTTGCGCTCCACGGGGCGCACCCGCGGATGCACGTCATGCAGCCCCGGCGTGCCGAGGCGCGCGTCGAACTCGGTCGCGTCGAAGGACACGTTCTCGAAATCGTGCCGGAACGGTGCCACGCCCGTGAAGGCGTAGATCGCGTCGAGGGCCGCCGCGGGTTCGCTCACGAGCGTGTCGTAGGGCAGGAGCAGCAGGCGTCCCGCCTCGGCGGCGTGCATGGCCTGTTTCAGCGCCGCCAGCGGGAAGCCGATCAAGCCGGCCCCACTCATCAAGCCTTCGGCGCGGGAGTAGACCGTGCCGCCAGCATCGAACGAGAAGATCTTGGACAGCTCGAAGGGATTGTTGCGGATCAGGCGCTCTACGCTGTCGATGATCCACGGGACAGGCCGCACGCAGCAGATCATGCGGAAGTCGGGGAACAGCCGCGCAAGCAGGTCCAGACGGGTAGTCCAGCCCCGGTTCGTGTCGAACACCGTGCACCCGGGCGCGAGCGCATCGTAATAGTTGACAAACAGGCCCCGCAGCACGGCCTCGCGTTGCGCCGGGGTGAAGAACACCGCGCTCTCGTTGTCGGCGCTCATGTCGCCCAGCATGGCCTTCACCATCGAGCCGAGGGGGCTCGTGATGTTGGCATGGAGAGCCGGGTTCTGACGCAGCAGCGCGGCCAGAAGCGTCGAGCCGGACCGGGGCAGACCCGAGATGAAGTGAATGGGGAGGCCCGCGCTCACGCTGTCCTGTGCTCCAGTTCAAGCATTCCGGGCCTACCCTCCGTCCCGCCGCGCGGGCGGCCGCGCGTGTCGGGCGTTCATAACGCAACAGACGAGCGAAGCGAGTGCAAATCGAGTGCCGCATGCAACAGCGCGGGGCGGTCGATTAGGAATTTCTTAACCGTGGCATTGAAGCCACCCCTCACCCATACGGTCCGATGAACAGGTCCCCGATCGCCCGCCGCGCTAGGTAGGTCAGCCGGCGCCGACGTAGATGCTCGGCCTTGTCGTGCAGGATGTGGCACCGCTGGCAAAGGGCGGCCAGGTTCGAGGCGTCGTTGTCCTGCGGGTCGTGGTCACGGTGAGCGGTCGCCAGAACGACGCGTTGGCGCGAGTAAATTCGAGCGGGCTGTGAGGCGGTGGAAGGCGACGCGCCGTCTTCCCGGTCCCGTCACGCCACCGGTGAACTGCGTTATCCCACCACCGACCATCGAAAGGTGCATCACCACGCGCCCGTGGCCGGCCGCGAGTCTCGCATCGGCCCTTGGCACGGCGGAACCAGGTCGAGGCCGACAGCTCGCGCCACTCGATCGGATAGGGCCAGCGGTGGTGCCGGCGAACCGGCATGGGGAAGAGCTTGACGTCGGCCGCCTAAGGGCTTGATCAGGGCCGTGTCGTTGCCGAGCGCACGCGACCAGCGGCTCCTCTCGGTAGGGCCGATGCCGACAGGTCGGACGCCATCATGACGTCGGCGGTATTGACCAGAGTCGCGGCGCCGGCTTCCCCGTCAGAGTGGTCCGCGGCGAGACGGCGGACCCTTCTCATGGTGACCCGACTCAGTTAACTGGTTGTTAATCAACTCCTACGCTAGGTACCTCGGGGAGTTGGAATGGCCATGAGCGATACCACATCGGCGATCGATCCAGAAGACCGTCACTCTACAGCCGCGATAGTCGACCGAGCCGGAGTCGACAGTCAATCCGAGGCGGATCTACTACGAGCCACGATCCTCGAATTGGTGGGACGCTACCATCAGCTCGCTCATCAAGCGCCGCAATTCGAGCCGCAGCATCCGAAAGTGCCGATCTCCGGGAGGGTGTATGGCGCGCGGGACATGCAGATGCTGGTCGACTCGGCCCTCGACTTCTGGCTGACGACAGGCCGTTTCAACGAGGCGTTCGAGAAGCGGCTCGCTGCTCGGCTCGGCGCCAAAAAGGTGCTCACCGTCAATTCTGGATCGTCCGCCAACCTCGTCGCATTCTCGTCCCTGACCTCGCCGCGGCTCGGTGCGCGCCGGTTGCTGCCCGGCGACGAAGTCATCACCTGCGCAACCGGATTTCCGACAACGGTCAACCCGATCCTGCAATCGGGCTTGGTCCCCGTCTTCGTCGATGTCGATATCCCGACCTACAACATCAACGTGGCGGCCGTCGAAGCTGCAATCTCTCCCCGCACGCGCGCCATCATGGTGGCGCACACTTTGGGGAATCCGTTCGACGTCCTGGCGATCCGACACATCTGCGATCGGCACGGGCTCTTTCTGATCGAGGATTGCTGCGACGCGCTGGGCGCGACCGTCGGCGGCCGCCACGTCGGTACCTTCGGCGATATCGGAACACTGAGCTTCTATCCCGCCCATCACATCACCATGGGGGAAGGCGGAGCGGTCTTCACCAGCGACAATAAGCTTGCCAAGATCATGGAATCATTCCGCGACTGGGGACGCGATTGTTACTGCGATCCTGGCGCTGACAACAGCTGCAACAAGCGATTTGGTTGGAGTCTCGGTGATCTGCCGCACGGCTACGATCATAAATACATCTATTCGCATCTCGGATATAATCTGAAGATTACCGACATGCAGGCCGCCGTCGGTCTGGCTCAGCTCGACCATCTCGAAGACTTCATCGCCGCCCGCCGTCGCAACTTCGCACATCTCGAGGCCGGGCTCGCGCATCTCCAAAACTATCTTCGACTACCGGCAGCGACTCTGAATACAGAACCGTCCTGGTTCGGCTTCGCTCTGACGATACGGGACGAGGCTCCTTTCACGCGCCACCAGTTGCTGATCCACCTCAATGCGAACGGCATCGGAACTCGCCTCCTCTTCGGCGGCAATCTCGTTCGTCAACCTTACATGAAGGGGCGTGACTTCAGAGTGGCGGGATCGCTGGCCAACGCGGACGTGGTCGTCGAGCGTACCTTCTGGATCGGCGTCTACCCAGGGCTCGACGCCAATGCGATCGCCCACATGATTTCGGTCCTGAGCGATTTCTGTCTCGGTCAGCAAAAGATCGCCGTATGACAGCACCCATGGCCGGACGGAAGCTGTATGTCCCTTTGCTGAATTCGGCGGCCCGCTTCTGTCTCCGCTTGCTTGGCGAGCACCGGTTTTTGCGGTTCCTGCTTGTCGGGGGGCTCAACACGGCCTGCGGCTATGGGCTTTTTGTCGCCGCCTTGGCGGTGACGTCGACCACATTCACGGCGCTCTGCGTGTCCACCATTCTGGCCGTCCTGCTCAATTTCGTGACCACTGGGTCCTATGTCTTCCGATCCTGGGACCTGCGCCGGTTCTTTGGTTTCAGCGCCGTCTACAGTCTCGTCTTCGCCTACAATGCGATCGGCCTCGCCGGCCTTCACCGTCTAGCGGTCGGTCCGCGTGTGGCCGCTCTGCTCCTCTTGCCCGGGGCTGTCGCGATCTCATACGTCCTCAACAGCCGCTATACGTTCGGACAAAGATGACGATCTCTTCGCCTTCGTCCATCGGCGCCCATATGGCGTCGGTCAATGTCACGAACAGGATGCTGATCGTCCTCGTTTCGTCGCTCTTTTTCCTGCCGTCGCTGGTCTTTGCCACATGGCTAGCGCCTGTGCCGGCGATTGCTGTCACCCTCGGCTGCTGCGTGGCGCTGGCCGTGATCGCCGGTTGCGTCGGCCATGACAGGAACCGTGTCTCCGAGGCGATCCACATCCCGCGCCTGCTCGTCGCCATCATGCTGGCGATCGTCATTCTCGTCCTCGGCGGCGAAACACATACCTTCTACGCGACGGCAGATTGGCAGATCCGCGATGCGGTTCTGTCGGACCTGGTCCGACACGGTTTGACGGCCTACCGCGTAGGTGACGTCGATTACCTGCTGAGGGCGCCGCTGGGCATGTATATGGGACCGGCTCTCGTTGGCCGATTTTTAGGGCTCTACGCCGCCCACCTCGCATTGCTTGCGCAGAACGCTTTGATCCTCGGCTCGATCTTCTACATCCTGACCTTGATAGGTGGCAGGTATGCGCAGCTTGCCATCGTCATTCTTTTCGCGGGCGCGTCCGTTGTCGGAACTGCGTTGCTGTTCGGGAAGACACGTCACGATCTTCCGTACCTCTTGCGCTACGGGCTCGATGCATGGCACCCGTACATGCAATATTCGAGCAGCATGGTGCAATTCTTCTGGGTTCCGAACCACGCCCTGCCGGGGTGGTGGCTCGCCACGTTGCTGTTGCTTCAGCGACCATCGTCACCCGATGTCGCCACGGTCGGCGTCTCGGTCGCGGGCCTTGCCTTCTGGTCCCCGCTCGCCGTCATCCCTGCCGTCCCCTGGTTGCTCTACTGCATCGCACGGCACTGGCGGCCGACCCTTCTCTCTCGACGGACGTGGTTTGGAGCGGTTGCGTCGGCGGGGTTCGTGCCGATCCTTGCCTACATGGTGACGGCCTCGTCCTCGATCTCACACGAGAGTGCGTTTGCGCGTCCCGACTACGCCTTCTGGTACATGCTTTTCATCGCCGTTCAGTTGCCGGCGCTCGTCTATCTGGCTTGCGAGTGGCGAGAGGTGCCAGAAGATATGCGCACCACTGTCGTGCTCAGTGCGCTTCTGCTTCTCGTTCTGCCACTCTTCAATTTCGGACCCAGCAACGATCTCGTGATGCGCGGATCCATCGCGCCGCTTGCGATCATCGCCTTCGTCTTCGGATCTGTCCTGGTCGAGTTGACACGGCAGCGCGCCATCGGCGCCATCGTCGGATGGATTCTGGTCGTCGTGACCGTCCCCTCTGCCCTCCTCGAGATCGGACGTTCGCTCTCCACGCCTCGCTATGCGATCAGTGACTGCTCGTTGATGGAGGCCTCGCGGGCCAGCGGCAGCACGGGTATTCCAACAAACTATGTCGCGCCGGTGCGTGAGGTGCCGGAATGGCTGCTGGATCCGTCCACGGTTTCCGTGTCACCGACATCGGACCGGGCCTGCTGGCCAGATCGTGTCGAGCCACGCTTCTTCGGAAACATGTACAAGACGGTATCGAAACCGTGATGACCATGTTGCCTCATTCTGAATTCGGAACCTGAACAACAACGCATGAGATAAAGAGGAATCTCCCAGAGATCGAATGGCTTATGATAGATGCTGACCGCCAATATCGGTTTTGACGAAAGCAGCTTGGGCATTCCTTGAAGCGCGGCCATTTCGGCACCTTCGATGTCGAGCTTGATGTAGAGGCCAGGTTTCTCGGTGATGAAATCGTCGGCCCGCACTATGTCGACATGTGTGACCATCGTCGCTCTGTCAGGAGAACTGATCATGTGGGAGGCTTCGCCCTCGCCATCCGAGAACGCCATCCGACCAGCATGATCGGCTAAGCCACTTTGAATCAAAGTGCACGACCCAACACGATCCTTGTAGCGGTTTGCCGTTTCCCGGAGCACAATCATGTTCTCGGCATCCGGTTCGAAGGCGATCCAATCCTCGACCTTCACACCACGTCTCAGTAGCGCTTCGAGCGAGTCTCCCGTGTAAGCGCCTCCATCGACGAATGTGATCGGGGTATCGAAGATCGGAAGGAAATCCGGGCTGTAGGCTTCTGCGTACATCACTTTCGGATGCAGACGGGGATCCGTCGTCAGCCGATACAGGACAAGGTCTCGCAGAAGCACGCGACTCTCCTCGTCACCTAACGCGTCGTGAAAAGCTTCGACCAAGTCGATCTTGGCCATAGTATCAACCGGCGCGGCGAGCCAGTAATTTTGAAATTTGAAACCGGGGATGCGGTAAAGATCCGCGGGAAAAAGCAGGCCCGAGAAGCCGCGCGCTGCCGCCCATTCGGTCACCGCGCACGACGGCGCGTAATGATGCATCAACGCATGAACGTGAAACGCGTTCTCGACCTCGCTGTCCCCGATCGCGTCGGGGTGGAGGACCCGCAATCCTTCCATCGAAGTCTCTTGGATCGCCTTTCTGTCGAGAAATCCGAGAATAGGAACTCCGGCGGTTCGAAGGGCACCGGCCAAGGATCGTCCCATGCCTCCAGCGCCGTGGATCCAAACGCCCCGCCCGAGCGCCACGATCGGGCTCGTATCGATGGCCCGCAACTGGCGGCGAAGGTCGGAAAAGCCGGATGGCCTGGCTACGGTTTCCACACGAGGCGAGGTGTCAGTCAAAATTGATCCGCTCCTTTTCTATCACAAGGGGGAAATTGCGTGCATAATTGAGAAGCAGTCCAATATACTCGCCAACGATCCCGAGCGCAAAGAGTTGAACGGAGCTTAAGAAGAAGATTGCGATCAGGACCGGCGCAACGCCGACCGGCAGGCTGTACCAGAAGACGAACTTACCGATGAGGTAGGCGATGCCGCACATGAAGCTGACGCACGAAATGCTGAAGCCGACCAGCGTCATGAGGCGGAGCGGCGCACGCGAATGACTCGACAGCCCGAGTAGGGCGTAATCGGCGAGCGCGAACAACGTATAGCTGGAGCGGCCATGCCGGCGCTCCGGCTGATCATATTCGACGAACGCGCGGTCGAAGCCGACCTCGGCGATCAGCCCGCGAAAATAGGGCTCCGGCTCGTTGAGATCGCGCAATGCCTTGATGATGCATTGGTCGTAGAGGCCATAGCCCATGTAGTTCGGAAATTGCTCGACCTTTGAGAACTTGCGCATCATCTGGTAGAATGTCTTGCGGGCCAAGCCGAGAAGCAAAGAGTCTTTTGTCCTCCGCTTGATCGCGAGTACGGCCTTATTGCCCTGTGTCCAGAGATCGATCATCTGTGGGATCAGGCTTGGAGGGGTCTGCAGATCGGCAAGAACAGGAATGACGACGGCGCCGTCGCATTCGAGCATGGCGTGGAATGGCGACCGGGCCGGCCCGAAATTACGAGCGTTGACGATCACTTTCACCCGCCTGTCGCGTCCAGCCAAATCGCGCAGGATCGCAACCGTACTGTCTTCCGAGCAATTGTCGATGAAGACGTGCTCGTAGTCGTAACCCGCAAGGTCGCGCTCCATCACCCGGCAGACGGCCGCAAAGCATTCTGAGATACCTGCTTCCTCGTTGTAGCAAGGCGTTACGATGCTGATTTTGGTCACGTCCGTCCTCGTCGGTAAAGGATCGGCTTGCGGGCCGAGATCTTGATTGGAGTCGAGCGCGTTCGTCTCTCCGAAGGCTAAGACGTTATAGTTAATATTCGGCACTCACATCCTTCGCGCCGCGCCAGCCAGAGGTCGCGCCGTCACTTTGGGTTCTTTCACTCGTGCGTTCTAAGGTGACGAGCGCCGCACCGGCGTAGATGAATGAGTGTTGGGGACGTCCAATGAAAATCGCGAAGCGCTGCGTCTCCTGCGGATGCGACCGGCTGGAGCGAAGTCCTGCGATCCTGATGCCGTTCATCGCCTGCCGGGTTTTTGGCTGGGAGCCGATCGAGATAAAGCCGGAATGGGGTTTTCGCGACGTTCCGGCCGGGCAGGCCTGCAGCATCTGCAATTCGCTCCTTTGCCACGGCTGCGGCATGCTGTTTCTGGACATGCGCTTCGACGAGGCCGAGATGGCAGCGCTCTATGAGAACTACCGAGGAGACGATTATACGAAGCTGCGAGCGCGCTTCGAGCTAGGCTATGAGGCGCGCAATGCCCTTCTCCTCGACGGCAGCGGCTACATGTCCGCCGTCGAGGAATTCATCGAGCCGCATCTCAAAGGGGCATTGAGGATCCTCGACTGGGGCGGCGACACCGGAGTGAACACGCCGTTTCGCGACAAGGCGCGTCTGCATCACATCTACGACATTTCCAACCGCCCCGTCTTGGCTGGCGCAAAGGCGATCACGCTTGAAGAGATCGGCTCGAGCGACTACGACCTGTTCGTTTTCAGCAATGTTCTCGAGCATGTGCCGGCACCGCGGACGTCGCTCGCCGAGATCGCTTCCATGATGCAGCCTGAAACCGTTCTTTATGTCGAAGTCCCGCATGAGGATGTTGTCCGGCTCATCGCGGAGCCCGGCGAGCGGCTCAAGCACAAGAAGCATTGGCACGAGCACATCAACTTCTTCACGCCGGAGTCACTGGACAGCTTGTTCCAGAGCGTCGGTCTGAGGACAATCGAGCGAATGTCACATCCAGTGTCGGCCGGCGGCAAAGACAGCCATGTTTTCTCGATCATAGCGAAGCGGGCGCTTGCAGCCCGTTGATCCCGGCCTATTCGCGTGCCAGCGCAATCAGCCGGTCGATCGAGAGTAACCTGTCGTCGATATAGTAATCGGCCGCCGGCTTGCCGAACTGCAGGTCGTGGAAGCTCAAACCCCAGAGTTCCAACTGTCTGCGTGTCAGGTCGCTCCAGTCGATGCCAGTGGCCGAGCCGCGTGCCGTGAACATGATGATCCTGTGTCCCCGCGCGTGCAGGCGATTGATCGCGGCAATCGTCGCCGCCAGGGGTTCGGCTTGCGCATAGTCGTTTCCAGGGACGAGGCTCGCGACGACGCCGTCGACATCGACGACGAAGGTCAGGTGCTCGCCGTGCTCGTTGGCGTGCGGCCTCACGACAGATCTTGGCGGCCCGACTTCGGCGTGCTTCGCCGTCCGGCGGATCGCCTCGTCCAGCGGCGTCCAGACATCGAGAGCCAACTCGCGTCTCGCCTTTTCGATTACGGGCACATAGCGGGACCTTGGGGCACCGGAACTGGCTCCACTCTTGACGTCGACCCCTTGCGCGCGCGGCAGCAAGGCTGAGATCCGGTAGGCGAGATCCCCGATGCAGATCGCATCGTCCGAACCGACGTTATAGGCGTTCGACGGAGTCCCGCGAACGAGCAAGGTGACGAGCCAAGCAACGAGGTCGCCGACATAGAGATAGGACCGAAGCGGCCTCCCGTCGCCCGTGACGGCGATGCTTCGACCCTGAACGGCGTCGCGGATAAAGTTTCCGATCGCAAAGTGTCCATCGAGGGGCAGACCAGGCCCGACGCAGGCGAAGACCCGGGCAATGACCGGCTCTATCGCGGTGCCTGTGGCCGCACAGATGCACATCTGCTCGGCGAGACGCTTGGCTTGGCCGTAGGCAGATCGAGGATCCAGCGGATCGCAACCGCCGAGGTGGGTCTCGTCGATATCCGCCTCATCCGGTGGCGGCCCATAGACCGCGCCTGAGCTGAGATAGAGAAGGCGCGTGACGCCCGTTGCCACCGCGAAGTCCAGGACCCGCCGCGTGCCGCCGACGATCGAGTCGATCAAGGCCGCAGGATCGCGATCCGCCGCGGCGCTGGTATCGGTCGCCGCATGGACGACGTGGGTGAAGCGACCTTTCGGGAACTCGAAGTAGCGAACATCGCCGCGGATCAATCGGATGAACGGCTGCGCGGTGAGCCAGGGTTGTTCACCCTCGAACGTTTCCGGGTCGCGCGTCAGAACCGCGACCTCGAGCTTCAGATCCAGAAGGTGACGTGCGTGCGTGAGCAGTGCGAGGAGCCAGGTTCCGAAAAAGCCCGTGCCCCCGGTGATCAGGATCGACGCGCCCTCGAGCTCGACGAGTGCGGGTCGGCAGTGCGCCAGTGCCTCGTCGAGATCGCGCTCCTCGCACCCAGCAACGATGGTACTCATACGGGATCGGGCTTCGGCATCTGACGTACGATCAGGTGGTCTGGAACGCACTCGGAAGCGGGGTCCAGCGGCACGATCATATTGGCCCGGAACTCGTCGCGCGGCAGAAGCGGCGACATATCCTCGAGCGGCATGGAGCGCATCGATCCATCCGCCTGTGGCAGCGCCGACGACTTCGGAAACAAAGCCTCGTCGGGCATCACATGCACGTCGACGAGGAGAGGTCCCTTGTGATCGCACGCCCGCCGGATGCCGTCGCGGAGCTCGCTCACGTCTTTGAGCGCGAAAGCATCCCAGCCGAATGTCTTTGCCAGGGCGACAAGATCCGGGATGTCCAGCTTCGAGGTCGGGCCGCTACCCACGTAGCGGCCGTCGAAATAGTTGCGTTGTGTATTACGGATCGAGGCATAACCGCCGTTGTTGAAGACGAACATGCGGAGCGGCAGGCGCAGGCTGGCGATCGTCTGCATCTCCTGCACGTTCATCATGAGCGATCCGTCGCTCTCGATGCCGAAGAATGGCCCGCGCTCGGATGCCATGTGAGCCCCGATCATCGCCGGCAGACCGTACCCCATCGCGCCAAGGCCGGACGTCAGGAAGACGCGCTGCCCCGGCTTGTTCTGAAAGCCGGTGTAGAAGAACTCAATGGCAAGACCGGAGCTGCCGGTGACGATGAGCGAGCGTTCAGGCAGCTCTTCCGACAGGACCTGGGTCAGGTGGAAATGGCTGATCTCGCCGCTGGTGGGAAAGGGTACGCCGTCGTTGATCGGATAGCGTCGCTTCCAGTCGGCACAACGGGCCAGCCAGTCGGATCGCTCGCGCGTGGGCCTGCCGATGGTCGCCGCCAACAGCGTCTCGATGAAGTCCTTCGCGTCTGCCTCGACGCACAGATCGAAGCCATTCTGGCCGACGAATTTCGCGAGCTCGTTCACGTCGACGTCGACGACGATCTTCCTGGCATGCCGGCCGAACTTGCCGGGGTTGTGTGCCGTCACGACATTGTCGAGCCGTGCGCCGATGGCAATGACGAGGTCCGCATTCTGGACGGCGAAGTTCGGCGCGCGAAGCGCGACCGTCCCGGGCTTTCCGACGCTGAGCGGATGGCTCGCGGGAATGAGATCCGTGGCGTTCCAGGTTGTGACGACGGGGATGTTCAGCGCCTCGTAGAGTGCCGCGAAAGGCGCGGCCGCTTCGGCGAGTCGGATACCGTGGCCGGCGAGGATAATCGGGCGCTCCGCCGCCATGATGGCCTGCATGACGCTCTCGCATTGCGCGTCGAGTTCGCTGTGGCGCATCGTCTGCGGCGCAGGTGGATCGTAGCCACGCAACGCGGCGACCTCGATTGTCGCGTTTTGCACGTCGAGCGGAATGTCGAGCCAGACAGGGCCTCGGCGTCCCGTGGTCGCCAGATACACCGCTTTTTCGAGATGCAGCCTGATCTCAGACGGATCCATGACGGTGACGGCGTATTTGGTGATCGTCGACACCATCCCGACGATGCCGACCTCTTGTGGTCCCATTTGGCGGACGCCGCTGTCGCCGATGAGATCGGCGCGCTTGACCTGCCCCGAGATGATGAGAAGCGGTACGGACTCGATCCAGGCGCCGGTGCAGCCCGTGATCGCGTTGGTGGCACCGGGCCCTGTCGTAACGAGCGCGCATCCAAGATGGCCGTCGATGCGGGCATAAGCCTCCGCGGCGATGGAGGACGCCTGCTCGTGATGGTTGGCGACATAGGTCAGCCCGGGGCAATGACCGAAGGCGTCGACGAGGTACATCGCGCCACCGCCGGGGACGAGGAAAACGCAACCGACTCCTTGAGCGGCAACGAAGCCGGCTACGTAGTCGGCGAGGCGCATGGACGTTTTGGACATGGTCGCGGGATCGATGTGTTCGGGGAAGGATGTTCGGAGCGCTTGGGACTTCAATCGATCCAGTAGCGAAGAATGGTCTTGCGGTTCTTGTTTTCGGTGATCTTGCTGTCGGTGTAGAAGGAATCGTCTGGGAAGTGCGTGGACGAGATCTCCTCGAACACCGCACCGTCGGCGCTCTCGAAGGCATGGCGGACGCCGGGCGCGATCGTCACGACCGCCCCTGGACCGCACAGACGGGGTTGATCGTCGAGCTGGAGCGTGAGGTCGCCGTGCAGCACATGGAAGGTCTCTTCCTTGTGATGATGGAATTGCTCCGGATGCTTCTGGCCGGGCAGCACGACGATCAGCTTCTTGCAATAGCCGCGGTTGACAACGGTCACCATGGTGGTTCCGTATTCATCGAAACGCTCGAGGCCATGATGATGGGAGATCTCGAGCTCGGCTTCTCCGGGCACGACACCCTTACTCTCCTTCAGAAGTGCTTTGACGCGTGTGACGATCGACAGGACCTTGGCGCGCACCTCCTCACGCTGCGTCTGAGCGTTCATGACCGGAGCATCGGCGGCGATGTCGGCGATTGCCGTATGGATCGCGTATTTCGACCAGTCATTGGCCGTCACCTGACCCGGCTGCGTCGGGATGGCG
The DNA here is from genome assembly GCA_050920985.1 of Janthinobacterium lividum. Taxonomy (GTDB): domain Bacteria; phylum Pseudomonadota; class Alphaproteobacteria; order Rhizobiales; family Beijerinckiaceae; genus Lichenihabitans. Next base: position 7,813 of record JBPBQY010000086.1, on the reverse strand, counting down.
AAGAACACGTCCTCGCTCCTGATACGGTCGCCCTTGGCAATACCGCGCTTGAGAAAGACGCCGCGGCGCAAGTCACGAAGCGAGTCGAGTTCGGCCTTCCCGGGTTCGATCCTCGTCCCTGCGAGCCCGGCCATCGCGTAGGCCCTACGCGCAGCGTCGAGCCAACCCAGAGCCTGGGCCGGCGACGCCGAATAGGCGTTCAGTGGGTAGGCGTCGGTGGCGATGCCGACATGCTTCTCGAACAGCACCGCCCCCTTGGCGATCGCCATCGCGACCGGCATCGTCTCGCTTGGATCCTCGTGCGTCGAATAGCCGATGCGCAGCCGTGGATAGCGATCCCTGAGGACATCGATTTGGTTCAGCTGCAGATCGCCGCAAGCTGTCGGATATTGCGCCACGCAGGCCATGAGCGCGAAATCCTTGTCGCGATGGCTCATGAACGAGACGACGTTGTCGAGGTCACCACATCGAATGCCGGCTGTAGAGCCAACGATCGGCAGATTGGTCTGTGCTATTTTCTCCAGCAGTGGCCAATCGGTGAACGAACAACTGGCGATTTTGAGGATGTCGAAGCCGTCTTCGACGATCAGATCGACGGAGGGCTCGTCGAAAGGAGTGCACATGGCGAGGAAACCATTGGCCTTGATCGCGTCGACGAGGCGGCGCGTCTCGTCACGGCGGAGCCGCGTTTCCGAGAACCGTTTGATATACTTGATGTCCGTCCTCGCCTTGAAGGCGGGATGGATGAGGGTGTCGAGATCGCGGAACTGCAGCTTGAAGGCGAAGGAGAAATCGTAGTTCTTGGCCAATGCGCCAAAAGTCTCGATGATACGCACGCCGTGCGCGACGTCGCCCATATGATTGTTGGCGAGCTCGAAGATGAACAGAGGCTCAGGCAACCGCGTGCTCGGGCTCGAAGCCGGCATGTCAAGCATGGTCTTGGTCCTCGCGCCGGCGCAAAGGCGCCCACTCATCCAATTCGGTAGGTAAAGGAAAAAACGGTTAACAGAGTGTTTCCTCGACGCGGCTGCCCAGCCGGTCCTCGACAGGTCGTTAGATTCGATGCGCGAGCAGGTTTTCGATGTTCGGGTCGGGAACCGTCGACACCGACGGCACGGTCACGCGCAGGCGCTGCACGAGCGCCTGATCGATCTGCTGCAGCGTCATTGGACGCACATCGCCGCCTTCGGCGTAGGTGCGATACCAAGCGGCAGTCCACTCGATCATCTCGTCGAAGGTCAGGAGCGGGCTCCAGCCAAGGAGCTCGCGGGCCTTCGAGGTGTCGAGCCTGAGCGTGCCGGCTTCCTTCACGTGAGCCCGTGAGTCCCGCTGCCAGGGCGTCGCTGGCGCCCAAGTCGCCGCGAGACCTGCAAGCAGAGCCGCGACGTCGCGTTCAGCCGCCGGGCCCGGGCCGATGTTCCAGGCCGTGCCGAAGGTTGTCGGCTCGAAGAAGGCGCGCTCTGCCAGCATGAGATACGCAAGCAGCGGATCGATGACGTGCTGCCAGGGACGGATGGCGCTCGGGTTGCGGACCTCGAGCCGCGTGGAAGCCATCATCGCCCGCACGGCATCCGGCACGATGCGATCGGCAGCGAAATCGCCGCCACCGATCACATTGCCGGCCCGCACCGATGCGATGGCGACCGGCCGCTCGGTATCACTGAAGAAGCTCGCCCTGTAGCAGGCCGTGACCAGCTCGGCGCAGGCTTTCGAGTTGCTGTAGGGGTCGGCGGCACCGAGGCGGTCGACCTCGCGGAAGCCCAGGCTCGTCTCATCGTTCTCGTAGCACTTGTCGGTCGTGATCACGAGAACGACGCGCAGGCCGGCGGCATGGCGCGCCGCCTCGAGGACATTGACCGTGCCCATGACATTGGTGCGGAAGGTGTCGACGGGAGACTTGTACCCTTCCTTCACGAGCGGCTGCGCCGCCATGTGGATGATGATTTCGGGCTTAGATCTCGCCACGGCCTGGGCGACCGCGTGCGCATCGGCGATGTCGGCGCGAATGTCGTGCAGGGCCTCTGCCACGCTGGCGAGGTGGTAGAGCTGAGGGCCGCCCGGCGGATCGAGCGCCAAGCCGGTGACGGTGGCACCGAGACGCATCAGCATCAACGAGAGCCATGACCCTTTGAAGCCGGTGTGACCCGTCACGAGGACGCGACGGCCGAACCAGAAGCCGGAGGTGATCACCACACTCTCCACTTCGGCGTGCCGGCGGCCCATTCCTGCTCGAGAAAGATCTTGTCGCAAAGCGTATCCATCGCGTGCCAGAAGCCGCTATGGCGATAGGCCCGCATCTCGCCCCTGGCGACGAGCTCGTTCATGGGCTCCTGTTCCCATATCGTCGCGTCGCCTTCGATGAGATCTCCGACCTTCGGCGACAACAGGAAGAAGCCCCCATTGATCCACCCGCGGTCCGTCTCGGGTTTTTCGGCGAAGGACAAGATCCTGTCGTCATCGAGGCTCATCGCGCCGAAACGTGTCGGTGGCTGAATCGCCGTTACCGTGGCGAGCTTGCCGTGCGCACGATGAAAGGCGAGCTCTGCGCCGATATCGATGTCGGCGACGCCATCCCCATAGGTGAACCCGAACACCTCGTCGTCCGCGACATGACCGAGCACGCGCTTGAGCCGGCCACCAGTCATCGTGCCTTCTCCGGTGTCGATCGTGGTGACGCGCCACGGCTCTGCGCCATGCGTGTGATAGTCGATTCTATTGTTCATCATGTCGAACGTCGTATCCGACGTATGCATCATATAATTCGAGAAGAATTCTTTGATGTAAAAGCCCTTATAACCGAGACAGATAATGAACTCGTCAAAACCATATTGCGAGTAGATCTTCATGATATGCCATATGATCGGCCGGCCACCGATTTCGACCATGGGCTTGGGACGCACCAGCGTCTCTTCGACGAGGCGTGTCCCGAGTCCGCCAGCCAGAATGATCAGCTTCATCGTCATATCCGCCGACGTCAGTATGCGCGCGCAACGTCCAGCCTGCGGCCGGCTTGGTAAATATTTGGTGCATGGGCGGCTCAGACGCCGGTGAAATTCCGCTGACTGCCTACCGCAGCGAGCGCCTGCAGAGTTCCGCCACCCAGTCGCGTCACGCGTTGAGTGAACAATCGATAGTCGGCATCGCGTGCCAGTCGAAACAGGCCTTGGCCACTTGGGCAGGCCATGCCCCTCGACAGGGATGGGCTGAGGCTTCCGCCGCCGCAACTCTTCCTTGGCTGCCTCGAGCTTCGAAAAGATTCGATCACGGCGTGTCAGTCAGATGGAACGTGGGCGAGAGGAGGCGGGCAGCGCCGCCAACGCCGCGAGAAAACGGACGACGTCGGCCTTGTTCGAACCAAACGACCAGTAGGCCGTCGCTCGCCGTCATGCGTCGGGATCGACGAACCGCAGAAAATCCTTTCTGGGCCGCTCGTGCTTGGGATGACGGGACAGGTGTACTCGAACCGTAAAACCGGGCGCACGTGCTGTCCCCGCTCCGAACCGACGGGACAGCAAGCGCGCAAGACCACGAACACGTGCCGTTTCCGATGTCTCAAAGTTAGACAAAATCTTTGATCGTTGGTAACAGCGCCATCAAGTGTTGTGAGTTTGGGGGCGTTCGTGCGCAGGATCGTGAGCGACGCTTGGCAGCGCTTTGGGCGGCTGATCCGGTCTTCGTTACCGGGGGACTTCTCCGTTGCCGATTATCTCGAGCTCAACCCGGATCTCACTGCTCTCAGTGCAGCGGGCTCCTCGCTGGAAGCGCATTACGTTGCGTCCGGAAAGGCCGAAGGACGGCTGTTCAAACTGGATGAACACCAGTATGGGCAATTGCCCGCCGACTTCGACGTGAACACCTACCTCGACATCAACCCCGACCTGGAACAGTTCCGCGGACGTGCTCTCGCCGCAAAAAAGCACTATCTTCTGAGTGGACGTTCCGAAGGCCGGTCTTACAAGATCGCCACGCCATCGAGGGAACGGCGGAAGCCGTCCATTTTACGACTCCAGCCCCCGAAGGCCTGGCAGGACTTGTTCATACCGGGCGATTTCCGGGCTCTTCATCCTGATCTCGCTGGAAAGGCAGCTACGAGCGGCGCCCTGCTCGCCGCCTTCGAGGCGAGAGGAATCGATGCTCTGGCGGCCTTGAGCTTGGATCGAACTTTCGATCCTGTCTTTTATGCCGCGCTCTTTCCAGAAACTGCCGCTCTCGCCCCAGTTGCGCGCTATCGCGCCTGGCTGGAAGAGGGTCTGCCTGCCGGGCGCCCTGGCAGCGAAACCGAGGCGCTCCAGAACCTTTTGGGCATCTCCGATTACCCGAAGGCTTTCGATTGGCGCCGCTACGCTGCCCAGGTCGGGTCTTCAGCGAGTGGTTGGCCACGCATTCGATGCCTCGAGCATCTCGTCGCCGTGGGGGCCGCACGCGGCGATGCGATTCCACTCTCGGCCGAGAAGGGCAGCCTCTTCCTGCTTGCGATATCCGATGTCTTATGGACCTCCGGGCGCCAGAAGCCGGCCCTGGACGTGCTGAGGCAAGCGATAGAGCTAGATCCTGAAGATGCCGCCCTGCATCACCAGATGGCTGGCCGCTGCATCGAGAGTGGACGCCAGCGCGACGCGGAGCACCATGAAAGGCGGGCATTCGACCTCGGCCTGCGATCGGTCTGGGCCTATGTCAACCTAGCGGGCCTCGCGACCCAGCGGGGGGATGTCGAGGAAAGCTATCGCCTGCTCGGGTTGTCACGCGACCGTTTCGAGGGGCTCGCACCGTGGCGGCAAGCATTGCGAGATGCGATCGAGGCCGAGTTCGCGGCGGCAGCCGATCGAGCCTGGGAGATGTACCGCGCTGGCGCCCGTGCACAGGCCGACGCCGACTTCACGGCGGCTCTGACGAAGATCGCGGACCGGATTCGGTTGCTGGAGGATATTCCTGGCCGCACGGGACCGACTGAGGGCGGGCACGTCGTGTTGTTCGCCAACCACTTGCTTCCCCAGTGCCGCCACTATCGCGTCGAGCAGCGCTGCCAGCAGTTCGAGAAGCTCGGCCTGTCCTATCGCGTTTTCGCCAGTGAGGACGCCGAGTCGGCGCGCGAAGCGTTGATCGGGGCGAGTGCTCTCATCCTGTACCGCGAGCCAGCCTTTCCTAAAACAATTCGCCTGTTGCTGCACGCGCAGGCAATGGGAATCCCGACCTTCTACGACATCGACGATTTGATCTTCGATCCTGCGTATTACCCTGAGGCCTACGCCACTTACGAGAAGCAGATCAGTCTCGACAGCTACTTGGGCCTACTCTACGGAACGCCGCTGATCCGCTTCGCCATCTCGCTGTGTGACGCCGGGCTAGCGTCAACCACGGCCCTGGCGCAGCACGTGGCACCGCTCACCTTGTCCAAGCGATGCCACGTCGTGCCGAACGGCCTCGACAGTCGTAACGCTCGTTTTCTGAAGGCTCCGGTCGTGCGAGGAGAGGACAGCGAGATCGTCATCCTCTACGGCTCAGGATCGCAGGCTCACAATCGCAATTTCAACGAGACTGTCGGCGCTGCGCTGCTCGAACTCATGGAAAAGAATCCTCGGGTGATCCTCGCGGTCGCTGGATATCTCGACCTCGATCCCGCTTTCGCGCTGTATGCCAATCGCATTCGGAGCTTCCCGTTCAGCCGCAACCTTCAAAGCTATTGGGGTCTACTATCGGAGGTGGACATCAACCTCGCGGTGCTCACGCCCGGCGCCATGAACGACTCGAAGAGCGAAATCAAATGGCTCGAAGCAGCGGCATCCGGCGTTCCATCGATCGTCAGCGCCAGCGCCCGCTATAGCGAGGTGGTCGAGGACGGCGTCGATGGCGTTCTGGCCGACTCTCCCGAGGCGTGGCGCAGAGCGTTGTTCGGGCTTGTGGAGGACAGGGCGCTCCGCCGTCGCATCGGTCTGCTGGCTCGGGAGCGGGCGCTGCGAGACTACGCGCTCGAATCAACCGCCGAGCAGCTGTTGACCTCGATCGCGCCAACGATGCCATTGCCCTGTGCGCGCCTGCGTGTGCTCGTCGTCCACGTGCTGTTCCCGCCGCAGTCCTCAGGCGGCGCCACGCGGGTCGTGCGCGACAATGTCGACGATATACTGGACCGCTACGGCGACGAGATCGAACTTGCGGTGTACACCACCGACTTCGACGCTCCGGTGGTCGCCGAAGAGGCGATCTCCGCCGGAGCCCGGCTGTCGTGCCGCGTCGGGCACTATCGAACCATCCCGGTGTTCCGAACCTCGCGGGGCAGCGACACCGAATTCACATACCGCGACGGGGAGGCCGGGCGCTGCTTCGCCAGCGTCCTAGCCAGCTGGAAGCCACACCTCGTCCATTTCCACTGCGTCCAGTTTCTCACGGGCTCGGTGGTCGAGGTATGCGCGGAATTCGGCATTCCCTACATCGTGACGCTGCACGACGCCTGGTGGATCTCGCCCCACCAGTTTCTGATCGACGAGGACTACCTCCTGCGGGAGCCCGCTGGGAGCAGAGCGTTGATCAACGGCGCCGTCAGCATGGCCGAAGTCGACCGCAGGCGCTTCCTCGGCGACCAATTGGCCGGCGCGGTCGCGCTACTGGCGGTCTCGAACAGCTTCGCGGAAGTCTATCGTAGGGCTGGGTTCCCACAAACACGTTCCTTGCCGAATGGCCTTTCGGCGCTGTTCCTACAGCCTCCATCCCCACGACCGCTCCGCGCTGCCGGTCGCATCAAGGTCGGTCATATCGGCGGCCTGTCACGACACAAGGGAAGCCATCTCCTCCGGCTCGCTCTCGAAATGGGAACCTTCGATCGGATCGAAGCCATCGTCATCGACCACGCCATGTCACCGGACCAAAGCGTGGAGGTGGTCTGGGGAACCACCCCAGTGACAGTCCGCGGCCCGGCCGAACAGGACGGCGTGCGAGCGCTTTATGAAGATCTCCACGTGTTGATCGCCCCGTCGATCTGGCCCGAAAGCTACGGACTTGTTTCCCGCGAAGCGAGCGCCATGGGTCTCTGGGTCGTGGCCAGTGATCTCGGCGCACTTGGTGAGGACGTCATAGAAGGAGAGGACGGCTTTTTGATCGATGTGAGGGATGCCACCGATCTTGGTCGTGTGCTCCGCATCATCGATGCTGATCCAGACAGATTTCGAGCGCCTCCGTCGCGACGTGTCCAACCCCGCCTTGCTTCCGCTCAGGCAGATGACCTCATGACCCTTTACCGCCAATACGGCGCGCCCCCCGCCGCGACCTGAAATCGGAGCCGACGTTTTGGCCTACTGCAAGCACCTCGACCATCTCCAGATCCGCTCTGGAAGCGAGTTCGACGACGTTCACTCCGTAGGCGACATCGCGCCCCTATCGGGCGTCTATCGGTGCGAGGGATGCGGGCGAAGCGTAGTCACTCGCAACAGAACGCCCCTTCCGTCGGCCGCACACCATAGCCATGATGACGGGCAGCCTATCACCTGGCGCCTCGTCGTCAGTTCCTATTGGTCGTAGAGTGGTTCGGCGTGGGAGAATGACTTTGATGCTGCAGGCCACATCGAAAGATCAACGATCCTGATCGGGCACGCTTCGGACATCGGATCCTCGCCGGCCTCAGTCTCGCGGCAGACTATTCTCAGTTGCTCAATAAGACTATCGCCTATGGTTGTAGATCTGATAGGTTCGATTTCTTTAGAGCCGCTGCCTTTCGGGCTGAGTCGGCTGGGGTAGCGGGCTGACTCGCGCTGTGATTCCATGGTGATGGGATCACGGAGGAGCATCATGGCCCGAGCCCTGTCGTTGGACCTGCGCGAGCGGG
>JBPBQY010000067.1:0-322149 GCA_050920985.1 Janthinobacterium lividum | reverse complement strand
GACCGGACGGTCGCGCGCCGCTCTTCATTTTGGCGCCGCGGGAGCTGACCCGCTCCTGCCGCCTGGATATGCCATGGCCAACCCGTTCGAATTCATCCAGGATGTCCGCACCGAAGCCGGCAAGGTCACGTGGCCGACCCGGCGCGAGACCACGATCACCACAATCATGGTGCTGATCATGGTGGTGCTGGCCGCCGTGTTCTTCGTGGCGGTGGACGAGATCATCCACTTCGTCGTGTCGCTCGTGCTGGGCTACGGCTCGCACTGACGGTCCACGTTACCCCTTTCCGAGTCCCCGTCCATGAGCATGCGTTGGTATATCGTTCACGCTTATTCGAACTTCGAGAAGAAGGTGGCCGACTCCATTCGTGAGCAGGCGGCTCAGCGTGGCCTCACGGATCGATTCGAAGAGATCCTGGTTCCGACGGAGAACTTCATCGAGGTGAAGCGTGGCCGGAAGGTGAGTTCGGAACGCAAGTTCTTCCCCGGCTACGTGCTGGTCCGCACCGACCTGACGGACGAGATCTACCACCTCATCAAGAACACGCCCAAGGTCACGGGCTTCCTCGGGGCCGACAACAAGCCCCACCCGATCAGCGACGCCGAGGCGGACCGCATCAAGGGTCAGGTGGCCGAGGGCGTCGAGCGTCCCAAGTCCTCCGTCACGTTCGAGGTCGGCGAGCAGGTGCGCGTGTCGGACGGGCCCTTCGCGTCTTTCAACGGGACCGTCGAGGAGGTCGACGAGGGCCGCTCGCGCGTCAAGGTCGCGGTCTCCATCTTCGGCCGCGCTACGCCGGTCGATCTCGAATTCGGTCAGGTCGAAAAGCTCTGACCGTATTGCGCGCCCCCTCGGGGGTGCTGCAGCCGATCGCATGGATCGGCATCACCCGTGGGAGTCCCGTCCGGTCCGCCAATCCGGTGCCGGCGACGTACCACGATCCTGAACGGCTCCGTCGCCTCATGGCACGGAGCGTCATTCGGAGTTCCCAATGGCCAAGAAGATTACGGGCTACATCAAGCTCCAGGTTCCGGCCGGAGCCGCCAACCCATCCCCGCCCATCGGTCCCGCGCTCGGTCAGCGCGGCCTGAACATCATGGAATTCTGCAAGGCCTTCAACGCCCGCACCGCCCAGATGGAAAAAGGCTCGCCGATCCCGGTCGTCATTACGGCGTTTCAGGACCGCTCCTTCACTTTCGAACTGAAGCTGTCGCCCGTGTCGTTCTTCCTCAAGAAGGCGGCCGGCATCAAGGCGGGCTCCAAGACCCCGGGCCGTGGCACGGTCGGCCGCGTCACGCGCGACCAGGTGCGCGAAATCGCCGAGAAGAAGATCGTCGATCTGAACTGTGCGACGGTCGAATCCGCGATGTCGATGATTGAAGGTTCCGCCCGTTCCATGGGCCTCGAGGTGGTGGGCTAATCATGGCTAAGAACGGAAAGCGCATCATCGCCGCCCGCGAGGGCATCGACCGCATCAAGCTCTACGGCGTCGGCGAAGCCGTCGGCCTCGTGAAGAGCCGGGCCAAGACGAAGTTCGACGAGACCGTCGAGATCGCCATGAACCTCGGCGTCGACCCGAAGCACGCCGACCAGATGGTCCGCGGCGTCGTGAACCTGCCGAACGGAACGGGCCGAACCGTCAGGGTCGCGGTCTTCGCCCGCGGCCCCAAGGCTGCCGAAGCGCAGGCCGCCGGTGCCGACATCGTGGGCGCCGAGGATCTCGTGGCGGCCGTCCAGGGTGGTACGATCGACTTCGACCGCTGCATCGCCACACCCGACATGATGGGTCTGGTGGGTCGCCTCGGTAAGGTGCTGGGCCCGCGCGGCCTGATGCCGAACCCGCGCGTCGGAACCGTCACGATGGATGTCACGGGCGCCGTCAAGGCATCCAAAGGCGGCGCCGTGGAGTTCCGTGTCGAAAAGGCCGGCATCATCCAGGGCTCGGTCGGCAAGGCTTCCTTCGACGACGAGAAACTCGTCGAGAACATCAAGGCTTTCGTCGATGCCGTCACCCGCGCCAAGCCGACGGGAGCCAAGGGCACCTATCTGCAGCGCGTGGCCCTGTCGTCCACGATGGGTCCGGGGATCAAGGTCGATCCCGCGACGCTCGGCAACAGCTGAGCCGAAGGTCGCAACCGGGTCGCCCCGCGAAAGCGACGGGCGGCCAGGGAATTCGCTTGGCATAGAGATGTGAAGTCTTTATGAGGGCACAATGGTTCCGCGAGGGGCCTCGAAATGCGCGCTGCTTTGTTCTTCGGAATGGGGTCGGTGCGACACCAAGGCCGGAAGGTGCTGGAGTGATCCCGCACCCTTTCCGGCCGTGTCCTGTCCAAGACTGCAGGTGCCTCGCTTTTCCTCGGAGGAGTGGCTTGAATCCCAGAACGTCGGCGTCGCGCCGAGGTTCGTCGGGGAGCCCGCATAGACGGTGAAGCCGGTTTGAGTGACGGGTGGGCGCGAGCACACCTTCAGATTTGGTTCGATCCTTCTGTCCGGCGGCCGCGAGGTCCCCGGGGGCAGGCACAACTACCGCCATCGGTGCTTCGGCGTCCGGTAGCGGTGGACTCTTTGTGCAGTCGCGGGGCTAGACTTCGCTATTCGGAGTTTCAACTTTGGACAGAACGGAAAAGAAGGGGCTCATCGACGAACTCAACGGCGTCTTCCAGAAGACCGCCGTCGTTGTCGTGGCTCACTATTCCGGCCTCACCGTTGTGCAGCTGCAACGCTTGCGCAAGCAGATGAGAGAGGCCGGAGCAACGGTGCAGGTCACTAAGAACCGCCTGACCAAGATCGCTCTCGAGGGCACGGATGTCGCGTCGATCAGCTCGCTGCTGACCGGCCCGACCATTCTGGCCTATTCGGACGATCCGGTGGCGGCCCCGAAAGTGGCGGCGGCTTTCGCCAAGGATTTCGAGAAATTCGTCATCCTGGGCGGCGCCATGGGCACGACTGCCCTCGACCCGAACGGCGTTCGGGCGCTCGCCACCATGCCGTCGCTCGATGAGCTGCGGAGCAAGATCATCGGTCTCATCCAGGCGCCGGCTACGAAGCTCGCCCAGCTCACCACGGCTCCGGCCGGGAAGTTGGCCCGTGTCTTCCAGGCCTATGCCGACAGCGATGTCGCCGAAAAGGAAGCTGCCTGACCGGCACCCTTGATTTCAACCTTCACGAACCAGACATAGAGTATTCAACATGGCAAACCTTACCCAGATCGTCGACGACCTGTCGGCTCTCACCGTCCTCGAAGCTGCCGAGCTCGCCAAGATGCTCGAAGAGAAGTGGGGCGTGTCCGCCGCCGCCGCGACGGTCGCCGTTGCTGCCGGCCCGGCCGGTGCCGCCGCTGCCCCGGTCGAAGAGCAGACCGAATTCACCGTCATTCTTGCCGCCTTCGGCGACAAGAAGATCGAAGTCATCAAGGAAGTCCGCGCCATCACGGGCCTTGGCCTCAAGGAAGCCAAGGACCTCGTCGAGGGCGCCCCGAAGGCCGTCAAGGAGGCCGTCTCCAAGGATGACGCCGCCAAGATCAAGGCTCAGCTCGAGAAGGTCGGCGCCAAGGTCGAACTCAAGTAATTCGGGTGAGTGCGCGCGCGGCTCGGGCCGCGCCCCTCAGCTGACACGAACTAAAGGTCCCGGGGAGTTTCCCCGGGACCTTTCCGGCGTTTCCGTTCAGCCTGTCCGGAATCGCTTCAGTCTCTTGAGACAGGACCCGTCGGGATGCGAGCCCGCTCCGACGGCGACGCGACGAAGCCAAGCTCGCCCGACTTCGACGAGGTCAGGGTGAGCCGCTGAGGCTCAGGAATTCAGGAGAGGTGCCGCACCGCGGCGGCATCTTCGAGGCGGAGACCAGGCCCGAGGCCCGGTCGGGGGTTCCGCCGCACGAAAGGTACGAGGAGCGACATGGCGCAAACGTTCACCAGCCGCAAACGGGTCCGCAAGTTCTTCGGACACATTCGCGAAGTCGCCGAGATGCCGAACCTGATCGAGGTTCAGAAGGCATCCTATGATCAGTTCCTGTTGGTCGACGAGGCCGAAGGTGGCCGTCCCGACGAGGGGCTGCAGTCGGTCTTCAAGTCTGTGTTCCCCGTGTCCGACTTCGCCGGAACGGCGCTTCTCGAGTTCGTCAAATACGAGTTCGAGCAACCGAAGTTCGACGTCGACGAATGCCGTGCCCGCGGCATGACCTTTGCTGCTCCGCTCAAGGTGACGCTGCGTCTCATCGTGTTCGACGTCGATCCCGACACCGGCGCCAAATCCGTCAAGGACATCAAGGAGCAGGACGTCTACATGGGCGACATGCCCTTTATGACGTCCAACGGTACGTTCATCGTGAACGGCACCGAGCGCGTGATCGTGTCCCAGATGCATCGCTCGCCGGGCGTGTTCTTCGATCACGACAAGGGCAAGAGCCACTCGTCGGGCAAGTTGCTTTTCGCGGCCCGCATCATCCCGTATCGCGGCTCGTGGCTCGACATCGAGTTCGACGCCAAGGACATCGTCTACGCCCGTATCGATCGGCGCCGGAAGATCCCGGTGACGTCACTGTTCTATGCCCTTGGCATGGATGGTGAGGAGATCCTCTCGACCTTCTACGACACGGTGCGCTACGAGCATGCCGCCGACGGCTGGCGCGTGCCCTTCAACGCCGACCGCATGAAGGGTTTGAAGGCGACCGTTGACATGATCGACGCCGATAGCGGCGAGATCGTCATCGAGGTCGGCAAGAAGGTGACAGCGCGCACGGCCCGGCTTCTGGCCGACAAGGGCGTCAAGGCCTTGCGGGCGTCGGACGAGGATCTTTATGGCCAGTATCTCGCCGAGGATCTCTACAATCCCGAGACCGGCGAGATCTACGCAGAGGCGGGCGACGAAGTCACGGCCAAGACGCTGCCGGGTCTTCTCGACCAGGGCTTCACCGAGCTGCCGATCCTCGACATCGATCACATCAACATCGGTCCCTACATCCGGACCACGCTGGCGGTCGACAAGAATTCTTCGCGAGAGGATGCTCTGTTCGACATCTATCGGGTGATGCGCCCCGGCGAGCCGCCGACGCTCGACACCGCCCAGGCGATGTTCCACTCGCTGTTCTTCGACCCCGAGCGCTACGACCTCTCGGCCGTCGGTCGCGTGAAGATGAACATGCGTCTCGACCTCGACGCCGAGGACACCGTGCGCGTCCTGCGCAAGGACGACATCATGGCGGTCGCTCGCGCGCTGGTCGACCTCCGCGACGGCCGCGGCGAAATCGACGACATCGATCATCTCGGCAACCGCCGCGTTCGCTCGGTCGGCGAGCTGATGGAGAACCAGTACCGGCTCGGCCTGCTCCGCATGGAGCGCGCCATCAAGGAGCGCATGTCCTCGGTCGACATCGACACCGTGATGCCGCAGGACCTGATCAACGCCAAGCCGGCGGCCGCGGCCGTGCGCGAGTTCTTCGGCTCGTCGCAGCTCTCGCAGTTCATGGATCAGACCAATCCTCTGTCGGAGATCACCCACAAGCGCCGCCTGTCGGCGCTTGGCCCGGGTGGTCTGACCCGCGAGCGCGCCGGCTTCGAGGTGCGCGACGTGCATCCGACCCACTACGGCCGCATCTGCCCGATCGAGACGCCGGAAGGCCCGAATATCGGTCTGATCAATTCGCTGGCGACCTTTGCGCGCGTGAACAAGTACGGCTTCATCGAAGCCCCGTACCGCCGCGTCCGCGGCGGCGCCGTTTCGGACGACGTCGTCTATCTCTCCGCCATGGAAGAGACCAAGCACTACGTCGCCCAGGCCGATGCCGCGATGAGCGAGGACAATCGGCTCACCGAGGATCTGGTACTCTGCCGCCACTCCGGCGACGTGATGCTGGTCCCGGTCGACCGCGTCGACTTCATGGATGTGTCGCCGAAGCAGCTCGTCTCGGTCGCGGCCGCGCTGATCCCGTTCCTCGAGAACGACGACGCCAACCGCGCCCTCATGGGCTCCAACATGCAGCGTCAGGCCGTGCCGTTGGTGAAAGCCGACGCGCCGCTCGTCGGCACCGGCATGGAGGCCGTGGTGGCGCGTGACTCGGGCGCCGCGATCGGCGCGCGACGCACCGGCATCGTCGACCAGATCGACGCGACCCGTATCGTCATCAGGGCTACCGAAGAGGTCGACGGGGGCAAGCCCGGCGTCGACATCTACCGGCTGATGAAGTTCCAGCGCTCGAACCAGTCGACCTGTATCAATCAGAAGCCTCTGGTGCGCGTCGGCGACCGGGTGACCAAGGGCGATATCATCGCCGACGGTCCCTCAACGGATCTCGGCGATCTGGCCCTCGGCCGCAACGTGCTCGTCGCCTTCATGCCCTGGAACGGCTACAATTTCGAGGATTCGATCCTCCTCAGCGAGAAGATCGTCAAGGAGGACGTGTTCACGTCCATCCACCTCGAAGAGTTCGAGGTCATGGCCCGCGACACCAAGCTCGGGCCCGAGGAAATCACGCGCGACATTCCGAACGTGTCGGAAGAGGCGCTGAAGAACCTTGACGAGGCCGGCATCGTCTATATCGGCGCCGAGGTTCAGGCCGGCGACATCCTGTGCGGCAAGATCACGCCCAAGGGCGAGAGCCCGATGACGCCCGAGGAGAAGCTCCTTCGCGCCATCTTCGGCGAGAAGGCCTCGGACGTGCGTGACACGTCACTCCGCGTGCCCCCGGGCGTGACGGGGACGATCGTCGAAGTCCGGGTGTTCAACCGCCACGGTGTCGACAAGGACGAGCGCGCCCAGGCGATCGAGCGCGAGGAGATCGAGCGGCTCGCCAAGGATCGTGACGACGAACTCGCGATCCTCGACCGCAACGTCTACGCGCGCCTGACCCAGGTGCTCGACGGTCACACCGGCATCGGCGGACCGCGCGGCTTCAAGAAGGAGACGGTGCTCGACCGCGAGGTCATCGAAGGCTACCCGCGCTCCCAGTGGTGGAGCTTCGCCGTCACCGACGACGCCGTGATGGGCGAACTCGAAGCCATGCGGAAGCAGTACGACGAGGCGAAGAAGGGGCTCGAGAGCCGCTTCCTCGACAAGGTCGAGAAGCTGCAGCGCGGCGACGAGCTGCCGCCCGGCGTCATGAAGATGGTCAAGGTCTATGTTGCGGTGAAGCGCAAGATCCAGCCCGGCGACAAGATGGCGGGCCGCCACGGCAACAAGGGCGTGGTGTCCAAGATCGTGCCCCAGGAGGACATGCCCTTCCTGGCCGACGGGACTCCGGTCGAAATCGTGCTGAACCCGCTCGGCGTGCCGAGCCGCATGAACGTCGGTCAGATCCTGGAAACGCATCTCGGCTGGGCCTGCGCCGGTCTTGGCAAGCAGGTCGGCGACATCGTCAACGCCTACCAGCGCCAGTTCGCGCAGGACGGTCATGCCGATATCGCGCCGCTGCGCGACAAGATGGACCAGATCTACGGCACCAATGCCGAAGTGAAGGGTCTTGATGATGAGGGGCTGGTGGAGCTCGGTAACAATCTGCGCCGCGGCGTCCCGATCGCGACTCCGGTGTTCGACGGCGCGCACGAGCCCGACATCGTGACCATGCTGGAGCAGGCGGGTCTCGACGGCTCGGGCCAGTCGGTCCTCTATGACGGACGGACGGGCGACACCTTCGATCGCAAGGTGACGGTGGGTTACATCTACATGCTGAAGCTTCACCATCTCGTGGACGACAAGATCCACGCGCGGTCGATCGGTCCCTACTCGCTCGTGACCCAGCAGCCGCTGGGCGGCAAGGCGCAGTTCGGCGGCCAGCGCTTCGGCGAGATGGAGGTCTGGGCGCTTGAGGCCTATGGCGCCGCCTATACGCTGCAGGAGATGCTGACCGTGAAGTCGGACGACGTGGCCGGGCGTACCAAGGTCTACGAGGCCATCGTGCGCGGCGACGACACGTTCGAGTCGGGTATCCCCGAGTCGTTCAACGTGCTGGTCAAGGAGATGCGCTCGCTGGGCCTCAACGTCGAGCTGACCTCGAAGGTCAAGCCTGAAAACGAGCAACTGCCGGAAGCCGCCGAATAGGGATTAGCCGATCGGCGAGGGACGGGGCTCGGCCCCGTCCCCAGCCACCCCGACAAGGCGTGCCGCGCTCCCCCGACGGAGTCCGTCGTGCCGGTACCAGATATGTCGTCCGAGTTCGCGGCCGCACCATGCAGGCCAGGCTCGGCAAGCGGAGATCGG
The DNA here is from genome assembly GCA_050920985.1 of Janthinobacterium lividum. Taxonomy (GTDB): domain Bacteria; phylum Pseudomonadota; class Alphaproteobacteria; order Rhizobiales; family Beijerinckiaceae; genus Lichenihabitans. The sequence goes on along the minus strand of JBPBQY010000067.1, from coordinate 313,961 downwards.
CTCGCCGTTCACCGCTTCGTCTCAGACAATGGGCCTGCGCGCGGGTCCTAGGAGAAGAGCATGAATCAAGAGGTCATGAACCTTTTCAGCCCGGCGGTTCAACCCCAGGCTTTCGACCAGATCCAGATCGGCATCGCCTCTCCTGAGAAGATCCTGTCCTGGTCCTTCGGCGAGATCAAGAAGCCGGAGACCATCAACTACCGGACCTTCAAGCCCGAGCGGGACGGCCTGTTCTGCGCGCGTATCTTTGGCCCCATCAAGGACTACGAGTGCTTGTGCGGCAAGTACAAGCGCATGAAGTACAAGGGCGTCATCTGCGAGAAGTGCGGCGTCGAGGTGACCCTGTCGCGTGTCCGGCGCGAGCGGATGGGCCACATCTCGCTTGCGGCTCCGGTCGCCCACATCTGGTTCCTGAAGTCGCTGCCCTCGCGCATCGGCCTTCTGCTCGACATGACGCTGCGCGATCTCGAGCGCATCCTGTATTTCGAGTCCTACATTGTCATCGAGCCCGGCCTCACCCCGATGAAGGAGCGTCAGCTCCTCTCCGAGGATGATTACCTGCGCGCCCAGGACGAGTATGGCCAGGACAGCTTCACCGCCATGATCGGCGCCGAGGCCATCCGCGAGATCCTACGCAACATGGATCTCCAGACCATCTCGGAGAACCTCAAGGTCGAAATCCAGGAATCAACTTCGGAGCTCAAGCCCAAGAAGCTCGCCAAGCGCCTCAAGATCATCGAGGCCTTCATGCATTCGGGCAACAAGCCCGAGTGGATGATCCTCACCGAAGTGCCCGTCATCCCGCCGGACCTGCGTCCGCTGGTTCCGCTCGACGGCGGCCGCTTCGCGACCTCCGATCTCAACGACCTCTATCGCCGCGTCATCAACCGCAACAACCGCCTGCGTCGTCTGATCGAGCTGCGCGCTCCCGACATCATCATCCGCAACGAGAAGCGTATGCTTCAGGAAGCGGTGGATGCACTGTTCGACAACGGCCGTCGCGGCCGTGTCATCACGGGCGCCAACAAGCGGCCGCTGAAGTCGCTCGCCGATATGCTGAAGGGCAAACAGGGCCGCTTCCGCCAGAACCTGCTCGGCAAGCGCGTCGACTATTCCGGCCGTTCGGTCATCGTCGTCGGCCCGGAGCTGAAGCTGCACCAGTGCGGGCTGCCGAAAAAGATGGCGCTCGAACTGTTCAAGCCCTTCATTTACTCGCGTCTCGACGCGAAGGGCCTATCCACGACCGTGAAACAGGCGAAGAAGCTCGTCGAGAAGGAAAAGCCGGAAGTCTGGGACATCCTGGACGAGGTCATCCGCGAGCACCCGGTGATGCTGAACCGCGCTCCGACGTTGCATCGCCTCGGCATCCAGGCGTTCGAGCCCATTCTCATCGAAGGCAAGGCCATCCAGCTTCACCCGCTGGTCTGCGCGGCCTTCAATGCCGACTTCGACGGTGACCAGATGGCGGTACACGTGCCGCTGTCGCTCGAGGCGCAGCTCGAAGCGCGCGTGCTGATGATGTCGACCAACAACATCCTGCACCCGGCCAACGGCCTGCCGATCATCGTGCCATCGCAGGATATCGTGCTCGGGCTCTACTACGTCACGCTGATGGTCGATGGCGACATCGGTCAAGGAATGGCGTTCTCGAACATGGGCGAGATCGAACACGCCATCGCGGCGAAGTCGATCACGCTGCACACCAAGATCAAGGGACGCGCCTGGACCTACGAGGACGGGGTGCGCAAGTCCAAGATCTTCGACACGAGCCCCGGCCGCATGATCCTCGGCCAGCTGCTGCCCGAACACGCCAAGATCCCCTTCGACGTCGCCAACAAGCTGATGACGAAGAAGGAGATCTCCAACATGATCGACACGGTCTACCGCAACTGCGGACAGAAGGAGACGGTGATCTTCTGCGACCGGATCATGGCGCTCGGATTCCGCGAGGCGTTCCGCGCCGGCATCTCGTTCGGCAAGGACGACATGGTGGTGCCGGAGACGAAGCCGGCCATCATCGAGTCGACCTCGGCGCTCGCCAAGGAATACGAGCAGCAGTACAACGACGGCCTGATCACCCAGGGCGAAAAGTACAACAAGGTCGTCGACGCCTGGGCCAAGTGTTCCGACAAGCTCGCCGAAGAGATGATGATCCGCATCTCCTCCGTGAAGAAGGACAAGGGCGGCAAGGACATGCCGATCAACTCCATCTACATGATGAGCCACTCGGGTGCCCGTGGGTCGCCCACGCAGATGAAGCAGCTCGCGGCGATGCGCGGTCTGATGGCCAAGCCCTCGGGCGAGATTATCGAGTCGCCGATCATCTCGAACTTCAAGGAAGGTCTGACCGTCCTCGAATACTTCTCCTCGACGCACGGTGCCCGTAAGGGCCTCGCCGATACGGCTCTGAAGACGGCCAACTCCGGTTATCTGACGCGCCGTCTCGTCGACGTGGCGCAGGATGCCATCATCTCGACGGTCGACTGCGGATCGCAGGGGGGCATCAAGATGCGGGCGATCCTCGACGCCGGCCAGGTCGTGGCGTCTCTGGCGATCCGGATCCTCGGCCGCACCACGGCCGAGGACCTGAAGGAACAGGACGGCACCGTGATCGTCTCGACCGGCGAGATGATCCAGGAGTGGCATATCGACCGCATCAACGCGGCCGGGATCCAGGAAGTGAAGATCCGGTCGGTGCTGACCTGCGAGTCGAAGAACGGCGTCTGCGCCACCTGCTACGGACGCGATCTCGCCCGCGGCACGCCCGTCAACATGGGCGAGGCGGTCGGCGTCATCGCGGCACAGTCCATCGGCGAGCCCGGCACGCAGCTGACGATGCGGACGTTCCACATCGGCGGCGCCGCGCAGATCGCCGACTCGTCCTTCATCGAGACGAGCTTCGACGGCACGATCGCTTTCCGTAACAAGGCGATCGCCCGCAACGCCGAGGGCGACCTGATGGTCATGGCCCGCAACGTCGCCATCGTGGTTCTCGGACCCGACGGTGCGGAGCGCGCGGTGCATCGCGTCCAGTACGGCGCCCGGCTGAAGGTCGACGAGGGCGACAAGGTGAAGCGCGGCCAGCGCATCGCCGAATGGGACCCCTATACCCGTCCGATCATGACGGAGATCGACGGTATTGTCGGATTCGAGGATCTCGTCGAGGGATCGTCGATGTCGGAGTCGATCGACGAAGCGACCGGTATCGCCAAGCGGATGGTCATGGACTGGCGCCTGAACCAGCGCTCGGCGAGTCTAAAGCCGGCGATCGTCATCAAGGGCGCCGATGGCAAGATCGCCAAGGTGGCTCGTGGCGGCGACGCTCGCTACATGCTGCCGGTGGAGTCCATCATCGCCTTCGACCCCGGCGCGACCGTGAAGGCGGGCGACGTCGTGGCGCGTATCTCGATGGAAGGCGCCAAGACCCGCGACATCACGGGTGGTCTGCCGCGCGTCGCCGAGCTCTTCGAGGCTCGTCGGCCGAAGGACCACGCGATCATCGCGGAAATCTCGGGCATCATCCAGTTCGGTAAGGACTACAAGAACAAGCAGCGGCTCCAGATCGTCCCGCACGAGGAAGGCGCCGAGGCCGTCGAATATCTGATTCCGAAGGGGAAGCACATCCACCTCCAGGACGGCGACGTCATCGAAAAGGGTGAGTACATCGTCGACGGCAACCCCGCGCCGCACGACATTCTGGCGATCAAGGGCGTCGAAGAACTCGCCGCTTATCTCGTGAACGAGATCCAGGAGGTCTATCGACTGCAGGGCGTTGCGATCAACGATAAGCACATCGAGGTGATCGTCCGGCAGATGCTGCAGAAGGTCGACATCACGGATCCGGGCGAGACGGACTTCCTGCCGGGCGAGCAGGTCGACCACACCGAACTCGAGGCTGCCAATGCGATCGCGCAGGCTGAAGGCAAGAAGCTGGCTTCGGGCACGCCCGTGTTGCTCGGCATCACCAAGGCGTCGCTCCAGACGCGGTCGTTCATCTCGGCGGCCTCGTTCCAGGAAACCACCCGTGTGCTGACCGAGGCTGCCGTCAACGGCAAGAAGGACACGCTGGAAGGCCTGAAGGAGAACGTCATCGTGGGCCGGCTCATCCCGGCCGGCACCGGGGCTGCGATGTCGAAGCTCCAGCGTGTCGCCGCCTCGCGCGACGACATGATCCTGGCGCAGAAGGCCCAGGCGTCGCAGGAAAACCTGCGTCAGCTCCCGGCGCCTGCCGCAGCCGAGTAAGGCACGATATTTCTAAAGGAGGGAAGGGGCGCTTCGGCGCCCCTTTTGCGTTTCAGCCCATCGTTGCTGGATATCCGCGCCGTCAGGCAACGCCGGATCTCCGGCGGGCGAGGGAGATGGAACGCATTGGACCTCGCATGGGGCGCCAGCCGGTCATGCTGGACGCCCCATCCTGTCGTCGACGCTTGTCGGCCTTGCCCGCTACATGCACTTTCTCCGCGTAGGCTCGGCAAAGCGATTGACGTCCCCATGAGCGCCGGTTAAAGAAGGCCAACTTTCGGCAGGCCGTAGGCACCTTTGCTCCGGGACGACGCGTCCTGGACCCACAAGAGCCTAAACGCTGCCGGCCTCACCTGAGACCGACCCTCTCCATGATCATGGAGATGGCCACTGAAAGAAGCACGAACGTGACGCGGGAGCGTCGCGGTCCTCTGCGTTTGGTGCGCTTGAGATCCGTGAGGATCGAAAGTGCACTTTGTTTTGCACGTATCTCATCGTCGGGTTTAGGCCAGGCGGCGTGATGCTTCGAGGAAGTCTCGGAAGAACGGGATGGTCTGCCGATCGGAGGATGCGTCAAGCAACCTCTCGCGGAGCGCCGGTTGTCTCCGAGGATGAAGGAATGCACGCCACGCTGCCGCAAGACAGCAACTGGTGTCCGCAGTAGGGAAGAACAGGATGTCGCGTCGTCACAGCGCAGAAAAGCGTGAGATCATCCCGGACGCCAAGTATGGCGACGTGACTCTCACGAAGTTCATGAACTCGATCATGTACGACGGCAAGAAGTCGACCGCCGAGGCGATTGTCTACGGCGCCTTCGAGAACATCGAGCAGCGTTTGCGCACCGAACCCCTTCCGGTGTTCATGCAGGCGCTGGACAACGTGGCCCCGGCCATCGAAGTCCGGTCGCGTCGCGTCGGCGGCGCCACCTACCAGGTCCCGGTCGAGGTTCGTCCCGAGCGTCGTCAGGCCCTGGCCATCCGCTGGCTGATCACGGCCGCCCGCGGTCGCAACGACAAGACCATGGTCGACCGTCTGTCGGCCGAACTGATGGATGCCGCGAACAATCGTGGCAACGCCGTCAAGAAGCGCGAAGACACGCACCGGATGGCGGAAGCCAACCGGGCCTTCTCGCACTATCGCTGGTAATCCGGCGGTTCAGCGCTATTCGAGGATCGATCTATGCCCCGCAGCCACCTCATCGAAGACTATCGTAACTTCGGCATCATGGCCCACATCGATGCGGGCAAGACGACCACGACCGAGCGAATCCTTTTCTACTCCGGCAAGTCCCATAAGATCGGCGAAGTCCATGACGGCGCCGCCACCATGGACTGGATGGAGCAGGAGCAGGAGCGTGGTATCACCATTACGTCTGCCGCGACCACGACCGCGTGGAACGGCAAGCGCCTGAACATCATCGATACCCCCGGCCACGTTGACTTCACCATCGAGGTGGAGCGTTCGCTCCGCGTTCTCGATGGTGCCGTCTGCGTGCTCGATGGTAACCAGGGTGTTGAGCCTCAGACCGAGACCGTCTGGCGCCAGGCCGACAAGTACAACGTGCCCCGCATCGTCTTCGTCAACAAGATGGACAAGATCGGCGCCGATTTCTACAAGTGCGTCGACGACATCAAGACCCGCGTCGGTGGTCGTCCTGTCTGCATCCAGTTGCCGATCGGCTCGGAGTCGGACTTCAAGGGGATCATCGATCTCGTCCGCATGAAGGCGGTCGTCTGGGAGAACGAGAACCTCGGCGCGAACTACCATGACGAAGAGATCCCCGCCGATCTGCTCGATCGCGCAAAGGAATATCGTCTCGCTATGATCGAGGCGGCCGTCGAACTCGACGACGACGCCATGTCGGCCTATCTCGATGGTGAAGAGCCGTCGGAAGAGACGCTGAAGCGTCTGATCCGTCTTGCGGTGCGCAACATCACCTTCCATCCCGTTCTGTGCGGTACGGCCTTCAAGAACAAGGGGGTGCAGCCCTTGCTTGACGCCGTCGTCGACTATCTTCCGTCGCCTGTCGATCGCGAGTCGATCAAAGGCATCGACGTCAACACCGAGGAAGAGGTCACCCGTCCGGCCAGCGACAACGAGCCTTTCTCGCTGCTCGCCTTCAAGATCATGGACGACCCCTTCGTCGGCACGATCACCTTCTGTCGCATCTACTCGGGTCATATCGAGAGCGGCACCACGGTGCTAAACTCGACCAAGGACAAGAAGGAGCGGATTGGCCGCATGCTTCTGATGCATGCGAACAACCGCGAGGACATCAAGGAAGCCTATGCCGGCGACATCGTCGCCATGGCGGGCCTGAAGGACACGCGGACCGGCGACACGCTCTGTGACATGCAGAAGCCCGTGATCCTGGAAAAGATGGAATTTCCCGAGCCTGTCATCGAGATCGCGATCGAGCCGAAGTCCAAGGCCGACCAGGAGAAGCTGGGCGTCGCCCTGCAGAAGTTGGCCGCCGAGGACCCGTCATTCCGCGTGTCGACCGATCAGGAATCAGGTCAGACCATCCTCAAGGGGATGGGCGAGCTTCACCTCGACATCAAGGTCGACATCCTGCGCCGGACCTACAAGGTGGACGCCAATATCGGTGCTCCCCAGGTAGCCTACCGCGAGCGTCTGACCAAGCGTGTCGAGCAGGACTATACTCATAAGAAGCAGACGGGCGGCACGGGACAGTTCGCCCGTGTCAAGATCATCTTCGAGCCGAACGAGGCCGGTGCCGGCAACGTGTTCGAGGCGAAGGTCATCGGCGGCGCGGTGCCTAAGGAATACATCCCGGGTGTCGAAAAGGGCATTAACTCGGTCATGGGTGCCGGTATTCTGGCGGGCTTCCCGGTGGTCGACGTCAAGGCCACGCTGATCGACGGCGCCTACCACGATGTCGACTCGTCTGTTCTGGCGTTCGAGATCGCCTCCCGGGCCGCTTTCCGGGAAGCGTTGCAGAAGGGGGGATCGGTTCTGCTCGAGCCGATCATGAAGGTCGAAGTCGTGACGCCGGAGGAATACACCGGTTCGTGCATCGGCGATCTGAACTCCCGCCGTGGGCAGATCCAAGGCCAGGACGTGCGCGGCAACGCCAACGTCATCAACGCCATGGTGCCGCTGGCCAATATGTTCGGCTACGTGAACCAGCTCCGCTCCTTCTCGCAGGGGCGTGCCACCTTCACGATGCAGTTCGATCACTACGAGCAGGTCCCGGCCGGCGAGGCTGCCAAGGTCCAGGCGAAATACGCCTGACCTCCCCACACGTTGATTGAAGCTTGAGAGGAGCCTGACATGGCTAAGGAAAAGTTCTCGCGGAATAAGCCGCACTGCAATATCGGCACCATCGGCCACGTCGACCACGGCAAGACGTCGCTGACGGCGGCCATTACCAAGGTCCTCGCCGAAAGCGGCGGCGCCACCTTCACGGCCTATGATCAGATTGACAAGGCTCCGGAAGAGAAGGCCCGTGGCATCACGATCTCGACCGCTCACGTCGAGTACGAGACCAAGAATCGCCACTACGCCCACGTCGACTGCCCCGGCCACGCCGATTATGTGAAGAACATGATCACCGGTGCCGCCCAGATGGACGGTGCCATTCTGGTCGTGTCGGCGGCAGACGGCCCGATGCCGCAGACGCGCGAGCATATCCTGCTCGCCCGCCAGGTCGGCGTCCCCGCGCTGGTCGTGTTCATGAACAAGGTCGACATGGTCGACGATGCCGAGCTCCTCGAGCTCGTTGAGCTCGAGATTCGCGAGCTGCTGTCGAAGTACGACTTCCCCGGCGACGACATTCCGATCACCTACGGCTCGGCTTTGTGCGCCCTCGAGAACAAGCGTCCCGAGATCGGCCATGACGCCGTTCTGAAGCTCATGGACACGGTCGACGCCTACATTCCGCAGCCCGACCGTCCGGTCGACCTGCCCTTCCTGATGCCCGTCGAGGACGTGTTCTCGATCTCCGGCCGCGGCACCGTCGTGACCGGTCGTATCGAGCGCGGCATAGTCAAGGTCGGCGAGGAAATCGAGATCGTCGGCCTGAAGGCCACCGTGAAGACCACGGTCACCGGCGTCGAGATGTTTCGCAAGCTGCTCGATCAGGGCATGGCCGGCGACAACGTCGGTTGCTTGCTTCGCGGTACCAAGCGCGAGGACGTCGAGCGCGGCCAGATCCTGTGCAAGCCCGGCTCCGTGAAGCCCCACACCAAGTTCAAGGCCGAGGCTTACATCCTCACTAAGGACGAGGGTGGCCGTCACACGCCGTTCTTCACCAACTACCGTCCGCAGTTCTACTTCCGCACCACGGACGTGACTGGCATCGTGACCCTCCCCGAGGGAACCGAGATGGTGATGCCCGGTGACAATGTGACCATGGAAGTGGCTCTCATCGTTCCGATCGCCATGGAGGAGAAGCTCCGCTTCGCCATCCGTGAAGGCGGTCGCACGGTTGGCGCCGGCGTCGTCGCCTCGATCATCGAATAAGAAGCCAACAGGTCGGGGAGCGGGGCATCTGCGCCCGCTCTCACCGACTAAGGGACATGACGATGAACGGCCAAAATATCCGTATTCGCCTGAAGGCGTTCGATCACAGAGTGCTCGACGCTTCGACCAAGGAAATCGTCTCGACCGCTCGCCGTACCGGCGCGCAGGTTCGGGGCCCGATTCCCCTGCCCACAAGGATTGAGAAGTTCACCGTGAACCGCTCTCCCCACGTGGACAAGAAGTCCCGCGAGCAGTTCGAGATCCGCACGCACAAGCGTGTCCTCGACATCGTGGATCCCACTCCGCAGACGGTAGACGCGCTGATGAAGCTCGATCTCGCCGCCGGTGTCGACGTCGAGATCAAGATCTGACGTCGTTCCATCTGCGATACGCTGTAGCGAAGTATTCTGAAGGAAATCTGACATGCGGTCAGGTGTCATCGCCCAGAAGGTCGGTATGACCCGTGTTTTCACGGAGTTGGGCGAACATGTGCCGGTGACGGTGCTCAAACTCGACGGTTGCCAGGTCGTGGCGCATCGCACGGCCGAGGTTAACGGCTACAGCGCGTTGCAGGTCGGTATCGGCAAAGCCAAGGTCAAGAACGTCTCCAAGGCGGAGCGCGAGCGTTTCGCCATCGCCAAGGTGGAGCCGAAGATGAAGCTCGCCGAGTTCCGGGTCGAGGCGGATCACATGATCCCCGTCGGGGCGGAATTCCAGGCGGACCACTTCGTCCCGGGCCAGTTCGTCGATGTGACGGGCACTTCCATGGGCAAGGGCTTCGCCGGCCCGATGAAGCGCTGGAACTTCGGCGGCCTGCGCGCCACCCACGGCGTTTCGGTCTCGCACCGGTCGCACGGCTCGACCGGTGGCCGCCAGGACCCCGGCAAGACGTTCAAGAATAAGAAGATGGCCGGACACATGGGTGTCGACCGCGTGACCACCTTGAACCTCAAGGTCGTCCGCACCGACGTCGAGCGTGGCCTCATCCTGGTCGAGGGCGCCGTTCCCGGTACCGTCGGCGGCTACATCTTCGTGCGCGACGCCATTAAGAAGGCGCGGCACAAGGATGCCCCGATGCCCGGCAAGTTCCGCCTGGTCACGGCCGACGCCGGGTCTGCCCCGGCCGCCGACGCCGCTGTTGAGGGTTGAGTGAAGCTATGAAGATCGACATCACCTCTCTCGACGGTCAGACCGACGGCTCGATCGAACTCGACGACACCATCTTCGGCCTGAAGCCCCGCGAAGATCTCATCGCCCGGATGATCCGTTACCAGCTCGCCAAACGGCGTGCCGGGACGCATAAGGTCAAGGGGCGGGCCGAGATCGCCCGCACCGGCAAGAAGCTTTACAAGCAGAAGGGCACCGGTTCGGCCCGTCACGGTTCGGCCCGCGTGCCGCAGTTCCGCGGCGGTGGGCGTGCCTTTGGCCCGGTAGTCCGCTCGCATGCCCATGACCTTCCTAAGAAGGTCCGCGCCCTGGCGCTGCGGCATGCGCTGTCCGCCAAGGCAGCCGGCGGTGACATCATCGTCTGGAACGGCGCTTCGGTGCCGGAGGCCAAGACCAAGGCCTTGAAGGAGCGTTTCGAGGCTCTCGGGCTGAAGAGCGCGCTGATCATCGACGGCGCTGCCGTAGAGCAGAACTTCGCGCTCGCGGCTCGCAACATCCCGATGATCGACGTCCTGCCGATCCAGGGTCTCAACGTCTACGACATTCTGCGTCGCAATAAGCTGGTTCTCACCAAGGCTGCAGTCGACGCGCTGGAGCTGCGATTTAAATGAGCCAGGATCCCCGCCACTACGACGTGATCCTTTCTCCGGTGATCACCGAGAAGGCCACGGCTGCGTCCGACTATAACCAAGTGGTGTTCAAGGTCGCCAAGACCGCCACTAAGCCGCAGATCAAAGCGGCCGTCGAGCAGCTGTTCGATGTCAAGGTCGAGGCCGTCAACACCCTGATCCGCAAGGGCAAGGCCAAGACGTTCCGCGGCTTCAAGGGTCGTCAGAACGACCTGAAGAAGGCCGTTGTCACTCTCGCGGCCGGCCACAAGATCGACGTCACCACGGGTCTCTGAGCGCAGGCATAAGGATTAAAGTGCCATGGCACTGAAGACATTCAAACCGGTCACGCCGAGCCTTCGCCAGCTCGTGATCGTCGACCGCAGCGGGCTCTACAAGGGCAAGCCGCTGAAGATCCTCACCGAGGGTATTTCGAAGTCGGGCGGTCGCGGAAACACGGGCCGGATCACGGTCCGCTTCCGGGGCGGTGGTCACAAGCAGACCTACCGCATCATCGACTTCAAGCGGCGCAAGCTCGATCAACCCGCGAAAGTCGAGCGGATCGAGTATGATCCAAACCGCACGTCCTTCATCGCCCTCGTGCGCTACGCCGATGGCGAGGCAGCCTACATCATTGCGCCGCAGAAGCTTGGCGTCGGTGACGAGGTCGTGTCGGGGCAGCAGGCCGATGTGAAGCCGGGCAACGCCATGCCTCTGGCCTCCATCCCGGTGGGCACGATCGTTCACAACATCGAGATGAAGATCGGCAAGGGCGGCGCCATTGCCCGGTCGGCGGGATCCTACGCTCAGATCGTTGGGCGTGACTCTGGCTATGTCTCGCTGCGTCTGTCGTCGGGCGAGCAGCGCCTGATCCATGGCGGCTGCTTCGCCACGGTCGGGTCGGTGTCCAACCCCGACCACATGAACATCTCTCACGGCAAGGCCGGTCGGCGCCGCTGGCTCGGACGGCGTCCGCATAACCGCGGCGTCACGATGAACCCGGTCGATCATCCGCACGGCGGCGGCGAAGGCCGCACCTCGGGTGGTCGTCATCCGGTGACCCCGTGGGGCAAGCCCACCAAGGGCAAGAAGACACGCACCAACAAGTCGACGGGCAAGTTCATCGTCGCCTCCCGCCACGCCCGCAAAAAGTAAGGGTTGATCCATGTCACGTTCGATCTGGAAAGGTCCTTTCGTCGACGGTTATCTGCTGAAGAAGGCAGACACCGTGCGCGGCGGCGGGCGTTCCGAAGTCATCAAGATGTGGAGCCGTCGCTCTACCATCCTGCCGCAGTTCGTGGGCCTCACCTTCGGGGTTCACAACGGCCACAAACATGTTCCCGTGACGGTCACCGAAGACATGATCGGTCACAAGTTCGGTGAGTTCTCGCCCACCCGTACGTTCCACGGCCACGCCGCGGACAAGAAGTCCAAGAGGTGATCCGATGAGCAAGCAGGCCAAGCCCCGCGCGCTCCCCGAGACCGAGGCCAAGTGTGTCGCGCGCATGTTGCGTGTGTCGCCGCAGAAGCTGAACCTCCTGGCGCAGTTGATCCGTGGCAAGAAAGTCGAGACGGCGCTGGCCGATCTCGAGTTCTCGCGCAAGCGGATCTCGGTCGAGGTCAAGAAGGCGCTGGAAAGCGCCATTGCCAATGCCGAGAACAATCACGAGCTCGACGTCGACGATCTCATCGTCTCCGAAGCCTATGTCGGCAAGGCCATGGTCATGAAGCGCTTCAGCCCCCGCGCCCGCGGCCGGGCCGGGCGCATCGAGAAGCCTTTCTCGAACCTCACGATCATCGTCCGCGAAGTCCAGTCGGCGGCCTGAAGGATTTAACCATGGGTCAGAAGGTCAATCCGATCGGGCTGCGGCTCGGCATCAACCGCACCTGGGATTCGCGCTGGTTCGCCAGCAAGGGCGAGTACGGGAAGCTGTTGCACGAGGACATGAAGATCCGCGAGGTCCTCATGGCGGCTCTGAAGCAGGCGGCGATCTCCAAGATCGTCATCGAGCGTCCGCACCGGAAGTGCCGGGTCACCATCCACTCGGCTCGCCCGGGCGTGGTGATCGGCAAGAAGGGCGCCGACATCGACAAGCTCCGTAAGCTCGTCGGCAAGATCACGACCTCCGAGGTGGTGATCAACATCGTCGAGGTGCGCAAGCCCGAGATCGACGCGACGTTGGTGGCCGATTCGATCGCCCAGCAGCTTGAGCGTCGCGTTGCTTTCCGTCGCGCCATGAAGCGCGCCGTTCAGTCTGCGATGCGGCTCGGGGCCGAAGGCATCCGGATCAACTGCTCGGGTCGTCTCGGTGGCGCCGAGATCGCTCGCCAGGAATGGTACCGCGAGGGCCGCGTCCCGCTGCACACCTTGCGCGCCGACGTCGACTATGGCGTCGCAACCGCCAATACGGCTTATGGCACCTGTGGTATCAAGGTCTGGATCTTCAAGGGTGAGATCCTGGAGCATGATCCGATGGCGCAGGACAAGCGCGCCGCCGCTCAGGAGCACGCGCCGGGTGGCGAGCGTCGCCGCCGCGATGACGACCGTGGTGGTCGCGATCGTGATCGCGGACGCCGCGAACGCGCCTGATAGGCCTCTTGCCTCTCGGGGCGTGAATCGGCGTGGTTCACCAGGCTTTATCCAGCCGGATTCTTCTCCCACTTGGATCGACCTTCGGGCCGATCCGCAGGTTCGGCGTACGTTGACAGTTGCGTGACGTGCCCCGGCATGAAATAGCAAGACCCATCGACCGACCTCGAGGGCTCTCGCGAGCGCTCGAGCGGTCCGGACGTGCTCCGAACGATTTTTCAGGACGTTACTTCCCATGTTGCAACCCAAGCGAACCCGCTTTCGCAAGGCCTTCAAGGGCCGCATCAGCGGCGAAGCCAAAGGCGGCTTCGAGCTCAACTTCGGCCAGTTCGGCCTGAAGGCTCTCGAGCCGGAGCGCATAACCGCGCGTCAGATCGAGGCGGCGCGTCGTGCTCTCACGCGTCACATGAAGCGTGCCGGCCGTGTGTGGATCCGCATCTTCCCGGACGTGCCAGTTTCGAAGAAGCCGACCGAAGTGCGCATGGGTAAGGGCAAGGGCGCTCCCGAGTTCTGGGCCGCTCGCGTGCATCCCGGACGTATCATGTTCGAGCTCGACGGCGTGCCGGTCGAACTCGCCCGCGAGGCGCTGACCCTGGCGGCCGCCAAGCTGCCGATCAAGACGCGCTTCGTCGAGCGCATCGCCGAGTAAGGACGGACTACCATGAAGACCAAGCAGCGCCTGTCCGACCTCTGGGTCATGTCGGACGACCAGCTCAACGATGAAGTGCTTCGGCTGAAGCGCGAACAGTTCAACCTGCGCTTTCGGCGCGCCACGGGACAGTTGGAGAATACCTCCACGGTCCGCTTGGTCCGTCGCGACATCGCGCGGGTCAAGACGCTGGCGGCGATGAAGCGCGCCGCAGCGAACGGGTGAGATAACACGATGCCGAAGCGTATCCTCCAGGGCGTGGTCGTCAGCGACAAGCAGGAGAAGACCGTCGTGGTCAAGGTGGAGCGTCGCTTCACCCATCCGCTGTTGAAGAAGACCGTTCGTCGCTCGAAGAATTATCATGCGCACGACGAAGCGAAGACCTATAAGGTCGGCGACACGGTTTCGATCGAAGAGACCCGTCCCATTTCCAAGCTGAAGCGCTGGATCGTTCTCGGCGCCGAGACGTCAACCGGGGCCTAAGCGCCCCGTCGATCCGGAGGAGGGGCCCCTTGGGGCGATCCAGCCTCCACCAGGCGCAGTCCGGCGGCCGGGAAACCGGGCCGGAAACCGTTCTGACAGAAAGTCATAATCGATGATTCAGATGCAGACTAACCTCGATGTCGCTGACAATTCCGGCGCCCGCCGTGTCATGTGCATCAAGGTCCTCGGCGGCTCCAAGCGGAAGTACGCCGGTGTGGGCGACATCATCGTCGTCTCCATCAAGGAAGCCATTCCGCGCGGTCGCGTGAAGAAGGGCGATGTGATGAAGGCCGTGGTGGTTCGCACCGCCAAGGACATCAAGCGCGCCGATGGTTCAGTGATCCGCTTCGATGCCAACGCCGCCGTGATCGTCAATAACCAGTCCGAGCCGATCGGCACCCGTATCTTCGGGCCGGTTCCGCGCGAGCTGCGTGCCAAGAACCATATGAAGATCATCTCGCTCGCGCCGGAGGTGCTGTAATGGCGGCCAAGATCAAGAAGGGCGACAAGGTTGTCGTCCTAGCCGGCCGTGACCGCGGCACGCAGGGCGAGGTCCTTCAGGTCATGCCAAAGGACGAGCGCGCCATTGTCCAGGGCGTGAATCTCGTCAAGCGCCACCAGGCGCAGTCGGCCCGCCAGGAAGGCGGCATCATCAGCAAGGAAGCGACGATCCATCTGTCGAACCTCGCCCTGCAGCACCCCACCACCGGCAAGCCGGTCCGGGTCGGCTTCAAGGTGCTCGAGGACGGCCGCAAGGTCCGCATCGCCAAGGGTTCGGGAGATCAGATCGATGGCTGAGGCTCAGGCAGCAGCGGGCTCCAAGAAGGCCGCGAAAAGCGCCGCGAGGGAAGGTCGCAAGACCGGCACCGACGTGAACATGGAGGCCTCGCCCGCCACCCCGGCCGGCTATGTGCCGCGCATGAAGCAGATCTATCGCGACACCATCCGTCAGAAGATGGTCGAGGAGTTCGGCTACAAGAATGCGATGTCGGTGCCCCGGCTGGACAAGATCGTCCTGAACATGGGCGTTGGGGAGGCCGTGAACGACACCAAGAAGGTGACGAGCGCAGCTGCCGATCTGTCCCTGATCGCCGGCCAGAAGCCGATCATCACGCACGCGCGCAATGCTATCTCGACCTTCAAGGTTCGTGAGAATATGCCGCTCGGCGCCAAGGTGACATTGCGCGAGACGCGCATGTACGAGTTTCTCGACCGTCTGATCACGATCGCGCTGCCGCGGGTTCGCGATTTCCGCGGCCTGAGCCCGAAGTCCTTCGACGGCCGTGGCAACTTCGCCATGGGCATCAAGGAACACATCATCTTCCCCGAGATCGACTATGACAAGGCCGAGACGATGCTCGGCATGGACATCATCGTCTGCACCACGGCGAAGACCGACGACGAAGCGCGTGCGCTCCTTCGTGCTTTCAATTTCCCGTTCCGGCAGTGAAGCACTGACTTCAGACGCGGAAAGGCGAGGACAACTCAATGGCTAAAAAGAGTTCTGTCGAGAAGAATGAACACCGGCGGGCGCTGGTGAAGCAGTATGCGGCGAAGCGCGCCCGGCTCAAGGGTATTGCCGACGATTCGACCCTCCCCATGGAGGAACGTTTCGAGGCGCGGTTGAAGCTTTCCGAATTGCCGCGCAATTCGGCGGCGGCGCGCATCCGCAATCGTTGTGAAGTGTCCGGCCGCGCCCGGTCGGTCTATCGCAAGATGAAGATGTCCCGCATCGCGCTTCGCGAGCTGGGCAACAAGGGCCTGATCCCAGGCCTCGTGAAGTCCAGCTGGTAAGGGAGCGCATCATGTCTGTGAACGATCCCCTTGGCGATATGCTCACCCGCATCCGCAATGCTCAGCTTCGCAAGAAGGGCAAAGTGTCGACTCCGGGTTCCCGCCTGCGTGCCAACGTCCTCGACGTCCTGGAGCAGGAAGGCTACATCCGCGGTTACTCCACCACCGACCATGGTAACGGCCGCACCGAGTTCGACATCGAACTCAAGTATTTCGACAATGCCCCGGTCATCAAGATGATCGAGCGCGTGTCGCGCCCTGGCCGTCGCGTCTACGCGGCTGTCGACGCCCTTCCGCGCGTCGCCAACGGTCTCGGCATCAGCATCGTGTCGACGCCCAAGGGCGTCATGGCCGACCACGCCGCTCGCGACAACAACGTCGGCGGCGAGGTCTTGTGCAAGGTCTTCTGACCTCACGCCATGAAGGGTTTTGACAATGTCCAGAGTCGGTAAAAAGCCGGTCTCGCTCCCTGCGGGCGTGACCGCGACGGTCGAGGGCCAGTCGGTATCGGTCAAGGGCGCGAAGGGGACTCTCTCCTTCGTCGTGCCTGAAGATTGCGACGTGGCGCTCAACGATAACGAAGTCTCGGTCAAGCCGCGTTCGGAGACGAAGCGCGCCCAGGCCATGTGGGGCATGTCCCGCGCGATGATCAACAATCTGGTCGTCGGCGTCTCCGCCGGGTTCGAGCGCAAGCTCGAAATCACGGGCGTCGGCTACAAGGCTGCGGTGCAGGGTAAGAACCTTGTTCTGTCGCTTGGCTACAGTCATGACGTTAACTATCCGATCCCGGATAGCATCGATATCAAGGCGACGCGGCCGACCGAGCTGGTCATCACCGGCATCGACAAGCGTGAAGTCGGCCAGGTGGCCTCCGAAATCCGCAGCTATCGCCCGCCGGAGCCCTACAAGGGCAAGGGCGTGAAATACGCGGGCGAGTTCATCTTCCGCAAGGAAGGCAAGAAGAAGTAAGGGCCATGAGCAAGAGCGATCTTTCCGACCGCCGCAAGGCCCGCGTCCGACTGGCCATTCGGAAGAATGCCGGCGGCCGTCCGCGTCTTTCGGTCTTCCGGTCGTCCAAGCAGATCTATGCGCAAGTCATCGACGACACGCGTGGCGTGACCCTGGCCTCCGCCTCCTCACTGGAGAAGGACAGCCGGGAAAGCCTGAAGACGGGCGCCGACAAGGCGGCCGCCAAGCATATCGGGGAACTCATCGCCAAGCGGGCCGTCGAGGCCGGCGTCAGCGAAGTGGTCTTCGATCGCGGTGCTTACATGTACCACGGCCGTATCAAGGCCCTGGCCGATGGTGCCCGCGAGGGTGGCCTGAAGTTCTGATCCGCTTTTAGCGGATCCGGGTTCGACATCATCGGGCCGGCTTGTCGGTGACGTTCGCGTCGGTTACGGGTCGGCCCGTTCTCTTGCAGGTAACAAGCGGCGTGGGGCGGTTTTACCGCAGTCCGCGCCGATCTTGCGTTCCCGCAACCCTCCCAGCGAGCGGTGGATCCCTCCCGGATCGCCGCGTAAGTGACGGATAGTGAAATGGCTCGTGAAAGAGAGCGCGATCGTGACGATCGCGACAATGAATTCGTGGACAAGCTCGTTCACATCAACCGTGTCGCCAAGGTGGTGAAGGGCGGCCGTCGCTTCGGTTTCGCGGCGCTCGTCGTCGTCGGTGATCAGAAGGGTCGCGTCGGCTTCGGTCATGGCAAGGCGCGTGAAGTGCCGGAAGCCATTCGCAAGGCCACGGAAGCTGCGAAGCGCGGTCTCATCCGCGTGCCGCTACGCGAGGGCCGCACGTTGCACCACGACGTGAACGGGCGCCACGGCGCCGGTAAGGTCATCCTTCGGGCCGCTCCGGCCGGTACCGGCATCATCGCCGGTGGCCCGATGCGCGCCGTCTTCGAGACGCTTGGCGTTCATGACGTCGTGGCGAAGAGCCAAGGCTCGTCGAATCCCTACAACATGGTTCGCGCCACCTTCGACGCGCTGACCCATGAGGATTCGCCCCGCCAGGTTGCGGCTCGCCGTAACCTGAAGGTCTCCACTCTGCAGTCGCGCCGTCAGGGCGTGGATGCCGACGTCGCCGAAGCCTGAGGAGGACTGACATGGACTCCCAGAGCAGCAGCAAGTTCGTCGTCGAGCAGACGAAGAGCCCCATTGGCCGCCCGGCCCATCAGCGTCAGACGCTGGTGGCTCTCGGCCTAAACAAGATCGGCCGCCGCTCATCGCTGATCGACAACCCCTCGACCCGTGGCATGGTGGCGAGCGTCGCCCACCTCGTCCGTGTTGTCGACGGCGAGTGAGGATCGTCCGATGAAACTCAACGAAATCAGAGACAACGCGGGCGCCTCCAAGCCCCGCATGCGCATCGGCCGCGGTATCGGCTCGGGCAAGGGTAAGACCGGTGGTCGCGGCGTGAAGGGTCAGAAGGCCCGAACCGGCGTGCGCATCAAGGGTTTCGAGGGCGGTCAGATGCCGCTGCATCGTCGCCTGCCCAAGCGCGGCTTCACCAACATCTTCCGTCTCGACTACAACGAGGTCAACGTCGGCCGCATCCAGAAGGCGATCGACGAAGGGAAGCTGCAGGGTGGCCCGATCACCATCGAGACGCTGGTCGACGCGGGTGTCTGCACCAAGGCCCGGGATGGCGTGAAGATCCTCGGCGCCGGCGAGATCACGGCGAAGCTCGAATTCGAAGTGGCGCTGGCTTCGAAGTCGGCGATCGCCGCCATCGAGGCCGCCGGGGGGTCGGTGAAGGTGCTCAAGGCACCCAAGGCCGAAAAGACCGCCGAAGCCTGATCCCGCCATCGTGGCGGGGCAGGGCGGGGCGACCCGCATCTGACGATCTGCAACAGGGTGGCGGCGGGAGCCGACCACCCTGTTGTGCTATGGGGTGAGTGACGGGAACGGGTGTACGCTTCGGCGGTCCCATTTCCGCAGTTTTATCGGTTGGAGCCGCCGAGGCATTTCCAACCGAACCGATCCTGCTTTAATGATCGCACGACAGACGTGCCCTTAAGGCGTTTCCTGGAGCAGATATGGCGTCGGCAGCGGAACAGCTCGCAGCGAACATCAATTTCGCCTCGATCGGCAAGGCCGAGGAGCTCAAGAAGCGTATCTGGTTCACGCTGGGCGCCTTGATGGTCTACCGGCTCGGGACCTACATCCCACTGCCGGGCATCGACCCCGCCGCTTTCGAAGCCAATTTCTCGGGCCAGAAGCAGGGCGTTCTCGAGCTCTTCAACATGTTCTCGGGCGGCGCCGTGCAACGCATGGCGATCTTCGCCCTGAACATCATGCCCTATATCTCGGCCTCCATCATCATTCAGCTCATGACCTCGGTCGTGCCGTCGTTGGAGGCGCTGAAGAAAGAGGGTGAGTCCGGCCGGAAGGTCATCAATCAATACACCCGCTACCTGACTGTGATCCTGGCCCTGTTCCAGGCCTACGGCATCTCGGCCGGGCTCGAGGGGCAGGCGGGCATCGTCACCGATCCCGGTGTCTTCTTCCGCGTGTCGACCGTCATCACCCTGATGGGGGGGACGATGTTCCTGATGTGGCTTGGCGAGCAGATTACATCGCGGGGCATCGGCAACGGCTCGTCGCTGATCATCTTCGCCGGGATTATCGCGGCCTTCCCGGCGGCCATCGGCCATACGTTGGAACTCGGGCGTCAGGGGGCCATTTCGACGGTCTTCATCCTCGCCGTCGTGGTGGTGGCGATCGCCACCATCGCCTTCATCGTCTTCATGGAGCGGGCGCAGCGGCGCGTGCTGATCACCTATCCGAAGCGCCAGGTGGGCAACCGGATGTTCGAGGGGCAGACCTCGTTCCTGCCGTTGAAGCTCAATACGTCCGGCGTCATCCCGCCGATCTTCGCCTCATCGCTGCTGCTCCTGCCGACCACGGTGGCGAACTTCACCCAGATGAACGGCAACGGCGGCGGCTGGCTTGGCACGGTGACGAGCTTCCTCGGGCACGGGCGTCCCGCCTATATCGTGCTCTATCTCTTCCTGATCGTGTTCTTTGCCTTCTTCTACACGGCGGTCGTGTTCAACCCGGTCGAGACCGCCGACAACCTGCGCAAGCACGGCGGGTTCGTCCCAGGCGTGCGGCCCGGTGAGCGCACGGCACAGTATATCGATACGATCCTGACCCGCATCACAGTGCTCGGAGCAGGCTATTTGGCAATCATTTGCCTTCTTCCGGAGCTTCTGATCTCCTATGCGGCGCTGCCGTTCTACTTCGGTGGGACGTCGCTGCTGATCGTCGTGAGCGTCACCATGGATACGGTGGCGCAGGTTCACGGCCATCTGCAGGCGCAACAATATGAGAGCCTGATCAAGAAATCGCGGCTCAGAGGGAAGAAGCGATGAGGATCGTATTTCTGGGCCCACCTGGCGCCGGAAAAGGAACGCAAGCGACGCGGCTGATGCAGCGTCACGGGATACCGCAACTCTCGACGGGCGACATGCTGCGTGCCGCCGTCAAGGCGGGAACGCCGGTCGGTCTGAAAGCCAAGGCGGTGATGGATGCCGGCGGTCTCGTGTCGGATGCGGTGGTGGTGGGCATCGTGGCCGAGCGCTTCATGGAGGCCGATGCGGCGCGGGGCTTCATTCTTGATGGATTTCCGCGCACGGTCGCGCAGGCCGAAGCGCTGGATCTCGCCTTGGAGCACCGCGGCCTGAAGCTCGATGCCGTGCTGGAACTCGAGGTCGATCCCGCCGTCCTGGTGGCGCGCATCGAGAAACGCGCGGCTGAGACCGTCGCGGCCGGCGCTACGGTGCGCCCTGACGATTCTCCCGAAGTGCTTGCAAAGCGCCTCGAGGTTTACCGGGAGCAGACCGCACCGGTGTCGGCCTATTACGCCGAGACGGGTCGTCTGAAGCTGATCGATGGCATGGCGCCCATCGATGCGGTGGCTCGGGCCATCGACGACGCCCTGAGCGTCGTCGAGACCGTACGGTCCCGCTAGATCCGAAGTAGCCTCTCGTGCCCGCGAGGGACAGGGGCTTCGTCCGTCGTCAACCGATCCTTGACGATCCATCGGGAAGCCGCTATGGCGACCCTGCGAGCCTTCGACATCGCGGCGCCGGGTTGTCCCACGCGGGGACCCGGCCTTTCATCGTTGGCTGCAATCCAGGAACAGCGTCAATTGGCACGGCGGTGCCCGGCGCATGGAGAATACACGTGGCCCGTATCGCTGGCGTCAATATCCCGACCAACAAGCGCGTGGTGATCGCGCTTCAGTATATTCACGGTATCGGTGGGCAGAAGGCCCAGGAAATCTGCGCGAAGGTCAACATCCCGGCCGAGCGTCGCGTCGCTCAGCTGTCGGATGCGGAGGTCCTTCAGATTCGTGAGACGATCGACCGCGACTACCTCGTCGAGGGTGACCTGCGCCGCGAGAATTCGATCAACATCAAGCGTCTGATGGATCTCGGCTGCTACCGCGGTCTTCGTCATCGTCGCCAGCTGCCCGTCCGCGGCCAGCGCACCCATACCAATGCCCGGACCCGCAAGGGCAAGGCCAAGCCGATCGCCGGCAAGAAGAAGTGATCCGCTGAAAGCGGGTCATCCCCGGACTTGATCCGGGGATCGAGAAGCACTCTCCCGAGCGCCTGGCATCACGGGCGCGCTTGAAGGACCAGGACTGGATATTATGGCAAAAGAGGCAAATCGCGTCCGTCGTCGTGAACGCAAGAATATCGCATCGGGCGTCGCCCATGTGAATTCGACGTTCAACAACACGATGATCACCATCACGGACGCGCAGGGTAACACCATCTCGTGGTCGTCCGCCGGCACCATGGGTTTCAAGGGCTCGCGCAAGTCGACCCCCTACGCGGCCCAGATGGCCGCCGAGGATGCCGCCCGCAAGGCGCAGGAGCATGGCATGCGCCTGCTCGAGGTCGAAGTGTCGGGCCCTGGGTCGGGGCGTGAGTCGGCTCTACGCGCCATCCAGGCGTCGGGCTTCACCGTGACCTCGATCCGCGACGTGACGCCGATCCCGCATAACGGCTGTCGCCCGCGCAAGCGTCGTCGCGTCTGATCAGACGATCTCTTGGTGAGGGGCGGCATCTTCCTGGTGCCGCCCTTTGCTGCGTTCCCGTCTTTCGGACGGTATCACCCGACACCTCGGGCGCCTTCGCCGAGGGGACGCCGACAAGCGTCCCGCTTCGCCAAGGTGCCCACCTTTAGCCGTCTCTCGCCGCTCCCCCGGCCGAGGCCAGGCTCGGAAACCCAGCCATGACCGCAGTGATCTCGAAGAATTGGCAGGACCTCATCAAGCCTAACAAGCTCGAGGTTCAGATCGGTGACGACCCGAAGCGCGTCGCCGTCGTGGTCGCGGAGCCGCTCGAGCGCGGCTTCGGTCTGACCATGGGCAATGCGCTGCGCCGCATTCTGCTGTCGTCGCTTCAGGGCGCAGCCGTCACGGCCGTGCAGATCGACGGCGTGCTGCACGAGTTCTCTTCCATCCCGGGTGTTCGCGAGGACATCACCGACATCGTCCTCAACATCAAGGACATCTCGATCAAGATGGTGGGCGAAGGCCCGAAGCGCATGGTGCTGAAGAAGTCCGGTCCGGGCGTCGTCAAGGCTGGCGACATTCAGGTCGTCAACGACGTCACCGTGCTGAACCCCGAACTGATCATCTGCACCCTCGACGAGGGCGCTGAGATCCGCATGGAATTCACCGTCAACACCGGCAAGGGCTATGTGCCGGCGGATCGCAACCGCAACGAGGACGCCCCGATCGGCCTGATCCCGGTCGACAGCCTCTACTCGCCCGTTCGCAAGGTCTCCTACCGGGTCGAGAATACCCGGGCCGGCCAGATCCTCGATTATGACAAGTTGACCATGACGGTCGAGACCAACGGCGGCATTAGCCCCGAGGACGCGATCGCCTATTCGGCCCGCATTCTGCAAGACCAGCTCAATGTCTTCGTCAATTTCGAGGAGCCGCGTCGCGAGGAGGTCTCGGCCTCGATCCCGGAACTCGCCTTCAACCCGGCGCTGCTGAAGAAGGTCGACGAGCTCGAACTTTCGGTTCGCTCGGCCAACTGCCTGAAGAACGACAATATCGTCTACATCGGCGACTTGATCCAGAAGTCCGAAGCCGAGATGCTCCGCACCCCGAACTTCGGCCGCAAGTCGCTGAACGAGATCAAGGAAGTGCTGGCCCAGATGGGTCTGCACCTCGGCATGGAGATCTCCGGCTGGCCGCCGGAAAACATCGACGAACTCGCCAAGCGGTTCGAAGAACACTACTGAGCTTCACGGCGGGCCTGACGGCACCGGACAAGGTCCGGGCCCATGAGGCCCGGTCAAGAGAGCGGCCGTTCCTTGGCACGGCGGCCGCATAACAATCACAGGAGCCCCTCATGTATCACGGTCACAAGAAGCGCCGCTTCGGCCGCACTGCCGAACACCGCAAGGCGATGTTCTCCAACATGTGCGCCAACCTTATCCACCACGAGCAAATCGTCACCACGCTGCCGAAGGCCAAGGATCTCCGTCCCGTCGTCGAGAAGCTCGTCACCCTTGGCAAGCGCGGCGATCTTCATGCCCGCCGCATGGCGATGGCGGAGATTCGTCAGGCCGCTGTCGTCAAGAAGCTCTTCGACATCATCGGCCCGCGCTACAAGGACCGCCAGGGTGGCTACACCCGCGTCCTCAAGGCCGGCTTTCGCTTCGGCGACAATGCCCCGCTGGCCGTCATCGAATTCGTCGACCGTGATGTCGATGCCAAGGGTTCCTCGCTCGGCAAGTACACGGCCTCGCCCGAGTCCGACGCCGCCTGATTTGACGCGATCCGCTTGAAGAAGGGCCGGGGCTCACGCCGCCGGCCCTTTTTTTCATGGCGGGCATCGGATCGGTCGTGGCTGAGGCCTGATCGGCGCAGGGGCTTTCGATCGCCCATGCCACGTCATAGATCACCTTCGATCGCGAATACCTTCGACAAGGATGAGCAACTCCATGCCGACCCGCTTCCCTGCCATCCTGGCCCTGCCCCTTCTTCTGGCGCTGGCCGTTCCGTCCCGTGCCGAGGATCGGCAATTACCGGCCGGGAAGGCCGATGTCGTCCTGTCCTTCGCTCCCGTGGTGAAGCGTGTCGCTCCGGCGGTGGTCAACGTCTATGCCTCGCGTGTCGAGAAGCGGCCGCGCAACAGCCTGCTCGATGATCCGATCTTCCGCCAGTTCTTCGGCGGCCACGACCGGCCCGGAAACCCCACCGCTCAGTCCCTCGGCTCCGGGGTCATCGTCGATGCCTCAGGCCTGGTCATCACCAACTACCACGTGATCGAGGGCATGACGGATGTCCGCGTCGCTATGGCGGACAAGCACGAATATCCGGCCGATATCGTGTTGCGTGACGAGCGAACCGACCTCGCGGTGCTGCGCCTCAAGGGCGCCAAGGATCTCCCCGTGATGGATCTCGGCGATTCCGACGCGCTCGAAGTCGGCGACATCGTACTGGCGGTCGGAGACCCCTTCGGTGTCGGCCAGACCGTGACGCAGGGCATCGTCTCGGGCCTGGCGCGCAGCCAGATCGGCAAGAGCGACTATCAGTATTTCGTCCAGACCGATGCTGCCATCAACCCGGGCAATTCGGGTGGCGCGCTGGTCGACATGCGCTCGCGGCTGATCGGGATCAATTCGGCCATCTATTCGCAATCGGGAGGCAGCGTCGGCATCGGCTTCGCCATTCCCGTCAACATGGTGAAGAGCGTCATCACGGCGGCGCGGTCCGGCGCCGACCGCGTCCGTCGGCCCTGGCTCGGCGCCAGCCTGCAGGGCATCACGCGCGATATGGGTGAGGCGCTGGGGCTCGATCGGCCGGCCGGTGTCCTGGTCTCCGACTTCGTGGACGGCAGCCCCGCCGAGGCAGCTGGGCTGAAGCGCGGCGATGTCATCGTCGGAGTCGACGGCGCTGCGGTCGACGATCCCGATGCCTTCGGCTACCGCATCGCCACCAAGCCGCTGGGAGAGACCACGGATCTCGTGGTGCGCCGCGGCCCGCAGAGCCTGCACGTTGCACTGAAACTGCTGGCGGCACCCGAAGTGCCGGCCCGGGATGCGGTGACGCTCAGCAACGACTCGCCCTTCTCGGGAGCCACCGTCGTGAACTACTCTCCGGCGGTGGCCGACGACCTCCAGCTCAACGGCGTGCGGCAGGGCGTGGTGGTCACGGCCGTCGGCGACACGTCGCCGGCCGCCATGACGGGCATTCAGAAGGGTGACGTGATTCTCGGTCTGGGTCGGGCCAAGATTACGACGACGCGCCAGTTCGAGAAGGCCACCGCGACCCATCAGGACTTCTGGCACGTCACGATCGACCGAGGCGGTCAGGTGATCGACTCGGAGCTCGGGGGCTAGCCTTTCCCTTCTCCCGTTTGACGGGAGAAGGAGAGAGGGCAAGGTAGGGCATGAGCGACCTGTTCTCCTCCGCCGGCCTCGATCCGGCTCCGGCTTCGGCACCGGAACCCGTCACCCCCGAAGCGGAGCGGCCTCTGGCCGACCGGTTGCGGCCGAAGAGCCTGGCGGAGGTGGCGGGGCAGGGGCATCTCGTCGGACCGGACGGCGCGCTGACGCGGCTTTTGTCGAGCCGAAGTCCAGGCTCGCTGATCTTCTGGGGACCACCCGGCACGGGCAAGACCACGGTGGCGCGCCTCCTAGCGAGCTCCACCCGCCTCGATTTCGTCGCCGCCTCGGCGATCTTTACGGGTGTCGCCGATCTCAAGAAGCTGTTCGAGGAGGCTCGCGCACGCCGCCGCGTGGGACGCGGCACCCTTCTCTTCGTCGACGAGATCCACCGGTTCAACCGCGCCCAGCAGGACGGTTTCCTCCCCGTCATGGAGGACGGAACCGTGACGCTGGTCGGCGCCACGACCGAGAACCCGTCCTTCGAACTCAACAGCGCTTTGCTCTCCCGCTCCCGAGTGCTGGTCTTCCGCTCGCTCGACGCGGACGCCATGGCCGAATTGCTCGATCGCGCCGAATCCGTAGAGGCGAGACCCCTGCCGCTGTCTCCCGAGGCGCGCGAGACGCTGATCGGCATGGCGGACGGCGACGGCCGCGCTCTCCTCAACCTCGCCGAGGACGTCTGGCGCGCCGTGCGGCCGGACGAGGTGCTCGACCCGGCCCGGCTCGTCGAGATCGTGCAGCGCCGCGCACCTCTCTACGACAAGGCACAGGACGGGCACTACAACCTCATCTCGGCGCTGCACAAGGCGGTGCGCGGCTCCGACCCCGATGCGGCGCTCTATTACTTCGCCCGCATGCTCGACGCCGGCGAAGATCGCCTCTTCCTGGCCCGGCGTATCGTTCGGATGGCGTCGGAGGATATCGGCATGGCCGATCCGCAGGCGCTGGTCGTGGCCAACGCCGCCAAGGAGGCCTTCGATTTCCTTGGCAGCCCGGAAGGCGAACTCTCCATCGCCCAGGCCGTCGTCTATCTGGCGACCGCGCCCAAGAGCAACGCCGTCTACGTGGCGTTCAAGGCCGCGACCACGCTGGCGAAACATCACGGTTCGGTGCTGCCGCCGAAGACGATTCTGAATGCGCCCACCAAGGTGATGAAGCGCGAGGGTTATGGGGAGGGCTATCGCTACGACCACGACGAACCCGACGCCTTCTCGGGGCAGAACTACTGGCCGGACGCCATCGGCCGCCAGAGTCTCTACCGCCCGACCGAGCGCGGCTTCGAGCGCGACATCGGCCGCCGCATGGCCTGGTGGGACGCGCGGCGGAAGGGGTCTTGAGCCAAGTGACTTTGTCGTCAAGGCGCCCGACCGGGTGCAACCGACCTGATCACCTCACCCGTGGGCAAAATCCCAGTAAAGCTTCCGTAGCTGTGTGGTGATGGGGCCGGGCTGGAGCGAGCGGTCGTCGATGCGGGTCACCGGCATGACCTTGGCGAAGTTGCCGGACGAGAACACCTCGTCGGCCTCGGCGAAGCGGGCGTATTCCATCGCGCCCTCGACCACCGTGATCCCGGCCCCGCGCAGCAGGCCGATGACCCGCGAGCGCGTGATGCCGGCGAGAAAGGTGCCGTTCGCCGCCGGCGTGTAGACGATGCCGTCCTTGGCCATGAAGACATTGGCGTTGGCGAGTTCGGCCACGTGGCCCAATCCGTCGCGCATGATGCAATTGTCGAAGCCGCGGCTCTTGGCTTCTCTCAGCGCCCGCGCACCGTTGGGGTAGAGGCATCCGGCCTTGGCGTCGAGCGGCGCCGTCTCGGGCGTCGGACGACGGAAGGGCGAGAGCGTCATCGAGACCCCAACAGGCTTCGGCATCGGCGATTCGTAGACCGACAGGCACCAGCGCGTCGTGTCGGGATCGAACATGACGCCGCCGCCAAAGCCGCCCTCGGCCCAGTAGAAGGGGCGGATGTAGAGTTCCGGATCCGGGCCGAACTTGCCGACGCCCTCGCGGGCCAGTTCCGCCCAGCGGCCCGGCGCGACGACGGGGTCGAGGCCGAAGGCACGGGCCGAATCGTTGATGCGTTCGCAATGGCGGTCGAGATCGGGCATCACGCCTTCGAAGGCCCGGGCACCGTCGAAGACCGACGATGCCATCCAGGACGCATGAGTCCTGACCCCCATGATGGGGATATTGCCCTCGTGCCAGGATCCTTCGAAGAACGTCCAGGTTCGCGAATGCATGTCGGGCTCCGGCGTGACATCGGGCGCGACACTACCGTAGATCCGTCACCGAAGCCTCAACCCCGGCCGGGTTCGATCTCGCTCAGCAAATGTTCGCGTCGCACCGACGCGCCCTTTTCCCGGACAGCGATCCGCCACAGCGCGAAGCCCGCGAGCGCCGCATGAGTGACGGCGTTCTGCACGAAGAGCGCCGACGAGCCGTAACGCGCCATGAGGCTGGAGGCGAGAACCGGGGCCACGATCGCCCCGCCGCAGTAAAGAAACAGAATGCCCGACGAGACCGTGACGGCATGATCGGGGCCGGCTCGGTCGTTGGCATGCGAGACCGCCAGCGTATAAAGCACCATCGTGGTGGCGCCGACCGCGAAGCCAAGCCCGCAGACGAGCCCGTAGGGCAGGGAGGAGCCCAGCACCAGCGCCACTTCGGCGAAGGCGCCGATCGCCGAGAAGACGATCAGAACGAGCCTGCGGTCGGCCCGGTCGGAAAGACGCCCGACAGGGTAGAGGGCGAGCGCAGTGCCGAGGATGACCGCCGTGATGAAGCCCGCTACCCGGCCGGGGCCGAAGCCGAGGCCGAGGCCGTAGATCGGCGCCATGGCCCAGAACGAGCCGTTGGCGCAACCGATGGCGAAGGAGGAAACGGTGGCAACCGGCGCCGTCCTGTGCAGCCAGGCGAGGCGCAGGCTGACGGTGCGGGGCTTTGGTGGAGGCTCGGCCTGCGTGAAGGCCATGGGCAGCATGGCCAAGGCGAACAGGCTGGCCGTGATGGAAAAGAGCACCGCCGAATGCGGGTCTATGAAGGCCAGGATCTCCTGTCCCGCCGCCGTCGCTCCGTAGCTGACGACCTGGTAGGAGGCATAGATCCGGCCGCGATTGGCGTTGTTCGACTTGTCGCTGAGCCAAGCCTCGATGACGGCGTAGAAGCCCGAGAACAGGAAGCCGATCCCATAGCGGAGCCCCACCCAGGCGGCCGGATGCACCGCATAGGGATAGACGAGCGTAAGGACGACAGAGCCCGCCACGAAGGCCGCGAAAGCCCGGATATAGCCGGCCCGCGCGATGATGCCGGGCGCCGCGAGCGTTCCCGCCAGCATGCCGGCGAAATAGGCGGAGCCGAGCAGGCCCAGCGCGAGGTCCGGGAAACCTTCGAGCTTGGCGCGCATCGGCACCAGCGTGTTGATCAGGCCGTTGCCGGCGATCAGCATCAGCACGGAGGTGAGCAGGGCGGTGATGGAGGAGACGGCGGCGGGCATCGGCCTGTTGGGGTAGGGGCCGGGCTCTGTAGGCCGGCGAAGGGACGAGCGTCGTCCTGAAGGACGCTTCTTGCTATGCTCAAGGCGGCAAAACCATGTTGAGGGCGACACGGCGCGCGGGCGGCGTCGCTTTCGGTCCGGCTGTCGCATTCCTGCCGCGGCAAGAGCCCCGAGGGACGGGGCTGCTGTGTTCAAGGCGGCTGTGGACCCTCTGTCACGCTGGTGTATAAGCGCTCCCTCCACTGCAAGCGAAGGACCGTCGGCGCGCCGAGAGCGTGCGGCGAGAGGTAACGTCATGGCACAGGATCGGAAGCTGTCGGCGGGCGTGGTCCCGGCGAACTGGACGCCGTCGAGCTGGCGGGCGAAGCCCGTCGAGCAGGCACCGGTCTATCCCGACGCTTTCGCCCTCGAAGCCGTGGAGCGGCAGCTCGCCGGTTTTCCGCCGCTCGTTTTTGCAGGTGAGGCGCGCAAGCTCAAGCGGACGTTGGGCGCCGTTGCCAGGGGCGAGGCTTTCCTGCTGCAGGGCGGCGATTGCGCCGAGGCCTTCGCCGAACACGCCGCCGACACGATCCGCGACTCGTTCCGGGTCTTCCTGCAAATGGCGCTGGTGATGACCTTCGCCGGTGCCGTGCCGGTGGTGAAGGTCGGCCGCATCGCGGGTCAGTTCGCCAAGCCGCGCTCCGCTCCGACCGAGACGGTCGACGGCGTGGAACTGCCGAGCTACCGCGGCGACATCATCAACGGCATCGACTTCGACGCCGCCTCGCGGATCCCCGATCCGCAGCGCCAGCTCGACGCCTATCGCCAGTCGGCCGCGACGCTGAACTTGCTGCGGGCCTTTGCGGGCGGCGGTTATGCCAATCTGGAGAATGCGCACCGTTGGATGCTCGGCTTCGTAGCCGACAGCCCGCAATCGTCCCGCTATGCCGCCGTGGCGGATCGGCTGACCGAGAGCCTCGAGTTCATGCGGGCCATCGGCCTCGATGCCGAACATCATCCGGAGCTGCGTCAGACCGACTTCTACACCTCGCACGAGGCGTTGCTGCTCGGCTACGAGCAAGCGATGGCACGCGTCGATTCCACGACGGGCGAATCCTACGCCACGTCGGGCCATATGATCTGGATCGGTGATCGCACGCGCCAGCCGGACGGCGCCCATGTCGAGTTCTTCCGCGGCGTGAAGAATCCGATCGGCCTGAAATGCGGCCCGTCGCTGACATCCGATGGCTTACTGAAGCTGATCGACATCCTCAACCCGGCCGACGAGGCCGGGCGGCTGACGCTGATCTGCCGCTTCGGTGCCGACAAGGTGGGCGACCATCTGCCGGCTCTGATCCGCGCGGTGGAACGCGAGGGCCGGACGGTGGTGTGGTCCTGCGATCCGATGCACGGCAACACCATCAAGGCCTCGAGTGGCTACAAGACCCGGCCCTTCGACCGGATCATGAGCGAGATCCGATCTTTCTTCGAGGTCCATGCGGCCGAGGGCACCTACCCGGGCGGCGTCCATCTCGAGATGACGGGCAAGAACGTGACGGAATGCACGGGCGGCGCTCGCGCCATCACCGACATGGATCTGCACGACCGCTACCACACCTACTGCGATCCGCGGCTCAATGCCGAGCAGTCGATCGAGGTGGCCTTCCTGGTCGCGGAACTCCTCAAGGCCGGCCGCCAGGGCCGCACCACGCTGCCCCAGGCGACGGCGGCCGAGTAATGGGCTGCGGAGGCTGGTGGATCCGGCCTCCGCAGCTCGCTCATCCCCGCCTTCGCGCGGATGAGCGGTGGGACACTCAGCCGACCTTGGCTTCCTCTTCCTTCACCGTCATGGCGTTGCCGCGCCAGACGAAGTCGTCCGTCAGCAGCGCCGTGGTGAACAGGAACGGCAGCAGGCAGTCGCGCAGCAGCCAGATGAAGGGCGATGCCCAGGTGAGCCGCCAGCCGGCCGACCAGGCCAGAACGGCTTCCGCCGCCATCCAGATCGCCGCCACGAGAACGCCGGCCAGCACCGGATCGTAGTCATAGGCCGAAGCCGCATAGGCGGCGGCCAGCGACGGGAACAGGCAGCCGACGAAGACTTCGAGGAGGAAGAAGGGTAAAAACGTCACCCGCCGCAGCCGCGCCCAGCGCAACTGGCGGCCCCAGACTTCCGCGAATGTGCGGCGCCCGAGCGGCTGTTCGAAGGGATTGTCGGCGAGGCCGACCTTCAGCCCCTGGCGCCGCACGAGCTTGGTGGCGGCGGCATCCTCGGCGATTTCGGCACCCAGCGCCTCGATCGATCCATGCTCTTCGAGCACGGGCTTGTGCCAGAGCATCGACTTCCCCTGGGCAAAGCCGAAACCGATCGCCTCGGCGGCATATTGCCAGCGGGCCTGCAGCGTATTGAGAAAGCCGCATTCGACCTCGGCCCAGAAGCTTTGCGGCCGCGACCCGATCGGGGTCGAGCAGACGAGACCCGTATCGGGGCGATACCGCTTCAAGAGACGCTGAATGTAGTCCGGCGGCATCAGGACGTTGGAATCCGCCATGATGATCCAGTCATGAGCGGCGCCGCGCCAGCCCTTGACGCAATTGTTGAGCTTGGGATTGGCGCTGATCGTGTCGCGCCCGACGAGGATCCGAGCTTCGACCTGCGGGTTCGCCGCCATCAACCGCCGGATCAACGGCAGCACTGGATCGTCCGCCTCTTCGCAGCAGAAGAGGAGTTCATAGCGCGGGTAGTTGAGGTCGAAACTCGAGCCGAGCGTCTCCTCCTCGAAATTGTCCATGCCGCAGACCGGACGCATGAGGCTGACCGCGGGAGCATCGTCGGGAACCGGGAAGGGCTGCGGGATCTTGCGGCAGCGGTAGGCCGCCACACTGGTGCTGAACAGCTGAGCGCCCGTCATCAGCACCGAGAAACCCGCCGCGCATTCGGCTACCGTCATGATCGACCCTTCTGTCGCCGCCCTGGGCAGCGCGCTGCTTCAAAGCCGAGGCCTCGGCTATCGCGCGCGTTTCGCTTCAACTCTAGCGATTGGCCTGCCCGAATCGAGGCGACGAGTCCAGTATGTGGGCGCTTCTCGGGCATGGCTTCGCCCGCCTGTTGCCGCACAATCACGGCATGCTGCGACGATCCGCCGATGCAAGGTGGCGAAAAGCTGGCCGCGCCAAGGCGAGAGACGTTCATGGACCGTGCAGGATCTCTGGGATACTGACACCGAGCCCGCACGGCCCTCCGCCGCTGCGGATTCACGAACCGAGAGGGTCAAGACATGCGCAAGACCATCAAGCTGGCCGTTGCGGCCGCCTTCATCACCGCGGCCCTGCCGCTGTCGGCCGAGGCTTTTCCGGTCGCCTCCGCCCCCGCGGCATCCGCCGGCGTGACGCTCGTGGCCGGTGGTTGCGGGCCCGGGTTCCACCGCGGCCCGTTCCTGGGCTGCCGCCCGAATCGCCCCTTCGCGCGTCCCTTCGTCCGTCCCATCTATCGCCCGATCTGCCGCACGGTGCTGTTCCCCGTTCCGCACCGCGTTTGCCGCTAAGCATCTCGATCGGGTCCGGCGGGTTTCCGCCGGATCCGTTAAGCATGATCGCCGATGCGCCTCCGGTTGCAAGCGACCAGGGTTGCGCCAGAACAAAACAAGAACAACTATCCTCCAGCCGATGTCGGCGGGAGGATAGACCATGTTGAGACGCTTGGTGGCCGATGGCTTCGAACTGATGGCCCTCGCGGCCTTTCTCTGCTCGGTCGCGATGCTGGCCCATCTGACCTGAGACTCGGCCAGCACCTGTGGAAGGCGGGCAACGCGCGCTCGACACCATGCGGCGCAGGGCGCAGGTGTCTGTCTCTCGATGGAGGGAGCCGCGGAATGACGACGATGACAGGACCCGGCTTCGTCCATCTCCATGTCCACACGTCCTTCTCGCTTCGTGAGGGTGCTCTGACGATCGCCAAGCTGACTAAGCTGGCGGTAGCCGATTCCATGCCGGCCCTGGCGATCACCGACACCAACAATCTCTTCGGAGCATTGGAGTTCTCGGAGAAGCTGTCCAAGGAGGGCGTGCAGCCGATCACCGGGATCCAGCTGACGATCGACTTCGGCGATGGGGCGCTGTTCGGCCGCGACCTGGCCCGCAATGCCCGCGGCTCGGTGGTGATCCTGGCCTGCACCGAAGCGGGCTATACCAACATCATGCGCCTCGCGTCCGAGGCCTACACGCTCCCCGATGCCGGTGACGAGCCTCACATTCTCTTCGACAGATTGGCCACCGGCACCGAGGGCCTGATCCTGCTCACGGGCGGCCCGAACGGTGGCATCGACCGCGTGATCACGGCCAACAAGCCCGAGGCCGCCTGGGCGCGGATCGACCGGCTCGTCGGCGCCTTCGGTGCCGCCAACGTCTATGTCGAGCTTCAACGCCATGGCCTGCCGGAGGAGAAGCGGATCGAGCCGCAGCTCGTGGCCATGGCCTATGACAAGGGACTGCGCCTCGTCGCCACCAACGAGCCCTTCTTCGCCGCGACGTCGGACCACGAGGCCCATGATGCGCTGATCTGCATCGCCGAAGGGCAGGTTCTCGGCACGCCGGACCGGCGGCAGCTCTCGCCGGAGCACCGCTTCCGCACCCGCGCCGAGATGCTGAGCCTCTTCGCCGACCTGCCGGAGGCGACCGCCAATACGGTCGAGATCGCGCGTCGCTGCTCCTACCGCCCCCGCACCCGCAAGCCCATCCTGCCGAACTACACGAGCCAGGATGGCACGGTGCTCGACGCCGAGGCGGCCTTGCGCGAGCAGTCGATCGTCGGACTTGCGGCACGGCTCGCCGCCCACGGTCCTGCGCCGGGCTTCGTCGAGGAGGATTACGAGAAGCGTCTCGCCTTCGAGCTCGACGTCATCGCCAACATGAAGTTCCCCGGCTACTTCCTCATCGTCTCGGACTTCATCAAATGGGCCAAGGCCCAGGACATTCCGGTCGGGCCGGGTCGTGGTTCGGGCGCCGGCTCGCTCGTCGCCTATGCGCTCACGGTCACTGATCTTGACCCGATGCGGTTCGGGCTTCTGTTCGAGCGCTTCCTCAATCCCGAACGCGTCTCGATGCCGGATTTCGACATCGACTTCTGCCAGACGCGGCGCGAGGAGGTCATCCAATACGTCCGCAACCGCTACGGG
Source organism: Janthinobacterium lividum (assembly GCA_050920985.1). Lineage (GTDB taxonomy): Bacteria > Pseudomonadota > Alphaproteobacteria > Rhizobiales > Beijerinckiaceae > Lichenihabitans. The sequence continues at coordinate 279,872 of JBPBQY010000067.1, read as the reverse complement.
CGCGATCGCGTGGCGCAGATCGTCACCTTCGGCTCCTTCCTGGCGCGCGGCGTGTTGCGCAATGTCGGCCGCGTGCTGGAGATGCCGCTCGGCCAGGTCGACAAGCTCGCCAAGCTGGTACCGCAGAACCCCGCCAATCCCGTGACGCTGGCGCAGGCCATCGAGGGCGAGCCGCGCCTGCAGGAGGCCGCCGCCGAGGACGAGAAGGTCGACAAGCTCCTCGCCATCTCGCGCACGCTCGAGGGGCTCTATTCCAATGCCTCGACCCATGCCGCGGGTATCGTCATCGGCGACCGGCCACTGCACGAACTCGTGCCGCTCTACAAGGACCCCAAGTCCGACATGCCGGCGACCCAGTTCAACATGAAATGGGTGGAGCCGGCCGGTCTCGTAAAGTTCGACTTCCTCGGCCTGAAGACCCTCACGGTCATCGATACCTGCCTGAAGCTCATCAAGCAGCGCGGCATCGTGGTCGACATCGCCAAGATCCCGCTCGACGACAAGCCGAGCTACGCCATGCTGGGCCGCGGCGAGACCGTCGGAGTGTTCCAGGTGGAATCGGTCGGCATGCGCAAGGCGCTGGCCGAGATGAAGGCGGATCGGCTGGAAGACATCATCGCGCTCGTGGCGCTCTACCGCCCCGGCCCGATGGCCAATATCCCGGTCTATTGCGCCCGCAAGCTCGGCGAGGAGGTGCCCGAATATCCGCATCCGAAGCTCGAACCGGTGCTCAAGGAGACGTTCGGGGTCATCATCTACCAGGAACAGGTGATGCAGGCCGCGCAGACGCTGTCCGGCTATTCGCTGGGCGAAGCCGACATGCTGCGCCGCGCCATGGGCAAGAAGATCAAGTCCGAGATGGACGCCCAGCGCGAGCGCTTCGTCGAGGGCGCGGTCGCTAACGACATCCCGCGGGCCAAGGCCGACGAGATCTTCGACCTCCTGGCGAAATTCGCCGACTACGGCTTCAACAAGAGCCATGCCGCCGCCTACGCGCTGATCTCCTACCAGACCGCCTACCTCAAGGCGAACTACCCAGTCGAGTTCATCGCCGCCTCCATGACGCTCGACAAAGCCAATACCGACAAGCTCTCCGAATTCCGCCAGGAGGCACAGCGGCTGAAGATCACGGTCGAGCCGCCGTCGGTGAACCTGTCGGGCGTGGATTTCGAGGTCGATGCCGAGAAGCGCACCATCCGCTATGCGCTCTCCGCCGTGAAGGGCGCCGGCGAAGGCCAGGTCGCCGCCATCGTGCGGTCGCGGAGCGGCAGGCCCTTCGCATCGCTCGGCGACTTCGCGGCCCGGATCAACCCGCGCGAGGTCAACAAGAAGGTCCTGGAAAGCCTCGCCGCGGCCGGAGCCTTCGACGAGCTCGAAGCGGATCGCGCCGTCGTGTTCGGCGGTATCGAGCAGATGATGGGCGAGGCCAACCGTATCCACGGCGAGCGGCAGGCGGGACAGAGCGCGCTGTTCGGCGGCGGCGACGAGACTCCGGTGCTCCGCCTCGACCGCAGCAAGACATGGCCGGCCGCGCAGCGGCTGAAGCGCGAGTTCGACGCGATCGGCTTCTTCCTGTCGGGCCATCCGCTCGACGATTACGGCCGCGTGCTCGACCGATTGAAGGTCGAGCGCTGGGCGAGTTTCGCCCGCGACGTAAAGGCCGGCAAGAGCGGCGCTCGCCTTGCCGCCACGGTTCTCGACCGGCAGGAACGGCGGACCAAATCCGGCAACAAGATCGGCATCGTCAACCTGTCGGACCCGACAGGCCAGTACGAAGCCATCATGTTCCAGGAGACGCTGAACACCTATCGCGACCTCTTCGAGAAGGGCAAAGCCGTGCTGCTCGACGTCCAGGCCTCGGCCGAGGGCGATGAGGTGCGGGTGCGGATCGTCAAGGCCGAGGCCCTGGAGGATGCGGCTTGCCGCATCGGCAAGGGCTTGAAGATCCATCTTCGCGACGCCCGGCCGATCGGTGCCATCGCCACGACCCTGATGCGGCGGGGCGACGGCGAAGTGTCGTTCCTGGTGCCGTCGGGCGGGGGCGGCCGGGAGGTCGAAGTGAAGCTCCGCGACCGCTACGCCGTCTCGCCCGAGGTCGCCAACGCCCTGCGCGCGCTGGCAGGGGTGACGCAGGTGGAGAACATGTAAGCTGGCGGCGGACTGTCTCCCGCTCCACAGCATCCCTGTTTTCCCCTAGGTTCAGGGATGGCGACGTCGCCGTCGTCGTCCCTGAGTACAGCCACCGACATGACAGTAGAGATTCTCGACGAAGACAGCCTCATCGCTCGATTCTTCGCTCCGATCGCTGGGCCGGGGGGGTTGGGGTTGCGGGACGATGCCGCGCTGATCGTGCCGCCGCCCGGCCATGATCTCGTCGTCACGGTCGATGGACTGGTCTCCGGCGGACATTTCTTTTCTGACGATCCTCCGGCGGCCATTGCCCGCAAGGCACTCCGTGTCAACCTGTCGGACCTCGCCGCCAAGGGTGCTGCGCCGCTCGGCTTCACCCTCACGCTGGCTCTGCCGCGCGATTGGAATGCCGATTGGCTGGCAGCCTTCGCGCAAGGACTGGGAGAGGATGCCGAGACCTACGGCTGTCCGCTGCTCGGCGGCGACACCGTGAAGGCCAGCGGCGCGCTGACCCTGTCGATCACGGCCTTCGGCGCCGTCCCGCATGGCCGCATGGTGCCACGCACCGGGGCTCGCCCGGGCGATCGCCTCTATGTGTCGGGGACGATCGGCGACGCGGCTTTGGGTCTGCAACTGCGGCTTGCCGGAGGGTCGGTTGCGGAGAGCCACACGCACCTCCTCGACCGCTACCTCTACCCCCGACCGCGCCTCGTTCTGCGCGAGGCGCTGCTGGACTACGCCTCCGGCGCCATGGACATTTCCGACGGGTTCGTGGGCGATCTCAGAAAAATGATGCGGGCCTCCGGCGCGTCTGCCGAGGTGGATCTCGCGGCCGTTCCGCTCTCGCCGGCGGCCCGGCATGCCGTGGCGGAGGATGATGCGGCTTTCGACACGGCTGTGACAGGCGGCGACGATTACGAAATCCTGGCGAGCGTTCCCGAGGCAGCCTGCGACGCTTACGAAGCCGCGGCCGTGGCGGCCGGGGTTCCCGTGACGGCGATCGGACGCGTCATTCGAGGCGAGGCTGCGCCCCTGTTCCGTGATCGCGACGGGATCGCCAAGCCCTTCGCCCGCGGCTCGTTCAGCCACTTCTGACAGGTGTCAGGGCAGGCCGGCGGCGACGCCCCGGCCGACCGACACGTCGAAGCTCACCGACGTATTGCTGGTCAGCGCATAAGCGAAACCCGCGCCCACACGCGGAGCGGCGTAGAGATTGCCGGCACCGTTCACGAGATCGTTGAAACTGTCGGTCGTGTTGTTGGCGAGTCCGGCGCCGGTGACGGGCTTGGCCACGACGAGACCGGCGGTGAGGAATGGCGTCATCCGCCCTATCGGGTAGCCGACCACGGCGCTGGCCTCGCCGAAGTCGAACCCCTTCAGACCGGGCCGCCCCAGGAGCGACGGGCCATAGCCCGTCGTGCCCTGCAGGCCGAGCAGCAGTCCGTTGTCGAGCACCCGATCGTAACCCGCATAGACATCGCCGCCGACGCCACCCTTGATGCCATGGCCCGAGACGCCGACAATCTCCGTCCCGACGTAAAGACCGTGGTAAATCGATTCCGGCTCGGTTATCGGCGCCGACACGGCGGCCGAGGCTGTGCCGGCAGGCATCACCGCAGAGGGTGGCGGCACGAGGGCGAAGGTGGGCAGGGGCGCGGTAGTGCCGTCCGCGCGGGCCGGCGTCATCCAGGCCATCGCGGCGACGACCAGGATCAGCGTCGGTCTCATAACGGTCTCCGTCATCTCAGCCGGGCTCCTTTGTCCCGATCCGTTCCGCAGCGGCCGAGCAGCGTCAAGCCGATCCCGACGTATCTCACGCCGCAGCTGACACAGGCCAGCGCCGAATGCGATTGCGATACCAGGCTCGGGAAACTTCGCCGGCCGGCCGCCGACGCCGGTCGGCTCATGCCTCGACGCGGCGCTCCTCGACCACCACGGTTTCGACGATCGACGAGTCCTCGTAGAGCAGGCGCGCCAGGGCACCGGCCACCATCGCACCCGCGATCGGGGCGACGATGAAGAGCCAGAGTTGCCCGATGGCGCCGCCACCGGCGAAAAGGGCCGGCGCGATGCTGCGGGCCGGGTTGACCGACGTATTGGTGATCGGGATCGAGATGAGATGGATCAGCGTCAGCGCGAGGCCGATCGGGATGCCGGCGAAGCCGGTCGCGGCGCCGCGCGACGTCGTGCCGATGATGATCATGAGAAAGAAGAAGGTGAGCAGCAGTTCCGCCAGGAAACACGCGCCCAATGAATAGTGACCGGGACTGAGGTCGCCGTAGCCGTTCGACGCGAACCCGCCCGCGACCCAGTCGGGCTTGCCGGATGCGATGATGTAGAGGACGGCAGAGGCCAGGATCGCCCCGATGACCTGCACAACGATGTAAGGAACCACATGGCGGTTCGCACAGCGTCCCGCTGCCCAGAGCCCCAACGTGACGGCCGGATTGAAGTGGCCGCCGGAGATATGGCCGACCGCGTAGGCCATGGTCAGTACCGTCAACCCGAAGGCGAAGGCCACACCCGTGAAGCCGATGCCCAAGGCCGGATACGCGGCGGCAAAGACCGCGGCCCCACACCCGCCGAAGACGAGCCAGAAGGTCCCGAAGAACTCGGCCGCCAGCCGCCTCTGCATGTCTCTGTCCATCTGCGCATTTGCTTTCGGTGAGCCAGCTTCCGAGCAACTGCTCGCGTAAGACGAACTGACCCCTTCACTCCGCTCCAACTCAGATGGGATTGCAACAGACCGTGATTGAGCGACGCGAAAAATCCTATCCCACACGCGGCCCGGATGTGTGCGGATAGGCGCATGTTGTTGCCGTGGTGGGTCGGGCTTGCCGTGGACAGGAGCAGCGGCGACTATCGCCGGAGCTCATGCGCCACGAAGGTTCCCCATGCGATTCGCCACGCTCGCACTTGTTATCGGCCTCGGCCTGCCCGGGGCGACCCTCGCCGCAGAACCCGATACCTATATCTTCGACCTCCTGGCGCTCCAGCCCTACAAGGGTAACTTCGCCCGTCTGGTGAAGGCAAAGGACGCGCCGGACTGGGTGAAGGCTATCTCGGTCCAGGGTGCCGGTACGGCTGGACCGATGAAGACCGTCGATGTCGGCGGTACGCCCTATCGGCTCGACCGGGTGTGCAAAGTGGATGCCTGCGCGGGCAACACGCTCGACGTGCTGTGGGCGCCGCGCGGCTCCAAGGTCTGGGCGGCGCTGGTCGAGGACGGAAAGCCGCCGGTGATGCTCGGCGATCCCAAGGCTGCGCAGGCCAAAACGTTGTCGGAGGCAGTAGGAGCGGCCGTTCCCGCGTCGCCTCCGGCAATGACCCCGCCACCTGCAGGCGCCGTGCAGGCTCCGGCTGCCGGCGTGGCGACCCCGCCGAAGTGAAGCTTGCGACTGGCTCCATCAACTTCCGCAGCCGCCGCAACCCCCGCCGCCACAGCCCCCACCGCCTCCGCCGCAACCGCCACTTCCCCCGTCTCCGGACCCTTTCAGCAACTCGCCATAGTCGGAGAAGTCCGAGCAGACCAGGGCTGCCGCACCGAGACAGGCGAAGGCGGGGATGACCTCGTTGGACCGCGGGGCTCGGATGGCCCGGTCGTTCTCTTGGCGATAGACGTCCACTGCACGGCGGCCCGCGAGGGTCGTGGTGCGCCTCTTCACCGCCGCCACCATAGTCCCGATCGACGTCACCGCGAGAAGGAAGAAGAGGATCCCGACGGGTTTATCTCGATCGAGCCCGACGATTAGCTTCAGAACTCCCAGACCGATGACCGGAACCATCACTGCCGCGCCGACACAGCGGAATAGTGATCGGCGGCTCCTCTGTAGGATCAGGCCCTGGTCTGCAAGCCGGTTCCGAACGCCGTTCAGCGTTCTGGAGAGGTCGCGCAGCAAGGCGGCTCGGTCCGTCGCTTGACCGTCGACCAGAATGACGCGCTTCGCCACAGCGGCATCGCCGGCTGCAAGCGCTTCGAGGATCAAAACGTCGCCGGCGCGCTCCCATCCGCCGGCCAGCATGGCGATTTCGAGGGGAACCAACGGCTCGCGCCGGGTCTCGACAGCCGGCTGCTCTGCCACGAGAAGCGGGAGATAGTGCGCTGCTGCGGCCGAGAGGGCGATCGCCGCTAGATAGAAAGCGAGGAACGGCCCTGCTGACCAATCGAGGACGCCGAGCCCTTCGGCCCGGGCGGGACCGGAATAGATCAGGCAGGTCACGAACAAAGCGCTTGACGCAACAGACCGCAGCCACGTCGCAAGGCACCGATCTGGCCGGCGTAGAACGAGATGCGTGCGGGTGTTGATGGTTTGAAATGCCGGATGTCGGCCGAACCGCTCCGCCGTGCCGGGCCAGAACGTCGCTGGCGGCGGCCCGAACCGAGCCTCGTAGGCGGCGAGCGTTTCGGCATATTGCTCGGCGAAGCGCCGGCTTTCGACCGGACCGCCGAGGGTCGGCCCGTGGTGCAGGTCTCGGCGGAGTACGTGACGGCACCAGGAGTGCCAGTAGTCACGAGAGTAGGTGAGGTGCTGGTGCCAGACCTCGTCGACCTCCTCGCTCGGCGTCACCTCATGGCCGGCGCGGACGGCGAGGAAGCAGAAGCGGCGATATTCGTCGATGGCGGCGCGGGCCTCGGCCAAGCTCCAGCCGTGATCGCGGGCGAGTCGGCCCGCGAATGTCAGTGCAGCACCAGGCGCCTCGAAATCATGCGCTGCGATCCTGACCCAAAGCGCACGATCGTCCTCCGTCCAGCCGATCAATTCGATGCACGGCATCTCGGCCTCGTCGATACGATCATTCTAAAAGCGTCTTTGCTGCGCCGAGGCACGAGCGTCCGACCGATGGGGGTGCCTCGCCACTTGCTCTCCCCAACGGCTCAACGAGCGGTCGAAGCGCTCGCTTTCCAACTCGTCTCGTGCCGATTCCATTCGCCATTGTTCAGGATGGAATGGAGGAACTGGAATCGGCGGACGTCGCGTGCGTTCGGGGCTGCTCCTCTCCAGCGCCTCACGTTCAAGCAGGCCTTTCCGCGACAGGTGAGGGTGTCTCCGATCGAAGCGGATGCTCAAAAGCCAAGCGCTCAGGAAGACTACCAGACCCGTCGTGCCAAGCATCAAGGGCACCCACCAGATCGGCTCCATCGCTCACTGCTCCGGCTTGAAGAAGTCGAGGATCAACTGAGCGATAAGATGGAGTACGCCACCGAAGCCCGCAACCAAGGTGCTCCAGAACGGGCTCTTGAGCGATCCCGACACGATCGGACCGATCACCGATCCGATCAAGGCTGCAGCAGCCAGCGCGTTAAGAAGGCTGGCGAAGAGTTTGAGCCTTTCGTTGTAGATTTTAGCATCAAGAGTCTCGGTCGGTGTCACCGCTATCTCCACCAAGAGAACTCAATGAGCTACCTTGGATCGTGATCATCCTAGAGTTTTAATGCATTTGCAATCTCGCCGAGTTCTCTCGGCGGCTTACTCCGCCGCCTCCGCCACCCTGATGGTGCGGCGCAGGTCAGGCGGCACGGCCTCTTCCACCAGTGCCGCAAGGGTCGCATCGGCTGAGCCGGCCGTCTGGTTCGGCGAGCCGAGCCGCCGCATCGAGACCGTCCGCTCCACCGCCTCCTTGCGGCCGACGACGAGCATGACCGGGATTTTAGCCAGAGAGTGCTCGCGGACCTTGTAGTTGATCTTCTCGTTGCGCAGATCGCCCTCGACGCGCAGCCCCATGCCGCGTGCCTCGGCGATGAGCTGGAGCGCGTAATCGTCAGCCTCCTCGGTGATGGTGGCGACGACGATCTGTACGGGCGAGAGCCAGAGCGGCATGTGGCCGGCGAAATGCTCGATCAGGATGCCGGTGAAGCGCTCCAGCGAGCCGAACATGGCCCGGTGCAGCATCACCGGCGTGATCTTCTCGCTGGTCGGGCCGATGTAGAAGGCACCGAAGCGGCCCGGCAGGTTGAAGTCGACCTGCAGGGTGCCGCATTGCCAGTCGCGGCCGATGGCGTCGCGCAGCACGTATTCGAGCTTCGGGCCGTAGAAGGCGCCCTCGCCGGGGTTGATGGACGTCGGGATGCCGCGCGCCGCGACATTCTCGATGACGCGGCCGAGAGCCTCCTCGGCCTTGTCCCAGACCTCGTCCGAGCCGACGCGCTTCTCGGGCCGCGTCGAGAGCTTGATCGTCACCTCCTCGAAGCCGAAGTCGCGGTAGATGGATAGGATCAGGTCGTTGACCTTCAGGCACTCGGCCATGATCTGGTCTTCGGTGCAGAAAATGTGAGCATCGTCCTGCGTGAATGCGCGCACCCGCATGATGCCATGCAGCGCACCCGACGGCTCGTAGCGATGCACGGTGCCAAATTCGGCAATCTTCAGCGGGAGATCGCGGTAGCTCTTCAGGCCGTTCTTGAAGATCTGAACGTGACCCGGGCAGTTCATCGGTTTCAGGGCGAAGACACGCTCGTCCTCCGTCGTCGTGATGAACATGTTGTCGCGGTAGGTCTGCCAATGGCCCGACGTCTCCCATAGGGAGCGGTCGAGGATCATCGGCGTGTTGACCTCGATATAGCCCGCCGTTTCCTGCCGCCGGCGCATGTAGCCGATGAGCGTCTGGAACAGGTTCCAGCCCTTCGGGTGCCAGAAGATCGTGCCAGGCCCGTCCTCCTGGAAGTGGAACAGGTCCATCTCGCGGCCGAGGCGGCGGTGGTCGCGCTTGGCCGCCTCTTCGAGCCGCTTCAGATGAGCGTCGAGGTCCTCCTGCTTGGCGAAGGCCGTGCCATAGATACGCGACAGCATCGGGTTGTCGGAATTGCCGCGCCAATAGGCGCCTGCCACCTTCATCAGCTTGAAGGCCGTGCCGACCTTGCCCGTCGACGTCATGTGCGGGCCGCGGCAGAGGTCCATCCACTCGCCCTGCCGGTACATCTTCAGCGTCTGGTCGGCCGGGATGGCGTCGACGAGTTCCACCTTGAACCGCTCGCCACGCTCGGAGAAGAAGCGCTTGGCGTCGTCGCGGCTCCATTCCTCCTTGGTAAAGGGCTTGTCCCTGCCGATGATCTCGCGCATGCGCTTCTCGATCGCGGCGAAATCGTCCGGCGTGAAGGGCGTCTCGCGAAAGAAGTCGTAGTAGAATCCGTCCTCGATGACCGGGCCGATCGTGACCTGGGTGCCGGGGAAGAGATCCTGCACGGCCTCGGCCAGGACGTGGGCGGCGTCGTGACGGATCAGCGTCAGCGCACGGGGGTCGTCGCGGGTCAGGAACTCGATTCCACAATCCGCGTCGAGCGGGTCGGCGAGATCGACGACGACGCCGTCACGGGCGAGAGCCACGGTGCGCTTGGCCAGCGAGGGCGAGATCGCCTTGGCGACGTCGAGGCCGCTCGTGCCGAGCGGGTACTGGCGCGTGGCGCCATCGGGAAATGTGAGATTGATCAAGGCCGTACTCCTCGGGGCTCAGTCGCCGAAACAGGTCGGCGTAAGCGGGGATCCGCGCCGGCATTGGCGCGCGGCGGGGCAGGCAAGGCGCTACAGCAAAGCTGCTTGGCGCGCAACGCGAGTGAAGGCATCCGCATCGGAGATGCATCCTGCGTTTCCACGACGGGGGTCGCTCCAACGACTGGCCTACCCGGAGGCGTTTCCATCCACGGCGAGACTGCTCTAGAGTTCCGGCGTCACTGAAGCCGTCGCCGCCATGAACGCGTTACGCCTCGTATTTCTGCTCCTCGCGATCGCAGTGCTCGGCCTTGTGGGCTGGCGTTCGACTGCCAGTCCCGTCGCTGTCCCGACGTCGGCCTCGCCGCCGCCGACCCTCTCGGTTCTGGCGGAGGCCATGCGTGCGCCCACGGTGCCGCCGGCAGTCTCGCCTCTCGTGGTTCCGGCTTCGCTCCCTACCGCACGTCCGACGCCCCGGGACCCGATCGCCGAGATTCCGGAATTCTCCAGCTTCTACGGGCGTATGAAGCAGGATTTCCCGCATGATTACGACAGCCTCGTCACCCGCATCCGTGACGATCCGAGCGGCGATGCGGCGATCTGGGATGCGTTGCGCGGGCTCCAGCAGTCGCAGGGCATTCTGGCCGCCCAGGCCGACGATGCGGCGCTCGATAGGTTCTTCGACGCCCGCTCGGCGATGCTCGAGGGATTGGCGCCGCTCAACGCCCGCCAATGCGTCGACTTCCTCTATGGCGTGACCGACAGTTCGATCGCCGATTTCACCGCGGCTCACCACGGCCTCGTCGCCACATTGGCCGACCGCATGATCGACGCGGTCGCCGACGGCCGCACCCGTCACGTCGATCGCGCCATGCCGACACCGGGCGACCTCGATGCCCTCTCGGCGGCGCTCGCCGCGCGCGGCTTGTCATCGGATGAGATCGGCCTGCTGATCGACGGCACGACACCCGATCCCCCGCTGTCCGATGCGCGGATCTGCGCGATCGGGCGCACCTACCTCGACGTGCTGCACGGTCTGCCGTCCGATGCGCGCGAACGGATCTACGGACTCGCGGCTGAGCTGTTGGCACGGTCCTGACCGGCTTCGCCGACCTCGGCACAGGCATTCGTCGCATAACGCATGCGCCACACGCCATGGCGCCACGGCCGGAGCCGCGGCACCGGTTCGCAATTCCGCGGCACGGGATCGTAGCCCCAGGACCCCAACGGGTGACATCTGCAGATTCGCGCGCCGGCCATCCAGATCCCGGGCCAGACGCCGTGGCGCCGGACGGCTTCGGAGGCATAGTCCGAACAGGTGGGGAGATAACGGCATTGCCGTCCGAGAACGGCGGAGAACGTCAGTTGATAGCCGCGGATCAATAGCACGGCGGCGCGACGAGCTCGGGTCATGCCGGCCACCTACGCCTCCTAGAGGGTTGCGACGGCGTCCGACGCGGCAGGGGCGCGCTCGGCCTTCTCCACGGCTTCGACGACGGCGTCGAAGGTCAGCATCGTCGAAGCGTGCCGCGCCTTGTAGTCGCGTACGGGCTGCAGCACGGCGCAATCGGCCCAGCGGCCCTCGGGCGGGGCTCCGTTCTGCTTCAGCATGGCCCGCATCCTGTCGCGGAGGTCTCGAAGCTCGCTGACATCCGTGCCGATGACGTAGCGCGCCATGATCGAGGACGAGGCCTGGCCCAAAGCGCAGGCCTTGACGTCATGGGCGAAGTCCGCGACCCGCCCATCGGGACCCAGGGCCACATCGACCGTGACGGTCGAGCCGCAAAGCTTGGAATGGGCGGTGGCCGAACCGCCCGGTGCCTCGAGCCTGCCGATGCGCGGCAGGTTGGCGGCGAGTTCGAGGATGCGGCTGTTGTAGATATCGCTCAGCATGGTGGCCCGCGGCGTGCGTCTCGTTAAGACCCATATAGGAAGCGCGGGCGGACCCCGCGAGAGGAGAGCGTGATGGCGGTGGAGCATGGGCCGGCCGACGGCGAGACGATCGAAGAGACGCTTCGCCTGGCGCCTCGTTACGACGCCGCGGGCCTCATCACCTGCGTGACGGTCGGGGCGGGCGACGGTCGCATCCTGATGGTGGCGCATCTCAACGCCGACTCCCTGCGGCTCACGCTTGAGACCGGGGTCATGCATTACTGGTCCCGGTCCCGAAACCAGCTCTGGCGCAAGGGAGACACGTCGGGGCAGATCCAGCGCCTCGTCGACATGCGGGTCGACTGCGACCAGGATGTCGTGCTGGCCCGCGTCGAGGTCGGTGGCGACGGCGGCGCATGCCACACCGGCCGGCCGACCTGCTTCTACAGGGTCGTACAGCCGGATGGCGCCACGTTGCGGATCGTCGACGGGGTCTGACCGACGACCATCGGCCGGGCTGCTTCAGGCCGTGCCGATGTAGTCGAGCATGGCCTGGCGTTCGGTTTCGATCTCGGCAATTCTGTGTTTGACGAGATCGCCGATCGAGACAAGGCCCTGGAGACGTCCTTTTTCGACGACCGGGATGTGACGGAAGCGGCCCTCGGTCATGCGCTCCATCAGTTGGAGCACGCCGGTGTCCTCGGTGGCGGTCACGACACGGGACGTCATGTGCTTCGACACGGAATCCTCGAGCGCCGCGCCACCGAGTGCCAGGACCTTGACGACGTCCCGTTCGGAGAGAATTCCGAGCACGATGCCGTCCGCGCCCGTCACCACGACGGCGCCAATCCCTTTCTCGTGCAAGGTCTGAGCGGCCTCGCGGACCGTGCGATGCGGTGCGACCGTGACGACGTCACGGCCCTTCTGGGATAGAATCTGCGACAACGTCGTCATGCTCGCCTCCCTGGTGCGGTCGATCCATCCCTTTATGGCGGGCGGATCCACTCGTCAGAGCAGATTGATCCCGTCCCGAAGGCTGCGCAAGCGTCTTCGAGACGGGCTCGTTTGAACTGTCAGGCGCTGAAGTGGCCCAGGCGAATGATCGTCGTTCTGGACCGCCTGTCATGACCCGACGCGCCTCACCTCAGTGGGCCAGGATCGCCAGCAGCAGCAGCGCCACGATGTTGGTGATCTTGATGGCGGGGTTCACGGCGGGGCCGGCCGTGTCCTTGTAGGGGTCGCCGACCGTATCTCCAGTGACCGAAGCCTTGTGGGCCTCGGACCCCTTGAGGTGCCGTACGCCGAGCTTGTCGACGAAGCCGTCTTCGAAGCTCTTCTTGGCATTGTCCCAGGCGCCGCCGCCCGAGGTCATCGAGATGGCCACGAAGAGCCCGTTAACGATGACGCCGAGCAACATGGCGCCGAGTGCCGCAAAGGCCGAGGCCTTGGATCCCGACAGGAACAGCACGCCGAAATAGGCCACGAAGGGCGCCAGCACCGGAAGCAGCGAGGGTACGATCATCTCGCGGATGGCGGCCTTGGTCAGCATGTCGACGGCGCGGCCGTAATCGGGCCGGTCGGTCCCCGCCATGATGCCGGGCTTCTCCTTGAACTGGCGCCGCACCTCCTCGACGACGGAACCCGCGGCACGACCCACTGCCGTCATGGCGATGCCGCCGAAGAGGTACGGAATAAGGCCGCCGAAGATCAACCCCGCCACCACATAGGGATTGGAGAGATCGAAGGAGACCGTACCGACGTCGCGAAAATACGGGATCGTATCGCCGTGCGCCGAAAAGTAGGTGAGGTCGTTCGAATAGGCGGCGAAGAGCACCAGCGCACCGAGGCCCGCCGAGCCGATGGCATAGCCCTTCGTCACCGCCTTGGTGGTGTTGCCGACCGCATCGAGGGCGTCGGTCGAGTGGCGAACGTCCTTGGGCATGCCGGCCATTTCGGCGATGCCGCCGGCATTGTCGGTCACGGGGCCGAAGGCATCGAGCGCGACGATCATGCCGGCCAGTCCCAGCATGGTCGTCACCGCGATGGCGGTGCCGAAGAGCCCGGCAAGCTGATAGGTGGAGATGATGCCCGCGATGATGACGAGCGCCGGCAGCGCGGTCGATTCCAGCGACACCGCGAGGCCCTGGATGACGTTGGTGCCATGGCCCGTCACGGACGCCTGGGCGATGGACACGACCGGCCGCTTGCCCGTCGCTGTGTAGTATTCGGTGATAACGACGATGAGCCCGGTCACCACCAGCCCGACGAGGCCGGAATAGAACAGGTGCAACCCGGTCACGTCGTGGCCCGCGACCGTGCCGAGGACGCCCCAGCCGGTGACGAACTGGGTCGCCATCGCAAGGCCGACGATCGACAGGAGTCCGGTGGCAATCAGCCCCTTGTAAAGCGCTCCCATGATCGAATTGCCGGCGCCGAGCCGGACGAAATAGGTGCCGACGATGGAGGTGACGATGCAGGTGGCGCAGATCGCCAGCGGATAGACCAGCATGGCGCCGAGCACCGGCAGGCCGGCGAAGAAGATCGAGGCCAGGACCATGGTGGCGACCACCGTCACCGCATAGGTCTCGAACAGGTCGGCCGCCATGCCAGCGCAGTCGCCGACATTGTCGCCCACGTTGTCGGCGATGGTGGCGGGGTTGCGCGGGTCGTCCTCCGGAATGCCGGCCTCGACCTTGCCGACGAGATCGGCTCCGACATCGGCACCCTTGGTGAAGATGCCGCCGCCGAGACGGGCGAAGATCGAGATCAGCGAGGCGCCGAAGCCCAGCGCCACCAGCGCGTCGATGACCTCGCGATCGAGCACATTGTCGGCGCCGATGCTGTGGCCCAAGGGGCCGGTCAGAACCGCGTAATAGCCGGCGACTCCAAGGAGAGCGAGGCCTGCCACCAGCATGCCGGTGACGGCGCCCGCCTTGAAGGCGATGTCGAGGCCGGCGGCAAGCGAGCGCGACGCTGCCTGAGCGGTGAGGACATTGGCGCGAACCGAGACGTTCATGCCGATGAAGCCGGCAGCGCCTGACAGGACGGCGCCGAGCAGGAAGCCTACCGCCACCGGCCAGGAGAGGAGCAGCCCCAGCCCGATGAAGATCACGATGCCGACGACACCGATCGTCAGATACTGGCGGCGAAGATAGGCCTGGGCGCCTTCCGCAATGGCGGCGGCGATTTCCTGCATCCGCGCCGTGCCGGGGTCGGCCGATACGACCTGATTGACCGTGACGACCCCGTAGGCGATCGCCAGAACGCCGGATAACACAATGAGCCAGATAGGATTCATCTCGTCTCGACTCCCCTTGGGACCGCGCTGGTGCGTCGTGTCCTCCTCGGGCAGCGCGGTCTTCGCCGCTGGTCTTGCTCGAGGTCCAGTCAGGATGCGATGGATCTCTCTCGCTCCGCAACCCGCTTGGGCCAGCTTTCTCAACCAGCTGACGTAGGGGGACGGCGACGCGTGGCCGTCGGGGTCGAGCAACCAAGCCGCGGGACGAACCGTTCCCGTCGGTCGCCTCACAGCCCCGAGTTCCGCATGACCCTCGATCCTTCCACCTACCGTCTGTGCCTCGTCACCGACCGCGGCCTCGCGCAGGGCCGACCACTCGTCGAGGTCGTGATGCGGGCCGTGACGGGAGGCGCCACGATGGTGCAGTTGAGGGAAAAGACCGCCACCACGCGGACCTTTCTCGAGGAGGCGCGGGCGTTGAAATCGCTCCTTGCCCCGCATGGCGTGCCGTTGATCGTCAACGACCGCGCCGATGTCGCGCTGGCGATCGACGCCGACGGGGTCCACGTCGGCCAGACCGACCTGCCCGTCGAGGCCGTGCGGGCGATCATCGGCCCCGGCAAGCTGATCGGCCTGTCGATCACCAATGCCGATCAGATGGCCCGGCCCGATGCAGCCGCCGCCGATTACCTCGGGATCGGGCCGGTCCACCCGCAGAAGACCAAAGCCGACGCTTCGATGCCGCTCGGTCTAGGCGGTTTTGCCAAGCTCAGGCGGCTGACCTCGAAGCCCGTGCTGGCCATCGGCGGTGTCAAACCCGACGATGTCGCCATGCTGGTCGAGGAGGGTGCCACGGGCGTCGCTGTCGTGAGCGCCATCATGACGGCCGAGGACCCCGAAGCCGCGGCGAGGAGTTTCGTCCAGGCCTGGGCTCGCGAACAGAGCTAACGTGGTCTAGCCGGCAAGCAACACATCCTCTGGATGGGTCGTACAAGGCTGACGCGCGGTCATCGCCGTGCCCGGGTTCCGCTAGCTTCGCTCCGGTCGACGGATTCGATACGGACCGACCCGGGCCGGAAGCGGCTTTCCCTTCCAACTCAGCCGCACCCGTTGCTCGACGACCAGATCGTCGACCGCGGCGTGAACCGCCGGCATCATGTCACGCCAACTTGCCGCCGCGGTCTCGACTCCCGGCGTTGCGACCAGTGCGCGCGCAACTTCGCTCGGACGGATCGTGGCCTCCGGCGCCCGAGCGGCGAGCATCGCCAGAGTGGCGCCGCGTGCGTCCGTGACTGCCGTCTCCCATCTCCGCGATCAGGCTTCGACCAGCCGACATCCGGCCCTCTACGACGGCCACAGGCCGCATTCGCGCTTTGACCGGAAAACGCCGGACCAAGGTCGCTCCGATAAGCTGTCACAGATCGTGGCGGCGTGCACCTCGCCGGGCTCAACTCAACGTCACACCACAGGCTGTTCGGACAAGGGAAGCCGCCTCTGCCTGACCAATCGCCGGCTTGGCGATGATCGTCGCAGTCGATCCATTGACCGAGGCCTTGACGGCGATCGGACCGGGCGCGCACTGCTGCGGTGTCTTGCAGTGAGGGTCGAAGACTTGCGCTGCTCGTCCGCCTCAGTCGACAGGATGATCAACCATGCCGAAAGCCATACGCTTCGACCAGTTCGGTGGTCCGGAGGTTCTTCGCTTCGAGACGATCGCCGAGCGTCAGCCGGGCGCCGGCGAAGTCGCTCTCTCGGTCGAGGCCGTCGGCCTGAACCGAGCCGAGAGCATGTACTATCACGGGGTCTACATGGAACGGCCCGAGCTTCCGTCCGGCTTGGGCTACGAGGCCGTCGGCACCGTCACGGCCGTCGGCCCGGGCGTCGACACGTCACTCATGGGCGAGCGGTTCGGGACGATCCCGGGCTTCTCCATGAAGACCTATCCCGTCCTGGCCGAGACAGCCGTCGTCCCGACCAGTGTTCTGGCGCCGATCCCGCATTCGTTTTCGGCCGTCGATGGCGCCGCGATCTGGATGCAATATTGCACGGCCTATGGCGCGCTCGTGCCCTTCGGCAAGGTCGCGTCCGGCGACTTCGTCCTGATTACGGCCGCGAGCTCCTCCGTCGGACTGGCGGCGATCCAGATCGTCAAGGCGCAGGGTGGCGTCTCGATCGCCACCACACGCACGTCCGCCAAGCGGGATCGCCTCGTCGCTCTCGGGGCCGACCATGTCATCGTCACGGACGAGGAAGACCTTGTGGCGCGCGTCGCCGAGATCACCGGGGGCAAGGGCGCGCGTATCGTCTTCGACCCGATCGGCGGAGACGGAGTCAACGGGCTCGCGCAGGCCACGGCGATCGGCGGGACGATCTTCTGGTACGGCATGCTGTCCGGCCAGCCGACGCCCTTTCCCATGACCGCCTTCGGTCGGCGGATCGGCATGTTCGGCTACACGTTCAACGAGTTGCGCGACACGCCCGAATGGGAGGTCATGAAGACCTACATCTACGACCGTCTCGCCGATGGCTCGTTCAAGCCGGAGATCGCGCGCACGTTCCCCTTCGCCCAGAGCGTCGAGGCCTATCGGTATCTCGAGAGCAACGAGCAGGTCGGAAAGGTCGTCATCACCTTCTGATCCGTTCGGCATCGAAACGGCAGGGAGCGCACCGGGGAGACCTCGTGTCGACGGCGGCCCCTTCCGACGCCACGCATCCCCGTCTCTGGCCGACGTCGAGGATCAGAGCTCGATGCGGGTGCCCATCTCGACGACGCGTTGCGGCGGGATGAGAAAATAGTCCGAAGCCGTGGCCGAGTTGCGGGTCATGAAGCCGAACAGGGCCTCCTCCCATGCGGACAGTTCCGGTCTGACGGAGGGAACCGGGGTTTCCCGGCCGATGAAGATGGAGGCTTCGTCGACGTCGAAGCCGACCACCGCGCGATGGAGGCTCAGGGCCGTCATGACGGCCGGTTTCTCGGCGAAGCCGAACGTGAGCTGGACGACCGAGAAGCCGGCCGGCATGGGGTCCACGGTGACTCGATGATCTTCCGACACTCGGGGGATCCGTTCCGTGACGACCTTGAGCAGGACCACCTGCCGGTGGACGACGCCGTTGTGCTTGACGTTGAGGGCCAGTGCGGCCGGAACGATGCTCGACTGCTTGGTCAGGTAGACAGCCGTCCCTTTCATGCGGAGCGGCGCACTTGGCCCGTCGAGCGTGGCAATGAAATCCACGAGCTTGGCGGCGTCCTTGTCGCGCTGTTCCAGAACGGCTTGCCGGCCTTTGCGCCACACCAGCATTAACGTGAGGGTGATCGTGCCGACCAGGATCGGGAACCAGCCCCCGGCCGGGATCTTGTGGACATTCGCGGAGACGAAGGTGATATCGAGGAGAAGGATGACGCCTGCGACGGGATAGACCAGGACCGGGGACCAGCGCCACAGGCCCACGGCGACGGTCGTGACCAGCAGGGTCGTCGCCAGCATGTCGCCCGCGACCGCGATGCCATAGGCATTGGCCAGGGCATCGGAGGACCGGAAGCCGAAGACGAGTCCCAGCACGACAGCGGCAAGCAGCCAGTTGATCTGCGGGACGTAGACCTGACCCGCCGATTCCTCCGAGGTCTGGCGGACGTCGAGACGGGGCACGGCACCGAGTTGGATGGCCTGCTGCACCAGGGCGAAAGCACCCGACAGCACCGCCTGGCTGGCGATGATCGTGGCGGCGGTGGTGAGCAGCAGCGCCGGAAGCAGGAGCCAGCCGGGGAACAGCAGAAAGAAAGGATTGGCGGCCGCTGCCGGATCGGCCAGCACGATGGCACCCTGTCCGAGGTAGTTCAGCATGAGGGCGGGCATCACCAGGGCGAACCAGTCGAAGCGGATGGGCGCCCGGCCGAAATGCCCCATGTCGGCATAGAGCGCTTCTCCACCGGTCAGCGCCAGGAACACGGAGCCGAGCACTAGGAACGATGTCGCGCCGCCAGCATGGCCGACATAGGCCAGGGCGTAGCGCGGATCGAGCGCCCAGAGCACCCCCGGATGCGCCAGCAGGTGAAGGATCCCCGTCAGCGCCAGCGTGGCGAACCAAGCCGCCATCACGGGTCCGAACAGGAAGCCGACGGCCCCACTGCCGTGCCGTTGAATCGCGAACAGCCCGACCAGGATAACGGCCGCGATCGGCACCACATAGGGGGTGACGGCGGGAAGGGCGATCTCCAGCCCCTCGACGGCGCTCAGCACCGAAATGGCGGGGGTGATCATCGCGTCGCCGAAGAACAGCGACGCCCCGGCGAGCCCGACGAAGAGAAGAAAGGCCTGGAGCCGCCCCGCGACCGGCAGAGCCAGGGACAAGAGCGACATCGTCCCTCCCTCTCCCTGATTGTCGGCGCGCATGACGAAGACGACGTATTTCACCGCGACGATCAGGATGATGGCCCAGAACATCATGGACAGGACGCCCAGCACGGTCGCCTCGGCCGAGGTGTTGCCAGCCGCCTTCAGGGATTCCCGGAAGGCGTAGATCGGGCTCGTTCCGATGTCGCCGAAGACGACCCCGAGCGCGCCGAGCAGCAGGGCGGGCGTCGCCGGATGGCGCGCGACCGCGGGTGTCGAGACGGCAGCAACCGAGTCGGCCATGAGCATGCTTCTTCCCTGCGCGACTCGCGCTCGGTCCTATCCTGGAGCGGATCGTCCCGAGGTGAAAGCGCCCCGGTGGGGCACCTCCGGCGGTCCGGCGGTCATCGGCCGGAGTGCCTCCGCGTATCCGTCCGGGACGTCGAGGAACGGCTCGTCAACGCGGGTCGTCGTGTAGATCCGCTTCCAAGGCGCGCGTCAGGCTGTAGGACGGGATGGTCGGGCTGAAGGGGCTCGATCCCTTCAGCACCACCCACCCCATGTAGAGTGCCACGGCGACGAGTGGGATGGCGGCGATCGTGAAGGTGCCGTCGGGATAGTCGAAACCCATCAGGATCAGGACCCCGGCGAGAAAGGCCAGTGTCAGCCAGGAGGTGAAGGGCGCGAAGGGCATGCGGAAGGTCACCGGGGGGATGATCCCCTGGTCGATCTTCTTGCGCAGGAGCATCTGGCAGACGACGATGAAGCCCCAGGTGCTGACGATGCCGAGCGAGGCGATGTTCAAAACGATCTCGAAGACCTGGCTCGGAACGACGTAGTTGAGCACGACGCCAAGAAGGTAGACCACCAGGGTCACGATGATGCCGCCATAGGGCACCTTCGCCTTGTTCATGCGCGAGACGAAGGGAGGCGCGGAGCCGCCCATCGCCAAGGATCGCAGCACGCGTCCCGTCGAATAGAGTCCCGAATTGAGGCTCGACAGCGCCGCCGTGAGCACTACGATGTTCATCGCCGTGCCGATGCCCGGCACGCCCAAGGCGCCGAAGAAGGTGACGAAGGGGCTGACGCCGGCCTTGTAGGCCGTCCAGGGCAACAGCATGACCAGCAGCACCACCGATCCGACATAGAACAGGGCGATGCGCCACATGACGCTGTTGATGGCGCGCGGCAGAACTTCCTCGGCATTTTCGGCCTCGCCCGCCGCCGTGCCGATCAGTTCGATGCCGGCATAGGCGAAAACGACGCCCTGGATAATGATCACCGCCGGCAACAGGCCGTGCGGGAACAGGCCGCCGTTCTCGGAGATCAGATGGAACCCCGGCGCTTGTCCGGAGACGCCATGGCCGCTCAGGACCAGGGCCGCGCCGATGACCAGGAAGAGCACCAGCGCCCCGACCTTGACGATCGAAAACCAGAACTCGATCTCGCCGAACCACTTCACCGCGACCATGTTCATGGCACCGACGAAGGCGAGCGCGATCAAGGCGAAGGCCCATTGCGGCACATCCGCGAACGTCCCCCAGTACTTCATGTAGAGGGCGACCGCCGTGATATCCACGATGCCGGTCATCGCCCAGTTGAGGTAATACATCCAACCGGCGACGAACGAGCCGCGTTCGCCCATGAATTCGCGGGCATAAGAGACGAAGCTGCCCGATGTCGGGCGATACATCACGAGTTCGCCCAGCGCCCGCAGGATCAGAAACGAGAAGACACCACAGAAGAGATAGACGAGGGCCAGGGCAGGTCCGGCAATCTGCAGCCGGGCACCGGCGCCGAGGAACAGCCCCGTGCCGATCGCTCCGCCGATCGCGATCATCTGCACCTGACGCGGCTTCAGGCTCTTCTCGTAGCCTTCCTCGTGAGAGTCGAGCAGTGCTCGCTGGTCGCTGACCACACCGGGGCTCATGCCGTTTGGCGTTTCGATGGCAGTCATGGTGGATCCCTTCCTGGCCTCAGCGAGAGTGTGGAGCGGAGCGGAGGTCGACCGGAGGATCCCGGCCGATGCGCATCGTCGGGCCGCCATCGACAGGGTCGATCGGCGGCGTTGTCAGCCGGGTGGCGCATTGCGGTCGCCGTCGAGACGACGATGGCGTTCACGACCGTTTGACCAAGGGGTCGTCGAAATAGTCCACGGCACCTCACGCTGTTGTGCAGAGCTGATGTGCAATGTTCAGCAAACCGCAGGCCAAGCCATCGGGTCAATTGTTCAGAAGCGAATTGGTCGCCGACAGAGGGCGCCGGGATCAGGTCCGTGCCTTTCGCACCCTGCGGGTGTACATCTTGCGGATTGAGCCGATCGGAATTCGCCGGGTGCCTTGGGAGGTCTTCTGATCAGGCGTGTGGGCACAAGCGGACGACGATGGGCGCCTGCCCGCGGGCCGGCGGGCGAGGCTTGCGCTCCGCGCCTGCCCGGTTCAGCATCGCACCATATGCTCTGCGCCCGTCGGTGCTCCGCGACGCGAGCACGAACGAGAAGGGCGAGAGCTCAGGCCATGAAATGTACCTTGGAAGTCGAGTGCACGCCGCTCGAAGCGCGTCAGTTCTTCGGCCTGCCCGACGTCCAGCCCTTGCAGGAGACCATCATGGCCGAGGTCGAGAAAAAGATGCTGGCCGAGATGGACCGGTTTTCACCGGAAGGTGTGCTGAAAAGCTGGCTGTCGATGTTCGCGCAATCGCCCGAGCAGTTTCAGCAGGCCTTCTCCAAGATGATGTTCACCGGCCTCAACCGCACGAAGGGGTGAGGCGGACGGGTGGTCGCCTCAAAAGGCCTTGAAGGTGATCACGGTCGTGGTGTCGACGATGCCCGGGATGCCCTGCACCTTTTCTCCGACGAAATGACCGATGTCGGTCTCGGCCGAGACGTAGAATTTGGCCAGGATGTCGTAGTCGCCGGCGATCGAATAGATCTCGGAGGCGATCTCGGCTTCGGCCAGCGCGCTCGCCACCGCATAGGTGCGGCCGAGGCCGCATTTGATCTGGACGAAGAAACATTGCATCGGCGTGATCCTCTGGTGGGTCGGGGCGGTGCGATGGTCGAGAGCGGCGCCCGTCAGTGCGCCAGGACTTCGACATCGCTGTCGCGGGCCGACTGGACCTTGAATTCGGACTGGAAGGTCTTGCCGGCATGGCGCGCGATGGCGACGTAGTCGCCTTCCGCCAGAACCAGCGACGGAAAGGCGCCGATGAGTTCGCGGATGACGTCGCCGCCCGGGGTCAGGACCGTGAAGGACGTGTTGGCCAGGGCCTCGCCGCCGGTGGCGTTGACGAGTTTCAGCGTCAGCATGGCGGCATGGTGCTTCACAGTCGCCTGCAGCAGCTTGCCGGCCTGGATCCGCAGATCGGCCGCGACTGTGGAATTGGTGTTCGACACCGGCGTCAGCGACCCCACGCCTTCGGTGTCGAGATAGGTCGAGACGACATGGTAGCTGCCCTCGGGCAGGCAGATGACCTGCTCGGGCTTGGCGTTGGCCACCACAAGCTTGGCTTCCGGATTGTTGTGATCCGGCACGTAGATGGCGATCGATAGCCTGTTGGCCGGAATGGCCGCGTCGCCCAGCGTTCCCTCGACCTCGATGGCTCCGGCATTGAGGTTGAACCTCTCGCTCGAGACACGATCGGCGATGTCGACTCGTTTGACCGTTCCGGCATAGCCATAGGTGGCGTGGACGATGTAGTGGCCGTCCGGAAGGTCGAAGGTCGGCTGCGGGTCGGTGGATTGCGCCACGATCTTGTGCGTCCCGTCGGGCTGGGGATCGTCGGCGAAGACGCGCCATTGGAGGCCGGCGCGCACGAGCGGCGGGTCGGCGGTCAGCGTGGCCGAGAGATGCAGGACGCCGTGGCCCGGACGAGGCACTTCGCCGCCGGCGACGCCCGGCCCCGGTGCGGCAGGCTGGACCTGCGGCGCGGGCTGCATGGAGGGCGCGATCTGCGCGGGCAGGGGAGCCTGCACCTGTTGGGCACGCGCCGGCACGGCTCCAGCGAGGCAGGCCAGGCTTGCAAGGAGAAGCGGATGTGGTGCTGGATTGACCATCATGTGCCGGTGACGACGAAGACGGGACGGGCGATGCCGCAGGATTTCGCCGCCATCAAGGCAGAGGATGCGCGGGCGGCTGGACCACCAAGCCTTGATGCAGGCGAAGCACCGTGCTTTGCAATCCCCATGACCGACCTCGACAGCAATCCCACGCTCGCGCTTCTCACCCGTCGCCGCTCCGCCCCGCCCGTGACCATGGCGGGACCTGGCCCGACGCGGGACGAAATGGACAAGATCCTTGCTCTGGCGGCCCGTGTGCCGGACCATGGCAAGCTCGCGCCCTGGCGGTTCATCGTCTTCGAAGGCGAGGCCCGCGCCCGTGCCGGCGACCTCATCGCCGGCATCTATGCCGAGGATCAGCCCGACTCCAAGCCGGAGCGAATCGAGACCGAACGCCGAAGGCTGCAGCACGCCCCGACCGTGGTGGCGATCGTCTCCCGTGCCGCGCCTCATACGAAGATCCCCGAGTGGGAGCAGCTTCTGTCGGCCGGCGCCAGCTCCATGAACCTCATCGTCGCCGCCAACGCGCTGGGCTTCGTCACGGCCTGGCTCACCGAATGGTACAGCTACGACGCCCGCGTCGCGTCGGGCCTCGGCCTCGCGCCTCATGAAAAGCTCGCCGGCTTCGTCCATGTGGGACGGCCAACCGCCGTGGTGGAAGACCGCGTGCGGCCCGTAATGCCCGACATCGTCACCTATTTCTGAGGCGTGACGCAGAAAATACGTGCGCAGGTGCCCGGCGACTGTCAGAATTTGAGGGACGTTTAATCGATTATTCACTGTAACGGACGAGTTTGGCCGAATTCCGGGATCCGGTGCGCTGCGGAGATTCCATGCTCAGTCGTCAGTTCCTGTCCTGGGCCGACACCGCCTCCGCCGGCGAGCGGGCCGATGCCGCCCGAGACCTCGCCCGCGCCTTTCTCTACGCCGACATCGACCGGATCGAGCAGGGCGAGATGGAGCGCGCCATGACGGCGCTTCTCGACGATCCCTCGCCGCTCGTGCGCCGCACCTTGGCCGAGGCCCTGGCAGGGGCCGCCCATGCTCCGCATCACATGGTGTCGGCCCTGGCCAGCGATCAGGCCGATATCGCGGCGATCGTTCTCGCCCGGTCGCCGATCCTCACCGAGTCCGAATTGATCGATGCAGCCGCCGTCAGCGAACCGGCGGGACAATGCGCGATCGCAAGCCGCCCCGGCCTGTCGGCCGCTGTCGCGGGAGCCCTGGCCGAGGTCGGGAGCCTCGATGCCGTTCTGGTGCTCTGCCGCAACCACGATGCCGTGCTGGCCGATGTCTCGGTCCGGCGTATCCTGGAGCGGTTCGGTCGCGACGGCGACGTCCGGGAAAGCCTGAGTGCGCGCCCTGACCTCGAAGCAGCGCTCCGCCACGATCTCGTGGTCGCCACAGCAGACGCTTTGCGGCGATTCGTGGTCGATTGCCTCTGGATGGCGCCCGAGCGGGCGCGTCGCGTTGCGGGCGAGGCCAGCGAACGTGCCACCATGGCCTTGTCGGAACAGAACGACGCCGCGGAGGGCGATCTCGGACGGTTGCGCTTCGTCGGCCACCTCAGGCGATCCGGCCATCTCACGCCGGCCCTGGTGTTGCGCGCGCTGTTCAGCGGCCAGTTGGCCCTGTTCGAAACCGCCTTGGCCGAACTGTCGGGCCAGACGCTGAGCCGCGTCGCGGGTCTCGTTCGCCATCCCGATGGATTGGCCTTCGCGGCCCTGGTGCGGGCTGCATCCCTTCCGGACGGGCTCTTGCCCTGTATCCGCGTCGCGCTATCGGTCCAACCGTCCCGGTCCGCCGAAGGGCCGGCGCGGTTGCGTCGCGAGATCGTGGGCGAAGTCCTGGCGCGGTGCGACATGGCCCAAGGTTCGACCGTTTCGGGGCTGACGGCGCTGATGCGCCGCTTCGAAGCCGAAGCCGCCAGAGAGGAAAGCCGGGCCGCGCCCGTTCCGCAGCGGGCCTCCCCTGCCAGGCGGCCCGTAGCCTTCGAGCTGTCGCGCCGGATCGAGCCGGCCTTCGCCGAACCACTGACCCCGGCGCCCCTGGACGTCTCGCCATTGGACCTGCCGCGCTTGGAGGTCCCGCCTGAGGATGTGCAACCTGCCGAACTGGCGGAAGCGGCCTAGGGCCGCTTGGCTAGGCTTGACGACGAAGGCTGGAGCGCATCGTGATCCGGGTGGGTTTCGCGAGCCAGGCGCGCATGCCGGCCTCGTCCGAGAAGCGGCCCGAGGAGGGTAGGGCCCGGGCTTCCGTCTCGAAGACGATCTCGTCCACCGCGAGAGGCCAAGGGTCGAGGCTGTAGGTCGCCGAAGTGCCGGGCACCGCCGCCAGCGCCAATGTGCGTCCTGCCACCTCAAGACCGGACGGCGCCGGCAGCGCACCACACAGGATCAGCGAAAGCGTGTCGACACAGGCGAGCAGGTCGGCCTCTCGCGCGACGTCATCCGCCTCGAGCCCCAGAGCACGCCTCCAGCTGTCCTGAAGCGGCCGGTGACGCGCCAGATAGTCCTGAGCGGCCCGGTCGTCCTCGGTCCGTGCCTCTGTGCCGACGCTTCTGTGCCGGTCGCTGAACCGCTCGTAGATCGTGCTGCCGTGACGAGACAGCAGTAGCGCCACGCGCCGACCCCAGGCCGCCGAAGCGCGCTCGACGCCTTTGTCCCACATCGGTGCGTGCAGGGAGGCGCCGATGTGGCGGAAGAAATGCGGGCGCCCGGTCGCGGGATCGAAGCTTGGCGACACTTCCCAGTCGATCCAGGCCATATCGTGCTGTTCGGCCGCCAGTACCGTGTCGGGATGCAGCGGTGCGCTCCAGGCGGCGAGGATCCGGCCAGAGATCAGCGCATGCGCGGGTTGGCTGATCGCGAACAGGCTGGGCGGCGTGGTCGAACCTTGGTCATTGAACAGCACCGGGATGCCCCTTTTTCGCGACTCTGCCGACCTTTCGACCAGCGGCTTCTCCTGAAGCAGCCGATTGCACGCAAGGACCGCACCAGCCGCCCTTTCGGCATCGAACTTGCGAAGAGCCGCTCGGGATCGCCTGACGATCGGCACAACAGGCCCCAGGAGCGTCCGATGGCAAGTCGACTGTATTGTAGAGCGAGCGGGATTGCGACCTCCGTTCTCGCCGGACTGCTTCTCAGCACCTCGCTCGCCGCAGCGGAGGATAAGGCGGCGATTCTTCTGCCGGGCAGCATCAACGACCAGAGCTGGAATGCACTCGGCTATTCGATCCTCATGGCCTTGAAGCCGCATGGCTTCGCCACGGCCTATTCCGAAAACGTCTCGGATGCCGACGAGGCCGAGGCTTTGCGTGGCTATGCCGGCCAGGGTTACACGGTGGTGATGGGCCACTCGGGCCGATTCGTCTCCGCCATGGAACAGATCGCGCCGGACTTTCCCAAGACGCAGTTCATCGCGGTCAGCGGCAACGAGGGCATGGCGCCGAACGTCATGTCGATTGACTGGAACAATGCCCAGTTCGGCTGTCAGCTCGGCCTCCTGGCGGCACGCATGAGCAGGACGAAGATGGTGGCCGGTGTCTACGGTCTCGAAGGCGTCCCGAACATCACCGCCCAGGCCGGCGGCTTCCGCATCTGTGCCGCCAAGGCCGGCGCGAAAGTCTCGATCCTTTACGTCAAGGACATGGAGGATCCCGCGGCCGCCAAGGAAGCCGCGCTCTCGCTGATCGCGCAGGGCGCCGACGTCATCACGGGCAAGCTCAATGCCGCCGAGGCGGGCCTCGTCGAAGCCGCCAAGGAGAAGCACGTCTATGTCACCGGTCGTGGTCTGGATCAGACCAAAATGGCGCCCGACGAGGTGCTGACCAACATTCTCGAAGACTGGCCTGGCATGTTCGGCAAGACCGCCGATGAGGTGAAAGCCGGCAAGCGTTTCGGCACCTTCGTCCAGTACGGCTACGATACCGCGTCGGTCACGGGCGCATCCTTGGCCTATGATGCGGGCAGGACCTTCAACCCCGTCGTGCCGGAGGCCGTCGCCAAGGAGGTCGCCGATCTGGCCGGGCAGTTCACATCCGGCGCCCTGAAGATCGAACCGACCCGCGACGATGCCCGTGGCGGAAGCTGACCCGACGCCCACAGCGTCGGACCTGGACGCTCGGGGGATCGGCGCGCTGCTCGCCATGCGGGGGATCGTCCGCCGCTTCGGCGACCTCGTCGCCAACGACCAAATCGACCTCGAGGTCCGCCAGGGCGAGATCGTCGGCCTGCTCGGCGAGAACGGGTCGGGCAAGAGCACGCTGATGAAGGTGCTGTTCGGAATGCTGCGACCGGATGCCGGGTCGATCACCGTGCGCGGCGAGCCGCTCGCCGATCACACGCCGGCCGGGGCCTTGGCGGCGGGGATCGCCATGATCCATCAGCATTTCATGCTGGTGGACGCCATGACGGTGACGGAGAACGTCATGCTCGGCTGGCCGGCCGCTGGCCGCATCCTGCGCACCAGGGAGATGGCGGCCCGTATTCGCGACGCCAGCCGCCGCTTCGGGCTCGACCTCGATCCCGACGCGCGGGTCGCGGACCTGCCGCTCGGACGCCGCCAGCGGGTGGAGATCCTCAAGGCGATTCTGCGCGACGCCGACTTGCTGGTGCTGGACGAGCCGACCTCCAATCTCGCGCCGACGGAAGTGTCCGAACTGCTCACCATCCTTCTCCGGCTGCGGGATGAGGGGAAAGGCATTATCTTCATCAGCCACAAGCTGCCCGAGGTGCTGGAGGCCTGCGACAACGTCGTGGTGCTGCGGGCCGGGAAGGTCGTGGGACGCGTGGCCGTTTCGGCGACCAGCCAGAGCCAGCTCGCCGAGATGATGATCGGTCGAGACGTCACGGTGCGATCCGCAGCGGTTGCAGCATCTCCCGCAACCGGCCCGGTGCGGCTCGCCGTCGCGAACCTGGCAGGGCCGGGGCTGGAGCGGCTCAGCTTCGAGATTTGCCGCGGTGAGATCCTCGGCGTTGCCGGGGTGGACGGCAACGGCCAGATCGAGCTCGTCGAGACGCTCGCGGGTCTTCGCTCAGCCCATAGTGGCACGGTCGCCCTCGACGGTCAGGATATCACCCGAAAGGGAGTCGGGGCGCGGACAAGGGGCGGGCTCGCCTACATGCCGGCCGATCGCGGCACCACGGCGCTGGTCAAGACGATGTCGGTCGCCGAGAACCTCATGCTGCGGGACAGCATGCGGGCGCCCTATGGCCGCGGCCCATGGCTGACGCCCGGTCGCGCCGCCGCAAAGGCGCGCGCACTGATGGCGGAATTCGACATACGGGCGCGTGACCCCGAGACATCGGCCGGACGATTGTCCGGCGGCAACCAGCAGAAGATCGTGGTGGCGCGGGAGCTCGATCGCGCGCCTGCCGTGCTGGTGGCGCATCAGGCCGCCTGGGGTCTCGATCCGGGCGCGACCCGCTTCGTGCTCGACCGCATGCTGGCGTTGCGCGAGGCCGGGGCTGCGATCCTCTACGTGTCGTCGGAGCTCGAGGAGGTTCTGGCGATCAGCGACCGCGTCGCCGTCATGGCCCGCGGCGGTTTCGCGGGACTCGTATCACGGGCAGAGGTGAATGCGCGCCAGCTTGGCTTGTGGATGGGCGGCAAGGCCGCATGAGCGAGATGGATCCCGATCTCCAGAGCGGCCTGCACCTGCGGATGCGAGGGTTCCGCCTCCGGCGCGACGGTCTCGGTGCGAGCATCGTCGTCGCGCTGATCCTGTCCGGGTTCTGCGCTGCGGCGCTGATCGCCCTCGCCGGCCGTAACCCGTTGGAGGCCTTCGCGGCGATCGTTCAGGGCGCAGTCGGGACACAACATGCGCTCGGTGCCTCGCTGAACCGGGCGACGCCTTACCTGATCTCGGGCCTCGGCGTCGCACTCTGCTTTCGCGCCGGCATCATCAACATCGGTGCAGAGGGACAGATCGCCGTGGGCGGCGCCGGCACGGCCGCGGCCGCGCTTGCCGTCGGGGGCGCTCCGGCGCCTCTGGCCATCGTCGTGGCGCTCTGCGGCGGAGCTTTGGCCGGAGCATTGTGGTCGGGCCTCGCCGCCGTCATCCACGTCAGCCGGGGCGTGCACGAAGTCCTGGTGACGCTCCTCCTCAATTTCGTCGCTCTGCTTCTGGTGCAGCAGTTGCTGGCGGGACCGCTCGGGCAGGTCGGCGCCGGGTTTCTCCAGTCGCCGCTGATGCCGCGCCCGATCTGGCTGCCGCGCCTTCCCGGCTTCGACGCCCATCCGGGGATCGCCATCGCGGTCGCGCTCGCGGCCGCACTGTCCTTCCTGATCGGGCGATCTCGCTTCGGATTCGCGCTGCGTGTTCTGGGTCAATCGCGTCCGGCCGCCGCCTATGCCGGCTTTTCGCTACCGCGTCTCACCTGCAGCGCCATGCTGATCGCGGGCGCCCTGGCGGGGCTGGCCGGAGGCATCGAGGTGCTCGGCATCCACCATCGGCTGATCGAAGGCTTCTCGCTCGGCTTCGGGTTCAAGGCGGTGACGGTGGCGCTGCTCGGTGCCATGCAGCCGCTGGCCGTGATCCCGGCGGCCTTGTTCGTCGGCCTGCTCGAAACGGGCTCGCTGGCCATGCAGCGGCAGATCGGTGTCCCCTCGGCGCTGGTCACCGTCATCGAAGGCCTGACCATGCTGTTCGTTCTGGCCGCCACGGCGACACGCCAATGATCGAGATTCTCGCGGCCTCGATCCGCATCGCCACGCCGCTTGCCCTCGCGGCCCTGGGCGGAATCCTGTCGGAGCGGGCTGGCGTCTTCGCGGTCGGGCTCGAAGGTATGATGCTGGCTGGGGCCTTCGCGGCCATTCTGGGCGCCTCGACGAGCGGCGAGCCTGCAGTGGGCGTCCTCCTCGCGCTTGTTGGCGGTGCGTCCATCGGACTCGTCGTCGCCGTCGTGGCGGTGCGCTTCCGCGCCAACCAGATGGTATCCGGCCTGGCGGTCAATGTCGTGGCGCTCGGCCTCACGAGCTTCCTGGCGCGAGCGATCGTGGTCGATGGCCGGCCGGTGAGCCTTCACCTGTCACCCCTCGCGCCACTGCCGGTGCCGGGCCTGTCCGCGCTCCCGGTGATCGGCCCGCTGTTCTTTACCCAGCCGCCGCTGACATACCTCGCGGTCGTCGGCTGCCTGGTGGTGACCTTCGTCCTCAACCGCACCCACGTCGGCCTGACGCTGCGCGCGACGGGCGAGAACCCGGAGGCGGTCTTCGCCTCCGGCGCCGATCCCTTGAAGGTGCGCATCCTGGCGGTCGTGGCCTGCGGTGCCATTGCGGGGCTCGGCGGCGCGGTCCTCACGCTGCAGCAGGTGGGCACCTTCACGGACGGCCTGACGAGTGGCCGCGGATACTTGGCGCTTGCAGCGGTGATCGTCGGTCGCTGGACACCGTGGGGCGCGGCTGCAGCGTGTCTGGCGTTCGGTGCCGCCGAGGCTTTCGAACTGCGGTTGCAAAGCTTCGGCGTGCCGGTCAGCTCCTATGTGGTGCAGATGGTGCCCTACCTGATCGCCCTCGCGGTACTGGCGGGGATCGGCCCGAGTTCCAAGCTCCCGGCTGCCATCGGGACGCCAAGCCCCACGAACCGCTGAGACCGCTTCCCTGCGGCAGCGCTTGTCGATTCCCATTACACGGCCGTGGCTTGGGATGTGTCCCCGGTGAGGCGCAGCCAGTTCGCATGCGCGAACCCGGCCTTGGCCTCGCCGGTCAGGCCGCAGGTCTCGAAAAACCGACGCGCATCGCCGCCGGGTCGGTACTGGTAGGGGTAATCGGTGGAGAAGAGCAAGCGATCGGTCCCGACCACGGCGGCGGCGCGCGCAAGATAGTGGGGCAGAAACATGCCGCTCGCCGTGACGTAGAGGTTCCGGCGCAGATAGGTGGCGAATGGATGCGTGAGCCCGGCCACGCGGTCGAGGGCGGCGAGGCGTTCCGCGTAGAACAGCACCACCTCGCCCCAGTGACCCAGGATAACCTGCAGGTCAGGCCAGCGGTCGAACCGGCCGGCGAGCACGAGCCGGACGAATTGGATTCCGGCGTCGTAGTGCCAGCCGAGCCCATAGGCAGCGAAAGCCGCATCGACCTCGGGCGTGAATCCCGAATAGTAGGCCGTCCGAACCGCCATGGCGGGCATGCGGGGGTGGAGCAGGACCGGCACTCGGAGCGCCGCCGCCGTCTCGAAAATCGGATCGAAACACGGGTGATCCAGATTGCGATCCTCCACCCTGCCGCACAGCATCGTTCCCTTGAACCCCAAGGTCCGGACGCATCGCTCCAACTCTCTGGCGGCCTCCTCGGGATCGCCCATCGGCAGAGTGGTAAAGGCCTGCAGACGTCCAGGGTGCCGGGCGACGGCCCGAGCGGCGACGTCGTTGGTACGACGCGCCACGTCGACGCTCTCCGGCCCGAGGTCGTGCAGCGCGGGCGTGGTCAGCGACAGCACCTGCATGTCGAGCCCGGTCTCGTCCATGAGCGTGACCCGCTCGTCGGCGAGGTCCATGAGGCGGCGCTCGACCGCTCCGCCGTGCGACGTGGCGCTCGGGTCGCTCGCCGCGAGGTTCATGCCCTCCCAGGCCGCCCGGATCTCGGCGGTGATGAAATGCTCTTCGATGCCGATGAGCTTCATGGTTCTCCCCTGTTCTTGCATCAGCGGTGCGAGCAGGACCTCGCCCCAATCCCGGTGCTCCGAGCACTGAACATGCTCGCCGCTCACCGCCTGCGCCACGCGCAGCGGACGCACTCTGATGTTGCGCGCCGCGCTATGTGTCTCTACGGGGATCGCGCTACGATGGCCTATGGCCGATGTGGACCTCAATCTGATTGTCGCGCTGGAGGCGCTGCTCGCCGAGGGCAGCGTGACAGGGGCGGCCCGCCGGCTGGGCCTGAGTGCGTCGGCCATGAGCCGGACCCTGAGCAGGCTTCGCGCGGCGACGCGGGACCCTTTGCTGGTGCGCGCGGGCCGTGGCCTCGTGCCGACGCCGCGCGCCGTCGAATTGCGCGACAGGGTCAGCGAGCTCGCGCGGGGAGCGCTCGATCTGCTCAGCCCCAGGGTTGACCTGCTCGACATGGCGGCGCTGCAGCGCACCTTCGTCATCCGGGCCGGGGAAGGTTTCGTCGCGCTGTTCGGCGCCTCCCTGCTGGCGGCCGTCGCCAGCGAGGCGCCCGGCGTCTGTCTTCGGTTCGTCCCGAAACCCGTCAAGGACGCCGACCCGCTCCGCGAGGGCCGGATCGACCTCGAGATCGGGACACCGGGTATGCCGGCGCCGGAGGTCCGGACCCGATCCATCTTCCGGGACAAGTTCATTGGAGCGGTGCGGGCCGGGCACCCGCTCCTCGACGGTGAGATGACGGCAGAGCGCTATGCCGCATGCCGGCATGTCGTGGCGTCGCGCCGGGACAGCGTCACGGGACCCGTGGACGAAGGCCTCGACCGACTCGGACTGAAGCGTGTCATCGCCGCGGTGGTTCCGGGCTACCCCGATGCCGTGCGGATCGCGCTGCAGTCGGACCTCGTCGCCCTCGTGCCGAGATCCTGTCTGAACAGCGCGGTCGCGCGCGACCATCCGCTGACCGACGGTGTCGTCGGTTTCGAGCTCCCGATCGCCACGCCCGCCATCACGATCTCGGCGATGTGGCACCCGCGCATGGAGGCCGACCCCGCCCATCGCTGGCTAAGGGACACCGTCATCGGCCTGTGCCGCGCGGCGGGGTCCTGAGCCTCTTCGAACGCGCCGTCAGCCGAACTGTTCGCGCAGGATGCGTTCGTCGAGCGAATGGCCGGGATCGTGCAGCAGCACGAGGCCGGTGGCGTGGTCCATGCGGATCTCGATGGTCGCCACGTCCTTGATCTCGTAATGATCTGCCGTGGCGGCGACGGGCCGCTTATCGGCCTCCAGGATCTCGACGGTGACCACCGCCTCGTCCGACAGCAGCGCACCGCGCCAGCGTCGCGGCCGGAAGGCCGAGATGGGCGTCAGCGCCATCAGGGCGGCATCCAGCGGCAGGATGGGGCCATTGGCCGACAGGTTGTAGGCGGTCGAGCCCGCAGGCGTCGCCACCAGCAAGCCGTCGGCGACGAGTTCGCTCAGCCGTTCCCGCCCGTCGACGGAAATTCGCACCTTGGCCACCTGCGAGGATTGCCGCAGCAGCGACACCTCGTTGATGGCCCGCGCCGTCGAGATCGTCCCCTGCCGGTCGGTTGCCGTCATGACGAGAGGATGCACCATGGAGCGCACCGCAGCCCCGAGGCGTTCGTGCAGGCCATCCTCGGCATATTCGTTCATCAAGAAGCCGACGGACCCACGGTTCATGCCGTAGATCGGCTTGCCGGACCCCATGAAGCGATGGAGGACCTGCAGCATGAGGCCGTCGCCGCCGAGTGCCACCACGACATCGGCGCGATCGGGATCGACATTGCCATAGGCGGCCTCGAGCCGCTTCAACGCGACATCGGCATCGACCGTCCCCGAGGACAGGAAGGCAATGGCATCGTGGCGATCTGGTTCGCCCTGCGCCCGGGTCATGTCGGTTCGGTTCCCCCTCGCCGTCGCAACGGCAGCGGCGCGACGGTAGAGGAGTGTCGCGCGATAGGAAATCGCTTTGGCGGTGCGGTGGCGATCAAGCGGTGGGCATCCCGGACCGATTCGGGTTCGGCGATGCCGACACCGCCACGTTTGCGGCCCGGTCCTGCCTGCTATCGCGGCAGGAAGACACCGGGGATGACGGCGGCACGATCCGCAGCGAGGTCCACGCAAAGTATGTCGCCCTGCCGCTCCCGGGCACGGTGCCTGTAGGCAGCGTCGAAGGCCGGCCTTCGGACGCCCATCGGCATGATCTCCACCGGCCGGATGCCGTTCTCCTCGGCAAAGGCGAAGAGCTTGCCGTAATCCACCGCGAAGCGTCGGCACTGCGCCTCGATCAGCACCACGTCGGCCAGGATCTGCAGAGGCTCGTCGATGACCGGCGATTTCGCCTGGCTCGCCGCCGCGCCCGGCAGCCAAGCGACCGCGGCGCCGAGCGAGACGGCGACCGCGGCCCAGAGGCCGAAGTCGTTGCGCATCGCAATCATCGAAGTGATCCGCGGAAATGTCTTGCGAGACGATCGTCCAAGACGCCCGTGTCGCACAGGTCGTACCGCTCTGCCTGCACCCGGGAAGTCCTTACTTGGCGGTGAATTGCGGACCGGCGACCGGCGCGCCGATCGACTGCCAGACGTTCGGGTCGTTCTGGGACTGACGCTTG
This sequence comes from Janthinobacterium lividum, assembly GCA_050920985.1. Taxonomy (GTDB): domain Bacteria; phylum Pseudomonadota; class Alphaproteobacteria; order Rhizobiales; family Beijerinckiaceae; genus Lichenihabitans. The sequence continues at coordinate 245,582 of JBPBQY010000067.1, read as the reverse complement.
ATGAACTTGTACCCGGTATCCGACCAGGGCAGCACCTTGTCGTTCAGATTGTCGAGGACGAACTCGCCGCGATTGGTCTTGACGGTGAGGATGGCATGACCCTCCCCCTCGAGATCCCTCACCACGGTGATGAGCAGCGCCTGCCGCGGGTAGCCCTCGCCGATCAGCACCTTGCGCTTCAACAGCGCGTAGTCCTCGCAGTCGCCCTTGCCGTCGGTCGGGTAGTCCCAGCGGTCGACGACACCCCAATGGTCCATGTCGGTCTCGGGCGTCACGGCCGCGTTGACCTGCCGATCGACGTTTTCGATCGCCTTCAGGGCCGCCGGCGTGAGGTCGATGTCGACCGCGTCGAGAGGCTCGACATCGCACTCGCCGCTATAGCGATTGCAGAAATCCACCCATCCGTAGGGGACGCTGGTACGCGATCCCATCGCCGCGTACCCGGCGTGGGGCAGGGGAGAAGCGGTGGCGATCTCCGCCGTTCCCACGAGGCTGGCCAGGACCATGCCCGCCAGAACCACTCCCTTGCTCCAATCGATCGCCATGACGCCCTCACATCCTGCTGTGAAGCCACCATGGCCGACCGCTGCTGCAGTCGATTGAAGTAAAACTCTAGCGTTTTACGCGCCTGTCTTCATCATTGTTGCGAGGCGGTAAGTGGTATCCGAAGTGTAAACGTAAACAGGCGCATCCGACCTGTGCCTGTCAGCCCTCTATCCAGGCCCTCGTCTTCAGCAAGTGTTGACCAGTTCCGATAACGCGAGACGAAGCCTTCACGTATCGGAAACCATGGCAGCAGGCGCAGAATGGTTAATTCGGGTGGCCCGCGGCGCGAACCGCGGTAAGATTTCAGGCCGGAGCGTGGCGGATCGATGGCCGGCGCACGCTAGGAGGATGCCATGAGAGCCACACCGAGAATCGTCCGGACGCGTCTCGACAAGCTGCGCCCGACTCAGATGACGGTCGGTCTGGCCGAAGTGGAACAGAAGCGGCGCGACTGGGGAGAGGTCGCCAAGGACGATCGTGACAGGTTTCTCGAGAACCATGCCTTTCCTGCCGTACGGGGGCCCGGCACCCGCTTCTTCATCACCGACCATCATCATCTCGGCCGGGCGCTGCTCGAGGAGGATGTCGAGACCGTCTTTGTCAGCTTCACGCGAGATCTGTCCAACCTGGCGCTCGATGAATTCTGGGTAGTGCTCGATCACCTGCAACTGGCGCACCCCTATGATGCCGATGGCGTGAGGCAACCCTTCACCGACATGCCGCGCAAGTTGCCGAAACTCGCCGACGATCCCTATCGTAGCCTGTCAGCCGAGGTGCGACGGGCCGGTGGCTACGCCAAGGAGACGGCTCCCTTCTCGGAATTCCTCTGGGCCGACTATTTCCGTCGCCGCATTCCGGCGACGCTTCTCTCCGAAACGCCCAAGGCGGCGCTGGCCCAGGCGCTGGACCTGAGCCATCGGCCCGAGGCGGAGCACCTTCCGGGCTGGAGCGGCGCTCACGATTCGACCTGAAAACCGCTCGACCGCATTTTAGTGGTTGCATCGTTCGTTTACGAGAAGTTAAAAATGCACCCAGGCAGTGTATCGAGTTTAGCGTCGAATGGACGGTCCCATGCGTCAGGCCCGCATAAGGACGACGGGGTTAGGCGCCGATGGGTCTGGCACAGTTGCGGGCTCACGGGAGCGGCTGTCGGCATGCGCCCGTCTTCCTATGTCTACTGATCTCGGCGCTCGCCATCTGGGCACCGCAGCCAGCCCGGGCCAGCGCCTGGAACGAGCGGGCCGGCGAAGGGCTGGCCATTTTCGACTTCACTCTCGGCTCCGGCACGGATTATTTCAACGGACGCGGCCATCTCGCGCCGGCTCGGGCCTACACCAAGGGCGAGTTGGCGGGCTATGTCGAATATGGCGCGACGGACTGGCTGATGCTGGTGGCTCGCCCCTCGCTGGACGCCGTTCGGATCGGCGCGCCCGACGCGGCTCATTACACCGGCCTCGGCACGACCTCGGCCGGTGCCCAACTTCACCTCCTCGATCTTGGCCCGGCCGTTTTCGCCGTGCAGGCGACCGTCGGTCTGCCGGGCACGACCTCGCAGAAGAATCCGGCCGAGATCGGCAATACGGCGCGCGAGGCCGACCTCCGGCTTCTGGGCGGCGTCGGCTTTCCGTTCGGGCCGTACCAGGCCTTCATCGATGTCCAGGGCAGCTATCGATTCCGCTCGGGCGGCGCCGCTGCCCAATGGCATTCAGACCTCACCTTCGGGATTCGCCCGACGTCGAAGCTCATGCTGCTGCTTCAGAGCCTCACCTCCGTCCCGACGGGTTCCGGAACTGCGTGGCTGCCGAGCGCCCTCTCGACCAAGCTCGGACTGGTCGGCGTCTACGACCTGACCGCCAGGATGTCGGTCGACCTCGGGATCTTCACGACCCTGACCGGCCGCAACGCCCTGCGGGAGCGGGGCATCACCACGGGGGTGTGGTATCGATTCTGACTGGGCGCGTCGCCTCGCTTTGCCATTGTGTCGCGAGGCGGTTCCGCTAGAAAGGACCCGTCGCCGGATTAGCTCAGCGGTAGAGCAGCGGTTTTGTAAACCGAAGGTCGGGGGTTCAATCCCCTCATCCGGCACCATCCATCCTATTGAGATTGCTCAGCTTTTGCCGGTCGTATTGCAATTGAACCGATGGTCTATGTGCCGAGGTTTGTGGCGACCCTCTGCGAGCCGCAGCTTCCTCCTCAGCGGTGATGAAGGCGAGGTAGATCTCCGTGACTTGAACTGACGAATGCCCGAGGTGCTGCTGAAGGTCATAAATTCCCATGCCCGCCCGGAGCGCGTCGACGGCAAACCGATGCCGAAGATGGTGGAACGTGAACGGCCGGAACGTGCACTCCACCTTATTTTCCTTGGCCGTCTTCCGTGCCGCTTTCTGTGCCGACGCGACGACGCGACGGAAGTTGGTCGAGACGCTGGCGTAGCGCGAGGCTGGCTCGGCCTCGGTATCCGGCCCGTGCCAGAAATCACACTCCGTTGTAGCGGCGCGAGGCAGGGCGGCGAATGGCGTCCGGGTGTCCCGCATGTTGATGACGCGCACTCGGTTGCCTTTCGTCTTCGCGAGTGTGATCTGGCCGCGCTTGTGGTCGACCTGGCGCCACTTCAGCCCGGCGAGCTCCTCCAACCGGCAACCGGTCAACCATGCGGCCTGGATCACCGGGGCGAAGCTCTCGCCCGCATGGGCCAGCACCGCATTGATGCTGTCCGTTCCCGGGAGGACGATCGGGTCCCGTCTCTCCTTCAAGCGCCGACTTCTGGCCAGGGCCGGGTTACCCTCCGACATGCCCTCTTCTTCGGCGTGGTCCAGCACGCTCGACATGGCGGTGAGGTCGCGACGGATTGTGGCGTTGGTGACGCCAGCCATTCGGCGTCGACGCACGATTTCATTGACCAGCGCCTTGTCGATTCGTCGAGATAGAGGTCTTTCAGGAAGGGATCGATCTGCCGCAGACTGGTCTTGTACCGGGTGAAGGTGCTGGCCTTTGTGTGGCTCGCAATCGCCAAGCCCCACGAAGCAGCGGCGTCTTTCCACGATGGTCGAGTCTCGCCGAAGCGCTGCTCCGCTATGACCTTCTCTCGTTCCGCGGCGAGGCAGAGGCCGCGAGCTTCGCATCATCTGTTCGTAGGCTTCGTCGGTATTCGACGCCCTTGACCTCGAAGCGACCCCAGAGCGTCTGGCCGCGCCAGTAGCAGCCCTTCGGGGACTTCCGTGATCCTGCCATACCTCGTCTTCCTTGGACCTGATCCAGGCCCTCAAGGCCACCTCGTCGAATGTCCAGCGCCGGCCGAGGATGGCGGCGCCCGGGATCTCTTTGCGGCGCGCCAGCAACGTCACCGTGCGCTCGGGCAGACCCATGATGGCCGCGGCGTCCTGGCGCCCGATGCGCTCAGCCCGGCTCACGTCCCGACCTCCCGTCCGCCCTCGCTTGGGGGCGTGGCTGCGGGCTGCGCCTCAACGCGACGAGCCGAAGCCACAAGCTGTCGCGCCAGCATGCGGGCCTGATCAGGCGTAAGCCCGGCCGGGTAGGTGCTGGTTTCGAGCTCCAGCTTCACCTCACGATGCCCGTCGATAACCGTGACGTGCTGCATCGCCCCGTCGCGGGCTGCGTCGCATTTCCGAGCGTTCATGACGGCCGCACCAGCGCGCCGGGCTTTTGTGTTTCTGCCCCCCGTGCCATCCTCGCCGGCAGACAACCGACAGCAGCATGGAGCCCAACTTGTTCGCCGATGTCCTCTTCACGACGCCCCTCGTAGATCTTGGTGAGCACGAACACCCCAGCTTCGCCGGGGTAATGACGCCGGCGCCGGAGAAGGGCGTCGAGCGCCTCGGGGCCAGTGTCGAGTTCCTGGAAAACGCCGAAGAGTATTACGAACGGTTTCAGCAATACGAATACTGGAAAGGTCTGCTCGAAACCGCAATAGCGAGCGCTCCTGTCGGGGATGTCAGGACCATCGTCGAATATGGATGCGGCTTCGGCAACGCCACACTGCCAGCTCTTGAGCTGTTCCCAGACGCGAAGATCGTAGCCTCCGACATCAGCCCGAACCTCCTGGCAATCCTCAATCGATTGCTGGTCGAGCGAAATGAGCAGGACCGATGCGTAGCCGTCGCGTTCGATGCCCACAAACCATATCTGCGAGAAGGCGTCGCCGATCTCGTGTTGGGTTCGGCCATCCTGCATCACCTTGTCGAACCTGACCACCTCATCACGGCGACGTCACGGGTGCTTCGGCCGGGCGGTCTCGCCGTCTTTTTCGAGCCGATGGAGGCTGGCTATGCTGTGCTGCGGCTCGTCATCCGCGATATCTGCCAGGAGGCGGCGATCCGCGAGTTTGCATCGCCGGCCCTGACCTGGCTTGCCGAGTTGGCGGCTGACTGGTTGAACCAGATCACGCGAGACGGATCGGATGTCTGGCGCGCACGCGACGACAAATGGCTGTTCTCGCGCTCGGTTCTGGAGAGATATGCGGAACAGGCCGGCCTCGACCTCATTCTGAAGCGAGAGGAACCTCAGAAGTCCATGCTCGACTCCATGGCCGATCAACTCCGTCTGATGCTGAAAAGCTGGAAGGGCCTCGATCCAGACGACGTCTCGCTCATACCGGCGTGGACCTGGGATATCGTGCGGCGCTACGACCGTGAGTTCTTCTCGCCGGCTATGAAGGAGGATCTGCCTTTCGCCGCCACGGTGATGTTTCGCAAGCGCTGAGGTTCGGCGGCACTGTCATAGTGCCCGGCGTCGAACATCCATCGGTAGGACCGCCGCACGAGGTCGGCGGTTCTCTTGTCGTAGTAGGAGGCGGTCGGCCCTCGATCCGACACGTTCATCTTCGGCACGGATGCGGCTCTCGCCGATAGGCAGCGGTCGAGATCTCTCTTGAGGTGCTCGAAGCGGAGAACGTGCAGGGCCTCGGACCGTCCACCCTCGACTGGTTGGTAGAAAAAGCGCGAGTTCCAGACGTCGACCGTCCCCTCAGTCTTCCAAAGCCATCTGAGGTAACTCTTAAAGCTCAGCTCGGCTGCCTTTTGGACGCGGTGGCGCATCGCCGGATCGGGTAGGTTTTCCGCCAATGCAGGCGATGTCGACAGGACGTCGCGGAAATACACGTACATCGACACTTCGCGGTCCCAGGGATTGCGGATGACCGTCAGCACACGGTCAAAGCTCGACTGCCCGGTGACGCCGCAGGCGTAGCCAATCGCCATCGACAGAGACGGGTGATGCGTGCCGAGCTCTTTGACCCCCGCCGTGCGGACGGGGCCAGGCAGTGCCGTCTGAAAGAATGAGAGCAATGACGTCCCGGCGGTTTTCGGGTTGTGGACGAAGAGCGTGTCGTCGTTGAACAGAATCATACTCCGCCGCTCCTCGGCGTCTCAACGCGCCACATCGTCTTGAGCGCCGCCCCAGATCATGCGCGTAGCATACTCGTGCAAAGTGCTGTGCCGGTTTTTGCGTCGGTTAGGTCGACGACGCTCTGACGTTTCAGCGTCGTCTTCCTGATCTAAACCACTGGTTTTTCACCGACAAACGAGGGATTTTGCAAAATGCCAACCGGTTTTGTAAACCGAAGGTCGAAGGTTCAATCCCCTCATCCGGCACCAGTCAAGCGCCTCCCGGCTGCATGTCCGCTCGGCAGCGCGGCTTGTCTTTTGACCCTGCCCTCGAATCCAGGTGACTTGAAGGGGTGGTGTCGACGAGTTCTGCCTGACATCCACCCCGCCCCGTAGCCGCCATGGCACTGCAGGGTCGTCAGCCGCAGGCGGAATCGGTGCCGGCGTCTTGCCGCCGGCCTGACAGACGTCATGTCTCACCTATGGCGGCATCGATCGCCACACGACACCAGCCGGGACAGACCTCATGGCCTCGACAATCAACAGCGACGGTAAGACCGTCACGGTCACGACCGCCGAAGGGCACCGCATCGGATTTGCCATGTCGGAACTGAACGTCGCCTCCACCTCCGGCGACATCACGACCGAATGGGCCGGAGGCGTTCCGCCAAGCAGCGTCGAACGTACGGTCAAGTCTGCCAAGACCGAAGCCGAGGCCTATGTGGCGCAACATCATCCCTCGAAACCCGAGGAGGCGCGGACGGCGCAGCAGGATAGCAAGGGACTTGGTGGGACGCTGAAGGCCGCGCTCGGACTGCCCTGAGCCCCCGCGGGCATAAGGCCGTTGTGATGTCCTAGTCACGAGACCGACGCTGACGGCTCTTTAGGAGCCGACAGCGGACGGCGAGGTCAGTTCAAGATCCGGCCGGTCATATACAGCGCCAGGATCTTCAATTCCGAGACAAATTCGATCAATGAGCTCAGCAGCCGGGTCATCAGGGATCCCAATCTTCGGAGACCCTTCTTACCACGCCGGCACCGCTGGAGAGGTGCCCCGCGCCGATTGGAACATGCTGTGGCCCGCATAGGACATCGGTGCGGATCCGGCCCACTGTGGCGTCAGCGGGCCGAGTACAGGAAGAACTTTCCTCCACTGGAGGTTTTGTCCAGCTTGAAACGGCAGGGTGTGGTGATCTGGAATGCGTTCGACCCATAGCAATAGGACGAGGCGGCGCAATAATACATTTTGCCGCTCTGCTTCTCGACCTTGATCTCGTTGATAGGGCCGAACATCCCGCTCTGTCTCGATTTGACCTGCTCGGGCGCTTCCTCAGCAGGCACGTCGGCGAGGACGCGAGCCATGCAGTTCGCATCGGCACGAGCCGGCGCGGCAAGGATCGGCAGCCATACGATCCCGATCAGCGTGGCCCGGACTGCGCTGGCCGCCCGATATCGAAACGGGGCAGCACCCCGGATCCGCCTCAGCATGGTTTATCTCCGGCGACCAGCCGCGGCCGCGCCTTTATGTTATCGGATACCGAACGGATTCGCATACCCGAAACGTCGCGCACCCCGTTGCCTCCGGGCGCGGGTGGGCGGGGATGGAGAACCAGCGTGACCGACGAGCGCGTGACGCCGACGCCACTGTGGCACCATCTGGTCTATCTAGGGGCCATCCTCGGTATGGTGGCGTTCATCGGGATCTTCTTCACCAGCGTCCCCATGCGCTGCGAGGTCGGGTATCGGTTGATTACGGCAGGTCAGTCCCGGGTTTGCGTCAGGAACGGCTCAGACGACTGACGGTATGGTGCACCAGGTATCGCCTGCGACATCGCGATGGGCTGACACCAACGGCAGATCGAAGTGGACTCTAGCTCCCTTATTCCTTCGACACGGCCGCTTCGCGTCCCGCCAAGGGGGCGAATATCGAAGACGTCCGAGAGAGACGCCCCTTGTATGTCCGAACCGAAATCGCCGCTGTGTACGAAAGCTGTGAGTAACGGGGATGAACCAGGGGTCGACGGCCTCCAGACATGTGGATAACCATCGAGGCTCCATAGCGGATCACCCGCCAGACGTGGTCCCAATGCAGTCGATGGTCGAGGCTGATCCATCTTGAGGCCCCGCCGCGGCGGACCCTATCGGCGGCGGGGCCTGGTCGTTACGATTGCCGTGACTTCAACACTCCGTGTCGTAACTCCGACGCTTGTATTCGAACGCTATTCCGCTCGATCAATTTAGCGGGTCACCGTAGCTCGGAGCGCGACGCTTGCCGTTCGCCTTCACCGGCGTTTGCGGCGCAGCTGGTCGAAATAGACGATCACGATGATCAGACCGCCGGTGATGACCCGCTGCCAGAACGGGTTGACGTTGAGCAGATTGGCGCCGTTGTTGATGGTCGTCAGGATGAACGAGCCGAGCAGCGGCCCTTGGATCGATCCCACGGCACCGAAGAGGCTTGTGCCGCCGATCACCGAGGAGGCGATGGCCTGAAGCTCCCAGCCTTCGCCCTGGGTCGCGTTGCCGATGCCGATCCGGGCGGCCAGTAGAATACCGACGAAGGCCGCCAGCGTGGCCGAGATCATATAGGCCATGTAGAGGATCAGCTTGACGTTGACGCCGGTCAGCCGCGCGGCTTCCGCGTTCGACCCAATGGCGAAGAGATAGCGGCCCCAGCGGCTGTGCTGCAGCAGCAGGTAGGCCGGTACCGCCACCAGGATCACCATCCAGAAGAGCAGCGGCACGCCGAACAGATTGGCGCGTGAGAAGTCGGTGAAACTGTCGGGCAGGCCCGAGATCGTGGCGCCGTTGGTGACGAGCAGGCCTATGCCGCGCAGCGCCGTCAGCGACGCCAGCGTCATGATGAAGGGCGGCAGACCGAGCTGAACGATGCCGAAGCCATGGAACGCGCCGATCGCCATGCCGAGCAGCAGGGTCAGCATGACGGCGGCTTCGATCGAGAAACCGTGCACCAGGAGCCAGGCCACCGCCACCGAGCAGAAGCCCACTACGGCCCCGACCGAAAGGTCGATGCCGGCCGTGATGATGACGAAGGTCTGCCCGACCGCGATGATCGCCACCATGGCGCCCTGGCGGAGCAGGTTGGTGATGTTTTTCTCCGTGAGGAACGTGTCGGTCGAGAGCGACAGCGCGATGCACATCAGGAGCAGCAGCCCGAGCAGCGTGAGGCTCAGCATGAGCCCCATGCGCGAGCCGCGGCGGCCCGTCGGCGGCGGCGCGGCTCGGGCGAGCGGATCCTGGATCTCGACACTCATAGGGTGCTCCGGGTCGGCGAGGGGTCAGGCCCCGATGGCTTCGGTGAGGATGGTTTCCTGCGCGACCTTCGACCCAGCATGGCTCGCCACGAGGCGGCCGCGGCGGAACACGTGAAGCGTGTCGCTGAGGTCGTAGACCTCGGGCAGGTAGGAGGAGATCAGAATGATGCCGGCGCCCTCGTGCAGCAGGCGAGCGAAGATCCGGTAGATCTCGACCTTGGTGCCGACATCGACGCCGACCGTCGGCTCGTCGAAGATGAAGAGCTTCGCGCCGTGGGCGAGCCACTTGCCGACGACGATCTTCTGCTGGTTGCCGCCCGACAGGCTCGAAGCGTCGGTCTCGCGCGACGCGGTCTTGATCTGCATAGCCGAAATCTGGCGATCCGCGGCCTCGCGCTCGGCTCGCCGGCTGAGCCCCAGGCCCCGGCTCAAGCGATGGAAGATCGGCAGGTTGAGGTTGTGAGCGACCGGCAGGTTGAGGCAGAGGCCCTGGTCGCGCCGGCTTTCCGGCACCAGCGCCATGCCGCGGCGGATGGCATCGGCCTCGTTGCGGATGGTGATGGGCTTGCCCTGCCAATGAACGTCACCGCCGGTTTTGGCATAGCGACCGAAAAGCGTCTGGACGCATTCGCTGCGGCCCGCGCCGATGAGTCCGTAGAGCCCGACGATTTCGCCTTCCCGCACCGAGAGGGACACGTGCTGGGACCCGGGCCCCGACAGGTTGTCGATGCGCAGGATCTCGGCGCCGAAGGGAACGACCTCCTTGTAGTGGATCTGGGCCACCGAGCGGTTGATCATGCCGCGGATCAGCGACGCCTCGTCGGTCTCGGTCACCCGAGACGTGGAGACGAGGGCGCCGTCGCGCAGGATCGAGACACGGTCGGCGAGTTCGAAGACCTCTTCCAACCGATGGCTGATGTAGACGATCGTGACCCCTTGCGCCTTCAGCCGGCGGATCAGCGCGAAGAGCTGCGTGGCTTCCTGCCGGGTGAGGTATCCGGTCGGCTCGTCGAAGATCAGGAACCGGGTGCCGCGTGTCGCGGCCCGAGCCGTCGCGACGAGCTGCTGCTGGCCGATGGTGAGGTCGGAGAGCATCGCATCGGCGCGTAGCGCGAAACCGAGGTCGTCGAGCACCGCCTGGCCGGCCCGAACCATGGCGCCATGACGCAGCAGGCCGAAGCGCGTCGTCTCGTCGCCGAGGAAGAGGTTGGCGGCGACGGTGAGATGCGGACAGAGGACCACTTCCTGATGCACGGCATTGATGCCGAGCGCGATCGCGTCCTGCGGCGTGGCGAGGTCCACGGTCCGGCCTTGCCACAGGATTTCTCCGCCGGAGCGCCGGTGCACGCCGGTCAGGAGCTTGATGAGCGTGGACTTGCCGGCGCCGTTCTCGCCCACGATGGCGTGGATCTCACCTGTCTCGAAGGCGAGGTCGACGGCCTTCAGAGCATGCGTGGCGCCGAAACGCTTATCGAGCTTCTGCAGGGTGAGCAGAGCCACCGCCGTGGCGGGCAGGGGGGCTTCGTCGAGGAGGGCCGCGTCAGGCATGGACGTCTCGCGGTGGTAAATTGGAGAGAACGGCCGCGGGCGCGGCTCCCCTCTCTTTTGTGGAGAGGGGCCGGGGTGAGGTCGTCGGCACTCTCCGAGTTTTAGGGCACCGGTGAAGAGTGCTCTGGTCACTTGTCCCGACCCTCACCCTTACCCCTCTCCACAAGGGAGAGGGGAGGCGGCGGGCGTCGAGGCAAGTTTTCTGAAGGCGCCTTCGGCTCAGTTCAGCTTCGGATCCAGCAATTCCTGGCTGCGGGCGGAGGTCATGTTGGCCTTTGTGATGACGTTGACGCCGGTGTCGACCGAGGCCGCGACCTTGTCGCCCTTCGAGGCGGCCAGCGCGGTCTTGATGCCGTCGTAGCCCATGCGGAACGGGTCCTGGACGATGAGGCCGTAGATGGAGCCGTCCTTGAGCAGGCCGACGAGCTTCGGATCGGAATCGAAGCCGATGAGCGTCAGCTTGTCACCGACCTTGTTCTCGGCCACGGCCTGGCCGGCGCCCTGCGCCATGATGAGGTTCGAGGCGAAGACGCCGACGAGCTTCGGATCGGCGGTGAGCACGTCCGTCATGATGTTGAGGCCGGTCGTGGCCTGGCCGTCCGCCACCTTGTCCTGGGTGAGCTTCAGGCCCGGATACTTCTTCAGCTCTTCCTTGAAGCCCTGGGCGCGCTGATCGAGCGAGCCGACGCCGGGCAGCGAGGTGATGAGCGCGACGTCGCCCTCGGCCTTGCCGGTCTTCTGCTTGATGCCCTCGGCCAGCGCGTCGGCGGCGGCGCGGCCGCCCTGGACGTTGTCGGTCGTCAGGAAGGAGGTGAAGGCCTTGGAATCCGCTGCCGAGTCGATGCCGATGATCTTCACCGACTTGGCGGCCTCGGTGATGGGCTTGCCGAGCGCCGCGAACTGGGTCGGCGAAATCACCACGGCGGCGGGCTTACCCGAGACGGCATTCTCCAGGATCGTGATCTGGCCGTCGATGTCAGATTCGGACTGGGCGCCGAGTTCGGGCACTTTCACGCCGAGATCCTTGCCGGCCTTGCGGGCGCCGGCCAGCACGATCTGCCAGTAGTTCGAGGTCGTGTCCTTGACGATGATCGGGATGATGGTGTCGGCGGCATGGGCCTGGGACAGGGGCGCCATGGCGACGGACAGGAGCAGAGTAGCGGCGACTGCGAGTTTCATGTGTTTCCTCCAGGACTGATGATCGACGACGCTCTTTGGCGCCTTGGCGGGGTTGATCCCACGGTTTCGGGAAGCGGCCGAGCCTGCTCGTCAGGGCAGGTGCACGACCGCTTTGACGACGCCTTCTGCCGGGTCCAGCAGCGCCGCGAAGCGCTCCGGGACCTCGGCGAGGGCGAGGCGATGGGTGTTCAGCGCGGCCGTCGGCACGAGGCCGGCCCGCATGGCGGCCATCACGGCGTCGAAATCCTCCGGCGTGGCATTGCGGCTGCCAAGCAGCGTCGTCTCGCGCTTGTGGAACTCGGGGTCCGAGAAGCTGATCGAGGCGCTGACGATCGACACCAGGACATAGGTGCCGCCATGGCCGACGAAGCCGAAGCCGCGCTCGATCGCGGCGGCACTGCCCGTGGCGTCGAAGACCGCCTCGAAGAAGTCGCCGTCGGTCTGGGCGGACAGCGCCGCGACATCGCCCTCACCGACCGTCACCGTGGACCGGATACCGAGATGTTCGGCCGCGAAGGCGAGCCGGTCTGCGCGGGAATCGAGCAAAGTGACGGCAGCGCCGGCGAGCCGGGCGAAGAGCGCCACCGCCATACCGATCGGACCGGCTCCGACCACCAGCGTGCGGTCGCCCGGCTGAAGCGCGGCGCGGCGCACCGCATGGGCGCCGATCGCCAGGAACTCCACCATGGCGGCCTCGTCGAGGTCGAGTCCGGGAGCCGGACGTATGGCGGCTTCGGGGAGGCTCAGCATCTCGGTCATGCCGCCGTCGCGATGGACGCCGAGCACCTGGATGTTGCGGCAGCAATTGGTCAGCCCGCGGCGGCAGGCGTTGCAGGTTCCGCACGACAGGTAGGGCAGGATCGAGACGACGTCGCCCGGCTTGAGGGCGGAGCCGTCGGGCGCCTCCTCCACGGTGCCGGACAGCTCGTGGCCCATCACCCGCGGATAGCTGAGGTAGGGCTGGTTGCCGGTGAAGATATGGAGGTCGGTGCCGCAGACGCCGATGCGCCGCATACGAACCAGGACCTCACCCTCGCCCCGGCGCGGAGCCGGGCGATCCTCGGCGCGCAACTGGCCGGGAGCGTCGCAGACGATGGTCAGCATGCTGTTCGGCTTTCTCTCTTGAGGCGCATCACGCTCTAGACTCCCGCCGGCAAGGGCGTTCCAGGGGCCACGAGCCCGCGCTGGGCCAGCGCCGCCCAGAATGGGGCCGGGATGGGCCGTTCGAAATCCGCCACATTGGCGCGAAGCTGGTCGGCTGTCTGGGCACCGGACACGACCGACACGACGGCCGGATGCGCCAGGGGAAACTGCAGCGCGGCGGCAGGGAGAGGCACGTCGAACTCGGCACAGACGGCCTTCAGGGCCGCCACGCGCCCGACCACCGCCGGCGGCGCCGTCGCGTAATCAAAGGTCGCGCCGCCGGCCAGGATCCCCGAATTGAAGGGCCCCCCCGCCATGATCGCGGTGCCGGCGCGATGGCAGGCGTCGAGCAGAGGCAGCGCATCCTGTTCCAGCAGCGTATGACGACCTGCCAGGAGGACGGCGTCGAGCTCCGCTTCCCCGAGGGCGTCCGTCACGACAGCGGCTTCATTGACCCCGAGCCCGAAGCCGCCGATCCGACCCTCCTGGCGCAACTGCTCGAGAGCCCGGAATCCACCGCCGCGCGTCAGCGCCTGCCAATGCTGGTCGTGAGCGTCGCCATGGGTGTAGCGGCCGATGTCGTGAACGAAGAGGAGATCGATGCGGGCGAGGCCGAGCCTCTGCTGGCTGTCGTCGAAGGAGCGCAGGATCGCGTCATGGCCGTAGTCATAGCGCTGCGGGAAGGGCAGGGGGTCGATAAAGCCGAATTCCTCCCGGCCCACGCTCGCGGACGGTACCATGAGACGGCCGACCTTGGTGCTGACCGCGAAGCTGGTCCGGTCGCGTTCCGACAGAAAGCAACCGGCGCGTCGCTCGGCGCGGGTGTAGCCGTAGTAGGGAGCCGTATCGACGTAGCGGATGCCGGCGTCCCAGGCCGCCTGCAGGATCTCGAAGCTCTCTGCGAGGGGCATGGGTTGAAACAGGCCGCCCATCTGAGCGGTGCCGAGGCCGAGCGCCGACACGGTCGTGCCGGTGCGCGGCACGCGACGCATCTCGGATGCCTTCATCGGCTTCACTGGCGCGGCTGGATCGCCCATGTCGTTCCCTCGTCCGGTCGGCCATTTGGTCTGGCCAATCCTTGCATCCAAGCTGTCTCACTCGTCCGGGTAAGTCAAGCGTCGATGAATTCGACTGTCGTTGACCTGAAAGATGGAAACGATCAATGGTGATCACCGCTATTGGTCAGGCCAACGCAACGGTGCCGCATGGGCAAGGGTCGGGATGGCGGTGAGGTTCGACGCCTCTATCAGGACGTTGCGGACAAGATCCGGGCCCTGATCCGGACGGGACAGTTCCCGCCGTCGAGTCGTCTGCCGGCCGAGCGAGACCTCGCCCAGCAACTCGCCGTGTCCCGCCCGTCGCTGCGCGAAGCCCTGATCGCGCTCGAGATCGACGGCACCGTGGAGATCCGCGTCGGGTCGGGCGTCTATGTGCTGGCGCCTGTCGGACGGATCGGCTCTGCGACGGATGCGCTCGGCGAGAGCCCCACCGAACTGATGCAGGCGCGTTTGGCCGTCGAGGGCGCGGTTGTGCTGCTGGCCTCGGCGCGCGTGACACCCTCCTTCCTCAAGCGGCTCGACGGAACGGTAGCGAGCATGCGCGCCGCCATCGCGGAAGACGTGGATCCCATGAGCCACGACCGTGCCTTTCACCTGGCGATCGCCGAACAGACCGGAAATTCGGTGCTGGCTCGGCTGGTGGCCTCGCTGTTCGACGAACGCTTCAGCCGCATTTCGGCCCGCATCAGCTCGCGTTACGAAAACCGCGGATCGTGGACGGCCGCCGTGCATGAACATGCGACCTTGGTCCGCAGCCTCGAGGCGCGCGACAGCCTCGGCGCCCAGGCCGCGATGACCCGTCACCTGCAGCTCTCGGCCGAGCGCTGGGTCGAACCGTGATGGTTTCGGCAGACCTCGCCGACAAGCGTCCTGGCGATTGGCCAAAGCCGGCGTCGGGCTTAAAAGGATCAACGGGTTTCGGGAGCCGCTGCATTGATCCTCAAGGGTACCCTCGTCGCAGCCGTCGGCCTCCTGGCGTCGAACGCCGCGGTGGCGGCTCAGTCTCCATCGCCCTCCGTCCGGCCGATTGCGGCCTGCGGCAGCCAGGGCATGCTCCTGCCGGGGAGCGACATGTGCATCAAGCTTGGCGTCGTCGCTCGCGCCCAGGCGGCTTCGAAAACGACAGGCTCCGGATCCTCGCTTGTCACGGGAACCGCCGCGGTGCCCCCGGCGACCCGCGCCACTCGCCTGAGCGCACAGGGCCGTGTCGATCTCGACGCCCGGACCGAGACCGCTGCAGGCCCGATCCGCGCCTTCCTCTCGGTTCGGACACCGTGACGATGCTGAGCAACTCGTAAATCGTCGTAGCGTCGCGCGTCACCGGACTGTAGGGCAGGGTCGACTCATCGCCCCCAAGGATCCGATGGACGCCCCATCCGTCTCGACCGATGTACGGCCGACCGCCCTGCAGCTCTTTCTCATCTTCTCGCGCATCGGTCTGACCAGCTTCGGCGGCGGATTGAGCGGATGGCTGTTGCGTGAATTCGTGCGCGACCGCGCCTGGATCGGCGAGGAGGAATTCCTCAACGGCCTCGCCCTGTCGCAGGCGCTGCCGGGCGTCAACGTCACCAACATGGCGATCTGGATCGGGCATCGCCTGCTCGGCTTCCGCGGCGCCGTGGCGGGGGTCGCCGGCATCGTGCTCCCGGCCGCCGTGCTGATCGTCGGTCTGAGCAGCGTCTTCACGCTGCTGCAGCGCTTTCCCGCGACCCATTGGGCGCTCGACGGCGCCGCGGCAGCCGCCATCGGCCTCAGCCTGTCGATGGGGATCACCACGGCACTGCGGGTGAAGCGCCGCTGGCTGCCGCTCGCCATCATGACGGCGACCTTTCTGGCGATCGGGCCCCTCCACCAGCCTCTGGTTCCCGTGGTGATCGGCGCCGGACTCGGCAGTGTCGCGCTCGAATACATTCGGCTCGGACGGATTTCGGTGCCGTGAGCAAGCCCGTCCTCGGCCTTTTCGCGGTCTTCGCGCCCTTGTCGCTCGTCACGGTCGGGGGCGGCCAGACCGTCATCGCCGCTATCCAGCGCCAAGTGGTGGACCAGCACCATTGGATGACGGCGCCCCAGTTCCTCAACGCTTTCGCGATCTCCCGCATGGCGCCCGGCCCCGGCTCGCTGCTGGCGACGCTGATCGGCTGGCAGGTGGCCGGCTTCTGGGGGGCCGTCGCAGGCACGCTCGGGATCTTCGGGCCGACCGCGATCCTGGTCTACGGCGTCGCCGTGGTCTGGTCGCGCCACGAGGGGGCGCGCTGGCAGCGGGCGCTCGAGGGCGGGCTGCGCCCGGTCGCGGCGGGCATGATCCTGGCCTCCGTCTACGTCCTTCTCGCCTCGCTCGATGGGGGCTGGCTCGCCCAGGCCATCGCCTTCGCGTCGACGGCCGTGCTGATGGCGAGCCGAATTAATCCGCTGCTCCTGCTGATCGCCGGGGCGGGCGTGTTCCTCGCCCTCCATGTCGGAGGCTAAGGCGACGGCGGACCGACACCGTTCCATCTGACAGACGCGGTCGCGCCTGATAGAGCCTGCCTGCATGGTGGCGATCAAGAATCACGAGGCCGAGCGCTTCCTCGGGCGCGACATCGGCAGCTACTCGACTTTCCTGGTCCATGGGCCAGATGTCGGGCTCGTGAGCGAGCGCGTGCGCCGCATCGTCAAGCAATTGGTCGACGATCCGCAGGACCCGTTCCAGCTCGTCCGGCTCGGCGGGGACGAACTCGGCGGCGATGCGGCACGGCTCGCCGACGAGGCCCGCACGGTGCCGCTCTTCGGCGGGCGCCGCGCCGTTTTGGTCGACGGGACGGCGGTGAAGAAGATCGAACCCGCGGTCGATCTCTTGCTGACGCTCGACGATGCCTGCCCGGTGGTGATCGCGGCAGGCTCGCTCAAGAAGGATTCGGGCCTGCGCAAATCCGTCGAGCGCAGCCGGACGGCGGCCGCCATCGAATGCTATCCCGACAGCGAGCAGCATCTCGCCCGTCTCGTCGAGGCCGAGGCCGTCGCGGTCGGCATGACCATCGAGCCCGACGCCCGCGATCTCCTCGTCTCGCTGCTCGGCGCCGACCGGCTCGCCAGTCGATCCGAGATCGCCAAGCTCCTGCTCTACGCTCACGGATCCAAGGCGATCACGGCCGACCATGTCGCCGAAGCGGTCGCCGATGCCTCTGTCCAGGCCAATGACGATGCGCTCGACGCGGCCTTCGCGGGCGACGTGCCTGCGCTCGATACGGCACTCGGCAAGCTTCATCTCGGCGCCGTCGAGGCCGGGTTGCTGCTTGGCGCGGCGCTCCGCCATGCCGTCGCGCTGCATCGCGCGAAGCTCTCCGGGCCGGGAGGGGACTCGCCGTTCCGCTTCGGCCTGCCGCCCAAGCGCAAGGCCGCCATCGATCGGCAGCTCGCCCAGCTCAGCCCCGACGCCCTGGCCCGCACGATCGTGCGTTTGGGCGAAGGCATCGCCCTTGTGCGGCGCGAGCCGCGGCTCGCGGTCGATCACGCCACGCGGGCGCTGTGGACTGTTGCGCTTTCATCACGTCCCCGCTCCGCTCGCAGCTAAGCAGGAACCAAGACGGGTGACCTTTCCTTCTGTCCCGTAAGACGGTGTAGCGGCAGCGGCCAAACCCCTCATGGCGGCAGCGCTGAATCGAGGCTAGGCCAAAGATCATGAAGCTGCGAGCCTTGCTGATCGTCTGTTCGCTGCTCGCCGTGTCCCTCGCGGCGCGGGCCGAAGAGCCGGCCGACTACGCTTTCGCTCAGGCTCCCGGAGCCGCGGTGCCGGCCGGTGCGATGTTTACGGAAAGTGACGGTCGCCGGATCCGCTTCGGCGACCTCTCTGGCCATCGCCCGGTCGTTCTGGCGCTCGGCTATTTCCATTGCCCGATGCTGTGTTCGATCGTGCGCGACGACATGCTGGAGGCCCTGTCCCACACCGGGATAAAAGCCGGTGCCGATTACGATCTTGCGGTCGTCAGCATCGATCCGGCCGAGACGGTCAGGGATGCCGCGACGGCCGAGGCCGAGGATGCCGCCCGCTATCCGGCAGTCGCCCAGGGTTCCGCCGACAGGCCGGACGGATGGCATTTTCTTGTCGGGGACAAGGATGGCGTGGCGGCGCTGGCGACGGCCGTAGGGTTCAAGAGCCGCTACGATGTCCATCTGAAACAATTCCTGCATCCGGCCGGACTCGTCGTTCTCACCCCGGAGGGTCGCGTCTCGGGCTACCTGCTCGGAGCCGGCTATCACGCGGGCGACCTCAAGAGCGCCGTCACGGTGGCGTCCGGCGGCGGCATCGCCCGGGCGGCGCTGCCGCTGCTGCTGCTGTGCTTCCACTTCGACGCCGCGACGGGCCGCTACTCGCTCGAAGTCATGAAGCTGTTGCGACTGGCCGGGATCCTCACGGTTCTGACGATCGGCGGGGCGCTCCTGCTGGCGTTCCGCGGCGAGCGACGCCGATCCAGGGAGCAGGGAACCTCATGAGCTCTCTCCTCCACGCCTTCATGCGCCCAGCCATGGCGATGCTGCACCGGAGAGACTTCCCTCTCCCACGTGGCCGTCGTCGTCACGAACCCTCTGCCGAGTACTCGGCGCGGCTCCTCTCTCCCTTGTGGAGAGGGGCTGGGGGCGAGGGTTCAATGCGCGTCGGGACTGCAGGGGCCCATGGCGGCTTCCCTTGCTCGCTCTTCCCGACCCTCACCCCTTACCCTTCTCCACAAGGGAGAGGGGAGGCGGCGGGTGTCGCGGAAGCTCTGGTCTGCATGCGGGACACTCAAAGCGTCGACGTCAGGGGCTTCCGTAGCTTGCCTACCACCGCGAAAACCATCAAAGCCGCCGCATGAGGACGCCGTCGACGAAACAGCTGTTCAAGCCGGGGGCCGATGCGGTCTTTCGGTTGGCGCTGCTGCTCTGTATCGGTGGAGTCGCGGTGCTGCTCTACGCGGCCTCGGCCTGGTCGTCCTCGGACTATGTCACGGGCGTCGGCATCGCCCGCGAGCAGCCCGTGCCGTTCAGCCACAAGCATCACGCGGCCGAACTCGGGATCGATTGCCGCTATTGCCACGCCCAGGCCGAGTACCTGGAGACGGCCGGCATTCCGCCGACCTGGACCTGCATGACTTGCCACTCGCAGATCTGGACCGGGGCCGAAATGCTGGCGCCGGTGCGCAACAGCTTGGCCCGGAACATGCCTCTCGTGTGGACCCGATTGAACCAGCTGCCGTCCTACGTCTATTTCAACCACTCGATCCATATCCAGAAGGGGATCGGCTGCACGAGCTGTCACGGCGCGGTCGACTCCATGCAACTCACCTACAAGGCCAAGAGCTTCCAGATGGAGTTCTGCCTCGACTGCCATCGCAACCCCGAAAAGTTCGTGCGGCCGCGCGGAGAGGTGTGGAACATGGATTGGTCACCCCCTTCCGATCAGGACACGCGTGGGCGTCAGCTCGTCGCCGACTACCACATCGCCGGGCCGGGGCGGCTCAGCGACTGCTCCATCTGTCACCGCTGATGAGCGCCCCGCACGACATCGGAGCCCTGCGCGCGAGCCTCGCCGGCGGCGACGGTACTGCGCTGTGGCGCAGCCTCGAGGCCGTGGCCGACACCCCGGCCTTTCGCGAGTTCATGGCGAAGGAGTTCCCGAGCGCGTCGCGCTTGGCCGACGGCCCGGATCGGCGCCAGTTCTTCCGGCTCATGGCGGCTTCCTTCGCCATGGCGGGACTGTCGGCCTGTTCGGAAGAGGGCGCCAACCCGCGCAATCACGAGGTGCCCTACGTCCGGAATCCCGAGCGAATCGAGCCCTCGGCGCCGCTGGTCTATACGTCAACCACTCTGCTCGATGGGATCGCCAACGGAGCCACGGTGACGACTTTCGACGGGCGACCGCTGAAAGTCGAGGGCAACGATCGGCATCCCTGGAGCCGCGGCGGGTCGGACATTTTCGCCCAGTCCTCGATCCTCGACCTCTACGATCCTCTCCGGTCGCAGACGGTGCGCTACCTCAACCGCCCTTCCTCCTGGGAGGCGTTCCGCGGCGCCATGGTGGGGCGCTTCGCCGCTATCAGGGCAGAGGGCGGGCAGGGCCTGCGGTTGCTCACCGGGCCGGTCACGTCGCCGACATTGCTGGCCGGCATCGCGGCGATGCGCCAGGCCTTTCCGAAGATGCGCTGGCATGTCCATGCGCCGACGGCATCGGCCGCCGTGGCGGGAGCCGAGGCTGCCTTCGGGCGCCCGCTGCAGGTGCGCTACGATTTTGCCAAAGCCGATGTCCTGGTGGCGCTCGACGGTGACCTGCTCGACCCCGGACCTCACCAGATCGGCACGGCCCGCGCCTGGGTCGAAGCTCGTCAGGCCTCGGCGAAATCCGGCCGTCTGCTGACGCTGCATACGGCCTCGCCGACGCCGAGCCTGACCAGCGCCAAAGCCGATTTCCACGTGGCGGTCGGTTCAACCGAGCTCGCCACTCTGGTCGACCGGCTGCGGGCCGAGATCGCCGCCCCCTCGCAGCCCGCGCCTGGAGACCTCGTCGGCGCCTGGGTGACGCGTGCCAGCGCGGCGCTGGCGGCCGCGCGGGGCAGGGGGATCGTCGCGGTAGGCGCCACGCAGCCGGCGTCCCTCCATGCCGCGGTGCATCGGCTGAACGACACGCTCGGCAACAACGGCGGGCCGGTCTTCTTCACGGCACCAGTCGTCGCCGAGGCCGAGGATTTCGCACCGCTTGTGGCCGACATGGCGACCGGTGCGGTGACGAGCCTCGTCATGCTCGACACCAACCCGGCCTATACGGCGCCGGGCGACCTGAATTTCGCGGAAGCGCTGCAGAAGGTTGCGCTGCGCATCCACGCCGGCATGAATGTCGACGAGACCGCCGCCTATGCCGACTGGCACCTACCGCGCGCGCACCCGCTCGAATCCTGGGGCGATGCCCGCGCCTGGGACGGCACGGTGAGCCTGCACCAGCCCACCATCCAGCCGATCTACAATGGCCGCGGCGACCTCGAGATCCTGGCGATGCTCGTCGAGGCCGAACCGCGGGCCGGGCTGAGCATCCTGCGCGATCACTATGCCGATGGTCGGGATCCTGCCGGCTTCGACGCGTTCTGGCGCAAGACATTGCTCGACGGTTTCATCGACGGTTCGGCCTTTCCGGCCGAGACCGTGTCGCTGCAGTCCGCACCGTCGGCCGCCGCCGCTCCTGCGCCGGACGGCGCCGGTTCGGGCACGCTCGACGTGGTGTTCCGCCCGGACCCGACGGTGTGGGCCGGCGCCGTCGCCAACAACGGTTGGCTTCAGGAGCTGCCCAAGCCCCTGACCAAGGTCGTCTGGGACAATGTCGTGGCGGTCAGTCCGGCGCTGGCGGAGCGCGAGGGTCTCGCCACGGGCGCCATGGTGCGCATCGCCCTGGGTGATACCGGCGTCGAGGGGCCTGTCTGGATCCTGCCCGGTCAGGCGGCCGATACGGTGACGCTGTTCCTCGGCTACGGCCGCGCGGTGCCCGACATGCTGTTCAGCGGTCTCGGCTACAGCGCCTATCCGCTGCGCCGGGAGGCTTCACCCTGGCGGCGGGGCGGCGCCACGCTGACCAAGCTCGGCAGATCCGTCCGCCTCGTCACCACGCAGGATCACTCGACCCTGGAAGGGCACGATTTCGTCAAGGTGCATCGGCTCGATGGGCCGGAGATCGACCGGGCGCCGGCCGACCTGCCGACCTTCTATGCCGATCACCGGGACGATGGACGCGCCTGGGGCATGGTGATCGACCAGGATAGTTGCATCGGCTGCAATGCTTGCGTCATCGCCTGCCAATCCGAGAACAATATTCCGGTCGTCGGCAAGAAGGAGGTCGCGGTCGGGCGCGAGATGCATTGGCTGCGCATCGACCGCTACTATTCGGGCCTGAAGACCGGCGCCGGGCTCGACGATCCCGACACGCATTTCCAGCCCGTGCCCTGCATGCATTGCGAGGAGGCGCCTTGCGAGGTCGGCTGCCCCGTCGAGGCGACGCTGCACGATCACGAGGGCCTCAACCTCATGGTCTACAACCGCTGCATCGGCACCCGCGCCTGTTCGGGCTACTGCCCCTACAAGGTCCGGCACTTCAACTACCTCGACTATACGGGCGACATGGCTCCGGTGACCCAGCTCCAGCGCAACCCGGAAGTGACGGTGCGCGCGCGCGGCGTCATGGAAAAATGCACCTACTGCGTCCAGCGCATTGCCTCGGCCCGCATCGAGGCCGACAAGTCCGGGGTGCCGATCGCCGACGGTGCCGTGAAGACGGCCTGCCAGGGCGCCTGCCCGACGCGGGCCATCAGTTTCGGCGATCTCAACGACAAGGGAAGCGCGGTGCGCGCCGCCCGGCAGGATCCGCGCAATTACGCGCTGCTCGGTGAGCTCAACACCAAGCCCCGCACCACCTATCTCGCCGAACTGGCGCCGGCCGGAGGCGTGGCGCCTCATGCCGGCGGCACCTCCGACGTTCGGAAGGGCTGACGATGAGCGATGTCGCCGCCGCCAAGCCCTCTGGTTTCATCGGTCCGTCCGAGAGCGTCGCCTCGGTGGGCCTCGATGTCTCGGGAATCGCCTTCGGTCACCCCCTCGGCCTGCGTTGGTGGTTGGCCTTCGCGGCGGCTCTCGGGCTCCTGGGCGTGCTGGCGCTGTCGATCGCCTTCGTGGTCTTCGAGGGCGTCGGGATCTGGGGCAACAACGTCCCGGTCACCTGGGCGCTCGACATCGTGGCCTACGATTGGTGGATCGGCATCGCCAGCGGCGGCCTACTGGTCTCGGCGGTGCTGTTACTCACCGGCGTGGAATGGCGCGGTGCCCTCAACCGCATCACCGAGACGGGAGCGCTGATCGCTGCCGCCGCGGCAGCTTGCTACCCCATTATCCATCTCGGCCGACCCTGGTACTTCTACTGGAACCTGCCCTATCCCAACACTTTCAAGCTCTGGCCGCAGTTCCGCAGTCCGCTCTACTGGGACGCGGTGGACATCATCGCCTATCTGGTGGTGGCCCTGACGTTCTGGACCATCGGTCTGCTGCCCGATCTCGCGACGCTGCGCGACCGCGCCATCGACCGCTGGCGGGAGACCGGCCATGGCCGCGGCCGGGCCTACATGTATGGGCTCTTCGCCCTGGGCTGGCGCGGCTCCGCCCGCCATTGGGACCGGTGGCTGCAGGCCTATCGCATCGTCGCCATCACGGGCGTTCTGCTGGTCTTCTCGCTTCAGACCGGCGCCGCCGTGATGTTCGCCGGGACGGTAGAGCCCGGCTGGCACGACCCGCTGCTGCCCTTCGCCTTCACGATGAGCGCCATCTTCTCAGGCGTAGGATTCGTGGCCGCCGCCGCCGTGATGATCCGCTGGATCTATCGACTCGACGGGATGATCACCGACGCGCATCTCCGCATCCTGTCGCTGCTGCTGCTCGTGCTGGGCCTCGTCAATCTCTACTGCTACGCGACCGAGCTCTTCACGACGTTGCTCGGCAACGATCCCTTCGAGACGGCCGTGCTGTCGCGCCGCCTCGTCGGCTCGCATGCCTGGGCCTTCTGGGACGTGATCCTGCTGGCGCTGCTGCCCGTCCACGTCTTCTGGTTCCGGACAGCGCGGCGATCGGAGCTGCTGATCTTCCTCGTCGGGGTCGCGGTGAATGTCGGCAGTTTCGGCGACCATTTCATGGTCATCGTCACGACGCTGCAGCACGACTTCCTGCCCTCCGCCGACCACGAATTCACGAGCAGCTTCTGGGGTGTCGCGACGTTCGCCGGGTCGGTCGGGCTCTTCTTCACGCTGGCCTTGCTGGGACTGCGCTATCTCCCGATCGTGTCGATCATCGAGGTGCGACGTTTGAGCCTGCTCCGGCCCGAGGTCGTTGGCGAAGCGGTGCGGGAGGCCCGTCATGGCTGAGACGGGAGCCGCCGCCGAGGCGCCGATCCATGCGGTCGCGGCCGAGTTCGACAGCGGGGCGGCCTTGCTCGCCGCCACAAGAGCGCTACGCGAACGCGGCCTCGGGCGGCTCGACGCTCATTCGCCCGTGCCGATCCGCGGCCTCGGTGAAGCGCTCGACGTTCGTTCGTCCTCCCTGTCGCCCATTGCCGTCGGTGCCGTCCTGGTCGGCTTCGCCGGCATGATGGGCATGTGCATCTATGCCTCCGCCTATGATTATCCGTTCGACATCGGTGGCCGTCCGCGCGTGTCCTGGCCAGCCTTCGTGGTGCCGAGCCTGTCGTTTTCCCTGATGACCGGGGCCCTCGTCACCTATCTGGCGATGCTGTTCCTCAATCGGCTGCCGCGGCTCAACCATCCGGCCTTCAATATTCCGGACTTCACCCGCGTGACGCAGGATCGTTATTTCCTCACCGTCGCCGAGGGCGAGACGCCGCTCGACCTCGCGGCCGTCGAGGCGGCGCTAGACCAACTCGGCGATCGTCCCCTGCGCGTCACCCGGGTGCCGCGATGAGGGCGTTCCCCGCTACGGCCGGTGTCCTTCTGCTCGGCGCTCTGGCGCTCGGCGGTTGCGACCGCGCCGACATGGTGGCGCAGGGCAAGGCCAAGCAATGGGACGAGAGCCAGGTCTTTCCCGATCGCTCCTCCATGCGCGAGCCGGTGCCGGGTACGGTGGCGCGCGACGCGCCGGACGAGCCCGCGCCCCAACCGACCGCGATCACGGCATCGCTGCTCGAGCGCGGCCGGACCGAGTTCGACATCTTCTGCTCGCCCTGTCACGGCCGCACCGGCGACGGCCGGGGCATGATCGTGCAGCGCGGGTTCCCGGCGCCGCCGCCCCTGTGGCTGCCGCGTCTCGAACAGGCCAAGGCCAATTATCTCTACGACGTCATCACGCACGGCCATGGCGTCATGTATTCCTATGCCGATCGCGTGAAATCGGCGGACCGCTGGGCGGTCATCGCCTATGTGCGAGCCCTGCAGCAGAGCCAGAACGCCAGGCCCGCCGGCTTGCCGCAACAGGATCGCGACCTCCTGGAGGCGACACGATGAGGCGGACGTCGGTGGTGTCCCTGGCGATCGGGATCGTCGGCGTCGCGGCGGTGGTGGCGCTCGCCCTCGTCGGGTCGGATGTGACGCCGTCCTATCTCGGCGCTTGGCTAACCATTCTAGCGTTGCCGCTCGGTGCCCTGCCGCTCGTGATGGTCGGAGACCTTCTCGGCCTGCCGGAGACGCGTCTCCTCCGCATGCTGCGCCGCCTCGTCGCCCTGATGCCAGTGGCGGCTCTCCTGATCATCCCGGTGCTGCTGCGCCTCGACGCCCTCTACCCGTCGCTTCGCTTGGCGAAGCGTGGCCTCCCGGGGTGGTGGATGACGCCGGGCTTTTTCGTGATCCGCGCTCTCGTTTTCCTCGTGATCTGGACGGCGCTGTCCTTCGTCTTCGCCCGAGCCCCCGGCAGGAACGGCCGACGCCGTTCCATTCTCGCAGGCCTCGGCCTCGCGCTGCATGTCGTGTTCGGAACCCTGGCGGCCGACGATTGGGCCCAGCTGGTCGAGCCGGGCTTTACCTCCTCGGCCTACGGTCTCCTGTTCATCGTCGCGCAGATGTCGATCGCGGTCTGCCTGGCGGTCGTCCTGACGGTGACAGTACGCCCTGAGACGGAGGCCGCTCGCGATCTGGCGGCAGACCGGCGGGATCTCGATGCCGCGCGACAGGTAGCGACCGGGTTGGCGGTACTTCTGGGGATCTGGGGCTTTCTCGCCTTCACGCAGTTCCTCGTCGCCTGGTCGGCCAATCTGCCGAGAGAGGTGACCTGGTATCAGCACCGGGCGGCGGGCTTCGGCCTCGTGGCCCAATATTCGGCTGCAATCCTCTGCGGTCTCGCCCTGGTGGCTCTGCTGGCCCGAGACCTGTCGCGCCACGCCGGCCTCATCGCCTGGGTGGCGGCGGCGCTGCTCGTGATGCACGCGCTCGAGATGTTCTGGCTGGTGACGCCGGCCTTCCGGGCGAGTTTCAGCCTGACCTGGGCCGATCTGGCGGCGCTGACCGCCGCCGCCGGGCTCGGGATCGGCATGGTTCTCGTGTTCGACGGGCGCGCCTCGCGCGGGAGGGTCGGCCATGGCGCCGCGTGAGCAGAAGCGCTGGGGGCAGGCGGCGGTCGGCGGATTGCTGGTGGCGCTCGGCGCCGCACTGTTCGGCGTGGGCCGGCGTGCCAAACCCGCTGCCGCGAAGAGCGATGCAGAGCCGCCGCTCCGCTCGGCGGTGTCGAACGTTCGCACCAAGTCCGACACCGCGCCGCCGCCGACCCGGACACACTTCTGGCCTCCGCCGGTTCCGAAGCCGATCGTCGACGCCTCCCAGGATGAGACCGAGGCAAGGCCCGTCGATCCGCAATCGGTCGCGCTGGGCTTCGAGCGCCACGATGCCCGGCCCGGGGCGATCGTCAAGATTATGCTGGTCAGTGCATCGAGCATCGTGGCCGCGATCGCCGTGCTGTTCTACCTGATCTCGGCACTTCACCGCAGCGATGAGCGGGTCGGCCCCCTGACGCCTCAGCAACTCGCCGTCATCGTGCCGCCCGAACCCCGCCTTCAGGATCATCCTCTCCACGACATCGCCATGCTGCGGCAGCGGGACAGCGATCTCCTCACCAATTACGCCTGGGCCGACCCGCATCATCGGACGGCCCGGATCCCGATCGCGCGCGCCGAGGCGCTGGTGATGGGGCACCCGCTCGACCCGCTGCCGCTCGATGCAGCCGCGACGCCGTCGCCCGTCGCCCCCATCGCGCCGGCTCCGCCGGTCTCTCGGCCGTGACGGCGGAAGGGTCCCGACCATGAACGGCGTCGCAAACCCGCTCTCGATCTGGCCACAGGCGGCCTCGGCCAGCGCTGTCGAGACGGATCACCTCATCCTCTCCTTCACGGTGCTGACACTGCTGCTCACGGTGCCGATCTTCCTCGGCTTCACGTGGTTCTCGATCAAGTACCGCAAGGGCCAAAAGGTCGACCGCAGCCATAGCGAGGGTCGCTCGGCGGCGCTTGAGTTGACCTGGATGATCGGCCCCTTCCTGCTGACGCTCTTCTTCTTCGCGTGGGGCGCCACGATGTTCCTCGGCCACAAGACCCTGCCTGCGGGCGGCTTGAAGGTCGACGTCATCGGCCGGCAATGGATGTGGAAGTTCCAGCATCCGGGCGGGCAGGGGGAGATCAACGACCTGCACGTCCCCACGGGTCAGAACGTCATCCTCCACATGATCTCGCAGGACGTGATCCACGCTCTGTACGTTCCGGCGCTGCGGATCCAGATGGATGTGCTGCCCGATCGCTACACCGACATGTGGTTCAAGGCCGACAGGCCCGGCACCTACCACCTGTTCTGCTCCGAATATTGCGGCACCGACCATTCGGTGATGGGCGGCTCGATCGTCATCATGGAGCCCAGCGCCTATCAGCAATGGCTGGACCGATCGAGTTCCGACATGACGCTGGCCGCCGGCGGCGAGGCCCTGTTCACCTCCTACGGCTGCGCCGGCTGCCACCAGGGCACCTCGACCGTTCGGGCGCCGTCACTGGTCGGCCTCTACGGCAAGCCCGTACCGCTCGTCGACGGCACCTCGGTGATCGCGGACGACAGCTATATCCGCGACAAGATCCTCAACCCGAACGCCCGACCGATCGCGGGCTTCAAGCAGGTCATGCCGAGCTTCAAGGGCATGATCGCAGAGGACGACATGCTTCGCCTCGTCGCCTACGTGAAATCCATGACCCTCAAGACGGGACGGGCCGAATGACACGAGATTCGGATCAGAGGCTCGAAGGGAACTCGATTGGTGGCACCCGGTCTGCCTCCTCCGCCAAGCGAAGCGTCGTAGTGGGGGCTTACCGCATCCCATCGAGCCGCTCGCATAGCGCGACATCCTCGCTTCATCCTCATCGGGGATTTGCGTCATGAGCTACGCCGCCCGCCGCGACGCCCATGTGCCCCACGGCACGATCGACGCGCCGAAGGACTACCTCCACATCACCCACACGCTGCGCTCCTGGCTGCTGTCGACGGACCACAAGCGCATCGGCATTCTCTACCTGATCTCGATCACGGGCTTCTTCATCATCGGCGCCGTCGCGGCCGGCCTGTTGCGTCTGGCGCTGGTGGTGCCCGACGGATCGATCTTCAGCAACGACACCTATAACAAGCTCTTCACCATCCACGGCGTCGTAATGGTGTGGTTCTTCCTCATCCCGTCGATCCCGGCGACCTTCGGCAATTTCCTGCTGCCGATCATGATCGGCGCCAAGGATCTGGCCTTCCCGCGCCTCAACACGACGAGCTGGTACGTCTTCATGACGGGGGCGCTCTTCGCCATGCTGTCGGTGCTGTTCGGCGGCATCGACACGGGCTGGACCTTCTACGCGCCTCTCTCGACGGCGTTCTCCAACACCTATGTGTCGCTGGCGCTGGTCGGCGTGATCATTGTGGGCTTCTCGTCGATCCTGACGGGGCTCAACTTCATCGTGACGGTCCACACCATGCGGGCGCCGGGCATGACCTGGTTCCGCATGCCGATCTTCGTCTGGACCATGTACGCGGTGAGCATGATCTTCCTGCTCGCCACGCCGGTGATCACCACGGCGCTCATCCTGCTCGTCATGGAGCGGACCTTCAAGATCGGCGTCTTCGATCCGGCTCTGGGCGGCGATCCGGTGCTGTTCGAGCACCTCTTCTGGTTTTACTCGCACCCGGCCGTCTACATCATGGTCTTGCCCGGCATGGGCGTCATCTCGGAGATCGTACCGGCCTTCGCCCGCAAGCGCCTGTTCGGCTACAAGTTCGTCGCCTATGCGTCGATCGGGCTCGCCACCATCACGTTCTTCGTGTGGGGCCACCACATGTTCGTCAACGGGCAGAGCGACTACGCCAGCGTCACCTTTTCGTTCCTAAGCTTCGCCGTCGCGGTTCCTTCGGCCGTGAAGGTCTATAATTGGACCGCCACGATCCACAAAGGGACCCTGGTGCTCGATACGCCCATGCTCTACGCCATGGGCTATATTGGCCTGTTCGTCATTGGTGGCTTGACGGGCCTGTTCCTGGCGACATTGTCGATCGACGAGCATGTTCACGACACCTACTTTGTCGTGGCGCATTTCCACTATATCATGGTGGGCGGGACGGTGCTGGCCTTCCTTGGCGGCCTGCACTACTGGTGGCCGAAGTTCACCGGACGCATGTATAATGAGGCCTGGGGCCGCATCTCTGCCCTGCTGATGTTCGTCGGCTTCAACGTGACCTTCTTTCCGCAGTTCATCCTGGGCTATCTCGGGATGCCGCGGCGCTATCACGTCTATCCGGCCGAGTTCCAGCTGATGAACATCATGTCGTCGGCGGGAGCCACCATCCTGGCCTTCGCCTATGTGTTCCCCTTCATCTACCTGCTCTACTCTCTGTGGTTCGGCGAAAAGGCGAGCGACAATCCCTGGGATGCCAAGGGGCTCGAATGGATGACGACGTCTCCGCCTCCGCTGCATAATTTCGCGACACCGCCGGTGGTGGATTTCGAGGCCTATGACTATCCAGCCCGGGTGCCCGAGTGATGAGCGAAGCCCGCGCCGAAGGGGTCGGCGTCGCCGTCCTCGAGCAATTCGCGACGGCGGACCAGCAGCGCCATGCCGGCCAACTCGGCATGTGGGCGTGGCTGGTGACGGAACTGCTGCTCTTCGCCGGCCTGTTCCTCGTCGCCGTCATCCTGCGGATCCAGTATCCGGCTTCGGTGCATGCCGCCGTCAGCCACTTCAAGTTCTGGATCGGCGCCTCCAACACGGCCGTGCTGATCGTCTCGAGCCTCACGATGTCGGGCGCCATCGAGGCATCGCGGCTCGGCCTTCAGCGCCTGACCGTGGTCTGCATGACGGCGACGGCAGCGTTGGGGACGGTGTTCCTGCTGCTCAAGGGTTATGAATGGTATGCCGACATCGTCGAGCATATGGCGCCCTGGCTCGACCAGCCCTACGAACTCGCCTCGGACAAGCAGTCGACGCTCTTCACTAATCTGTACTGGGTGACGACGGGGCTGCACGGCCTCCATCTGCTGACCGGCGTGTCGATTCTCATGGTGCTGGCCTTACAGGCTCGCGCAGACGGCTACCTCACCCGGCATCAGAATCGCGTCGAGGTCTTTGGCCTCTACTGGCACTTCATCGATCTGATCTGGATCATCGTGTTTCCCGTGCTCTACGTCATCGGGAGGTGAGGACCATGCAGGGCCATATGCTCCCAGCCGACCAGCGCCGCGCCTTTCTGGCGCGCATGAACCTGCCGTTGCGGGTCTTCGTCGGGCTCATGCTGCTGCTCGGCACCAACATCATGCTCGGCGCGACCGGCCTTTTTCCTCAGGTCTGGATCGTGGAGCTGTTGGTGCTGGCGGTGATGATCGTCATCACGCTGCTGTTCTCGATGGAGATCCTGCACGAGGCGCCGCTGATCCGCATGTGGTCGATCGTCGGCTTTTGCTGGCTCGGCATCCTGTTCGGCATGACGCTCATCGACTACCTGACCCGGGGGCACTGGCCGGGCTGAGCCACGCGAGCCGATCTGGAGAGGTCAGATCACAACGAGCGTGCGCTGAAATCAGATCGAGCAACTGACGACAGGGCAGGGTCGGTTCAGTTCGGTCAATATTAAGGAAAAGCACGGCCGGTTGCCCGGCCGTGCCATCGACAGGTGTCGAAGCTTAGTCCTGCGGCATCGAGCCGTCGGAGCCGGTGCCGTGACCGAAATATTCGGGCGGAGTCTGCGGCTTGACGACGTACATGCCTGCATCCCGATCGGCCTCGGGAGCCGCCGCTGGCGTCGTGTGCTTGGCGGCGTGCTTGATCCGACGTGAATTGACCGTCGTCGCGCCGGAATTCTTCGACTGGCCGAAACCGCCGGCTTGACTGTTATGCGCAGTTGCGGCCTCAGCTACGCCAAGGCTGCCGACCATCGACAGGCTCAACGCCGATGCAATGATCAAATACCGAGAAGATGTCATGCGAAGCTCCCACTACAAGCGTCAGTCAGAACGGCCGATAAGCTTGCACTGTAGGCTGGTCAATTAAATATTATATTATTTAAAAATCATTTTAATGCCTGAAGGAGAGATCCTGCACGTTGAACGCGTTGTTCTTGAGTCGATAAGAACGAAGGCCTCCACTCAACCGGTCGTCGAGGCAGCCGTCCGGCGCATCCAGACCCATGCGATGCGCGCAAGTCCCCTCTCGTGTTCCATGCACGCGCTGCGTGGCGGTGATGCTTCGGCTCTTCTCGCCTTGCCGTGGAATCGGCCACCATCCCGGCTGGCCGAGTTGTCCTTGGCGCCTTGTGCCCTTATTCGCTTTGGCGAGCACCCTTCCCGCAGCGGGCGACCCGTGAAACGCATACCGTCGGTGTCGGCGCCGGACTCGATCCGGAGGACGACAGCGCCAGGACTCAGCTTTTGCCGAACGTCTCGTCGAAACTGTAGCCGGCACCACGGACCGTGCGGATGGGATCGCGTTCGCGGCCGCGCGACAGGGACTTGCGCAGGCGCCCGACATGGACGTCGACCGTGCGCTCGTCGATCTCGACCGATTGGCCCCAGACCCCATCAAGGAGCTGCGACCGCGAGAAGACGCGGCCCGGGCGTTCCATCAGATAGTCGAGCAAACGAAATTCGGTCGGGCCGAGATGGATGTCGCGGGCGCCGCGGCGGACGCGGCGGGTCTCGCGGTCGAGATCGAGGTCACCGGCCGATAGACGGCTCGCCACGCGTTCGGGCCTGGAGCGCCGGAGCAGTGAGCGGACCCGCGCCATGAGTTCCGGGACCGAGAAGGGTTTGACCACGTAGTCGTCCGCCCCGACCGAGAGGCCGCGCACGCGCTCGCCCTCCTCACCCCGCGCCGTCAGCATGATCACCGGCAGTGTGCGGGTTGCCTCCCGGGCCCGCAGGCGGCGGCAGATTTCGAGGCCGGACACGCCCGGCAACATCCAATCGAGAATCACGAGGTCGGGCGGCAGTTCCGAAAGCCGGACCTCCGCCTCGTCGCCTCGCTCGACACGCTCGACCGTGAAACCCTCGGCTTCGAGATTGTAGGACAGCAACAGGCCGAGGGCCTGCTCGTCCTCGACGACCAGGATGTGGGGCGCGGTCCCGCCCGAGACGGCCTTGGAGGGCGCATTACGCATGACGTTCACGGTTCAGGCTCCTCGGCAACACGACCGCAGGGTCGGTCCGGACCTCGTCGGACTTGGACGCTCGCCGAAGCGAGGTGTTTCGCCGACCCAGGCCCTGCATCGCTGTAAGCGGCGCCACGGGGCGCGTCCGCTCAAGGCTCGTCCTGGATCTCCGGTACCGGCACGAAGCTGGCGGAGGTGCGCAGCTTGGGACGGTCGAGCGGCAGAGTGTCGCCCGTCGCCAGGTAGAAGACCGTCTCGGCGATGTTGGTGGCGTGGTCGCCGACGCGCTCGATGTTCTTCGAACAGAAGAGCAGGTGGGTGCAGAAGGAGATGTTGCGCGGATCCTCCATCATGAAGGTGAGGAGGTCGCGGAAAATCGAGTCCTCGAGCGCGTCGAGTTCGCTGTCGCGCGTCCACACCGCCTGGGCGCGCTCGACGTCCCGCTCCGCGTAGGCATCGAGCACGTCTTTCAGCTGGTTGGCGGCGAGTTCGTTCATGTGCTTCAGGCCGATCACCGCCCGCGGCACGCGCGGTTCTGTGGCGATCTTGACGGCACGCTTGGCAATGTTCTTGGCAAGGTCGCCGACGCGTTCGAGATCGCCGGAGACGCGGATGGCGGCTACGATTTCGCGCAGGTCGACAGCCATCGGCTGCCGGCGCGCGATGGTGAGGATCGAGGTCGATTCGATCTCGCGCTGCAGGATATCCAGGCGTGGGTCGCTGGCAACGACCGCCTGGGCGAGGTCCACGTCCAGCGCCACCAGCGCATCCATGGCGTCGGAGAGCATCTTTTCGGCGATGCCGCCCATCTCGGCGATCTTGCGCCCCAGGGCTTCGAGTTCGTGGTCGTAGGCGGAAACGATATGATCGGCCATGGTGATTTACCCTTCGCGGCTCGCGATCAACCGAAGCGGCCGGTGATATATTGCTGGGTCTGCTTCTGCGTCGGCGAAGTAAACATGCGCTGCGTGTCGCCGAACTCGATGAGCTCGCCGAGATACATGAAGGCGGTGTAGTCGGAACAGCGCGCCGCCTGCTGCATGTTATGCGTCACGATGGCGATCGTATACTGGCTCTTGAGTTCGTCGATCAGTTCTTCGACGCGGGCGGTCGAGATCGGATCTAGTGCCGAGCAGGGCTCATCGAGCAGGATCACGTCGGGCTTCAGCGCTACGCTGCGGGCGATGCAGAGCCGCTGCTGCTGGCCGCCCGAGAGGCTGAGACCGCTGGCGTTGAGCTTGTCCTTCACCTCGCCCCACAAGGCCGCGCCCTTCAGCGCCGTCTCGACCCGACCGTCCAGTTCCGACTTCGGCAGCTTCTCGTAGAGACGGATGCCGAAAGCGATGTTCTCGTAGATCGACATCGGGAAGGGGGTCGGCTTCTGGAAGACCATGCCGATGCGGGCGCGGAGCTGGTTCAGGTCGGTCTTCGGGTCGAGGATGTTCTCGCCATCGAGCAGCACCTGCCCCTCGGCCCGCTGACGCGGATAGAGATCGTACATTCGGTTCAGGACACGCAGCAGGGTGGACTTGCCGCAGCCCGAGGGCCCGATGAAGGCCGTGACCTTGTTGGCTTCGAGATTCAACGACACGCCCTTCAGCGCCAGCGTCTCGCCGTAGAAGAACTTGAGGTCGCGGACTTCGATCTTGTTGGTGCGGTCGGCACGAAGGGCGGCAGGCGCCATTGCGGCCGGCTCAGGCCTGGCGGTCTGGAGGTCGGTCGTCATTTCGCTGTCCTTGTGGAACCGAGGGAACGCGCCAAGATGCTGAGCAGCAGGACGGCCGCCGTGATGATGAGGGCGCCCGTCCAGGCCAACTGCTGCCAGCCCTTGTAGGGGCTGGTGGCGAACTGGAAGATGATGGTCGGCAGGTTGGCCGTGTCGTGCGAGATGTCGAAGTTGAAGAAGAGGCTCTGCCCGGCGGTGAAGAGCAACGGCGCGGTCTCGCCGGAGATGCGGGCAAAGGCCAGCAGCAGGCCGGTGATGAGCCCCGGGCGCGCCGCCTGGTAGGCGATCTTCATCACCACATGCGAGCGCGGCAGGCCCATGGCGCTGGCGGCTTCCCGCAGCGTGTTGGGAACCAGCAGCAGCATGTCTTCGGTGGTGCGGGCCACCACCGGAATGACCAGCATCGCCAGAGCCAGCGCGCCGGCGAAACCCGAGGAATGGTGGATGCGGGTGATGACCAGCTCGTAGATGAACAGGCCGATGATGATCGACGGGGCGCTGAGCAGAATGTCGTTGATGAACCTGACGACGCTCGACAGCTTGGAGTAGCGTCCGTGCTCCGCCATGTAGGTGCCGGCCAGAAGTCCCAGCGGTGCTCCGATCAGCAGGCCGAGGACGGTCATCACCAGCGACCCGTAGATGGCGTTAAGCAATCCGCCGCCGATGCCGGGCGGCGGCGGGGTCGATTCGGTGAAGACCGACGGGGTCAGTCCCGCAAGGCCGTTCCACAGCAGCGAGCCGAGGATGACGAGCAAAGCCGCGAGGCCGAGCGCCGCCGCAGCGGTCGAGAGGCCCAGGAAGATGGCGTTGTTGGCGCGGCGTGAGGCCGAGAAACTCGCCATGGGGTCAGGCTCCGGCGCGGCGCTGGATCCGCATCAGCGAGAACCGCGCAATGGCGAGCACGATGAAGCTGATCACGAACAGGATGAGGCCGAGGGCGATCAACGACGACGTGTAGAGATCACCGGTTGCCTCGTTGAATTCGTTGGCAATGGAGGCCGAAATCGTCGTCCCGGGCAGCAGCACCGACGAGGAGATCCGGTGCGCGTTGCCGATGACGAAAGTGACCGCCATGGTCTCGCCGAGCGCCCGGCCGAGCGCCAGCATGACGCCGCCGATCACACCCGTCCGCGAATACGGAATGACGATGTTGCGCACGACCTCCCAGGTCGTGCAGCCGAGGCCGTAGCCGGCCTCCTTGAGAACGGGAGGCACCGTGTTGAACACGTCCCGCGAAATGGAGCTGATGAACGGCAGCACCATGAAGCCGAGGATGATCCCGGCCGTCAGGATCCCGATGCCATAAGGGGGGCCCTGGAAAAGGTTGCCCAGCACCGGGATCGGCCCCAGCACGGCGATCAGGCCCGGCTCGACATAGGTCTGCATGAAGGGCGCGAAGATGAAGAGGCCCCAGATCCCGTAGATGATGCTGGGGATGCCGGCCAGGAGCTCGATCGCCATGGCGATGGGCTGCCGCAGGCGGAAGGGGCAGAGCTCCGAGAGAAAGATCGCGATTCCGAGGCCGACCGGGATGGCGATCCCCATGGCGATGAGCGACGTCACGATCGTGCCGTAGATGGCGGCCAGCGCGCCGAACCGTCCGTCGCCGTCGTTGGCGTTAGGATTCCAGGTCTGGTCGAGGAAGAAGTTGAGGCCGAACGCCTTGAAGGCCGGAATCGCGCCGACGATCAGCGATAGGATCACGCCCCCGAGGAGGATGAGGACGAACACGGCCGAAGCCAGTGTCATGCCGCCGAAAACCGCGTCGGTCGTTCGGAACCGCGCCAGGACGGAGGCCCGTGTCGCGTCTTCGACCCTGCGTGCGGGCACATCCCGCATCGCGACATCGGCCATGGAAACTCCTGGGCTCATAATTGCCCCGCTTGAAACAGGGCAGGAGGTCGAGGAGAGAGGCGTCCGTCGAGGATGCCTCTCTCCTCCGTCTTGGGTCATGGGCGCCGCGAGACGCCCACCCTCCTCATGGTGGGAGGGCTTATCGGCTTCACTTCATATCGAAGACGGGCTTGCCGTCGGCGGACTTGATCGAACCGTTGATCTCCTTGGCGACCAAGGAGACGACCTTGGCCGGCATGGGGATGTAGTCGAGGGCTTCGGCGGCCTTGCCACCGTTCTTGAAGGACCAGTCGAAGAACTTCAGGGCCTCGGCCGAAGCGGCGGCATCCATGGGCTTCTTGTGCATCAGGACGAAGGTCGAGGCCGTGATGGGCCAGGACTGGGCGCCGGGCTGGTCGGTCAGGATCTGGTAGAAGCCGGGCGCGTGCTCCCAATCGGCATTGGCGGCCGCCGACGAGAACGTGTCCATGGCCGGCGCGACGGTCTTGCCGTCGTGGTTCACCATCTTGGTCGAGACGAGGTTGTTCTGCTTGGCATAGGCATACTCGACATAGCCGAGCGCGCCCTTGGTGTTGGCGACGTTGTTCGCCACACCTTCGTTACCCTTGGCGCCGAGGCCCACCGGCCATTCGACGGCGGTGTTCTCGCCAATCTTGGACTTCCAGTCGGGCGAGACCTTGGAGAGGTAATTGGTGAAGTTGAAGGTGGTGCCCGAACCGTCGGCGCGATGCACCACGACGATCGGGGTCTCGGGCAGCTTCATGCCGGGGTTGAGCTTGGCGATGGCCGGGTCGTTCCAGGTCTTGATGTCGCCCATGTACATCTTGGCGAGGGTCGCGCCATCGAGGGTGATGTCGCCGGCCTTGACGCCGTCGAGGTTCAGCACCGGGACGATGCCGCCCATAATCATCGGCCACTGGACCAGGCCGGCCTCGTCGAGATCCTTCTCGTGAAGCGGTGCATCCGAAGCGCCGAAGGTCACGGTGTTGGCCTTGATGGCCTTGAGGCCGCCGCCCGAACCGATCGACTGGTAGTTCACGCCGACATTGGCGTCCTTCTTGTAGGTGTCGGCCCACTTCGCCAGAACCGGATAGATGAAGGTCGAGCCCGCACCGGAGATGTCGGCCGCGCGAGCCGAAAGGGCGCCAGCGGACAGCGCGGTCGCCACAAGGGCCGCGCGCGCGATGAGATTGATGGTCATGGTTCGCCTTGGTTGATCGTCGAACAGGTGTGTCCCGTCGCGCGAGCGTTGCATCCCCCGGCGATGGCGGCCGGAGTCCTATCGGAAACGCAACGAGATTTTACGACACAGCGATTGCGGATTTATGACACAGCAAGTGCTTAGAATAGCTGCGGGATCAAGCTTTCAGCGGAAGCGTCACAGTAATCAGCGTGCCGTGACCTTCCTGGCTCTCGATCAGCAGTCGGCCGCGGTGCCGCGCCACGATATGCTTGACGATGGCGAGACCGAGACCCGTCCCGCCCTTGGCCCGGCTCTGACCGGCGTCGATCCGATAGAAACGTTCGGTGAGTCTTGGGAGATGCTCCGGAGC
Organism: Janthinobacterium lividum; assembly: GCA_050920985.1. Lineage (GTDB taxonomy): Bacteria > Pseudomonadota > Alphaproteobacteria > Rhizobiales > Beijerinckiaceae > Lichenihabitans. The sequence goes on along the minus strand of JBPBQY010000067.1, from coordinate 208,230 downwards.
GATGCCGCTGCCAAAATCCCTGACGGTCAGCACGCCGGTGCGGCGCTGATGCGTTACCGTTATGGCGACCCGGCCGGGAGCGGCCCCGTATTTGATCGCGTTCTCGAGCAGGTTCTCCGCCACACGGACCAACTCGTCGCGGTCGCCCGCAACCAGGACCGGTCCGGCGGCGTCGATGGCCATGGTCACCTCGCTCTCGGCGGCGAGCGGCCCTAGCGTTTCGGCGACGTGGCGCACCACCATCGTCAAGTCTACGGCCTGGTCCGGCCGCAGGTGCAGATTCTGCTCGATCCGCGACAGCGATAGAAGATCGTCGATCAATCGCGCCATGCGCCGGGCCTGCTCCCCCATGATGGCGAGAAACCGCTCACGGGCCCGTGCATCGTCACGCGCCGGGCCCTGTAGCGTCTCGACGAATCCGAGGAGAGAGGCCAGCGGCGTGCGCAACTCATGGCTGGCATTGGCGACGAAGTCGGCCCGCATGCGTTCGACCCGCAAGGATTCGGTCAGGTCGTGCAGCGTGAGGATCAGGGCGCGATCCTCATCCGGCCGATCGACGGCCGCCACCGTCACGTCGAAGACACGCTCGACCGGCACGCGATCCCGCCAGGCGACCTGCTCGGTGAGGCCGCTCGTGAAGACCCGGTCGATGGCATCCAGGATGTCGGGGTCGCGGAGGGCCAGGGCAATGTTGCCCCCGACCCTCAGAGCCGGAAGGACACCCTTGGCATGCCGATTTGCCGCCATCACGCGGCCATCCCGGGTCACGGCAAGGACAGGTTCCGGCATGGCCTCGATCAGCGCGCAGATGAGGGCCACCGACGAGCCCGCCTGCTTAACGTCCAACATGGCCCTCTTTGCCTCGATCATCACCGCACCCATCGCGTGTGGAGTCTCCCCAATCGACCATGACGTCCTGATGACGGAGCCCGCGATTTCACCCGGGACTGTAGGGCTCGCAAGTGCCGGTCGTCGTTTCCGGCCGGAAATCGGCCGGGCGTCATGGGAGCGCAGGGGATGCGAGGTCTCGCGTCTTGGTGTAAACGCCGCAGCGGGCGAGGGATACCTCGCGAGGGGGATCCGACGATGCAGGTGACGAAGCTGGCCATTCCCGATGTCCTGCTGCTGCGCCCGAAGCGCCACGGCGACGCGCGGGGCTACTTCGTGGAAAGCTTCAATGCCCGAACATTCGCGCGCGAGGTGGCCGACGCGGTCTTCGTGCAGGACAACGAAGCGTTGTCGGCCCAGGTCGGCACGGTGCGGGGACTGCATTTCCAGCGTCCCCCGACGGCGCAGGGCAAGCTCGTGCGTGCGCTGAAGGGCGCCATCTTCGATGTGGCGGTGGACATCCGCAGCGGATCGCCGACGTTCGGCCAGCACGTTTCGGCGACGCTCTCGGCCGAGACCGGTGACCAGCTCTGGGTGCCGCCGGGTTTCGCCCATGGCTATTGCACGCTCGAACCCGGCAGTATGATCGCCTACAAGGTGACGAACTTTTACAGCGCGGCGGATGACGGCGGCCTCGCCTGGGACGACCCCGCGCTCGGCATCGACTGGCCGGTTGCGCCCGGTGCGGCGCTGCTGTCCGACAAGGACACCCGCCAGCCCAAGCTCGCAGAGCTCCCTGTCCTCTTCAGCTTCGAGGCTACCCGTTGAAGCGCGTCCTCGTCACCGGCGGCGCCGGCTTCATCGGCTCAGCCGTCGTGCGCCACCTCGCGGGCGACCTCGGCGTCGACGTGCTCAACGTCGACAAGCTCACCTATGCGGGCAATCTCGAGAGCCTGCGTCCGGTCTCGAACCTGCCGAACTACCGCTTTGCCAAGGCCGATATCGTCGACCGCGCCGCCATGGATGCGGTTTTCGCCGAGTTCCGCCCCGATGGCGTAATGCATCTCGCGGCCGAGAGTCACGTCGACCGCTCCATCACGGGGGCGGGTGACTTCGTGCAGACCAATATCGTTGGCACGTTCACGCTGCTCGAAGCGGCGCGGGCCTATTGGTCGGGTCTCGAAGCCGCCGATAAGGAGGGCTTCCGCTTCCTGCATGTCTCGACCGACGAGGTCTATGGCTCGCTCGGACCAGACGGTCTCTTTGAAGAGACAACACCCTACGACCCGTCCTCGCCCTATTCGGCGTCGAAGGCCGCTTCCGATCATCTGGCCCAGGCCTGGATGCGGACCTATGGCCTGCCGGTGGTGATCTCGAACTGCTCGAACAATTACGGGCCGTTCCATTTCCCCGAGAAGCTGATCCCGCTCGTGACGCTCAATGCCCTCGCCGGTAGGCCGCTGCCGGTCTACGGCCGTGGCGACAATATCCGCGATTGGCTCTTCGTCGAGGACCATGCCCGCGCGCTCTGGACCATCCTGACGACAGGTCGGCTCGGCGAGAAATACAATGTCGGCGGTCGCAACGAGCGCACCAACCTCGACGTGGTCGAGGCAATCTGCGACGTGCTCGACGAGCTGCGCCCTGCGGCGCGGCCGCGGCGCGAGCTCATTGCCTTCGTGGCCGATCGGCCAGGTCACGACCATCGCTATGCGATCGACGCGACCAAGCTCGAGACCGAGCTCGGTTGGCGAGCGAACGAGGATTTCGCCAGCGGCATCCGCCGCACCGTGGCGTGGTACCTCGACAACGAATGGTGGTGGAAGCCGCTGCGCGACGGCGTCTATTCCGGCGAGCGGCTCGGTCTTGCCGCCACCCCAACGAAGGCAGACTGACCATGCGCATCGCCGTCACGGGGCAAAACGGGCAGGTGGCCCGGGCGCTCAGCGAAATCGCCGGGCGACACGGCCACGAGATCGTGCTCCTCGGTCGTCCGACCCTCGACCTCGCCGATCCCGCCACCGTGGCACCCGCCCTGCGGGCCGCCGAGGCAGAGGTGGTGATCAACGCGGCCGCCTATACGGCGGTGGACAAGGCCGAATCCGAGCCCGATGTGGCGCTGGCGGTGAACGGCGCCGGTGCGGGCGCCGTGGCGGCGGCAGCGGCGGAGCTCGGCCTGCCTGTGCTGCAGATCTCGACCGACTACGTCTTCGACGGATCGAAGGTCGATCCGTACGTCGAGGATGATGCCGTCGGGCCGCTCGGCGCCTATGGCCGGTCGAAGCTCGCCGGCGAGCACGCCGTGGCCGAGGCCAATCCACGCCATGCCATCCTGCGCACCGCCTGGGTCTACGCGCCCTACGGCTCGAATTTCGTCCGCACCATGCTGCGCATCGCCGGCAACAAGCCCGAGGTTTCGGTCGTCGCGGACCAGCACGGCTGCCCGACATCGGCGCTGGATATCGCCACCACGCTGCTCGGCGTCGCGTCCCGCATGGTGGCCGAGCCAGACAATCCGGCGCTGGTCGGCGTGTTTCACATGGCGGCGCGGGGCGAGGCGGTCTGGGCCGATGTCGCCGAAGCGATATTCGCGGCATCCCGTTCCAAGGGCGGCCCGAGCGCCAGCGTGAAGCGCATCACGACCGCCGAATTCCCGACCCAGGCGGCGCGTCCCGTCAATTCCCGGCTCGACTGCGGAAAGCTCGAGCGGGTCTACGGCATCACTCTGCCGGAGTGGCATGGGTCGCTCGAGCGGACGGTGTCGCGTCTGCTCAACGACGCCAGGAAGGCTGGTTGAGAGCCCCCTTCCGGGAGTGAGAAGCTCCAGCCAAAAGGATGACCTCGCGTTGGAGAAACCCGGTAAGGGCTCTACCGAGCCACGCGAGAAGCCTTTGCTCTGGGACGACGTTCCGGAAGCGCCTCGCGGCCGGCCAGCCGCGCCGGAGAGCGAGCGACGCGCACCAAAGCCGGCGGCTTCGCCGGAGACGGTGATGCGGATGGCGAGCTTCTACCTCGCCCGCTATTCGGCCTCTACGGTGCGGCTGCGGGCGGTGCTGGAGCGCAAGATCCGCCGTCGCTGCGACCTCGCCGAAGTGCCTGCCCCCGAGCCCGAAGAGCTGCGGGCGCTGATCGACGGCGTGGTCGAGCGCCTGACCCGCGCCGGATTGATCGACGATGCTGCCTATGGCCGAGGCCGCGCCGCGGCACTGGCCCGCAAGGGGCTACCGGCCTGGCGCATCAAAGCCGAGTTGGGGCGCCAGGGCGTCGATATCGAGCACAAGGATGTAGTGGAGGCCGTTGACGTCGACGCGGATGTTCAGGCGACGCGGCTGGCGCAGCGCAAGCGCATCGGGCCTTTCCGGCTTGGTGAGCGCGGACCTTACCGCGAGAAAGATCTGCAGGCCCTGGTCCGTGCCGGATTTCCGCTCGGCGTCGCACGCCGCGTGGTCGATGGGGAGGCGGAATAAGGCAGCCACTGCGGCGATCCTCTGCCGGTCACGCTGCGGCTGTGCCACCTGTATTTTTCATAGCTAGGATCGTCTCGTGGTCCCTATCGATCTCCCGACACCCGGTGGCCTCGTCGATCAGGATTCGGTTGCGGCCGGACGATTTGGCCAGATAGAGGGCCCGGTCGGCGGCGGCATAGAGCGTCTCGAAACTCTGATCGTCGCGGCGGACCGCGATGCCGCCCGACACTGTGACCGAGACCCGCGCCCCCGCCACCACGAGTGGCGTCTCGGCCAGGGCCTTCCGGAAGGCCCGAAGGTGGCGGGTCAGTTCGGGCAGCGGAACGCCGAAGCTCAGGAACGCAAATTCCTCGCCGCCCAGCCGGCCGACCCGGCCAAGGTCGCCGAGATGGTTCGCCATCGTCCGGGCAACGCGCCGAAGAACCTCGTCTCCGACGAGATGACCATGGGCATCGTTGACCTGCTTGAAGCGGTCGATGTCGGCGATCAGCAGGGTCATCGAGTCGGGTACCTGATCGACATCGGCCAGGAGGGCGCGACGGTTCAACAACCCCGTCAACGGATCGGTCCGGCTTAGGATTTCGACCTCGGCCTTGGCGCGCCAGAGCGCGAGCTGTGCGCGACCGATGGCGCGAGCTGCCACGAAGGCGATCGACCCGGAAATGAGAAGTGTGATCGCCCAGGAGCGTAGCGCAACCTGCCATCCCGCAAAGAAGGTCAATTGGTTGACGACATCGAGGGCAAGCGCAATTGCGGCACAGATCGCTGTCGTGCGCAGAATGTACTCGCGCAGGGCCCGGTCGGTCTGAATATCGCCGACGAAGAGGGTCTTGAATGCGCGCATAGGATAGACGCTCTTGGAAAGCCGATGATCGAGGAAGCTTGTCGCGGCACCCATAATTCCTGGTAAATCCAGAGCGGAGTCGGCCTTTCGCTTCGTGCGAACCGTTGCAGTTTACGCCCGCGTCATCCTGTTCCAGGCGTCGAGCCCGGCGATCTTGTAGGCCTCGGCCAGGGTCGGGTAGTTGAACGTATTCTCGATGAAGAAGTCGATCGTGCCCTTCAGGTTGAGCACCGCCTGACCGATGTGGATGAGCTCGGTCGCGCCTTCTCCGACGATGTGGCAGCCGAGGAGCCGGCGGGTCTTCAGCGAGAAGATCATCTTCATCATGCCGCTGTCGAGACCCATGATGTGACCGCGCGAGGTCTCGCGAAACCGCGCGATGCCGCATTCGTAGGGGATCTTGCGCTTGCGCACCTCCTCCTCGCTCATCCCGACGGTCGAGATCTCCGGCACCGAATAGATGCCGTAGGGGAAAAACTCCGGCGGCGGCGGGGGCTGCAGGCCGAAGGCGTGGCAGGCCGCGACACGGCCCTGTTCCATCGACGTCGACGCCAGGCTCGGAAAGCCGATGACGTCGCCCGCCGCATAGATGTGAGGCACGGTGGATTGCAGGGTCTTTGGATCGACGGCGATGCGGCCGCGCGCATCGGTCGTCAGTCCGGCCGCCTCGAGGTTCAGCGCGTCGGTGTTACCCATGCGTCCGGCGGCGAAGAGCAACATGTCGGCGGAGACGCTGCGCCCATCTTCCATGCGGCAGGTGACCCGGCCTCCCTCGGGAGCCTCGATGGCGGTCACGGGGGAGCCCAGCCGAAGTGCGACGTTTCGGTCGCGCAGGTCGTGCGTGAACTCGTCCATCAGTTCTTTGTCGATAAAGTCGAGGAAGCTGGCGCGCGGCTCGATCAGCGTCATGGCGACGTCGAGCGCCGAGAAGATCGTGGCATATTCGACCCCGATCACCCCGGCCCCGATGACGATCATGGAGCGCGGCAGGCGCGGCATCTCGATGATCTCGTCGGAATCGAAGACGGTGCTGCCGTTGAAGGGCACGTAGTCGGGCCGGAACGGGCGCGTCCCGCAGGCGATGAGCACGAAGGCGGCCGTGTGGGTGTCGCCGTTCTCGGCCCGAATTTCGATGTCGTGCGGCCCGACGAACCGGGCCTCGCCGCGTTGGGTCCTGACCCCGTTGCGGCTGAATTGATGCTCCAGGACCTCGACCTCGTGATCGAGCGTCTTGTGCAGGCGCGCCAGCAGATCGTCCGCGCCGATCTCCTGCTTCACCCGGTAGGAGCGGCCATAGAACCCGCGCTCGCGCCAGCCGGACAGGTTCAGCACCGTCTCGCGCAGCGTCTTCGACGGAATCGTACCGGTATGGACCGACACGCCGCCGACGCGACGACCGCGCTCCACCACCAGAACGCGCCGCCCGAGCTTCGCGGCTTGCACGGCGGCGCGCCGCCCCGACGGGCCGGAGCCGATGACGATCATATCGAAGTCGGCCATGGTGGACCCGTTCTCCCGCATCCGGCCGAGGCCGGCCGCTCCGACACTAGCCCCTTCCGACTGGTGCGGGGCTCACGGAATGCACGAGGCATGCCGCATGTCTCAGGCCGATGACATCGCGCCCGACCAAGGACCGGCTGGTCGGTCCTCGCGGGTCGCTTAAGACGGCTCGGCGATCCATCTAGGACAGCGAGAGCGCTTCGAACACACTCAAACGCCCGCCCGCGCTTGCTCGATCGCGTGCTGCACCACATCGAAGGGCTGGGCGCCGCTGAGAAGATAGGCCTCTCCCACGCCGTGACGGATCACGATGGCGGGGACGCCGCCGATGCCGAGCCGCATCGCCTGCTCCTCCTCGGCCCGGATGCGGGCTTCGAGCGCGGGCTCGTCGAGCGCTTTGTGAAGTTCGGCGCTGTCGAGTCCCGCCAGTGTCGCGATGTCGAGCAGCACCGATCGATCGCCGATGTCGAGACCTTCCTCGAAGAAAGCCCGGAACAGCGCTTCGTGAACGGCGTCAAAGGCCCCGGCACTTCGTGCGAAGGCGGCCGTCATGGCGGCAAGGCGCGAGCGCGGCTGCACGGGTGGCAGGCGAAGCACCATGCCGCGCTCCTCTGCCATCGGGTAGACGGCCGTTTCCCAGATGTTGAGGAGGTAGTCGCCTTCGGGATCGAGCGGGGGTTGCGGCTCGGGCCGCAACTCGAAGGCGCGCCACGAGACGTCGACCGAGAGCTCCTCGGCGGCGCGATTCAGGACCGGCAGCGCGAGATAGCAGAAGGGGCAGACGTAGTCGCTCCACACCAGGATGCTGGTTCGTGTCGCCATGGTGGATCTCCTGGGCCGGGCGCATTGTCGCCCTCGGCAACGCCGCGGGCAGGGCGGGGTTGCGCCACGACAGGCTTGCGGCTGCCGCGCTGCGGTCCATCTCCGATGCAAGAGACGGAGGCAAGCGGGTGAGTAGCGAAAAGGCGTGGAAGCAGGTCAAGGCCGATTGGCGCGACGTGGTGCTGGTCTGCCGCAAATGCTCGAAGAAGCTCGATGGCGGTTTCGGTCCCGACGGGGACGACAGTTTCGCCAAAGCTCTGCGCCACTCCCTTGATGCCGGCGAAATGCGGAAGCCCAAGATGCGGCGCCGCGAGATCGCCGTGGTCGAAGTCGCCTGTCTCGACATCTGCCCGAAGAAGGCCGTGGTGGTGGTCAGAGGGAGCGATCCCAAGGCGATGGTGCTCGTGCCCAAGGGTGCCGACATGGTCGATGTCATCGGGCGGCTTGGGTTACAGCCGGGGGGCAGCCGAGGCGACGAGGACTCTGGCGACGCTGGCGATTAAAGGGCCCGCGTGCTGCGGACGAGGGATCCATGCCGGCACCGGCCGAACCTTGTCGATGGGAAAACGTTCCCTGGCACTGCTCGACCGGCGCGAGATCGCCGGCGGCCCGTGACCAGGGAGACATCGATCGTGACGAACAGAATGGTGACAGTCGTCGGCCTTTTGGCCCTGCTCGGCCTGTCGGAATCGGCGCACGCCCAGGGGATTGTGGGTGGAGCCCGGGTCGGGGCAGCTCGAGGCGAGCGCGCGGCCGGCCCGGTCGGCGGTATCGTGGGTAGTGTCGTTGGGGGAGCGGTCGGTGGGGTCGTCGGCGGCGCTCGTGGGGTGCTCGGGTTACCACGCCGCTCCGTTCATGCAGCCCGTCCTGCCCGTCACCGGCACCGCTGATAACCTCGCGTCTATCGGCGACAGTCTTGCCCAGCCTGGGGTGGTGGCCGAAGCAATAGGTCGCCCCTCTGCGCTCTCGATAAAACGAAGGTTCCTCCTTGGCCTAGGACTGCCTGCGGCTCCCAACATTGCCCCAAAGTAAAGGGACCAAGGCGCCGTGCAACCCTTCCATGCCCTGAAGTGAATGTTCGAGCCCGGCCGTGCTGCCGCCGCAATCGGGAGGCGATTGTCACCCTAGACACATCACGTTCTTCAGGTCAGGTCTTTAGATGCTCATGTCTCCGGCGCTCCAGGTTTTCCGCGTGAAGCTCACCGCTGTCGCCATCGGCGGTATCCTTCTCACGGCGGGCCATGCTGCTGCCAAGAACCACGACTGCCAGTCCTTCAAGCTGCCCATCGTCGCTTCCGCGCTCCACGATCGTGCGCCCGGCCCGTCGCTGCGCGACGCCAATTGAGGCTAGATCCGGTCCGACCGGCTTTCCTGTGAGAAAGCCCGCGGCACGAGGGATTGTGTCGCGGGCTCTGTTGTTTATCATCGGCCACTAGCTTGCGGCCGTTCGTCACCGATCTTCGCGGTCGCTGGAGCCCTCACTGGGCCGCGGTGGCGAGCCCTGAGATGGCGCGGCGGTGGGTCGGTGTCATGGCGATCCCGTCCTTGTCGAACAGCCGGGCCTCTTCGGTGCCGATGGCCAGCCGGACGCGATCGCCGATCCGTGCCGTGGTGCTGCCCGCGGTTTTCACGGTCACGAGGTGGCCGTCCCCGACATCGACGTAGACCAGAGTCTCGCCGCCGAGATGCTCCACGACCGCCACCGCGCCGCCGAGCGGGCCCTCCGAAGCGATGGTCAGCGTCTCGGGCCGGAAACCGAACGTGCAGGCGGCGCCCAGCGTGGCGTTGCGAGGCTCGACCGGGATGGTGGCCACGCCGCCGCCCGGAAGCTGGATCTCGACACCACCGGCGTTGATGCCCTTCACGGTGGCAGGCGTGAGGTTCATCTTCGGCGAACCGATGAAGCCCGCCACGAAGGTGTTGGCCGGGTAATGATAGAGTTCGAGAGGTGAGCCGACCTGCTCGATCTTGCCGGCGCGCAGCACCACGATGCGATCGGCCATGGTCATGGCCTCGACCTGATCGTGGGTGACGTAGATCATCGTGGCCTTGAGCTCGCTGTGCAGGCGGGCGATCTCGATGCGCATCTGCACGCGCAAGGAGGCGTCGAGGTTCGACAGAGGCTCGTCGAAGAGGAACACCTTGGGCTGGCGCACGATGGCGCGGCCGATGGCGACGCGCTGGCGCTGGCCACCGGAGAGCTGGCCGGGCTTGCGGTCGAGCAGCTTTTCGAGCTGCAGGATCTTGGCGGCCGCCATCACTTTGGCGTCGCGCTCGGTCTTGGGCACGCTGGCCAGCCGCAGCGCGAAGGCCATGTTGTCGGCGACCGACATATGCGGATAGAGCGCGTAGCTCTGGAACACCATGGCGAGGCCACGGGCGTCGGGCGGGACGTCGTTGACCACCGCATCGTCGATCAGCAGATCGCCGGCCGTAATCTCCTCGAGCCCCGCGATCATGCGAAGCAGGGTGGACTTGCCGCAACCCGACGGACCGACGAAGACCACGAACTCGCGGTCCTGGATGGCGAGATCGACACCCTGGATGATGTTGACGGGTCCGTAGCTCTTGCGGACGTCCTTCAGTGTGACGGTAGCCATGGCAGGACCCTTACTTGACGGCGCCGAAGGTGAGGCCGCGCACGAGTTGACGTTGAGTGAGCCAGCCGAACACCAGGATCGGCGCGATGGCCAGCAGCGAGGCGGCCGACAGCTTGGACCAGAACAGGCCCTCGGGGCTGGAGAAGGTCGAGATCACCTGCGTCAGCGGCGCGGCTCGCGAGGTCGTAAGGTTGATGCTCCAGAACGCCTCGTTCCAGCACAGGATGATGGAGAGCAGGGCGGTCGACATGACGCCGGGCAGGGACAACGGGAGAAGCAGAAGGCGCATCTGCTGCATCGGCGTGGCGCCGTCCATGCGCGACGCCTCGAGGATCTCCTTCGGCACTTCCTTGAAGAAGGAATACAGCATCCAGACGACGATCGGCAGGTTCATCATGGTGTACATGATGATAATGCCCGTCCAGGTGTCGAGCAGGCCGAATTTCTGGAACAGATAGTAGATCGGCACGAGCACGCCAACCGCCGGCATCATCTTGGTGGACATCATCCACATGAGCAGGTCTTTGGTCTTTTTGCCGGGGTAGAACGCCATGGCATAGGCAGCCGGCGTTGCGAAAGCGAGGCAGAAGATGGTGGCCCCGACCGACTCCACCACGCTGTTGATCACGGCGCCGAAGTAGTTCACGCGCTCGTTGACGCTGCTGAAGCTTTCCAGCGTCGGATGAAAGATCAGCGAGGGCGAGATCGCGTCGATTTCCGTCTTGAACGACGTGATGAACATCCAGAGCATCGGAAAGAAGACGAGGAACGCCGCTCCCCATCCCAGGACCGTCATGACGAGCTTGTCGCGCTGCTTGGCCTTCATGACGAGACCTCAGTTGTCGAGGTTGCGGGCGACGGTGCGCACGAGGAAAATGGCGACGACGTTGGCTAGGACGACCGCCACAATGCCGCCGGCCGAGCCACCCCCGACATCGTATTGCAGCAGGGCGGTCTTGTAGACGAGATAGACGAGGTTGGTGGACGCGTCGCCCGGACCACCGCTGGTCGTCACCAGGATCTCGGCGAAGATGCCGAGCAGGAAGATTGTCTCGATCATCACGACGACCGTGATGGGGCGCGCCAGATGCGGCACGATGATGTGGCGGAAGCGGGCGATCGCCTTGGCGCCATCCATGCGCGCCGCCTCGATCTGCTCGCGGTCGAGCGACTGCATGGCGGTGAGAAGGATCAAGGTGGCGAAGGGCACCCATTGCCAGGCCACGATGATCCCGATCGAGAAGAGCGGCGTCGTCGAGAACCACGTGATGGGTTCCAGTCCGACAGCGCGTGCCATGTAGGCGAAGAGACCGTTGACGGGATCCATCAGCAGGTTCTTCCACACCAGCGCGGCAACCGTCGGCATGACGAAGAAGGGCGCGATGACGAAGAGGCGCGAGACCCCCTGGCCGTAGAAGTCCTGGTCGAACAGCACAGCAAAGAGCGTGCCGAACACGACCGTGGCGATCAGAACGCCACCGACCAGCAGGACGGTGTTGACGATCGACGTGAGAAAAGAGTCGTCGGTCAAAAGATAAGTGTAGTTGGACAACCCGGCCCAACCGGTGATGCTCGGATCCGTCAGGTTGAAGTTGCGGAACGAGAAGTAGAGCGTCAGCGCAAGCGGAACGATCATCCAGACCAGCAAAGCCACGATGCTGGGCCAGACGAGCGGTCGCGTATCGATGCCGCGCTTCGAGCGTCGCACCTTTGTCGGGATGGCCGCGTCGCGCGGCAGGGCTGAAGTCGACATGGCGGCCTCCCGGCTGAGTGTGACGTTTTCAGTCGTCGACAACGCCGGGGCCGATGCCCCGGCGTCGTTGGTCGAAGGCCTACTTGGGATAGCCGGCCTGCTTCATGGTCCGCTCGGTCGTGGCCTCACCCTTCTTCAGCGCGGCATCAGCCGTGTCCTGCCCGGCGAGTGCCGCCGCGATATCCTGGCCGACGTTGGTGCCGATGGCCTGGAACTCAGGGATCGCGACGAACTGCACGCCCGTGTAGGGCACCGGGTTGACGGTCGGGTGCTTCGGATCGGTTGTCTCGATCGCCTTCAGCACGGTTGGGGCAAAGGGCGCGGCCTTCTGGTAGTCCGGGCTGTCGTACGTCGAGATGCGTGTGCCGGGAGGAGCCGCGACCCAGCCCTCGGACTGGCCGACGAGCTTCACGTAATCCTTCGAGGTCGCCCAGGCGACGAACTTCTTAGCGGCGTCGGCCTTCTTGGTCGAGGTCGGGATGCCGAGATTCCAGGACCAGAACCAGCCCGAAGCCTTGGCGTTCTTGTCGGTCACGGGCGAGGCCGTGAAGGCGATCTTGTCGGCGACCTGGCTCTGCTTCGGATCATAGACGCGGCCGGCGCCCGACGTGGCGTCGATCCACATGCCGCACTTGCCGGAGGCGAAGAGCGCCTGATTCTCGTTGAAGCCGTTGGCGGTCGGGCCGGGGGGGCCGTCCTTCTTCATGACGTCGAGATACCAGCCGATGGCATCCTTCCAGGGCTGACTGGTCAGCTGCGGCTGCCACTTCATGTCGAACCACTCGCCGCCGAAGGCGTTCACGGCCGTTCCGAGAAAGGCCATGTTCTCGCCCCAGCCGGGCTTCCCGCGCAGGCAGATGCCGTAGACGCCGTTCTTCTTGTCGGTGATCTTGCCGGCATATTCGGCGATCTGCGCGTAGGTGGGCTTCTCCGGCATGGTGATGCCGGCCTTGTCGAACAGGTCCTTGCGATAATAGGTGAAGGACGATTCGGCGTAGAATGGAGCGGCATACATCTTGCCGTCCAAGCTGAGCCCGTCCTTCACCTGCGGGATCAGGTCCTTGTAGTCGTAGGCGTCGCCGAGGTCGTCGAGCGGCAGCAGCCAGCCCTGCTTGGCCCAGATCGGCGTCTCGTAGGCACCGATGGTCATGATGTCGAACTGACCGCCCTTGGTGGCGATGTCGGTGGTCATGCGCTGACGCAGGACGTTCTCCTCGAGAACCACCCAGTTCAGCTTGATGCCCGTCTCCTGTTCGAACTTCGGAGACAGTTTCTGCATGATGATCATGTCGCCGTTGTTAACGGTCGCGATCGTCAGCGTAATCGGGTCGGCGGCCTTGGCGGCCACGGTCGAGGCCAACAGAGCGGCAACGAGCCCGCCCATTCGAGCATAACGCATTCTCAGTCCTCCCAATGGCGACCGTTCGTCGGCCGCAAAATTTGCTCAGCACCAGAGCAAATGCTCAAGCTAAGCCGCCTCGCTGTCAAGGTCGATTCTGAGGCGACATGTTACCATTCGTGGCAATCCCGTCAAAACTGACGATCCAGCAGGCGTTGCGCCGTGGGTTCGTCGATGACGAGGCCCGTCGCGTAGTGGCCGGCGAGAGCCGCCGCCAGGGCTTCGATCTTGGCCCGGCCGGCCGCCACCAGGATCGTCGGGCGCTTTGGGCGCGAGACGGGCGGCACGGCCGTCAGCCGGCGCGTGACGGCATCGTCCACGAGGCGACCGGCGGCATCGATGGGATGGGATCTCAATTCGCCGACCGCGCCCGCGGCCTCGAGTTCGTCGAGTTCGTCGGGCGTGACGAAGCCGTCGATGACTAGCGGGGCGTCAGTGCCGATCGAGCCGACGCCGAGCACCTCGGCGTCGGCATTGCGCACCAAGGCATCGACGATGCCGTATCCACGCTGCGCTTTGAGAAACCCGCATTCCTCGATCGTGTCGGTCAAGACCGGCAGGGGCAGGGGATAGCATTGGGCACCGATGCGATCGGCGAGGCGGATCGCGACGTCGTAAGGACTGGCGCGTCCATCCCGGGTGAGGTTGCCGACCGCCGACACGACCTTGTGGTCCGGTCGATCCATCGACGTCACTTCGCGCACGGTTTCGAGCAGCGTGCGGCCGGTGCCGAGCGCCAGGATCCGCGGCGTCGCCGCCCCCAGCAGCGTTTCGATGAACTGCGCCGCCAGAAGCGCCACGCCGGACCGATCGTTCTGGCCGTCGACGCTGGGGGCGACCTCGCAGCTGTCGAGGCCGTAGCGCTCGCACAGGCGCTCGCCGAGTTCCATGCTCTTCAGAAGTGGATGATCGAGCCGGAACTTGATCAAGCCCTCGCTGATCGCCAGCGCAACGAGCCTTTGCGCATTGGGTCGCGACACGCCGAGTTCGGCGGCGATCTCGTCCTGCGTGTGTCGCTTGATGTAGTACAGCCAGGCGGCGCGGGCCGCGAGGTCGAGCCGCCTCGTCCGGGCGTCAGCCTTCTCGTTCACCGCTGGCTCCCGCGCCTTGATTCTGGTCTTCGCGGCGCCGGACGAAGCGCCCCGAAGCACGGCTTTAAGGCAGGGTGACGCCGTTCTCCCTGTCGGGTCAAGCGCTCCGAGCCCGGCATTTGCCGGCGCGTTGACGGATCGTCAGGCGCGGAACATTGTCCGCGCCGCCGCAATAAGAAACGCAACGCGAGGAAATTCTATGACCTACCTGCCTGCCGATTCCCGCTACGAGGTCGCCAATTTTCGCCGCTGCGGCCGTTCCGGCCTCGACCTGCCGGCCGTGTCGCTCGGGCTCTGGCAGAACTTCGGCGGCACCGACGTCTTCGAGACCGGCCGCGCCGTCCTCCGTCGCGCTTTCGACCGCGGCGTCACCCATTTCGATCTCGCCAACAATTACGGCCCGCCCTATGGCTCGGCGGAAGCCAATTTTGGCCGCTGGATGGATCTCGACTTCCGCCCGCACCGCGACGAGCTGGTCATCTCGTCGAAAGCCGGCTGGGACATGTGGCCCGGCCCCTACGGCAATTTCGGCTCGCGAAAATATCTCGTGGCGAGTTGCGAAGCCTCGCTGAAGCGCATGGGTCTCGACTATGTGGACATCTTCTACCACCACCGACCGGACCCCAAGACGCCCCTCGAAGAGACCATGGGAGCGCTGGATTATCTCGTGCGCTCCGGCAAGGCGCTCTATGTCGGCATCTCGTCCTATTCGCCCGAGCTCACGCGGCAGGCTCATGCCATCCTGAAGTCGCTCGGCACGCCGCTGCTCATTCACCAGCCCTCCTACTCCATGCTGAACCGTTGGGTGGAGGGCGGGCTGCTCGACACCCTGTCCGACCTCGGCACCGGCTGCATCGCCTTTTCGCCGCTGGCGCAGGGCCTTCTCACCGACAAATATCTCGGCGGCGTCCCGGCGGATGCGCGGGCCGCGAAGGGCGGCTCCTTCTCGGCCGATCTGGTGTCGGAGGAGAACCTTGGGCGCATCAGGGCGCTCGGCGACATCGCCAAGGCGCGTGGCCAGTCGCTGGCGCAGATGGCGATTGCCTGGGTCTTGCGCGATCCGCGCGTCACCTCGGCGCTGATCGGCGCGCGCTCGGTGACGCAGCTCGACAATTCGCTGGACGCCCTGAAGCATCTCTCCTTCAGCGCCGCCGAACTCGCCGCCATCGACCGTCATGCGACCGAGGGCGGTATCGACCTCTGGCGCAGCCAATCCTCCATCAAGCCGGCCTGAGGCACCCCTCATGGCGTTGACTCTCGAAGGATCCTGTCACTGCGGCGCGGTGCGCTTCACCTGCGACAGTCACGCGCCGCAGCCCTATCAGTGCTGCTATTGCTCGATCTGCCGCAAGACGGCCGGGGGTGGCGGTTACGCCATCAACCTCCTGGCCGATGCCACGACGCTGAGGACGATAGACGAACGGAATGCCCGGCGTGTCTATCGGGCCGAGCTGGCCGGGGAGGATGGAAGGCCGTTCACGTCGCCGGCGGAGCGCAGCTTCTGCTTGCGCTGCGCCTCGGCTCTGTGGTTGTGGGACCCACGCTGGCCCGACCTGCTCCACCCTTTCGCGTCGGCGATCGACACGCCGCTTCCGGTTCCGGTCGAGAGCACGCACATTCTGCTCGAGTCGAAGGCGCCGTGGGTAACGCCGCAGCTTGCGCCGCAGGACGGCTGTTTCGACGATTATCCGGCCGAGTCGATCGAAGAGTGGCATCGGGCGCGAGGGCGATGGTTGGAGTGATGTCCGGTCCGTTCTGACGTGTGTCAGGAAGGCGGGATCTCGATGCAGCGTTGAAACTCGGAGGGGATCGTCGCGTAACTGCACGTGGGGCCATCCTGGGCCATTCCCGTCGAGGACATCGGCCGCATGATCACCGGCAAGCAGATCCGTGAGGCGCGGGCCCTGATGGGATTGCAGCGGTCCAAATTCGCCGAAAAGGCGGGTGTGCCTCATGCGATCGTCCGACTTGCTGAGATGAGCGACGATGATTGTCCCGTGACGCTCGATCGTGCACGCCAAATTCGCCGCGCCATCGAGGCCGCCGGTATCGAATTGTTCGGCGAGGGAGCCGCCGCGGGCGTGCGTCGCAGAGCGCCTCCGACCGATCGAGCGGAGGATACAGCTGTTCGAACCGCGCTCGACCCTCCCGCGTTGAGCGGCATCACTACAGGAGAATGACGATGACCAAGCTGCCGAAGAAGGGCGACGAGGTGAAATGGAACACCGCGGGCGGCGAGACCCACGGCACAGTCGAGAAGATCGTAACCTCCGACACCAAGGTGAAGAGTTACACCGCCAAGGCCACCAAGGAAGAGCCACAAGTCCTGGTCAAGAGTGACAAGTCCGGCAAGGAAGCGGTCCACAAGCCTGAGCAGCTGAAGAAGGCTTGAGTCCAAGTCGGGAGACCTTGAGGGATAAGGTCGGGAGACCTGGAGCTCGAAGGGAGAGGCGAAGCATCCGGCGTTGCACCGAGTCACTCTCGGCAGGGTTGGCGGCGGCTCCGGTGGCCGTTGCATTCCGAGCCGCTGACCGGGCAAACAGACAGCGTGTAGCGCGCCCACAAGGGCTCTGGCGCAACTCCGAGTGACGCTCTAGTCTTCCTGCGTATGAGCGCTCCATTCCCCTTTTCCGCCATCGTCGGCCAGGACGAGATGAAGCTGGCGCTGACGTTGTCGGCGGTCGATCCCGGCATCGGCGGAGTCCTGGTGCTGGGTGATCGGGGGACCGGCAAATCCACCGCGGTCCGCGCCCTCGCCGCCGTGCTTCCCGCCATGCAGGCGGTGGTCGATTGCCCCTACGGCTGCGACCCGGCCGAATCCGCACCGCACTGCAATGCCTGCGCCGAGGCGCTTCTGAGCGGTCCGTTGCGCCAGAGGACCGCATTGGTCCCCGTCGTCGACCTGCCTCTCGGCGCCACCGAGGATCGTGTGGCCGGCGCCCTCGATCTCGAACGCGCCCTGGTGGCCGGCGAGTCCCGCTTCCAGCCGGGACTTCTGGCCCGGGCGCATCGCGGCTTCCTCTACATCGACGAGGTGAACCTGCTCGAGGATCACATCGTCGATCTTCTGCTCGATGTCGCGGCCTCGGGCGAGAACGTCGTCGAGCGTGAAGGGCTCAGCATCCGGCATCCGGCGCGGTTCGTCCTGGTCGGCAGTTGCAACCCGGAGGAGGGTGAGTTGCGTCCGCAACTCCTCGACCGCTTCGGCCTGTCGGTCGAGATTCGCACGCCGGTCGATATCCCGACCCGTGTCGAGATCGTCATGCGCCGCGACCGGTACGACAGGGACCGGGCCGCCTTCCTGCGGGACTGGGCCGGGCGCGATGCCGACCTCCGCGCCACGCTGGCCGAGGCGCGAACCCGGCTGCCGGCGGTGGAAGTACCGCCATCCATCCTGGAGGATTTGGCCCGCCTTTGCGTCGCGCTCGGCACCGACGGGCTCCGCGGCGAACTCACCATGCTACGGGCCGCCCGCGCCCTTGCGGCACTCGACGGCGATGCAACGGTGGACACCACCCATCTGCGCCGTATCGCGGTTCCGGCCTTGCGGCATCGGCTGCGGCGCGATCCTCTCGACTCGGTTGGTTCGTCGTCACGCGTGCAGCGGGCTCTGGACGAGGTCCTGCCGACCGCAATCTCCCGCTTTCTACCCGCATAATGGGGGCGCCGGCGTCGCACGATCGCTGGGCCGACGCCTGCCTGACGGCGCGGCTCGCAGCGCTCGATCCGACGCTCGGCGTCGTGCTCTGCGGGCCGCCCGGGCCCGCGCAGGATCTCTGGCTCGCCGGGCTCCGCGGCCATCTTTCGCCGACGACGCCCTGGCGGCGGCTGCCGGCCGGGACGCCCGAGGCACGGCTGATCGGCGGCCTCGATCTCGCCTCCACCCTGGCCAGCGGACGTCTCGTGGCAGCGCGCGGCCTGCTGGCTGAAGCCGATGGCGGGGTGCTGATGGTTCCATCGGCCGAGCGGCTCGATGCCGTGACCGCCTCGCACCTCTGCGCCGCCCTCGACACGGGTCTCGTCCGGGTCGAGCGCGACGGCCTCGCGGCCACCACCGAGGCGCGGATCGGCCTCGTGCTCCTCGACGATGCGCGTGACGAGGACGAGGGCACGCCGGCGGCGCTGCTCGACCGGCTGGCCTTGCGGCTGAACCTGACCAAGGTCGGCCATCGCGATTGCGGGCCGATGCCGCCTGAGCCCGGCGAGGTCGCGGCGGCCCGCGCGCGTTTTGCCGCCGTGACGGTCGGCGCCGACGTCGCCGAGGCTTTCTGCGCCGCCGCCGAAGCGCTGGGGGTCGCTGGGGTGCGGGCGCCGCTCCAGGCCGTGAAGGTGGCGCGCGCCTGCGCGGCTCTGGCGCGACGGGACAGCGTCACCGCCGAGGACGTGACGATGGCGGCACGCCTCGTTCTCGGCCCGCGCGCCACGCGGGCTCCTGCGTCCCGGCAGGAGGAGGAGATCGAGGACGAAGAGCCGCCAGCCGAAGACGGTGCGGATGTTCCGGCCGACCAGAACGACGATGCAGCCGCCGTGCCCGACGACGAGGCACTGGACGGGCCCGGCGAGCCGCGCATCGAGGAGGTCGCTGTCGAGGCCGCCACTGCGGCGTTGCCCCCGGATCTGCTCGCTACGCTCCTGTCCGGCCTTCCGGTGTCCTCGCGATCCGGGCGCTCGGGCGCGCGCCGAGGCGCCGTGGTGAGCTTCGGCAGCAAGGGTCGCCCCGTCGGGTCGCGCCGCGGCGAGCCGGGGCAGGGTCCGCGCCTCGATGTTCTCGCGACTCTGCGCGCAGCGGCACCCTGGCAGGGGCTGCGCGGTCGCGTCGGCTCGTCCGACAGGCTCCGCTTCCGCCGCGACGACGTCCGGATCCAGCGCCATCAGGATCGTCAGCGCACAACGACGATCTTCGCCGTCGATGCCTCCGGCTCGGCGGCACTGGGTCGGCTCGCCGAGGCCAAAGGCGCCGTCGAACTGCTGCTGGCCGAATGCTACATCCGCCGCGACGATGTGGCGCTGGTCGCGTTTCGCGGTCAGGCGGCCGACCTGCTGTTGGCGCCGACCCGGTCGCCCGCGCGTGCCAAACGGGAGCTGGCGAGCCTCGCCGGTGGCGGCTCGACGCCGCTCGCGGCCGGCATCGCGGCGGCCTTCGCGCTGGCCGGTGCGGTTTCCCGCGACGGCCGCCGCCCCGTCATTGCACTTCTCACCGACGGTCGCGGCAATGTCGCGCGGGATGGCGCGACAGACCGCGCCCGCGCCGCGGAAGATAGCGCCGCGGTGGCGCGGCTCGTGCGGTCGGCCGGCATTGCCAGTGTGGTGATCGACGTTTCGCCCCGTCCGGGACCGGCCGCCGCGCGGCTCGCCGAGGAGATGGGGGCCACCTATCTGCCGCTGCCGCTCGCCAACGCACGCGGTATCGCGGGCGCGGTTCGGGCCGCGACATCGCCAGCGGGCCAGGGCGGATGAGCGCCCGGCTCGACTGGAAGCGCCACGGTCGAAACTGGCCGAACCGGGCCCACAGCCGCTTCCTCACGGCCGGAGGAATTGCCTGGCACATCCAGGAAATGGGGCAGGGGCCGAAACTCCTGCTGTTGCACGGCACCGCGGCCTCGACCCATTCGTTCCGGGCCTTGGCGCCGCTGCTGGCCCCGCATTTCACGCTGCTGATTCCCGACTTGCCGGGCCACGGATTCACCGAGACGCCCTCTGGCGGCCGGCTGTCGCTCCCGGTCATGCGCGACCTCCTGATGGCGCTCCTCGACGAGACGGGCTTCGCGCCCGACATGGCGGCGGGCCATTCGGCCGGCGCCGCCATCCTGATCCGCACGGCGCTCGATGAGCCGCGCTTCCGTCCGCGCCACATCGTCAGTCTCAACGGCGCCCTGCTGCCCTTCGACGGCGTGACGGGAAGGGTCGCGCCGGGTCTGGCGCAGATCCTGTTCCTCAACCCGATCGCGCCGCGCGTCTTCGCCTTTTTCGCCGGCGAGGATTCGGTGAAGCGCCTCATCGGCAACATGGGTTCCCGCATCGACCGCGAGGGCGTGCGGCTCTACCGCACCCTGATGAGCAACCCGGTCCATGTCGCGGCGGCGCTCGGCATGATGGCGCGCTGGGATCTCGACGGCCTCGCGCGCGACCTGCCGCGCTTGCCCGTTCCGCTGACGCTGGTCACGGCCTCGGGCGATCGCGCCGTGCCGCCCGGGACGGCCTCAGCCGTTCAGGCGCTGCTCCCCTCGGCCGAGATCCGCAACTTGCGAGGCGTCGGCCATCTCGCCCACGAGGAACGGCCGGCCGTGGTGGCCGACGTGCTGGAGGATGTGGCGCGCCGCGACGGACTCCTGCCCGCCGCCGGCTGATATCGCTCCCGCGCTACTTCCGCCCGACCAGAACCGCCCGACCGGCTGCGGCATAGAGATCGAGGCGGGAGTAGACCCCAAAGGCGGAACCATCGTCGAGGAAGCCGCCGCCCGGGCCTTCGGTCTCGGTCAGAATGCGGTCGGCGTCCTCGAGCGACAGGTTCGGGAAGGCGACCGTGAGCAGGTAGCCGGCCTCGGGCGCCAGCGTGCCGACATCCTCGAGCTTGCCGGCCGTCTCCGGATAAACGACCGGCAAGCCGTAGGTTTGCGTAGTAGCCGTGAAGGCGCGGTTGGCCGCCGCATCGCCGAAGCGGCCGATGTCCTGGCGCGCGCAGGTCTCGACGCTGTCGCCGCAGCCGGCCCGCAGCGCCGTCGTGATCTCCGACTGCGCCGAGACCACAGCCATGCGGTAGTCGGAGATGGCGGGGACGTTGCGCCGCGGCTGGCCCGCCATGAAGGGCGCCGCGTAATCCTTGAATGTCTGCCCCATGTAGGCCGGGTCGTTGGCGAGGAGATGGGCCAGGTCGTAGGTGGCGAGAGTCCGGCCGCCGAGCACGTCCATGGCATAATGGGCGCCCATCAGGATGCGGTCGTTGCCGTATTCGGCGGCTCTCGCGATGCTTTGTTGGTAGCGCGACGGAACCAGGACGGCGAGCAGGATCGAGCCCATATAGCCGTAAGTCGTATGGCCGCTCGGAAACGAGGGACTGTCGATGAGATTGGAGATCGGCCCGCGATTGTAGACGTCGTTGCTGGCCGGCACGCCGAAATAGTCCGGCCCCGCGATGGGCAGCACGCTCGGCTCGGTCTGGAACGGGCGGGAGTCGCCGAAGGCGTCGGCGCCGGGGCTGCCGCCGGGGCGTCCATAGGCCTTGCCGAAGGGATCGGTCGTGCCGCCGTTGCCTTTGAGGATTGCCCCTGCTTCTTCGGACACCGGCACCTTGCCGTCCGTGGTGGCGTTGGCGAAGAAATACTTGCCCGCATTCGAGTCGGACCCTGTCGTCGCATTCGCATAGGCGATCAGGTCGGCGATGGCCGGCGACAGATTGGTGAAATGCTCGCGGTCGAGGTAGTGCGCCCGCGCCTGATAGGCGGCCGCGAGCGTCGAGCCGAGGCCTTCGGCGAGCTGCGACAGGTCGCCGTCGGTGATGAAGGCGTCGCGCAGGGCCTGGACCTGCTGCTCGGCGAAGGGGAGCAGAGTCGACTGGCGCAACACGCCGGTCTGAAGGCCACCCGTGACGGCGAAGTTGGCGCCCAGCGCGGCTCGCCCGGCGGGCGTCTTCGACAGGAGCGTGAGCGGGGCCAGCCCCCTCAGAACGGAGAGATTGTTGGCCGTTTGCGCCTGGACCTGGAGCGGCGCCAGCGCGCAGCTCAAGGCGAGGCCGAGCTTCAAACCCTTTGTCATGCGTGTTCCTCCGGCGCCGTGCGGATCGGCCTCTCCGCCTGCCAGACTCCACGGTTCACGGCCGGAAATCCAGAGACCGGCCCGATGTCGCCCATGAGACGCGGTGAAAGCCGCTGGCGTCATGCCGTCAGCCGTCCGTCTTCGTTTGCTGCCGGCTTTTCGAGATCAGGACGAGGTTGCGCACGTAGATCAGGTTCGACAGGACTTGGCCGATGATGATGATCGCGTCGTGGCGCACGAAGCCATAGATCAGGGTCATGCCGCCGCCGAGGATGGACAGGATCCAGAACGACACCGGGATGACGCTCCGCCCCGCCCTTTCGCTCTCGATCCACTGGACCAGGAAACGCCCGGCGAAGAGCATCTGAGCCACGAGGCCGAAGGCGACCCAGAGGTCGAAACGGCCGATGAAGACGTCGTAGAGATAGAGCTGGACGTTGTGCTGCAGACTATAAGGCACGCGAGTCGATCTCCTGGGGTGCCGGCACGCGGCTGCGTCGCGCCAAAAGCCATCCGACGCCCATCAGGTCGACGATCCCGGCACCGAGCCGGTCGAAGAAGCCGTATTTGGACACGCCGCTGAGGCGGGGCCGGTCCACCACGTCGACATGGGCAATGATGAACCCGTCCCGACGCACCAGAGCCGGCAGGAAACGGTGGAGGGCGTCGAAGAAGGGAAGGGCGAGGTAGACCTCACGACGGATGCAGGTGAAGCCGCAGCCCGTGTCGCGCGTCCCGTCGCGCAGGATGGAACGGCGAATCGCATTGGCGGTCCGCGACTGGAGGCGCTTAAATGCCGTGTCCTTGCGGCCGAGCCGCTGCCCATGAACGAGGCCGCAGGTCGGGCCGACCTCCTGCATCCGGGCCAGGAACCGGGGGATGAAGGCCGGATCGTTCTGGCCGTCGCCGTCCAGCGTGACGAGCAGGGGGGTCCGGGCCCTCACTGCCGCGCTCTTGATCGCCGCGGACTTGCCGCAGGACGTTCCGTGGCGGAGCTGCCGAAGCCAGGGATAAAGGGTCGCCAGGGTCGCCATCTCGCGGGCCGTGCCGTCCGTCGAGCCGTCGTCGACGATGATGACCTCGAATGGAATGCCGGTCAGGGCCGTGTCGATCTCGGCCAGCAGGGGGGTGAGATTGCCGGCTTCGTTATGGACCGGAATGACGATCGTCACAGTGGGCTGATTCGTGATCACTGGCGGACGTAGACTCCGATATCGAGTTTCGCGCCGCCGTTGACGCCGATGCCGGCCACGCGCGACACCTCCCGGACGGGCAGTGTGTGATCGAGCGCGGCGTTGAAGGCCGCTACGTCCTGTTGCGCGACGAAGACCGCTCGGCAGCCGCCTTCAGCAATGAAGCGGGCCGCCCCTCCGGGATCGGTCATCAACAGCCTGCCATTCGTGGCGAACATGAGGCTCGGCTCACGGTCGCCGACGGTTGCGTACAGAGGATCGACGCAGGTGCCGTCGAACCCCAGCCGCGCCGCCTCCGCCAGCCGGGGCGACACGGCCAGCGCCGGGCCGATTTCGGGTGTCAGCACATAGGCGTAGACGAGAAGGTAGAGCGGCACGGCCGCCAGGACGGCGACAAGCCCGGCTTGGCGGACATCCCCATCGATCAGTGTTGCTCGCGAGTGCCACGCCAGCGCAATGGCCACGAAGACCGCCGCGACAGCGAGAACCGTCCCGGCGACGGGGAGCTCCCACAGACGGCCTTGACCGCCGACGACCAGCACCAGGATCACGACCGGCACGAGGCTCAGCAGCCCGAACAGGAGCCATAGGCTGACGCGTCCCGGCGCCTTAATGGCGTCCGAGCTCTTGGCCATCGCTTCGAGGCCGTAGGCCGCCAGGATCGCCAGGCCGGGGAAGATCGGCAGGGCGTAGTGGACGAGCTTCGTGTGGAAGATCTCGAAGACCAGCCAGGTCGGAACCACCCAGGCGAGCAGGAATGCGACCGCAGGGGCGCGACGCTGCCGCCAGATCGTCGGCGCGACCAGGAGCACGAAAGGCGCCAGAGGCCAGCCGGTCAGCCAGACGGTGAGCAGATAGAAGCCGGGCGGCGCGCCGTGGCTTTCCTGGTCGCCGGCGACCTTGCCCAGAAGGTCGTGGCCGACGGCATCGGTCAGGAAGGCACCCTTGGTCTGGATCAGGATGAGCACGAACCAGGGCAGCACGAAGAGGAGGCAGAGGATGACGCCTGGAAGCGGCCGGAGCGCTCCGAGCCATCGCCCGGACCTTTCCCTCACGGACAGCACCAAAGCCGTGAGCGCCACCACGAGCGGGGTGATCGGCCCCTTGATCAAGAGGCCGACCCCGATGGCGCCCCAGAACAGCACGGGCGTGCCGATGCGGCTTCGGCTCTCGGCATCCCGGGCCAGGTACACGCGGCCGAGCGCGCCCATGGCGGCCACGACGGTCGCGAGCAGAACCGCATCCGTGGTCGCCAGCCTTGCCTCGACGCCGAGCAGAGGTGTGGCGGCCACGAAGAGGGCCGCCAGCATGGCGAAGCTTCGCGTCACCATCGGCAGTGCCGCCCAATAGGTCAGCAGCACGGCGAGGAGCGCGCCCAAAAGGGATGGCAGACGGTAAAGCCAGATCTGATGCCGGGCATCCGGGACGCCCAATGCCTCTCCGATGCTCACCGCACTCGCCTGTAGCCAGTGGATGCCGACCGGCTTTTTGTTCCGGGCCTCTGCACCGAAGCGCATGGCCACGAAATCGGAGGTCTCCAGCATCTGCTTCGAAGCCTGGGCGAAGCGGGGCTCGTCTCGATCCATCGGCGGCAAGGTGAAGAAGCCGGGGAGGAGAAGCAGGAGCGCCAGGATGATGAGGACCGGCGCGGCGCCTGTCCTCGCCACAATGGCGTCGACGGCGGCCTCGGGTTGCCTTGATCGCAAAAGAGAGATCCGTCCTTCGTTTCCGGGCGTCATGACCTAGCCGATCCCACCCGGACCGGCCAGCGATGGCCGTGTAGCATGTAGCCCGGGAAAACCATCGCGTGAATGTTGCGGTGCTCTGAGCCTGCCGTCGGTGCTGACGGATCGGCCTCGGCGTAGGCCGGTTCGGCCGGCACGCTGGTTGCCAGGAGAGGAACTCCGCTCGAACCCGCAGTGTTGGCAGTTGCTAAGACTGACGCACAGCCGGATCAATCGATGTCGCACCACAACCCAAGATCGCTCGCCAGTATTGCCGGGCATCCCATCCACCCGATGCTGGTACCGTTTCCCATCGCGTTTTTCGTCGGCGCCTTCATCACCGACCTCGCCTATTGGGCCACGGCCGAAATGCAATGGGCCAATTTTTCCATCTGGCTGTTGACGGCCGGCCTGATCATGAGCGTCCTTGCAGGATTCGCGGGCGCGATCGACTTCTTCGGTAACCGGGAGATCCGGCGGACACCCGCGGGCTGGCCTCACGTGATGGCCAATGTCGTCGTCCTGGTGCTGTCGATCGTCAACGCCTTCGTTCACAGCCGCGACGCCTATACGTCGGTCGTGCCGGAAGGGCTGATCCTGTCCGGAGTTGTGGTGCTGCTCCTGATGTTTTCGTCCTGGATGGGAGGCTCGATGGTCTACCGGTCCGGCGTTGGCGTGAGGAACTGAGACGATGATGGATCTCCGACCTTCCTCTCTCGCCCTGGTCGCCGCCCTGGCGACTCTCGGTCTCGCTGGCTGTAACGACCAGGGCGGTGACCCTGTCGCTCAAATGGGCGCCAATCCGGTCCTTCCCGAGCCCCAGCAGTATCTCTTGCCCCCGATGCATATCGCGACCGTGGGACATTGGGGCGACGCCACCCCCACTGTGCCGCAGGGCCTTCAGGTTCATGCGCTGGCGCGCGACCTGAAACATCCCCGTGTCGTCTACGTGCTGCCGAACGGCGACGTGCTGGCCGTCGAGAGCAGCGGTCCGAAGGCGCCGATCTTCAGACCCAAGGACCTCATCATGGGGCTCGTGCAGAGCTACGCCGGTTCGGATCTGAAGGGTGCCAACCGCATCACGCTGCTGCGCGACATCGGCCCGGACGGGATCGCCAAGCAGCGCACCGTTTTCCTCGAGAACCTAAACTCGCCCTATGGTGTGGTTCTGGTCGGGCACGACCTCTACGTCGCCAATACCGACGCGCTGCTGCGTTTCCCCTATCGGGACGGCGACACGTCGATAACGGCGCCCGGCACTGTCGTAGCCGCCTTGCCGGCCGGCCCGATCGATCACCACTGGACGAAGAGCCTCACCGCGAGCCCCGACGGAACGAAGCTCTACGTGGGGGTCGGTTCCAACAGCAACATCACCGAGAACGGCATCGGCGCCGAACTCGATCGCGCCGCCGTCTGGGAGATCGATCGCGCGACGGGAGCCCACCGCATTTTCGCCGGCGGGACGCGCAACCCCACGAGCCTGGCCTTCGAGCCGCAGAGCGCCAAGATCTGGGCCGTGGCCAATGAGCGGGACGAACTCGGGCCGGATCTCGTCCCTGACTATCTCACTTCGCTGAAGGACGGCGGCTTCTACGGCTGGCCCTACAGCTACTATGGCCAGCACGTCGACCCGCGCGTGATGCCGCAGCGGCCCGACCTCGTCGCGTCTGCGATCTCGCCCGATTACGCGCTGAGCTCCCATGTGGCGCCTCTGGGCCTCGCCTTCGCGACCGGCAACAGCCTGACGCCGGCTTACCGCAGCGGGGCCTTCGTCGGCGAGCACGGCAGCTGGGATCGCAGCCCGTTGAATGGCTACAAGGTGGTCTACGTGCCTTTCGCGAACGGCCGCCCGACCGGCGCGCCCGTCCAGGATGTCGTCACTGGTTTTCTTGATGCCGACAATCATGCCCGCGGCCGCCCCGTCGGCGTCGCGGTCGACAAAACGGGCGCTCTTCTGGTGGCGGACGATCTCGGCGGAACCGTCTGGCGGGTCAGCGCCTCGCCGACGCCGTAAGGGCGAGTGGAATCTCTTCTCGTATCGTCGACGCGAGCTGCGGCGACGCCGGGTTTTTCCCCTCCGTTACGGCCACTGGACTGACGTATGGCGCGTGCTCCCGTGATCTGTGTGGATGCGGGTCGCCTTTCCCTCCCCGGGACCTACTGGATTCACACATCTCGACGGGTGGTGCGCGGCTCCCCTCCCTTGTGGAGAGGGGCAAGGGCCGCCTTGGTGGCTCCTCCGGACCCTCACCCCTTACCCCTCTCCACAAGGGAGAGGGGAGGCGGCCGGCGTCGCGGCTATCGAGATGTGTGAATACGGTAGCCCCGGGACGGGGAGAGTATCGCCGCGAAGCGGTGACGGGCGGACGACCCCGGGCGAGGGGCGCTTCGCGCCACGTGACCCCATCCGGTCCGGCTACGCCGGACCACCTTCCCCGTTCCGGGGAAAGATCGGGCCCAGCTCGGCGGGGCCTGCCGAGATATGTAACTGCGACAGATCTTGTAGAGAGGTGAGAGCCGTGAGGACGATCACGGCGCCGGTCGCTACGAGACCTGACTCGGTCGGAGGAACACTCGCGACCCTCGCTTCCCGCTCTTACTAACCAAGAAGAGGGGAACGCGCCCCGATCGAGGTGCCTGATGAACAGTTTCAAGCACGGAGCAGGTCGGCCCTCTGGGCGGTGAAATCCAGTTCGGCTCCCATGGCGTCGAGGGCCCGCTCCAGGGCTGCAAAACACTCCGAATCAAAGGCTTTATCGAGGTCGCGCCGCATGATGCCGAGCGCATCCGGCACAGACATCGCGGCTCGATAGGGGCGGTCCGCCGTTAGGGCATCGAAGACGTCAGCAACGGACATGATGCGCGTTTCGAGCTCGATCTCGGCGCCCGACAGTCCGCGCGGATACCCTTTGCCATCCAGGCGTTCGTGGTGGGCGCCACCGATCCGCGCCATGGGGCGGAACGGCGGAACCCGTTCGAGGATCTGTTCGGAATGAGCTGCGTGATTGCGCATCTCGCGCCACTGCTCGTCGTCGAGCTTGCCGTTCTTGTCGAGAATGGAGTTCGAGACGCCGAGCTTGCCGATGTCGTGCAGCAGGCCAGCGCGTCTCAACCAGCGCCGCCGCTCGTCACCGAAGCCCATCTCGGCCGCCACCATGTCGGCATAGATGGAGACGCGCTCCGAATGCCCTGATGTGAACGGGCTTTTTGAATCGATGACATGCGCGAAGGCTCGCGCAATGTCGTCGAGATAGTCGTCGTCGATCGGGACCGTCACGATCCCGGGTTCGAGATCGAAGACGGACTGTTCCACATCATCGCTTTCGAGGACGGACCAGAATCCTTCATCTTCCGCGACTGCAGCGAAGACAGCGACGACGCTCGGGTCGAACCATGTGCCCGAGCGTTTCTCGACCTCGGCTATCGCGGCGGCTCGTCCCGCGGCACGGTGAAAGACGTCGACCACCTGGGATAGGAGCGCGATCCGCGAGTTGATCGGGATAACGTCGCCGGTGAGATGGTCGGGGCGTCCGGCTCCGTTCCAATGTTCATCGAGCGAGTAGATGCCCTGGGATACCGACGCGGGAAGGCGCAGACTCTCGGCAATGGCGGCACCGCGGTCGCAGCGGGTGGCGATCAGGCCGTCGGCGATCTTGCCGCCGTTGCGTATGATGTTCAGAACGGCCCGCAGACGCTCGGCCAGGCCGGACTTCATGGCCGTATGGGACAGGACGAAGCCCAGAACGCTGGGCAGACTGTCGTTCATTGACTTGAAATCGTATTTGAACTGTATGTCATCGTTTGCATACAGTTCACAAATCCGGGCTGCGTTGCTTGAGCAGCCGAGATCCTTCATCATGATCGTGTAATATAGACCCCAAAGGTCCTCGCCCTGCAATCCCAATGCGGTGCCGATCTGCATTCCGATCCACGTCGATCGGACGCAATGCCCTACAGGCTGGCCTTCCGTGAGGTCGAGCGCGTGGCTGAGTGCGCCGAGGATTTCCGAAAGCCTGACGCTGGCACCACGATGTGTCTCGACATGTTCGATTGTCATGATGCCTGCACCTTTCTCGGACTCGGAGATAAGGTCAGAGGCCTAACGATCTGTATTCCGGAAGGAAGAATCAGCTCGAAAACAGCATAGCGCCTTGCAGCCATGCGCGCGGGGCCGACGTCTGCCGCGCCGGACTTTGGGTGGAAGGTCTGTTCGAGCTCACCAACCTTTGCGCGGCATGCGCCAGGGCAGGAAGGTCTTGATGATCGGGTTACGGAACCGGTCCAGCGACAGGCTCTCGTGGATTGCCTCCGACCGGTGCCCGAGCAACACCGTGTCGAGAATCGAGCGGGCGTAGAAAGGCCCGTCCTCCAGCGTCTTCAAAACGCTGGCTTGGCCCACCTCGGCCCGCGTGCCGCGTGCGACGCCCCACAGCGTGCGCGGCAGCCTCGCCGCCGGAGGCGGCTCGAAATCCACCACGCCGCGCTCGGGGTCGAACAGGATGGCGAGCGTGCAGGTATCGCCGCCGCGGGTCTCGAGGTCGTAGAGCACGGCGGTGCCGTCCGGTGTCGCGGCGCGTGACCAGTCCCAGCGCCGGAAGGTCGAATCGAGCGCGGCATCGCCACGGTTGTGATCGAAATACCCGGTGCCCGACCAACTCAGGTCCGGCTTCTCCATCTCGACCTCCACGCGGGCGCAGGGTGCGATGGGCCACCAGCAATGATTGCCGACCTCGTCGAGCACGATCGGATGATTGACGACGGCCTGGGGGTAGAGCCGAACCTGGCCGCGCAGCCGCCGCGGGATGGGCGCCGTCACCTCGTCGATGTCGACCGTGAGGCAGGTTCCGTCCCAGCGCAGCCCGCTCGGGCCGATGCGCAGGGTCTGTTCGTCGCGCGAGACAGCACCCCGGGCCCGCTCCGTCATGGCCCAGCGGCGCTGCGAGCCGTAGAGGGCGACGTTCAGCGCGCAATGGTCGGCGGGGTCGCGCCGCCCCGTCCAGGCGTAATAGGGCGAGAAGACGCTGCCGATGAAGGCGATGATCGTCAGGCCTTCGCGTCCGTCCTCGCTCAGCGCGTCGACGTACCACCAGGCATAGCCGTTCGCATCGACCTGGATATCGAAGCGCAGTCCCGCATGAGGCTCTGCGCCGCCAGCCGGCCCGACAGGGCGGCCATCGGCACGCCCGAGCCCGGGTGGACGCTCCCGCCCGCGAGGTAGAGCCCGGGCATGCGGCTGCGCGATCCGGGGCGACGGAACGAAGCCATCCACCCATGCGAGGCCGGCCCGTAGAGCGCTCCGCCCGTTCCCGGAAACAGATCCGAGAAGTCGCTCGGCGTGGTCGCCAGCGTCGATCCGTGCTGCCGCTCCACCGTGAGCCCGCAACGCTGCAACTGGCTGAATGTCCGCTCCTCGCATGATCGCGTCTCCTCGGGGCTGTAGCGGTGCCGATCTCCGTCGGCCGGTGCATTGACGATGGTGAGAGCGCGCTCGATGGCGCCGGGGGGTGGAGGCGCGTCGCCGTCCCCCCGGTCCTGCGCGCAGAGGTAGACGGTGGGGCGTTCGGGGATGCGCCCCTGGCGCAGGGCCTCGAATTCGGCCGGGTAATCGTCGGAGAAGAAAACGTTATGGCGGGTCAACTCGGGGCCGGACATCCGTGCCGCCATGGCGACCGTGAAGGCCGAGAGCGAGCGCGTGTCGGGCGCCATGGCGGGCACAGCCGCCATCGCGGCGCGGCCGGCGCGGCCGGCCGCCAAGGCCGCGCTGTCGCCGTTCCACAGCACGGCATCGGCACCGATTCGCTCGCCGCCCCGCAACGCGACGCCGGTGGCACGCCCGCCGACCGTCAGCACCTCGGCGACATCGACGTGGGTGCGGAAGCGGACGCCGCGCGCTTCGGCGAGCGCCGCGAGAGCGCGGGCCAGGGCACTGAGCCCGCCCGTCACCGACCAGACGCCCTGCGCCTCGACATGGGCGACGAGCATCAGCGTGGCCGGCGCCTCGAAGGGTGACGAGCCGCAATAAGTGGCGTAGCGGCCGAAGAGTTGGCGCAGCCGTTGATCGGCGAAGAGGTCGCCGAGCGCCCGCCACAGCAGCGTATAGGGCTGGATCCGCAGCATGCCGGGGAAGCCGCCGAGCCCCGCTCGGCCCATCAGCGCCATGGGATTGGCGGGGCGCTCGGCGCGGATGAAGGGCCGCTCCAGCGCGGCATAGACGCTGGCGGCCTGGCGGGAGAAGTCGCGATAGGCGCGGGCCGCATCGGCGCCCGCGAAATTCCCGATCGCGTCGACGGATCGGGCCGGGTCGTCGAAGAGGTCGAGGCTGGAGCCGTCCGGCCAATGATGGCGCGCCAGCACGCTCTGCCGTGTCAGAGCGACGTGGTCGGCGAGGGTCTCGCCCGCGGAGGCGAAGATGTCGTCGAAGACGTCGCGCAACGTGAAGACGGTTGGACCGGCATCGACGAGATGATCGCCGACCTTCACCTGTCGAAGCTTTCCGCCGGGAGCGGCGGCCCGCTCCAGCACCGTGACGCGGACACCCTGACGGGACAGGTCGAGCGCCGCCACAAGGCCGGCGATCCCAGCCCCTACCACGGCGACGTGAAAATCCATGATGGCATCCGCCCGCACGTCCATCCATACGACAGACGACGTGTCCAGTTTACATGACACTTCGGTAGTGTCAAAAGCCGGTATGGCTGAACTCGCAGGTGTCCTGGCTCCCTTCTCGCCGAGCCGGTTTCGCGCCTCAATGGCGCGGTGGTGGTCCAAACTCGGCGAGCGGTTCGACGATCTTGGCGACCGGGCGGGCCTCGATCCGGGGCTGATCGGCTTCGCGGTGCGGTTTCCGCTCACCCGCCCGATCGCGCGGCGCAGGGCCGGCGCGGTCTTCGATCTCTGTGCAGGCTTCGTCTATTCGCAGGTCCTCGCCGCCTGCGTGCGGCTCGACCTCTTCACGCATCTGCGTCGCGGCCCGCGCAGCTTGGTGGATCTGGCGACAACACTCGACCTGCCCGAAGCCGGCGCGCGGCGTTTGCTCGAAGCCGCCACTGCCTTGCGCTTGGCTAAACGCGCCGGACGAGAACGCTACCGGTTGGGCGCCCTCGGACGCGCCGTGCTGCTCGACCCCGGCATCGGCGCCATGGTGGCGCACCACGGCCTTCTTTACCGCGACCTCGCCGACCCAGTGGCGCTGCTGCGCGGAGACAGGGGACAGCGGGCGCTCGGCGGCTTCTGGTCCTACAGCGAGACGAAGGATAGCGAAGGGCAGGGCAGGGAGCATGTCCTCGGCTATACGCATCTCATGTCGGCCTCCCAGGCCATGGTGTCGCGCGAGGTGATGCAGGCCTATGCCTTCGGCCGCCATCGCCGCATGGTCGATGTCGCGGGCGGCGACGGCACCTTTCTCGAAGCCGTTCTGGGATCGGCCCGTGGGCTTTACGCCACGCTGTTCGACCTGCCGGCCGTCGCCGCAGAGGCCGAGACTCGTTTCCTCCACGCTGGCCTCGAGTCTCGGGCGCGCGCGGTCGGCGGCGACTTCCGCCACGATGCGCTGCCCGCAGGCGCCGACCTGATCTCGCTGATTCGCGTACTGCACGATCACGACGACGCGACGGTCGCGGCGCTGCTGGCGGCGGTTCATCGCGCCCTTGAACCCGGCGGCACCCTGCTTGTCGCCGAACCCCTCGCCGAGACGGCGGGAGCCGAGCGCGTCGGCGGTGCCTATTTCGGATTTTACCTCATGGCCATGGGGCAGGGGCGTGCGCGCAGCGTCGAAGAGCTCACGCAAATGCTGGTTTCCGCCGGCTTCGCCGACGTCGCGCGCTGCCCGACGGCTCTCCCCATCGTCACCAGCGTGCTGACAGCCCGTAAACCGGAAAACACGCCAAGAGTGTAAATCCAGCTTGACACTTTTCTTTGTCCAATCTTCTATACAGCAGCGACTAAGTCGTGAGCAGGTAGGCGGGGAGGGGCAGATGCAAACGCAGGCGATGCTCCTCGACCGACCCGGCAGCCTGTCGATCGGCTCCGTCGACCTGATCCCGCCGACCGGCGGCGACGTGGTGGTCGACATCGACCTGTCGGGAATTTCGACAGGGACGGAGCGGCTGCTTTGGGCGGGCGAGATGCCCCCCTTTCCCGGCCTCGGTTATCCGCTGGTTCCTGGCTACGAGGCCGTCGGCCGAGTGGTCGAATCGCACGGCGAGGCTGCCCATCCGGTCGGCACACGTGTCTTCGTGCCCGGGGCCTCCTGCTACCGTGACGTACGCGGCCTCTTCGGCGCTTCGGCGGCGCACCTGATCGTGCCCTCGCGCCGCGCCGTTCCGATCGCTGCTCTCTCCGCAGACGAGGCGACGCTGCTCGCCCTGGCCGCCACCGCGCAGCATGCACTCGCCGGTGGAACGGCTCCGGACCTCATCGTCGGCCATGGCGTTCTGGGCCGCCTCCTGGCCCGGCTCAGCATCGCGGCCGGCGCACCGGCCCCCACCGTCTGGGAGCGCGTCGCCTCCCGCCGCGCCGGCGCTGTCGGTTATGCGGTGACGGACGCCGATGCCGACGACCGCCGCGATTATCGCAGCATCTACGACGTGTCGGGCGACGCCGCCCTGGTCGATGCGCTGGTCCAGCGCCTGGCGCCCGGCGGCGAAATCGTACTGGCCGGCTTCTACAAGGCGCCGATCAACTTCGCCTTTCCACCGGCCTTCATGCGCGAGGCACGGTTCCGCATCGCCGCCGAATGGAAGCCCGCCGACATGGCGGCGGTGCTCGATCACCTCGGCGCGGGGCGGCTGACGCTCGGCGGCCTCATCACCCATCGCGAGCCCGCCGCCGGGGCCGATGCCGCCTGCCGCACGGCCTTCGGTGATCCCGACTGCCTCAAGATGATCCTCGACTGGAGCGACCTGCGATGAACGACCTCAGCCTCGTGTCGCCCGACCGGTTCGCGGACCTTCGCGCCGAAGCCGCCATCGAGCCCGACGAGGTCCCAACCGCCGAAGTGAAGAAAGAGACGCAGATCATCGCCATCTACGGCAAGGGCGGTATCGGCAAGAGCTTCACCCTCGCTAATCTCAGCTATTCCATGGCGCAGAACGGCAAGCGCGTCCTGCTCATCGGCTGCGACCCGAAGAGCGACACGACCTCGCTCCTCTTCGGCGGCAAGGCCTGCCCGACCATCATCCAGACCTCGTCGGCCAAGAAGGCGGCCGGCGAAGACGTCGCCATCGGCGACGTCTGCTTCATCCGCGATGGCGTCTTCGCCATGGAGCTCGGCGGCCCGGAGGTCGGGCGTGGCTGCGGCGGACGCGGCATCATCCACGGATTCGAGCTGCTTGAGAAGCTCGGCTTCCATGATTGGGGTTTCGACTACGTCCTGCTCGACTTCCTGGGCGACGTGGTCTGCGGCGGCTTCGGCCTGCCGATTGCCCGCGACATGTGCCAGAAGGTCATCGTGGTCGGGTCGAACGACCTGCAGTCGCTCTACGTCGCCAACAACGTCTGCTCGGCGGTCGACTATTTCCGCAAGCTCGGCGGCAATGTCGGGGTCGCGGGCCTCGTCATCAACAAGGACGATGGCACCGGCGAGGCCCAGGCCTTCGCGGAAGCGGCCGGCATCCCGGTCCTGGCCGCCATCCCGGCCGACGAGGACATCCGCAAGAAGAGCGCCAATTACGAGATCATCGGCCGCCCCGGCACCCGCTGGGCATCTCTGTTCGAAGGCCTGGCCGATGCCGTCGCCGTCGCGCCGCCGGTGCAGCCGAAGCCGCTCTCGCAGGACGGGCTGCTCGGCCTCTTCGACGGCGACACCGTCGGCCGCGACGTGAGACTCGTGCCGGCCACGATGGCCGACATGCGCGGCAAGGCCCATGTCGAGCGGGCTTCGCTCGAAGTCGTCTACGACGCCGCGTGAGGCCGCCCCGATGACAGATCGCCTCTCCGACGATTTCGCCGACCGCAGCGCCGAGCTGCGGGACAGCCATGACGGTTTCGTTCAGGACATCGGCGTCGCACCCGAGAAGGAAACCGCCTCCTGCCACGCGGGTCGCGACGAGATGCGCCGCGCCGCCGCGAAGGCTGGCTCCTCGGAGGTGATCGACCGGCTCGCCGCCAACTACCCCCTCGGCCCGCACGACCAGCCGCAGAGCATGTGCCCGGCTTTCGGCTCGCTGCGCGTCGGCCTGCGCATGCGCCGCACCGCCACGATCCTGTCGGGCTCGGCCTGCTGCGTCTACGGCCTGACCTTCACGTCGCATTTCTACGGGGCGCGGCGCTCTGTCGGCTATGTGCCGTTCAATTCCGAGACGCTCGTCACCGGCAAGCTGTTCGAGGACATCCGCGAGGCCGTCTTCGCGATGGCCGATCCCGCCCTCTACGACACGATCGTGGTGACGAACCTTTGCGTGCCGACCGCGTCCGGGGTGCCGTTGAGGCTCCTGCCGGCGGAGATCAACGGCGTGCGCATCATCGGCATCGACGTGCCGGGCTTCGGCGTGCCGACCCATGCCGAAGCCAAGGACGTGCTGGCCGGCGCCATGCTGGCCTATGCGCGCCGCGAGGTCGAGGCGGGTCCCGTTCAGGCGCCTCGGGCCGGCCGATCCGATCGCCCCACCGTGGCGCTACTGGGGGAGATCTTCCCGGCCGATCCGGTCGTCATCGGCCGCATGCTGGAGCCCATGGGCCTGGCCGCCGGCCCGACCGTGCCGACCCGCGAATGGCGCGAGCTCTATGCGGCGCTCGACTGCACGGCCGCTGCGGCGCTTCACCCGCATTACGCCGCGGCAACGCGCGAGTTCGAGGCGGCCGGTCGGCCGGTGGTCGGCTCGGCGCCGGTCGGCCTCGACGGGACCGCCGCCTGGCTCGGCGCCATCGGGGCGGCCTGCAATGTCTCGTCGGCCGACATCGCCAAGGCGCGGGATGCCGTTCTGCCCGCCATCGGCGGCGCGCTCGCGGCCTCGCGGATCGCCGGGCGAATCACGCTCTCGGGCTACGAGGGCTCTGAACTGCTGGTCGGCCGGCTGCTCGTCGAATGCGGCGCGGACCTGCGCTACGTCGGCACCGCCTGCCCCCGAACGGCGGCCTCCGAAGCCGATCGCGACTGGCTCGAAGCGCGGGGCGTCCTGGTGCGCTTCCGTGCTTCGCTGGAGCATGACCTCGCGGCCTTCCGGGAGTTCAGGCCGGATCTCGCCATCGGCACGACCCCGGTGGTGCAGCATGCGAAAGCCGCCGGTACCCCGGCGCTCTACTTCACCAACCTCATTTCGGCCCGGCCTCTGATGGGGCCCGCCGGGCCCGGGGCGCTCAGCGCCGTCATCAACGCCGCTTTGGCCTCGAAGCCCCGCTTCGACGCCATGAAGGACTTCTTCGAGGGGGTCGGTGCAGGATCGAGCGCCGGCATCTGGCCCGAGGCGCCCGGTACCAAGCCACGCCGTGCCGCGCCGCCACGCGTGGCCGTCAAGCCGGTTGCCGGTCGTCTCGCCGAAAGGGGGGCTGCCTGATGCTCGTCCTCGATCACGACCGCGCGGGCGGATATTGGGGCGCCGTTTACTGCTTTTGCGCCATCAAGGGCCTGCAGGTCGTCATAGACGGCCCGGTGGGCTGCGAGAACCTGCCCGTTACGTCGGTGCTGCACTATACCGACGGATTG
Source organism: Janthinobacterium lividum (assembly GCA_050920985.1). GTDB lineage: Bacteria > Pseudomonadota > Alphaproteobacteria > Rhizobiales > Beijerinckiaceae > Lichenihabitans. Next base: position 171,616 of record JBPBQY010000067.1, on the reverse strand, counting down.
CCTCCGCACGAACTGCCGATCGTCGTCACCGGCCTGTCGGAGGAAAACCTCGGCCAGACCGGGACGGAAGGCGCCATGAAGCGCGCCGCCGCGGTTCTCGACCCGAAGCGCCCCGCCGTGGTGGTGACGGGCTCCATCGCCGAGATGATCGGCGGTGGCGTCACCCCCGAGGGCACCAAGCTCCGGCGCTTCCTGCCGCGCACCATCGACGAAGACCAGTGGCAGACCGCCGACCGGTCGCTGACTTGGCTGTGGCGCGAGTTCGGCCCCAAGAAGGGCCCAACCCCGGCACCGGCGCCCCGCACTCCGGAGTCCAAGCCTCGGGTCAACATCATCGGGCCATCCTACGGCATGTTCAACATGCCCTCCGATCTCGCCGAGATCCGCCGCCTGATCGAGGGGATCGGCGCCGAGGTGAACCTCAGCTTTCCGTTGGGCTCGAGCCTCGACGACGTGCCATTCCTTGCCGACGCGGAGGCCAATGTCTGCCTCTACCGCGAATTCGGCCGGGGTCTTTGCGAGATCCTGGACCGTCCCTACCTCCAGGCGCCGATCGGCCTCCATGCCACCACGGCCTTTCTGCGCGCTCTGGGGCGGGTACTGGGTCTCGACCCGGAACCCTTCATCGCCCGCGAGAAACAGACCACCATCAAGCCGTTGTGGGACCTGTGGCGCTCGGTGACGCAGGACTTCTTCACCACCGCCTCCTTCGCCGTGGTGGCCAACGAGACCTACACGCGCGGCATTCGCGCCTTCCTCGAAGACGACATGGGCCTGCCCTGCACCTTGGCGGTGCCGCGCCGGGCGGGCGCAAAGACCGACAATGCCGCCATCAAGGCAGCGCTCCTCGCCTCGCCGCCGCTCGTGGTGTTCGGCTCGGTCAACGAGCGCATGTATCTCGCCGAGGGTGGCGGCCGGGGCATCTTCATCCCGGCGTCCTTCCCCGGGACCGCCATCCGGCGCCACACCGGCACGCCTTACATGGGGTACTCGGGCGCCACCTATCTGGTCCAGGAGGTGTGCAATGCGCTCTTCGACGCGCTGTTCCACATTATCCCGCTGGCCGGGCAGATGGACGCCGTCGAGGCCACCCCGGCCGGCCGGCATGCCGAACTCCCCTGGGACGAGGATGCCCGCGCCGGGCTCGACCACACGGTCGAGGCCGAGCCCGTGATCGTCAGGATCTCCGCCGCCAAGCGCCTGCGCGACGCGGCCGAACGCGAGGCGCGGCGGGGGGGAGCCCCCAGCGTCAGCCTCGACCATCTGCGGCGGGCCGGAGGTCGCGCCGCATCCGTCCAACACAGGCAAGCGGAGACCGTGTCATGAGCGCCCTCACGTCCAACGTCCACGGCCGTTCGGCCGCCCATCGCGACTACCGCCTGCTACTCGGCGCGACCTATCCGCTCTTCGTGGCCGGCGTGGCGCTGCGCAGCCTCGGCTTCCTGCGGGCGGATCCCCTCCGCCCCGCCTCCTTCCTCGCCGCGGTGCGCGCCCGCGCCACCGCCGTGATCCCGTTTGCCTTCATGGGCTGACCCCACCGCGACCCGCTGCGCCCCGGCCGTCCGGACGCGGTACCGACCCCCGCAGATGAGGAACCATAGACAATGCCAGAACAACCCGCCGCCTATGTCGACCGAGACAGGATTTCCCTGTCCGGTCTGACCCGACCCGAAGCCCAGGAATTCAACAGATTCTTCCTGATCTCCTTCGTGGTCTTCACCCTTATCGCCATCGTGGCCCACTTCCTCGTCTGGCAGTGGCGTCCGTGGCTGCAAGGACCCGCCCCCGTCGCCACGTCGATGATCGACATGGTGAGACCCCTTCTCACGATGCTGGGCTGAGGAGCCGATCATGTATCAAGTCTGGCTTCTCTTCGATCCTCGTCGGGCTCTCGTCGGGCTCTTCACCTTCCTGCTGGTCCTGGCCCTGCTGATCCATTTCATCCTGCTCTCGACGAGTCGGTTCAATTGGATCGAAGGCCCGTCGCCCGCGGTCATCGGCACCAAGATGACGGCTCCGCCCGCCCAGCCGACCTCGACCACCAACACGGCTCCCAAGCAGTGATCTGATCTTCGGGGCCGCGCCCGGTGCGGCCCCCTCACCTCTGACTCAGAACCGACGCGCGACCCTTCACGTCCGGTCGCGGGAAAGGCCCACCCCCATGGCGATGTTGTCGTTCGAACGTAAATACCGTGTCGCCGGCGGGACGCTCATCGGCGGTCAATTGTTCGACTTCTGGGTCGGACCCTTCTACGTCGGTTTCTTCGGCGTGACGGCGATCTTCTTCTCGCTCCTGGGAACGTTGCTGATCTTTTGGACGGCCGCGATCGGCCCGTCCTGGGAACCCTTCCAGATCAGCGTCGATCCGCCCCCGCTGAAATACGGTCTCGGCTTCGCGCCCTTGCGCGAGGGTGGGCTCTGGCAACTCGTCACCATCTGCGCGGTCGGCGCGTTCATTTCCTGGGCGCTCCGCGAGATCGAGATCTGCCGTAAGCTCGCCATCGGCTGGCACACGCCCATCGCCTTTCTCACGGCGGTTTTCGCCTATGTGTCGCTGGTGGTGATCCGCCCGATGCTGCTCGGCGCCTGGGGACACGGGTTCCCCTACGGTATCACCAGCCATCTCGATTGGGTCTCGAACATCGGCTACCAGTTCCTGCACTTCCATTACAATCCGGCCCACATGCTGGCCGTGACGTTCTTCTTCACCACGACGATGTTCCTGGGGCTCCACGCCGGGCTGATCCTGTCGACCGTCAATCCGGCGAAGAAGGACGAAGTGGTCAAGGGCACCGAGCACGAGAATGCTTACTTTCGAGACTACATCTACTACTCGGTCGGCGCTTACGGGTTGCATCGGCTCGGAGCCTTCTTCGCGCTCAGTGCCGGATTCTGGAGCGCCGTCTGCATCATTCTCAGCGGTCCGTTTTGGACCGAGGGTTGGCCGTTCTGGTACAATTGGTTCTTGAGCATCCCCATCAAGAACGCCGCTGGTTTCTGAGGGACACGCCATGGCCAATTTCCAGTCGATCTACACCAAGGTCCAGATCCGCGGCCCTTTCGATATCGGTCCGCCGCCCCTCGAACGCAGCGAGCCCCGGTTCGGCAAGACGTTCTTCTCCTACTGGCTCGGGGCTCTGGGTGACCCGCAGGTGGGCCCCTTCTACCTCGGCTGGGAGGGTGTGGTGTCGCTGGTGCTGGGGATCTCGGCCTTCGAGATCATCGGGCTCAACATGTTCGCTTCGGTGAACTGGGACCCCATTGCCTTCATCCGACTGCTGCCTTTCCTCACGCTCGATCCGCCGGCTGCCAAATTCGGTCGCTCGCCGATCGTGCCGCTTCAGGAGGGGGGGTGGTGGATCATCACCGGCGCCTTCCTGACGGCGTCGATCCTGCTCTGGTGGTACCGCAGCTACCGTCGGGCGCGGGCTCTCGGCATGGGCATGCACGTCTCCTACGCCTTCGCCTCGGCGATCTTCCTCTACCTCAGCCTTGGCTATATCCGGCCCATGATCATGGGCAACTTCTCCGAGGCGCCGCCCTTCGGCATCATCACGCATCTGAACTGGACCGCAACGATCTCGGTGCTCTATGGCAACTGGTACTATAACCCGTTCCATATGCTCTCGATCGTCTTTCTCTATGGCTCGACGATGCTCTTCGCCATGCATGGCTCGACCATCCTGGCGGTGTCACGCTTCGGCGGCGAGCGGGAAGCCGAGGAGATCGTCGATCGCGGCACCGCGGCCGAGCGGGCCGGCCTGTTCTGGCGCTGGACCATGGGGTTCTGCGCCACCTACGAGTCCATCCACCGCTGGGCCTGGTGGTTCGCGGTCCTCACGACGCTGACGGGAGGCATCGGCGTCCTGCTCACCGGCACCGTGGTCGACAACTGGTTCCTGTGGGGGGTGAAACACGGCATCGCCCGCCAGTATCCCGCCGCCTATCCGGCCTTCCCCATCCCGCCCAGCGCCTTCAAGGACGGTGTCCAATGAGATACCTGCCTTATGTTGCCATCGCTGGCGCGGCAGCCGTCGGCACCTTCCTGCTGCTCTTCCCGACGTGGGATCGGCCTCCCCTGGTCCAGACGGAATACGGCTCGCCGGCGCTCGAACTCGTGAACCTGACGAATCCTCGGCGCCCTCCTGCCTACAGCGGCCAGGTGCCGGAGCCCTTGCCCGTGGCCCAGACGGGCGGCCCTCTCGCCAAGGAGGCCTACAAGAACGTCCAGGTGCTCGGTGACGTGCCTCAGGCCGAGTTCGACAGGCTCATGGTGGCGATGACCCAGTGGGTCGCGCCGAAGCAGGGCTGCGGCTTCTGCCACACAGGGCCCGGGGCCGATGGCAAGGTCAACTACGCCGATGATGCGCTCTACACCGACAAGGTGGCACGTCGCATGATCCAGATGACGATGAAGATCAACACGGATTGGGGCAATCACGTCGCGCCCTCCGGTGTGGTCTGTTTCACTTGCCACCGCGGCGAGAACATTCCGCCCCGTGTCTGGTACAAGCAGCCGGATCCGGGTCATGCCGGCCTGCTCGGAAAGCCGCGACCCTGGCAGACAAACGCCAAGTATATTCGCGACTTCTTCCCAACCGAAGGCAATGTGCGGTGGTTGCTGAACGACGAGGATTCCAATCTCGAGTCCAACGCTGCCCTGCCGGGCGAGCGGGGTAGCGGCGTCGGGCAGGAAGCCGTTGCCGAAGACCTCTACGTCATGATGATGATCTGGTCGGATGCGCTCGGGGCGAACTGCAATCTTTGCCATAACTCCCGTGCACTCTACGACTGGAAACAGTCCTCCCCCTACCGGCTCGACGGGCTCTGGGGCCAATATCTGACGCAGGACATCAACAAGAACTTCCTGGCTCCCGCCGCCACGCTGTTCCCTCACGAGCAACTCGGCCAGATGGGCGACAGCGCCAAGGCCGATTGTGGCACCTGCCATGTCGGCCAGCAAAAGCCGCTCGGCGGGTACGACGCCATATCGCACTATCCTGCCCTGGCCCCGAAGGGCGTCTCGGCCGGCCCTGACCAGGCCATGCGTGACACGATGCGCCCCATCGAGATCGTCGGGCCGCCCTACAATCCGACCGCCAAACCCGTGTCGATCAGCGTCCCGGCTTATCCGGCCCCGCAACTCGCCTCGGGAGGCGACGCGCCACCGGTGAAAGGCGCTCTCGTCGGCCCGGCCGTGCTGGCACCGGCTCAGCCGATGACCGGCGTCGCCTATCCGCTGGCGCCGTCGCCAGCTGCACCGGCCACGGGAGCTCAGCCATGAGGGTCCAAGCCTCACGGCTCAATCGCACCGGTGGCGCTCGTTGGCCTGTGATCGCGATCGCCACCCTGCTGGTTTCGTCGGGACCTCTGGCGGCAGCGCAGCCCATTCCGCTCATCGCCGGAACCTATTGCGGCCCCGGCGAGGCCAAGATCGTAGTGGATGTCGCGAAAGACCAGGTGACGCTCAACGGGCTGGTCTGCAGCTTTCCAGTCATCGCCGCCGACCGCCTGCAATCCGATCTTTGCAGCTCGCCCGAGGGCCAGAGCTCGCGGCAATCCTTCGATCTGCGCGTGATCGGCCCGGAGTTCATCCATGACGGATCCTGGTACCGCCGCTGTGCCGATGTTCCGGCGGCGCCAGGCGGCTGATCGGTAGACCTCGCCCCGGCGAGTCTGTAGCAGGGGCGGGCGGTCCGCCCTTGGCGCGGGCGCGACCGGGCGCGTGCGGGGTCCTCCCGGCGCCGAAGAGCGACACATGCATTCGACGACACGCCTGCACGCCGGCTCCTTCGGCGCCGCCGCTGCCGCATACCAGCGCGGACGGCCCGCCTATCCCGAGGCGGCACTCGACTGGCTGCTGCCAGAGGGAGGGAGCCAAGGGGCCGCGCCGATCCGGGTTCTTGATCTCGGTGCCGGCACAGGCAAGCTGACGCAACAGCTCGTGGCGCGCAGCCTCGATGTCGTGGCGGTCGAACCATCCGAAGCGATGCTGTCTGAGCTTCGTCGCAGCCTGCCGGACGTTGAAGCCCGAGCGGGAAGCGCCGAAGCCATCCCGTGTCCCGATGAAACCGTGGATGTGGTCCTGGTGGCCCAGGCCTGGCACTGGGTCGAGCCGCGCGTGGCGGTGCCCGAAGTGGCGCGCGTGCTGAAGCCCGGCGGCAGGCTCGGGCTCATCTGGAATTGCCGCCAGGAGAGCGAGGGCTGGACGGGTGACCTCGGGCGTCTCATGGGCCACCTCGGGTCCATGGAGGACAACAGTCGCAACCCGCCGGTCGGGCCGCCCTTCGGCGCCATCGAGCGGCAGGATTTTCGCTGGTCGAACCCGATCACGCTGGAAGCGCTGGTGGACCTTGTGGCATCGCGCTCCTACGTCATCGTCCTGCCCGACGAAGAGCGGCGCAAAGTGCTCGACGAGGTCCGGGCGATCGCGGCGCGGGAACCGGGGTTCGCCGAGGGGGGCTTAGTGCCCATGCCCTATGTCACCCGCTGTTCGCGGGCGATCCTGACGTAAGTGGTGGCACTGAAGTCGAGATGATCCATCCCCGGAACGGGGAAGGATCAGCCCTCGTCAGGCCGCGATCTGATTCAGGCGTTCGTGGAACCTGTCGAGCGCCATGCGGCGGCGGAGCGAGTCGCACAATTGCCGGATCTCGTCGGCGGCCGGGCCGGTCGGGTCGAGCTCCGTCGGGCCAAGGCCACGCAGCATGGCATCTTGGTATTCGACCCGGGACGTGATCAGCGGCGAGAGAAGGCCGCCCATGGCTTCGAGCGCTGCGGCGCCCTCGCGAATGCGGCGGCTGCCCTGCAGGCTCGAACATTGGTTGAGCACGAAGGCGCAGTCCTTGCCGAGGTCGCGCACGCGCTGCCAGGTCGCCTCGCTCGACCAGATGTCGAAAACCGTGGGCCGCACCGGGATGACGATGAGGTCGGCCGCCAGCATGGCGGCTTCGGAGGCGGCGGACAGGCTGGCCGGCGTGTCGATGATGGCCAGGGTGACGCCGCGCTCGGTCAGCGATGCCATGACCTGATCGAGTTGTGCGGCGCCGACGGCGGCGCCGGCGAGGCGACGGTCGGTACGGCCGCGGGCCCAGGTGGCGAGAGAGCCCTGTGGGTCCATGTCGACGAGAAACACCGTCTCGCCCCGGGCCTGCATCTCGACCGCGACCGAGGCCGAGAGCGTGCTCTTACCCGATCCGCCCTTCTGGGTGACCAATGCTATGGTGCGCATCTCGCGTTCTCGCCCCGGGTCCAGGCGGGGCCAGCTGCCTCGCATCGAGCGAGTATCGGGCGAGATGCTGAGGGAAGCGTTAACCATGGCCTGCACGTCTTGGACAATGTCAGGCGGTCTCGTCGAGCGTGAAGAGCTCCTGGGCCTTGCCGATACCCCGGAGGGCGTAGCGGCCGACCGAGACGATGTGGCCCTGTGACGCCTGCGGTGCCGCGGCCCTGAAGTCGGCGGAGAGCAGCACGGCCCGGTCGGCCGAGCGGCACATCGTAGCGATGCGGCTCACCTCGTTGACGGCCGGTCCTACCACCGTGAAGTCGAGCCGGCTCTCCGAGCCGATATTGCCGTAGAGCACGGTCCCGATATGCAGGCCGAGATAGGCCGTGGTGATCGGCCGGCGCTCGGTCGCGCGTCGCATGTTGAGGGCCGCGAGCTTGCGGCGCAAATCCGATTCCGCGACGAGGGCCCGGCTGCAGGCCTCCGCGCGGTCGTCCGCCTTGAAGATCGCCAGGATGCCGTCGCCGATGAGCTTCAGCACGTCACCGCCGGCCTCCTCGATGGCCGAGATGGCGGCCTCGGCATAATCGTTGAGGAGGGGCAGGATCTCGCCGGGCGGCGCCGTGTCGGAGATCATTGTGTAACCGCGCAGGTCCGAGAACCACAGGACCGCGGTGATCTTGTCCGCGACGCCGCGCGAGATGCGGCCGCTCAGCACCTTCTCGCCAGCATCGCGCCCGAGATAGACGTCGACCAGGGTCCGCGCGATGCGGGCCAGGGAGGCGCTCTTCACCGCCAGCGCCAGGACCGGCACGAGTTGCCGAAGAGCCTCGACGTCGGCGTCTTCGAACCCCCCGGGGTGGCGCGTCATCCAATGTGAATAGAGGCAATCCATGTCGCCGAACGCGCCCTCGCGCGCGAAGGGCGTCACCAGCGCGAGGTAGTCGATGTGGCCCTCGTCTCGGAAACCTTCGAGGTTGGGGAAATCGCACGGATCGCCGTGGCCGAGACGCCGACGGACGTGGCCGCAGCCGGTTTCGACGATGTGGTAGAAGATGCTCTGCCGCCAGGTCTCGGCAGCTTCTCCGACATTGGTGCGGCCGTATTCGCCCATCGTGGCCTCGGCGACGCCGTCGTTGCGCCAGTGAAAGGCACGTCCCTCGTAGACGGGATGCAGCGTGTCGACGAGCGCCAGGGCGCGCGAGACAGCGAGGCCGGCGTCCTCGCAGCGCGCCCCGAACCCGTGCAGCAGCTCGGTCTCCGAGGCGCCTGCCAAGCCCCTCTCGACGATCCAGGCCGAGATCGCCGCGATATCCTCGTCACGCATTCGTCTCTGCCTTTCGCGCCACGTGCCCCGTGGTAGGAGGTGCCCTGCATCCCTTCAAGTCCGCAAGCGGAGCCATCGCCCGTGCCGACCCTCATCTACAAGATCGTCCCCGCAGCGCTGTGGCACGCGGCCGAGGCCGAGGGCGCATTCCGCGGCGCGCCGGTCGACCTTGCCGACGGCTTCATCCATTTCTCGACGGCTGGGCAGGTCCGCGAGACGGCCGCCAGACATTTCGCCGGGCAGGACGGTCTCGTGCTTGTCGCGATAGACGCCGAGGCGCTCGGATCAGCCCTGGTGTGGGAGCCGTCGCGGGGCGGAGCGCTGTTTCCGCATCTCTACGGCGTGCTGGCGCTGGCCACCGTGCAGAGCGTCACCCTCCTGCCTCTCGGTCCGGAGGGTCTCCACCAATTTCCGAAGGACCTCGAGAGCGCATAGGTGCATTGCTCCGGCCGATGCGCTAACCATCCTGAAAGGCAAGGGGGGACGGCCATGGCGACGGCGACGGGCGGCGGCAACTGGGCCAGGATCAAGCCGGTGATACAGGTCGCCAGCGGCAACTTCCTGGAAATGTACGACTTCTTCGTATTCGGCTATTACGCGAAGCAGATCGGCAAGGCCTTCTTTCCCACGGGCAGCGACTTCGCCCAGCTGATGCTGGCCTTCGCCACGTTCGGGGTCAGCTTCCTCATCAGGCCCGTGGGCGCCCTGGTCCTCGGTGGCTACATGGACCATCACGGTCGCCGCGCCGGCCTCATCCTCACCCTGGCGCTGATGTCGCTGGGGACTCTGTCGGTCGCCGTCACACCCAACTACGTGGTGATCGGCCTGATGGCGCCCCTCATCGTCGTGGCGGGGCGGTTGCTGCAGGGGTTCTCGGCCGGGGCCGAGCTCGGAGGCGTGTCGGTCTATCTGGCCGAGATCGCCACGCCCGGGAACAAGGGCTTCTACGTGTCCTGGCAGTCCGGCAGCCAGCAGGTGGCGGTGATCTTCGCGGCGCTGCTTGGCGTCGTGCTGCAGAACAACCTCACCGGGGCCGAGATGGACGCATGGGGCTGGCGGGTGCCGCTGCTCATCGGCTGCCTCATCGTGCCGCTGCTCTACCTGCTGCGCCGTACCCTGGTCGAGACGGAGGCTTTCACCCATCGCAAGGAGAAAACCGCCTCGCTCAGCGAGGTCTGGGCGTCGCTGGCGGCCAATTGGTCCATCGTGGCCATCGGCATGATGCTGGTGATCATGACGACCGTGTCGTTCTACATGATCACCGCCTATACGCCCACCTTCGGGCGCGAGGTTCTGAAGCTCGGCGCCATCGACAGTCTCGTCGTGACGCTCTGCGTCGGCGTGTCGAACCTCATCTGGCTGCCGCTGGCCGGCGCGGCATCGGACCGGATCGGCCGTCGTCCGCTGCTGATCGGCTGCACGGTCCTGGCGCTTCTGACCGCCTATCCCGCCATGGCCTGGCTCACCAATGCGCCGAGCTTCGGCGGCCTGCTCGCCGTCGAGCTTTGGCTCAGCTTCCTTTATGGTGTCTACAACGGCGCCATGGTGGTCCACCTGACGGAGATCATGCCCGCCAAGGTGAAGGGCTCGGGCTTCTCCATGGCCTACAGCCTCGCCACCACGCTCGGCGGGTTCACGCCCTTCATCGCCACGGGGCTGATCGAGCTCACCGGCAACAAGGCCATGCCGGGCGTCTGGCTCTCGGCTGCGGCCGCGATCGGCCTTGCGGCCGTGCTGCTCGAGGGCCGCGTCAGGCGCGGACTGGGCAATTCCCTTCAGGCCGGCATCCCGGCCGAATAGACGCAGCGGCGCGGCCGGCTCAGCGGCGAGATTCGCTTCCGACGCGCTCGGGGTTGGACCAGCGCGACGCAGGCGCCGCCGGGTCGGTGATCGGAGGATGGCTGTCCGGAACTAAACGTTTCGGCCGCGGCCCGCGATAGCTCAGCAGGCGCAGCACGAACCACACCGGCAGCACCACGGCGGCGCCGGCCACCAGCGTTCGACCAATATCGTGTAGGGCCGCGAAGCCTGTGCCGTAGAGGTGAACGAAGCCGCGCTCCAGATCGTCGACGATGTCCATGGCGTCGATGCCGATCCAGGCCATGAAGGCCCCGACGACCAGCGATACGGCGACGAGTCGAATGACGACCGTCAGCGGCGAGCCGCCGAGAAACCGCGTCGTCGAGCTATCGGACATGGCAAGCGCTCCAGACTGCGCCGGTCAGCCCGGCCCAGCGGATGTGATGGAGCCAAGGGGAGCGCACAAGGGTGCGGGAGGGGCTGCGGCCCAAAATCCTGCCGCAGGGTCCATCGACGTCTCTGTGGGACAGACTAGGTCCTAGTCCGCGGGTACCATCACCCTGTCTGACACTAGTGAATGTTGCTTATACATCACAGTCATAAGAAGACAGCGCCAGTCCCTGTACGGCGACCATTTACAGTAGTCCACGCATTAACGATCGGCAATCATCTGACATGAGGCGTTCATCGAACCGACGTCAGGCCGCCGCGGTCTGAAATCGATACGCTGATGGCCTTCGCCAGACCAAGGTGCGGAATGACACTCGATCCTGTGGTCCGCTCCGTCGCCGGGGCGGCGATGATCTTCGGGGCATTCACAATCGCCATGCCCGGACCAGCACAGGCAGACGCCGGCCGCATCACTGTCATCGAGGACAATGACGGCTTACTGCCTGATGGCCGTGATCGGCATTACACGCAAGGAGCGATGCTCTCCTACTTGTCACCCAAGCTCGATAGTAGGGATTTCGCAACGGCTCTGTATGACGCGGTACCGAACCAGTTCCCTTTTATGCAGATGAACCCTGACAGTCAGCGGAAATTTGACCTCGTCGTCGGACAGAGCTTCTTTACTCCCGTCAAATACCACGACGTCGTTCCGGATCCGGAGGATCGGCCCTTTGCTGGTTTTCTTTACGGAGGCGGTAGCCTATTGGAAGAGACAGGCGGGCGCATGCTCGAGAACCTGGAAATTCTCGTGGGCGTCGTCGGTCCCGACGCGCTGGCGCGGCAGACTCAAGAGTTGTTTCACGCGGCTACGGGCTTCAACAACGGCAATCTCGATCAGTCTTGGAGCCATCAGCTCAAGAATGAACCCGGCATCATGGTGTCCTACGATCGACACTGGAAGGTTTTGCAGTTCTCCGTCGCGGGATTCGAGGTGGATGCCATTCCCGATGCTGGCGTGACCGTCGGGAATGTGATGACTTACGCGGAGATCGGAGGGCAGCTCCGCATCGGGCAGAATCTCGGCGCGGACTATGGCATCCCCCGCATTCGCCCGGCGCTCTCGGGCACGAACTGGTTCGACGTCGCGGCGATGAGCAGCCGCCTTGGCTGGTATCTCTTCGCCGGAGTTCAAGGACGAGCCGTAGCTCACAATATCTTCCTCGACGGAAGTTCCTTTCAAGACAGTCCTTCCGTCAAGAAGAATATCCTTGTCGGTGACTTCTCGACAGGTGCGTCGCTGTTCTGGTCCGATTATGTCAAGCTGGATCTCAGCTTTACGGATCGCAGTGAGGAATTCACGACCCAGCGTCAAGCTGATCACTTCGGCAACGCCAATCTGAGCTTTCGGTTTTAAACGTAGCGCAACGGCGTCGGCCAAGGGTGGAGCGAGAGCAGCGTCCGGGCGGCGGTCGCGCTTTCGTCTCGGCCGATACAATCCCTGTGTGGCCGAGACGTGGACGTTCACCGGCGTACTCGGTCGTGCGACCGCGGTGGCCCGTGCCGGCCTTGAGGGCCGGACAAGCCCGCTCATGGGCCTGGGGCGGTAAGCCCGCTCATCGGCAAGGAGAAGAGCGAGAGCGAACCCGCTGCGTCGGCACGCCTCAAGGCGCGTGCGCATATTGGGCTACGAAATCGGCATGGCGGTGCTCGGTTTCATCGTCGGCCGGCACCATGCATTCGAGGCGCAGTTCTTCGGCCGTGACCGCCTGGGGCGTGCCGACGGTCGTGATCAGCGAAAAATAGCGCAGCGTGACGCCGCCCTTGCTGAACGACAGCGGGATGACCGGAGAAGACACGTCGGCTTCGAGCGCGTGTCGCATCACGTCCACGCCTGGATAGCACGCAAGCTCGTCGAGGAGTTGCCGTGTGTCCGGGTCGACGACCCGGCCGAGAGCCTCCCGGTGTACCCGGGCAATGAGCATGCGGGTCGTCGCCGGCCCGTCGACCAGGAAAGGGCGTAGGCCTTTGGGATGGAAGAGCAGGTGAAGAAGATTGCGCCGTCCCTGGTGTGCCGCGACATCTAGGAAACAGCCGAAGAACCGCGGTGCGGCGTCGTTGGCCTGCAGGATGTTCCAGTAGCGATCCAACACGACGGCGGGGTAAGGCTCGTTCTGGCGCAGCATGCGCTGCAACGCCGACTCGACGCGGATCAGCGATGGCGCGTCGAGTGGCTGCTCGGAGTAGTGCGGCGCATAGCCGGCGGCGAGCAGAAGGGCATTGCGCTCGCGCAGTGGCACCTGGAGTGACTCCGCGAGATCCAGGACCATCTGGCGGCTCGGCAGGCTGCGCCCGCTCTCGACGAAGCTGATGTGCCTATGCGAGACACCGGCGTCGAGCGACAGGTCGAGTTGCGACCTGCCGCGGAGATCACGCCACTGTCGCAGCATGGTGCCGGCCGCGTCGGAACCGCGCCGCCTTCTGCTTGCGGAGACCGTCATGGTGGCTGCTCTCCGATGATTGTCAGGCGGCGCGCCACGCGAAGTCGCCGAATTTTGACTCCAAGGGAGGCTGGGTCGCACTGGCTGTGTAGTTCGTCATGGTCGATGCCGCGCAGACCGCGATCGCTTCCAGCACGTGCTCGGAGGTGAAGCCCGCCGCGAGAACCGCGTCGGCGACGCAAGGGTCGAGGTGGCCGCGGCTTTCGATGAAGCTCCTGGTCAGGTTGGACAAGGCGGCGAGCCGGGGCTCGCCCGGCGCAGTGCCTGACCTGATGGCCTCGACATCGGCCGGATCGATGCCGTGGCGCAAGGCCAAGACACTGTGAAACGCCACGGCCCAGACGCTGGCATTGGTGACGGCATTGGTGAGCAGCAGAACCTGGATCTGCGGTTCGGTGAAGCTGCCGCCATGCACCTTGTCGAACAGACCGACGAGGCTGCCGATCAGGACGGGCGATGTCGCCATCGCACCCGCCATATTGGGAATGAAGCCGAAAGCCGACTGAAGCGCTTCCAGCGAGGGGCGGGACGCCTCCGGTGCAGTGTGAAGCGTGTGGACGGGGTAGAAGGACATGAGCGGGATCCGAAGCCTCTGAACGGAGCCGATCTCACCCGGGCAGGGTGTCGGTCTCGTTCCACCGGTGTCGCTCTTCACCGACATCGTCTCAATTACCCAGGAGGTCATGATTCGGCACCGCACCGCTCTGCGACGGGCAAACTGCAAGTGCGCCCGTCCTCGAACCCGTCCAGCCTTTCAGGCTCGTGTCGGCCCCACCGCCCATTCATCGAATATGCACCCTTGCCGCCGGACACTGTGGGAATTATTCAGGCCATAGCCGGAGACATGGCGCGGCTTTCATCATCGGGAGAGCCTCATGGGCCGCAGGTATTTCGGGACGGACGGCATTCGCGGGCGCGCCAACGGTGTCATCACGCCCGACCTCGCCATGAAGGTGGGCCAGGCGACAGGTCTCCTGTTCCAGCGCGGCAGCCACCGCCACCGCGTCGTGATCGGCAAGGACACGCGCCTTTCCGGCTACATGATCGAGAACGCCCTGGTGGCGGGCTTCACCTCCGTCGGCATGGACGTCATGCTGCTCGGCCCGATGCCGACCCCCGCCATCGCCATGCTGACGCGCTCCATGCGCGCCGACATCGGTGTCATGATCTCGGCCTCCCACAACGCCTACGAAGATAATGGCATCAAGCTGTTCGGCCCCGACGGCTACAAGTTGTCCGACGAGGTCGAGAGCGAGATCGAGGCCCTGATCGACGAGGATCTCGGCCGCCGCCTGTCGAAATCGCCCTCGCTCGGTCGCGCCACCCGCGTCGACAGCGCCCAGGCCCGCTATATCGAATTCGCCAAGCGCACGCTGCCCCGGCATCTGTCGCTCGAAGGGCTGCGGATCGTCCTCGATTGCGCCAACGGCGCGGCCTACAAGGTGGCCCCCGAGGCGCTGTGGGAACTCGGCGCCGAGGTCTTCTCCATCGGCGTCTCCCCGGACGGTTTCAACATCAACCACAACGTCGGGTCGACCTCGCCGGAAGCGCTGGTGGCCAAGGTTCGCGAGATGCGGGCCGACGTCGGCATTGCGCTCGATGGCGATGCGGACCGCCTCCTCGTGGTCGACGAGAAGGGCGACGTGGTCGACGGCGACCAGATCATGGCGGTCATCGCCCAGAGCTGGAAGGAAGACGGGCGGCTCGCCAAACCGGGCCTCGTCACCACCGTCATGTCGAACCTCGGGCTGGAGCGCTACGTCGAGGGGCTCGGCCTGTCGATGGTTCGCACCGCGGTCGGCGACCGCTACGTGCTGGAGCATATGCGCGAGCACGGCTTCAACGTCGGCGGCGAGCAGTCGGGCCACATCATCCTATCGGATTTCTCGACCACAGGAGACGGCCTCGTAGCAGCGCTTCAGGTGCTCGCCGTCGTGAAACGCCGCGACCGGCCGGTCAGCGAGGTGTGTCATCGCTTCGAGCCGCTGCCCCAGGTTTTGAAGAACGTCCGCTTCGTCGATCGGCGCACGCTGGCGCAGGATAGTGTCATCCGCGCCATCGACGGCGGCCGAGAGCGGCTCGGCCAGGGCGGGCGCCTCCTGATCCGGCCCTCCGGCACCGAGCCCGTGGTTCGCGTGATGGGTGAGGGCGACGACCGCATGCTGGTGG
The DNA here is from genome assembly GCA_050920985.1 of Janthinobacterium lividum. Taxonomy (GTDB): domain Bacteria; phylum Pseudomonadota; class Alphaproteobacteria; order Rhizobiales; family Beijerinckiaceae; genus Lichenihabitans. Next base: position 156,207 of record JBPBQY010000067.1, on the reverse strand, counting down.
AGAATGTGGTCGACGATGTCTGCGCCGCGCTCTCGGCCCATGCCAACGCCGTGGCGGCGGAATAGACCCCTTTTCAGTTCACCAGAGCGCCCTGGCCGCATCGTGCAGCGCGAACCCAGGTGTCGGCGTCGCCGATCGTGATGCCGAGCATCGCCAATGTGGAAGACAAGGCCTGGTCGATGGGTGTCAGAGCGCCCTGAAGGAGATTCGTAATTCCCACCGCACTCCCATACGGCATAGGCATCGGTGTCCCGAGGAGAGTGGCGCTGGTGTTGAGTTGTCCGATCAAGGACGAGACCAGGGTCGAGGTATAGTCCGTCGTGGCCGTGGTCTTCATGGCGTTGGCCGCGATGTCCGCTTTCGTGAAGGGCACCGAGGTCGGGTTGGAATTGGAGATGGTCGCGTGGGATAGCCCGCTGATCGTTGTCACAGCTAGATTGGTGAGAACGGCCGGACCGGGATTCACCGCGGTGGTCAGGTCGTTCAACGCGCTGCTTGTGACATTGCCGATCCAGGCGTCCACGACCCCAGGCGTTACCGACAGGGTCGCGGCCGGGTCGACGGGACCGGTGGCCGAGCAGCCCATGGTCGAAAGGGTGGCGGTGGCAGGGGCGGTCTCGACGTAGAGAGGCAGGTTAAGACCTGTAATGATGCCGAGTTGAAGGAGTTGCAGAGTCAACAGGACGCGCGTCTGCGAGGTGTGTAGGCTCGTCCCAACGGCACCGACGGCGGCATAGCTCGACCCTGGAGCAGCCGGACCAAGTGCCATGCTCAGCGTCGCACTCTGGATCGTGAGGCCGGCCAGGTTGAGGCCAGACGTAATGTCGATTTTAGCTCCGTTGATCCGGGCCGCAGCCGAGATCAGCGGCAGGACCGGCAGCGATGCCGAGATCGGCGGGAGCGATCCGATGGCCAAGTTGCCATAAGGGCCGAAACTGATCAGGTTGCCGAACGCAAAACTCGGTCCTGATACGCCGATCGAGGTGGCCATGGTGCGTAGCGCCGCCACGGCGGTAGCCGAGCCGCCACTGGCCGAGAGAGCCGATGCGGCGGCATTCAGAACATCGGCCAGACGAACGGTCGTGCTGGCCAGCGATGCATAGGTGCCGGATGCGTTGATCCGTAGCGCCAGGGCATTGGCGATGCCGAACAGGTCGACATTGGCGCTTGCCAGGCTTGCATAGTCGCTGGCCTGCAAAGAAATGGACGATCCGGTAAGCTTGCTGAGGATGGTATTGGCGAGTCCGCCATTGACGCTCGCCTGTGTCGAACCGAGTGCGAACGCGGCCGTGTTCGCGTTCACCGCGATCGATCGCGTGCCGATGGTGGCGGCCTGGGTTCCGACGAATTTCCCGAAGACGGTGGAGGGCGTGCTTCTCAGGGTGACCCGGGCGGCATTGGGAGACGAGCCTCCCGCGGTGAAGCGCTGACTGGCGGCCATTGTCGGGTCACCGACGTAGGTGCCGAGTTCGACCGAGGCCAAGCTGGTGGCCGGGATGTTGTTGGCCACGAGGTTGGCCGTTGCAGCCGCCTGGGCGTTGGCTATATTTGCGGCCGCCGCGACGGCAGCGAGATCCGTGATGGTTTGTTGCTGACGCTTTGCGAGATAGAACCGGCTGGCGTCGATGGTGAGAGCCGCCATGCCGAACAGCATCCCGCTCGTCAGCGCGGTCATCACCGCGACCGAGCCCGATCTGTCGTCGCCGAACGCGCGCCGGCCGGTCGGGAAGAATTTGGTTGCCGACACTAAAAGCCTCCTCGTTGAACGACGGCATTGCGCGTCACGGCAGCAGGCGGCAGAGGGAGCCAGGTCAGTAGGTGATAAGCCATCGTGTTCGACATGTCGTATCGGATCGAGACTTGGAAACTTGACGGTGTGGGGTCGTTGAAGGAGACGGACATCTTGCTCGAGTCGATGAACGCGTAGGCCGATACGTTCGCCGTTACCGAGGCTTGAGCCAATTGTGTCCTTTCCGCGTCGGTCAGGCCCGCCACGGACGCCCGAGCGGCTTCCGCCACGATCTGCTGAAGGCCGTTGTTGATGCTGATGATGGTGCCATAGGCCACGATGCCGAATACCAGGGTCAGCATCATCGGTGCGATGAATGCAAACTCCACAGCAGATGCACCACGGCAATCTCTAATCAGTCTCTTGGTGACATTCGGCATCTAGCCTTCCTCGCCAAGATCAGCATGCCGGAAGCCTATTAACGACGGTTTACTTGCGGATGTCGATATGTACTTGAAAGGCAGCGATGTCGCCGAGTGCGTAAACCTACCGGCACGGCAAAGCCAAACCACTGATGATGCAAGGGATCAGTGATGGCAGGCAGATCGCGCGGCTCGAAAAGGCTGGGGCAATACCTCGTTCGGCTGTCCTGACGTGCAAGTCTCGGGACGAGGCCCGAAGCCACGCTTCACGCCTGTTACAGCCTCAGGCGGGAACGGACGGTATGTCGCACCTCTACTCTGCCACGCGTAGCCGCTCACGGCGTCAGCGCGGCTCGGTGCCCTTCAAGGACAGGGATGCCTTCGAGGTGCCGGAGGCTTCGGCATGCTCGCGCACGGGATCGGGAGCGCTCGCCGGGCGCGCCTTGGGCCAGATGTGGCTGACGGTCCGTTCGGTTTCCGATGTCCAACCTGCTGGCGCTGCACGGGTCGGGGTGTCAGTTCCGCCAGGGACGATCGCCACGACGTGGTAGCTCTCGGTCTTCAGTTCGGCGAGGAAGCGCGGAAGCATGTCGGCGGTCTGCCTCTTGATGTCGTGAAGCAGGATGATGCCGCGACCTGCGGCCCGCAGGCGGGTCATCAGCCGGTCGAACTCGACGTCGGGTGTCATCGGAATCCAGTCCGAGGCCCAGAGGTCCGCACCGAAGATCGCGATGTGGTGATCCTTGAGATAGGCCTTTGTGACGGGCGAGTCGCCGAAACCCGGGAAGCGGAAGAAGGGCACGTGCGGCTGGCCGGCCCAGGGCCCGTAGCCGGCCGCCTTGTCGTCGGCCTCCATGCCATGGGTGATGTCGAGAAGCGCGGCCGTGTCGCTGAGATTGCGCAGTGTCACGGCAGGATGATCCCAAGTGTGGTGGCCCACCGTATGGCCCTCGGCGACCTCCTGTTTGACCAGGTCGGGATGAGCCTGGGCGTTGCGACCGATGAGGAAGAAGGTAGCCTTGACGCACTGGTCGTCGAGCGCCTTCAGCACGCTCGGCGTCGTGGGTCCCCAAGGGCCGTCGTCGAAGGTCAGCACGACCTCGTGGTCCTGGAGATCCAGGGTCTGGGGATAGGTCTTCAGCCCGAGTTCCGGAGCGCCACCGACCGAAATCGTGCGGAAGGTGCCGAGTGCGTCCGGATTGTGACAGCTTTGGGCCGACGGCGTGGTGTTGGCCGCGGCAGCCGAGGCCCCGCACAGCAGAGCCGCGGCGGCGAGAAGGATTTGCGAAGAGGAAACCATAACCGGGGTTTGATGCCCGGCCGTGGCAATCCTATGACACTTCGGCTGACCCTTGCCGCCTCTTTAAGGAGCCGTTACGGGATCGACTCTAATCCTCGGGACGTCGCCCATGCGAGATCGGTCCTGTCCATGACGTTCAAGCGAGTTCTCGGTTTTCTAGCAGTGGCCCTGTCTCTCGCGGGCTGCGCGGGAACACCGCCGCCTACGACGAGCTTCGGCGGGCCCCTGCCGGACGATTTCGCGATCCACGGGATCGACGTGTCCAAGTACCAGGGCACGATCGATTGGAATGCGGTGCGCGACTCCGGGGTCCAGTTCGCCTGGATCAAGTCGACCGAAGGCGGTAGCGATCTCGATTCCCGCTTTCGCGAGAACTGGGAGGCGGCGCGTGCCGCCGGGGTGCCGCGCGGTGCCTATCATTTCGTCTATTGGTGCCGCTCGCCGATGGAGCAGATGCGCTGGTTCGAGCAGAACGTGCCGAACGAGCCCGGCATGCTGCCGCCCGTCCTCGACGTCGAACTCACCCCCACGTCGCCGACCTGCAAGCGTACGCTCTACCGCGAGCAGACGCAGCGCGAGATGCGCCAGATGCTGGAGGAGATGGAGCGCTTCTACGGCCGCAAGCCGGTGATCTACGCCACCGTGGATTTCTACGCCGGGATCCTGGCCGGTGGCGCGCTGAACGATTTCCCGATCTGGGTGCGCTCGACGAAATACCATCCGAACGTCCGCTATCCCGGCCGCAAGTGGCACTTCTGGCAGTACCAGTCCGACGCCCATGTGGCGGGCATCCGCGGCAAGGTGGACCGCAATGCCTTCTTCGGCTCGCCCGACCAGTTCGCCAACTTCCTGCAGGGCGTCGACCTGCCCTTATAGGCCTTTGGGATTGCCCGGCACGATCTCGAAAGCGTAGCGGCTCCCCGCTTCGTCGATGAACGTACCGTCCTTCCCCAGGACCGAAAGACTGCGGCACTCTTCCTCCTCGTCGTCGGCCTGCGTGCAGAGTTTGCCGTCGCGCAGGGTCCAGCGGCCGGCGCCTTTTCCGTCATTGTCGACGATGGTGAAGGATCCGTCGGCGCGGAGGAGCTCCGCATAGGGCCCATCGGGCGTGGTCCCCGAAACGGTGTTGCCGACGATGCGCTCCCAGGCCGCCGCGCCCGTGAGAGGTTCCTCCGCATCGGCCGGGCAGACGAACGTCAGGAGGAGCCCGGCCGCGCCTATGGTGAGCGGTATCCCGATGCGCCCGCGCCGCCGTCCTGACCTGCTCGAACCTTCGACTTCCGTCATCGCTACTCTCTCCGACTGCGAACCCACCCTTTCCACACAAGCTTCGGGGCGGGAAGTTCTCCCTCGAGCCTTCGGTCGCTTCCTTGGAAGCCCAACAGGGGGCGCGGCGAGGCATGTCCCCCATGGTGGTGATCGCGATATGTTCTTCGTGTTGTCCAAAGTGCTGTGGGTGACCGCTGCACCCACCAATGTCCTGCTAGCCCTGGCGCTCGCCGGTGCCGTTGCGGCGCTGGCCGGACGGCGGTGGGGCGTCCGCCTCGCCGTCCTCGCCCTGGCGGTGTTGCTACTCTGCGGCGTCCTGCCGGTCGGAAGGCTGCTGCTACGCCCGTTGGAGGATCGTTTCCCGCAGCCGTCGCTTGCCGGGCCTGATCCCGCCGGCATCATCGTCCTCGGCGGAGCAGTCGATCAGGTGACCGGCGCCGCACGCGGGCCCGTGTCACTGATTCAGGGGGCCGAACGTTTGACGACGGGCGCCAGTCTGGCGCGGCGCTATCCGGGCGTGCCTTTGATCTATACCGGCGGATCCAATGCCCTCCTGAGCGACGTCGGCGGCGAGGCCGAGGATGCGAAAAGGCTCTGGATCGATCTCGGAGTCGCGCCGGCCCGCATCGAGACGGAGTCCGGGTCGCGCAACACGGTGGAAAATGCGCGCTTTACGCGCGACCTCGCCCATCCCAGGCCCGGGCAGCGCTGGCTTCTCGTCACATCCGCCTATCACATGCCGCGCTCGGTCGGCCTGTTCAGGGCTGCTGGCTTCGACGTCGTCCCGGTCCCGGTCGACTACCGCAGCACCGACGGCTGGCGCGACCTGATGCCGAGTTCCGACATCGCCTCAGGGCTCGTTCGGCTCGACATGGCGGTCCGCGAATGGGTCGGCCTCGTCGCCTACCGCTTGTCGGGCAGGATCTCCGCCGTGCTCCCGGCCCCCTGAGGCTCTGGCCCGAGATCGGCGAGCCCCAACTCGGCGAGCGGCAGCTCCAGCGACACGGCCTTCAAGGCATCCGAGGCGAATTGTCGGATCAGGATGGCCACCACCACGACGATGGTCGTGGCGATCAGAATCAGCGGGCCGACGAACCAGCCGAGATAGGCGAGGGCGAAGAAGAAGGCGCGCTGCCCGCGGTTGAAGTGGCGGCCCGCCACGATGTGCATTTCTGCGGCGCGGAGCGCCGTCAACCGACGCTGCTCCGGCCGGCTCGATTTCAGGGCCGGTGTCGCGCCGATGAGGATGGAGGCATAGTTGAACAGCCGGTAGGACCAGGCGAATTTGAAGAAGGCGTAGCCGAAGATCAGCGTCAGGCCGACGACCTTCACGTCCCACAGAGTGCGGCTGGCGGTGGAGGCGAGCGGAAGGTCGCTGAGAATGCGCAACGCGTCGTCGGCGCCGCGCAGCAACGTCAGTGACCCGCCGAGGGCGAGCAGCGATGTCGAGGCAAAGAACGAGGTGCCGCTCTGCAGCGACGCCATCAGCGACGCGTCGACGATGCGGGCGTCGCGCGCCTGCATCTCCAGCATCCAGCGCAGACGGTACTCGTTCATCCGGTTGTTCAAGGCGTAGCGCCCGAAGGGCGAGCGCTCGACCAGCACGTGATAGGAGATCCACCCGAACAGGAAGGTCGCGATCGCCACGAAATCGAGAGGGGACAGCAGCATGGCGCCTTTCAGGGAAGAGCAGAGGCAGAATGACATTGGCCGATGCGTCGTGACCCGACGCGATGGCTACTTCGGGAAGCGTTCGAAGGCGGGAAGATCATGCGCCTTCTCCATCCACCCGATGCGTTCGGCCGTCTGCACCTGAAGCTCGGGCGCAATGGCATCGGGATCGTCGAGGGCCGCGATCCTCACCTGCATGATGCCCATCTGGTCGAGCAGGGCGTTGGTGAAGAACAATCCGGTCCCGCAGGTGCCGCAGAAGGAGCGCCGGCCGGCGCTGGACGAGTGATAGACGCGCGGCTCGCCCTGGATCGCGACGGCGCCCTTCGGGACCATGGCCCAGGCCGCGACGGGCGCTCCCGATTGCCGGCGGCAATCGACGCAGTGACACATCGAGCTGTGCAGCGCCTTGTCCGGCATGTCGAAGCGAACGGCGCCGCAGTGGCATTGCCCATGAAGCATCGAGGCGGTCTCTCGGTTGGCGACAGGGTCGAAGGCATAGCAGCGACGTGAACCGCTGTCGCCGCTGACCAAATTCGCCGCAAGCACGATCTGAGTTCGTCGCACGATGACGGCGCAGACGGATCCATCCACGGCCGCGATGGATCGCATCAGAATTCTTTGCTTGTCGGCCTCGGGCAGGGACCGCCAGATTGGAGCGTGCTCCTCTCGTGAGAACCCGCCCCATGACGCTGCAGCTCTATATCGGCAACAAGGCCTATTCCTCCTGGTCGCTGCGGCCCTGGATTCTGCTCAAGCATTTCGGCGTCCCGTTCGACGAGACGGTGATTCCCATGTACCGGCCCGAGACCCGGGCCGAAATGCTGGCGATCGGCCCTACCGGCAAGGTGCCGGTTCTGCATGACGGCGGCATCGTCGTCTCGGAATCGCTGGCGATCATCGAATTCATCGCCGAGAGCTTCCCCGATCGGCCAATCTGGCCGAGTGACCGCGCCGCACGGGCCTTGGCCCGCGCCATGAGCTCCGAGATGCACGCGGGCTTCATGAACCTGCGCCAGACCTGCCCGACGAACTTCCGCCGCGCCCCGAAGGCTATCCCGATCTCGCCCGAGGTCCGCGCCGACGTCGATCGAATCGAGGCCGTTTGGGCCGATGCACGAGCCCGCTTCGGGCACGACGGCCCCTTCCTCTTCGGCGCCTTTTCGGCGGCCGACGCCATGTATGCCCCGGTGGTGAACCGGCTGCACGCCTATGCGATCCCGGTCCGCCCGGAGACACGCGCCTATATGGAGGCCGTGATGGCCCTGCCGGCGTGGCAGTCTTGGATCGCGGGCGGCGAGGCTGAACCCTGGCGCGTCGCCCTCTACGACGACCTTTAGTCCTTCGAACTTTGAAGTGGCGATCTCCGCTCGCAGGATCGTCAGCCCGCGTCGCGAGCGCTCACGATGAATGCTGCATGCCCGTGATCGTAAGACCGGCGGAGAGCGCCGACATCGCCGACATCGTCGCCTTGACCGGGTCGTCCAGTCCTTTCACGCTGCGGCGGACCCCGAGTTCTTTCGGGTCGACACAGAAGAGGTTGAGTTGCAGGCCTTCTTCGGCACTCTCGTCTCATCCGAGGAGAGCGTCATTTTCCTCGCGGAATGCGAGGGTCGCGCGGCCGGTTATGTCTGGTTCGAGATCCAGGACAGGGCCGAAACTCCGTTTACCCGTCCTATGAAGCGCATGAATGTCCACCACCTCGTCGTCAGCGAAGATACCCGTCGCAGGGGCGTCGGCTCGGCTCTCATGGACGCCGCCAAGGCGAGGGCGGTGTCGCGCGACGTGCGTGAGATCATCCTCAATACTTGGTTCTTCAACGACAACGCTCAGGCTTTCTTCCGCACGGCCGGCTTCGAGCCCTTCAGCATCGCGATGCGCAGGCGCTTAGAGCCGGTCCATTTCTGTGATGCCGGTGTCTGAGAGCGCGAGACACGATGGATCGGCGCAAAAGCTGCGGATGCGCTGTCCGGCTAATGCGGGATCTGAAGGAATGCGAAGCCCGCCAGGCCAATGCTGGTCAGAATGGCACCCATGACCCTGGCCCATCGCCAGAACCGCATTGTCTCCTCGCCCTCGGCCTCTCGCGCCATTCATTCCATCCGGGTTGTCCGCTCGGTGATGATCGGCCGGACCATACCGTCCTTCTGCAACTCGCTTTGCACTGCCATGAACAGGATGATGAGCCCGACCAGGATCACGCCGACAAAGCCAAGCTGACTGTAAGCGAACGCTGTTACCGAGGCGACCATGGTCGCTGATGCGACGAGAGTGAACTCGGGCGATCGTAAGAGTTTCAATATCCGGCTCGCCTCCGCCGTCCTCCGGCCCACATCGCCCTTTGTACGAATTCGCCTGCAGACCGGCAGTTTCATAATGGGTGAGGATTATGCCCGAGCCGCGTGCCTTCTGCGACCGGATAAAGCGGGCCATCGGCAGCCGCGGCGCCAGAAGCGTAGTAATGTACGATGATCGTCGATCGCGATTACCTAGCTACCGCTGACGCACGTGGTCAACATCGGGCTTTGTTATTCGAGATCGTCCGTGCCGATCGGAACATCGAACGTGAGCGCCGTCCCGCCCGCCTGCCTTGATCCCGTCGTGATCCGCCGGTAGGTGAGAATGAACGTTCATTCTCGGATCCCGCTCATGTCTTTGCCGGCACTCGCCAACGAGCCGGATGATCTCCGCCGCACCCACATTCTCGAAGCTGCGGAGCGCGCCTTTGCGCGGCACGGCTTTCGGGGTGCCACGATGCAGATCGTCGCCGGCGAGGCAGGGATGAGCGCCGGCAATCTCTACCGGTATTTCAGCTCCAAGGAGGCGCTGGTCTCGGGACTGGCCGAGCGGGATCAGGCGGCTTTGGCCGAAGATTTCGGCGCTCTCGAAGCCTGCGACGATTCCCTGGCCGCCATGGCGGAACTGCTGCGCAAACATCTGGTCGAGGCGCCGGTCGCGTGCAGCCGGCTGGCTCTCGAGATCTGGGCCGAGGCGGGCCGCAACCCCGATGTCGCGCGCATCTGCCAGGCCATCGAGGAGGACGTCCAGGCCCGTCTCCTCGCCCTTGTGGAAGCGCCGTCCCGGCGAGCCGGGATTGCGCCGGATTTCGCCGTGCGGGTGCTCTTCACCGTCACGGCCGGGCTCTTCAAGCGCCACGCCACCGACCCGCGCTTCGACGGAGAAGCCGAAGTTGCACTGGCGCTCGGCATCTTTCACGCTTTGTTTGCCGGCGCGATCCGTCCCCGCTTCTCCAACGGCCGGGAGCTGGCAGCGTGAAGATCCTGATCCGCGGCCTGCTCCTGATCGTGGCCGTCGTCGCCGGTGCGGCCGTGCTCGGCGCTGTCGTTCCCGCCTCCCGGCCTGCGCTGCGCGCCGGCCTTGTCGGGGTCGGTCTGACGGCCGAAGCCGATCGCTGGCTCGGGCCGGGCGCCCTGGCCAACCGGCCCATCGACCGTGCCACGGCACCTGGCGCTTCGCCGGTCGCCGCGACGCCTCTGCCGCCCGCCGTCACGGTGGCCCGGGCCGCAACGCGTCCGTTCCACGACCGTCTTTATGTCTCGGGGACGCTGATCGCCCGCGAGGAGGCGATGGTAGGGCCGCAGATCGACGGGCTGCGGATCACCGAGCTCCTCGTCGACGACGGCGACAAAGTGGCGCGAGGGCAAGTGCTGGCGCGGCTCGATCGCAGCCAGCTCGACGCCCTCGCTGCCGAAAGCGACGCTGCCTTGGCGCGAGCCGATGCGGCGGTGGCCCAGGCGCAGAACGCCATCGCGCAATACGACGCCACCAACGCCCAGGCTCAGGCGGATTATTCCCGTGCCACCCGGCTTGAAGCGGGCGTCATCGCCCAATCGACGCTCGACCAGCGCGCCGCCTCGGCCCGCGCCGCCTCGGCCCAGCTCGCCGGGGCACGATCGGCACTGGCGGTCGCCGAGGCCGATCGGCGCAGCCAACAGGCACAGCGCCGCGAACTCGACGTCCGCATCTCCCGCAGCGAAGTCCGGGCGCCGGTCTCCGGTGTCGTGAGCCGGCGCACGGCGCGGCTCGGTGCCCTGGCGATGAACGGCGGCGACGCCCTGTTCCGCATCACCGAAGACGGCGCGATCGACCTCGACGCCGAGGCGTCGGAGGACGCGCTGGCGCGGGTCCGGCTGGGTATGCCCGCCACCGTGACAGTATCGGGCACCCCCGAGGCCTTGCCCGGGACGGTGCGGCTGATCTCGAGCGAGATCGACAGGGCGAGCCGGCTCGGTCACGTTCGCATCGCGCTCGGTGCGTCGTCGGCCGCGCGGATCGGCGCTTTCGCGACCGCCATCGTCGCGGTCGAAAGCCGTGACGGCGTGGCAGTCCCAGCCTCGGCCCTGGCCGGTCAGGACGGGGATTGGTCGGTCGACGTCGTCGGCGACGGAGATCGGATCGTCCGCCGGCCGGTCACCAGGGGTCTCGCCGACGGCGATGTGGTCGAGATCCGGGACGGGCTGAAGCCCGGCGAGACCGTCGTGGCGCGTGCTTCCGCCTTCCTGCGCGCCGGCGACGTGGTGAGACCCATGCGGCCGGCAGACCAGCCGTCCGAGGATCGTGAGGCCAGCCGATGAGCATCCCTATCTCGGCCTGGTCGATCCGCCGGCCCATGCCGGCGCTCGTGGCCTTCGCGGTGCTGATGATCCTCGGCCTCGTGAGCTTCCGCTCGCTGCCTGTAACGCGGCTGCCCAATATCGACATACCGATCGTCCAGGTCGCCATCACCCAATCGGGTGCGGCGCCGGCCGAACTCGAAACGCAGGTGACGAAGAAGATCGAGGATGCCGTCGCGGGCGTCCCGGGCATCTGGCACATCATCTCGGCCGTGTCGGACGGCGCGTCGACCACCACGATCCAGTTCGACATCGGTACCAACGTCGACCGTGCGCTGAACGATGTGAAGGACCAGATCTCGAAGATCCGGGTCAATCTGCCCCGCACCATCGACGAGCCCATCGTCAAACGCTTCGACGTCGAAGGCCTGCCGATCGTCACCTATGCGGTCTCGTCCCACGAACGCTCGACGGAGGAGATCTCCTGGTTCGTCGACGACACGGTGGCGCGCGAACTGCAGACGATCCGCGGCGTCGGGCAGGTCTCCCGATCGGGCGGCGTCGACCGCGAGATCCGTGTGGCCCTCGATCCGCGCAAGCTCCTGGCGCTCGGCGTCACGGCGGCCAGCGTGTCGGACCAGCTTCGTGCCACCAACGTCGACCTCGCGGGCGGCCGCGGCGAGATCGCCGGCCAGGAACAGGCGATCCGCACCCTCGCCGGCACCCGCAAGGTATCGGATCTGGCGGCCCTGCCGATCGTCCTCGCGGGCGGGCGCCACGCGCGGCTCGACGAACTCGGCTCCGTGTCGGATTCGGCTGCCGAACCGCGCAGCTTCGCCTCTCTCGACGGTCGGCCGGTCGTGGCCTTCGGAGTGACGCGCGCCAAGGGCGCCAGCGATGCCGATGTGGCGCAGAAGGTCGCCGACAAGATCGCGTCCCTGATCAAGGCCCATCCCGCCTATGCCATCAGCCGCGTCGACAATCAGGTCGACTATACGATCGGCAACTACCACTCCGCCATGGAGACCCTCGTCGAGGGAGCTATCCTGGCCATCGTGGTGGTGTTCCTGTTCCTGCGGGACATCCGCGCCACGATCGTTTCGGGCATCGCGCTGCCGCTGTCCGCCATTCCCACCTTCTGGATCATGGGAATGCTGGGCTTCTCGCTCAACGCCGTCAGCCTGCTCGCCATTACGCTGGTCACCGGAATCCTGGTCGACGATGCCATCGTCGAGATCGAGAACATCGTCCGCCACATGCGAATGGGGAAATCGGCCTATCGCGCTTCACTCGAGGCCGCCGACGAGATCGGGCTCGCCGTTATCGCCATCTCGATGACCATCGTGGCGGTCTTCGCTCCCGTGTCCTTCATGGGCGGTATTCCGGGCCAGTATTTCCGGCAGTTCGGCCTCACAGTCGCGATCGCGGTCTTTTTCTCGCTGATCGTCGCCCGGCTCATCACGCCGGTGATCGCCGCCTATTTCCTGCGCCCGCACGCCGAGACACACGTCGGCGAGGGACCGGTGATCCGCTTCTACTCGGCTCTGGTGCGTTGGTCCGTGAACCATCGCTGGATCACGGTCGCGGCTGGCATCGGGCTCTTCATTCTATCGCTCTGGTCTACGACCCTGCTGCCGTCGGGCCTCCTGCCGGCCGAGGACACCGGCCGGTCTCTGCTCGCCATCGAACTGCCGCCAGGCTCACGGCTCGACGATACCGAGGCGGTGACCCGCCAGGTCACCGACAAGCTGCGCGCCATCCCGGAGATCAAGTCCGTGCTGGTTTACGGAGGCCAGGTGCTGGGCGACTCGGCCGAGGTGCGCAAGGCGACGCTGGTCGTCAATCTCGTCCACAAGAGCCAGCGCTCCGTCACGCAGAAGCAGATCCAGGGTGAGATCAGCCGCGACATGGAGCAGGTGCCCGACATCCGCTTCTGGTTCCTGAAGGACAACGGCCAGCGTGACCTGCAGCTGACCCTGGCCGGGACCGACATCCAGCTGATCGACGACACCGCGAACCAACTCGCCAGCGAGATGCGCACCTTGCCCATTCTGGTGAACCCGCGCTCGACCGCCGACCTCGACCGGCCCGAGCTCGAGATCGTGCCGAAGCCCGGCCTCGCCGCCGACCTCGGCCTGTCGACCGAGGCGCTGTCCGAGACCATCCGGGTAGCGACGCTCGGCGACATCGACGCCAATCTCGCGAAGTTCAACGCCGGGGACCGGCTCATTCCCATCCGGGTCGAACTCGACCGGGGCGCACGCCGCAAGCTCGACGTGCTGAGGGGCCTGCGGGTGCCGACGGCCGGGGGCAGCGTCCCGCTGTCGTCGGTGGCTGACTTCAAGGTGGGGCAGGGGCCGACCGCAATCAGCCGTTACGATCGTTCGCGGCGCGTCACAGTCGAGGCCGATCTCGCCGGCGACCATCCGCTCGGCGAAGGCCTCGCCGCCGTCATGGCGCTCCCAACCGCCAAGAACCTGCCCAAGGGGGTCGCTTTCCGGCAGTCGGGCGATGCCGAGATCATGGCCGAGGTCTTCTCCGGTTTCGCGCTCGCCATCGGGGCCGGGCTGATGATGGTCTATGGCGTGCTGATCCTGCTTTTCGGCAGCTTCACCCAGCCCGTCACCATCCTGTTCTCGTTGCCGCTCTCCGTCGGGGGCGCCATCCTGGCGCTGCTGGTGACAGGGCGGCCGATCTCGATGCCGGTCGTGATCGGCATCCTGATGCTGATGGGCATCGTGACCAAGAACGCCATCATGCTGGTCGACTTCGCCGTGGAGGAGATCCGCCGCGGGACCTCACGGCTCGAAGCGCTGGTCGAGGCCGGGCGCAAGCGGGCCCGGCCTATCGTCATGACCACCATCGCCATGGTGGCGGGCATGCTGCCCTCCGCCTTCGCCTTCGGCGACGGAGGCGAGTTCCGCTCACCCATGGCCATCGCGGTCATCGGCGGTCTGATCGTCTCGACGGTCCTGTCGCTCGTCTTCGTGCCGGCGGTCTTCACCGTGCTCGACGATGTCGGCTATCTGCTCGGACGATTGTTCGGGCGGTTCATCGGTGAGCGGGACGAGCCAGGCGAGGCTACAGTTGACCAGGTGACCGCCCGCCCTTACGCGCCCGACTTCTCGCAGGCGGCGGAGTAGACCGCGAGAGCGCAAGGGGAGGCGTCGTCTCATCTCCCTGACATCCGTCGCCTGGTCGGCACATTCCAGGTCATCTTTACTGATCTGAGCCAAAGTCGTCAGGCTTGGGGTTCTCTGCGCGTCGCGAAGACTGGCCCGATCAAGGCCGTTGTCGGAACTCACTCCGCTCTTTGGGCAACGGAAGAGGTACCCCTCTGCGCGAGGCAATGCGATAACTCTTACTTATCGATAGGCCGATAAGACTCGGCGTGACGCCGGAGAAAAGCCGGCCGTCGCGTGAGTATTCATGATGGACTTAGTAGCGACCAGCTTGACAGAGCGGCAGGCGGGGTGGAGCGAGAAGGCGACCGCGCTGGGCCTCGCGATAGGCCTATGCCTGGTCGGCGTCCTGGTCACGCCCCGTGCGACTCTGCCAGGTCCGGCCATCCCCGGGTTCATGCCGGCCTTCGCCGGCGCCATGGTGGTCATCGATCTGGTGCTGGCGGTCCTGCTCTTCAGCAAAGGCGCCATCGGGCTGCGCGCCGCGCCGATCCGACTCGGCACCGCCTATCTGTTTGCAGCGCTGATCATCATTCCGCATATCGCGGCTTTCCCTGGAGCGATCGTCCCCGAAGGCCTCATCGGCGCCTCCGCGACCGCCGTCTGGCTGTGGGCCTGTTGGCATACGGGTTTCGCGGTCGCGATCATGCTCCACATCATGGGGCGGCAAGTCCAGGCCCGGCCACATGCCATCCGCAACTCCATCCTGGCCACGCTTGCCATCGTGACAGCTCTGACGCTCGTCACGACGGTCGGCCTTCCCTACCTGCCTCCGGTCGTGGCGGGCCAGACGTACCAGTTCGGCGTCTTCGCCTTGATCATGCAGTTCGTCGTCGTGCCGACCAATGTCGCGGCGCTTGCCTTGATCCTTTACAGGCGACGGCTCCGATCGGCGGAGGATCTCTGGCTGACCATTGCCATGCTGGCGGCCTGTCTCGATGTATGGCTCACCTTTCGGGCCGGAGCGCGCTTCAGCGTGGGCTGGTATGCGGGTCGGGCGGCCAGTCTACTGACCTCGACGGTCCTTCTCGTGTCGCTCTTCAGCGATATCACCCAGCTCTACAGCAAGGTGGCGCATTCGAACCGTATTCTCGAAAACTTGGCGCATGTCGACGGGCTGACCGGCGTCGCGAACCGGCGACACTTCGATGCCGGGTTCGAGACGGAGTGGCGACGCGCTCAGCGCGACGGCCGTCCGCTGTCCTTGCTGATGATCGATGTGGACGAGTTCAAGAGGTTCAACGATCGCTACGGACACCAGGAGGGCGACACGTGCCTGCAACAGGTCGCACAGTGCATCGCCGTCAGGGCACGCCGCCCGGGGGATCTGGCGGCGCGTTATGGTGGGGAAGAGTTCGCCCTGATCCTGCCGGCGACCGACAAGGAAGGCGCGACGTTCCTCGCCGAGGCGCTTCGCCTGGCGGTCCGGGGTCTGTCGATCGTCCATGAGACGAGTGCACAGGGCGTGGTCACCGTCAGCGTCGGCATCGCGACTGCCGTCCCCAAACTGGGTGGCAGCCCTGACGCTCTCCTGCGGGCAGCCGATACGGCGCTCTACCAGGCCAAGCAGGCTGGGCGCGACCAGTCGTTCCTGGCCGACAGTCTCGAGGTCGGAACGTCGGCCGTTCCAGACGCCAGTGTCGAGGACCGGACAGAAGCCGCCTGAACGGCGATCTATGGCGGTCGACGACATTCTTCGGGGTAGCCTGATCTGGCGGCGCTCGCAAAAACGGCCGCCCCGAGGGGCGGCCGTTTACCGTGGTCTTGTCTCAGTTCGGGTTCAGTAGTCCTGATCGCCAGGCACCACGCCATTGCCATAGACTGGACGGGGGTCGGCCGGAACATCGGCATCCGCAGCATCGACCGGCTCCGGCTGAGCGATCCGGCGGGTGCGGGCGCGGGAGGTCGATGCCTGCCGCTCTTCCGAAGCCTGCTGGTTGCTGGGCTGGGCATTGCCGAGAACGACGACGCGCGTGCCGACATCGACCCGCGAGTAGAGGTCGAGCACGTCCTGGTTCATCATGCGAATGCAGCCCGACGATACGCTGGTGCCGATCGTGTAGGGCTCGACCGTGCCATGGATGCGGAACAGCGTGTCCTTGCCGTCGCGATAGAGATACATGGCGCGCGCACCGAGCGGATTGCCCGTGCCGCCATGCATGCCCATGCCGCTCTGCAGCTTCGACATGGCGCTCATGATCTCGGGCTGGCGGGCGAACATCTCCTTCGGCGGATACCAATCCGGCCACTCGCGCTTGGCACCGATCTGGGCCTGACCCGACCAGAGGAAGCCTTCGCGACCGACGCCAACGCCGTAGCGGATGGCTTGGCCGCTCTCGATGACGAGATAGAGGAAGTGCTTCATCGGGTCGATGATGATCGTGCCGGGCGGCTGATCGGACGGGTAGTCGACGAGCGTCCGCAGGAAGCGGGGATTGACCCGGTTCACATCGATTCCCTTGACGGGAAAGGGCTCGGTCTTGACGGGGCCGTAGATCTCCTCCGCTTCGACTTCCTGGGCGACAGCAGATCGGATCGGCAATGCGGCGAAGCTCGCCAGGGCGACGCCTCCCATCAGAATGGACCGGCGACTATGGTTCAGCATCAACATCTCTCCTGGCGCCCGGTCGCACGACGCCGAGAGCCTCCGCTAAGTTTGAGCACGACTTAATTTTCACAATGTAAAGCCGAGGGCAAGGTTGCCGGCGGGGTTCTCGCCATTCCGCGGCCTTCTGTGTCCTCCAGATGACCTTGCCCCTTGTCGGTTTTGTGCAGAGAAGGAGGTCATGCCGCTTCATCTCCTGAAACTCTGTGTCGGCGCCGAGTCCATCGCCGATCTCGACGGCTGGATCGCGGCCCGCCTGGCCGAACAAAGACGGGCCGGTCAGACACCCGAGCAGCGCCACACCACCCGCATGGTTCCGAAACGGATGGCCGAGCTCCTCGATGGCGGCTCGCTGTTCTGGGTCATCAAGGGGCAGGTGGCTGCCCGGCAGCGCCTGCTCGCCGTTCGGCCCTTCACCGATGTCGACGGGATCGGCCGATGTCATCTGGTGCTGGAACCGGAGGTCGTCGCCGTCGAGACCCGGCCTTGCCGGCCGTTCCAGGGCTGGCGCTACCTTGAGGCTGATGCGGCGCCTCGCGATGCCGGCCATGGCCATCCCGACCTCGTCGCCATGCCGGAAGCGCTCCGGCGCGAGTTGCGCGACCTTGGCCTGATCTGATCGTGACAGCGACCCAAACGATCGGGCACGTCCTGCGGCGGAGCGGTGGCTTGCGGTCGGGCCGGTGCTGCACGATCTTGGGGAAATTCGGCGCCTTTGCCGCCCGAGGATCCGCCTTGCCGCCGACCGACGATCGCCGCGAGATCAACCGCACTGCATCGTCGGGCACTGCGGCCGTTGATGCCTTCCTGGCCCAGTCGCGCAAGGTGCCGGCGCCAGCCGGCTCGAGCGGCCGGGGACGCCTGATCTTCGCGCTCGATGCGACAATGAGCCGACAGCCGACGTGGGACGCCGCCGTGGCGCTTCAGGGCCGCATGTTCGATGCGGCTTCCAAGCTCGGCGGACTCGACGTGCAACTCGTCTATTTCCGCGGCCTGCACGAGTGCAAGGCCTCGTCCTTCGTGTCGGGTGGCGCCGGGCTCGATCGCCTGATGAGCCGGATACGTGTCGAGGGCGGCAATACCCAGATTGGCCGCGTTCTGACTCATGCGCGCGACGAGGCTCGCAGAGCGCGGACCGGTGTGTTGGTCTATGTCGGGGATGCCGTCGAGGAGCGGATCGATCCGCTCTGCGCCAAAGCCGGAGAGCTCGCGCTCCTCGGTTTGAAATGCTTCATGTTCCACGAAGGGAACGACCGTGCCGCCGAGCGATGCTTCAGGGAGATCGCCCGCCTGACAGGTGGCGCCTATGCGGCCTTCGACGCCTCGGCGCCGGACCGGCTCGGTCGCCTCCTGGCAGCAGCGGCCGCCTATGCGGCCGGTGGCGCCCTGGCCCTCGAAGCTCATGGCAAGGCGGGCGATACGGACGCCGCCAAGCTTCTCTTGTTGCAGATCCGCTGAGTCAGGCCATGCCGTTGATCCCTCTGCTGGCCGGCGTCGTGCTGTTCTGGATCGGTTCCATGCTGATGCGGGAGTTCCTCGGCGCAGCCCCCGCCGTGGTGGCGCGGCGCATGCGGCAGGGAGGCGGAAGCGTTCTGATCGCCGTCGCGCTCCTTTTGCTGATCAAGGGGCAGATCGGCACCGCGCTGGGCGTGGGAGCGCTCGGGTTCTGGTTGGTGACCGGGCGGCGCGCCTCGATCTGGGGCATGGCGCGAAGCATGCGCGGCCCTGCCGCGGCAGGCGGCCGAACGGCACGCGTGTCGCGGGTCCGGTCCGCCACGATCGAGATGGAACTCGACCATGTGACGGGCGTGATGACCGGATTGGTCCTGGCCGGACCCTTCGAAGGCGCTCAACTCGTTCAGCTTGATCGCGACAGCCTGGAAGCCCTTCACGAGTTCTGCGTCTCGGCCGATGCCGAGGGAGCACGACTCCTAGAGACGTATTTCGACCGCCGGTTTCCCGGTTGGCGTGCAGCAGGTCAGGATCAGGGCGACGCGAGGCGCAGCGGCCCGCGCGCGGGCCCGCGACGCGGCATGCGCTCGGGCGCGATGTCGGAGGACGAGGCCCGCCAGCTTCTCGGCCTCGCGAAGGGCGCGAGCCGGGAGGAAGTCGCGCGCGCGCATCGGAGCGTGATGAAGACCGCCCATCCCGATCACGGCGGCTCCACCGATCTGGCGGCCCGGGTGAATGAAGCCAAAGATGTCCTGATGCGACGACATCAATGATGTTCCGCTAAAGGGTGGATGGGACGAAGCATCTCGCCCTGCGGCGATCTCGCTCCGGAACTCTGGACGTCACGGCTGCCTGAAGCGCGCAGCATCCGGCTCGAGTCTCGGGCGGCACTCCGATGTGTCGCCGATTTCTGATCAGTCGCGTGTCGCGAAACACGCGAAACCGGAGCGTTTCAGTGTCTTGCAGGCGGCCTCGGCTTCCGCCGGATCGAGTCCGGCGAAGCGGGCCCGGTAGAGTGTGGAATCGCCCTTCTGGACCTTCTCGGTGAAAGGTCTGGCGGAGGCCAGGGTCGAGCGGCTCTCGCTCCTGGCCCGCGTCAGGAGCTCGGCTGCGGCTCCGGCACTGTCGGTCGCGCCGATCTGGATGACGACGCCGCCTTTGCTGGCGACCGGACGACCGTCATCCACCTTGCCTATGGCGGCACCCGGCCCCTCGACGGCGGCTTCGGTCTTGCCCCGGGCCTCGGCCGGGACACTATCGGTGCGATCGTCCGACGGAGACCCGAAGCTCAACTGCTCCGCACGACCCGGGACCTTGGCCCCGGGCGCGCTCGGGCCGAGCCGAACCGGCTGCGGCCCGGTCACCCAGTGCAGGCTCGACGGCGTGGCGGTCGCGACCGCCGTGCTCGTGGCCGAGGCCACGACGGTGCGGCGATTGGTCGATCCATCGGCCCCGGCGCGGCCTGCGGCTCGGCCCTGATCCTGAAATTTCGGCGCTCCGGCGATGAAGGCGGGTCGCGGGCGATCCTCGGCGGCGCGGGCCATGCGGACGGGTTCGGGAAGGGGGACGGCCATCTCGGGGGCTATCAGGCTCGGGCCACGCGGGATGCGGCGCTCGATGGGCTTCGGCGGCAGCAAGGGCGCGTCGTCCGTGGCATTCTCGGCCGCATCGTCGTCGCCGTCGGCGATCGCCGCGGTCCGGGTCGGGGCGGCGCGCTCGATCGGCTGCGGCGTCGGCACGGCGTGCTGCGGTGTCTCCGCCGGCTCCTCGACCGGGCTGGCCTCGGCGACATGGGCGCCCGGACCCGCCTGGGCTTCTTCGAAGTGGGATTCGAGCAGGCCCTGCATGACGTTGTCGCGGCTGGCCGCGCTCTTGCCGCCCATCACCACCGCGACGACATGACGGCCACCGCGCTGGATGGAACTCAGGAGATTGAAGCCCGACGCGTTGGTGTAGCCTGTCTTGATACCGTCCATGCCCTGCATGCGGGCCATGAGGTGGTTGTGGCTGCCGATCACCTCGCCGCGATAGACGAAGCTCGGGGTCGAGAAAAACTTGTAATAGTGCGGGAAGCGGTCGTGAATGGCGCGGCCGAGGATCGTCAGGTCGCGCGCCGTCGTAATCTGCCGCATGTCCGGCAGGCCGGAAGCATTGTGGTAGAACGTGTGTCGCATGCCGAGGGCGCGCGCCTTCTCGGTCATCAGGCGGGCGAAGCTCAACTCGTCGCCGGCGAGGTTTTCGGCGACCGTGACCGCCATGTCGTTGGCCGAACGGGTCACGATCGCCTTGATGGCGGTGTCGACCGACACGGTCCCACCGGCCGGGACGCCGAGCTTCGTGGGGGACTGGCCGGCCGCATGGCCGGAGACCTGCAGCATCGTGTCGAGCGAGATCCGCCCCTTCTCCATCTGCTCGAACAGCAGGTAGAGCGTCATGACCTTGGTGATCGAGGCTGGGTGACGCGGCGCGTCTTCGTTGATTCCGTAGAGCTCGCGGCCCGTATTGGCGTCGATCACGATGGCGGAAAAGTTGGGTGCCGTGCTGCCGAAGACCGCCCGGGCGGAATGCGCGACATGCGGGGTGTGGGCGAAGCGGTGGAAGGCGTGTCGACCTCGCGCCTCGGCTGTGGCCGAGGCCGTCGCGAGAAGGGTCAGCGCCAGGGCCGCAACGGGAAGGAGACGTCCAACGCAGTACTTATCGACGCCACGCACGACCATGAAACTCATCCCCGCTCCGAACTGTCCCGCATCAGGCTGTCGCCGACATGGGCCGGTCTGGTTTTGCGATGGTCGATCAGGATCGTTCGCTGAAGCGAGGCGGTCGTGATCGAAAGGGCACAGTCGCAGACGCTAGGGGATCGCGGTTACACGGCGGTTAACAGGAGGTGGAAAGGCCTGTGCGGACGCACCACCACCGGCGTAACACCTCGTTAAGACATGGTTGGATGGGTGGTGGTGAGAGGTGCGGAGTTCCACGATCACGCCCACCCGCCGGTCGTCGCGAGCCGCACCTCCGCCACGAAATTGCAGGGAGCGGCGGGCAGTTTTGGGGAGCGTCAGCGTCACGGCTTTGTCAAGGATGACCAAGCGTCTCTGCATGAGCCCTAGCGAAGCGGGAATCCGAGCCGTACATTAAGGAAACGACGGCGCGAGGCTTCTCTGCTTCGTGCATCGCCGACGAGGATATCTGGACAGTGCCTGTTCGCTCGACCGATGATCTCCCGGCCCGATCCGACGCTCAGCCGAGCGCCGCCGGGCCGGCCGGGCCCAAGCCGCGACGTGGCGGCGATGGATCCGGTACAGCGGTCATCACCCGGCCGAAAACCCAGACCAAGCGCCCCAGCATGTACCGGGTGCTGCTTCTCAATGACGACTACACCCCCATGGAGTTCGTCATCGAGGTGCTCCGCATCTACTTCAACAAGGGGTCGGAAGACGCGAACCGCATCATGCTGCACGTCCATCATCATGGCGTCGGCGAATGCGGGGTGTTCACCTACGAAGTCGCCGAGACCAAGGTCACGCAAGTGATGGATTTCGCGCGGAAGCACCAGCACCCCTTGCAATGTATCATGGAAAAGAAGTGAAAGGCGGTCGCCATCATGCCAGCGTTTTCCCGCTCACTCGAACAGTCCCTGCACCGCGCCCTGGCCTTGGCCAACGACCGGCATCATGAATACGCGACGCTGGAACATCTCCTGCTGTCGCTGATCGATGACACGGATGCGGCAGCCGTGCTCAAGGCCTGCTCGGTCGACATCGACGTCCTGAAGAAGCAGGTCGTCGACTACATCGAGCACGAACTCGAGAACCTCGTGTCGGAGGGCCGCGACGACGCCAAGCCGACAGCCGGGTTCCAGCGCGTCATCCAACGGGCCCACATCCACGTCCAGTCGTCCGGCCGAGAGGAAGTGACGGGGGCCAATGTGCTCGTCGCCATCTTCGCCGAGCGCGAGTCGCATGCCGCCTATTTCCTGCAGGAGCAGGATATGACGCGCTACGACGCCGTGAATTACATCAGCCACGGCATCGCCAAGCGGCCCGGCATGTCGGACTCTTCCAAGGGGCCGCGCGGCGCCGACGACGAGGAGCAGCGCGACGGCAAGGAGGGCAAGGACGGCTCGGAGTCGAAGAAGAAGGACGGCGCGCTCGAGGCCTATTGCGTCAACCTCAACAAGAAGGCGAAGGACGGCCGCATCGATCCGCTGATCGGGCGCACCGCCGAGGTCGACCGCACAATCCAGGTCCTTTGCCGCCGGCAGAAGAACAACCCGCTGCTGGTGGGTGAGCCCGGCGTCGGCAAGACCGCGATTGCCGAGGGTCTCGCCCGCAAGATCATCAAGAAGGAGGTCCCCGAGGTCCTGGCCGAGGCGACCGTCTTCTCGCTCGACATGGGCACCCTGCTGGCCGGCACCCGCTATAGGGGCGACTTCGAGGAACGCCTGAAGCAGGTGATGAAGGAGATCGAGCAGCACAAGAACGCGATCCTCTTCATCGACGAGATCCATACGGTGATCGGCGCCGGCGCTACGTCCGGTGGCGCCATGGATGCGTCGAACCTGCTGAAGCCCGCTCTGGCCCAGGGATCGCTTCGCTGCATCGGGTCGACCACGTACAAGGAATATCGCCAGTATTTCGAGAAGGACCGGGCCCTCGTGCGCCGGTTCCAGAAGATCGACGTCAACGAGCCGTCGATCCCCGATGCGGTCGAGATCATGAAGGGGCTGAAGCCCTATTATGAGGAATTTCACAAGGTGAAGTTCACCGCGGAGGCCGTGCAGGCCGCCGTGGAACTGTCGGCCCGCTACATCAACGACCGCAAACTGCCCGACAAAGCGATCGACGTGATCGACGAGACGGGCGCGAGCCAGATGCTGCTGCCGGAGAAAAGCCGCAAGAAGACGATCGGCATCAAGGAGATCGAGGCCACCATCGCCTCCATGGCCCGGATCCCGCCCAAGACCGTGTCCAAGGACGACGCGGAGGTGCTGGGCCACCTCGACGAGACCTTGAAGCGCGTCGTCTACGGGCAGGACAAGGCCATCGACGCCCTGACCTCCGCCATCAAACTGGCCCGCGCGGGCCTGCGTGACGGCGAGAAGCCCATCGGCTCCTACCTGTTCTCGGGACCGACGGGCGTCGGCAAGACCGAGGCCGCGAAACAGCTTGCCGCCAGCCTCGGTGTCGAACTGATCCGCTTCGACATGTCGGAATATATGGAGCGTCACACGATCAGCCGTCTGATCGGCGCCCCTCCCGGCTACGTCGGCTTCGACCAGGGCGGATTGCTGACGGACGGGATCGACCAGCACCCGCATTGCGTGTTGCTGCTTGACGAGATCGAGAAGGCCCATCCGGACCTCTTCAACATCCTGCTGCAGGTCATGGACCATGGAAAGCTGACCGACCACAACGGCAAGGCGGTCGACTTCAGGAACGTCATCTTGATCATGACCACCAATGCCGGCGCCGCCGACATGGCGCGCGAGAATTTCGGCTTCACGCGGGCCAAGCGCGAAGGCGAGGACATCGAGGCGATCACCAAGATGTTCACGCCCGAGTTCAGGAACCGGCTTGATGCCATCGTGCCTTTCGGACGCCTGCCCGAGGAGGTCATCTCCAAGGTCGTCGACAAGTTCATTCTGCAACTCGAGGCGCAACTCGCCGATCGCAACGTCACGGTCGAGCTGACGGACGAGAGCCGCGCTTGGCTGGTCGAACACGGCTACGACGAAGCGATGGGCGCCCGCCCCATGGCCCGCGTCATCCAGAAGGTCATCAAGACCCCGCTGGCCGACGAGGTGCTATTCGGCAGGTTGAAGAACGGCGGTGCGGTGAAGATCGTCGTGATCAAGGACGAGAACGGCACCAAGACGCTTGACTTCGTCTATCCCGAAGGACCGGTCCTGCCGCGTCCGGAGCGCGAATTCGTCGAGGCCGGCAAGAAGCGCGATCCCGAGGGGAAGCGTGCCAAGGGCAAAGCTTCGCCTGACGAGACCGACGGAGCCGACGAGCCGGAGGCGCCGTCCTCCGAGACGGGCGGCGGCGGATCGGTGCCCAAGGTGCCGCTGAAGCTGCAGTAAGGCGGCGGTCGACCCACTTCGCTCGTGGGTCAAGGCGGATTGCTGTAAGACTGCCCACAATCTCCACCCGCCCGGGCACCGTCCGGGCGGGTCTTCTCTTGGTTGGATCATCATGCCGTCTCAACAGGATGTCGTCGCGGCGTTGGCCGAGGTCATGGGCCCCGACGGGCGCACACCGCTACCGCAGTCGGGTGCGCTCGGCGGGGTCGTAGTGCGCGAGGACCGGGTCTTCGTGTCGCTCGAAGTTGAGGCCGCCCGGGCCGCCGCTTCGGAGCCCCTTCGCGCCTCGGTGGAGCGTGTCGTCTCCGGCCTGCCCGGGGTCGGCAAGGCCTTCGTCACGCTGACGACGCCGTCCAAGGGACAGGAGACGAGCCCGGCGCCGCAGCCTCCGGCGCACGACCATGCTCACCACGACCACGGCCAACATGAGCATTCCCACGCGCCGGCAGGACCTGCCGCCGGTGCCAGAACGCCCGGCCCCAAGGCGCAGGCCGCCCGCACCGCGCAGGGCATACCGGGCGTGAAGACCATCATCGCGGTGGCGTCGGGCAAGGGCGGCGTCGGCAAGTCGACGACGTCGGCCAATCTGGCCCTGGCGCTCCGCAACCTCGGCAACAAGGTCGCGGTGCTCGATGCCGACATCTACGGCCCCTCCATGCCGCGGCTCTTCGGCCTGAAGCAGAAGCCCGAGGTGATCGAAGGCAAGACCATGCGGCCACTCGAGGCCTTCGGCCTGAAGATCATGTCGATCGGCTTCCTCGTCGAGGAAGAGACGCCGATGATCTGGCGTGGACCCATGGTGATGTCGGCCATCACCCAAATGCTGCGCGAGGTCGCCTGGGGCGACATCGACATCATGGTGGTGGATATGCCGCCCGGCACCGGCGACGCCCAGCTCACCATGGCGCAATCGGTACCGCTGGCGGGATCCGTGATCGTCTCGACGCCGCAGGATCTGGCGTTGATCGACGCGCGGCGTGGCATCGCCATGTTCCGCCGCACCGATGTGCCGATCCTCGGCATCATCGAAAATATGAGCACCTTCGTTTGCCCGCATTGCGGGACGAAGACCGACATCTTCTCGCACGGGGGCGCACAGCACGAGGCCGAACGCCTCGGCGTGCCCTATCTCGGTGAAGTGCCGCTGGCGCTGTCGATCCGCGAGACCTCCGACGCCGGTCGGCCTATCGTCGTGGCCGATCCACAAGGCCCGCACGCCCTGGCCTATATGGAGATCGCCCGGCGTCTCCTGGCGACGCTGCAGGGATCGCGCAGTCGTCCCGCGCCCCGCATCGTGACGGAGTGAAATCCGTTACGGGTTTCCCTTAAAGTCTGGGCCGGACAGACCAATATTGAGGTCGCGGGTGGTCGCCCGGCAGTTGTGCGCCGGGGCACCAAGGGAGAACCTCGTCATGGGCGAGCGGATCGGGCGGCGGCGTTTCATGACAACGGCGGCGCTCGGCGCCGCCGGTGCGGCGACCGGCGCCGCTCCCGCACGAGCCGCCGACGCGCCGGAGGTGACGTGGCGTCTCACGTCGAGTTTTCCGAAGTCGCTCGACCTGATCTTCGGCGGCGCCGATCTCTTCGCCCGGCAGGTGCACGACATCACCGGGGGCCGGTTTCACATCGACGTCTTCGCGCCCGGCGACATCGTGCCGGGCCTTGGCGTGCTCGACGCCGTGCAGGCTGGCACCGTCGAAGCCTGCCAGACATCGCTCGACTATTTCTACGGCAAGGACCCGGCGTTCGCGCTACCCACGGCCTTCCCCTTCGGCATGAACGCTCGCGAGCAGACCGCCTTTGCGCTGAACGGCGGGGGCATCGACCTCACCAATGCTCTGCTGGCCGACTATGGCGCCGTCGCCTATCCGGCCGGCAATACGGGAGCCCAGATGGGCGGCTTTTTCCGCCGCGAGATCAAGACGGCAGCCGATATCGCTGGGATGAAGATCCGAGCCGGGGGCCTCGAGGGACGCATCCTGCAGGCGCTCGGCGCCGTTCCCGCACAGACGCCGCGCAGCGATCTCGTGTCGGCGTTGCAATCGGGCGCGCTCGACGGCGTCACCTGGGTCGGACCTTACGACGATGCCAAGATCGATGACGGAGGCAGGCTGCAGAAGGCAGCCCCGTACTACTACTATCCAGGCTGGTGGCGTGGCGGATCCATGATCCACGTCGTCTTCAACAAGACGAAGCACGATGCCTTGCCCGATGCCTTCAAGGCGGCCCTGCGCACCGCGGCCCTTGCGACCCACGCCCAGGTCCTGGCCTCCTACGACGCCGCCAATCCCGGTGCCTTGAAGAAGCTCGTCATCGCGGGCGCCGAACTCCGCGCTTTCCCGCAGGATCTTTTGGAAACGGCCTTCAAGGCGTCGAACGACGTCTACAAGGAGATCTCGGACGGCAACCCGCGATTCAAATCCATGCTGGATGCCGCCATGGCCTTCCGCGCCGACCAGTACCTCTGGTGGCAGGTCAGCGAATACACTTTCGACAATTTCATGATCCGCCAACGCGCTCGGGGGTAGAAGTAGGGTTATGTCTAGCCACAGTTCGTCAATGCGAGAGGCGCAGCAATGAAGCAACCCAGTAAGCGCTTTCTGTGCTAATCGCTCCCGACTATGTTGTGCGCTCTAAGTATTTTTCAATTACAATGACTATCCAGAGTTTTTACCAAGAAAAACTCTAATCAAAACAAATAAATTCAATTGATCGAGATGATTCTCATACTCTCTGAAATTTTTCACAAAATCTTTTAAGCGCAAGATTTGGTCGGCAAACTCCTGATTATTGAGAACGGAAATCCCTCGATCATGAAGAGAAATAGCGTCGACGGCCTCTGGCATGACCTTCCTAGCGGCAGAAATGCAGTCTACGACTGTAGATTCATCCCAGTGTTTCGGAGGCCGAGGCTTTTGCGAACTTCTCTTCATTTGTCTTCGTCCTGCATACAAGCCATATTTTAGAGCGAAAAAGCTTAGGGCAGGCAAACTATAAAGAAAATTATTAAAAAGTCTCTGATTTTTATGTTCAGCCTTGTGCAACATTACTGTCAGTAGGCCGGCATAGGTCGATTTCAATCCTGAATTCTGATCGCAACTCTTCGTCTTCGCCCAGAGCCGAAAATCGACGATATCACAATGGGTCGGAGCTGGCACTGCGTTCCCTGCATAGTCTACAGCGAGATCATCACGGCTCCGCTAAGAGCGAGGTGTCATCTCGACGCCGACATCAGGTCTGTCGTCGAGACTGTTCGACGACGCACCGTTTGCGTCATCGACGCCATCCGTGTCACGTGCCGGGGCAAGCCGATCTGCGCCTCGGCCTAAATCGCGTCCGGCCCTGTGAGCAATAACCCCGACACCGTACCAGCATGCGGTGGATCACCTCTGGGGCGCTTCGCTGCGCTGGCAATGACGGTTGGTGGATCAGAACGTGATCTGCACCTTCATGGCGCGCCGCCGATCCGCGGCCAGGGTGAAGGCTTCCACCGCATCGTCGGCGTCGAATCGCGCCGTCACCAGCGGGGAGAGGTCGACCCGGCCTTCGTCGATCAGCGCCACCGCCTGGGCGAATTCGTCGTGGAAGCGGAACGAGCCGACGATCGCCAGTTCCTTGGCGACGACGATGTTCTGCGGCAGGCTCACGTCGCTGCCGACCCCGACCTGCACGATCGTGCCCCGTGGCTCCACGACGTCGAGACCGGCCCGCAGCGCGCGTTCGTTGCCCGAACATTCCACCATGATGCCGAACTGACCCTTGGCGGCCTGCTCGGGGCGAAGTGCCTCGGGATCGGTCGCGACATTGACGGCCCGATCGGCGCCGAGCCGCAGTCCGATCGCCAGGGGCTCGTCGACGACATCGGTCACCACGATTTCGGCGGCGCCGGCATGGCGCGCCGCGACCACCACCAGGGCACCAATCGGCCCGCAACCCGTCACCAGGACGCGGCGCCCCAGCACCGGGCCGGCGCGGGAGATCGCGTGCAACGCCACCGCCAGCGGCTCCGCCAGGGCGAGCTCGGAGGTCGAGGCGCGCTTCGCCGGCCTGCACTGGACGGCGTCGCAGACGAGCCGCTCGCGGAAGCCGCCCTGGATATGGGGCATCGGCATGGCGCTGCCGTAGAACCGCATGTTGAGGCACTGGTTCGGCAGGCCGCGAAGACAAAAGCGGCAGTGCCGGCAGGGGCGGCTCGGATTGACGGCGACCCGGTCGCCGACCGCGAGCCCTTCGACTCCCGCGCCAAGTTCCGCAACCGTGCCGGCGATCTCGTGCCCCAGGATCATGGGTTCCCGCAGTCTGACTGCCCCGAAGCCGCCGTGCTGAAAGTAATGAAGGTCGGAACCGCAAATGCCACCGGCCTCGATCCGCACCGCAACCTCGCCGGCTCCGACGCGCTCCGCCTCATGGTCCTCGACGCGAAGATCCTGGGCGGCATGGATCACGATGGCGCGCATGGCATGTTTCCCCTCTGGCCCGGCTTCCTTGATTGGGTGCTTGTCCCTGGCATCGGCCGCAGGGCCGGACCTGTCAAGCAGGGCCGCCGAGGCGCGAGGCCTAAGCTCGACCGCCGCGTTCGGGCCGGGCCGATGACGGCCTCTGGCATGCCCGATCCGATCGGGATCGGGCTCTCCTTCATGCTAGGTTGGGCGAAACGCAAAGGGAGGACATCGTGAAGCTTTTCGACCTGACAGGGCGCCTGGCCCTGATCACGGGGTCCAGCAAGGGGATCGGCCTCGCCTTGGCGCGCGCCCTCGCGGAAGCCGGCGCCGAACTGGTGCTCAACGCGCGCGACGCAGCCCGGCTGGAGGAGAGCCGCGCCACGCTGGCAGCCGAGGGCCATCGGGTTCATGCGGTCGCCTTCGACGTCACCGATCCCGCGGCGGTTGCGGACGGCGTCGACGGCATCGAGCGGGACATCGGCCCCCTGGCGATCCTCGTCAACAATGCCGGCATCCAGCACCGTGCGCCTTTGCAGGACTTTCCCCACGAGGCCTGGCGGCGACTGATTGCCACCAATCTCGACAGCGTCTTCTTGGTCGGCCAAGCGGTGGCGCGCC
This sequence comes from Janthinobacterium lividum, assembly GCA_050920985.1. Taxonomy (GTDB): domain Bacteria; phylum Pseudomonadota; class Alphaproteobacteria; order Rhizobiales; family Beijerinckiaceae; genus Lichenihabitans. Next base: position 126,861 of record JBPBQY010000067.1, on the reverse strand, counting down.
ACATGATCCCGCGCGGGCGCGGCAAGATCATCAACATCGGATCGGTGCAGAGCGAACTCGCGCGGCCCGGCATCGCGCCCTACACGGCCACCAAGGGCGCCGTGAAAATGCTGACCAAGGGCATGGCGACCGACTGGGGTCGTCACGGGCTCCAGTGCAACGGCATCGGTCCGGGCTATTTCCGCACGGAGCTTAACCAGGCGCTGGTCGACGACACGGTCTTCTCGGCCTGGCTCGCCAATCGCACCCCGATGGGTCGCTGGGGCGAGGTCGAGGAACTGGCGGGCGCAGCCGTCTTCCTGGCCTCCGACGCCTCGAGCTTCGTCAACGGCCACATCCTCTACGTCGACGGGGGGATCACGGCGAGCCTTTGATGGCTGCTGCCGACCGACTGAGATCGGATGCCTGAGGGGCCGGGGCACCCCGGTCTGCCTCTTCCACCATGCTTTGCATGGTCCCCTTCCTCCGGTTCGTAGAGGAGGATCAGTTCACGACGCTTGCCGTTCGATCCTCCTCCGCCAGCGGAGGAGGGGGACCGCGCGTCGCGCGGTGGAGGAGGCAGACGGGTGAAAGCGAGCCCGTCGATCGAGACCGGTGTGACATGGCGCGTCCGTCTCTCCGTGCGGAGCTCTCGCCGTTGACGTCCGCACTTTACTGTTGCTTGCTGACGGATCGACAGGGGCGGCGCAGATCGCCCTGGCGAGGAGGGATGGAATGAGCGAGGGCGTGCTCCGCTTCGACGACATCGCCAAGACGTTCGGAGCCACCCGAGCCTTGAAAGGCGTGTCGCTCGACGTCCGCCGCGGCGAGATCATGGCGCTGCTCGGCGAGAACGGCGCCGGTAAGTCCACACTCATCAAGATCCTGGGCGGCCTGTTCCGGCCGGACCGCGGTGAGGTGCTGATCGACGGCACGCCTTACAGGCATCGTGTCAGGGGTGGCGGGCAGTCTTCAGTAGCCTTCATCCACCAGGATCTCGGCCTCGTCGAATGGATGACGGTGGCGGAGAATATCGGTCTCGCGGGCGGTTTTGCCTCTGGCCGGCGGCGCCGCTTCGGCATCGACTGGCGCGGGCTGAACGAACGAGCCCGTGACGCGCTGGCGCTCGTCGGCTGCCACTTCGACCCGGAAACCCGGGTCGCGAGCCTTGGCCGGACCGAGAAGTCGCTGGTCGCCATTGCCCGCGCCCTTATGGTCGATTGCGACTATCTCGTCCTCGACGAGCCGACAGCGAGCCTCCCGGCCGACGAGGTCGAGCGGCTCTTCGCCGCCATGCGCCGCCTGAAGCAGCGCGGCGTCGGCATGATCTATGTCTCGCATCGGCTCGACGATATTTTCCGGATCGCCGACCGCGTGGCCGTTATGCGCGACGGGCTCAAGGTCGGCGAGATGGCGGTCGGTGACACCGACCCCGCGACCCTGGTCAGCCTCATCGTCGGCCGGTCCGATCTCGAGACCTTTCGGAAGCCGTCCGGCGATTCCGGGCCGGTCCGAGGCTCTGTTGTGGACCTCGCCACGGCTGGAGCCGGCCCGGTCTCGTTCGAGATCCGCCGGGGCGAGTTGCTCGGCCTCGTGGGGCTGCGGGGCGCCGGCCAGGAGGACATCGGGCGTGCCCTCTTCGGCGCCGTGCCGCACCGGGGCCATGTGCTGCTCGACGACGCGGTGCTCGACCTCGCCTCGCCCTCCGCGGCCCTGCGGTCGGGGGTGGGCCTCATGGCGCGAGACCGTGCCGAGGAGTCGATCTGCCCGTCGCTGTCGATCCGCGAGAATTGTTTTCTCAACCCCGGCGCCACCGGGAGGGGTCTGTTCTCGCCACTCTCGCCCGGGCGCGAGGCTCGCCGGGCCTTGACGCTCGGGAGCAGCGTCGGATTGCGGCCGAACGATCCGGCGCTGGCCATCGAGGGCCTGTCGGGCGGCAATCAGCAGAAGGTCGTGGTGGGGCGCTGGCTCGCCACGGGCCGACGGCTGCTCGTCGCCGAGGACCCGACGGCCGGGGTCGATATCGGGGCCAAGGTCGATATTTACCGCCTGATCTCCCAGGCGCTCGACGCCGGCATGGCGGTCGTCGTGGTGTCGACCGACTTCGAGGAGGTGGCGCATCTTTGCCATCGCGCGCTGGTGTTCAACCGGGGCCGCATCACCGCCGAACTCACCGGAGACGCCCTGACCACGGCGGGGCTGATCACGGCGGCCTCTGCCTCGGAGGCCGAGACCGACCGCCGACCCGAAGCCGCCTGAACCCGAGGACTGCCGCATGGCCACCAACTCGATCCGCTCCGACGCCCTCGAGCCGACCCGCGCCGACCTTCGGGGCCTCCGGCCGGCCGAGCGCATTCTGCGGCTGCTGCCCGTCTATGGCCTGCCGATCCTGGCCCTGCTGCTGATCGCAGGCTTCTCCATGGCCCTGCCTACCACCTTCCCGACGATGCTCAACCTGCGCTCCGTGGTGTCGGACAAGGCCATCATCGCGCTGCTGTCTCTCGCCGCCATGGTGCCCATGGTGGCGGGCAAAATCGACCTGACCGTGGGATATGGGATCGTCCTATGGCACGTGCTGGCCATCAGCCTGCAGACCGTCTCGGGCGTGCCCTGGCCGCTCGCCGTCCTGATCGTCGTGGCGCTCAGTGCCTTCACGGGCTTCCTCAACGGGCTGCTGGTCGAGGTGGCCCGAATCGACGCCTTTATCGCGACGCTCGGCACCGGCACGGTGCTCTACGCGCTGGCGCTCTGGTGGACGGGCGGCCGGCAGGTCGTCGGCGTGCTGCCGAAGGAGTTCCTCGCGCTGAATTCCACCTTCATCTTCGGCCTGCCGATCACCGGCTATTACGTGCTCGGGCTCGCGATCGTCATGTGGTTCGTGCTGGAGCATGTCCCGCTCGGGCGATACCTCTACGCGATCGGCGCCAACCCAAAGGCGGCGGCGCTGAACGGCATCCCGGCGGCGCGCTTCACCATGCTGGCCTTTGTCACTTCGGGGACGCTGACCGGCATCGCCGGCGTGCTCCTCGCCGCCAAGCTGCGCATCGGCCAGGCGAGCGTCGGGCTCGAATTCCTGCTGCCGGCGCTGGTCGGGGCCTTCCTGGGATCGACCACCATCAAGCCCGGCCGCGTCAACGTCTGGGGGACGGTCGTCGGCGTCATCATTCTGGCAGTCGGCATTTCGGGGATCCAGCAGGTCGGCGGCTCCTTTTGGGTCGAGCCGCTGTTCAACGGCCTGACGCTTCTCGTCGCCATCGGCATCGCCGGCTATGCCCAGCGGCGGCGAGGTGCTGCAAGCCGCCTCACCATCCTCAATCCGGCCCCGGCCCCCGTCGTGGCGCCACGGCCGGAGCGCGGCCTCGCCTCAGAATGAGGTCATCAGCACCGCCACATGGGCGGCGACCGATTGCGACAGACCTTGCAGGTCGTAGCCGCCCTCGAGCAGCGAGACGACCCGGCCTCCCGCCGAAGCTTGCGCCACATCCAGGACCCGGCGCGTCGCCCAGGCGAAGTCCTCTTCGTCGAGTTCGATCTGTCCTAGCGGATCACGCCGATGCGCGTCGAAGCCGGCCGAGATGATGACGAGATCGGGCTGGAAGGCCGCGATGCGGGGCAGGATCAAATCATCGAGCGCCGCATGGAAGGCCGTGCTGCCGTCGCCAGCGCGGAGCGGCGCATTGACGATCGTATCGTGGTCGCCGCGTTCGCCCCGCGCGCCCGTGCCGGGAAATAGCGGCATCTGGTGCGTCGAGGCGTAGAGGACGTCCGGGTCGCCCCAGAAGATGTCCTGGGTGCCGTTGCCGTGGTGGACGTCCCAGTCGAGGATGGCGATCCGGCCGGCCCCGTGGGCGGCGCGGGCGTGCCGGGCCGCCACGGCGGCATTGTTGAAGAAGCAGAAGCCCATGGCGGTGGCCCGCTCGGCATGATGTCCGGGTGGCCGCATCGCCACGAAGGCATTGTGGGCCCGACCTGCCATCACCTCGTCGACCGCCAGCACGGCACCGCCCGCGCCGCGCAGCACGGCCGCTATCGTGCCGCTCCCGATGGCGGTGTCGGCGTCGATCCGCAGTAGCTGGCCTTCGGCCGGACGCGCCGACAGGAGGGCGTCCACGTAAGCCTCGGGGTGGGCGCGGAGCAGAGCCTCGCGCGAGGCTTCCGGAGCCTCTCTCCGACGGAGGTGTGCGAAAGTCTCGATCGAGAGTGCCGCCGCGATCGCTCGCAGCCGATCGGGTCTCTCCGGATGCCCCTCGCCCATGTCGTGAGCGAGCCCGGCCTCGTGGCCGATCAGAAGCGTGGTCACGGTCGAGGCCTCCCGAAGCGCGGCCCGAGCCGCTCTGTGGTGCGCGCGTCACGGATAAGGCGAATGTGTGACAATGGCTCGTTTGCCCCGGTGTTGCATGGTAGAAATCTAGGCTGGATCTGGGGCGGCGGGAGATGGGATCAATGCGGAAGCCATGGCGGGCGATGATGTTGCTGGCGGGCGCCCTGGCGGTCTCGGGTTGCGAGTACACGTCGACGCCCGACCCCGTCCTCTCGGCCCGCGACAAGGAGTTCATCTCGCAAGTCCCGACGGCCGATATGGGCCGTAACTTCGATCGTTATCAGGTCGAGGATCCGACCGGCCAGCCACCCGGAACGATCGTGGTCAATACAAAGGACAAGCTGCTCTATTACGTGCTCGGCAACGGCAAGGCCGTGCGGTACGGCGTCGCCACCGGAGCGGAAGCCTATGGCTGGACGGGAACCGCCACGGTTCGGCGCATGGCTGAATGGCCGCGCTGGATGCCGCCGGCCGATATGGTGAAGCGTTGGCCGCACCTGAAGCCCGTGGTGGCCGAAGGCGGCATGCCGGGCGGCCCCGAGAACCCGCTCGGCGCCCGGGCGCTCTACCTCTACGACGCCCAAGGTCACGACACGCTGTATCGCATTCACGGCACCAACGAGCCGACCGAGATCGGCCATGACGCCTCGTCGGGCTGTATCCGGATGCGCGACATCGACGTCATCGACCTCTACAACCGCGCCAAAGTAGGCTCCAAAGTCGTGGTGATGTAGGGGTTTTGTGCTCTCATCCCCACGAGGCTGAGATCCAGCGTGAAGAGTCGGCCGAAGGCCGACAAGCCGTATTCGGATTCTGCTTGCACTATGGGTGCGGGGTGAGGTGGTCGGCCTACGGCCGGACGTCTTGCGATGAACCCCCGCAGGCGCGGGGATGAGCGGCTTGCAACACGCTCTCCGCGCCGAGTTCACGCCGTCGGGCTGGCTTCACCGAGCGTGATGTCGAGGAGTTCGGGAGGCACGCCGAACCGGGCCGGCAACCCCGATTCCCCGAGGCCGCCCGAGACGATCAGATGGCGCCCGTCCTCGACGATATGGCCATAATTGTAACGGCGCGATGGGGTGATGATCGGTCCGAGACCGGGTAGCACGATCTGACCACCATGCGTGTGCCCGGACAGTGTCAGCGAGACCCGGTCCGGCATGCGCGCAAAGGCGTAGGGTTCGTGCGCCAGCATGATGATCGGCGCATCGTCGTGCACCTGCTTCAGCGTTCCGGCGAGATCGTCGGCGCCCTTGTGGCCGCGGGCCGCCATCGGGTAGGCGATTTGATCGGCGAGCCCCGCCAGCCAGAAGCGTCTGCCGCCCCGATCGACGAGAACCGATTCGTTCTCGATGACGCGAATGCCGATAGACCGGAGCGCCCGCCGCACCTCCTCGGGTCCCCCCTTCATTCCGGGCACCGGCCCATGCCACCAATCGTGGTTGCCGAGGATCGCGAAAGTGCCGAGCGGCGCACGAAGCACCGAGAGCGCTTCCGCCCAGGCGCCCGGCATGACGGGTCCGGAGACGAAGCGGTGGCCGGCGTTGAAGTCGCCGAGCAGCAGGATCAGGTCCGGCTCCAGCGCATTGCACTGGTCCGCGATGGCACGGACCCGAGCGGCCGGCATCCAGGGCTCGCAGGCATGGATATCGGCGATGACGCCGATCCTGAACGTCAGACCTCGCGGCCAGCCCGGTGGGTTCAGGGTGTAGCGACGCACCGCCGGCGTCATCTCGGGCTCGATTCCGACTGCATAGCCGCCAAAGGCCACGGACCCCAGCGCCAGAGCGCCAGTGCCGGTCAGGATCTGCCTGCGTGAGATGATCAGGACGGTCTCCTTGGTTCCCGAAGAGCACCGGCCAGTTCGGTCAGGCGGCGCGTATCCGGGCGAAGTGGGCCTTATCGGCGGGCTTGTCCACTGTGGCGGAGCGAACCAGCGAGTCGGGCTTGGTGGTGAACATCAGGGCGGCGGCGACGGCCGAGACCCCGATCTCACGGTAGAGCTTCGCCTGGAGGTCACGGGCGTCTTCGCGCCGCGGGGCAGCGTTGATGGCGTCGGTCATGGAGGATCCCCGGCCGAAGCGCCGCGATACGGTCAATTTCGGCGATGTCGTGAACGATGGATCAACCTTGTCGGCCGGCGATTGATAAGCCCTAAACGCTGCGCGAACCCCGGTGTGCCGAGTCAGAACGCCCGGTCACGGCACGTCCCACTGGCACAGCTTGAAGTCGTTGCGGCGATGTTCGAGATCGAGGTGCAGGTCGGTCTCATGAAAGGCATCGGCACCCGGGCCGAGCACGGTGGAGAACCGCGCGCAGGCCGAGGTCCTGAGGATCGTCAGCACGTCGCGAGCTTCCGCACCCTTCAGGCCGACGACGCGCTTGGCAAAGCGAAAGCTCAGGATGTCGATCGCATTGCCGCGCGCATGTTCGGAGATACGGGCGCCGGCGGTCCAGTTGCGGCTGCGGCAGGTATAAGCGGCTGCGTCCGTGATGCCGAGGAGGTCGCCTTCGGTGGCGGTCGCGGGGGTCACGTCATCCCGCAGCCAGTCGGCCAGACGGTCGGCGAGGTCGCAGCGCATCAGGGCAGGGGGCGCGACCTCGACGCGCTTGCCGTTGCGCAGCACGATGGCCTGCAACGACAGCGGGGCCGCAATGCCGCAACCCTCGGCATCGGGGATGGGAGTCGCCGCTTGGGCCACGACCTTGCCGCTCGCCATCAGCGGGCCGCAGGTAAGATCGGGCTCCGGTGGGCTCGGCGGAGGGGACGGGGTCGCCGGCGCTGGCGGTCCCGCGACCTCGCCCTGACGCGGCGGCGGAAGGGGCGGCAGAAAGGGGCCGAAAGCCTCGGCGGGGCGCGTCGCGGGCAGGAACGGCCCGAAGACTTCGGGCGCGCGGGGCGGCGGCAGGAAGGGTCCGTCCTCTTCCGGGCGCGGCACCGGCAGGGGGACGTCGGCGACAATGCCGGCGGGCCCCGAATCGCTCGGCCTCGGGACGGGCAAGGGCACGGCTGAGGCTTGGCCCGCGAGCGCCAGGACCACCAGCATACCGAGCGTCAGGCGGGCGCGGGGCTTCACGACCGTCCTCCGCTGTTCGCAGGGTCTCATGACCGGCAAGGCTGCCGAACGGCTGTGTGCACCAAGCCTTTCGCCCCGGCCCGGTCTCGCATAGGTTCAATCCTCCTCGCGTCTCCCACCCATGACTCACATGCCCACCTCCGTCGTCAAGCCGGAACGCCGGCGCCCGAGGTCGGCCTCATGCTGAGACGCCGCCTCGCGCCCGAGCCCTTCGCCGCCTCCGCCACTCTGTGCAGAGGCTCGGCGAGTTTCGGTGCCGCATTGTCGGCGATCGCTGTGCTGATGGGGCGGAGCGGCTCCGTCGATCCTCGCGGGTCGCTCGCCGTGCTGGCCTTCGGCTTCGGGTTTGCGATCGTCGCGGTCGCACTGGCGGCCTGGTCGGCCGTGGTGATCTGGCGAACCGGCTACCGGGGTACGGCCCGGGTCCTGGCGGGGCTGGCGATCGCCCTCGTGATCCTGGCCTACCCGGCCTACTTGGCTGTCGTCGCGGCTCGGCTTCCCCTCATCAGCGACGTCTCGACCGATCCCTTGGCGCCCCCGCCCTTCTCGACGGCGGCCAGCGCCTTGGCGGCGCGCGGCGGTCACGTTCACGATGACCCCTCTACCGAGGTGCGGGATAGCGCGCATCGCGCTTATGCCAATCTACAGCCCGTATTGCTCGACCTTCCCGAGGACGAGGCCTTCGGCTTGGCGCTGAAGGCCGTTCAGGCTCACGGCTGGCGGGTGGTCGAGGCCTTGGCGCCGAAGGGTAAGTTCGGCACCGGCCATATCGATGCCGTGGCGCCCACCCGCATCATGGCGCTGCCCGACGATGTCACCATCCGTATCCGGCCCGTGGCGGGCCAGACGCGCGTCGATATCCGGTCGGCGTCGCGCCTCAACATCCCGGATGCCGGCGAGAACGCGGCTCGCATTCAGTCGCTGTCGGACGAGTTGCTCGACGCCGCCTCGTAACGTCGAGCGACCGGTATGGTCAGCCCTGTCCCAACAGCGCCCGCCGGTGCCCGACCAGCCCCGCCGTAGACCCGTCGAGACCCGCGAGCGAGGCTTTCTCGTCGGAGACGATCGGCGCGAGCTTGTTGGCGAGTTCCTTGCCGAGTTCGACGCCCCATTGATCAAAGGGGTTGGTGTCCCAGATCGCCGCCATGGTGAAGACGCGGTGCTCGTAGAGCGCGATCAGCCGGCCCAGCATCTTCGGGTCGAGCCGGCGATAGAGGAAGGTCGAGGTCGGGCGGTTGCCGTCGAACTGCTTGTGGGGCGCCACGGCGGCGATGGCATCGGCTTTGCCGCCCGCCTTTTCCATCACGGCCTTCACCTCGTCCTCGCTACGGCCGACCATCAAGGCCTGGCTCTGGGCGAAGCAATTGGCGACCAGGAGTTCGTGATGCTTCGGGTCGGCATCGGTCGGCTCGGCCGCGACCAGGAAGTCGATCGGCACGACTTCCGTGCCCTGGTGCAGCAGCTGGAAGAAGGCGTGCTGGCCGTTGGTTCCGGACTCGCCCCAGACGACGGGTCCGGTGGAGTCCTGCACCCGCGTGCCGTCGATGTGGACGTGCTTGCCGTTGCTCTCCATGTCGAGCTGCTGGAGATAGGCGGGGAAGCGGCCGAGCCGCTGGTCGTAGGGGATCACCGCCTGCGTGGCGAAGCCCCAGGCGTTGCGATAGAGGACGCCGATCAGGCCCATGAGCGCCGGGATATTGGCCTCGAGCGGCGCCTGGCGAAAATGCGTATCGACCTCGTGGCCGCCGGCGAGGAAGTCGGCGAAATGCTCGGGCCCGATCTGGATCACCACTGAGAGACCGATGGACGACCAGACCGAGTAGCGACCGCCGACCCAATCCTTGAAGCCGAAGACCCGATCCTGCCGGATGCCGAATTTGCCGACGAGGTCGAGCGCCGTCGAGACGGCGGCGAAATGATGCTCCACGGCGGCGTCGCCGAGCTTGGCCGAGAGCCAGGCCCGCGCGCTTCGGGCGTTGGTCATCGTCTCCTGGGTGGTGAAGGTCTTGGAGGCGACGATGAACAGCGTCGTCTCGGGATCGAGCGGCTTCAGCGTGTCGCCGATGTCGGCGCCGTCGACGTTGGACACGAAATGCGTGCGGATGCGCTCATGGCCGAAGGGCGCCAGCGCGCGCGCCACCATGGCGGGGCCGAGGTCGGAGCCGCCGATGCCGATATTGACGATGTCGGTCAACGCCTTGCCGGTCGCGCCCTTGATGGTGCCGTCGCGCACGCCGCGGGCGTAATCCGCCACTTTGGCCCGCACCGACACAACCTCCGGCATGACGTCTTCGCCATCGACCTTGACCGAGACGCCCTTGGGAGCCCGCAAGGCAGTATGCAGCGCCGCACGGCCCTCGGTCGGGTTGACGATGCCGCCCGTGAACATCCGGTCCCGCTTCTCCTCGAGCTTCTGAGTCCGGGCGAGATCGAACAATGCGTTCAGCACAGCCTCGTCGACGCGGTGCTTCGAATAGTCGAAGACGAGATCGCCCAGTGCCACGTGATAGCGGTCGAAACGCTCGGCGTCGGCAGCGAAGAGCTCTTTCAGGCTTCGCTCTTTCATTCGCCCGACGGCGTCCCGCAGCCCCGCGAATTTCGTGTCGTCCTTGTCCTGGGTCATCGTCTTCCTCGCTCCGGTCTGGTCGGGGCTCCCCGTCGATCTTTGACTCGGGGTATCGTCTCACCATAACAGGAGAATGGCGGGAAAGGTCGATCGCGGGGCTGGCCTTGGCCGGCAGGGGAGGCCAGCGCAGCGCGCAAGGCGGCCCTCCGCATCCTGTGCGTGGCTCGACCTTTGCGCCGTTTCCGTGCAGGACAACGCGGAAACCGAGTGCACCGCACCAATCACCGACGTTCAGGACTTCCATGGCGCCGCCGCTGCTGCAGATGACCGCGATCCGCTACACCCTGGGCGGCAAGCCGCTGCTCGACGGGGTGGACCTCCAGGTCGGCCGCGGCGACCGCATCTGCCTTGTCGGTCGCAATGGCTCGGGCAAGTCGACGCTGATGAAGGTCGTGGCGGGCGACATCGGCCTCGACGGCGGCACGCGCTTCCTCCAGCCCGATGCGACGCTGCGGGTCCTGCCGCAGGAGCCCGATCTCGCCGGCTACGACGACGTGCTGTCCTACGTGGAAGCTGGTCTCGGACCGCTCGACAATCCCTATCGCGCGCGCTCGCTGCTCGACGACCTCGGCCTGACCGGCGAGGAAAAACCCGGCCATCTCTCGGGCGGCGAGCTGCGCCGCGCCGCGCTGGCCCGCGTGCTGGCGCCCGAGCCCGATATCTTGCTCCTCGACGAGCCCACCAACCATCTCGACCTTCCCGCCATCGAGTGGCTCGAGAACGAGTTGAAGTCGCTGCGCTCGGCCCTGGTTCTGGTCAGCCATGACCGGCGCTTCCTCTCCAACCTGTCGCGCTCGACGGTGTGGCTCGACCGCGGCCGCACGCGCCGCATCGAGCAGGGTTTTAGCGCCTTCGAGGAATGGCGCGACCAGGTTCTCGAGGAGGAGGAGCTCGAGCGCCACAAGCTCGACCGCAAGATCGCGCGCGAGGAGGATTGGGTTCGCTACGGCGTCTCCGGCCGCCGCAAGCGCAACGTGCGGCGCATGGCCGACCTCGGAGAGCTCCGCCGCGAGAAGCGCGAGGCGTCGCGCGTCGTCGGCCTTGCCACCATGACGGTGTCGGAGGGCAAGTCCTCGGGCAAGCTCGTCGTCGAAGCCGAGAACATGTCGAAGAGCTATGGCGACCGGCCGATCGTGCGCGACTTCTCGACCCGCGTGATGCGCGGCGACCGTCTCGGCATCATCGGCCCGAACGGCGCCGGCAAGACCACGCTGCTGAACCTGCTCACCGGCCGCGACACGCCGGATTCGGGCGAGGCGAGACTCGGCGCCAACGTGCAGCTCGCGACGCTCGACCAGGCGCGCTCCAGCCTCAAGCCCGACACGACGCTCAGCGACGCGCTGACCGGCGGCGGTTCCGACCAGGTGATCGTCAACGGGGTCAGCAAACACGTCATCGGCTATATGAAGGACTTCCTGTTCGGTCCCGAACAGGCCCGGACGCCTTTGTCCCGCCTCTCGGGTGGCGAGCGCGGCCGGCTGATGCTGGCCCGCGCCTTGGCTCTGCCATCGAACCTTCTGGTCCTCGACGAGCCGACCAACGATCTCGACCTCGAGACCCTGGACTTGCTGCAGGATCTGCTCGCCGAATATCCCGGAACCGTCGTGGTGGTGAGCCATGACCGCGACTTCCTCGATCGGGTGTCGACCTCGGTCATCAACGCCGAGGGCGAAGGACGCTGGACCGAATATGCCGGCGGCTATTCCGACATGGTGGCGCAGCGCGGCTCTGGCGTGACGGCGCGGACCAAGGAGATGGTGACGGGTGCTCCGCCGCCCAAGGCCGAAGCGGTGCCGGCCAGTGCGCCGGCTGCCCGAAAGGGCAAGCTGAGCTTCAAGGACAAGCACGCGCTCGACAATCTACCCCGCCGGATGGAGGAGTTGCGGGCTCAGCAATCCCGGTTCCAGGCGAGTTTGGACGATCCCGGCCTCTACGGCCGCGATCCCAAGCGCTTCGCCAAACTCTCGGCTTCGCTCGCCGACACCGATTCTAAGCTCGCCTCGGCCGAGGAGGAATGGCTGATGCTGGAGATGATGCGCGAAGACCTCCAGAGCTGACCCGTGGTTGGGGCGACACACCTGGTGCGCGTTGCGCCCGAAGTCCGACGCTGCACTCGCAAGGCGCAACGTTTTCTCCTGGTCGGGCATTGGCCGACGCCAGGGGGACAGACGCATGAATGACGTGACATCGAAGGGGGCGACGCCCGGCCGGGCCTGGACCACGGTCGCGGTGCTGGGCTTCGCTCTGGTCGGCGTGCTCCAGGGTCAGCAGAGCAACCGGTCTTTGTCGCCGTCGCGCGCCGCTCCCGATCGGGGGACGACACCACAGACGAAGGCGGGATCGCCCGATGCGAGCGTCGGGACATCGGACGCGAAGGCGGGATCGGACGGCAAACCCACCGAGCATCCGCCGGGCTTCATGGGGATCGCCCGCTCGGTGTTCGACCGGTTCGGCAACGACAACATCAGCCTCGTCGCTGCCGGCGTGGCCTTCTACGTCATGCTGTCGATCTTCCCGGCGCTGGCCGCCATGGTGTCGCTCTACGCCCTTGTGGGCAATCCGGACGATGTCGCGAGCCGTATTCAAGACTACAGCTACCTGCTGCCGCCCGAGGCCATGAAGCTGATCATCGACGGGCTGCACAATTTTGCCAAGACCGCCGGCTCGACGCTGACCTGGGCTCTCGCCACCAGCGTCGTCCTGGCGCTGTGGAGCGCCCGCGCCGGCGTCTCCTCGGTCATGACCGGGCTGAACATCGCCTATGAGGAGGTCGAGACCCGCTCCTTCATCATGCAGACGCTGATCGCGCTCGGCCTGACGATGGGCGGCGTGCTCTTCGCCGTGGTTGTCATCTTCGCCGTTGCGGTCATCCCGATCATCCTGAACTTCCTGCCGTTCGGCTCCTTCTTGGGGGCTGTGTTGAACTTCGCCCGCTGGCCCGTGCTGGCGGTATTGGTCGTCCTTGGCTTTGCCGTCATCTATCGTGTCGGGCCGTCTCGCAAAGGTGCGAGCTGGCGCTGGATCACCTGGGGATCGGGCATCGCCACCCTGCTCTGGCTCGCCGGTTCGGTCCTTTTCTCCATCTATGTCGGCAAGTTCGGATCCTACGAGGCGACCTACGGGGCGCTCGGGGCGGTGGTGGTGTTGCTGCTCTGGCTTTGGGTCAGCGCGCTCGTGCTTCTGATCGGAGCCGAAATCGACGGCGAACTCGACCAGCGCGCCACCAATGCCGGCTCGCCACTCGCCGCTGCGCCGCCCGGCAAAGCCAAAGCCAAGGCCTGACGGATCACAGCCCACGTGCCGCCGGCCGGACAACTCGAGCCGATGCTGCGGCTTGCGCTCGACCCGGCCTCACGCTAGCGTCCACAACGACGGAGCGCATTCGGCGAGGGAAGGCGATGGTCGTGCGGGTTGCGACGGTCGGGTTCGAGGGCATCGAGGCCCGTCCCGTCGATGTCCAGGTGCAGATCACCAACGGGGCGGTCGTCTTCAACGTTGTCGGACTGGGCGACAAGGCGGTGGCCGAATCGCGGGAACGCGTGCGCGCCGCCCTGACGGCCTCTGGTCTCGCGCTCCCGGCGAAGCGCATCACCGTCAACCTCGCACCCGCCGATTTGCCCAAGGAGGGCAGGAAATCAGAGGCGCTTTTATCTCTACGGAACGTGGTGGGGTAGGGTACCTAGGTAGCAGATAGGTAGCGGTCTTTGATCGATGGTCACGGCGTGTCCTCTGGGCTGCGACGAGGCCATTCACGATCTTGCGATGTCACGCTGGCGATGCGCGCGACATCGGGCATGGTGCTCTACGAGCCGGATGCAGCCTCTCCGGCTCAGGTGGCCGCGGCTGAGTCCCTCGTGTGATCTCGCCGCGGCCATTCGAGTCGTCGCGCTGCAGTGATTCCGGATTAACGTTTCGTTAAGCCGCTACAGGGCTGAGCCGGCGCCATCGTAGCTGTAGCTGTCCACTCGTGGCCGCGACGTTGAGACCGGCAACGTCGCGGCCCCTCCTGCACTAGTTAACCGCTCGTTTACCATCGCACGACGCACTAGACCTTTCTCAAGGTGCAAGCGCATCGATCACCGATCGCTCTCGTAGCTGCAGCGACACCGTCGTGCGTGCTGGACCTGCGGAGGCATTTTTGCAGCGGTTTTTCTTCGACGTAGATGACGGCGAGAGACAGGTTCACGACGCGATCGGCAAGAGTCTGGTCAACGTGGAGATGGCGGCGCTGGAAGCCGACGTGCTGCTTCGATCGTTGGCTGCGCTCAAGCTCATGCAGAGCCGGCCTGGTAGAACCTTCGTCAGGGTGCGAGACGCCGAGGGGAAGCGAGTTCATGAAGGCTCGACCTACCTCGAGGGCTGACCCACCTTCGCCCGATACGCCTCCACCTCCCGCCGCAGCCGCTTGATTACCCTATCGGCTTCGTCGAGGTGGCCGGTCTTCAACAGCCGACGCGCCCGTTCTCTGCGATAGGCGTAGCCGGCCGAAGAAAGCGCGGGCGGCGCTACGGCGAGAACAATCGTCGGCAGCCACCAGACAAAGAGGGCGAGACCGGCGGTGGTTCGTAGAGCTTTCACGCGACCGCCTCGTCTTTGGAATGTAGAGCAGGTACGCGCGTGGGAGCGCCAGGGATGAGCTTTCATGCCTTGCCCGCCGTCATTTTCTGCGCCTTGGTCCAGGTCTCAGCCGCCTCGTTGATCGCCGCCTCAGCCTCACCAATCATGATGTAGATGCCGCCCCAGAAAACCGGATCGACGTTGTCGGGCCCGCAATCGCATACGTCGCGCAGCACTCGCACGAGGCATTGCGCGCGCATCAGCCCGGTCTCGACGTCGGAGAACTTGCGCTCCGCAGGGGTCATAAGGGACCCCTTACCTCGGCGGCATAGGCGTCAGCCAGCCACGCCACGACCTGCTGACGATCAGCCTCGGCAGTCCGTCTCGCCCCGAACATCCATTCCACGGGATCACCAGGGTGCTCGTCCCCGAGCTCGTCGTCCTCGTCGTCGTCGCCACCGTAGCGGACGAAGCCTCGCCCGGCTGTCTCGAGCGAGGTGCCCTCGGCGGGGTCGTCGTCCTCGCGGTCCTCGTCGAGCGCGTCCAGAGCGTCGAGCGTGGCGATTGCGTCGTCGATGACGTCCAGAGCGAGCGGCGGCAGATCCAGGGCGTCGAGCAGCGCGAAGCCGTAGTCGAGCGCCTGATGCAGCTCGCGCCGCATGTGGAGGGCGCGTGCCTCAGCAGCCGTGTCAGGCTCGTCGAGCGGCACAGTCCCAAAGATAGCGGCCCGGCGCGAGAAGGCGGAGACGAGCGAGTAGAGCGGCGCAGGTAGCGGTAATAAGAGTGGAAGGACTGCCCCAGCGCCGTTGGGAGAGTTCGCGACTACCTCCGAATTTCCCAGGTAGATGATCTCGGCTATCCCGACCGCATCGGGGTAGCTCGGCACTAAATCGGAATTTCCGATGTGGTCCCGAACCAACCCGATATTTTTCGGTTGGCCCTCAACCACCCCGGCCACATCGGGGCAGTTCGGCACGGACCGGCTGCGATCCGGTCTGTCGACAGCGAATGTGTGGCGCAGGCCTAATAAGGGCTGAGGCCTGACACTCGACGCAGAACTGCGCTCAGCACTGAGCCGAGCGGGTTTTACGACCTGGTCGTGAAACTCGAGGGTCTCGTTTCGCTGAACGACACCCCCCTGCCCCTTGATCGTGCGCCGGATCTCCTCGAGCAGCTCGTCGGCGCTGCGGGGATCGTCGACCGGCATGGTGGGGCGGAAGGTGAAGGGTCGTAATAAGCGCGGCTGAAGAGCGGGCGCGATTGTGCTATGGGCGTGGATAGCCATTGCGAGAAGCTCCGATTGTCGCGTGGTCAGGGCCGCATCGGGGGTGACACACCGTTGCGGCCCGCCTTTTATGTCGATACAATTCCTCTATGTCAATTGATGTCGATAAGAAATCTGGGCGAGGTCGGCCTCGCGTTGATACGGAGATCGTGACGGCACGTGTTGCTCGTCCCGTTCTCGACGCCATGGATGCTTGGATTGTTGATCAGTCTGTAACAGGGGTTGGGCGGCCGGAAGCCGTGCGCCTCGCCCTTCGCGATTGGCTCACAGGCCTCGGGTATCTTCCACACCGCGATGACCCCGAGATGGCGAACTGAGATGCTGGTCTCTTGGCAGGATCTCGGATGCCCGGAGAAGGCTGGCGACTACGATTCCAAGGACATTCTGATCCGGGTCGACGAAGCTGCAATAGCGATCTGGCGTTTCGAGCCAAGAGCTGTTTTCCAAGTGGAGACGCACGCTCCTGGTGGAGGCGTAGGATGTTTCGTGCTCGGGCAATGGGAGATGCCGGACAGCCCTGAGGAAGGTCTCTGACCATGTTGACCGGCCGCCAGCTCCGCGAGGCGCGTGAATTGCTGCGAATGAACCATAGCGTCCTGGCTCAGAGGACCCGCTGCCTCACCACTCTTGGGCTCAGGCGAGCGGAGGGGAGTGAGGATGAGGCCGCACTGTCAGCGAAGCAGGACGTCGCGGTTCGGCGGACGCTAGATCGGCTTGGAATCGAGGTTGGGCCGCAGGGCGTGCGGCTTCGAGTGACGGAAAGCTTGGCGTCGGAGGTTGGGACCAGCCTCGGCTACCTCCCGGCCCGCGACGATCCCGAGATGGCGAACTAAGCATCTCCGCTAAGAAGCGCCACATGCCATAGCGAGAGTCTTTCAAATGGCCGATACGCTGGAATCCCTAATAGCTGAACTGGTCGCGCCTTTTGCAGTAATTGTAAATACCTCTCTACGAGAATTCACTAAGACGGTCGTGTCTTCGGGAACACCCGATGGCATTTTTCACTACACGGACGATAAGGGCCTGTACGGCATTCTGAGCAGTGGGAAACTATGGTTGAATGATGTGTTCAATCTAAACGATCCTACTGAATTGGCACATGGTGTAAATCTTACAGTTTCATGGCTAGAAAGACATGAAGATATTAGTCCCAGTGTGCAAGATTATCTCCTTCGGTGTATAAGCGGATACGTTCAGCACGGGATAGCGAAGCTCGCCAACAGTGTGTTTATCGCAAGCTTCTCGGCACACAGTGATGATCTGGGCCAATGGAGGGCCTATGCTGATAACGGGTCAGGATTCGCGATAGAATTTGATGGAAAGACACTTGAGGATGGCTTCGTTGGACAAAGCTCAAGCGCAGTACAGCTCATTGCCAACAAGGTACATTATGACAATGACCTATACACAGAACGCATGTCGACAGTCATCAAAGCAGCTATATCGGCCCTTGAGCAGTTGGAGATAAGGGGATGTGAGCTTCACCTGAAGCAAAGCGTTGCCACTGAGATAACCACCGAACTCATGATGTGTCTAGTTAGTATGTCTTCTGTTTTCAAAGACGCTCAGTATGCAAATGAAAATGAATACCGATTTGCACAGGCAATTCAAAATACACCAGATGAGCTGGCAAGCGTGAAAACTCGAATGCGCCCTTACAACCTCATTAGGTATGTTGAATTCGATTGGAAGACTCTCTACTCTGGTGCTCTTAAGAGAATTTTGGTTGGGCCAGCTACTGAATCGAAGGCTGAAAGATTTGCTAACGATTGTGCTCGAGAATTTGGCTTCTCGCATATAGAAGTAATCAAATCCAAAGTGCCATATCGGCCGTGAAGTACATTAAGAGCGCGATGGCAGCAGCTAGCCCGCCATGCTGGCACGTCGCCGACCCGCCAGCCAAGGATGTTTGAGCGTCCGACGGATCAAGCTCGACGGAGAGGACCGTCGCCGATTACCGCACCGATACGTTTTTCGAGACGAGACTTCAGGTCGGCCGGATCTGTCCAGGTTATATGATTGAACTGGCGAGTATCGAAATGAACGTTTCCGATCATGTCAGACCTACATGTCCAAATAACGGGCTTAGCTAATCCCATAGCAAAACCGGCCTCGTAATAAACCCCACCTCTAGGCTGATCACGAGCCGAGGTGAAGTCCGCAACCAGGAAACGAGAGCGTCGTATCTCGGCGATGATCTCGTCATCGATCTTGTTAGCGTGCTCTTTTGCGTCGATTCGCATGGAAGCATAGCCGCATGCTCTGATAGCCGGCTCGATGCCTGACGTATAGGCCTCGTTCATTGAGGGATCAAACCACATGGCGACGAAGGCCTGATCGGAAGGCGAATAGCTAAGACGGAGATCTTCCAACCTCTTCCATCCCATAAATTCAATATTGTAGGCTGCACCATTGTGTCTAATGAATCCATTACTGGACAGCAGCGTTAGCATTCCTGTAACTTCAGAATCGTCGACGCTTTCCGACCAAGCAGCTGCCGACGCTTTGTTTCTTTTGGTTTCGTCGTCCTGAGCGCCATGAGTTCTAAAGTTTCCTCCAACATTTGGATAAAGCACAGAGATCGCGTGTAGCAGTCTGTCGCACCGTTCTACAATGGACAGAGACGACGCGTTCTTGACTTCGTCTAATACATATCTATCGACGAGCGGAGTGGCGTTACCAAGTCGGGATTGCTCCATAATCCAGGTTGTCAACTTAGCCTTATCTCTAGACGTAAGCTGAGGAACAAGTGCTTCCGCCATTGTTGTTATGCTATAAGGGACGGGTATTCGAGATGAGTTAACAACGATAAGGTCCACGGAGTACGCACTCACCGCAGCGGGCACCTCCCAAATCGGGCATGTCGTTCTGTTCTGCAAGGCGGCATCTCCGATATGATGGAGAGACAGATTGTTGGATCGCTAATCGAAGCGCAACCACCCATATCGACTGTCAACGGCTGCATCGCGAAGACCGACCAGATCCCGAGGTGCATCCAACCTGCTTCATCGGCCCGCCCCGCCGCAGGTTGCCAGGCTGGATTGTCCGCGCCCCTTTGGTCCGGTAGCATCCATCACTCTGACGTCCGAGATCCCCCATGCTGAAGCCGAAACGCCTGGACACCGCGTCTGATCTCCTAAGGCTTGATGGCCTTATGGCGTCGCTTCGGCATGAAACCGAGAAGGCCGACTCCGACCCGTTTGACGACGCCCTGGTGGCAGCTGTCGTCGGCGCCGCGGAGGCGATGAAGGCTGAGGGCGCCGCGATGGAAGAGGCCCGGAAGCTCATTGTACGATTGGCGAGAAAATGACTATGCGCCTCGCCCTCGCCCTCGCCGCCCTGGTGGTCGCCTCGCCGGCCGGGGCGGACAGTACGCCACCGTTCAAGGCGCACGAGTTGTCGCCTGACCGCGAAGCGGCGTGGGTGTCCGCCGTTCAGGACCTCAAGACGGCCGACGGAACGACGGTCATGCAGTCGCTCCGCTATGCGGAGACACTCCGACCGAACACCTTCAAGGTCGGCACATTTCAATCCGTATACGATGGCGCACGCGGCGAGCCCGACGGCATCGCCGTGGACTTCTGGATTGGTGCGAAGCGAGAGCCCGATGACGCCTTCTCTTTCATTTTCGAGGTGAAGGAAGAGTCAGGCAAGGTCATAGTGCAGCCGCCAACTACTGCGCCGACCGAAGCGGGCGCGAGAGCCGTCGCTTCCGGGCGCGACAGCCTCCTCCGATTCATCGACGAAGAGTATCGCGACAATTGCATCGACTCGAGCGATGGCGCGAAGCTCTGCTGAATCTCCTCACGTCGGCCGCATCATCGGCGCCGTCCGAATCTTGAGGTTGATCCCCTTGCCGGCCTTCGCCTGAAGAATCGGACATTCGAGCTGCCACCTACCGCTGCGGCCTGAGCAAGCTTGCGCTCGTCCATCCCCATGGCTGCCCCTGCCCAACGCGTACCCACTGTCCATCGCGCCCGAAGACGTCGATAGCCATCCCAGCCGGCAAGACGCGGGACACGGCGGCACCTTTGTCCGGCGCCGCCCTCACGTTGACGGCCTGAAGGGTTTGCAACCTCTCGCGAAGCGTCCCCACCGCTGGACTTCCTGTCGCGGGCAATGATGGGGTTGCGTTCAGGGCGCGGGAGATGAATGCGTCTCGCTCGGCTTGAGCGGATGGCGCCGCTGGAGGCGTTAGCGGAGTGGCGGCGACAGCCGCAATGGGAGGGGCAATCGAAGTCTCCGGGTTTGGGGTGCCCCGCGCGTAAACAACGAACGCTGCGACGACGGCCGCAGCAAAGACCGCGAGCACTGTGTACTCATGAGCGCCTCCGATGTCTGGGAGGGCGGGCAGTTGCGAGGCTACGTCGGTGGGCTCGGCGTTTAATGCCGGGACGGCATGCTCGGAGACCGGGCGACTCGCCATCTCTCGCAAAGCCGTCTGCAGCCGGTGGAACGCGGAGCCGAAAGCTAGGGCCTTCTCACAATCGCTGACGTGATATGCTTCCTCAAGGCCGGTCGCCGTCGAGAAATGCAGAGCGCCATACTGGACTACGGGGATCTGTTTGTTATCCCTGAATCTCCGATCAGGCGAGCCGTCACGGTTCGATTTGGCCCAGGCATAATCCACGACCGTTGCGTCGCCGGGGACTGCTTCCTCTTCGATAAATCTGACCGGCTGTGCATCAATGCGGACGTCTCGAATGTCGATCAGGGCATAGTCCGCCGCTCCGCGATCGCGCATGAGCAAGAACCCCGGGAAGAAGTCGAGGTCTGCCCCGTTGGCATTCTGGAAGCGCAGCCCAGTCTGATCACCGGCGACGACCCCGTCCTTGACCGTCGAGAGAGCAACCGGCGTTCGCCTAATCACTGACGACGCTGCTGAACGCTCCTTCGCTTGGTTTATCCACGTGGATGACAGAACATCCCAGACCCGATGAGCGCGCGACAGAGTGCTATGCGCCTGCACGAGCTCGCGTTGAGCATCAAGCGATGCTCCATCGAACCCGAAGACGACGCGAACCTCACTGAGCGCGATAGCCTCGATCACCTTGAGCGCTTCGACCTCGGCCTGCTCGAAGGCGGCCCGAGCTTTCGGGATGCCACGCTTGAGCAGAAGACGAAGAGGGAACTGCTCTCGCCGGCGCATGCTGCGCCATACCTGTCCACGGCTCGCCAGAGCTTCGGCCAGATCGGGCGCCAGCGACTTCTTCTGTGCGGCTGCCTCGTTGAGGAGTTGCTTCAGACCCTGCAGATCGGGCGTGGTGAGCCCGGCCACCTCGGAACTGCGGATCTCGCCGGGAATCGAACTAAGCCCGGACATAGCCGGCGGCAGTGGTGTGGGCAGGCTCTCTTCCGGCCGCGGGAGCGCCGCCCCTGTGTCGACATCCCGTTGGCCACTCGGTCGCGCTTGCCGACGGTGCGGGAAGTGCTGGCTATAGGAGAGGCCAGTCCCCGGCAGCCCAAGGGTGACAGTCTGACCGCGACGGCTGAAGTTCACGGTCGCGCCAGGCCCGCCGACGCTCACGCTCATGCCCGACTTGCTAAGGTTCAATCGGACGCCAGGGAACAGCCGGACCGCCTTGCGGAACCTGAAGGACACTCACACCCCCATCGTTTCTTCTGTCGCTATCGTCGATTGAAGCGACGTCAAGCGCAAGGACTATACTACCGCAGTCCTCACCCCGTCTGCACCAGCGTCGGCGTTGTCCGGATGCTGAGCTTCACACCTTTGCCAGCGCGGGCCGTCACGATCAGGTGGCCGGTGCGGGGGGGGCTTGGCTCGGGTCAATGGATTGCTCCCGTAGGGATCTCGCCGGGAGCGGCACCGGTGAGGTCCATGACCGGAAAGTCACCGCCCTCGCCGCACTCCCTCGCGGCCTGGCGCGCCTCGTCGAGGTCCGGGCCGTCCCACATGCCCGCCCGTCCGCCATCGCGCTCGACGTAGTCGACGAAGTAGCGCCACAGGCCATTCAGCTTTCCGGACCATAGCTCAACACGGACGGGATCGAAGGTCGGGCGGCGAGGGGTGACCTGGCCAAGCTGGACGCGCATCAGGCGTGCCCCAGCTGGCCACCAGGGCCGATTGAAATGCCGCTCTGGTAGTCCGGCGCGACCGGCGTAGCAGCCGACGGACCATCGCCCACATACCCACCCTTGCCGTCGGACTGCACGTTGGCGGGAGGCGTCGACGTCAGAAGCGCGGCACGCACCAGCGTCAGGGTCGTGGTGGTGCCGTTCTCGGAGTCTTGAGAGTAGACGATGTTCTGCACGCCGAGTGGATTGTCGGAAGGCATCTTACCCGTCCCGTTCGGCAGCCCCATCGGCGAGTAGAACGAGATATTGTCGGTCAGTCCCCACAACGATCCATCGGGCCGAAACCAGCCCGCAACTGTGACGGTGGCCTCGACGCGATCCCAACTCGATCGGGCGGCCTCTAGGTTCGCTCGAGCCGTCGCGTCTTGGCTATCGCAATTCATTTCGGCGTGCTGGTGGAACACCCTCGTAGTCTTCGCGGACGGGTCGGTTGCGACGCCCTCGGCGGTGCGCACCGACATGTCGTCGCCTTGGCCCGGCTGCTGGCCGTAGATATGCATGGCGCTGAAGATGCCTTGATCGTCGAGCTTGACCGTCGCCCTTAGGATGTTGCGGCCTTCCTGAAGCTCGGCCACCACGGCGGCTTTCGGATCGCCTTGGCCGACGCAGATGTTGCCCTTCTCATCTCCCCAAGCGAAGGCGCCGCGCATCTTGAAGATACGCTCCAGAAACTCGTGGACATATTCACCGGGGTTGACGGCAAGGAACGGGAACGGCTTCGACCAGTTGGCGGGCGGGTTCTTCACGACGAGGTTAGTGCCATGAGGTGCAAGTGCGGCACGGGCCGCCT
This sequence comes from Janthinobacterium lividum, assembly GCA_050920985.1. Classification (GTDB taxonomy): domain Bacteria; phylum Pseudomonadota; class Alphaproteobacteria; order Rhizobiales; family Beijerinckiaceae; genus Lichenihabitans. The sequence continues at coordinate 104,130 of JBPBQY010000067.1, read as the reverse complement.
GCTCGGCGCTGAAGCCGTTGAGATTGCCGCCTGTGAACGGCATGGACGACAAGGTGGCAACGGAGGATTGCGAACGACCTCCGATGATGACGTCGTGTGAGTTAGCATCGTAGCTCGCCAAGCGTTGCTCGATGGCGCCGGTGAGCGCGAGTTGGCCACCAAGTTCGATGGTGACGGGTGTCTGCGGCACGAGGCGCCGACTGTCGTTAGCGCCACCGAGCGGGCCGCCTTCGCTACATACGAGCTGAAATGTCGGGATCAGATCCCCGTAGGGGTGTGAGATCGTGATAGACTTCCAGGATCGAAAGACCATGCCGTTGGCGCGGACGGTGCAGATCGTTTTCGGATCGGGCATGCGGTCCTCCTAGCTGGCCTGCCGCATCGGGAAGGTTCGGATCCGCAGCGGCGAGCGCGGGGGCGCCGGGCTCACCCGCATGGACTCCTGAACCTTCTCGCTGCGCTCCCGCTCGACCGCGACGGCCTCGGCGATCATCTCGGCGACCTGGTCGCGGGTGAGGTATTCGGGGCGAGGTTTGCGGGTGGCGGTCATGGATGTCTCCGGGGTGATGTCGGTCAGGCAGCGAGCGCGACCGGGACGCGTACGCGACGCGCGAGGCTGATACGGGCGAGTTCGGCGAGCGCCGCCTCGAGCGGGTCGGGGGTGTCGGCCACGATGGCTTCGAGCGCGGCCAGAGCCGCGCGAAGGCGCACGGGACAGGCCGACCGGCGGGGCGGCATCAGCTCGCCGCCCCTTCGATCACAGCACCCGTCGGCACCGGCGCGGGGGTGGCGCCGTCAGGGTGGCCGAGCGGCGAGGCGTCGCCCGGGTCGAGCACGGGGCGAAGGCCCTTCACCGAGATGAGGGTCTCGCCGGTGGCGGGTGCCGAGATCGGGGCCGGCGCGGCAGGAACCGTAGCGGCGGGAGCCGGCGCGGGAGTGGCGGGGGTGTCAGGCATCAACGTGTCTCCAGGTTCAGGCGGCGGGGTCGGGGCGGCGCACCACGTGGCCCTCGGTGCGATGGCGCATCGCGAGGTCGCCGACAGCGCGGTAGTGCCGGGTGCGCGGGGCCCCGGGCTCCGTGCGCGTCCCGGCGGGCGCAGGTACCTCGACGAAGCCGGCGGGCGGCTTGGACGCGGCCCGCCCGAACGGATCGGCGGGCGTGGCGGCCGTCGCCACCGTCGCGGGCTTGGCGGCCTCATCAGGTGCGGCAGGCGCCTTGCGGACCAGGCCGAGGGATCGAAGTTTGTCGACGAAGGCGTTGTCGCCCTCGGCGGCATGCGAGGTCGAGTGTTCGGTGCTCATGGACGGACTCCACATTGGAGAAGGAAAGCGTCGGCCTCGGCGGACCGGCGAGGGATGGCGACGCCGGGAGCCCAATGCGACGGGGCGTCCGGGTCGAGGGCGGGAAGGTGCACGCGGCCGGCCAAGGGGCGGTGCGGGTAGCCGGGAGAGCCCGGCTTGGCGGTGTAGTCGTTCACCGTCCGGCGCGTGTAGCCGTGGTTCGGCGGCGCCTGGCCGGGGTGTGCAGCGCCACGGTGGTCGCCGTTCTCGTCCACCCAGATGTCATGCGTTCCCCAGACGTCAGGAACGCGGTGGCGGCCGTTGAACACTTCCGCGGAGGGGACGGGCGTATAGTCGTCCGGGAGATCGGCATTGGCCGCCTCGATCTCGCCTTCGATCGCCACAAGGCGGCGGAGCTTCGCGGCGAGGGCGCGCGCCTCGGCCTCGTAGCTGGCCAAGATCTTGACGCCCTCGACCCTGGCCTTCACGGCGGCGCCGTAGCGGTCGCGGCGGTCGCGGTCGAGACGAGCCGTAGTCTCGATCCGGTCGGCCTCCTGCCATTCGGGCGTGATGATCTCGATGCGGGCTTCAGCCTGTTCGATCGCGCGGCGTGCCGTTGCCATGTCGGCATCGAGCTTGGCGAGCGCCTGGTCTGTGCCATCGACCAACAGCGCGGGGCGTTTGGCGCCGAGATCGTGAACTGTGTTCTGAGCGTCGAGCCTGATACGGTCGAGGCGGCCGAGTTCAGCGGACAGATCATCGAGTGAAGATGTCGATGCTTTCAGTCTGCGGAACGGGTTTGGCAGAGCCATGTATACCTCTGAAAGTTCGCGGTCACGACAACATTAAGCGGCTGGCCGACATCTATCCTTGCAGACGACTTCGTATTGAGAACCGATGTTGCCTTGTTGCGCCAGGATGGACCGCGTCACCCCCCGGAACCTTCTCAACAGGATCGATACTACGGCGATGTCCAATGCTATGTCAGCACGACGCAACGCGACTTGGCGCGACCTCCAGCGCGACTAGGCCCGGAGCGCCGAGCGGGGGACGTACCATTTGCCGCCGCGGTTCACGCCCACGCCACTCTCACGACACCGCTTCCTGGCGCCGTCCTCGCTGATCTTCCAGGCATGAGCTGCGATCTTCACGGGGATCAGCGCACCGCCAGTCGCGTCCGGCTCGACATAGGACTTCAGGTCGTCAAGCGCGGCACGGTGAGCCTCGGCGGTGAGGTCCACGGCCGCGAGGAGGCGAGACAGGATCGGGTCGTCAGACATCGGTCAGACCTCGGCTGGCGGCTTCGGCGCTGGGCTCCAGCGTCTATCGAGTTCGACCTCGGCCGCCTCGAACGCCCGGTTCATCTCGACCTTCGCGAGGTCCTCGATCTCGGCTGCGCTCGCCATCTTCGCGGCCCGCGATGCGATGCGTGATGCAGCGTTTCCGAGACCGTTGTGGAGGACTCCGCAGAAGCCGGCCACGTCCTCAAGGATGTCGTCGCGGTTCACCGTCGTGTTGAGACGATCGTCGGCGTCGAGTTCGGCCACGATCGCCATCGCCAGCGCGCGTCGCCGGTCGGCTTCCTCCCGGGAAACGAGCCCGCCCTCGCCCGTGAAGGCGGCGGACACCTCGTCTGCGCGCCGTTCGATGCGCCACTCAAACACGCGGGCAATGTCGAAGCGCCAGGGGATGCCTTTACTTCCGCGGTCAATGAAAGGGCACCCGTCCGCGACCCATCTGTCGACGACAGGAAGCGAGACATTACAGAGGTTTGCGAGGTCCTGGCGGTTGACTTCGCGCATCGGTTTGGATCGGTCAGACATAAACATAAAATCCCGTTTCAAAATGTCTCAGCCGGTGGTCGATCGGGATGGCGCGTTACCCTCGGGGTGGGCACCCTGGGGAAGGACCCTGGGTTTTTCGGCTGGGGTCCGGCCGAGCGTGGCCTGGGATGGTGGGAAGCCGACGCCGGGCACCACTCCCAAGAGGGGCCTACCCACGACCCTCGACGGCTCGCTCTGGCCCCCGTCCTGCAGTGTCGCGGCCCAACCGAAGGACACTGCCGATGCCGTCCCACGACGAGACACACCCGCTCGCGAACGACCCACCGATCAACCTGACCGGTGATGACAAGAGCACCCTGGTCGCGCTCGGTCTGGGAGCGCTGCTCATCGTCATCTTGGCGATGGTGGGCCTGCGCTGCGAGTTCCACCACTTCGAGGGGTGGATCGCTTATCTGAGGTCGTGAGTGGGTGATCAGGCTGGAGCCCACCGTGGCCGCGAGCACGCCGAGTGTTGCTGATCGGCAACGGTGGGTTTGGTGGGTTTGGTGGGTTTGTTTTAGCCCTAAGCGTGGAACTGTCAGAAACTCTGGAGTGACAGTTCGTGAAGAGTGGTGCTGGCAAACCCACCGAAACCCACCAAAGCCACCGTGATCTATTTGCAACATATGGCCGCTGATCATGCCTGCACCATGAGCTGCCAAGTGAGCGAACCCTCCATCACGCCTGCTGACTCAATCCAGCACCCGCCCGCGATCCGCTTGGCATGGGCACCGAGCCACTTGCCGAGTCGCTTCCCGTTGATGGCGCCGCCCTGGCCTGCGACCGCCAACAACGCTTCACGAAAATCCGGGTTGTCGAAATCTTTCGGATTGAAGTCGTAGCCAGTGCCGCCGCTCTGCTTCGTCGCCTTCTCGATGACGCGGCGGACCGTGATGCGGTCGGTCCCTACGACCGCCTGCCATTGCGTCAACACCGCTGACAGCTCGTCGAGCTTCGGATCGGAGATTCGAGCCCGCTCCATTGTTCCAACAGGATCGGCGCACCCGAGCCAGATCAGGGCATCGCGGACGAGCAACGACCAATCCTCAAAGCTGCCGAGCGGGTTGCTCTGCCTGGGCGATCCGGCCGCCTTGAAGGCCAGAAGGATCGTCAGGGCCGCGGTCACGTAGCGGACCCGATCGGCCTTCGCCTGGGCGACCGGCTCAAACGCGAACTCCCGAAGCTCGGGGCGCTCGACGCGCGGGTCGAGGTGGGCCACGAGCGTCCGTCGCGTCATGTCGCCGGCGATGACGAGGTTGTTGCCGGTCGCGGTGATGAATGCGTTGGTCGGGACCGTGACTTGGGTCGAGGTGCCCAGCGGCCGGATGCTAACCGTCGCCTGGGTCAGGCAAGCACAGAGGAAATTTCCGTCGACCGGAAAGCTGCAGTTGTCGACTGCAACCGTGCCAGCACCCTGAAGGAACAAGGCCGAGAGCCTTTTCTCCATCTCGGCTTCATCGGGCGCCTGAGCGATGACGCCAGCCTCGCGCCCCGTCGCTACCACGGACGCGATATCGACCAGCTTCGTCTTCCCTGAGCCTGCTACCGGGGCAGAGAAGGCGTGCATGGGTGCCGATCGGATAGCCTGACGGACGCAGGCCGTCAGGATGGCGGACAGCGCCACCGCATAGTCCGCCGGTCCGTCAAAGGGAAAACCTGAGATCAAGTCGCCGAGATCGGCGAGCGCACGGTCCGCGTCGGCCTTGGTCGGGCGCGGCGGAATCGTCGGGAAGCGGACGCCGCGCGGGTCGTAGAACAGGCCGGTCGCACTATCGTAGCCGGGGGTCGCCAAAAGCGTTCCGTCAGGCCGGAGCGTCGGGGCGTTGATGACGGCGGTGAGGACCGGAAAGCGGAAAGCACCGGTGCGCTGCTGTAGCGTCTTCACCAGCCAGGTTGGCGGGTTCGTCACGACGTAGTCCTCGGCCCTGCCGTCCCACTTCATGAGACAGGCGGCCTCGGCGATATCCTCGGCAAGGGCATGTTCCCCTCGTTCGAAGATCCGCACAGCGCTGATCTCGCGCTTGTCGGCAGTGATGACCGGGGCCTCGCCGAGGTGGACGATCTGGTTGGCGCGTTGGAAAAGCCCGCCGCGTTCTATGAGTGCGCTCTCGACCGCATCGACCGCATCTTTGATCTGGCCGGCGAGCAAAGTTACAACCGGCCGAGTGTCGTTCGCATCCCGGCGTTTGGCCTTTCGGGGCGCTTCTGCTTTTCCAATGTCGAAGACGGGCGCGGCGCGGCACAGGTCGAGTAGCGTGGCTGCGTCACCGCCGGCCCTGATCCAGTCCTCAACGTCACCCTTCGGCGCGAGGTTGGGCAGCTTGACGATGCGGATCTCAGCGGCGACGTCGGCCAGCATCTGCGACACAGTGCGGACCTGCATGGCGCCTTTCTCGTCGTTGTCCTCCATCACGTAGCAGGTGCGGCCGGCGAGATAGGGACTCAGGTCGGGTAACCATTTCCCGGCGCCCTCGCTGTTCGTGGTCGCCACGAGGCCGAGGCCCCGCACCGCGTCAGTGTTCTTCTCGCCTTCACAGATGAACACGGGCGCGGTCGGATCGGCCGCCAGCAGTTCGGGCAGCCGATAAGGGATCTTCGGCCGCGGCGCGCCCTTGATCCAGCCCGAGCCGTCCCATTGATGCTGCCAGAACTTCTTCTCCGGCGTCCTGGTGACGCGGAGATAAGGTCGGCCCTCGGCGTCGCGATAGATGTACTCGAGCTTCGCTCCGCGTCCTTGGCCAGGGATCCACTGCGGCAGGCCAAGGCTGGCACGGACGTGGTCACGGCACTGCATCGGGTCGTCGCCCGCATGCGAGAATACGGTAAACCCGTCCGGCGCAGTGCTGTCGGGCTTCACACTCAAGCTGCGATCGCGCGCACTGTGCCCGGGCCCAGGCGCCAGGATTTGACCTCCGGCGAGCTCGCCCTTTAGTGCCTTGGCGATCGTGCGGGGGTCGAGGCCGTTCACCGGCGAGCCTCCCTGCGAGGGAAAGCATTCGTCCAGGCGTTCGGTGTCCGCGCGATCTGTTCGACGCGGAAGCCGAGGGTCAGGGCTGCCGCGATGAACATGCCATTGGACACGTAGATGCCGCGCTCGCCGGCCGCGCGCATGGCGTGTTCGACTTGGTGCTTCAGGCCGTAGCTCGTCGACCGGAGGTTCAGCTCGCGGCGACGATCACAGCACGTCAGGAGCCACGCCAGGGCTCGCCGGAACTGCGCGAGGTGATCGCTGTCCGTCATGAGATCGCGACCGGCGTCGAACAGATCCCGGGTGATAATCGCGCCGGAGTGCCAGAAGCCAAATGGGCTGAGGTCGGGATGAGCATCACGGATCCGCGCCACGGCCTCGCGGTCGGCAATCTCGATGTCTGGCCGGCGCGGGCCCGGGAGGTGGCGATGAAGAGCGTGATGGGCTCGATGCGAGTATGAGCCATGCGGTGGGATTACGATGCCGGCCCGGATCGGCACCACGGCCCCGGTCAATGCGTCACCCCGGTCGTGTTCAGGAGATCGAGGATCGGCAGATCCGACCCTTCGCCCTCGGCACACTCTGCGGCGGCCTGATAGGCCTCATCGATGTCGATGCCGCTCCACATGATCGCGCGAGCGTCGGCCTCGATGATGTCGACGTAGAAGATGCGGGCGCCGTCGATGTTGACGCCAGGCGACGAGATCTCAACCCGGGGGTCCGGCAGGTCTCGGGTGAAGGGAATGACGAGGGCGCTCATTGCACGCCCCCGATCTGCCAAGCGTCAAACTGCGCGCGCACGGTGGCCGAAGCGACGCCGGAGCGCGCCGCCAAGATGCTGACGACATCGATATCGGCTTGGCGAGATAGGGAGAAGGCGATATACTTTGAATTGCGTCCCACCGAGGAAAGCAAGTTCCCGAGGCCGGTTACCTTCGCGAGAGGTGCCGGCCTTAACTGTGTCTGGGCCATGATCTATGCGGCCTCCAATTCAGAAGTAGACGACACGACTTTGCTGCAGCGCCCCTCGGCCCACGCCAGAAGGTCGCTCATGCGATACAGGGGTTTGCGGCCGAAGAGCCGATAGGGCGGCCCACCACCGCGGCACGCTTTTGTGGCGAGCGTTGCGGAGCTGATCGGGAAGCCGGCTTCAGTCAGGGCAGTCGCGGAATCTATCCGCGACAGCATCGCATCAGGCGATCGGTAGTTCATGGAAGACCTCAATTGCGCTGCGTTGCGCGGCGAGGTCTCCTATTCATCACATCTGGAGGCAGGATGCGAAAGGAGATTAAAAGTTAAATTCGAGAGTTTAGCTCCCCGGCTTACAGGCCTCTCTGACTGCGTTCTCGACACTTCCCTCGACACTCAGGGTGTCAAGTACTTCAGCGACCAAATTATAAAATGAACCGTTGGTTGTTCTAGTCTGAGGTGGCGCGTGACCGGTGAGTTCTTCGTAGTGCCAATGTAAGAGACTGGCGATTAGCACTGATTGCTTGATCGGCTTTTCGGAGGCCTCGAAAGCCAAGTCTCCTTTCGACGCGTCCTGAGCCGCATCTTTCAGTCGATCGAGTTCCGACACGAGTCTCTGGACATCGGCCTTGCCTCCAAAACGATGTGTTGCAAGTGCAATCTTCGTCGAATGGTGCATATCTTCAAGATCAGAAATCAGATCGCGCGCGCGGAGAGCCAGCGTTTCCAAATCCTCTCGAACTTTGTCGACACCCTTCTTGCGTACCCTCTTTGGCCGGGGCTCTGTCTTCTCCGCTCCAGGCTCGATACTCTCGATGAAGTTGACCAAGCGAGCTTCGCGCTCAGGCAGGATAGGGAGTTTGCGGTAGGCCGCTTCCAGCTTCTCACGAACGTTATCGGTCATCGAGCTTGCTCTCGTTCGTGTGCCATCAGCGCTTCGATCCGCCCAGCCACCGCGTCCGCAGCCGCGACGAGGACAGGATCGGCATGGTGGACGTAGCGGGACGTCATCGTGCCGCTCTTGTGACCGATCAGTGCGCCGATCGTCGATTCCGAATAGCCGAGATCTGCAGCCACGCTGGCGAAGCTGTGGCGGAGGACATGGGGTGTGATGTCCGGCGGCAAATCACTCGCCGCGACGAGGCGGACGAAGACGTTTTGAAAGCTGGTCATCCTGGCGTCGCCCCGCACGGCCGGAAAGACGTAGGCGCCGGAGCGGGGCAGGGCGGTCAGCACAGCACAGGCAGCGGCTGAGAGCGCCCGGACGGACCGGCCTGTCTTTGTGTCGGGCAAGGTCGCGGTGCGCCTCGCGGTGTCGACATCGGGCCATGTCAGTCCGAGCATTTCGCCGCGGCGCCAACCCGTGAAGGCCAGGAAGCGAGCTGCGGCCAGTGCGGCCGGTACGAAGTCGCCTTCAGCGGCCCGGAGGCCGGAGCCAAAGACCGCATATTCGGCATCGGTCATCCGGCGCTCGCGCTTGTTGTCTGCGAACCGGACCACGCCGCGACAGGGGTTGTCCTCCCGCATGTGCTTTTTGACAGCGTAGTCGAACACGGCGCCGAGCATGCCCACGGTGCGAGACGCTGTCCCGGCGCCTCCGGTCGTGCGCGACTTCTTTGACGCTGCCGCGATCTCAGCCGATTCGCCCTCGGCGACCCGATGCATAAACCTGTCGATGTCGTCGCGGGTGACGGCCTTAACCTTCAGGCTACCGATCAGCGGCTTGACGTGCCGCTCGATGCGAGTGCGATCGATCGCAATCGTGCTGGCCTTTTTCGCCCGACGGGCCTTCGTCAGCACACGGCCGGCCTGGATGTCCTCGAAGTAGGCATCACAGAGTTCAGCCACCGTCGCGGCCTTGCGGCGCTCCTGCTTCGCTTCAGCCGGGTCCTCACCTGTCGCGACGCGCCCCTGCAGCTTCTTCGCCTCGAGCCGGGCTTCGTCGGGGGTCATCTTGCCATAGCGGCCGATCGTGACACGGCGGGAGCGCCCGTCGGGATTACGGTAGAGCAGCACGAAGCTGATCGACTCGGATTTCTGCCGCCGAGCCCCGAAACCGGACACAGAGCCTTTGCCCTGATCCCAAATTTCCGAGTTAGGTCCGAGGCTTGCAAGATCCCTGCTACCTAGCTTTCCCATTTCGACGCTACCTAACCCCCTAGGTAGCAAGTAGGTAGCAGGAAAACACAAAGGTCGGCAACCCGGATCAAAGCCGGTCATGGTAAAACAACGCGAAATCAGCATGTTGGCAAGCTCGCACAAAGCGGAGCAAACCGGCTCAAAGCCGTTAGGCTCCCCAAGGAGGGCAGCCACTACGACCTGCCGATCGCGCTCGGTGTCATGGCGGCCATCGGTGCCATTCCGTCCGACGCCCTTCAGGGCTTTACCGTATTGGGCGAACTGGCGCTCGATGGATCCATCACGGCGGTGTCCGGCGTGCTGCCAGCGGCGGTTGCCGCGAATGCCGCCGGCCATGGGCTGATCTGCCCCGCCGCCTGCGGCCCTGAGGCCGCCTGGGCCAGCCGCGACCTCGCGATCCTGGCGCCACGCTCGCTGATCCAACTCGCCAACCACATGAAGGGCACGCAGTTGATGGCGCGGCCCGAGCCCGCCATGCGGGCCGCCGGGACCGAGCTGCCGGACCTGCGCGACGTCAAGGGCCAGGAGAGCGCCAAGCGGGCTCTGGAGATCGCGGCGGCCGGCGGCCACAACCTTCTGTTCAGCGGCCCTCCGGGCTCCGGCAAGTCGATGCTGGCGGCGCGGCTGCCTTCCATCCTGCCGCCGATGACGCCGCGCGAACTGCTCGACGTGTCGATGATCCACTCGGTGGCGGGCGCGCTGGCGGGAGGGGCGCTGACCGATCGCCGGCCGTTCCGGGCGCCGCATCATTCGGCGTCGATGCCGGCGCTCGTCGGTGGCGGCACGGGAGCGCGACCGGGCGAAGTGTCGCTGGCCCACAACGGCGTGCTGTTCCTCGACGAATTGCCGGAATTCGCGACACCGGTGCTGGACTCGCTGCGTCAGCCGCTCGAGACCGGAGAAGTGTCGATCGCCCGGGCTAACCACCGCGTCACCTATCCGGCGCGGTTCCAGCTCGTGGCCGCGATGAACCCCTGCCGCTGCGGCCTCGCCACCGAACCCGGCTATGCCTGCAAGCGGCAGCCCAACGAGCGCTGTATGGCGCAGTACCAGTCCCGCCTCTCCGGCCCCTTGCTCGACCGCATCGACATGCATCTCGAAGTGCCCGCCGTATCGGCGGCGGACCTGATCCTGCCGCCCCCGGCGGAAGGCTCGGTCGAAGTCGCCGAGCGCGTCGCCCGAGCCCGCGCCCGGCAGGTGGCGCGCTACGCGGACCTCGGGCTGCCGAGTGTGGTCACCAATGCGGCGGCGCCCGCCGGCGTGATGGAACAGGTGGCGGCGCTCGACCAGGGCGGCACGGCCTTCGTGCGCGCGATGGCGGACCAGTTGAGGCTGTCGGCGCGAGGCTTTCACCGCGTGCTGAAGCTGGCCCGGACGCTGGCTGATCTCGACGGGTCGCGGAGTGTGGGCCGGGCGCAGCTCGCCGAAGCCCTGTCCTACCGTTCCCAATCGGATCGACGGGTGCGAGCCCCCGCCTGACCTCCTCCGTCCTGCCCGGCTGGACCTCCGGGGCACCAGTGCGATATGCGCTGCCGTGACCTGCGGCCCTCAAGGCTCGGAGAATAGCCCAGAATGATGGACTTCACGACGGTTCTGCTCGTGGCGCTCGGCGGAGCTCTGGGGACCGTGGCGCGCTACCTGCTCGCGCTGGCGGCCCTGCCGATCAGCGGATCGCTCCCCTGGGGCACCATCCTCATCAACATCTTCGGCTCCTTTGTCATCGGCTTCTTCGGCACGCTGACCCTGTCGCACGGCCGCTACCCTGTCTCCGAGACGCTTCGGCTCTTCGTACTGGTGGGGATCTGCGGCGGCTTTACCACCTTCTCGTCCTTCAGCCTGCAGACACTCGATCTCCTGCGGGCGGGGGCGCTCGGCCGCGCTGCCTTCAATGTTGTGGGGTCGGTGGCGCTCTGCCTGGCGGCCGTGGCGATAGGCCATCTGACCGGTGCCGCCCTCAACGGCGGTACGGTCGCGGTCGTCCAAGCCAGCATCGAGGAAGACGCGTGACCCCACCGTCATGGCGAGGGGCGCTGCGACGCAGCACCCACAATCCGCCGCTCCGATAAGCTGGGCCGCTCCGCAGCTCACGACGCGCCTGGGTTGCTTCGCGGCGCTCGCAGAGATGGCAGCGGATCAGTGGAGGTCGACGCGGACCGGGACGTGGTCGGAGGGTTTGTCGGCGGCGCGCATGGACTTGTCGATGGTCGCCGAGCGAAGCCGGTCAGCGGCGCGAGGCGACAGCAGCAGATGATCGATGCGGATGCCGCGATCGCGCTGCCAGGCACCCGCCTGATAATCCCAGAAACTATAGACGCCCGAGGCTTCCGTCGTGGCGCGCAAGGCATCGGTGAGGCCGAGGTTGAGCAGCGTCCTGTAGCGTTGCCGCGTCTCGGGCAGGAACAGGGCGTCGTTGACCCAGGCGGAAGCATCATAGGCGTCGCGCGGCTCGGGGATGACGTTGTAGTCGCCGGCCAGGACGAAACATTCCTCGTCGGCCAGCAGCGTCGCGGCGCGTCGCGTGAGGCGATCCATGAAGCCGAGCTTGTAGGGATATTTCTCGGTGTCGGGCGGATTGCCGTTGGGCAGGTAGATGCTGGCGACGCGGATGGGACCGCGCTCGTCGTGGACCACGGCTTCGAGATAGCGGGCCTGAATGTCGCTCTCGTCCCCTGGCAGGCGGACCAGGACGTCACGGTCCGGCGGCGCGAGATCCCGGCGCGTCAGGATGGCGACGCCGTTGAAGCCCTTCTGGCCGTGGACGATGGCGTGGTAGCCGGCCGCTTCCACCTCGAGCCGCGGAAAGCTCTCGTCGACGCATTTCAGCTCCTGAAGGCAGAGCACGTCAGGCACCACCTTGTTCAGGTAGTCGAGAAGATGCGGCAGCCTCTGGCGAACCGAGTTCACGTTCCAGGTGGCGATCCGCATGGTGAAGTCCTGTCCCGAGAAGGCCGCGCCGGATGTCGACTCGGCTGCAGCGCTTATGCGCCCACATCCACTGGTCCGGCCACTGCCGGATAAAGCGTTCGAAGACCGCCTGCGCCTCCGCCGTGACGGTGAAAATGGCCGTCTTCCGGTCGCCGCTGTCGGGCATGGTGACCGGCGCGTAACTCTGCATGAAGCACACGTCGGCGACGCGCCGTAGGCAACTGACCAGGATCGGCGAACCGGCGCTGAGGGCGAGGAGCGCCAGGTAGGTCGCAACGAGGTCCAAGGTCGGGGCGTGGAGTCACAAAAGACCGAGCTCACCCCTGAACGATGCGCTTCCCCATCGTCAAGCCTGCGTCGTACACCCTCTGTATCGAACCCGCCGACTCAGACCGTCGGCCTGAGTCCATCAAGTCAGCCGAAAGCGCCATCGGCGCCCGGCATCAACCCTTGACGCATCGCGAAGCGCCGCAGCGGGCCGATGCCGCTCATGGCGAGGAGCCCGGCGCCGCGAAGAAAGTCGGTCGGCATGCGGTCGTCGAGAAGGGCGCGGTTCAGCCAATCGACTCCGAAGCTCCGCGCCGCGATGTCACCGCGCCGGCTGCGGGCATAGCGGTCGAGTACGGGGGCGGTGCCGATGTCCTCGCCGCCGCGCCGCGCGTCGGACAAGACGTCGACCAGGGCGGCCGCATCGCGCAGGCTGAGATTGAGCCCCTGGGCCCCGATGGGTGCCATCGCATGGGCCGCCTCGCCGGCCAGCGCCAGACGAGCACCGACGAGACGGTCCGCTTTCAGGCTGCCGATGGGAAAGCGCCCGACCGGCCCGACCACGCGGATACGCCCGAGCAGCATCCGGCTCTGGCGCTCGATGTCCCGCGCCAGTTGCTCGGGCGACGCTTCGGTCCGGCGCTCGGCCGCCGCCGGCGTCATGCCCCAGACGAGGCTCGAGCGATGCGGCGCCTCAGCAGTGGAGGGCAGGGGGACCAGCGTGAACGGACCCTGCCGCGTGTGGAATTCGGTCGACACGTTGCGATGCGGCCGGTCGTGGTGCAGCGTCGTCGTCAGCGCTTCCTGCGGATAGGCGACCTCTCGGGCGGCGATCCCGGCCGCCTTGCGCGCCGAAGAACGTCGTCCATCGGTCGCCACCAGGACGGATCCCCCGACGGCGACGCCGTCCGGTCCCGCGGCCGAGACGCGATCGGGGCCGAGAATGAACGTGTCCAGCCGGCCGGAGAGCAGCGTCAGGTTGGGCGTGGCGGACGCCGCTGCGGCGAGAGCTTCGACCAGCAGGTGGTTCTGGATGTTATGGCCGAAACAATCGCGGCCGATCTCGCGGGCATCGAAGTCGAGCGGCGGCCCCTGGAAGAGAGAGCCGGTGTCGTCGACGAGACGCATGACCCGCAGCGGTTCTGACAGGCTGCTTAATTGCGGCCAGAGACCGAGCCGTGCCAAGAACTGGACGGACCCTTCGAGGAGCGCCACCGTCCGTCCGGTCGGTCGCGTGTCCGCCGTCCCGACGAGCGACACAGTGAGCCCTGCCTGCGCCAGAGCGATGCCGATCGAGAGCCCCACGGCACCGGCTCCGACCATGACGACGTCGGAGACGAGTGGCGCCGCCACGGCGCCGCTGAGGCTCGAATCTGTCATGGGCCAATGCTCCGCGCGGCTCAGGGTCGGACGTCCACATAGGGGGCGCCTCCCCGTCCCGGCAACAGCAGCATTGACGCGCGCCTTCGTCCCATCCTTCGGAGCGGCCCCATGGTGATGGACTTCGACTGGGTCTACACGCCCTCGGGCTGGCTGGCGCTCGCCACGCTGACCGCGATGGAAATCGTGCTCGGCATCGACAATGTGATCTTCGTTTCGCTGATCGGCGAGCGGCTGCCACCGGTCAAAGCCCGTATCGCCCGCATCTTCGGGCTGAGCCTCGCTTTCGTGTTCCGCATCGCCTGCCTCGGCGGTCTGACCTGGCTGATCGCGCTGACGAAACCCGTCATCACCATTTACGATCACCCCCTCTCCTGGCGCGACATCGTCCTGGCGATGGCGGGGCTATTCCTCATCGTCCAGGCGACGCTCGAGATCCACGCCGAAATCGACGACGACGATGAGTTCGGCGAGAAAGTGCCCAAGCCTCGCGCCATGTCGCTGGTGATCCTCAACATCGCCGTCATGGACCTTGTCTTTTCCTTCGACTCCATCCTCACCGCCATCGGTATCGCGCGCGATCTCACCGTGATGGTGGTGGCGATCGCGATCTCCATCGCCATCATGTTCCTGGCCGCCACTGCGGTCGCGACGTTCATCCGGCAGCACCCGACCAGCAAGGTCCTGGCGCTGTGCTTCCTGGTGCTGATCGGACTGTCGCTCGTCGCCGAGGGGACCGGGTTCGATGTGCCGCGCGGCTACCTCTATTTCGCGATGGTGTTCTCCGGCGGCGTCGAGGTGCTGAACATATGGGCGAAGCGCAACCGCCGACGCCGGCGCGAGGCGGCCCGGGCGCGAGAGCCTCTCGGCGATGGCCAGCCCTCCCCACCCTGATAGTCGCAGCACGCCGCTTGATGCCGAGCCTGGGCTTCCGCTAGACTTCGGGCATGACGGGACGGGATGGCCGACGCGGCCGGACGACGAGCCCGCCGCCGAGGAGGTCGTGTTGGATCAGAAGGGTGCGCTCTGCCCGCCCCGGACGGAGCCCACCTCAGGGAGCCGCACGCGACCGGATCTCTACGCGGCCCTCGATCTCGGCACCAACAACTGCCGCCTGCTGATCGCCAGACCGACCGGGGAAGGACTGCAGGTCGTCGACAGCTTCTCGCGCATCGTGCGGCTTGGCGAAGGCCTGTCCACGACGGGGCGGCTCTGTCAGGCCGCCATCGACCGGACCTTCGCGGCTCTGGCGATCTGTCGCGACAAGATCGAAAACCGCGGCGTGACGCGCTCGCGCCTGATCGCCACGGAGGCCTGCCGGGCGGCCGAAAACGGCCCGGCCTTTCTCGACAGCGTCAGGCAGCGCACCGGCCTCGAAGTCGAGATCGTCGACCGCGGAACCGAGGCGAGCCTCGCCGCCGAAGGTTGCGCGGCCCTGGCCGACGATCGCGCCGAGGCCGTGGTGCTCTTCGATATCGGCGGGGGTTCGTCCGAGATCGTCTGGCTCGATCGCGACCGGTCAGACGACGGATCCGGTCCGGTGCGGGACCGCATTCGCGCCTGGACGTCGTTGCCGCTCGGCGTCGTGTCGCTGGCCGACCGTTTCGGCGGCGTCGACGTCACCCCGGAATGTTTCGGCGCCATGGTGCGTTACGTCGAGGCCGAACTGGCGCCCTTCGCCGCGCAAGTGAAGGCGCAGCATCGCTGCGGCAAGTTCCACCTTCTCGGCACCTCGGGCACCGTCACCACCGTGGCTGGCGTGTTCCTGGGGCTCGGCCGCTACGATCGCCGCAGAGTTGACGGTCTGTGGATGAGCCATGCCGATGTCGACGAGGCGATCCGGCGCATGCGCGCCATGTCGTTCGACGCCCGCGTGGCGCATGGCTGCATCGGGCCGGACCGCGCCGACCTCGTGCTCGGGGGCTGCGCCATCCTCGAAGCGTTGCGGCGAACATTCCCGAGCGACCGGCTGCGCATCGCCGACCGGGGCCTGCGCGAGGGTATCCTGATCCAGATGATGTGCCGCGACGGCGTTTGGCCGAGCCGGTCGACGCGAGGCGCTTGACCGTCGCGATGTCAATCTCGATCGTAATACCCTAGTGGTCGGGACAGCGTCAGGGTGGTTCGATCGCATGGTGCGACCGGATTCGGCATCCGTCATGATCATCAGAAGACCAGTAGGCGTCGCTTCAGGAGACCAGGATCCATGACCACGAACAAGCCGTCGTCCGGCCGGGAAGGCGGGCGATCGCTGAAGACGAGGGTCAAGTCGGCCGGCAAGCGCACCATGTCGTCGGCCCTGTGGCTTGGCCGCCAACTCAACGATCCCTATGTGACCCGCGCCAAGGCGGAAGGCTTTCGCTCGCGCGCCGCCTTCAAGCTCCTGGAGATCGACGATCAGTACAAGCTGCTAAGACCCGGCCAGCGCATCGTCGACCTCGGCGCTGCGCCGGGCGGCTGGTCGCAGGTGGCGGCACAGCGGATCGGGGCCTTGGCGGGGCCCGGCAAAGTGGTGGCGGTGGACCTTCTCGAGATGGAATCCGTGCCTGGCGTCGACTTCGCCGTGATGGACTTCAACGACGAGAGCGCCGTGCCGCGGATCTCCGCCATGATGGGCGGGCGTGCCGACGGCGTGATGTCCGACATGGCGGCCAACGCCACCGGGCACAAGAAGACCGATCAGCTGCGCATCATGGGCCTCGTCGAACTCGCCTATGAGTTCGCAGGCAGCATTCTGGCGCCGCGCGGCTTCTTCCTGGCCAAGGTGCTGCAAGGCGGCACCGAGGGCGACCTTCTCGCCACGTTGAAGCGCGACTTCACGACCGTGAAGCACGTGAAGCCCAAGGCCAGCCGCGCCGATTCTTCAGAGCTCTACGTCCTGGCGACGGGGTTCCGCGGGTCATCCGCCTCGCCCGACGAGGCCGAGACCAGCGCCGCCGGCTGATCGCCGAGGCCGCCGCTCGGCGTGAGTCCAGCAGCGGCGGCGCGCGGCCGCGTACCGCGCAGCAGATCGCCGGCATCGGCCGGCAGGCGGGCGAAGATCAGGCTCGCCGAGGCCGAGATCAGAGCCACGGCATAGAACGCGAAGGAGAAATCGCGCGTCGTCAGCGTGGCGTCGGCGTGCCACCATTGCGAGAGCTCGATTGCGCCAGCACCCGCCGCGACGCCGGTCGACAGCGACAGTTGCTGCACCACCGAGGCGAAGCTCGTGGCCCGGCTCATCTCCGGAGCGTCGATATCCGCATAGGCGATCGCGTTGATGCTGGTGAATTGTAGCGACCGGAAGAAGCCGCCTCCGAGCAGCGCCGTCCAGAGCAGCCACTCGGGCGTCGAGGGCCTGAAGAGGCCGTAGCCCACCATGAAGAGGCTGGAGAAGGCCGCGTTCCACACGAGCACGCGCCGGAAGCCGAAGCGACGTAGGATCGGCTTGGCGGTGGTCTTCATCAGCATGGCGCCCGCGGCCGCCGCGAAGGTGAGGCAGCCCGACTGGAACGGGTTCAGGCCGAAGCCGATCTGCAGCATCAGGGGCAGCAGGAACGGCAGCGCCCCGATGCCGAGGCGGAAGACGAAACCGCCCGTGACGCTGGCCCGGAAGGTGGGCATGCGCAACAGGGCGAGATCGATGATCGGGTAGGGCGCACGTCGCGCATGGAGCACGTAGGCGGCAACGAGCACGAGGCCCCCGACGATCAGCGCCGCCGTCACCGGCGCTGGCACGATGCCGCGGCCAATCACCGTGAGGCCGAAGGACAGGGACGATAGGCCAGCGCCCGAGAGCAGGAAGCCTCGGATGTCGAGCGGCCAGACCTCCGTCTCCCGGATGTCGCTGATGAACAGCGTCGCCAGGGTCACGCCCAGCACGCCGATCGGAACGTTGATCCAGAAGATCCAGCGCCAGTCGAAATAGGTGGTGATGAAGCCGCCGAGCGGTGGCCCCATGATGGGGCCGAGCAGGGCCGGCACGGTGAGATAGGCCAGCGCCGTCACGAGCTCCTCGCGGGGCACCGAACGCAGCAGCACGAGGCGTCCCACCGGGACCATCATGGCGCCGCCGATGCCCTGGACCACGCGCGCCGCCACGAAGGTCGGCAGCGAATTCGACAGGCCGCACAGGATGGACCCCAGGACGAAGACCACGATGGCGCCGCGGAAGATCGGCCGCGCGCCGAACTTGTCGGCCGCCCAGCCGCTCGCCGGAATGAAGACAGCCAGGCTGATCAGGTAGGACGTCATCGCCAGTTTCAGCGTGATCGGGTCCTGATGCAGTTCTGCCGCAATGGCGGGCAGGGAGGTCGCGATGACGGTCGAGTCCATGTTTTCCATGAACAGAGCGCAGGCGACGACGAGAGGGACCAGCATGTGACGGGGCAAGGCGAGCGACGACCTCTGAAATGAGCGACAAAGACACACGGGAAGGAGCGGCCGAAGTAATTGTTTGAATGTCATTGGTCGGCGACGCGCGCCAGATCGAACGACGAGGCCGTCAAGCGAGGCCCGCAATCCCTGCCGACGCCGACGCGACCGTTAAGGCGCGTCTAAGCCTTTTCCTGGGTTCTCTGGACGTCTGCCGATCCCGTGTCTTCCCACCGTCGCGGCAGCGTGATAGTGGCCACTGCCAACCCGAGCGGCGCCCATCTGGCGCCGCTCTTTTCGTCGCACCGGCCGCTGGGCCCATGGCGCGACCCGCCCGGAGTTGGCCATGACTTTCCGACGCCCGATCCTGACCGAAGCCCTCACCTTCGACGACGTCCTGCTGAAGCCGGCTCACTCTCTCGTAATGCCCGGCCAGGTCGACGTCAGGACGCGGCTAACACGCTCCATCGACCTCAACATTCCGCTCATCTCCTCCGCCATGGACACCGTGACGGAGGCGCGTCTCGCCATTGCCATGGCGCAGGCGGGCGGTATCGGCGTGATCCACCGCAACCTCGAGCCCGAGGCCCAGGCCGAGGAGGTGCGCAAGGTGAAGCGCTACGAGAGCGGCATGGTGATCGACCCCATCACCATCCATCCGAACGCGACGCTCGCCATGGCGCTGGAACTGATGCGTCGCCACAACATCTCGGGCATTCCGGTGGTGGAGGCCGGACCGGTCGGGCTTCCAGCACGGATCGTCGGCATTGTCACCAACCGGGACGTGCGCTTCGCCGACGACCCGACGCAGCCCGTGACAGACTTCATGACCAAGAAGGTCGTCACGGTGCGCGAGGGCGTGCGGCCCGACGAGGCGCGTCGCCTGCTGCACCAGCATCGCATCGAGAAGCTCGTCGTCGTCGACGACGAGGATCGCTGCGTCGGGCTTCTCACCGTCAAGGACATGGAAAAAGCCACCCTGCATCCGCTGGCCTGCAAGGATCCGGAAGGGCGACTGCGAGTCGCGGCGGCCTCCAGCGTCGGTCCCAAGGGCGCGGCCCGCTCGGCCCTGCTGATCGAGGCGGGTGTCGATTGCGTGGTGGTCGACACGGCTCACGGCCATTCCCAGCAGGTGCTGGATCAGGTCGCGGCCCTGAAGCGCATCTCCAACAAGGTGGCGATCATCGCGGGCAATGTCGCCACAGCAGACGGCGCCAAGGCGCTGATCGACGCTGGCGCGGATGCGATCAAGATCGGCATCGGGCCGGGCTCGATCTGCACCACCCGGATCGTAGCGGGCGTCGGCGTGCCGCAGCTCACCGCCATCATGGACGCTGCCGACGCGGCGCGGGATCAGGGCATACCGGTGATCGCGGATGGCGGCATCAAGTTCTCGGGAGACGTCGCCAAGGCCATGGCGGCCGGCGCCGATTCCGTGATGATCGGCTCGCTCTTCGCCGGCACGGACGAGAGCCCCGGCGAGGTCTATCTCTACCAGGGCCGATCGTTCAAATCCTATCGGGGCATGGGCTCCGTCGCCGCCATGGCGCGCGGCTCGGCAGATCGTTACTTCCAGGCCGAGGTCCGCAACGAGCTGAAACTCGTGCCCGAGGGGATCGAGGGCCAGGTTCCCTATCGGGGACCCGTGGGAGCCATCCTGCACCAGCTCACCGGCGGGCTCAGGGCCGCCATGGGCTATACGGGCGCCGCGACCATCAAGGACTTTCAGGAGAACGCGCAGTTCGTCCGCATCACCAACGCGGGCCTTCGCGAGAGCCACGTCCACGACGTTTCGATCACGCGGGAAAGCCCGAACTATCCGGGCGGGGTCTGACCCCGCTCGGCTCCGAGCCGAAGGACTGACGCCGGTTCGATTCTTTCCAGGGCTAAGAAAGACAACCGGCAAAGAAAAAGGGCGGCCGGAGCCGCCCTTGTCCAGATCACGATAGGCACCCGACGTTGCGGAGGCCGTCCGATCACATATGGTTTTCGAGGGTCGTCTTGGCGTCGGGGCGCATCTTGGGCGGAGCCGGAAGGACGGGCGGCGGGGGCGGCGGGGTGGTGGCGCAGGCTGCCAGCGACAGGGCCAGGGCGGCGAGCGCCGCCTGACGGACGATACGGGTCATAGATTGATCCTCGGGCTACACGATTTCGGGCGTGTCCATTTGACAGCGCATGCCCGATTTTCTTCTCATTCCAGGCTCAATTGTGGCGAAACTCTCATGAATCCCGGTGCTCGACTTTCCGCCGCCATTGAAATTCTCGATGTGATCGAAATGCAACGGCGCCCTGCCGCAGAAGCCCTGAAAGAGTGGGGTACGGCGCATCGCTACGCAGGGTCGAAGGACCGCGCGGCGCTCGGCAGCCTCGTCTATGATTCGTTGCGGGTGAAGAGTTCGGCCGCTCATGTGATGGGGGCCGACTCGGCCCGGGCCGTCCTGCTCGGAGCGCTCCGGGAACTCCGCGGCCTTGATACGGATGCCATCGCGGCGCTCTGTTCAGGTGAAGGCTATGCGCCGGCGGCGCTGTCCGAGGAGGAGCGCACGCGTCTGGAGAGCGGGACGCTTGAGGGCGCGCCGGACCATGTCCGCGGCGACTATCCGGAATGGCTGGCCGAGGCTTTCGGGAAAGCCTTCGGCGACACGGCCGTCGAGGAGGGGCGTGCTCTGGCGCGGCGCGCGCCGGTCGATCTCAGGGCGAATACGTTGAAGGTCGACCGCGACAAGGCGGCGCGATCTCTGGCCCACCTCCATCCCGAGCCCAGCGGTCATGCCCCGAACGGCCTCAGGATCGCCATCGGCGAGGACGGGCGCGCTCCGGCTCTCGCGGCGGAGCCTGCCTACGTGAAAGGGTTCGTCGAGATCCAGGACGAGGGATCGCAGATCGCGGCGCTGCTCAGCGGTGCCAAGCCCGGGATGCAGGTGCTCGATCTCTGCGCCGGGTCGGGCGGCAAGACTCTGGCCCTGGCGGCCCTCATGGAGAACAAGGGTCAGATCTTCGCCACCGACCTCGACGGCCGGCGTCTCATGCCGATCTACGACCGTCTCGCCCGCGCCGGCGTGCGTAACGTCCAGGTGCGCGCCCCGAAGGGACGACAGACCGCCCTCGACGATTTAAAGCAGCGGTTCGACGTCGTCTTCGTCGACGCGCCCTGCACCGGCACCGGCACCTGGCGCCGCAACCCCGACGCCAAATGGCGGCTCCGTCCCGGAGCGCTCGAGGAACGCATCAAGGCGCAAGACGAGATCCTGGCCACGGCCGTCTCCTGCGTAAAGCCGGGCGGGCGCCTCGTCTACGCCACCTGCTCGGTGCTGCGCGAGGAGAACGAGGACCGGCTCCATAAGCTCATCGAACAGCATCCCAACCTGCTGCCGCTCGATGCCGCCCATATGGCCCGCGAAGCCGGCCTGCCGAACCTCGCCGCCCATGCCTCGCCGCACGGGCCGGGCCTGCGCCTGTCACCGCACCGCAGCGACACCGATGGGTTCGGGATCGCGACGCTGCTGGTGCAGTGAGGGCGGGTCAAGATCGGTTTGATCACTCTCCGCTCATCCCCGCCTGCGCGGGGATGAGCGGTAGGCCAGTCCGGCCAGCACCTCACCCCGTGTTGCGCAACCCTGCCGCGATACCGTTAATGGAAATCAGGATCCCGCGCTGGATCTTGTCGTCAGCCTGGCCGGCGCGGAACCGGCGGATCAGGTCCACCTGCAGGTGGTTCAACGGCGTGATGTAGGGGAAGCGCTGCTCGATCGAGCGGGCCAGCGAGGGGTTGTCGGCGAGACGCTCCGACGTTTCCAGGATGGCGTCGAGCGCCGTCGTGGTGAGGCTCCACTCAGCCTCGATGGCGGCGAAGATCCGATCCGCCAGCGTCCTGTCGGGGACGAGTTCGGCGTAACGCCGCGCCACTGCGGGATCGGCCTTGGCCAGCACCATGTCGAGGTTGGAAAGCACGGTGCGGAAGAAGGGCCAATCGGCATTCATCTTCCGCAGCAGCGCCATTCCGTCCTCTTCGCCATGCTGAGCCAATAGGTCGCGGACCGCGGAGCCGAAGCCGAACCACCCCGGCAGGCTGACGCGCGACTGCCCCCAGGAGAAGCTCCAGGGAATGGCGCGCAGATCCTCGATGACGCGGTTGGCCTTCCGTGAAGCCGGGCGCGAGCCGATGTTGAGGTCAGCGATTTCGGCGATCGGTGTGGCGGCGAAGAAATAGTCGGTGAAGCCCGGCGTTTCGTAGACCACGGCTCGGTAGGCCCGCATGCTGAACTGCGACAAGCTCGCGGCCGCATCCAGGAAGCCGTCGGGCGCGGCATCGGTGGCGGCGAGCAGAGTAGCCTCGAGGCTGGCCGCGACCAGCGTCTCGAGGTTGCGGCGGCCGATTTCGGGGTTGGCATATTTCGACGAGATGATCTCGCCCTGTTCGGTGAGTCGAATCTGCCCCTTCACGGTGCCGGGCGGCTGCGCCAGGATCGCCTGGTAGCTCGGTCCGCCGCCGCGCCCGACCGTGCCGCCGCGGCCGTGAAACAGCCGCATCGTGAGGCCGGGCTTCTCGTCGAAGAGGCGCGCCAACTGCGTCGAGGAGCGATAGAGCTCCCAGTTCGATGTGAAGAAGCCGCCGTCCTTGTTGCTGTCCGAGTAGCCCAGCATGATGTCCTGCTCGGCGCCCGATGCCGTCACCAGGGCCTCAACGCCGGGAAGCGCGTAGAAATCGCGCATGATGGGCTCGGCGTTGCGAAGATCGGCGATCGTCTCGAAGAGCGGCGACACGATAAGCTCGACCGTGGTGCCGGGCGAGCCGAAGGTGCCGTGCATCAGCCCGAACTCTTTCTGCAGCAGCAGCACTTCGAGGAGGTCGCTGACGGTCTCGGTGTGGCTGATGATGTAATGGCGCAAGCTTTCCGGGCCGAAGGCGGTGCGGAGCCGGCGGGCTGTCTCGAAGACGCCGAATTCGCTGGTGGCCCGCTCCGAATAGGTCTCGAAGGGCAGCCGCAACGGGCGCGGCTCGCCGAGCAGGCGCAGGAGAAGGCTTCGCTTTGCCGCTTCGTCGAGCGCGGGATAGCGCGGCTCGACGCCGGCCGTGGCCATCAGTTCGGCCAGAGTCTCCTCGTGCCGGTCGGAGGACTGGCGCAGGTCGACGGTCGCGAGATGGAAGCCGAAGACGTCGACGGCGCGCTGCAGCGGCCCGAGCCGGAGGTCGACCAAGGCCGCTCCGTGATGCTGCCGGAGCGAGGCCGCCATCAGGGCCAGGTCCGCGGCGAGCTCCTGCGGCCCGGCATAGGGCGGCAGCGCGATGCGCGGCGGATGATGAGCGCCGGTGTCGCCGGTCAGGGCCAGGCGTGTCGCCGAGACCCGGGCCGAGACCGCCAGCAAGGCCCGGCGATAGGGTTCGTCCTCGCGATGGGGGCTGTCGTCCAGCGACGACGCCGCCAGGACGGCGAGGTCCGGCGAGGATCCGACGAGCCGCTCCGATACCGAAAGCTCGGCGCCGAGGTGTTGCAATTCGCCAAGGTAGAAGTCGAGCGCCGTCTCGCATTGCCGCCGGAGCGCCACCTCCAGCGTCGTGCCGTCGACATTAGGATTGCCGTCGCGATCGCCGCCGATCCAGTTTCCCATGCGGAAGAAGGAGGCGGGCGCCTCGCCGAGATGATGTTCGATTTCGGCGTAGAGGCGAGGGATCTCGCGCAGGAAGGTGGTTCGGTAGTAGCTCAGCGCGTTCTCGATCTCGTCGCGCACCGTCAGCTTGCGGTCGCGCAGCAGGCGCGTCTGCCATAGCTGTGTGATGCGGATGCGCAGCATTGCGGTGTTGCGGTCGAACTCGCGGCTGTCCTGAATTCCGTCGCGCGCCGCCAGGAGTTCGGCGATGGCGAGTTCGGCATCGAGCAGGCTCTTGCGCTGGACCTCGGTCGGATGGGCCGTGAGTACGGGCGACACCCAGGACCGGCGCAGCGTGTCGGCGACCTGAGCATGGCCGATCCCCGCTGCAGCGAAACGTTCGAAGCTCTTGGCCAGGCTGCCGTCCTGGTGGCTTGAGGCGCCCGGCTCGTTGGTGTGAAGGGCTCGGCGGCGCACGCGATGCCGGTCTTCGGCGATGTTGGCGAGATGCGAGAAATAGGAAAAGGCCCGCATCACGGCTACCGCCTGGGAGGGCGTCAGCCCGCGCAGGATCAGTTCCAGCGAATGACCCGCCTTATCATCCTTGTCCCGCTGGTAGCGCACGCTGAGCTGCCGAACGTTCTCGACGATCGAAAAGCAGGCCTCGCCTTCGTGCTCGCGCACGATGTCGCCCAGCGTCGAGCCCAGCAGACGGATGTCGTCGATGAGCGGCTGGTCCTTGGCCGGGTCACGGCTCGAGACGGGCAGGGCGGTGTCATGCATGGGAATCCTCCGCCGGCGAGAGTCGCGGAAGCGAGGCTCACGACGGTGGAGATTAGCAAGCGCTGTGCCTGGACGCGATGGCTCTAGCCTATGCCGGCGGAGGCGGGGCTCTCGGGCGGCGGAGAGTTCTCCGGAACCGGGGCATGGGTTACTTGGGGCTGGTTCGGGCTCGACGCGCCGACCCAGCCGTGGATGAGATCGTGCATGAAGCCCAGCTTGTCTATGATCCCGGGCGTCAGCACGAAGGGATAGAGATCCCCGAGACCCATGGAGCGGTTCAGGCTGTTCAGCGCGAAGGTGAGGGGCAGCCAAGCCTTGACGAGAGGTGCGATGCTGGCGGCTGTATCGGGATGGAAGTTCACTTCCACCGAGAGTTGGTCGGCCTCGGCTACCCCGTGCGGACGCGTGGCGACGCCAAAGGATTCCGCGGTCTCGAGCGTGTCGAGAATGTGAAGGTAATGCGCCCAGGTCTCGGCGAAATCTTCCCAGGCATGAGTGGTGGCATAGGCGCTGACGAAGGTCTCGCGCCAGTTCTGCGGGACGCCTTCCGCGTAATGCCGCTTCAGTGCCTCGGCATAGTCTTCGCAGTCGTCGCCGAAGACTTCGCGGCAGGCGCTCAGCGCCGGCGTGTCCCGCACGAGGCGATCCCAGTAATAGTGCCCAATCTCATGCCGGAAATGCCCCAACAGGGTGCGGTAGGGTTCGTGCATGCTCTTGCGGCGCTTCTCGCGCTCGGCATCATCGGCCTCCGTGAGCGCGATGGTGATGCGGCCATTGTCGTGTCCCGTCATTATGTGCTGGTCCGGGCCAGTGTCTTCCATGAACTCGAAGGTCAACCCTTCCTTCGGGTCCTCGGTCCGGGTCACGAGCGGAAGCTGAAGCTCGATCAGCGTGTAGAACAGGCGGTGTTTGGCAATCTCAATCAGCCGCCAGAGTTCGAGGTTCCCGGGCTTGGCGAGATCCGGCACCGTATGGTTGTGGCGGCAAGCCACGCAGAAATGGCCCTCCTGCGCGCTGGGCACCAGCCAGTTGCAGACGTCGTGCTGTGCATTGGCGCAAAATCGGAAGGTCCGCGCCGTGTCGCCCTTGATCTGCCAGGCGTGGTCTGCCGTGTCGCCCACCCGCACCACGGCGTAGAGATCCTGATCCTCAGGCACGTAGCCGAGGCGATGCCCACATTTCTCGCAAGTCGTGTTTTCGAAATACAGCGTCTGGCAACAAACCTGGCAATCGAACAATTTCATAGCGGAAAGCTCGCGGTCTCAAAGGCGGACTGTCAGGACGATGCTCCGGTCCGACTTGGCGTCAGCTCTTTGAACGTCCTAGCCGCCCCGGGGATCCAGCGGCCGACCGCAGACTCCGCACTGCGCTCGTCATGAGCCAGGCTCCCTGTCGCGGTAAAAGCGTGACATCTGCTCGAACCAGTCGTGGCGCGCCGCGATATGGGATTGGCCGGAGGCGCGGATGGGGAGTCGCAGGGTTTCGAGCAGCTCCGAAACCTCCTGCCGAGCCGCCATCTGCGAGTTGGTGAGGACGCCGCCTTTTGCCCCCTCCTCGATAGGGTCGAGTGCCGTCAGCCCAATGGGGAAAAGCTCGCGAAAGATGACGCGGTCGTGCAGACCTTCGGCGGTGCGGAACTGTAACTCTGTCGCCAGCTTGGCGATGCTGGTGGCGATTTGCCGGGCGTTGTTCGACTGGATCGATGCGATGCGGTTGCGCAACAGCACCCAGTCGATCATGCCGGCATCGACCTGACGGCGGCGTCGGCGCGCTTCGAGCACCAGGTCCGCATAATGCGCGATGGCGCCGCGCTTGGCGCGATCGTGGTGGACGCGCGAGAAGACATCCACGTCGATGAAGCTGTCGTTGATCGGCGAGACCAGCGTGTCGGCCAGCGAATGGGCGAGGCGCATCAGGTAGCTGTCTGACGCCGGCGTATCGATCACGACGAACTCGTAATCGTGTTCGATCTCCTCGATCGCCCCGGCGAACTCCGAGAATTCGCGTGTCTCGTTGTCGGCGACATCCGCCGAATTGCCACGGTCGAGTGCATGGTGGAACGGCATTTCCAGGCCGATGCCCGCCTGCTCCGCCCAGGACATCCGGTTCTCGAGAAACCGCGTCAGCGTGCGCTGGCGCGTGTCGAGGTCGATCGTCGCCACCCGATAGCCGCCCTTGAGCAGTGCGATCGTCGTGTGGATCGACACCGTCGACTTGCCGGTGCCGCCTTTCTCGTTCGCGACGACGATGACATGAGCCGAGCGCAGGTCCGGTTTCTGGGAGTCGGTCGACATGAGTCCGGTCGGTTGGCGTACCCGCTTCGGGCCAGGATGCCCCGCGATGGCGTGAAGGTTTTAGGGCGCTTCCCCGGTTTCGGCGAAGCGCCGGACCGCGGCGGGCGCGTCGTAGAGCCAGTCCAGGCCCGCAGCCAGCCGGTCGCGCCCTAGACCAGCCATGATGAGGTCGCGGACGTTGGAGGCCGGAGGTCCAAGATGATAGATGTAACCTTGTCTGCGCGACTGTGCCTGAACGCGAGCTGTCCGGGACGCCCGTTCGGCGTTATACGTTGCAAATGCCGCGGCGAGATCGGTGGACGTGCGGCCGATTGAATCGGCCAGGGAGGCGGCATCCTCGATGGCCTGGGCGGCGCCCTGCGCGAGAAACGGCAGCATCGGATGGGCCGCGTCGCCGAGTAGCGTGACGGCCCCCTCCGACCAGCGTGGCAGAGGCGGGCGATCGAACAACGGCCATTTTCGCCAAGCCGGCGCCGCCGCGACCAACTGGCGGGCGGCTTTGGACCAATGCCTGAACGCGAACTGGACCGCCACCGCGTCGGCCGGCTGCGACCAGAAGCCGTCGCCTCGGGCCGGAGCTCTCCCGTCGAGGATGGCGACGACATTCACCATCGTGCCGCCGCTGACGGGATAGTGGACGAGGTGGGCACGGCGCCCGAGCCAGAGGTTCGAACGTGGCAGGCGAGCGTCGGGCGGGGCCGCCTCGCACGGCACGAGGCTGCGATAGGCGGAACGGCCGGAAGCTCGCGCGTCGTCGTGACCCGGCCCGGCAAGCTGGCGGCGAACCGTCGACCGGATTCCATCCGCTCCCACGAGTGCGTCTACCGCGTGAGGGGCTCGGCCCTTATCGGTAAAGCGCAGCCTGACCCCGTCATGCTGCGCGTCGTAGCTCAAAACACCACAGCCGAGATGCAGCGTGATGGCGGCCGTGGCCGCGACTCGGGCGAGCAGTGCGGCCTGAAGGTCGGCCCGCAGCACGACGAGAAACGGCGCGCCATATCGCGCTTCCGCGTCTGGCCCGAGCGGCAGGCGGGCGAGGGTCGCGCCGTCGCGGGCTCTGCGGATCAGCACTTCGCTCGGCGCGACGGCACTGGTGCGGAGCAGGTTCAACACACCGAGGCGGCGGAGCACCAGCGTGGCATTGGGGGAGATCTGCACACCGGCGCCGACAGGCTCCAGCGTAGCGGCCTGTTCGTAGACCGAAACCCTGGCGCCAATCTCGGCCAGGGCGAGGGCGGCCGCGAGGCCACCTATGCCTGCTCCCGCGACCGCGATGTCGACCATGGTGCCCTGGGACTCAGGGCGCGGTGTCGGGATGGTACTCGCAGGCGGCCGGGTCGGCGTGGTGACCGAGGGCCTGAGTGAAGACATAGTGGCTCGAGCAATAGGGGCAGATGGCGTCGTCGCTGTCCCCCATGTCGATGAAGGTGTGGGGATGGTCGAGCGGCGGCAGGGCGCCTGTGCACATGAATTCCCTGACGCCGATGCGGATCGTCGGCACACCCGGCTCATTGTGGAAATGCGGCGTCTGATGGCTGGCCATAGGGTCCTCGATGGGGGCGACGATCGCGGCGCACCATAGGGGCAACCACCGCGGAAGGGTAGGGCAGCCTTTGCATCCTGCCGACGGGTCGCTTGCCGCGGCGCCGTGCCCGCGGCAAGGATCGCGCCGAACACGCAGCTGAGGCTCTCGACGGCATGGACTTCGATTCTGATGGCTTGCGGATTTACTTCCGCGACGAGTTCCCGCAGGCAGCCGACCGAGGGCAGCCGGTTCTCCTGATCCACGGCTTCGCCTCCTCGGGGCGCACGAACTGGGCCGACACGGGCTGGCTCCGCACCCTCTCGGACGACGGTCGCCGCGCCGTGCTCTTCGACCATCGCGGTCACGGCGCCAGCGACAAGCCGCACGAGCCCGCCGCCTATGCCACGTCCTTCATGGCCGACGATGCCCGCCGCCTTCTCGACCATCTCGAGATCGAGCGGGCCGACATCATCGGCTATTCGATGGGCGCGCGAGTCGCCGCTTTTCTAGCGCTCTCGGTGCCCGACCGTGTCCGCTCGGTCGTGTTCGGCGGTCTTGGTCGCCACCTCGTCGAGGGTGTCGGTCTGCCGTCGGGCATTGCCGACGCCATGGAGGCGGGATCGATCGACGCGCTGACGGACCCGATGCAGCGCATGTTTCGACGCTTCGCCGAAGCCGGTGGCAACGACCTCGAAGCTTTGGCGGCCTGTATTCGGGGCTCTCGCCAGACGCTGACGGCCGAGGAAGTCGGGCGGATCGCCGTGCCCTGTCTCGTCGCCGTCGGAACCAAGGATTCGGTGGCGGGCGATGCGCGCGGCCTGGCCGACCTGCTGCCGCGCGGCGAGGTTCTCGACATTCCGGACCGGGACCATAATCCAGCCGTGGGGGACAAGGTGTTCAAGATGGGTGTGCTGGCGTTTCTGGCCCATCGTCCCTGACGGGTTTGACGAGACTTGCCGGCAACGATGCATTCGTGATGGTGGCAGCCGGGGCTTGTGCCCAGGCGTCTAACTCGTATGTGTTGCTTGGGTGGGCCCAGGCGTCGACGCCGGCGTCCGGAGGTAGGGGTCATGTGGCAGAACCAGAGTGCCAAGGTCGTCGAGATGGCGAGCGTCGACCCGCTCTTCGCCCGCATGCGGACGGAGGCCGACGAGATCCTGCGTCGCGAGCCTGTCCTGTCGAAACTGATCCTCACCGCGGTCCTCAATCACGAATCGCTCGAGGCCGCCGTCATCTACCGGATCGCGGCGCGGCTCGATCACGGCGACGTGCCGGCGATTCTGCTCAGCCAGGCTTTCACCGAAGTGGCGCGGCACGACCCCGGGATTGCCGTCGCGTTCCGGGCCGACCTCCTGGCCTTCTTCGACCGTGATCCCGCCTGCACGCGCCTCGTCGAGCCGCTGCTGCATTTCAAGGGTTTTCACGCCATACAGACGCATCGGTTCGCCCATGCGCTGTGGCACACGGGGCGTCGTGATCTCGCGCTCTATCTGCAGAGCCGCTCCTCCGGTGTCTTCGGCACCGACATTCATCCCAACGCTCCCATCGGCAAGGGCATCTTTCTCGATCACGCGACCGGCCTCGTAGTCGGCATGACGGCGGTGATCGAGGACGACGTGTCCCTCCTCCATGACGTCACGCTGGGCGGCACCGGCAAGGAGGTCGGCGACCGTCACCCGAAGATCCGCCACGGCGTGCTGATCGGCGCGGGCGCCAAGGTGCTCGGCAATATCGAAGTGGGGCATTGCTCGCGCATTGCGGCGGGTTCCGTGGTGCTGTCCTCGGTGCCGCCGAAGAAGACCGTCGTGGGGGTGCCCGGTCGTGTCGTGGGCGAGGCGGGCTGTGCCGAGCCGGCGCGAACCATGGATCAGATCATCGCCCAGAAGACCCCGGATCGCGTCTTCGCCGAACAGGCGCGTCTGTTGGTTCGGACAGCCGACGAGACAGTCTGACGGAACGTCGATCTGCTCCTCCAGCCGAAGACGCACCAGCACCCCTTCCGTCGGGCTCCGGCCTCGTCTAGGGTCCGGCCCTCGGCGAGGTGACCGGGAAGACGCTCGGGTCATGTCGCCTCCGCGGACGAGGCGATCGCCGGATCCGGTTGACGCGTCGTCGGTCCCGGCCAGGGTGGTCCTGCCGCTCGTCACGCGGTTCGCTCGACGTCCGATTGGACCCCCGGGCGAGCCGTTTCCACCGCCAGCCTGCTTTGGAGCACAGCTTGGATAAGAGAGAACTTCACAAGCTGCAGGACTACCTGCAGCGGATCTTCGGCAACACCGCCTTGAAGGTGCTGCCGAACCAGGCCGACGCCGAGCGGGCCGACGTGTCCCTGGGAGAGCGAAAGATCGCCACGATCGCCGTCGACGACGAGGACGGTGATCGCTCCTTCTCGTTCGAGATGAAGATCCCGGTCGGACGCGAGACGATCGAATCCTATCTCAAGCTTTTGTTCGACAACGACAAGTTCAAGGTCGTGCCGCGCGTCAAGAAGACCGACTCGGTTGAACTGAACTTGGGGAGCGATTTCCTCGGCGTCGTGTCGGCCGACGATCCCAAGGGTCAGTCCTTCACATTGCAGATGGCGATCCTCGACTACGATCTCGAAGAGATCTGACCGCTGTCCGGCCGCTAGGCCCGCGAGGGTCTCGGCGAAGCGCGCCAGGCGTGTGCCGGCGCCAAGGGCGAAGCCGGCAGCCTACGTGTGTCATGCCGCTGTTGACACACGCCAGCTCCAAAATGTGAGCCTGTTCAAAGCCTGAAGTCGAACTTCGCTTCAAAAGCCTGACAGGCTCTAGAAGACCAGAGTGCTTGGGTCGCTGTCGGACGAGAAGGCTCGGGCGAATTCCACGGCGACGCCACCCGCGAAACCCCGGACCACGAGAGCGGGCGTCTGTCCGAGCGAGACGGCCGTTCCGACCGGCGGATTGACCTCGGCCGTGAAAGCCGCGCCCGACACCGAAACATCGATCAGCCGCACCGGCACCTCGCGACCATCCGGCAGACGCAGGGTAGCCCGCGGGTTGCGGGGCGGTATGCGCTCGTGACGCCGATCCTCCGGCATGCCGAGCGCATGGCGATTGCCGAGCCAGGTCAATTGATCGGCCAGCTTTTCCCGCTTGAGAAGTGGAACGTTGAGCGACAATGCGAAACCGCCCTCGAACAGTCGCGCGACCTTGCCCTCGATGCGGCCGATCTGGTCGATGTAGCAGATGACCCTCTCGTCGACATGGCCCCGCACGGGCGCGACAAGCGCCACGCCGCCCGGCGACATGTCGATGGTCTGGCACGGGAACTCCTGCCGGTTTTCCAGCATGTAGCGACCCAGGACCGCGACCCGCACGCGCTGGTGGCGTCGACGTTCGACGACTTGAGGCTCTGCTAGCTTCAGCGGAATGGGGGCCACCGGGATCGCCTTGGGTGGAGTGCGGGATGTCTCTGCTCGCTAAATCATGGATCGAGACCCGTTAAGGTCCGCTGAACCCGATTGCGGAGGTCGATCGAGAACTCACCCCAGAGCCCGACCTTCGCCTCCACCGTTATAGACCCTGAATCGCCCGATCTGCTTCGGCATCGTGGGGCGCCGAGCGTTGTCCGCCTGGGAAACCGGCTCGGACCACGACGGCCGACATTGCGGGGCGGGCGTCGTTCGGTCGTGGCTCGCGGCGCCGCCGATCAATGTGCGAAAGCATCTCAGATCCAACGGATCGATCGGGGCGAGGCCCATCCAGCCGGGACTGTCATGGGCCACCATCGAGCCGAAGATCCGGGAATGCGTGGACCCGTGATGGCGCAGCGGCAGGAGCAGGACTTCGATATCGACCGGGCAGCGACCAGGAGGTCCGCCGGTCGCCCCTGCTACGATGGCTGCGCGCTCGTCGAGCACGCTGTCGAGCATGGCGTCGACCGTGGAGCCGGCGCCAGGGCTCCAGAGCCGTTCGAACGAGCATCCCTTCAGATCGTGTCCGAACAGAGCGTTGATCCGCGTTCCCGAGAGCCGGACGTCGATCTTCCGTGCCCGCACGGGCTTATCGCAGCGTGGGATTTCGAGAACGAACGTGTACGCGAGGATATGCCTGATGGCGGCCGGATCGATGTCGGCGCGTTCCGGGGCCGTGCGTTTCCCCCGCAGCGCATCCCAGTATGCGTGAAGGTCTCGACTGACGACATGTTTCATTTCAGACCTCGTTGTCCCCGGCGGCGGTTCAGCTGTCGCGATCTGGCACCAAAGGGGGGTGCCGGACGCCACTGGAGCCTCAGGCAGCACGCGGTGTGCCGCTCGACGGAGTCTCGCGGTGAACTGAGCCGCTTGCTCCCGCCACCCGGTCATGTGACGGTCGAGCGGTCGCGACCGCTTCACCGCCGCGCCGTCAGGGTTATCGAGCCGCCTGACACGCGCGTCGCACTGGCCGCGATCCGCACACCAAAGGCAGGCATGTGTTCAACCGAGTCGCCGAAGTCCGTGCCGCTGCCGGCTTGCGCCAACCCATCTTCAACATTCCCGCCGGCGTCCTCGCGATCCTCCTGGTCCTGGTGGGCATGCATCTCGGACGGCAGGTCATCCCCGAGACCTGGGACGAGGCGCTTTTCTCCCATCTTGCCTTCGTTCCCGGACGCCTGACCTACGCGATCGCACCGGATCGCGTCGTCGCAAGCGCGGTTGGTCTGGCAGGGCAGGGAGCCGACGGTTACCGGCAGGCTCAGATCGAGCGGTTTGTCGTCGGCGACGGCTCGTCCGACCTCTGGACGACGGTAACCTACGCGTTGCTACATGCCGACTGGGCCCATATCGGGCTCAATGCCGTATGGCTCCTCGCTTTCGGTTCGCCGGTGGCGCGGCGCTTCGAAACGTGGCGGTTTTTCGCGTTTCTGATCGTGACCGCCTGGGCGGGCGCCCTGGTGCAATGGGCCGCGCACCCGCTGGATTTCATGCCTGTGATTGGCGCATCGGCAGCGGTCTCCGGTTGCATGGGAGCGTCGCTGCGCTTCATGTTCCAACCTCATGTGCCGATGGCGGCGATCATCGACACGGACGAGCAGGGACGAGGCCAAGCCTTCGTTCAGCCCGCCCTGACGCTCCGGCAGGTCTTGACTGAACGCCGAGCCGTGACCTTCATGGTGGCGTGGTTCGCCACCAACCTGCTTTTCGGCCTAGGGTCGGTGTCGTTCGGCATGGGCGGGCCGATCGCCTGGGAAGCCCATATCGGCGGTTTCGCGACGGGACTGATTCTCTTCAGCCTGTTCGATCCGGTCCGGCCTGTTTCTGTGGCCCACGTCGAAACCGCGATACCGCCGGATACCACGGCCGAAGTGTGACGCTGCCGGCGTGTGTCAGTTCTTCGCTGACGTATGCTGACTCTGGGCTCCAAGCCCGTTCATGGGCTCGAAGCCGCCTAGGAGCTGAACCGCATCAGCGAGCGGAACAGGTTCTTGACGAAGCCCTGCTCGGCGCCGCCCGTAGGCGTCGTCCGGCTGACGAAGTCGAAGACCTTGCCGTCCTGCAGGCCGTAGTTGGCGACGCGCTCGACCTTCTTGTCCTTGCTGAAATACACCGCCAGTACGCGCTGGTCGACGACAGCCGGAGCCGAGAAGGCGAAGGTTCGATCGACCGTCTGGCTGATGTAGTACCAGGCAGTTCCGCCAACCGTCGACGTGGTCGAAGGGGTACCCATGACCACCAGAACCTGCTCGGCGGAGGATCCCGGCTTCACTTGGTCGAGCGAGCGCTGGTCGACCACATAGCCTCGGGTGACCTCGCCATCGTAGCCGAGACAGCCGCCGAGGCTCAAAGATAGCAGAGAGGCCGCCGCAAGCCCGGCGACCGTGCGGACACGCCGCGAGCCCTTGTCCTTGCCTCGCATCCGAACCTCCTGGTTCAGGTCCGAGCGCGTGAGGGCGTCGGCCCTGGGGCGCCGGCTCCCGTCTCGAAGGAGCCCTTGCATTGGGTGAGGGCAGTGCGTAACTGCGGCACTCGCGAAAAGCAAGTTTCGCCTCGATGTCGAGCCCCGTTGAATCGTGTCGTCGGGCGACGGCTCCCGGATCCGACGCCATGGTCTTTCCCTTCGGGCGCCGACGCCCCTCTCCGACGCACCTACTGCTCGACCGGCTCCATACCGAGATGGTCGAGGCGGCGCGCAACCCTGAGTTTTACCTCGGTTACGGCGTTCCGGACACGTTCGAGGGCCGCTTCGAGATGCTGGCCCTGCATGCCGGCCTCCTCCTGCGCAGGTTCAACCTTGCCGAGGCACCCGGCCCCGCCGTGGCGCAAGATCTGGTCGACACGCTGTTCGCACGGCTCGACGCCGACCTTCGCGAGGCGGGAGTCGGCGACATTACGGTGCCGAAGCGAATGAAGAAGCTCTGCGAAGCGTTCCTGGGACGCTCCGCCGCCTATGATGCAGCGCTCCCGCTTGGGCCGGAGACGATAGCGGCCGCGGTGACGCGCAATGTCTATGCGGGACGGGACTCCGCCACGGTGGCACTTCGCATGGCCGGCTATGTGGTTGCGGCTGCCGGAGCGCTGGATGCAGCTTCGCTGGACGCCTGTCTGGCGGGGCCGTTGCCCTTCCCCGATCCATCCACCATTCCGCCGCAGGGCTCCCTATGACGCGCACCTCCATCCAGCCAACCGGTCCCTTGTCCCGGCGCTTCGATGCCGCTTCCGTCCGCGATGGCGGCGGCACGGCCTTCCGCGTCGAGTCGACCGAGGCCGAGCGCCAGGCGCTCGCCCTGGAATGCGAACTCCCCGGCATCGAAGCGCTCGACGCCGATCTCCGGATCCGGAGGGACGGGGCAACTGGTCTCCGCGTGATCGGTACCGTGAAGGCCCGGATTCGGCAGGTTTGCGTCGTGACGTTGGAGGAGTTCGCCTCCGATCTTTCCGAGACGGTCGACGTTGGCTTCGCCCCTGCGGCCGAAGTCGAAGCCCTGGAGGCCGCCCAGGCCGCTCGTCCGCCGGTCCAGGATGACGAGGTCGAGCCGGAGCTGCCCGATCCGATCGTCGCTGGACGCATCGACCTCGGCGCTCTGACGGCCGAGATTCTCGTCCTGGGTCTCGATCCCTATCCGAAAAAGCCGGGCGTCGCCTTTGCCGAACCCGAGGCCGAGGCGCCGGACGAAGCGGCGTCGCCCTTCGCGGCACTGCGGGGGTTGACGGCGCCAGGCGGCGACTGACGACTTCGTCGCCGAAATGTCGCGTTCGGGCATCATCATGCTGACCCGGTGCGAGTTGACGCGAGGGTTGCCGTCACGGCATTGGACGCTGCCGAACCGGGCGGTGCCGCTGGCGATGCGGCAGTGTCCGCTGCGGCTTGATCGTTTCCCCTTGGATCGGAACTGCAGCGCACGAGCGATGCTGACGGAGACAGAATGACGGACCAGGTTCGGATCGCAATCGATGCCATGGGCGGCGATCACGGACCTTCCGTCGTGGTTCCCGGAGCCGCGCAAGCGCTGCGCGAACGCCCCGGCACCCGCTTTCTGCTGGTCGGCGACGAGGCACAGATCCAGCCCCTCCTCAAACGCGAACCGAACCTCGCCGCCGCGTCCGAGATCATCCACACCACCGTGGCGGTGAGAATGGACGACAAGCCGAGCCAAGCTTTGCGAACCGGCCGCCGGACGTCGTCGATGTGGCTCGCCATCGAGGCGGTGAAGACCGGTCGGGCCGATGTGGCGGTCTCGGCCGGCAATACCGGGGCCTTGATGGCCATGTCGAAGATCTGCCTGCGCACCATGCCCAATGTCGACCGGCCGGCCATCGCCGCCATGTGGCCAACCGTGAAGGGCGTCTCCATCGTCCTCGATGTCGGGGCCAGCATCGGTGCCGACGCCCAGCATCTCGTCGACATGTCCATCATGGGAGCCGCCATGGCCCGCATCGTGCGCGGCATCGAACGTCCGACGGTGGGGCTGCTCAATGTCGGCGTCGAAGAGATCAAAGGTCTCGAAGAGATCAAGGCTGCGGGGCGTCTGCTCCGCGAGCTCGATCTGCCGTCGCTCGACTACCGCGGCTTTGTCGAGGGAGACGATCTCGGCAAAGGCACCGTGGACGTGGTGGTGACGGAAGGTTTCACCGGCAACATCGCGCTCAAGACCGCCGAAGGCACCGCCGTCCAGATCGGCCGCTACCTGCGCGAGGTGATGAGTGCCAATTGGCTCTCGAAGCTGGGCTACTGGTTTGCCAAGGGCGCCTTCGCGGCCTTGCGCGAGAAGATGGATCCGCGCCGCGTCAACGGCGGCGTGTTCCTCGGCCTCGACGGCATCGTGATCAAGAGCCACGGCGGGACCGATGTCTTGGGCTACGCGCGCGCCATCGGGGTCGGGCACGAGATGGTCAGCCACGACCTGCTGGCGCGCATCCGTGACCAGCTCGCCCTGGCCCAGGAGGCTCAGACCGCGTCGGCTTCGCTGGCCCTCTCGGCTCAAGGCACCGTAGAGGTCCCGGTTCGCTGACATGGCGAATGGCCATCGTGATTGCCGCTGGAACCGTTTGGGCGCATAGGGGTGCCCCGCGGGGGCGATGAGCCCGCTGTGGATCCGGCGTAACGATGCCGCACGGTTCGGGACGATGCCGGAGCACGTGACCAAGCTCGCTTCTGGAGCGCCTGTGTCGGCGACGGCGTGACACCGGCAAGGAGCGGGGGCAGGGCTCGGCCGTGGTGGCCTGGCGCAGTAATGAAGAGGCCTCGTGGTGAAATCGAGCGGCTGGCGTTCCGTCGTGCGTGGTGTGGGCGCCTACCTCCCGGAGCGATGCGTGACCAATGCCGAACTGGCCTTGACCGTCGATACGACGGACGAGTGGATCGTGCAGCGCACCGGAATCACGCGCCGCTACTTCGCCGCCGAAGGCGAAACCACCTCGCAACTCGCCACCGCGGCAGCCCGCGATGCACTGGACCGGGCGGGTTGGGCCGCCGGCGATATCGATCTCATCGTCGTGGCGACCGCCACCCCCGACTACACCTTTCCCGCCACTGCGACCCAGGTGCAGGCCGCTCTCGGCATCACCACGGGTGTCGCCTTCGACCTTCAGGCCGTCTGCTCCGGCTTCGTCTTTGCGCTCGCCACGGCCGATAAGTTTCTCCGCTCGGGCTCGCATCGCCGCGCGCTGGTGATCGGGGCCGAAACCTTCTCGCGACTCCTCGACTGGTCCGATCGCACCACCTGCGTGCTCTTCGGCGACGGAGCGGGCGCGATCCTGCTCGAAGCCTGTGCTGGCGGTGATCCGCTGCGCGACGGTGGCATCATCACAACCCACCTGCGTTCGGATGGTCGTGGCCGGGAGAAACTCTACGTCGATGGCGGCCCGTCCACCACGGGCACGACGGGCCATCTCCGCATGGAGGGACGCGATGTATTCAGGCACGCCGTGGGCCATGTCACCGATGTCGTCACGGATGCTTTCGCGGCGGCCGGGATCGGTCCCGAGGAGCTCGACTGGTTTGTGCCGCACCAGGCGAACCGGCGGATCATCGACGCTTCCGCCGCCAAGCTCGGCATTCCGGCTTCCAAGGTCGTCAGCACGGTGCAACTCCACGCCAACACCTCGGCCGCATCCGTGCCGCTGGCCCTGAGCGTCGCGTGCGGCGATGGTCGCATCCGTCCTGGCCAACTCGTCATGCTGGAAGCCGTAGGCGGCGGCTTTACCTGGGGTAGCGCTCTTCTACGCTGGTGAGTGGCGGATCGGGTTCGGAGGCCATCTCGGCGCTTCCGCAACGGCGCGAGTGTCGTTAATGTCAGGGGCCCGACGCCCTTGCAGCGCGTAGCAGGGGACGTCCCGCGAGAGCGCCCATGACGAAACTTCCCGGCATATCGGACGCCAAGACCATCACGCGAGCCGACCTGAGCGAGGCCGTCTATCAGCAACTCGGCCTGTCGCGGATCGAATCGGCAGAGCTTGTCGAAATGGTGTTGAAAGAGATCTCGGCCTCCATCGTGAGAGGCGAGACCGTTAAGCTGTCGTCGTTCGGGTCGTTCGTGGTCCGGGACAAGGGCGAGCGTATCGGTCGCAATCCCAAGACCGGGATCGAGGTGCCGATCACACCTCGCCGGGTCATGGTGTTCAAACCATCGAACATCCTGAAGAGCCGGATCAACGGCGCACCGTCGCCTGCGGATGAGTGACTGGGCCAAAACCGAGAAGAGCGCCGAGGCCTATCGCACCATCAGCGAGGTCGCCGAAGACCTGAAACTGCCGCAGCATGTGCTGCGCTTTTGGGAGACGCGGTTCCCGCAGGTGAAGCCGCTGAAACGCGCCGGCGGGCGACGGTTCTATCGGCCCGGAGACGTGGCGCTGCTGCGCAGCATCAAGACACTGCTCTACGGGCAGGGCTACACCATCAAGGGTGTGCAGCGCATGCTCCGGGAGCAGGGGCCTCGAAGCATCGTGGAGGCATGTGTGCCAGGCTCCGGCACGCCGGCCCGGCGACGGCCTCCGTTGAAACACGACGAAGATGACGGCAAGCCGATCGGCAACATTCAATCGGGCGGACGACCAGTCGGCCCTGGCGAATCAGCTGCGCTGCCGGACCTCTCCCGACCCCTGTCTTCGGCGAGCGATGGTCCTCTTGAGGCAGCGTCGGATCCAAGCGGATTTCGCGACCTGGTCCAAGCGGTTGCTGCGGATCTGACGGAATGTCGGCGGTTGATCGCTGCCGTGAGAGCGGTCCGGACCTGAGTAAGGGGCGGGCTGCTACGCATCCTCAGAAGCGCACTTGAGGATGTGGCTTTGGCGTCTCAGTGATCGTCGATAGGCATCGCCACTTTGGAATGGTCCAAAACAAGCCGTTGCCGTCGCGTCAAAAACGCGCAAAGTTGACCTGTGTTAAACCTGGCCGTTCATTGCTGAGGGGCTTTGTGGCATGACGGCGGCAGTCGGACGGGATGCTGCAGTCGTTCGGTGTCTGACCTGTGGCGTAGGCGGGCTTGGGGGGACGGCGTGGACAGCGACCATCACAATGACGAGGACGTCAAAGTCCTTCATCGTATGATCATCTACATCCGAGACGAAGCTATTCGGCTTCACGTCGCCGATGTCGCCTTCCTTCTGGAGCAAGCCGAGGACGCCGTCGTGGCTTTCGCCCCGTTGATCCTCGTGGATCAAGCCGAAAGCGTCTTCGCGCGAGCAGCCTTTACCCGAGACCATTAGGCCTGGAGACACTGCCCACGAGGCCGTCAACGATCCCCCCCCGGCGATTCGGGCTTGCGGCGACGCGGTGAAAATCCTATACGACCTCACCGCATTGCGGTGTCGGAGTGTAGCGCAGCCCGGTTAGCGCACTAGTCTGGGGGACTAGGGGTCGTAGGTTCGAATCCTATCACTCCGACCAATAACTTAGCCGATTTTAGACATCGCGTTTTGCAGCCCGTTTTGCTGAAACGTTCCTGGGATGTCTCTCCAGCTTCGCAATCGCGCTCTCCGCCATATGTCGCGTTCTGGACAGATAGCTGTCGAGGATCTTCTGCGCGCCGGCGAGGCTGTGGCCCGTAATCGACGCGACCTCCTGTACCGAGCAACTCGCCTCTGACAGCATCGTCACCGCCGTTCCACGCAGGTCGTGGAAGTGAAGACTGGCGAACACTTCGGCCTCCGTCGCCTTCGCCCAGGCCTTCTTGAACGAGTCCGACGTCCACGGCCGGCCCTGGCCGTTGAGCAGCACGTTGACGGCATCGCCCCGGGGCAGTGCGTCCATCATGGTCTTCAGCGCGTTCGTGCACGGGATGTAGATCCGAGCCCCGGTCTTACTCTGCTTCAAGGCGATCGCCGTGCCGTCGTAGCCGGACCATGTCAGGCGCAGGAGATCGCCCTGTCGCTGGCCAGTGTGGAGCGCCAGCATCATGGCGCGCCAAATCTCGGGCGGCGCCGATGCGGTGAGGGCGTCTACGTGCTCGGGCAGCCAGATGATGTCGGACCGATCGACGCTATAGGCCCGGGTGAACCGGTCGATAGGGTTGCGCTCGACCAGCCCACGGTCGAACCCCCACGAGAGGACTCGGGCGAAGGCGGCGAGCTTGGCGTCAGCGGCACGCGGATACTCTTTCGCCAGCCTGTCGTGCCAGTTCAAGAACTCGACGCGCGCCATGCGGTCCGTCATCGCGGCGAGCGGGAAAGTGCCGAACTGGTTCTCCACAGCCTTGAGGTTCAGAGCCATTATGCCGCGGGTGCTGTCTCGCAGCCTGTCCCATGCCTGTGACTGGCAGAAGTCGTAGATCAGCCCCGATACGGTGCCGTCACGCTTCTTCGACGTCGAGGCCTCGGCCGCGGCGACTGCGGCGAGGAACGCCGGCGTGGTGGGGTCGTCGGGCAGACGGACGCCGGTAGCCCGGTGGTAATAGTAGGTCGCGGTCGCCCCGCCTGCGAGCTTGGCCCGGACGGTGTTAATGCCCTTGAGCTTCACGCGCGGCATTGGCCTGCTTCCACTTCTCGTATGGGGTGAGTTCATGCTCGGGGTCGAGGCCGGACAGCTTGTCGAGCGCCTGGTCGAGCGCCTTCACGTCCCAGCGGCGCGTTCCGGGCAGGGGACCAGGAACGATCTTCCGCGTCATCCATGACGAGAAACCGCTCTCGGTCAGTCCGCAGCGCTCGGCCGCTTGCTGGCGAGTAAGGAGGCGCGGCGCGATCACAGAGCGAAGGGCGCTCACGGTCGCACCCCAACGTTCCATGCCTGCTCCATCAGGCGGGTGAAAAGCTCCAACTGCCTGATGGTCGGACACGTCATCAGGTCGACGACGCATTGCGATCGAAACTGAACCAGCTCCGCCATCTCGGTTTCGTCGGGCACGTCGAGCTTCCGGACAAATGCCGTCAGCCAATTGCGTCGCTCGAAGCCGCGGAGTTCGTTCCACGTCGGCGGTGCCTTGTGGGTCGGCTCCGGCGGCTGCCAGTCAGAATGATAGTAAGATTTTGACGGGGCAGGGGACTGCCCTGCTTCGACTGCTTCGGCGAGATCATGGAAGGTTGCGCCGTCCGCCTTCAGCGCCCGCCCGATCGCCCGCGCCGCAGCCAAGGCCTCTCCATCCTGATCCGAGTCCAATAAGCGGATGAGTTGGCCGAGGCGGGGCAGGATCTTGGCGGGCAGGCTCATCGGCGCGCGCTCCTCGCGCTCGCAGTGTCTTCGAAAGCGATCTGCGCCACCATGACGCTCAGCGCCCTCTGCGCTCGGGCGAGCAGCCGGCCCCTAAGGACAGGATCGGCAACTCCAGCGATATAACTGGCCGTCACGGTGCATCCGGCAACCATGACATCTTCGGCGTCAGCGCTGCCGGCCGTACCGAAGTGCTTGATGATCGCTTGGTTGAACGCGACCGCCAGGGCCTCGGGATGTCGAGTGTTGGAGCAGGTCACGCTCACGCAGCCTCCCCGTCGCTGAAGAGATCGGGATGCCGCTCGCGGGCGATAGCCTCGACCCTGCGCATCGACTCGGGCTCGATGTCCCAGGCGAGACCGATCAGGATGCGGCGCTTCTTCTCGGTGTCGGTCCGCGCCGCGAGCGTCCTGGTCGCGATCTCATCTTGCCGGGCCTGCCGGGCCAGGGCGGAGCGGCGCTGCTGAAGGCGGGGTAGGAGCAGCTTCTTGATCCGAAGTGCCTTCTCGGCCCCGTGGCGCCAACCTGGGGGCTGGTTGACCGAGTTCTTCGGGGTACGGGCGAGCTGCTCCTCGATCGAGGCCACCGATAGCGTCAGCCGATCGAGCGCGGTGTCGCAGGCCTCGACGGTGGCGAGGCTGTCGAGCGTGACGCCGGGTTCAAGCTCTGGCGCGGGGCGGTCAGACAGAGCATCCATCAGGCTGCCCTCGTCACATTAGCGGCCAGTGCCGCGGGTGAGAACCGCTCCTGCCTCGACGTCCTCGGATCCCAAGTCTTCCCGGCGAGCCGCAGAATATCTTCAGCCAGGCTGTCGCCGAGCCTCTCGGTGTGATCGAGGTTGTCCCACACGGTCGAGAACTTCATGACTTCGGCCTTGGTCACCACACCAGACCAGCTTTCCGCGCGAGTGCTGGCGATCCGCTGCAGCGTGCGCTCCCATGGTTCTACAGTTTCGGGAAAACCTGGGATGTCGTCGCAATCGCAGTCATATGCCGCGCAGAGCTGGATCTGCAGCGTGTCGACACGCCGAAACTCCGCAGCGGCATGAAGCAGGGTCTGATCGTCACCGATGGGCTGAGGAACACGCGCAAGCGCTGCGGAACGAAGGTCGCGGAATAGCGGGGCAAGATAGAACTCGACGTGCGGCCGGTCAGCTATCCAGCGCGCTTTAGCGAGCAGGCCCTGGACGCTTAGCGGCTCGAACTGGAGGATAGCATCCTCGATCGCGTTGATGACCTCGCTGGCGGCGTCGATGACATCGTTGGCAGCATCCAGACCGGATGACTGGAACAGCGCTTCCCGTTCGGCCTCCCATGAGTCCCAGGCCGCGATGATCTGAAGCCTCCGAACCTCCCCAGGTTCATCGGGCACACGCTCGGATCGCACGATGGTCTCATCGGGGTTCCAATCCGCCGGTCGGCGATGCTCGATGATCCTGGTTGCAGGCTTGAGCCGGAGACGCTCGACGTCGGCCTCCTCGTAAACGAGGTAGTGGCTGTTTGCGGAGGCGCGTTCCCGACCCTCGGGACGCGTTCGGTCGTTGGCGCTCCAGTAAAGCTCGCGGGGCCGAGGAGGCTGCCCGTCGAGATAGGCCTGGTACGGACCGGTCCGCGCCACTTCAGCGGCATTGTAGGCCGCTGTCGCCGATGCGTGGCGAGCGATGAAGGCGAGGAGTTCGGTGTCTTCGTGGGGCAGGAAGGTGGACGCGATCCCGAGCTCGACGGCATTATGGCAGACCGACAGAGCGAGACGTCCGCCCAACTCATCGCCGGCGCTGGTCCAGCCCGACAACACCA
Source organism: Janthinobacterium lividum (assembly GCA_050920985.1). Lineage (GTDB taxonomy): Bacteria > Pseudomonadota > Alphaproteobacteria > Rhizobiales > Beijerinckiaceae > Lichenihabitans. The sequence continues at coordinate 60,956 of JBPBQY010000067.1, read as the reverse complement.
TTTCGACAAAAGCGTCGGCTGCGGTCGCGTTTAGCCTGACGTCTACCGGCCTGTGTTCTATCAGGCGGCGGGTCCAGCGGTCTATTCGCCGAGTCATGCGTTCCGCGAGCCGATCCAGGCGGCGTACCTCGTCGGGCAAGAGATGATGCAGATCGAGTGTTTCGATGCGCCGCTGAACCGCGTGCTCGCGCCTTATGAGCGGCGCGAGGCGCGTGGCGATGACGCGGATCTGAGCGTCGTTGGCGGTCAGCCGCGGCTGGGTCTGCGGGCGCGGCTTCGGCGACGTCGTAGGCCGGAAGGTCGGCCGGGCGAAGCCAGGCGGCGTCGAGCCGCGAAGCGGGTGAACGTCGGACACGGGTATGCTATGCGCGAAGTCGGCCATGATCTTACCTTCGATGGTGGGTGGTGGTCAGGGCCGTCGATCGATCTTGCAGGAGGGATCGACGGCCCGCTTGAGCTCAGGTCAGGCCGTAAACGGTCCTGACATTCAGCTTTTGTGCAGCTTATCCACCGGGGCGGACCGCGCTGGAATGCATTTGTTCCTCGCCTGAACATGGTCTGTTCCTGATTCGTCGTTGCTTCGACAAACGTTAACCTGAAGCGTAGCTATTGGAGGCGGGTAGGGAAGACGCGGAGACGAGACGATGGCCAAACCGCCAGGAATGAAGGTCGAGAGCGCCAGGGTGGCGTTGCCGATGTGGCTCCAGTGCATCGTGGCGCTGGTCGGGTTGGCCGCGCTGGCAGGGCCGGCAGCCGCCGTGGTGTGGTACCGATGATGCGAGCCCGACGGATCGGAGACGGCGAGCGGTCGTGAACCCCGAAGAGAAGCTGGCCGCCAAGCGCGCCAACGAAGGCACACGGGCTCTGGCGGGGCTGCTCAACAACCTAGCCGTCGGCACGCTGATCGCCGGGTTCCTGTCACCGTGGGTGGCGGGCCATCCCGAGCCCCTCTGGGCTGCGGCGATCTTGCTTGTCTCGGCGATCGGCTTACATTTGGGTGCGCAGGTGGTCCTGCGTCTGTTGCTGAAGAGCGAGGAGTGATCATGGACTGGCATTTCCTGATCCTGCCCGTCTCCGCCCTCATTCTTGGCGGCGTGGGCATCGCCTATGCGTGGCAGCAGTCGCGAGCATTCGATCGCAAGTGGGGCCATCACCAGCCGGGTGAGTGAGACAGGCGGGCTCACGCGACGATCTCCTGAAGCGGCGCCGACCGACCAAGCGCAACGGCCGGCATGACGCTCCGGAACTGCTGGTCGAGGACGGAGCGAAAGCCCAAGACGGGGCAGGGCATCTTCGGCCCGACGAACTGATCCGGATGCCGCCGTACACGCTCGTTATCGACGTGGCGCTGCAGCCAGGCCTCCCAGATCGGGGCGTCCTCGGTGCCGAGGTTCTTAAACCCGGCGATCTCCACCTTGCGACCGCCGATGCGGACCGACACGCCGCGGCCGAGACCGTAGAGCACGCGTCGGCCCCCCAAACCCTTGACCGCGGCCTTGCCTTGGCCGTCCATCATCTCAGGAGTCGGGCCGTCGCGTAGGGCGGTGAAGTCGTCGCCGAGGATCTCGGGAAAGGCCGTCTCGATCGCCTCCATGGCCTGCTGGAAGCCGTCCTGGTTGATGCGGGCGGCGACGCTCTGATCACCACGACTGCAGTCCGTGCCGTCGTCTTCGGCGCAGACGTTGGCGAACTCGGAGCGCAGTAGCGGGACGATGATCGCCATCTGCCGCTCGTATGGCAGGGCGGCCCACAGGGCCGCAGGGTCGAGGGCGTGAAGATCGGCGAGCGTCATGCTCAGTCCACCACGCTCTGCACGTCGCAGGGGACACCGACCGAGCGCAACGCTGCAGCGAGGGCTTCGCAGGCTGCCTCTTCGGTCGCCAGCGCCTGAACACGCGGGTCGTCGTCCTCAAGGAAGTCGCTCGGGCCGATCTTGTAGTTCAAGTGCCAGCCGTCGAGCCGACCGTGGTCGTCCTCGCGGAACCAGCGAATTGTCGGCTTGGTTTCGGGCGTGATCTCCAGGACCACCCAGGCGAACCCGCATGTGCCGACGTCGCCGTGCTCGGTCGCTGAAGCGATGTAAGCGGCGCGGCCGATGCCGAGCAGCGCTTCCATGCGGGGCGTCATCGCCTCGAGCAGGCGTTCCTCGTAGGGGAGATCGTCGTGATCAGGATCGACGACGGAAAAGTCGACTTCGGGTATCGGCGGCGTGATCTGGGTGATGGACATGGAGAGCTCCATCGCAACAGCGATAACTCTTCATCCCACGATAACACGAATTATGTCAACATCATTCGTGTTTAAAACTCGGACTATCTTCCAATCGTGGAGTGGTCGGATCATCGGGCGGTGTCATCACTACGCTGTATCCTACACGAGCGATGCACGCGACTTTCATCCAAGCTCGCGTGATAGCAACATCTCGCATCAGCGGAAGCTTCTGACTGACCAAGTTGAATCGGTTTTTTTCCCGCGCTGCTTCGACCTGCCTTAGAATCACAGATCCATCCTGAAGCTCTACGACAGCTTCTGACCCAATGAAATTATGATCATCTTTTATATTTACTGGCCTACAAATCAAAAGGTCAGACTTATCATATTGCGGCCATAGCGAACTATCAAGTAATTCGTATATTACGATATCTTCAGGCATATCTGCAAACAACGTATAGGTAATAACCTTATTTTTAAGGGATTTAATCTGCTGCGAAACTTTTCCCAACTCATAAACAAACCCTGAAGGTGAGTAGACGTAACCTCCTCTCTGAGTTGGATACCTACCTTCACCAAAGTACAGCCAACTTGGGTTGGCTTTGAAAGCCTTGGCATAGAGGACAGCCTGCTCAGCATCGAAGCTGTTTTGGCCGTTCTCATGGGCTGCATACGTCGAGACACCCCACCCGAAGCGGATGGCCGCACTGCGTGCGGATTTATAGCCAGCTTTTATGCGAGCGCTTCGCAGGCGAGAAGGAAGATCTGACATAATCCGTGTTAGCCGTCTTTGTTGACACAAATCATGTTTGCAAGCCATACATCAATCGTGTACGCAGGGAAGGGCATTCGGCGCGGGACTCATGAACACCATCACCGACCTTTTCCAAAAACTCGGCGGGAACACGAAGGTAGGTGTCGTGATCGGTAAGGGTCAGACAACCGTTTCTGAAATGAAGCGTCGTGGTTCGATCCCTGTGCGCTACTGGCCTTTGCTTCTTCGAGCGGCACAGAATGCTGGCGTTGATCTGGATGAGGCTACACTCGTTCAGATACATGCACCTGATCCGTCCTTGGGACGTGCCTCGTCATGACATCAATGGAATTGCTTCGAGAAGTCGCCCCCCTCGAGACCACGCTGGTCTCAGATCGGCTCGCGGTCGAGCTGTCCCGTTCTGATCCGCACATCGTAGTTCAGCCAGTTATCGCCCGGCACGACAGGCACTACGCGTCGCCGATCGAAGGCGTCGAGATCCAGCCGAACGAGTTGAGCAAGCTCCACCGGGTCCGCTCCGAAGCGGTTGGCCATTCTGCTCCAAGCGTCGGGCAACAAGATGTACAAGTGAGGTCGCGAGTTGTCGGGTCGATGGATGGCATCTTCGTCGCACAGGCGCTTCAGGATTTCCTGGACAGTCCGGTGATCTCTCGGAACTTCGAGGGTAGAGTCGAGCATGTCGTCGTAGGAGATGATTGCTCCCTGGTCTCCAGCGTCGAAAAGCTTGAGATAGATCCGGCACGCGACGCGGGCACGGTACTCAGCATCGGTGTCGCCCATCTTTACCTCCCATGCCCTTCAGCCTCAAAGCGGCGCCGGGCCGACAACTCGCCCGACCGTCGTAACTGGAGAATGGTGGTCTCTCTCACTCGACGGGCCTCTGAAACCCTGTTTGAGGTTTCGAATGCGATCGCCCAGAACCGTCCCTTAGTGCTTCCCGAAGCGCAGCGATTTCAGCCGCGGTGTCAGCGTGCGTATCCGGCAAGAGGCCTTGCTCAAGTTGCTGGAGCTTGTCCATGAGGTCGTCCAGCTTCCCACCTTGGCCGGTCAAAGCGACAAGCGCGGTCGCTACTGCATGCCTGAGCCCATTCATGCGAGCTTTTTGCACAAGCTGCTGCTTGGCAAGCTCATCGGCCAATCTGTCGACGCGAGTTTCTAGTTCGTGGTTGTCCACGGCGCCCTCCTGCAGAGTTTTCTTCTTCCCGGATCCTGCAACCCCTTCGCGCATCCCGCAAGGGACCGCGCCGGCCTCCTCAGCGGATCTGATCGCGCATTTTGCCGATCGCAGCGCTTGCCTCCTTCAAGACCTCCAGAAACAAGGCACGGTTTTCTGGGAGAACGTCCGACAGGTGCTCAGCGTGGGCTCTGTCGAGTGTTACCTCGACTTGGTCGAGGAAGCCTCGGCCATCCGGCATTTGCGCCACAAGCCGGTACAGCACGGCCTCGATGGCCACCAAGCGACCACCGAACCCGATCGCAAAGTCACGCTCTACCGACATTCCAACTCGCCTTCGTTCCGTGCCGGGATCGAAAGCGTTTCTGGTCAAGGAACGTTGCATACATCGGTAAAGACAAGGGTGCGACAGCGTAGCTGGCGGTCACTCTCCCTTTGGCTCGACCTTCTCGGCCCCCGGCCGACGTGCCAGCACCTGCGCCCATCGCTCCAGGCCGTCCTGCAAGGTGTCGAAGGCCTCGCTGACGATCTGAGCCTCGTCGGCGACGTCGCTGACCAACACCTCAAAGTCGGCGGTGAGGTTCGGGGCGCTCGCCTTGAAATCTACGCTGAACAGGTCGCCGTCGTCGTCCGCGGTGTCCATGCTCTCGATACGGCCGACGCTATCGAGCATCACCGTCCAGTTCTCGTCCTTGTTTTCGTCCGCGACTTCATCGGCCATGCCGACCTCCCTTCTCTGTCGTCCTCAACCCCGGCTTTGCCGGCGCGCCTGCTCCCCAGCTTCAGCGCCAGCCGCCGTCCCACCCACCACGTGTCGCGCTCCTTATGTTTCGCCTCCGACGGTCACCACCGTCGCAGAGGAGGCGTCGCGAATGCGCGACAAGCCGTCGTTCCACGTCATCTGGTCTCAAGGCGCGAAAGCCATGTCTGAGGTCATAGGGGTCGAGATCCGTACGATCTGCCGGCGCGCCGCCGAGCCGATCCAGCCCGGGGAGGGCGTGAAGTCGCAGCTCCGCCGGGCCTGGGCCGCACTCGGCCGGCCGCCGTTCTGGCGGCTCCGATCCGGTTGGTACGGGGAGGGCGGCTGCTGGTCCGCCGCCGCCGTCGTCGATTTCCAGAACCGCTACCTCGCCATGGTGGAGCGCCAGTCCCGGCGCGCTGCCCAGGCTCAATCCACCGAAGCGGCGAAACGGGGACTCGCCACCCCATCCCAAGCGGAGCTCGCGCGTGACGAATACCGGACCTTGGTCGAACGGATCGAAGCCCTCGAAGCCGCCCTTCGCCTTCGAGATCCGGACGCGCCTGGCGCTTAGGCTGATGAAATGGGCGGCGTGGCTGGCGAAGGCCATCGCGCCGTGGATCGACCCGAGCACGGGGAAGCTTCCATGAGCGCCGTCGAATCCGGGCCCGATCGGACGCCTGAGAAGGGTGATTATCGAGCGTCCGCGCCCTCGACGGACAGGGCGTTCACCCCGCTCGTGCTGACGCCCGAATCCCGCACGCTGTGGGAGGCCTATGCGGTGGCGCAACAGCAGGCCGAGGACTCGCTGCTGTCGGGCGACGGGCTCGTGGCGGCCCAGGCGTTCTACGCCTTCGTCGAGAGCTTCATGCCTCAGGTCTATGGCGCCGGTGTCGTGCCGCTGAACCTGCGTCGGAGGCAGCTGTGACGGCCGCCCTTCCTGCCCCGCTGGTGCCGGCCGAGGTCGACCTCACGAACCTTCCGTACATGCCGATCATGATCGCGAGGCTGAAGCAGTCGCGGGCGTGGCTGGTCTGCAAGCGCCGCCCCGAGCTCGCCTTCTACATGCTCAACCTGTGGACCGCGTCATGGCATGCCCGACCGGCGGCGTCGCTTGAACTCGACGACGACGTGCTCGCCGACCTCGCGATGTGCCAGCCGCTGGCCTGGAAGAAGGTCAAGGCCGACGTGCTCCGCGGCTGGATCGAATGCTCCGACGGGCGCCTGTATCACCCTGTCGTTGTCGAGCAGGCGCTGTCGTCCTGGGAGAAGAAGGTCGCCCATCGCAACAAGATGGAGGCCGCCCGAGCCGCCAAGGAGGCTCGCCGCCTACTACAGCAGCGTGGTCGCCCATCAAACCCCTCTATGGGAGCCGACGAAGACAGCTACGACAGCTCAATGGAAGCTTCTATGATAGACGCTTACGAAGAGCCTATCATAGAACCTGCCAAAGACGCTGACATTGGTCTTAAGGTAAGGGAAGGTAAGGTAAGGGATACTTCCGTCCTAACGGACGGCCCCGCCGATCTCGATGCGTCGGGTTCGCCACCCTTCCGATCCGTGATCGATCAGCCCCCGTTGCGGCTCGTCGCATCCGCCGCACCGGAGCCACCCGACCCCGACGACCCGTCGGTGGCGAGGCGCGAGCTCTACGCCCGAGCCGAGGTCGTGGCAGGTCCCGGCTTCGGCGGGCAGGTGACGAGGCTGCTGAAGCGGAAGGGCGGCAACGTCGCCCTGGCCCGCGCCGCCGTGGAGACCGCCTCGACCGCCTACAAACCTCGGGAATATCTCGCCCGGATCATCCGCGGCGACGACACCGGCATGCCGCCCGGCCAGCTCTACGACCGGTCGATATGACCACGGTCTCCGAGATCATCAGCGAGGCGGGGATCCGCCTCCGGCGCGACACCGACGGCAACCACAAGACGACCTGTCCGCAATGCTCGAGCACCAGGAAAAACCGTCGCGACCCGTGTCTCTCGGTCGGCATCGATCGGCAGGGCGTGCGCTGGAACTGCCACAACTGCGGCTGGACCGGGGGCAAGTTCTATGACGCTCCACGTCCTCGGCCCGAGGGGCGCGACGGCCCTCGAAGGGCGTGGCCTCAGCCTGGAAATCGCCGTTCGCTTCGGGATCTATACCGGTAGGGCGATCGACGGCGGCGGGTTCGAGCCCGACGAGTCGGGCAGCGTGGTCGCCTTCCCGTTTCTCGATCGCGGCGAGGTGGTGGCGGAGAAGTACCGCGCGCCCGGCAAGCGGTTCTGGCAGCGGGCAGGGGGCCGGCGGACGTTCTGGAACGCCGATGCCCTCGACGACCCCGGTCTCGCCACCGGCGCCCTGCCGCTCGTCGTCACCGAGGGCGAGATCGATGCCCTGACTGCGATCGACTGCGGCTTTCAGCTCGCCGTGTCGGTGCCGGACGGCGCGCCTTCCGTGAAGCCTGGCGAGGACCCTGAAGCCCTACCGCCCGAGGACCCGGAGCACGAGACGACCGGCAAGTTCGAGTTCCTATGGAACAACCGCGATCGGCTGAAGCGGGTGAAGCGGATCATTCTTGCGGTCGACAACGACCCGCCCGGCCGGCGCCTCGCCGCCGAACTGGTGCGCCGCCTGGGCGCCGCGCGGTGCTTGTTCGTCACGTATCCCGAGGGCTGCAAGGATCTGAACGACGTGCTGCAGAAGCACGGTCGCGACGCCGTCGTGGCGGTCCTCGACGGGGCCAAGCACTACCCCTTGAAGGGTGCCTACAAGCTCAGCGACTACCCGCCGGTGCCGGACCTCACGACCTACCGCACGGGCTGGTCGACGCTCGATCGCCACATGCAGCTTTTCGCGGGCGAGTTCATCGTCGTTACGGGAATTCCCAATCACGGGAAAAGCACGTTCGTCACCCACCTGCTGGTGAACCTCGCCGAGCAGTATGGCTGGCGCAGCGCGATCTTCTCGCCCGAGATGCCGATCGTTCCGCAGTACCGCGACAAGATCCGCCGCATCCGCCTCCGGCGACCGCCCGTCGGCGATCACGACGCAGCAAGGGCCGACGAGTTCATCGAATGGCACTTCCGCTTTATCGACGGCAGCGTCGAGGATCTGACGGAGGAGACGACCCTGTCCTGGGTTGTCGAGCGTGCCGACGAACTGCACCAGCGCGAAGGTCTTGACGTCCTGGTCATCGACCCTTGGAACGAGGTCGAGCACAGCCGGGGACCGCACGAGAGCTCACCCGACTACATCGGCCGGGCCATCCGAATGCTGAAGCGCTTCGCCAAGGAGCGCCAAGTGGTGGTGATCGTGGTGGCCCACCCGACCAAGGAGGTCGGCAAGGAGGGCAAAGGCCGCATGCCGACGCCCTACGACATCGAGGGCTCGGCCCACTGGTACAACAAGCCCGACCACATCGTGATCGTCCACCGGCCGGACGAGGCCATCAACGAGACCGTGATCCGCATCGCCAAGGTGCGTTTCGAGGAGACCGGCGAGAAGGGCCACGTGTCGATGGCGTTCAACAAGGACGCCAGCCGGTACGAGCTGCTGGATTGGCGGGGCGGGGTGAGCTGATCTCGCCTCCGCATACGCGGCCCATTCGCCACATCACAGAGGTAACGAAAATAGCCCCATTAAGGGGCTTGCGCATTTCGCAGTGCAGCGTAGACTCATCTTGCGCTTTCGAGCGCATGCCCTTCTTGGGCGTTTCCTCCCTAGACTTGGGCCGCCTTTCGGGGCGGTTTTTTTTTCGTCTATAAATCGTTCTTTGCATGAGCGTCAGCTCCGCGCAAGGCTGCCATGCTTGCGCTTTAGATTAAATTTTCAAAGCGCCACGCAACGGGACCGTAACCGCCGAGTCCCTACCGGTGAGTTTGGACGATGCCATGGGCCACGAGCCTGTGAGCGGCGAGAATAGTACCGCACTCGACGACCAAGGGGCTGGATCATGCGGCTGGCGGCAGTCACAATGCTGATTGTGCTCTCGGCGACTTTCACCGCTCGGGCAGCAGAGAGTCCTACATCGGCCGCGCACGGCATCACGGTCCGCACCGAGAACTATCCCCGGCCACCCTATTCCGGCGCGACCTACTACATCTACGAGCGTGAGGGAAAGACCGTCTGCACGAAGCTGGCGGTCTGCAACAAGTTCAACGATTGCGAGACCAGATACGTCGCGGGCGTTTTCAAAGATGCGGAGGACGTCGAGACTGGAGCGCCCTATGGGACGACGCCTGCCGTGACCATACCGGCCTCGTCGCTCTCGAAGCACGTCTGCCTGACCAAGTTCGGTGTCGTCACAGGGCGATGAGCCGGGGTACACGACACATGCGTTGGCTTCAAAGTGTAGCCCCATCTACAATATCGTGCTATGACTAACTCTCCCCAGCACGAGGACGCGCCCGTGGTGACCGTCGCCCCGATCAGCAACTTCGAAACGAACGCCGGGTCGTTCAGAGGCGGCCGAAACTCGGGCGCCAAGGTCGGTCGCCCGCTCCAAGCCGGAGAGCGCTATCCCTCGGGCAAGTTGAAGCCGCTGGAAAAGCGGGAAGGCGGTCCGGCCCCGGCCGAGATCAAGCGCACGTTCGACAGGGCCATCCGCGACGGCCGGGAGCCGCTGCTCGGCACCAGCCTGGGACTGCTGATGATGCGCGGCGAGATCACCCCGTCACAGCTCGCTGCCGGTACGGCCTACGCCCGGCTGCAGGGCCGCTACGACCGAGCCATGGGTATGCCTTGCCGGTTTACCGCCAGCCCCGACTACGGCACCGCTCGGGCCATGTCCGACAAGGGCCCGATGTCCGATGACGACGTCGCGGCCATCAAAGCGCGTCACGGCAGGATGCTCGGGTTCATCGGCGGCGGCTCGGCTCGAAGTATAGCCGTGGCGGATGGCGCCGGTGGATTGAAACGCCTCTACGGCGAGGCCGCTCGCCCGGTGCTGGCCTATGAGGCCCGGCGCACCATCGCGCTGCTCGAGCGGGTCTGTGTCGACGATCTCGCCTGCGAAGGCTACGAGATCGGCCGCCTGCAGGCCGCACTGGACATGCTGATGCCGTGGTTCGGCCTCGGCTCCGGCAAGTGAGCGAGCACTGCCTCGTGAAAGTCTTGGAACGAACCTCAGCCCGCACCATCGGTCATCAACAGACCTGAACCTTCAAAGGTCAGAGCGCCTCGGTATATGATCCGTCCTGTGTGGTCCCTAACATGGCATCTGACGACATGTAGCTCGCTATCCGGTAGGTCCTCGCCAAAGATGTCTACCAGCAGCGCTTGCGCTTGAACTCGCGCTTCGTCGGAGCTCGCGAAATCATCGCCGGCCTCGTCGTTGTGGAGACCGCCATTGTCGAGAAGGTCGAAAAAGAACTTCGGCAAGGCCCCCCCCCTTTCGGAATTGTTCAAGTTATAACTCTTCCATTATGGATAGGCTCTCAGACCAGGGAAAGGGGTTTGTCGCCCAATGACAACCGACTTAACTTAGGTGGTTGAAAGTGACGCGGGGCGGATCTAGGTTGCGCTATCATTTATGTGCTCTGCAACAGAGAGGCAGCATGTCGAAACCGCTCAAGCCTGCGCAGATTCGAGGCGCCAGAGGCATGCTCGCGTGGTCCATGCTGGATCTCGCCAAGGCAGCAGGCCTGTCGGTAATGACGGTCAAGCGCATGGAGATGAGCGACGACCAAGCGATCTCGGATCATGCTTTCGGCACGGTGCAGGCAGCTTTCGAGGAAGCAGGCGTTCGATTTTCCTTCGACGTCGTCGAAGGACTCGGGATCCGGCTTCAGCTCGGTGCAAACAAGGCCGAGAGGCCGGGTCATGATGGTCGGCAAAGCGCGCCGGCTCAGGTCGAGGGCGCAATGCTTACTCGGGCTACATTGGCCTAGCGTTCGAAACGCTTGACTTCCGAAATCCCCTGGTGTTGAGTTCCGTTATTCCAGGGTGCGAATGACGCGCCTAGATCGCCCGCCCGGTTCCTGCCGCGGCGGGTTTCGTATTTCTGGACCACACCATGGCTGGCCACGACCTGGAAGCCGCGAAGCGCGTCGGCAAGGAGGGCAAGGGATGGGCTGCGGAGGCTGCAACCAGCGTCGCATCGACCTCGGCGCCGCCGTCCAAGCCGCAGCCTCAGGCGATTTCCAAACTGCAGCGGCCAAGCTCGGCAACGTCGGACGCACCATGGCGGAGAACACTGCTGCTCTCACCCGCGCCGCCGGCCAGCGCTTTGCTTACTTCAACCCTCGGCAAGTTGCGATGCACTTCAGCGAGCGAATCCCACACGCTACTTGATGAAGACGTCCTCCCTGGGATGCGTCACATGATGCGTGATTTTGATCGCAAGCCTTGATGCAGACCTCGACCTTCGCTTCCTCCGCGCTACTCGTCGTGACCGGTAGAATCACCAAGAGAAATATCAGCTTGAGCAACGTCGCATCCTTTTGAAATGCTGCTCGGCGAGCGTAAGCCGTTCTTTGCCGGATGTCAGGTCTCCCATCGCAGGAAGGCGCGGTTTGGCCCAAGCCCGGGAGTGGTGACAGGGTGCGTCGCCTTGATAGACCCAGGTGCTCCGAGGGCTTGGTCTGCCGCATCGACAGGGCATGTCCACGCGTAATCTGACCCGATTTCGCTTCCGAGAAGGGAAGTGATCGGAATGATCCTCTTTTGGAAACGACCTCTATGGGCTGCCGTTGCAACGAGCGCAGGGTCGACCTCGGCACCGCCGCAAAGGCAGCCGTGGCCGGTGATATGAAAGCCGCCTTCGCGGCGATCGGCAACGCCAGCCGTACCGCAAGCGAGGACATCGCCTCCGGCTTGCGCGTTGCCGGCCAGCGCCTCGCCGCAGCTCATGCCAGACTGAAACGATGAGCGGCATCGCGGTTCGCGTCGACACCTCGAGCTTCGACAAGCTCAGCCAACGCGTCGGCGCGATGCAGATGCGTGTCGCCCGAGCCATTCCGCAGGGCCTCAACAAGGGCGGCGAGCGCGTCCGAACGCAGCTTCAGCGCGCGCTGAAGCAACAGACGAATGTAAAGGCCTACTCGTCGATCACCTCGCGGGTTCGGCCGCTCATGGCTCATGAAGGCGGGCTGCAGTACCAGATCGTTGTCAAGGGCGGCGCGATCCCGATCAAGGAGTTCCCGGTCCACCTGACGCTTCGCGGCGTCGATGCCGACACCTGGGGCGTCGAGCACCTGTTCGCGCGCTCGTTCGGCATCAAGGGCGAGGGCGTCGAAGGCTTCCGGGCCCGTCTCGGTTCGGCTCGCTTCCCCATCCGCAAGCTGAAAGGCCCGAACCTGGCCAAGGAGCTCGACCGCGGCGTGGTGCCGAGCGTCTTCACCTTTGCGGCTCGTGAGTTCATCCCACCGGCGCTGCTCCGGCAACTGGCGTCGGCGCTGTGATGCTTCGTGCGCCAAGGAAGCCCGCTAACAGCCGCCTCGGCCCGAGGGTCATCACACAGCGTCAGACATCGTCAATGACGCTCTGCGGTCATGCTGGCGGGCCTGCAGGTCCATTGCGCGTGCCCTCCTCCGAGGGTCGCGGGTCCTTCCTCGACCTCGATCGGGTCGCGGGCGGCGGGCATCCGGCTTTTCGCTAGTCCTTGGCAAAATTTCCAGGGTGAACGGGTAAGAACGCATGGCGACCGACGGTGTCAGCCTCAGCGAACTGGCCCGGCAGATCGGTCGCGCCAAGTCCGGCCTGCATAAGCTGGCGAAAGCTAGGCAGATCCCGCAGCTTAGCGACGGGACCTTCGACGTCGTAGCCGTGCAGGCAGCCCTCGAAAAGAACGTCGATCCGGCTCGGAAACCCGTTCCGGAGGCCGTTCACCAGCCCGTTCACCGTTCACCAGCCGGTGAACGACCGGCAAAGGTGAACGGTCCCGCCGTTCGCACCGCCGACGACGCCGCCGAGGCCGTCGCCCTCATCGCCCAGATCCTGCGGGAGGAGGGTGTCGAGGCTCCCGACTCGGTCGACTACAACGCCGCCCGCACCGCGGAAACGATCCTCAAGGCCAGAGAACGGCACCTCAAGATCCTGCAGCGCCGCAAGGAGCTTGTGCCGCTCGTTCAGCAGCAAAAGCATGTCAGCGACGCCATCGTGTCTATCCGCCAGGTGATCCAGCGGCTTCCGAGCCGGCATGGAGCCTCTATGGCGGCCGAACTCGGTGTCGACGCCGGCGACTTGGACCGGGTGCTGTCCCGCGCCATCGCGGCCGAGCTCGAGGAGCTGTCGAGACCGATCACCAAGGACTGACGATGAGTGACGGCGGCGTCGTAGAGAGCGACGCCGGAAGGCGATGGTCGCAGGCTGCGGTTCATTACGACGGCGCCGAGGAGATCGAGACCACCATCCGGCGGTCGATGCGGCCCGAGCCGGTCATCACCGTGTCGCAGTGGGCCGACCGCTACCGGATCCTGTCGACGAAGCTCGCCGCCGAGGCCGGCCGCTACCGAACCAGCCGGGCCCCCTTCCTGCGCGACGTGATGGACGCGCTGTCGCCGACGAACACCATCCGCCGCGTCGTCTTCATGAAGGCCGCCCAGGTCGGAGCCACCGAGGCGGGTAATAATTGGATCGGGTTCATCATCCATTGGTCGCCGGCGCCGGTCATCGGCGTCTGGCCGACCGTCGACACGGCCAAGAAGGTCTCTCAGCAGCGTATCGCGCCGCTGATCGAGGATACGAACGGCGCCGCGATCGACCTCACGGGTGCCAGCGTCGGCGCGAACTTCTGGACGATCGACCAGCTTCCGCCCGTCGACCTCGTCGCGGCTGGCGGTGGCGTCTCGTTGGCGTCCGTCAATCCGGCCCTGGTCCTGCTCACCGTGCCTCGCAGCGTCACGGGCGATCTCGGGCAACAATCCGTCCTCACCCGCATCTTTCCCTGCCGTGCGCAGATCTACGTCGTCGACACGCAGGGCCATCGCCAGACGGTGCAACTCGTGCCGTTTCTGCCGCTGCGGGCACGGGACACGGACCTGCCTTCGGCCGTCGCGGTGCTGCACTCCATCACGGCGGTGCTGTCGCCGCAGGGGCTGGCCGGCCCATCCGGTGACCTGCCGCCCGCGACTGAAGCTGACACGCTTGCCGGCCTGCGCGACGACGTCGTGATCACGCCGGCGACCTTGCGCGCCGCTCTAGCCGCTTATCTCGCCGGGAACCCTGTCGATCCACCGATCCCGGGCACACCGGGCGTTCTCGACTTCTCCGACCCAGCCAACGGCGGCCTTCTCGCCGCGCTTGGGATTCTTGGAGCGCCCTTCGTGCCCAGCGCGTCGTTCGCGCTCGATTTCTCTTCTCCCGCCAACAGCGGCCTACTCGCCGTCCTCGGAGCCTGAACCATGACAATTGCGGTAAAGGACGCCAGCGGCGCCACCGTCAACCTGCCGACCAGCACGTTCGACTCCAACGGCGCCCTTACGGTGTCGATGGCTTTGGCCCCGCTCCCGACCGGCGCCGCCAAGTCGTCAGACATCGCGGCGCTGGCGCAGCTCTTCTCGCCCCTTGCCACCGACGCCGATCTCCAGGCTGTCACAGCCAAGATGGAGGCGGTTCGCGCGCTCATCGCCGCCGTCCTGACGGTTCAAGGCACCGTGACGGCCAACCTCGGCACACTGAACGGCGCGGCGCTCGACGCCAGCGTCCAGGCTGCTGTGACGGCACTCGGAACGCTGCACTCCGATGTTGGGGCCAATCACGCCGATCTCACGGCGATCCTGACCAAGCTCGGCACGACGCTGCTGGTGTCCGCCGCTGCGTTGCCCCTGCCGGCCGGCGCTGCGACCGAGGCGCGGCTCGTGGCGATCCTCACCGCGCTCGGAACACCCCTTCAGGCCGGCGGCGCTGTGTCGGTGTCCAACCTGCCAGCTACGCAGCCGGTCTCCCTCGCGTCGGCACCGCTCCCCGCAGGCGCAGGAACTGCCGCCAACCAAGCGCTGATCATCACCGCGCTTGCAACGCTGAACGCCGCTGAGGCCCCTTATCAGGGCGTTATCGCCATTACGGCCGGCACAGCAGGAACGGCAGGTCGCGCTCTTCGGGTCAACTGCACCACGGCCGGCAATATTACCCTGACCTATGCCGATGGATCCACAGACACGGTCCCGGTCAACGTCGGTCTCTCCTACATCAACGGCGCCATCACGACGGCAGCCATTCCGGGCAGCGGCGGAGCCGTTGCCACCTTCGCGAACATGAAGTGAGACTGACCCAATGATCCGTCGCTTCTTACACGCCCTTGCGGCGCTTCTGATTGCGTCAAGTCCGGTGCTGGCAGCCCCAGCGTCCTCGCTGGCCCCTCCTGTTGCATCAGCTTCCGGCGTCTCCGCAGCGCAACTCGCCAAGCTCGGCCCCAACGTCACCCAGCGCGCGCCCGGCGTGAACGACGACTTCTCCGCAGGCTTCCGGGCCTACGGCGACATCTACTGGGTCAACGTCACCAAGGGCAGCAGCACCGCCTATGGCACGCCGCCCACGGTCACGTTCTCCGGATGCACCACGAACCCGACCGGGCACGTCTCGCTCGACATCACCGGGCAGTTCGTCAGTGCCGTCCTGATCGACACGAAGGGGGTCTGCTACGCGCCCGGACAGGGTGCCCCGAACACCGGCACCTATACGATCCCGACCGTCACCTTCGCCTATTCGGGGGGCGTAACGCCGACGACGCCCCCGGTCGGTACGGCGACCATGGTCACCACCCCGATGGAGTGGCTGGACCCCAAGGGAAACGTCTGGACGATTGACGACTCGACCCCCGGCGCTGCGGCTTGGTCGGTCCTGCCGTCGAACCAACTTCCCGCCGACGTGGTGCCCTATACGATCCAGACGCTCGCCGTGAACGCGGGCGGCGCAGGCTATGCGGTCAACGACCCGTTCACCGCCACGGACGGGACGGTCGGCAAGGTGGTGACGGTGTCGAGCGGCGCCGTCACGGCTGTCAGCCTGACCACACCTGCCGTCACCCAATGCCGGCCCACCTCGGTCACGGGCGTCGCCACCACGACGACGGGTTCCGGCACCGGCCTGACGATCAACGAGACCTACAACGGGCCGAACGGCGCCTGGGGTATGGTGAAGGTCACGGCCTGCTACACCGGCCCCCTCGTTGACGTGCTCCGGCTCACGGACATCAAGAAGATCACGGTTGGCATGGATGCCACCGGAAGGGCGGACGAAACTGTCCTCTGCCCCTTCCTCGGCGGCACCACTGGCGTCATCACCCGTGGCTACGAGCAGACCGGCCTCGCCGCCTCTGGCGTGGGCGATATCCCCGACAGTGGTGTAGGCCAGCGCCCTGCCGTTCGATGTGACCTCCGTACCGGTCGCATTCTCCAGATCACCAACGCCAACATCGCCGGCGGTATCGGTTATCCCGACGCGGTCGCAACGAACACGGGCGCGCTCAACCTGCCGGCCGCCTTCGTCAACACCTCGACCAAGACGGCCTTCGGCATGCTTGGCCGGATGAACCAGATCAGCAGCATCATCACCGTCAGCCAGGGCGGACTGGGATCTACCTCCGACAACGGCGGCAACTATCGATGCTTCATCAACGCCGGGCAGGTTGCTCCTCTCTCGTGGGAAGGCCCGCTTACCAACGCCGCCGTATTCATCATGTCGGGCGCACCGACCGGAACGGATGGTGTCTGCAATAACGGCGGCACCGGTATCGTGTCGGGCTACGGCAATGCGTCCGGTTCGGGTGGCACGGTGCTCACCAGCGGCGCCGGTTCCGCCTTCTCGGCCCTCGTGTTCTTCAACACGCCAGGTCTGACGCTGGCGCAGCGGATGACGCTTCAAGCGTCCTTCACGTCAATGTCGGGGATCTTCCCCCAGGTGCGTGATGTCCTGCATTGCCAGGGCGACTCGATGACGGCCGGCACCGGCTCAACGCTGGCACAAATCTATTGCGGCAGGTCGGAAGCCGTCCTGACCACGCCGATGCGGATCTACTTCGACGGCGGCTCGGGGCAGACCACAAGCACGCGGTATACTGGCGCTTTCGATACTACCACCCGCGCTCGGTATATGCCTAACAATGGCCGGTTCATCGAATTTCTGCTGGCCGGGTTCAACGACGTCAATCAGTCTATCACTGGCGCGCAAAGCTGGGCGACGCATCAGCAGTATTGGACCACAATTCATGGATTTGGTGCGAATGTAAGGGGCCTAGACGCCACAATCCCTCACTCAAGTGCCAACGGTGCCTCGTCGATAACTGTGTCACAGGGCGGGGCTTACAATGCGCTGCTGGCTAGTGCTGTTGTCGGACTAGCGTCCTCGCCGGACGCCTACATCAACATGACCGGCACGCCGGGACAGCCGCTCGCAGTGCCAAACCCTAGCGGGTGGTTCGTGGACGGTACACATCCTACGGACCGAGGCGAGTGGCTGTTCGCTTCGACGTTGGGGACGGGGGTCAACGCCCTCAACGCGAGGTGACGGGTACCGGGACCCCAGATGCCGAACTGATTCAGATTCCCGAGATGGAGGTAGGCTGAGCTATGATGCGCACCAATGGCCGATCGCAAGCGATATTCGGCGGCCTTCTCTGGGGGGACCAGCCGGTGCGCTACGTGTTCATGGATGAGGCGGGCACCTCAGCGCTTGAGCCGGTAACGGTCGTTGTCGGCCTTATCGCAAGCGCTGACGAGCATGTCCTTGCCGCGGAAGCCCTCGCTCTTGAGGCGATCGGTTCTGTGCCCCCGGCTCATCAAGACGGGTTCGTCTATCACGCGACGGAGGTATTCGGCGGTAAAAAGTACCGAGATTCATGGTCGATGGCCGACCGCTTGCGCTTGTTAGAGCTTATGATGAGTGTCCCGCGAAAGATCGGCATGGCGATCTGTGTGTCTGCACAATGGCGTAACGCAGTAGACCATAGTCAGCAGGCGGCAAGTCTGAATCTGAGCGGTTCGCAATTTGAGCACTTAATGGCTTTCAGCAAATGTGTTGCGGTATGCGATCGGAATATCCGGAGACATGCAGAGCCTCGTGAAGTGGCAACAATCGTTGCAGAGGACATTCCGGAGATGAGACGATTCCTACAGTCATCAATAAAAACACTTCGAGACAAACCGATTTATTTATCCCCAGAAGACCTGCGTGAAACAATCAGAGATAAAGAAGCCGGTTACTCGCTGCAAAGCGGCGAGTTTCGCGTAAGCCGAATTCGTAACTCCATCCACTTTGTCGGAAAATCTGAGGACCCGCTGATCCAAGTCGCAGATGCTTGCGCCTATGGATTCCGCCGTTTCTTTGCCGGAGAAAAGTTTGGGGCCGATTTCGTTCGGTCTATCGTTGGGGATGAAAACGTTCTGCGTAACTTTGCATCACCCGGCGGGGTTGAATGCTATTGGCCTCGCAGTTCTTCTACGGTGCCGTCCTAGTACACTCAGACCGCAGCCCGGCGAAGGTCACCACGCCGAGGCCGCGGGACGGGCGTGAACCGCCGCGCCGAGTTCTGATCGCCGGATCATCGCCGCTGAGATACGGGCGCCCTCACCGCTTCGCCTGTGCCGCGTAAAAGCGATCCATTTTGCACTGGTCTTCGCAGCGGAAGGTCGTTGAGGTCGCGAAAGCCGTGGCGCCGATCGCATAGAGAACAATAGGCGTCAGCAGCAGGCCGATAATCGCGGCGGCTATGTCGCCCTTCCAGTGGTGCCAAGCCATGCGCCTCTCCCGTCTTCAGGGGGCAGTGTAACACATCGTTAACGGTAGCCGTCTCAGCCGGCCGTCTTTGCCGCTCTTCCGTTGAGCAGCATCACCGGATCCGCCTGTTCCTCACTCTCCGCCACATCGGCGGTCCCGGCATCCGAAACCGCTATGGCACAGGCCTCCCTGGGTTCGGCTGCCTCGATCCACTCGTCATAGAGCGTGTGGCCCTGGTCGTCGGCCACCTTCACATTGAACTTCGGCATCCTGGGTTCCTCCGCGCCGCCAACGCCGCGCCGCAGACCGGGTTCGCCACCACCCATTCCCGCCATCCCGGCGAGAACCTACGGAGACGCCACCATGGCCTCCGATCATCCCCTCCTTGCCCGCATCGAGACGTTCCTTGGCTGGCATCGAGATCACGAAGACCACCACCACCAAACCTTCAAGGAAGCCACCATGCAGTTCCTATCCGATCTCATTGCGGCCGGCGAAAAGCTGGTCGCCGAACGCGACGGCCTGAAGTCCGATCGTGACGCCCAGCAGGCCGCTCGTCAGACGGCGGAAACGGCTCTGGCCGATTTGCAGAAGCAGGTCGCCGATGACGAGGCCAAGGCCAAGGCTGCCGGCGACGCCCTGACTGCGGAGCTCAACGCCGAGGTGGGCTCGACCACCACGGCTGCCCCGGTGACGACCACGGCCCCGTCCGGTGCCACCGTGACCGTCGACCCTACGGCCGGCACCACGACCCACGTCGATCCCGTCACCAGCACGACCACGACCGTCGATCACGAGACCGGCACCGCCACGGCCGCCGATGCGTCCGGCGCAGCCGTGGAGCCCGCGCCCGTGGCCGTGTCCGAGGCCACCGTTGCGGCGGCTGCGGCCGGCGTGGACGTGCCCGCCGCGAACTGATCGCCATCCACCACTGACGAGCGAAAGGGCGCCCGTGTGGCGCCCTTTCGCGTTTCTGGAGCCCGCGATGGACACGCTCGACAACTCGGCCTTTCACGCGGCGCACCTTGCTGCGCCCGAGCTTGATCCAGAGCGACTGCGGCTCGCGATCGACGCCTACCTCGCCGACCTGCACGTGACCGTGACGCGCATCACGGACGGCCGCGCTCTGACGCTGGCCGAGGCCGAGAACGCATTCCGCCCGCGCGATGTGGAGAGCTGAGCCGTGGCCGACATTTCACCCTTTGCTCTGGACGCCTTTGCCTTTGCCGCTGGTCTCGGCCTCGGTGCTCTGGCCGGCGCAAAATTCGTCACGCTCGGTTTCATCGCCTTGCTGCGCGACGGGACCCTCAAAGCATCGGAGCCGCGCCCATGACCACGATGCACGCCAGCACGCTCTGTCGCCGCGAACTCGGCCTGCTCGAGGCAACGGTGCTCCACACCTACAACGACGCCACCGGCACGCCGACCATCGGCACGGGACACACTGCAGCCGCGGGCTCGCCGATCCCCACGCCTGGGCTCACCATCACCGCCGCCCAGGCCGACGCCATCCTCGCCGCCGACCTCGCCAAGATCTACGAGCCTGCAGTCAACCGCCGCGTGACCGTGCCACTGGCGACCTTCGAGTTCGACGCGGTTCTGCTCCTCACCTACAACATCGGCGAGGGCAACCTTGCGAAGTCCGATCTGCTCCGCTGCCTCAACGCTGGCGACAGGGTGGGCGCCGCGGCGGGCTTCTCGCACTTCATCACGTCGCACGGCCAGGTGCTCGACGGTCTCAGGACCCGCCGTGCCACCGAGCGAACGATCTTCCTGACCGGCACTTATCCGGGGCTGAAGCCCGCGCCGGGCCAGACCACGGCCGAGATGTCCGACGCCGTCACGCTGGTTGAAGGGGCTAAGGGCGACGCGGTCGAGCATCTGCAGACTGAGCTCAAGACTCTCGGGTTCTTCACCGCCTTATCCGACGGCAACTTCGGCCCGCTCACCAAGCATGCCGTTCAGGCGTTCCAGCGCGCGCATGGGCTAGGCGACGACGGGATCGCAGGCATCAAGACTGGCCTGGCGCTCGAAGCCGCGCTGCGGCCGCCCGTGCCCGCCGTCGCCATCGCTGCAGCAAAGCCGGCCATCACCACCGCGCCGGCTGCACCTCTCATCCTGCCGGCCGCGAAGACATTCACGTGGTCCGAGCGCCTCCACATCCTCGCCACCGGAAAGGCCGCCTGACCATGGACTTCTCCATCCTCGTCCCGATCCTCGAGCGCGCCGGCGCGCCGCTCATCGCCCAGCTGCTCGACACCGCGGCGGGCGCGATCGGCGGCCCGCTTGCCGGCATGGCGGTCACCGGCGTCACCAACTTCGTGCTGTCGAAGCTCGGCACGGCGTTCGGCGTCGCGGCGGATCCGGGGACGCTGGCACCCGCCATCGAGGCCGCGGCACAGTCCGACCCCTCCGGCACGGCTACCAAGCTTCAGGCCGTCGAGGATGACCATGCCGACCTGATCCAGAATGCCCTTGTGCAGGCGCATATCGACGAGGCCAATGTCGAGAACGCCAGGGCCACCGATCTCGCGCGCCAGGTCGGCGGGGCCTGGTACGAGCGCGCTGCCCCGCTGGTGCTGGCAGTGATCATCGTCATCGGGTTCTTCGGCATGATCGCGCTCTTCGCGACCGGCCATGCCAGCACCAACGACGCCATCATGGTCATGCTGGCCACGACCCTGGCCGGCGCGTTCGGCGCCCTGGTGAACTACTACTACGGCTCGTCGATCGGATCGAAGACGAAGACGGACATGATCGCCGCTGGCCTGCCCCCCAAGACGGCGGCGCCGGCGAGGCGCGCGGGCCGCTGAGTTCGTGAACGCATCCCCCGACGACGATCCCATGAGCCCACGCTCCGCTTCCACGACCGGCCGACACATCCGACGATCCGACGACTCGGCCCCCTCTTCTAATGCGAGCGACTACGTGCGGGATGGGGACGTGTCCGACCTCCGGGCCATCATGCGCGAGATGACGGTGGGCGCCAGTTCCCCGCCGAAGCCGGACTGGTGGAAGTGGGTCGGCGGCGCCGTGGCGGTGTTCGGCCTCATCATCACGATCGCGACGTCAGCTATCAGCGTCGTGTCGAGCAATCAGAAGCTGCTCGACAAGATCGACGGCATGGATGACCGGCTCAAGGTCGTCGAGGCGGGCCGGGCTGTGAACATCCCAAGGCTGGACGAGCAGATCCAGGCGAACAAGCTCCAGGATCAACGTATCCAGAATATGATCGATTCCAGCTCTGACGAGCGGAAAGCGCGGCAGGCCTCCGACGCTGATGCCCGCAAGGCCCAGGCCGACATCCTCGCCCTCGTGGCGCGGCTGACAGACCGGGTCAACGATCTCACGACGGAGCAGGCTGTACAGCGGGAGCGCCAGCGGCACGGCGCTCTGCCCGTCCCCGAGCACGACGCACAAGCCACTCAGGTGCCGATGCCGCGATCGCGGTAGCCCACGCCCCATCGCCGACGAACCGCCCCGCTGCCCGAAAGGGTGGCGGGGCGTTTTTCGCGTTTTAGCAGGTCGCTCTGCAGAGCCTACGCCGTGACTATTCCGAACAGCACCCAACCAGCAGCCGCCACGTAGACGCTGCAACTGGTGAGGGTGACGATGCTCAAGCCGTCCATCATACCCTCCGGTGTCGGGCCGAAGTTACGAGATGGCAGCACGAGGGTTTCGCTTTCGGCAGGCATGGCACTCATGCACGCGCGTGGAGCTACCGCTTCCGAGAAGCGCAAACATCGGCGTTTTGCCCTATTTTAGTTAAATTCTCGCTCATATTGCCACGCGCCGTTGAACCGAGAAGTCCTAGGTGACGTTGAGCTGCGTAGTGAGACGCTCCGGAGCATCATGGATCGCTTAGATAAGCAGGGGATGCCGCCCAATGGACATATCTGTCGGCTTACCTGACTCTGGAGCGGACCTCATTGTGACCGGGGCCGCGCAGGATGTTATCAACGGCGCTCTATCGGACGTTGGCGCGTCCGGTGGCGGCACCGTCACGTTAATGCCGGGCGTCTATTCCATCACCTCCGGTATTACAGTCGCCGCTGATAATGTCAGCCTCGTCGGCTCGGGCCGGGATCAGACCCTGATCCAAGCGGCGCTTGGCTACCCGGCGCTGAGCTCGCCCTTGGTGTCTGTACAAGGCGCTCACAATGTGACGATTGAGGGTTTCACAGTCGATGGGCACACGAACGATGTTCAGGCGAATGGCATCGTCGCGACACAGAGCTCCGGCGTGTCGATCGCGGACTGCGGCGTCCTGCTCAGCTCGAGCTGGAACTATGGCATCTGGTTAGTCCAGAGCAATGACGTGCAGGTGGAACGCAACCTTGTAGACGGAGTCGTCCCTTTCCTCTCCCAGGAGGGAATTGAGACTTGGAATAGCAGCGACGTCCTGATCGCCGACAATCATATCCTCAACATCGGATCCAACGGCATCAATCTCATTTCCGCGCCGACCACCTTGGACGGCGACATCGCCAGCGAGGACGGAAACATCAACGTCATCGGCAACACCGTCGAGCGCACACTGGATGCCGTGTCGGTGCTGCTTGCCGGTCCGAGGACCCTAAGCGGCGTCACGATCACGAACAACGTGCTGCGCGATCTCGCCGGGTCGGGTGTGCACCTCAGCAACTACGCCGCAATGTCTGGCGCGCCGGCGGACGAGTCTGCAACGCTTGCGCACCCGCAGGAGCTTTCGGACGTCCTCATCGAGGGTAACAACATTTCCTTCAACCCAGCAATGTCGTCGCTGTTCGGTGGGGCTTGGTATGGGAATGGCATAACATTCGATAACTTTTCCGAAGCCGGCATCTTCAATGCCCAGGGTATCCTGGCGAAGGACAACGATATCAGCGGCGCTACCATCGCCTTTGCATCCTTCAACTACCCAAGCCTCGAAGAGGCCGATGGCCCGACCACGGACCCGCTTGCCGGCACGACCCAGCACGTCTCGGGCATCACGGGGCAGCCTTACACGGCAATGGATGTCGGCTACGACGACCAGGGCAGAAGCGCAGATCAGACGCTCTACGGCCCGCGCGGCCGGGTCTACCAGCGCAACACGACGGACTATGCGCCCGACGGATCGTCGGCCACGACGACCCAGGGCGGCGCCTATTTCGCCCATCAACCCTTCTTCGCCTTTACGGACCTGTTCGCGCCGGACGGAACGCCAACGGAAGAGGATGTCTTCTACAAGGATGGGCACCAGACGGTTCAAGGGCTGGTGCCCGGCACGACGCTTCATTCCATCACCGATGACACGTTCTTCGCCGCGCCGGGCGGACAGAACACTTTCGTTTTCACGCCCGGTTTCGGTCACGATACGATAAGTAACTTCGTGATCGGAGGCGGCGATCACGACACGATCAGCCTGCCATCGAGCGCCGCAGGGCATCTCGGGGCAATCCTGGCGCAGGCGACGACGGATCCCTTCGGGAGTACCGTGCTTCACCTGCGGAACGACAACACGATCACCATCCAGGGCGTCAGCGTCGTACAGCTCGCCAATCACCGTGGGGACTTCGTCTTCCAGGGCTGAACGATCCGACACCGCGCGTCCCGAAGGACCAAGCCGGCTTACGGGGCGCGCTCGGGTCAGCCGCCGGGGTTGGGCTGCTTAAATGAGGAAACGCCAGATTTCTTGTGCCCAGCGAGCCCTGCGAGAGACGTACTTCATCGAACCACCCGGCGCCACGGTGCCCTGAAACTCGTCGCACCGCTGCACCAGTCTCAGCCCCGCTGCCCGAAAGGGTGGCGGGGCGCTTTTTGCGCGTCTGACCGTTGCCGAGAACACCTGTCATCATTGATGACAGGTTGTCAGTGGACCACTGGATCTGACGTATTGCCCGACATCGAATGATCACCAAGACCCCGGAATAGAGGTTCTAGATTCATGAGCTCAACGAGCCTTGCCAGAGTGTCGTGACTAAGATTCCGGCGAAGGTGATCTCCGTCCCGGTAAATGAACTCTCCGTTCACCTGGGTTACACAACGGTCCGCATCACAGAGGTAGTCTTCGGGATTGTAGCTGGTCACGCCAGCGATCGCGGCTGCGGATCGGAGGATGTCATGCGGCGGCTTTTCAATTCGATCAAACAGCGTCATCGGAATGCTGCTCACATCCGTATCACACGCGCGCCTGGGCAGGGCGATCTTAGCTAGAACGCATGGTACAGGATAGCCAATGTTCCATTTTGGAATGTCGCCGAAGACGATTACTCGACGATGATCTTTGATCCGAGGTAGTAGATCAGCGAAACCCTCCCGTAGCACGTCGAGGTGCTTGCTCTCATCAGGGCGGTCGTTGGCGTGACTAACTAACAAATGACTCGTATTAGTCCAAGAGCTCGCGATAACGATGACATCTATTTTCACCGATCCGTTGTCGAGATATTTCAGAACTGCATTCCTATTTGCCTCGCAGTAATCGTTGTACTTTGGTTCTTCAGGCCAGTATCGCTGCGCTACCCCCTGATGGATGATCGCAGGACAAGGATTGACTAAGATGATTGAAGTGTCCTGCCGCGAAGCGGCGAGGTCTAGAAGCGGAAATATAGCTTCGGCATTGCTGTCTCCCCACAATAGTGCATGGTGCCGAGCATGCTCCCAAGACGAACCAGCAATGCATGATGGGGCTGTTTGTGCAATGCTGGGCCAGCCAAGAAGGCCTATATCTTTGCTTTCAGGACACTGCCAAGCCCACATCATGTCGCTGCTGCCGAGAGCCTGAGCGGATGCGGGAATGCGTCCCGGGAACCCGGTCGTTCGAACAATCGGGACGATGATGGCGGCAACCGCTATTTCGGCCGTTAGTGCCAGGAGCAACACGGGCCTTAATCGCATCCTGCGAAATGGCTGCTCGATGAAAGCGTAGGAGAGAATGGATACGCCTGTCGCAAGCCCGACGATCACCATCATGTCGAGCCCCGTAAGCGGAGCGCCGTTTAGGTAGACACGCCAGTACACGATGATGGGCCAGTGCCACAGGTAGAGGGAGTAGGAGATGCGCCCAAGCGGTGCCAACCGCCCCAGCAGGCGCCCCACAATCGCTTGACCGGAACAGAGGATCAACAGGGCCCCAATAACGGGCGGCAAGGCGTTCAAGCCCGGAAAAGGATCGCTCGGCTTCAGAAAGACTGCGGAAGCCGCTATGAGCATAAGCCCGACCGGCGGAAGAGCAACCGCGATCCGTCCGCTCACACGAGGCAGGAATACCAACAATCCGCCTAGAGCGAGTTCCCACCCGCGGGTGAATGGCAGATAGAAGGCGGCCTTAGGATCACGCGACACCTCGACCAGAGCAGCGACGAAGCTTGCCGCCACTATAGCGCTAAGAAAGCTGCGCCAAGCGGGCCTGGATCCACCAAAGATCCTATGACCAACTATTAGAATTGCTGGCCATAGTACGTAAAGTTGCTCCTCTACACCTAAAGACCAAGTGTGCAACAATGGCATATTCTGGGATGGTAGATCGAAATAACCTGTATGGTTCAGAAAGAATATGTTGGACAGGCCTGCTAATGCGTACAGGGCACTTCGCCCGAACGTCTCGTAATCGCCGGGATAGAGCAGGATATAGCCACCCACCGTCGTTGCAACGATCATGGTCAGCAGTGCCGGAAGGATCCTTCGAGCTCTGCGCTCATAGAAGTCCTTAAAAGTGAATCGTCCTTCTTCAATGCCAGCATGGATGATTCCGGTAATCAGACATCCCGATATGACAAAGAAGACATCCACACCAATGAAGCCGCCTCCGATCAGGCCAAGATGGAAAGCAAACACCAGGGCAACGGAGACGGCGCGCAAGCCGTCGATGTCAGGCCGGTAAGTCAGCGTCGTTTCTCCTCACAGCCAATCGCTCGGAGCAACAGACATAAAGGAGTCCGGAAAAGACAGGAAGCCCCGACCGCTTCCCATGGATCTAGCTAGGAGCCGTCGTTGCCACCGGCGATGACGCGGCTAAACGTCATCAGTTTGTGCCGATCATGCCGACGACTGACGTCGGTCCTCAGCCTACGATAGCGGCAGGCCGGGCGCTAGCTTGGACCGGGTGCATGATGCTGAAAGGCTTGCCGAGAGGTCTACGGAAAAATGCGAACCCTGTACGATAGTAAGCCGAGGCCATGGGTCTGCCAGCCAACATCGTCAAGCGCATCGTTTCGGCGGGATATACGTCGGCCGTCGGACAGCCGTCGGTCGGACCGTTCTACGATCTTAGCATGATAGCTGAGGTAGAACGCGAAGGGATCAACTTCCTCGTCGGCCCTCGGGCATGTCGCATCCTGGCCACCGGCCGAGCAAGGACTTGGGTTGAACCGGTGCTAAACCGCAGGCTATGGGTTTTGCGGACGCTCTGTAAGATGCTGAAAACGTTCAGGCCCGTTTCAGCCCGTTTTGCAGAAAGGTCCAGTCGTGTCAGAGGGTTCGCCTTCTCTGGGGGACTAGGGGTCGGAGGTTCGAATCCTCTCACTCCGACCAAAAACTTAGCCGGTTTTAGTCATCGCGTTTCGCTGAAACGTCCCTGGGATGGCTCTCTGACTTCGCAATCGCGCTCTCCGCCATATGTCGCGTTCTGGACAGATATACTGCGCTGGGTCTATCTTCCTCACATCGTGTTCTTCGTCGTCGAGTAGATAGCGGACGCGCCCGCGCTGATTTCCGTGCTGAATTCGGTCGATATCGCGCTGAGCGTGGCGGTCTGCATCGCGTTGCTGCCGTCGCCAGCGACGTCATCTTCGCGGGCCGACCGGCCGACAAAGCCGTGTTCCTCAATCTCGGCATCTTCTGCGGGTGAGAGGGCAAGTCGCTGCGGTCGTGATGGTCGATGGTCTGGCGCGCCCTCGGCATGCCGGACTGGTTCGCCAACACCGACATCACGAGCTACGTCCTGTTCGTTACTTGCGACGGCGCGCTATGCTACCTTCTGGCGCTCGACGAGGACGTGCCGGCCAAGCGATGGATCAGGATCCGGGGCTGGATCGGCGCTGGCGCGTTTCTGGCCGTCGTGCTGATCTACCCTCACGATCTCGCGGACTCCATCCACGAGCTGGCGCCGCCACACAAGGCTCAGCGCTGGCGAGGTATGACGACCTGTAGCCTACCCCCCACCGCCGACGATCCGCCCCGCTGCCCGAAAGGGTGGCGGGGCTGTTTGCGCGATTGCTGGCTGCCCAGAACACCTGTTTCAGCGGTGACCAACCGTCAGTGGGCCACCGGATCTGACGCTTTGCTCGGCAGCGGATGGTCATCAAGGTCCTTGAACAGAGATTCTAAATTCATGAGCTCAACGAGCTTATTAGAAGTTTCAAGACTAAGGTTCCGGCGAAGATGATCTCCATCCCGGTAAATAAAATCTCCGTTCACCTTGGTCAGGCACCGATCCGTGTCGCAGAGGTAGTCTTCCGGACTGTAGCTTGTCACGCCAGCCTTCGCTGCGGCGGATCGGAGAATGTCATGTGACGGCTTCTCCATTTGATTAAACAGCGTCATCGGAATGCTACTTACATCCGTAGTGCACGCGCGCCTGGGCAGCGCGATCTGCGCCAGAACGCATGGCACGGGATAGCCAATTCCCCATTTTGGAACGTCGCCGAACAGGACTATCTTACGATGGTATTTGATTAGTGGAATTAAGCTATCAAAGCCATCCTGTAGTACGTTGAGGTGCTTGCTCTCATCGGGGCGGTCGCTAGCGTGTCGGACTAGCACATGAATCGTGTTTGTCCAAGAACTTGCTACGATGATCATGTCAATCGGCACTGAACCATTGTCGAGATATTTGAGAACGGAATTCCTATTTGTCTCGCAGTACTCGTTGTATTTTGGCTCTTCAGGCCAGTATCGCTGCGTTATCCCTTGATGGATGATCGCAGGACAAGGATTGACTAAGATTATAGAAGTATCCTGTCGCGAAGCGGCAAGGCCTAAAAGGGGAAATATCGCTTCGGCGTTGCTGTCTCCCCATACTAGTGCATGGTGCCGAGCATGCTCCCAGGACGAACCGGCAATGCATGATGGGGCGGTTTGTACTATGCTGGGCCAGCCAAGGAGGCCTACATCTTTACTTTCCGGACATTGCCAAGTCCACATGAGGTCGCTACTGCCGAGAGCCTGAGCGGATGCGGGAATCCGTCCCGGGAACCCGGTCGTCCGAACAATTGGGACGATGATGGCGGCAACCGCTATTTCGGCTGTTAGCGCCAGGAGCAACACGGGCCTTAATCGAATCCTGCGCAGTGGCTGCTCGATGAAAGCGTAGGAGAGAACGGATACGCCTGTCGCAAGCCCGACGATCACCAACATGTCGAGCCCCGCAAGCGGAGCGCCGTTCAGGTAGACACGCCAGAACACGATGATGGGCCAATGCCACAGGTAGAGGGAGTAGGAGATGCGCCCAATCGGTGCCAATCGCCCCAGTAGGCCCCCCACGATCGTTTGACCGGAACAGAGGATCAACAGGGCGCCAATGACGGGTGGCAAGGCGTTCAAGCCCGGAAAAGGATCGCTCGGCTTCAAAATGATTGCGGTAGCCGCGATGAGCGTAAGCCCGAGCGGCGGAAGCGCAACCGCGATCCGTCCGCTCACACGGGGCAGGAATACCAACAATCCACCTAGAGCGAGTTCCCACCCGCGGGTGAATGGAAGGTAGAAGGCGGCTTTAGGATCACGCGACACCTCAAGAAAAGCAGCTACGAAGCTTGCCGCCACTATCGCGCCAAGAAAACTGCGCCAAGCGAGCTTGGATCCACCAAAGATCCTATAGCCGATCATTAAAACTGCTGGCCATAGTACGTAAAATTGCTCCTCGACGCCTAAAGACCAAGTGTGCAGCAATGGCATATTTTGAGATGGTAGATCAAAATAACCTGTGTGGGTCATAAAGAAGATGTTAGACAGACCTGCTAAAGCGTACAGGGAACTACGCCCGAACGTCTCGTAATCGCCGGGATAGAGCAGAATATAGCCGCCAGCCGCTGTCGCAACGATCATGGTCAGCAGTGCCGGCAGAATCCTCCGAGCTCTGCGCTCGTAGAACTCCTTGAAGGTAAATCGTCCTCCCTCGAGTTCGGCGTGGATAATACCGGTAATCAGGCATCCCGATATGACGAAGAAAACATCCACACCAATGAAGCCGCCTCCGATCAGGCCAAGATGGAAAGCAAACACCAGGGCAACGGAAATGGCGCGCAAGCCGTCGATGTCAGACCGGTATGTCAGCGTCGTTCTCCTCATAGACAATCGCTAGGAGCGACAGCCATAAAGGAGTCCAAAAAGGACAGGAAGCCCTGACCGTTTGCCGTGAGTCCAGCGAGGAGCTGTCATTTCTTACCGGCAAATGACGTAGGGGAAACGTCATTGGACTGGTAGAAATCGTAGATGAGGCCGGACACGGTCCCATCCAGTATCTTCGACGTCGCCTCGGCCGCTGAGACTGCGGCGAGGAACGCCGGCGTGCTCGGATCATCCGTTAAACGGCTGCCGACGACGCGGTAGAAGAAGGTCGAGACTTTGCCGCCCGCGAACTTGCGCCGGACGGTGTTAAACCTTTTAGACCTCGCGCGGCGTAGATTTCCTCGCCGTCGACAGTTTTAGTTTCCTGTCACTGACCGGCTCAAAGCGCGATCGACCGCGCCAACTCGCGGCAGCGGGCGTTACGGTTCACAAACTCGACATCGCCGATCGCGAGGCTCTGGCCGAGTTGGCCTCGCGAGCCCGGATCGCGCGGGCCATCCATCTCGCCGCGCAGGCCCGTGTTCGCCACTCCAATACGGCGCCTTTGGCCTACCAGCATTCCAATCTGGCCGGCCATCTGCCTGTCCTCGGATACTACGCGGGCTTTTCCGCCATCCCGCGACCCGGCCTGCACTTCTTCACGTTCATGGGTCCTGGGGCTGGCCCGACATGGCCTCCTTCCTTTCTACCCACCTCCTCGTCTTGGGCTGGGCCTGAAGAGCCCGTGTCGAAAGACGAGGGCTCCACCTTCCACGATGTTGGGGCTCACCACTACGCTCCTCCTTCGACACGGTCGCTCCGCGTCCGGCTCAGAATGGGGTCTTTGGGCAGGGCGCACCGTCGGCCTCATGAAACCCGGTCGTCTACGGCGATCTGCCGAACCCGATCAGCCGACCTCGTCGTCGCCCGGCTGGCGGGGCGCCAGCGGGGTGAAGCTGCAGCGGTCGGGCTTGAGATCGATCAGCGGCGTCCCGTCGAGACAGTCGAGGCCGCGCACCATGACATTCGCGCCCTCGATCCCGACGAGGCTCACGAGCGACGTGCCGATAGGATTCGGCCGCACCGGCGAGCGGAGCGCGAAGGTGCCCCGTGTCGCGCCATCGCTCTTCGGGCTTTGCCGCAGGAGATCGCGCCGCGACTTGTCGAGCCAGTAGAGCACCTCGATCAAATCGTAGGCTTCAAGCCCGTCGAGAGCCTGGTCCCAAGGCGCAAAGAGCTCGATCCGGCAAACGGGGCCGTCCCGCCGACCCTGGCGCGGACAGGCGAGGCGATCGCTCCAGGGCGTGTGGATCCGCCCGATGAACACAAGGCCCGCATCCAACGCGTCGGGTGGCGCGACCGCCACCTCGCCCGGCCTGATCTCGTCCCGCCGCACCATGATCCCGTCCTCCACGTCGCTGCGCCGAACTCTATCGCGGTCGCTGGCGACGAACGCGACTCCGAAGCGACATGGACTCGGCTCCTGACCCGCTATATCGCTTCAGATATGGCGATATCGCTTCAGAGGAGCAACGGCATGATGTCCACGCGGCAATACTGGCTCGGGGCAGCCTTCGCGGCGCTCCTGTCGACCCTGTGCGGCGTGGCCTCGGCTCAACAGACTGCAGGCCCGACCGTCTTCGCGGCGGCCAGCCTCAAGAATGCGCTCGACGATGCCGCGTCGCGCTGGACGGCTGCGGGTCATGCCGCCCCGAAGCTCTCCTACGCGGCTTCGAACGTCCTCGAACAGCAGATCGCCCAGGGTGCGCCGGCCGACCTCTTCTTCTCGGCCGACCTCGATTGGATGGAGGCGGCCCGCAAGGCGGATCTGATCCAGACCGACCAGCGGGTGGATCTCCTGGCCAATGCCATCGTGCTGGTGGCGCCTCGGGAAAGTGCCGCGTCGGTCGCCATTCGCCCCGGCTTCGACCTCGCCACGCTCTTGAACGGCGGTCGACTCGCCATGGGCAACGTCGATGCCGTGCCGGCCGGCAAATACGGCAAGGCCGCCCTGCAGAAGCTCGGCGCCTGGGACGGCGTGAAAGATCATCTCGCCCAAGCCGAGAGCGTCCGGGCCGCGCTGGCCTTCGTAGCGCGTGGAGAGACGCCGCTCGGCGTCGTCTATGCCACCGATGCAGTGGCCGAACCGAAAGTCGTTGTGGTCGGCACATTCCCGCCGGACAGCCATCCGCCGATCGTCTATCCCGTGGCGCTGACTAAGGCGGCTACGAACCCCGACGCCGCCGCCTTCCTGGCCTTCCTGCGCGGCCCCGAGGCTCGCCCGGCCTTCGAGAAGCAGGGCTTCACGGTTCTGGACAAAGCGGCCGGCGCGCCCTGACGAGGGGGGATCCGGTCTGTGGATCCTTGGCTCAGCCCGGAGGCCGGTGAAGCGCTGCGGCTCAGCCTCCTCGTCGCCTCGACGGCGACCGGCGCCAGCCTGTTGCCGGGGCTAGGCGTCGCCTACCTGCTGGCGCGCGGGCGCTTTCCGGGGCGAACCGTGCTCGACACGCTGGTGCATCTACCCCTGGTGCTGCCACCCGTCGTCACCGGTTACCTGTTGCTCATCGCCTTCGGTCGTCGCGGCCTCGTCGGGGCCTGGCTCGCCGACCATCTCGGCATCGTGCTCGCCTTCCGCTGGACCGGAGCGGCGCTGGCCTGCGCCGTGATGGGTTTCCCCCTCATGGTGCGGGCCATGCGCCTGTCGATCGAGTCGGTCGACCGCAAGCTCGAGGAGGCGGCGGGAACGCTTGGAGCGAGCCCCGTTGCGGTTTTTGCGCTGATCACCCTGCCTTTGATCCTGCCCGGCATCATCGCCGGCCTGATCCTGAGTTTCGCGCGATCCATGGGTGAGTTCGGCGCCACCATCACCTTCGTAGCCAATATTCCGGGTGAGACCCAGACGCTGCCCTCCGCCATCTACACCTTCACTCAGGTGCCAGGCGGGGAGGGCGAGGCCTTGAAGCTCACCCTCGTTTCGGTCGCGGTCTCGACAATGGCCCTGGTCCTGTCGGAGATGTTGGCGCGCGGCGTAGCGCGGAGGCTCGCCGCGTGAGCGCTCTCTCGGTGGCGGTCGCGCATCGGTTGGGCGGGTTCGATCTCGACGTGGCGTTCGAGGCGCCGGCCGGCGTCACGGCGCTGTTCGGGCGATCGGGCTCGGGCAAGACGTCGGTCGTCGATACCATCGGCGGCCTGCTTCGCCCACGGCGGGGCCGCGTGGTCCTGGGTGACCAAGTGTTGCTCGATACGGAACGCGGGATCTCCGTTCCGCGGCATCGCCGCCGCATCGGCACGGTGTTCCAGGAGGGCCGGCTCTTCCCGCATTTCAGCGTGCGGCAGAATCTGATGTTCGGCCGCTGGTTCGCTCCACGGGGCGGGAGGGGCCCTAGTCTCGGCGATGTGACTGACATGCTGGGTCTCGCGCCGCTGCTCGGCCGAAGTCCGGCGGGCCTGTCGGGCGGTGAGAAGCAGCGCGTTGCGATCGGCCGGGCGCTCCTGTCGAGACCCCGCCTTCTTCTCATGGACGAGCCGCTGTCGGCGCTCGACGAGACCCGGAAGGCCGAGATCCTCCCCTATATCGAGCGCCTGCGCGACGAGGCCGGCGTGCCGATCGTCTACGTCTCGCACTCGGTTGCCGAAGTGGCGCGGCTTGCCGACACCTTGGTGGTGCTCGAGGCCGGACGGGTCGTCGCTGCCGGTCCGGCGCCCGACGTGCTGGCACGGCTTAACGTTGCGCCGCTGGCCGGCTCGCGTGAGGCGGGTGCCGTGCTCGACGCCCGTGTCGAGGCGCATGACGATGCGTTCGGTTTGACGACACTGGCGACCCGCGCCGGGCCGTTGCGGATCCCTCGCCTCGATCTTCCGGTCGGCGCGTCGCTGCGCATCCAGATTCCGGCGCGCGACGTGATGCTGACTCTCGCCGCTCCGGTCGGCACAAGCGCCCTCAACGTCCTTCCGGCCGTGGTGGCGGAGATCCACGTCGGAACGGGCGCTTCCGTCGTGCTCAGGCTCGATTGCAACGGCGCCGCGCTGCTGGCCCGCGTCACGCGCCTGTCCGTCTCGGAGATGGAACTCACGCCGGGCGTCGCGGTGTTCGCCTTGGTGAAGAGCGTGGCGCTCGAGACATCCTCCGCTGCGGAGGGGCGGCACAGACGCTATGATGGGTCAGTATAGCGCGGGAGGACGGCCATGGCGCGAATGAGCATCCGGATCGACCTCGATCGCGAGGGGCGGCTCGGCCCTGGCAAGGTGGCGCTGCTTGAGCGCATCGCCGAATGCGGCTCCATTTCCGCAGCAGGCCGCGCCATGGCGATGTCCTATCGACGCGCCTGGCAACTCGTCGCCGACCTCAATACCAGCTTCGTCGAACCGCTCGTCACCGCCCAGATGGGTGGCCGCCAGGGCGGCGGCGCCAAGTTGACGGCCTTCGGTACGAAGCTCGTGTCCGAGTATCGGGCCATCGAGCGCGAAGCCGAGGCGGCGGTGGCGCCCAGGCTGCGGGCGCTGGAGGATGCGGCTGCGAAGGGAGAAGTCTGACGAGTCAGGCGGTCTTCGACCTGCAATCGCCGAGGTCCAACCCGGAACCCCCTCCACCACCCGTCGGCGGTCCCCCTCCCCCGCGCTGCGGGGGAGGAAGATTTCGACGCTGGACGTATTCCTCCCTCGCGTAACGGCGAGGGGACCGGGCGCAGCCCGGTGGAGGGGCGAACCGGGTGCAGCCGTCCGGCGTCGACCCGCGCTTCAAGCCAGAGCGGTCTTACGCCCGGTGAGACCAGTTCAGCGGTCCGGCTTTGGCGAAAAGCCACGGATATTGCCGGCACATCTGTTCACTGCGCTTCGAGCGATAGCCGTAGACGCCGCCCAGAACCACGAAGACGAGAGACACGGCATAATATTGCAGTGAGGAGAGCTCTTCTCCCGCCAAAGCGTAATGAAGGAAGCGCACCGCCGCCGCCAGGAGCAGTAGGCCAAAGGGCATGGTCATGACCGACTTCCACGAACTGGCGAAGGCGCGCCCTGTCGCGATGCCGCCCAGTGTCCCGAGAGCGATCGTGAAGAAGATGAAGGCGCCGAGCGCCCCCGGGGCGTCCGAATAGAGCAGGTCGCCCATCAGTGGCCTCCCTCGAGATAGGCGGCCCGCACTTCGGGACGACTGAGCAGCTCCTTGCCGGTCCCCGACATGGTGATGAGGCCGTTGACCATGACGTAGCCGCGGTCGGCGAGCTTCAGCGCATGGAAGGCGTTCTGCTCGACCAGGAACACCGTCAGGCCTTCGGTCTTGTTGAGGTCGCGGATGACGTCGAAAATCTGTTTGACCACCAGGGGCGCTAGGCCGAGCGACGGCTCGTCGAGCAACAGCAGCCGCGGGCGGCTCATCAGGGCCCGGGCGATGGCGAGCATCTGCTGTTCGCCGCCCGACAGGGTGCCGCCGCGCTGCTGCGCGCGTTCCTTGAGTCGCGGAAAGATCGTGAAGGCGCGTTCGAGATCCTGGTCGAAATAGGCGAATTTGTTGATGGCCGCGCCCATCTGCAGATTCTCGTACACCGTCATGCGCGGGAAGATGCGGCGGCCTTCCGGCGATTGGGCGATGTCGAGCCGGGCGATCTCATGCGTGGCCATCCGGGTGATGTCCCGGCCCTCGAAGGTGATACTACCCTCGCGCGCTCGCGGGTTGCCGAAGATCGTCATCATCAGGGTCGACTTGCCGGCCCCGTTGGCGCCGATCAGGGTGACGATCTCACCCTGGTTGACGTCCATGTCGATGCCCTTGAGGGCGCAGATCTTTCCGTAATAGGTCTGCACGCCACGGATCGCCAGCATGGGCTTGCCGGCTCCCTCGCGGTGCGGTGCAGCGACACGCGCCGGCGCGGCTTCGGTCATCAGGGTCACGCGCCGATCTCCGCTTCGACGTCTTCCACTTCGGTGTCCTCGACGCCCAGATAGGCGGCGATGACCTTGGGGTCGTCGCGAACGTCCTTCGGGATGCCGTCGGCGATCTTGGTGCCGTAGTCGAGCACCACGACGTGATCCGAGATGCTCATCACCACCGACATGTCGTGTTCGATCAGGAGCACGGAGGTCTCGTGCCGGTCGCGGATCAGGCGCAGCAGGGTGTTGAGCTGCAGCGACTCGCGCGGGTTCAGGCCCGCCGCCGGCTCGTCGAGACAGAGCAGCACCGGGTCGGTGCACATGGCGCGCACGATCTCGAGCCGCCGTTGGTCGCCGTAGGGCAGGTCGCCCGCGGGATCGTCGGCGCGGTCGAGCAGGCCGATCGTCTCGAGCCAGAACCGCGCCTTGTCGACCGCCTCCCGCTCCTTGGCCTTGTACCCGCCGACCCCGAGTACGCCGAGGAAGGTCATGCCCGAGGCCTTCATCAGCGCGTTGTGCTGGGCGACGAGCATGTTCTCCAGCACCGTCATGCCGGTGAAGAGCCGGATGTTCTGGAACGTCCGCGCCACCTTGGCGGTACGGGCGATTTCCTGGTCGGCCATACGCTCGAGCAGGAAAATATCGTTCCCGGCACTTGTCCGCATGTGCTTTCGGGCGGAGCGGGTCAGGCTGAGTACATCGTCCGGGGCGGCGATGCCTTGGCGCGCCAGGGCCATGCGGCCCTCGGTGGGCTTGTAGAAGCCCGTGATGCAGTTGAAGACCGTGGTCTTGCCGGCGCCGTTCGGCCCGATGAGCGCCGTGATGTCGCCGCGGCCGACCGTGAACGAGAGGTCGTTCACCGCCACGAGCCCGCCGAACCGCATGAAGACATGTTCGACGACCAGCAGGGGATCGCTGTGCCAGCGCATCAGCCGTGCCCTTCCTTGACCATGTCGCCGGCGATCGCCCTGCGCTCCTTGAGGAATATCGATGGAGAGCGCGTGGAGATGATGCCACGCGGCCGCCAGATCATCATCAGCACCATGCCGCCGCCAAAGATCAGCATGCGGTACTGCACGGGGTCGAACCCATCGCCGAAGATGCGCTTCAGAAAATCGAGCTCACGCAGCAGTTCCGTGCCGCCGATCAGAACGGTCGCGGCCAGCGCCACGCCGATCTGCGAGCCCATGCCGCCCAGCACCACAATGGCGAGGATCGTCGCCGATTCGATGAAGGTGAAGCTCTCCGGGCTGACGAAAGCCTGACGGACAGCGAAGAAGGATCCCGCGAAGCCGCCGAACATGGCGCCGAGCGCGAAAGCGGTGAGCTTGGTGTTGACGGTGTTGATGCCGAGCGACCGGCAGGCGATCTCGTCCTCGCGCAACGCCTCCCAGGCGCGCCCGACGGGGAGGCGACGCAGCCGCAGTGTCACGAAGTTGGTCAGAAGGGCCAGGAACAGGATGACGTAGAACAGGAAGATGGTGCGCTGGATCGGGTTGTAGGCGATGCCGAAAAAATGCGCGAAGCCTTCGTCGCTGTCGTTGAATGGCAGGCCGAAGAAGGAGGCTCGTGGAATGCCCGAGATGCCGGCGTAACCGTTGGTGAGGTCGGTCCAATTGATCAGGACGATGCGGATGATCTCGCCGAAAGCCAGCGTCACGATGGCGAGATAGTCGCCCCGCAGGCGCAGCACCGGGAAGCCGAGGATCATGCCCCAAAAGGCCGCCAGGATACCGGCAAGCGGCAGGCAGATCCAGAAGCTGAGGCCGAAGGTGGTTGAGAGCAGCGCATAGGAATAGGCGCCGACGGCGTAGAAGGCCACATAGCCGAGGTCGAGGAGGCCGGCGAGGCCGACCACGATATTCAGGCCCCACCCCAGCATCACGTAGATGAGGATCTGGATCCCGTAGTTGTTGATCCACTTCAGCGAACCGTTGGCGCCGAGCGCCCCTACCATCACCAGCGGGAAGGCGATCAGCGCCGCGAGGGCGAACCAGGCGAGATTGGCCTTGAGGAAATTCTCGGAGCGCGACGGGACGCGAAGCTGCTGGGGGCGCTTGGCGGCACGGGGCCGGGCATTGAAGAGGACCCCGAGGAAGCGTCCCGCGAATACGATGACGGCAGCCCAGATCGCCCAGGTCCAGCGTGGGACCACGATCAGGGAGTTGGAGATGTCGGGATGGGTGTCATAGGCCAGCAGCGGGAAGCCGAGGCCGAGGGTGACGATGCCCGAGAAGGCGGCACTCTTCAGCGCCGCGACGGTATCGAAGGCTGGGACGGGTGCTGCGGCGGCGACCGGTGCGGCGGCGGGAACGGGAACTTTGGAGTCCATCAGCATGGCCTCAGACCTTCTCGATCTCGGGGCGACCGAGCAGGCCCGTGGGCATGAAGATCAGCGTAATGGCCAGGATGGAGAAGGCCGCGACATCTTTGTAGTCGGTCGAGACATAGGTGGACCAGAGTACCTCGATGAGGCCGATCAGCAGGCCGCCGAGGACGGCGCCCGGCAGGGAGCCGATGCCGCCGAGGACTGCCGCCGTGAAGGCCTTGACTCCGGGCACGAAGCCGTCGGCGAAGCTCACGACACCGTAATAGCTGAGGTAGAGGACACCCGCGACGGCCGCCAGCGCGGCGCCGATCACGAAGGTGAGCGAAATCGTGCGGTCGACATCGATGCCGAGCAAGGAGGCCATGCGGCGATCCTGCTCGCAGGCCCGCTGGGCGCGGCCGAGCGGAGTTTTCTGCACCAGGTACCAGAAGCCCGCCATCAGCACCGTCGTCGAGACCATGATGATGATCTGCTTGTAGGACAGCGTGACGTCGTAGCTGCCGCCCTCCGTCACTTTGATGACCTGGTCGAACATCGGTGGGATGGTCTTGTTGCGCGGACCCTGGATCACCTGCACCATGTTGGACAGGAAGATCGACATGCCGATCGCCGAGATCAGCGGCGCCAGCCGAAAGGAGCCGCGCAGGGGCCGATAGGCGACCCTTTCGATGGCCCAGTTCCACAAGGCCGTGATCGCCATGGCGCCGATCAGCACGATGAGGAAGGCCAGGGCCACGTTGGTGATGCCGAGCAACTGAGTCAGCACCAGAAAGAGGATCAGCGCCACGAAGGCGGAGAGCATGAACACATCGCCGTGGGCGAAGTTCACCATGCCGATAATGCCGAAGACCATCGTGTAGCCGATGGCGATCAGTCCATAGATGGACCCCAGCGTAATGCCGTTGATCATCGCCTGGAGAAAGATGTCCATGTTGGGCGGCATACCTTTCGGCGCATCGAACCTGCGCGGAGGATGAGTGACGTCTCAGTTCAGGCTAGCAAGCGCCGTGCCGGGCAGCAATCACATCGCGGCCACAGTTTGGTCGCGAAATCCTCCACCCTGGCGCGCCAGGCCGCGGCAAGGTCGGCTAACGCAAACCGACGCTAATGCCTAGCCTTTAAGCATGTCAATCAATGGCCGGAGGTCGTCAGCACGCGATCGGCACCGTTGAAGACCGTCACGGAATCCCGTCGCGCGATACCGACCAGCGTCACGTCGAGGGCTCTGGCGCGGTCGATGGCCAGCGCGGTCGGCGCCGAGATGGCCACCAGCGTGCGGCAGCCGAAAGTGGCGGCTTTCTCGACCATCTCGAATGACGCACGGCTCGTCACGACGACGAAGCCCGAGGCGGGATCCCGATCGGCCCGAATCGCAGAGCCGATCAGCTTATCGAGGGCATTGTGGCGGCCGACATCCTCGCGAACGTCGACAACCTCGCCGTCGAGGGTGGCCCAGGCGGCGCCATGGACCGCTCGGGTCACGGTGTTGAGGTGCTGGCCGGCGTCGAGCGCCCCGAGCGCCCGCGCGATGGCGCCGAGCTCGAGACTAGGCGCTTCGCCCGAGGGCGCGGCGGCGCGCGGCAGGGCCGCGAGGTCGTCGACACCACAGAGGCCGCAACTCGTGCGGCCCGTCATGGCGCGCTTCCGCGCGAGATGCGCCTGAAGGCGTGCGCCGACAACGTCGATGGCGAGACGCACCGCGCCATCCGTCGCTTCGACGCTGACGCTGCGGATCTCGGCCGGCGCTGCGATCACGCCTTCGGTGAGGCTGAACCCATAGGCAAAATCCACGAGATCGGCGGGCGTCGCCATCATGATGCCGAAGGGCACCCCTCCGAAGAGCACCTGGACCGGGATTTCGGTGGCGACCGCGCGGATGATGGTGCGGCGGATCGCGTCGGCAAAGCCGATCGTCACGGCGTCCGCGGGCCGGGTCGGGGCCGGAACGGCATCGGGCAGGGGCATGTCGAGCCGGTCCATGGTCACCACTGCGGGCGGATGAAAGCGTTCCGACCTCTTCCACAGCTTGCGGCGTCGCGCCAGCGCGCCATCGCTCCACCATCGGTGCCGCCGCGCTCGCCATGACGGCGGAGACCTAGGCCGTGCGAGGGCGGAGCCCCAGCAGAATGGCGCCGACCAAACCCAGGGGGAGGAGAGCCAGGACGGTACCGGCGACCGCCAAAGCCGCGCCGAGGCCGAAGAGCACCGACAGGCCCATCTCGAGGAGGGCCACAAGCTTCGACTCGCGGTGACGGGCTGCAAAGGCCGAGCGCCGGCCCGGCTTGCCGTGCCAGCTCTGAAGCGCCACCGCGGCGCCGAGGCCGGCGGCCGCGAACCCTGCCGTCGTGAGCGCCGCCAAAGGCGACAGCCAGGCGAGGTAGAGGAGCGGGAGCGCTACGAGACCCAGCGTCACGGCCGCGATGGCTTCGATCTTGCCGCGTCGCATCGTCAGGGCAGAGACCGGCGAGCTCGCCAGCAGATCGGGGGCGTCCTCGCCCGACAGGCCCAGCCACGTCAACGACGACGACACCTGAAAAGTCACCACCGCGATCATTGGCGCCATGGCAAGGGCCGGGTCGCCGCTGCCCGACCAGAGCAGGGCTATCAAGGGAGTCATGTAGAGAATCTGTAGCAGGATTTGGCTCACCACCCAGGGATCGCGTGCGATGAGCCTCCATTCCTTGCGGCGCAGCACCGGAAGCGGGCCGCGACCGAAAGCCCGCGAGGCGCGCCAGACCACGACGCGGCGGCGGCCACCGGTATCGACGGCCCGTGCCGCATTGGCGCTTCGCGCAAAGGCAGGACCGAACAGGAGTGTCACGGCCGAAAAGGCCACGACCGCCAGGGCGCACCAGAGCACCAGCGAGAGCGGCTCACCGAGCGCCGCGCGGACCGGAAGGAGCAGGATCTCGCCTAAGGGGCCGTCCCCGGCCGCGAGATCCTGGGGCAGGATGGCGGGCAGCAACCGCCGCAGTTGAAGCGCGATGACGAAGCCGCCGCCGACGAAGGTGGCGAGGACCTGCGCGGCGAGCCGCGTGCGGCGTGGACCGACGACGTGGAAGAGCGCCAGCGTCGCCGCAAGGCCGCCGGCCGCGGCCAATAGGGCGCCGGCGACGAGCGTCGGATAGAGCGCCAGCATGGCGGGATGGCCGCGTGCCGCGCCGGCATTGGCCAGGGGCAGGACGAAGATCGAGGCCGACGCGAAAGCGCCGAGCGCCACGGCCAGCGCCCGGGCGCCGAGGACCAAGCGCGGAGACACCGGGGAGGACAGGACGAGATCGAGATCGCCGCGTGCATAGAGAAGCTTCGTCGCGCCGTTCAACGCCTGCGCCAGCATCAGCAGAAGAACGAACGCCGAGAGCGGCAGGGCGCCGGCATAGGCGTCCGGGCGGGTGACAGGATCCGCCGCCTGATCGCCGATCTCGCCGGCGATGGACCAAACCGCCGCATGCATGATGGCGATGACGAGGATCACCACGGTGGCGAGCGCCCGCGGCCCCAGCCGTCCGAAACCCGCGCGAAAGTCCCGCCAGGCGAGGCGGAGGTCATGAAACAGCAGCCAGGGGAGCGAGCCGGGGTGGAGGGGCGTCGCCACCTCAGGCCTCGACCCGTTCGGCGCCGGTCAGGCAAAGGAAGGCATCCTCCAGCGTGCCGCCGCCGACGGCCTGGAGCTCCGCCACCGTACCCTCGGCGACGAGGCGCCCCTGGCGAATGAGGC
Source organism: Janthinobacterium lividum (assembly GCA_050920985.1). Lineage (GTDB taxonomy): Bacteria > Pseudomonadota > Alphaproteobacteria > Rhizobiales > Beijerinckiaceae > Lichenihabitans. The sequence goes on along the minus strand of JBPBQY010000067.1, from coordinate 19,287 downwards.
CGATGCGGCTCGCCAGGCGTTCCGCCACTTCGAGGATATGCGTCGTGAGGATCACGGTGGCGCCTTCGGCCACGCATTCGGTGAGGATCGTCTTCACGGTCCGGGCCGCGCCCGCATCGAGCCCCGTCAAGGGTTCATCGAGGATGAGGAGGCGGGGCTCATGGATCAGGGCACCCGCGAGCGACACCTTCTGCTTCATGCCGCGTGAAAAGCCCTCGCAACGCTCGTGGCGATGTGGGCCGAGATCGAGGCGCTCCAGCAGTGCGTCGGCGGTACGGCGCGCCCGGGCCGGCTCCACCGACCAGAGCCCGGCGACGAATCCGAGATATTCGATCGGCGTCAGCTTGTCGTAGAGGAGCGGATCGTCCGGCAGCCAGGCGGTGATCCGCTTGGCGGCGCGCGGATCGGCCAGGGCATCGATCTCGTGGATGCGGATTGCGCCCGCATCGGGCCGCATGAGACCCGCCACCATCCGCAGTGTCGTGGTCTTGCCGGCCCCGTTGGGCCCGAGCAGGGCATAGAAGGCGCCGGCCGGGACTTCGAGGTCGAGCCCGTCGACGGCGGGGTGCCGCGTGTCGAAGCTCTTTCTCAAGCCCGTGACCACCAAGGCCGGCTCTCTGGGGTTCATGGCTGGCCTCCGAATCTCCGTCGACCACCAGTCTAGTCCGGCAAACCTTCGGTCTTCGTCACCGGAAACCGGTCAGAACCAGCGCTTGGCCGTTGGTGGAACGCCAAGATGCTCTTCGATGATGGCGATGTTCCGCAGATTGGCCTTGAAGCCCATGTCGAACAGCGTGCCGAGAAGCGGGACGGCGCCGGCTGCAGCCTCGACACCGATATTCGCCAGCATGCGGGCGATCTTCTCCTTGGGCAATCCGAGCTTGCGGGCTTCGTTGACGATGTAGAGCGAAATGCCCGCCAGCACGACATCGCCGGCCGCAGGCGTCGCCCCGATGACGCTGTTCAGCCCGAAGCGGAACTTGGTGCCGGGAATGCGAAAGACGCCATCCACCGCCCAGGCGATGGTCTTGATCCGCTTGAGACGGGAGAGCGCCGCCGCGGTGTTGACGGCGTCATGTTCAATCGTGGTCCAGGTCATGGCATCGGGCTCCGGTCGGCGCGGAACGGGAGGTGGGGACGCGCGATGCGGGCTGCAATCGGTGCGTCATCAGGTAAACGCGGGGAAGCCGATGTTCATGGGCAGCCCCAGCGACTGTCCAGCTGCGATCATGGTCCTGTCCAGGCTGTAGATGCCCGTTGCACCGTTGTTTGACGCAATCGCGAGATGGAGCGCATCTCCTGAGCGGAGCCCGGTCTTGTGGTCGGTCAAATAGCTTCTTGCGAGATCGAAGTAACGCCGTGAGAGATCGAGAACCGTGCAGATGTTTTTACTGAAAACCTCGAATGCGGCATTCATCGCCATCGCTTGCGTCGAGGGATAAAGGCCGATCCGGACATCCTTGGCCACGAGCGAAGAGAACTCGACGCGCGTCCAATGGCTCATGGTCAGCTGGCGTGGATTTTGGCGGTTCAGAAACTCTTCGACAGCCGAACTGCGCTTCTCCACTTTGAAAAGCGGGGTCAGGAAGCTCGTGTCGGTGTACGACATCAATACCCTTTGTCGCGAAGCTCGCGCAAAAGATCGGCGCTCGGGGCACTCCAGGGGGGAATGCTGTTTCTCAGCTCAATGAGTTTGCGGAGTGCCTCCTTCATCGTCGCATCTTCGGGCATCTCTGCCTTGGGCGGTACCGCGCGCGTGATGAGGACATCTTCTCCCTGTTCCACGCAATCGAGGAGGCCGGCGATGTCGGCACGCGCCTCGTCCAAGCTGATGGCCACCATGAGACAACTCCGAAACCGAAATGCTTTCTCGATTTAAGCCGGCGCTCCGACGTTGGCGACCCCCCAAACAGGCGTTGCGCCTACTGGGCAGGGGCTGCATCACGCCGTCCGAGATACCAGATGATGGGTAGATCCTCACCGCGTCGATGGCCATGCTTCGCACCTTGATCCCGCTCACCTTTCTCCTTCTCTTCTTGACGCCGGCCGCCGTTCGCGCCGCGCTCTACTGGCGGGCTCCGGCCTTCGACTGGCGCGCCGCTGACCGGAGCGCGACCGGCCTGCTGCCCTCGGCGACGCGCCACCCCGACGCCGCCGTCCGGGTCTTTGCGGCACGTACCGTCAGTTGGCGGGGCATCGTGGCGGTGCACTGCTGGCTGGTGCTCAAGGACAAGAGCGCGTCGCGCTACGATCGGTATGACCTCACGGCCTGGGGCGATCCGATCCGCCTCAACGGCTTCGACCCCGACGGCCGCTGGTTCGGCCAGGCGCCTGACACGGTCTTTGCCGCCGACGGCGCCGCCGCCGAAGTCCTGATCCCGCGCATGCGCGCCGCCATCGCGGATTACCGCTGGCGCAATGCCGGCGACTACCGTGCCTGGCCGGGCCCAAACTCCAACACCTTCGTGCAAAGCGTGCTGGCGGCCGTGCCCGAGAGCGGCGCGGTTCTGCCGCCGACCGCCATCGGCAAGGATTATCCGGTCGACGGCAACGTTGTGGCACTGGCACCGTCACGGACCGGCATCCGTTTCTCGCTCGGCGGCTATGTCGGCGTAACCCTGTCCTGGGTCGAAGGGATCGAGATCAATCTTCTCGGCGGCGTCATCGGTCTCGACCTGCGCCGCCCCGGGCTGAAGCTCCCCGCTTTGGGGCGGGTCGGAATTTAACTCGTATGATGTGGAGCGGCTCGTGCCCTCATGTCGGTTGACGAACCCGGGTTCTGTTCCGACGAAACCTCTCCACCGCGGATTGTCCGACTATTGCATGCGAAGACTCGCTCCCCCATAAGGCCGGCATCATTTCCCGGGAGGACGATCGATGAACGCGCCGCAGCCGGTCGCCTCGCCTCACGCCCGGCTCAGCGACGCGCAGATCCGTTCCATCGTCATTGGCTTGATGACCGCCATGCTTCTGGCGGCGCTCGATCAGACCATCGTGGCGACCGCCATGCCGACGATCGGCCTCGAACTCGGCGATGCCGGCAATCTGCCCTGGGTGGTCACCGCCTATCTCCTGGCCTCGACCGCGGTGACGCCGCTCTATGGCAAGCTCAGCGACATCCATGGCCGCCGTGTCATGCTGCTGATCGCCATCGTGACCTTCAGCCTCGGCTCTCTGGCCTGCGCGGTGGCACCGTCAATGGTGATCCTGGCCCTGGCGCGCGGCCTGCAGGGGATCGGCGGCGGTGGCCTCATCGCACTGGCGCAGACCATCATCGGCGACATCATGTCGCCCAAGGAGCGGGCGCGCTACCAGGTCTACATCGCCAGCGTCTTCGTGGCGTCTTCGGTGGCGGGGCCGCTGCTCGGCGGGTTCTTCGCCCAGCATCTGCATTGGTCGCTGATCTTCTGGATCAACCTGCCGATCGGCTTCGTGGCTTTCCTGCTGACCAACAATCAGCTGAAGCTTCTGCCCCGCCACGAGCGGCGCCATCGACTCGACTGGCCGGGCGCTGCCTTGATGGTGCTGGCCTCGACCAGCCTGCTACTGGCGCTGAGCTGGGGCGGCGTGCGCTATCCCTGGAATTCCGCGATGGTGATTACGCTGCTCGGCGGCGCCGTCGTGCTCGGCGCGGGTTTCGCGGTGCGGCTCATAACGGCTGCAGAGCCGCTGATCCCCACCAACGTCCTCAAGGACCAGGTCGTCTACAGCGCCACGATGGCGGCCTGTTTCGCCATGGGGACCTTCATCGGCCTCACGATCTACGTGCCGATCTTCTTCGAAGGCGTCCTCGGGCTGTCGGCCAGCCAGTCCGGCGTGGCGCTGGTGCCCCTCATGGTCGGCACCGTGACGGGCGCGACCTTGTCGGGTCGCTCCATGCTCTATTTCAAGCGCTACAAGCGGGTGCCCGTGGTCATGATGGGGGTCAGCGTCGTCTGTTGCGCCACGATCGCGATCTACGGCCGCGACCTGCCGTTCTGGGGCCTCGAGATCCTGTTCTTACTGCTGTCGATGGGGCTCGGCACCATCCTGCCGCTCTCCACCATCGCGATCCAGAATACGGTGGACTTCCACCAACTGGGCATCGCCACGGCGAGCATGAACTTCTTCCGCTCGCTCGGCGGCGCCCTGATCGTGGCGGCCTTCGGCACGATCGTGCTCGGCGGCACGGCCGGCAATGCCGCGGCGGGCCACGACATGGAGAGCCTGATCCGCGGCGCCGACGCGGTGCATCTGGCGCTGACCTTCCGCTGGGTCTTTTGGGCCGCCTGTCTGGGTCTCTGCCTTGCTTGGCTGTTCCTGATCCTCATGGAAGAGCGCCCCCTGCGCGACCGCCGCGCCCAGAAGCTCGACGATGCGCTCGAGGCCGAAGTGCCGAACCCGCTGATCATGGAATAGGCGGCTGGACGTCGCCTGCGGCGTCGTGTTCGATGCACCATCCTCGGTTCGGATTGCGCCATGCCCGACATCTCGCGACGTAGTCTCCTGGCGGGAGCGGGCGGCAGTCTCGCCCTGCCCATGCTGGGGCAGACGGCTGGTGCAGCGGCGACGCCCGGCCGCCGGCCCAATATCCTCTTCATCCTGGCCGACGACCTCGGCTATGCCGACCTCAGCTGCACCGGGCGGCCCGACTTTCGCACGCCCAACATCGATCGTATCGCGGTCGAGGGTCTGCATTTCACCCAGGCCTATGCCAATTCGGCTGTCTGTTCGGCGACCCGCACGGCGCTGATCACCGGCCGATACCAGGATCGGCTGGCGATCGGGCTCGAGGAGCCGCTGGCGAGCGACGTGGCCGGCCTGCCGCCCGAGCATCCGACCTTGCCGTCGCTGCTGCGAGCCGCCGGCTACCACACCGCGCTGGTCGGCAAGTGGCACCTCGGCTTCCTGCCGCATTACGGTCCGCTAAAAAGCGGTTACGAGCACTATTTCGGCATTCGCGGCGGCGCAGCCGATTACTACAACCACGACAAGTCGCTGTGGAACGAGGATGTGCCGGCCCATGAGGCCGGTTATCTCACCGACCTCTTCGGCGATCACGCCGTCAAGCTGGTGCACGATTTCGCGGCGACCGACCGGCCGTTCCTGCTCAGCCTCCACTTCACCGCCCCACATTGGCCTTGGGAGGCACCGGACGCGGCGGGGCAGGCGGAATCGGACCGGCTCGTCGCCAAGCACGACCCCGAAGCACTCGGCGACTTCGACGGCGGCGATCGGAAGACCTATGCCGCCATCGTGACCCGGATGGACCTGCAGGTCGGCCGCGTGCTCGATGCATTGGAGGTCGCCGGCGTCGCGCAGGACACGATCGTGATCTTCACCTCGGACAATGGCGGCGAGCGCTTCTCGGACACCTGGCCCTTCACGGGCAAGAAGACAGACCTGCTCGAGGGTGGCCTGCGCATTCCGGCCCTGCTGCGCTGGCCGGGCCGGGTCGCGCCGGGGTCGACCTCGTCGCAGGTGATGATCTCGATGGACTGGATGCCGACGCTGCTCGCCGCCGCCGGAACCGCGCCCGATCCGGCGTCTCCGCCCGATGGCATAAGCCTCCTCGACCACCTTGCGCCCGACGCCCCGACGGTGCCGCGCACGCTCTACTGGCGCTACCTCAACAAGGACCAGCGCGCGGTGCGTGACGGCGATTGGAAGTACCTGCAGATCATGGGGCACTCCTTCCTGTTCTCGGTCGTGGCGGATCCGCTGGAGCGCGCCAACCTCAAGGACCGCGAACCCGAGGTCTTTGCTCGGCTGATCAAGCAGTGGGAAGCGTGGAACGCCACCATGCTGCCGTTTACAAAGGCCAACTACTCCTATGACCTGTCCGGCGAGGATCTCGCCGACCATTATGGTGCGCCGCCGACGCTTGAGGGCACGGAGGCGCGGCCGAAATAGGTGCAAAGCGCGCGGTCATCGCGGAGGAGCTTCCGCCCGGTACTCTCCGGTTCATAGAAACAGCTCACGGGCCTGCTCGAACATGCCGACTACCTCGTCGGCGACGGCGCGGATGGATGGTGTCTTCCTGTCGCGGCGGCGGGTCAGCAGAAAGACGTCCTTGCGCGGGGGCACCGCTCCGAGTTCGCAGACTCTCAACAGCGGATCGCTTCGGCCGATGTAGTGCGGGAGCAGCACGAATCCGGCGCCTGACCGCGCGGCGATCGACTGGGCGAACTGGTCGTTCGTGCGAAACACCAGGCGCGCGCGTGGGAAGTGTCGCGCGATCCAGGTCGCTTCGCGCAGATGCGCGGCGGCTTCGTTGAACCCGACGAAGACCGGATCGGTCCCCGCCTCGACGGACCGGCAGGCCTCGTCGGTCCCATAGAACCCGTAGCCCACGGTGACGAGCGGGCGCGCCACCACGTCGCCATCTCCCGGCCGCCCGAACCGGATGGCGATATCGGCCTCGTGCCGCTCCAGGCTGATGGGGCGATGGTTGGATGTCAGGTCGATGTCGAGTCTCGGATGACGTGCCGCCAGCGTGACGAGGCGCGATGTGAGAAAGCCGATCGACAGGGCCGGCGGCGCGTTGATGCGCACCAAGCCGCTGGGGGCTCCATCCAGGGTGCCGCGACCAAGGACGTGGGCTGCCTGTTCCATGTCGCTCGCCGCCTCGAGCGCATGCGCCCCCGCGGGCGTCAGAACGTAACCTTCGCGCCGCCGCTCGACGAGCTTCTCTCCGAGACTCTCCTCGAGAGACTGGAGCCTGCGCGAGATCGTCGCGTGGTTCACCGACAGCGTCCGAGCGGCGGCCGACAGACTGCCGTGCCGCGCCAGCGTGACGAAGATCCGGACATCCTGCCAGTCGATCTCTGTGCGTTTTCGATCGGCCATTGATCGAAGATAGCGAATTCTTCAGCCGACGAAAGCGCCTTAAACGCTCGCAGGATGGCGAGCACGAAGGGATCTCAGCAATGTCGGACATCAGGAAAGTCGCAGTCGTCACCGGAGCCTCCCAGGGACTCGGCGAAGGCATCGTGCAGGGCTTCCGAGCTCGCGGCTATGGCGTCGTGGCCACGTCGCGCAGGATCCGGCCCTCGACCGATCCGGATGTCGTGACGGTCGCTGGCGACATTGGCGATCCCGAGACGGGCAAGCGCCTGGTCGCGGCAGCGCTTGAGACGTTCGGCCGGATCGACACGCTGGTGAACAATGCCGGCGTCTTTATCGGCAAGGCATTCACCGACTATACGGAGGAGGACTATCGGCTGAAGCTGAGGACAAATCTCGACGGCTTCTTCTTGACGACCCGGCACGTCATTCCCGTGATGCTCGAGCAGGGCCGTGGCCACCTCGTCCAGATCACTGCCTCCACCGCCGAATTCGCCAGCTCGCGCTCTTCGGCCGTCCTGGCGATGCTGACGAAGGGCGGCCTGAACTCGGCCACCCGTGCCCTCGCGATCGAATATGCGACACGTGGCATCCGCGTGAATGCGGTCGCCCCAGGTGTCATCAAGACGCCGATGCACGATCCGGGAGACTACGACGCCCTGGCCGCCTTCCACCCGATGAACCGGCTGGGCGACGTGGAGGACATCGTTCGGGCGGTCCTCTATCTCGAGGATGCTGCCTTCACGACCGGAGAGATCCTCCACGTCGACGGTGGCCTGATCGCTGGCCGCTGAGGCCATGACGGGAGGGCATCGCCCAAGCACCCTCCCGCGCAGCTACGATCGTCATGGATCCTGCGTGCTCCGGCGTCGAAACGTAACATCGCACCGCGATATCCCGCTCCGGGCATGATGCCACCCGAGAGGTCGGTCCGATCTGGATCCGTGCGGTCGAATGCTGCGGCCGTTCATCACCACGAAAGTAACCAGCATGAAAATCCTGATGGCTTCGACCCCTGCGGTCGGTCACCTCAACCCGCTTCTGGCCGTCGCGCAGATCTTGCGATCACGGGGTGACGATGTCGTCCTGGCCACAGCCACGTCACTGGCATCCAGAGTCACCGAGGCCGGCGTGCGCTTCGTGCCCCTAGCCCCGGAAGCGGACCTCGACTTCCGCCGCATCGACGAGATCGTGCCGGACCGTGAGCGGCTGCCGCCGGGCCCGGTCCGGGAGGGTTACGTGTTCAAGCGCGTCTTCCTCGACCCGATGCCGGCGCAGGCGCGCACGCTTCGCGCCCTGATCGACAGCGAGCGCCCCGACGTGATCGTCGTGGACCAGATCTTCTGCGGATCGACGCCGCTCTTTCTGGACCGGACGCGCCCGCGACCGCCGCTCGTCACCCTCGGGGTGAGCTTTCTGCCCCTCGACCGCCCCGATGGGGCGCCGCTGTGGCTCGGGCTTCCTCCCGCTCGCGATGCGGCGACCCGCGAACGTTACGCGGAACTCGCCGCCCAGGTCGAAACCTCGTTCGAGCCCGTCCGCGCCTATACCGACGAACTCCTGGTCAGTCTGGGGGTGCCGCCGCTCGACGGATCTCTGATGCAGGCGCGGGTGATGCACTGCGACGCCTACCTCATGCCGACGGTCCCGGCCTTCGAATACGATGTTTACGCCCTGCCGGACCATGTCCGCTTCATCGGCGCATTGGCGGCTCCCTCGAGCAGCGCGCCGCTCCCGGATTGGTGGGCAGAGCTCGACGGCGAACGTCGAGTCGTCCTGGTCACGCAGGGGACGGTGGCGAACAATGATTTCAGCCAGTTGATCGAGCCGACCCTGACGGCGCTCGCGGAGCGCGACGATCTCCTCGTCGTCGTGACGACGGGAGGCCGACCCGTAGAAGACATTGCCGTGGCGATCCCACGCAACGCCAGGCTCGAGAGTTTCCTGCCCTTCGCCAAACTGCTGCCGAAGGTCGACGTCCTGGTGACGAACGGGGGATACGGGACGGTTTCCATGGCGCTCGCAGCCGGCATCCCGCTCGTCGTGTCGGGACTGAGCGAGGACAAAGCCGAAGTCGCGGCCCGCATCTCCTGGGCCGGCGTGGGCATCGATCTGGCTTCGAACGCTCCCACCTCGGAGGCTCTGCAGGCGGCCGTCTCGGAAGTGCTGGAGACGGAGCGGTTCCGCGCGAAGGCACGGTCGCTGGCGGCGAAGTTCAGCGCTCTGGATGCGGCCCGGGAGGTGTGCTCCGTCCTCGACAGCCTCGCCGGGGGATCGGTCGGACAGCGATCGGCTACCGGTGTGGCTTCCTCCATCCCAGTCCGCACATGAGTTTCGTTTGGGGGCCGAGAACGTGCCGTTCCTGAAGGCGCGCTTCGACGAGATGTCGAGGCATCATTGCCATCACGGCATGGAATACAGCGAGGGTCGGGCCAGGATCGCCGAATGGGCGCCGCTCGTCATGAAAGGACGCGAGGCGGGCCAGCTCGTCGCCCTAACCCCCCGCAGCCTGATGCTGGTGACGGCGCTCTCGCCCGTCATCGGCTACCAGAGGGCGGCCCATATCGCCGAAAAGGCGCAGGCCGAGGGGACGACGCTGCGCGAAGCCGCGCTGAAGTCTGGCGACGTCGATGCGGCGACCTTCGATCGCGTCTGCGATCCGAAGACCATGGTGGGCGAAGGTGTAGCCGGCGCGTGACGCCGATCTCGCCGAGGAATCCCGCTCCGGCGCTTGTCGGCCGGCAGGCTCGCGACCGATACGCCTCTCGCTAGAGTGCCGACGGTCGTGCGTCTGGCGACATCAGCAGGGCACGTGACGGAGGTCGGCTCCTGCAATCGTCGAAATCAACAAAAGCGCCTCATGCATTGGGGACGAGCCCCGATTGCAGCGTACACCACCTGCCGGGACGGTCGGGCATCGGCGACCGACTGTGCTCAGCTCCATCCGTCGGGTTCACCCTCGCGGCCGGACGTGGCATGGTCGCGTGAAATCCCGATGGCGGCAGCACCCGCGTCGGGCGTGAGGGAGACGGAACTTTGGCCGAGGATTTCGACAAGGCGGCGCTCGACTACCATCGCTATCCGACCCCCGGGAAGCTGTCGGTCGAGCCCACCAAGCGTATGGCGACGCAGCGGGATCTCGCGCTGGCCTATTCGCCCGGTGTCGCTGCCGCGTGCAAGGCCATCATGGCCGACCCCGAAGCCGCACGCGATCTCACGGCCCGAGGCAATCTCGTCGCCGTCATCTCCAATGGCACGGCCGTGCTTGGCCTCGGCAATATCGGGGCGCTGGCCGGCAAGCCTGTGATGGAGGGCAAGGCCGTCCTGTTCAAGAAATTCGCCGGCATCGATGTCTTCGACATCGAGGTCGACGCCGCGGATCCGGAGCGGTTCATCGATGTCGTGGCGGCCCTGGAGCCGACCTTCGGCGCCATCAACCTCGAGGACATCAAGGCCCCGGAGTGCTTCGAGATCGAGCGCCGCCTGCGCGAGCGCATGAAGATCCCGGTGTTCCACGACGACCAGCACGGCACCGCCATCGTGTGCGCGGCCGCGCTGGTCAACGGGCTGAAGCTGCAGGGCAAGCAGCTCTCCGACGTGCGCCTCGTGACGTCCGGCGCCGGTGCCGCGGCCCTTGCCTGCGTCGATCTCCTGGTATCGATGGGTTTGCGCATCGAGAACGTCACGCTGACCGACATCAAGGGCGTGGTCCGCAAGGATCGCGGCGACGAGATGGCGCCCAACATGGCGCGCTACGCCCGCGATACCGAGGCCCGCACGCTGCCCGAGGTTCTGCCCGGCGCCGACGTCTTCCTCGGCCTCTCGGCGCCCGGCGTGCTGAAGCCCGAATGGCTGAAGACCATGGCGGCGAACCCCTTCGTCCTGGCCCTCGCCAATCCCGATCCAGAGATCACGCCGGAACTCGCCCGCGAGGCGCGGCCCGACGCCATCATCGCCACCGGCCGGTCGGATTATCCGAACCAAGTCAACAACGTGCTGTGCTTCCCCTTCATCTTCCGCGGTGCCCTCGATGTCGGCGCGACCGAGATCAACGAGGCGATGAAGATCGCCGCGGTGGACGCTATCGCCGAACTGGCGCGGATCGAGGCCAGCGACGTCGTGGCCTCGGCCTATGGCGGGCATGCGCCGGTCTTCGGCCCCGACTATATCATCCCGAAGCCCTTCGACCCGCGGCTGATCCTGCAGGTGGCACCCGCCGTCGCCAGGGCCGCCATGGCGTCGGGCGTGGCGCAGCGGCCCATCGCCGATTTCGACGCCTATGCGCGCGATCTCGAGCGCTTCGTGTTCCGCTCCGGGCAGCTGATGCGGCCCGTCTTCGAGGCGGCGCGACGCCAGCTGAAGCGCGTCGTCTATGCCGAGGGCGAGGACGAGCGCGTGCTGCGTGCCGTGCAGACCGTCATCGACGACAAGCTGGCCTCGCCCATTCTCATCGGCAGCCGCGAGGTCATCGACCGCAAGGCCACGGCCTTGGGGCTGCGCCTGCGCGCGGGCGCCGGCGTGACGGTGCTCGATCCGGCCGAGGACCAGGATGTCTTCGGGCCGCTCGTCGCCGAATACCAGAAGATGGTCGACCGGCGCGGCGTGCCGCCGGATGCGGCCGCGCGGCGCATGCGCACCCGGCTGTCGATCCCGGCCGCCATGCTGCTGCAGACGGGGCAGGCTGATGCCGCGCTGATCGGCGGCACGGGCGACTGGTCGCGCCATCTCGCCTATGCGTTGCCTATCGTGCGCAGCGAGGTCGCGGGCGGCCGGGTCTATGCACTGTCGGGGCTGATCCTGCAGAGCGGCGTGCTGTTCATCTGCGACACTCACGTCAACCACGAGCCTACGGCCGAGCAGATCGCCGAGATGACGCTGCTCGCCGCCGAAGAGGTGAGGCGGTTCGGCGTGGTGCCCAAGGCGGCGCTGCTCAGCCATTCGAGCTTCGGCGCCTCGGCCTCGCCCTCGGCCCGCAAGATGCGCCGGGCCCTGGCCTTGATCCGGGCCCAGGCTCCGGATCTTGAGGTCGATGGCGAGATGCACGCCGACGCGGCGCTGAGCCCTCCCCTGCGCGATCGCCTCGTCTCCGACAGCCCGCTCGAGGGTGCGGCGAACCTCCTCGTCATGCCGAACCTCGACGCCGCCAATATCGGCCTGACGCTGCTCGGTGCCTCGGCCAGCGGCCTGCAGGTCGGCCCCATGCTGCTGGGCCTGCAAAAGCCGCTGCATGTGCTGGTGCAGCGGGTGACGGCGCGCGGCATCGTCAATATGACGGCGCTCGCGGCGGCGAAGGCCGGCAGCGACGTTTGAGACTCATCCTTCCCCGGAACGGGGAGGGATAACGCGGCGACTCGATTTGCGGGGGCGAAGCCTCTTCTCCCAACGACCACCTCTTTCCACCAAGCACCGTCACCGTTAGGCTTTTGCGCAAATGCAGGGAGAAGCCCAACCATGAATGCGGAAGACCCGCGCCTCCTCACCGCGGCCCCGCGCCGCCCGTGGTACAGGCTGCTCTACGTCCAGGTTCTGATCGCCATCGTGATCGGGGCGTTGCTGGGCGTCGTCTATCCCGGCAAGGCCGGGTTCGCGGCGCAGATGAAGCCGTTCGGCGACGCTTTCGTGAATCTCATTCGGATGATGATCGCACCGGTCATCTTCTGCACCGTGGTTCACGGCATCGCCACGATGGGCGACCTCAAGCGCGTCGGCCGCGTCGGCATCAAGGCGATCGTCTATTTCGAAGTTGTGTCGACGCTGGCGCTGGCCATCGGCCTCATCGTGGCCGATGTCGTGAAGCCCGGCGCCGGCTTCAACATCGATCCCAAGACCCTCGACGCCTCCTCGGTCGCCACCTATGTCACGGCCGCCAAGGGCGACAGCGTGACGGCGCATCTGCTGTCGATCATCCCCACCAGCTATGGCGACATCTTCGCCAAGGGCGACCTGCTGCAGGTCTTGCTCGTCGCCATCCTCACCGGCATCGCGGTGTCGCGGATGGGCGAGGTCGGCGAGCGGGTCGCGGCGGGCATCGACGCGGCCGGCAAGGTGTTCTTTCGCATTATCGGCATCATCGTCCACTTCGCGCCCATCGGCGCCTTCGGGGCGATGGCCTTCACGGTCGGCGCCTTCGGCTTCAAGAGCCTGGCCTACCTCGGCGAATTGATCGCCACCTTCTATCTGACGAGCCTGCTGTTCGTCTTCATCGTGCTCGGCCTCATCGCGCGGGCGGCCGGCTTCTCGATCTGGCGCTTCATCGTCTACATCAAGGATGAATTGCTTATCGTGCTCGGCACATCGTCGTCCGAGACGGTTCTGCCCAGCATGATCCGTAAGATGCAGGCTCTGGGCGCGTCGAAGCCCGTCGTCGGATTGGTGATCCCGACCGGCTACAGCTTCAACCTCGACGGCACCAACATCTATATGACGCTGGCTGTGCTGTTCCTTGCGCAAGCGACCAACACCGACCTGTCGCTGGGCCAGGAGCTGAAGATCCTGCTCATCGCGGCCTTGACCTCGAAAGGCGCTTCCGGGGTCACCGGCGCGGGCTTCATCACCCTCGCGGCGACGCTCGAGATCGTGCCGGAAATCCCGCTCGCTGCCGTGGCGATCCTGGTCGGAATCGACAAATTCATGAGCGAGTGCCGGGCGCTGACCAACCTCGTCGGCAATGGCGTCGCCACCATCGTGATCAGCCGCTGGGAGGGTGAACTCGACCGGGCTCAGCTCAACGCCGCGCTGGCCCACCCCGTGACGGTCGGCGATGCCGTCGAGGCGCGTATCGACTGAGCAGATGGGGGAACTCGCACCAGAGATGGCCCGGCCGGTTTGAAAATGCCGGCCCGGCGCTGTAGGAGCGGGGTATTCCTCCTCGCGCCCGGTGCCGCCCGTGTCGACCTTCACCCACGCCGAACTCGGAACCGTCGTCGAGATCCTGCGCGACGCCGCCCGGACCGAGATCATGCCGCGTTTCCGCGGCCTCGTGCCGAAGCGCACGCGCGAGAAGACCTCGCGCCAGGATCTCGTGACGGATGCCGACGAAGCCGCCGAGATCTTGATCACGGCGGCCCTGTCGAAGGCCTTTCCGGGCTGCGTCGTGGTCGGCGAGGAAGCGACGGAACGCGATCCGTCGCTGCTCGACGCGCTGGCCGAGCCCGACCTCGCCTTCGTCATCGATCCGATCGACGGCACAAAGAACTTCGCCTCCAACCTGCCGCTTTTCGGCGTGATGGCGGCCGTGCTCCGGCGCGGCGAGATCGTCGCCGGCGTGATCCTCGATCCCGTGGAGGACGATTGGGCGCTGGCGCTCCGCGGAGAGGGCGCCTGGCTGCAGCGCGCCGACGGCCGTCGCGAGGATCTGCGCGTCGGAGCCGCACCGGCGCTGAGCGAAATGGCGGGGCTCGTCTCCTGGACGTTCTTCCCCGGTGAAGAGCGCGCCCGGGTCCCGTCGCGTTTTCCGCGCATCGCCACGGCCAGCGACTACCGTTGCGCCGCCCATCAGTATCGCCTGCTCTGCGGCGGCTTCTACGACTTCGCCCTTTATTCGAAGCTGATGCCCTGGGACCATGCGGCAGGCTGGCTACTGCATCGCGAGGCGGGCGGTTATTCGGCCTGCCTCGACGGCACGCCCTATGTCGCGACGCGGCACGAGGGCGGCCTGCTGTGTGCGCCCGATCGCGACAGCTGGAACCTACTCAAGCGGGCGCTGCTGTCGGATTGAGCGGGCGAGGGAGCGAAGTGGAAAGCCTTAGCCCTCGGCCTTGCGGCCGAGGCCGATCTTGCGAGCCAGCTCGGAGCGCTTGCTCGCATAGGCGGGTGCCACCATCGGGTAGTCGCGCGGCAGACCCCATTTGACGCGGTATTGGTCGGGCGTCAGGCCGTAGGCGGACTGCAGATGACGCTTGAGCGACTTGAACTTTCGCCCATCCTCCAGGCAGATGATGTAATCGTCCGTCACGGATTTGCGGATCGACACGGCCGGCTGCTGCTGCTCGACGACGGGTTCAGGCGCCTGACCCGTTTGCATGCGGTCCAGAGCCGAATGCACTGTTTTCATCAGGATCGGCACGTCACTCGCCGGCACCGCGTTATGGGCCACATAGGCCGAGACGATTTCGGTTGCGAGCTCGACCAGCCGCAGATCGCTCGAAAGTTCTACCATGAGTCCATTATCCTCTCGCGCAGCCGACCCAGGCTCAAGGCCTTATTCTCGCCCGTGACTGGCACGGCCCGATCTAAGCTGCTTCGATCGCAGGGTTAGAGGCTGACAAGCCATTCGGCAAGGCAGTGTTATATAGTTACATGTGTGCAACGCCTTTCATCATAAGCGCCGCCCGGCTCCGATCTTTCGTGAGGCTTCATGTCGGGTGATCCTGGAAAGCTCCGGCTACGCATCGCGGCGCTTCTGGCCAAGACGGTCGAGAATGGCTGTACCGAGGGCGAGGCGCTGTCGGCCGCCGCCAAGGTGGCGGAATTGCTCGACCGCCACGCGCTATCGCTTTCCGATGTCGAGATCCGTGACTCGCCTTGTGAGCAGGTGACCTTTACGTCGCACCACAAAAAGCGTGTGCCGCTCGACCCCTGCATCGGCGCCATCGCGGCCTTTTGCGACTGCCGCGTCTGGCGCCAGAAGGGGACCGACGGCGCCGTGAACCACGTCTTCTTCGGACTGCCCGGGGATGCCGCGACGGCGCGTGATCTCGCCGAAACGGTGGACGGGGCCATCCGGTCGGAGCTCGGCCGCTACAAGACGAGCCGGGATTACGCGCGTTTCGACACGCGCGACCGCCACATGGTCAATGCCTCCTTCGTCCTCGGCATGGTGACGGGCTTCGCCGACAAGCTCGACGCCCAGAAGGCGGCTCGCGACGCTCACCACCGCGGCACCGGTCGCGACCTCGCGGTCGTGAAGACCTCGGCGGTGGACCAAGCCTTCGCCGAACTCGGGCTCGTCATGGTGGGAGGGCAGGGCGGATCGCGGCGGTTCATCGCCGAAGGGGCCTATGACGCGGGAAGTGCAGCGGGTGCGGCGATTCAGATCCGATAAGCACCACGTGGTGCGGACTGGCCGCGTTCACGACATGGGGGGTCGGGTCGCTTGAGAGGTGTCATCGGTGCCTCGCTCCATCTAATGCTTTTCTGACGCCTTCGTATGTTAAGCGGATCTGGACTTGAAAGTGACTGGATCCCATATTTCTGCTACTTTTCGAAAGTAATCTGATTCGGGATCCAATCACATGGGCTGGTCAAACCGAACATGGGCTTCAGACCGCACTCGGAAGATACGATTTACACGCTTTGCTATTTTTCTCGTCATCATCATTGCAATATACTCATATCCATACTGGGGAAACAACTTCTTTGGCACGATGAACACCCAAAACATGCTGAGATTGGTGGGATCACGGTTTTCAGGCATCGATTTCTTACTTGACGAAGACTTACCAAAAAACTGGGCCGAGGATCACGAAGAGATTTTCACCTTCCTTATATCGATAGTTGTTGCTGGCCTTGTGGCTTGTAGGTGGCCGTTGGACCGATTTCACGAGAAGATACTAGCGAGCTTCAATTATGACGTCTTGTTGCCGATTGATCGTTTACATATCGATCGGGACAGAAGCGAGGACAGCTTCGTCCAGATCAATTGGATGCCGGGGGAAACCGGACCACGGCGCACAGCTTGGGAGATGCTCGAAAAATGGTGCTTTGGAAGAGCCTCCTCCTGGAGCATGAGTTCGGGGAGGTCGCCGATCTCCGCAGGAATCCTGGTCGGCAGGTCCGGTTCCGGCAAGAGCCGCATGGCACATCGCTGGGCGCGAACGCTGGCGCGGCGAGATCGTCTCGGCGGACAAAATACGTGGCGTGATCTGGTCTGGAGCGTCGGCACCTACTGTCGCCGTGTGCTGCCGATCCTCAAGGCGCGCCGGGACGACCCATGGGACTCAGCGTTGCTGGATCGCCGTGAGGGCGACAACGGCTTCGACGAATCTTGTGCCAGACTCAAAGGCTGGAGGCCCCGACGGCCGACGCTTCTCGTGCTCGACGACCCCCTTCCGGGCTGGAGCCGGATGGCCCGCACGGCACTCGAAGAGGCCAACGTCAATATACCTTTCGCACACGTCGTCTGCCTGCTGATCGTGAACCAGACGGTCCCGGCCGATACTGGCTTCGAGTACGATTCCGCAACCCGTCGGTGGGTCCATGAGGGAAACGTGCTCACACCTCAGCCGATTCAACTCCCCGAAGCCGCTTGGTTCACCCCTGAGGAAACAACCCAAGCTGCATTCAGATCCGGACATGTTCTCAACCGGTCGCCGGCTTTGGAAAGGTCGGTCCGTGAG
The DNA here is from genome assembly GCA_050920985.1 of Janthinobacterium lividum. GTDB lineage: Bacteria > Pseudomonadota > Alphaproteobacteria > Rhizobiales > Beijerinckiaceae > Lichenihabitans. Next base: position 2,125 of record JBPBQY010000067.1, on the reverse strand, counting down.
AATTTATTCGAGGTCACGAAAGGTAATCCGCTACTCGTGGTACTGGCGATCGAGTGGATCAGGGACGGTCGCTTGATCGCCGAGATGACGGCCGATGAACTGACCAGAAACCGGGCCAAACGAATCGTCGCCAGCGTCAAACATCGCGGCTTCACGGCCGACGTCCAACTCGCGGCTCTGGCGCTCAGCACACTCGCGGGAGGCGCTCCGCGGGACAAAATCCACAGCGCGGCCGAGAGGATGTTCGGCGAACCCCCGTATCTTCCCTCGACGAGTGACATACAGGCTTGCTTCCCGACGGAACCTTTTGGGGTCGGTGGGGCAGCCCGTGTCCCTGCGGTCAGACCGGATCTCGTCGCCGATGCCTTTGTCGATTGCGTGCTCGATCTGATCGGGATCGATCGGGCGAGAGCCATGGTCGAGGAAGCTTTCCGATTGAACCCGGGCGCGATGTTGCGCAGCATGCGACGTATTCACTCTCGAAGCTCGCCGATGACCGAAGCCCTCGCATCGGTAGATCCCGCCCGTATCCCCGGACTCGACCCGGTCGATGTAGCTCTGGCCCTCGCCGACATCGCCGCCATTTTGCCAAGTAGACGATCGACCTCTCGCCACGGCCGAGACTCGCGCCACGTCCCTCACGCTGGCCGTCGCTGCAATCAATCGGCTGACGCACAACAGACGCAAGGACTTCCTGCTCGGTATGTCAGCCTTGTGCGCCGTCCCGTCGGATCAACGTTCGGCGAGACAGATCCGGGCCAATCAGGCTGTCCGACTTGTCTGCGCGGCGATGGACTGCGTCGAGTACTCTGTGCCAGCCGACGTGCTCATCCAATGCTTCGAAGTCCTGAAAGGCCGCGCGCAGGGTCCGTTGGGGTCCATCAATGGGCTGATAAAAGCTGCCCGGACGCCAAAGTCGGACGAAACTGTCGAGGAGCTTGCTCTGGCGGCCTGGGATATGGGATCAGCATGGCGCTTGGGCCTTACGCCCTTCTACCGGTCGCTTGCGGACGCCTGCGATGGCCGAGGGGCTTTCGCGTTAGGCTTTCGGCTTCGAGCGATGGCGGAGTTGGCGACCCCCGCGGCAGCCAAGACCGCGGCTGACGGTGCGGCCCGTATCGCGTTAATTGAGCTAACGGATGCATATCTCCAACGCCAGGCAGCAGCGGCCCGCTGTTACGAGGCCGCAGCTTGGAGCGATGTGTATCAAGGTACGGCGGCGATGGATGCCCGGGCTGCTGCCGATTCTGCGACTCTCATTGGCGAGCGCTTCCCCGACGACCCCGCGATTCAGCTCTATGTCGCCAGGGCTCGGCTGGGTGAGGCTTGCGCCTGGGCCAATGTGCCGCTGGGCGCTCAGGCTGCCGCAACCCGCGCCGCGGCAGACGCGGCGGGGGAGATCGCGCGTCGCTTTCCGGACGATCCCACGATCCAGTTGGAAGCAGCAGCGGCGCGGAGGAATGAAGCCTTCGCCTGGGCCAATGTGCCGTTGGGCGCTCATGCTGCCGCAACCCGCGCCGCGGCGGACGCGGCGGGGGAGATCGCGCGTCGCTTCCCGGACGACTCCGCGATCCAGTTGCACGTTGCGGGGGCCAGGAGGAACGAAGCCCTCGCCTGGGCCAATATGCCGCTGGGCGCTCAGGGCGCCGCAGCCCGTTCCGCGGCGGACGCGGCGGGGGAGATCGCGCGTCGCTTTCCGGACGATCCCACGATCCAGTCGGAAGCAGCAGCGGCGCGGATGAATGAAGCCTTCGCCTGCAGTAACGTGCCGTTGGGCGCTCAGGCTGCCGCAACCCGCGCCGCGGCAGACGCGGCGGGGGAGATCGCGCGTCGCTTCCCGGACGACTCTGCAATCCAGTTGCACGTTGCGGGGGCGCGGATGAATGAAGCCTTCGCCTGCAGTTATGTGCCGTTGGGCGCTCAGGCTGCCGCAACCCGCGCCGCGGCAGACGCGGCGGGGGAGATCGCGCGTCGCTTTCCGGACGACTCCGCAATCCAGTTGCACGTTGCGGGGGCGCGGAGGAACGAAGCCTTCGCATGGGCCAATGTGCCGTTGGGCGCTCAGGCTGCCGCAGCCCGTTCCGCGGCGGAAGCGGCGGGGGAGATCGCGCGTCACTTTCCGGAC
>JBPBQY010000057.1:0-327443 GCA_050920985.1 Janthinobacterium lividum | reverse complement strand
ATCATGCGGGTTCCGGAGCCAAGGCCACCTTGCTCGCTCTTCCCGACCCTCACCCCTTACCCCTCTCCACAAGGGAGAGGGGAGATGGCCGGCGTCGCGGTTTTCGAGAGGTGTGAATACGGTAGCCCTTGTGGAGAGGGGTAAGGGGTGAGGGTCGGTGAGGTCGAGCATGGTGCCTGCCGATCGAGAGCCCGATGCTTTCGGAGGGGCCGTCTCGACCCTCACCCCCAGCCCCTCTCCACAAGGGAGAGGGAGCCGCGCCGGGCGCCGTTTCGGCTCCTGTCGCTCATGCGGAAAATGCCGCGCTCGGACGCCCCACGCCGCCGAACGGCACCACCCGATTGGCGACGTCGTGGCCGATGTCGGCGCGGCCGAGCCAGGGAATGCCGGAACGCTCGCACCAAAAGCGCACCACGGCCTCCTCGTCGAGGCCGAACTCCGGCTCGTTGGGCGGGATGGCGCTGCATCGGCCGAGCCGGATGCCGGCGACGCGGCGGATGCCCGGATTGCTGGTGACGTGGAACATCGCCCGATCGATCCGGTACATCTGCTCCGACACCTCCTCCAGCATCAGCATATGGCCGTCGAGATCGGGCTGCAAGGCCGTGCCGAGCAACTGGCTGAGAATCGTGATGTTGAAGGCCGCGGTCGGCCGGCCGTCGCCGATCGAAGGCTCAAGCGCTTCGGGGTCGCGCTCGACGAGCCAGCGCAGGGCGCGCGTCGCCGCCTGGTCGCCGTCGATCCGCAGGACGTCCTGCGCCACCGGCCCGTGCGCCGCCGCGCTTGCGCCGGCGCCGTAGAACCCCGCCAGCAGCGTCCCGCAGTCGCTGTAGCCGAGAAAGGGTTTGGCCAAGGCGGCGGGGGTGAGCCCTGCCAGCACCTCTTCGGCGATGCGGCAGGAGCCGTAGCCGCCGCGGCCGAACCAGACCGCGTCGACGCCCGGATCGTTGGCGACCGCGATGAGGGCCTCGGCGCGGGCCGCGTCGTCGCCTGCGAAATGGCCGTGGCGCAGCCAGCATTGCGGGTGGAAGGCGAGGACCGGCGTCCTATCGGGATAGAGCGACGCCGCCAGGGCCTGGATGCGGGGCTCGACCTCCAGAGACATCGACGAGGCCGGGGCCACCACCGCGATCCGCATGCGCTCAATCTCTCCAAGGTTTTGTCCGGAATGCCAGACCGCCGCTTTCGAGGCGTTCGACGTATAGTCTATTATCGGGGCTCTACCGTGTCGCTGTAGCGGAGATCAGGGCCGATGATGAGGCCGCGAGTCCATTGCTTGAGCGCCGCCACCCTGCTGCTGGCTCTCGTTCACTGGTCCAGCCCCAGCCGAGCCGCAGTGTCGGCCCCGTCCTCCTGCACGCCCGATCCAGCGGACCCCGCCGTCACCGTCGCAGTCGTCGCTGAGACGCTCGACGTCACCCTCGCCGACGGCCGCGTCCTTCGCCTCGCCGGCGTGGCTGCGCCCCTTGCCACCGCGACCTCGCCCGACCTCCCGGCCCGCGCGCGCCGAGTGCTAGAAACCTGGAGCGCCGCGCCGGGCGGTGTGGTGCTTCACGCTCTGGCGCCCGGCCTTGATCGCTGGGGTCGCGTTACGGCAGAACTCTTCCGGAAGGATGGCGCCGAGCAGCCGACCTCGGCCGCCGAGGCGCTGATCCGGGCCGGCGTCGCGCGGGCCAGACCCGAGGCCGCGGCTCACCCCTGCTTTTCGGCGCTCCTCGCCGCCGAGGCCGAGGCGCGCACGGCGCATCGGGGTCTCTGGGCCGATCCCCGCTACGCCGTGCTCGACGCCTCGGACGCGGACGGTCTCGCCGCCCAGGGCGGCGACATGGTGCTGGTCCAGGGATATCTGCATCAGCACCAGAGCCGCGGTACGTTCTATCTGGCGCTCGGCCAGGATCGTCGAGGCTTCGTCGCCGTCGTGTCGCGCCGCGATGCGGCACGCCTCGCCAAGTCAGGGTTCGATCTCGCCGATTACGAGGGAACGCCGGTGCGGCTGCGCGGCGACCTCGATCTCCGCTTCGGACCTCGCATGCGCGTCACCGACGCCGATGCGGTCGAGAGCCTGGAGCCCGGGTCGCTCGCACCCGAACCCGATGCGAAACACTGGACGGCCCGCGCGCGACCCCGCTAGGAAGGGGATGTGGCGAAACTGGGACGAACGATCCGGATGACGCAGGCGGTGAAGACGAGCGGCTGTGCCGTGCGGGCGCGGAAGCGCACCGGCACGGGCTCGGCGCTGCGCCTCTCGCTGTCTCTCGCCTTGGCCGTGGCGCTGGCGGGCTGCGCCGGCGCGATCGACGACAAGGCACAGCCTGTCGACATATCGCTCACGGTGCCGCTACCCCCGGCCGCCCCCCGCACGACCGGCGTCGATAGCCCGGCGGCGCGCGAGCACAAGCAGCTGGTGGCCTATTTCGGCGGCGAATATCACGCCCCCGCCATCGAGCGTTTCGTCGACGAGGTTCTGGTCAAACTGGCCGCCGCCAGCGACACGCCAAGCCAAGTCTATCGGGTCACCATTCTGAACTCGCCCATCGTCAACGCCTTCGCGCTGCCCTCGGGGGAGATCTTCGTGACGCGTGGCCTGCTTGCGCTGGCCAACGACACATCGGAACTTGCCGCCGTCATGGCGCACGAGATCGCCCATGTCACGGAGCGTCACGCGCTACGACGGGCCGAGATCGAGAAGAATTCGGCCGTCATCACCAAGGCGGCGGCCGTCATCGACGATCAGAACCGCCAGAAGAACTTCCAGAACTACGCCCAGCTGACGCTCGCCTCCTTCTCGCGCCAGCAGGAGATCGACGCCGACCAGGTCGGAATCCGGGTCATCGCCAAGGCGGGCTTCGATCCTTTCGCGGCCTCGCGCTTTCTCGTCTCGCTCGGTCGCGCCACCGACCTGCGCCAGTCGCTCCATCCGGGCGCCCAGGCCAAGCCCGACCTGATGGCGACCCATCCCTCGACTCCCGAGCGCGTCGCCCATGCGGTGTCGGTCGCGCGCGGGATCGCGGCGCCGGGCATCGGCGAGACCGGCCACGACAAATATCTCGCCGCCATCGACGGCATCCTCTACGGCGACGATCCCGCGCAGGGCTTCGTGCGCGGCCGGCGCTTCATTCATCCGAAACTCGGCTTTGCCTTCACGGCGCCCGACGATTTCGTCCTCGAGAACTCCGCCCAGGCGGTGCTGGGCGTGACGCCGGACGGGAGCCAGGCGCTGCGGCTCGACAGCATGAAAGTCTCGGCCGACACGAGTCTCGCATCCTATCTGGCCTCTGGCTGGATCGAGGGACTGCAGGCCCAGGGAACGCCGGAGCCTATCAAGATCAATGGCCTGTCGGCCATCACAGTGACCGCCAAGGCCGATGCTTGGTCGTTTCGGCTGGCGGCCGTCCGGGTCGGCGGCGACGTCTATCGCCTGACCTTTGCCGCCAAGGACCTGACGCCCGAGACGGACCGGCGTTTTCGCGAGGCGATCGATACGTTCCGGCGCATCACGCCCGAGGATGCGCGCGACGTGAAGCCTATGCGCGTCGCCATTGCCACGGCGGCGCCAGGCCAGGGTGCCGAGGCGCTCTCCGCCGGCATGGCGACCCCCGATCACCCGCTCGAAAACTTCGAGGTTCTCAACGGGCTCGATGGCGCGACTTTGGAGACGGGGCGGCGTTACAAGGTCGTCGTGGAATAGAGCGGTGCTTGTTCCAGGTTGAATGTCGGTCGAGTTGTTGCATTTAGCCGCGGCTTGGTCGCGCGTGTGCTGAAACCTTCGCCATCAATGGACGTATTTCCCTGTGAGCGTAGGGGGTCGACCATGTTGCAAATGGCGGGCGTGAGGCGACAGTTCGTGAAGGCCGCCATGGCGGCCCGATTCCTCGAACGCGACGAAGAGCGTACGCTGGCCGAGAACTGGCGCTACCGCGGCGACGAACACGCTCTGCATGAGCTTGCGGCCGCTCACATGCGCCTCGTCATCGCGCTGGCGGCCCGCTTCCGTCATTACGGTCTTCCTCTTGCCGACCTCATTCAGGAGGGCCACGTCGGCCTTCTCGAAGCTGCGGCGCGGTTCGAGCCGGAACGCGAAGTGCGCTTCTCCACCTACGCTACGTGGTGGATCCGGGCCTCGATCCAGGACTACATTCTGCGTAACTGGTCCATCGTACGCGGCGGAACGTCGTCGGCGCAAAAGGCCTTGTTCTTCAACCTGCGGCGTCTGCGGGCCAAGCTGTCCCGCGAGGGCGGCCCGGAGTCGAATGCCTCCATGTTCCAGACGATCGCGCTGGCCATCGGGGTGTCGCCCGCGGACGTCGAATTGATGGACACGCGCCTTTCCGGCCCGGACGTGTCGCTCAATGCGCCGGTCGCCGACACCGATTCCTCGGGTCAGACCGAGCGTGTGGAGTTTCTGGTCGACGACAAGCCGCTGCCCGACGAAACCGTCGGCGATCAGATCGATGGCGACCGCCGCATTGTCTGGTTGCGCGAGGCGTTGGGAGTGCTGAACGAGCGCGAATTGCGCATCGTACGAGAGCGTCGTCTTGTCGAGGATGCGGCGACGCTGGAAGTCCTGGGCTCGCGGCTGGGGATCTCGAAAGAGCGCGTCCGCCAGATCGAAAACCGCGCCATGGAAAAACTACGCCGCGCTCTCTCCGATCGTACCGAAGCCGATGCTGCCCGGGCGCAATTGGCTCTAGCCTCGTAGAGATCCCCGGAGGCCGCGCTTCTCCCTCACCGGAACGGGGAGCGTTCCGCCAGGCAGGGGTGACGGGCGGGGGCACTGGCGGGAGCGGCGCTTTGCTCCACACGACCCCATCCGGCCCGGCACCGCCGAGCCCCCTTCCCGGTCCTGGGAAAGAGACCCCTCAAGATCAATGCGCCTCGTCCCAATTGTGGGCGGCGCCGGCTTCGACGGCGAGCGGGACCGAGAGGGTCACGGCAGGGTGAGGCGCCTCGATCATGACGCGCTTGATCACCGGAATCGCGCGCTCGACCTCGTCGTCGCGCATTTCGAAGACCAATTCGTCGTGAACCTGAAGCAACATGCGCGCGTCTAGCTTTTCGGCCGTGAGCGCGGCATCCATGCGCACCATGGCGCGGCGGATAATGTCGGCGGCCGTCCCCTGGATCGGCATGTTGATCGCCGCCCGCTCGTTGAAGGCGCGTTCCGACGGGTTCGAGGCATTGATGCGCGGATAGTGGCATTTGCGCCCGAACAGGGTCGAGACATAGCCTTGCTGGCGGGCCAGCTTCTTCGTGGCTTCCATATAGTCGCGAATGCCCGGGAAGCGCACGAAATAGGTCTTGATGTAGTCTCCGGCTTCGCTGCGCGGAATGGAGAGCTGGTTCGCCAGTCCGAAGGCCGAAATACCGTAGATAATGCCGAAATTGATCGCCTTGGCGCGACGCCGCACCTCGCCGGTCATCTCGGCCAGGGGAACGCCGAACATCTCGGAAGCCGTAGTGGCGTGAATGTCCCGCCCTTCCGCGAAGGCCTGCTTCAACTGAGGGATATCGGCGATATGCGCCAGGAGGCGCAGCTCGATCTGCGAATAATCGGCGGAGACGAGCTTGTGCCCGGGCTCCGACACGAAGGCGGTGCGGATCTTGCGCCCGGCCTCGGTGCGGATGGGGATGTTCTGGATGTTGGGGTCGGACGATGACAGCCGGCCCGTGGTGGTGGCGGCCAGCGCGAAGGAGGTGTGGACACGGCCGCGGTCGGCGAAGGTCGGCAGCGCGTCGGTATAGGTGGCCTTGAGCTTCGAGACCTGCCGCCATTCGAGCATCAGCCGGGCGAAGCCGTTGCCGGTCTCGGCGAGTTCGTCGAGGACCTGGGCCGATGTCGACCAGGCGCCGGTGGCGGTCTTCTTGGCGCCGGGTAACCCCATCTTGCCGAACAGGATGTCGCCGAGCTGCTTCGGCGAGCCAAGGTTGAAACTCTCGCCCGCGGCCTCGTAGATCTCGGATTCGAGCCGCGCCATCGTCTGGGCGAAATCGCCCGACAGGCGCGACAGGATCTGCGCATCGATGGCGATCCCGCGCCGCTCCATGCGGGCCAGGGCCCCGACCAGCGGCCGTTCCAATGTCTCGTAGACCGCCGTCATGGCCTCGGCCGGGAGACGGGGCTTCAGCACGCGCCAGAGCCTGAGCGTGACGTCGGCGTCCTCGCCCGCATAGGCGGTGGCCTTGTCCAGCGGCACGCGGGCGAAACCCACGAAGCTCTTGCCCGACCCGGCCACATCCTTGAACGGGATCGTATCGTGGCCGAGATGGCGCTTCGCCAACTGGTCCATGCCATGCGTGTCGGTGGTGGCGGCGGCATCGAGCACGTAGGACATCAGCATCGTGTCGTCGTAGGGCGCCACCTCGATGCCGTGCGCCTTGAAGACCAACCAGTCGTATTTCATGTTCTGGGCGATCTTCAGCACGTCCGGCGCTTCGAGCAACGGACGCAGCCGCTCGAGCACGTCGCCGAGCGCCAGCTGGGCGGGCGGCGGTTCATCCGGCGCCACGGCGGCGTCCGACGCGAAAAGCCCCCCTTCGGGAGCCACGGGCTTGCGCGTCTTCTTGGGCTCCTTGGGCTCGGCCGGCGGCGGCGGGGCGAGGTGCCCGACCGGAATATAGAAGGCATGGCCCGGCTCGGTCGCCAAAGCCACGCCGATCAGCTCCGCCACGCGGGCGTCGAGCGATGTCGTCTCTGTGTCGATCGCCACCACGCCGGTTTCGTGAGCCTCGGCGATAAGGGCGTCGAGTGCCGCCAGTGTCGTGATGCAGCGGTAGCGCGTATGGTCGAAGGGCAGAGACCGCATCTCCGCCGCGCGGGCGGCGGCCAGCATACCCGGTCCGTCGAGCTTCGGCAGGGCGGCCGCGATGGCGGCGGCATCCGGATGTTCGCCATCGGACTCTGCGCCGACCTCCGGGTCGAGCGCCACGATGCCACTGCCCTCGCCGACGGGTGCCGCCGCGCCGCCCTTGCGGGTCCGCCAGCCGCCTGGCCCGACGAGACGCTCGTCGGGTTCGACCTCGTCGAGCGTCAGGCCGTAGAGTTCGGCGATGCGGCGCGTGAGCGTGGTGAATTCCAGGGCCTTGCAGAAGGCCACGAGCTTTTCGCCCTGGACCAGCGGCATGCGCAAGGCGTCGAGCGGCACCGAGACGTCGACGGTCTCGCAGAGCGTTACGAGGTCGCGCGAGATGCGGATCCGCGCGACATTCTCCGGCAGCGTCAGGGCCTCGCGGCGCTTCGGCTGCTTGATCTCGCCGGCGCGGGCCAGCAGCGTGTCGAGGTCGCCATATTCGCCGATGAGCTGGGCTGCGGTCTTGATGCCGATGCCGGGCGCGCCCGGCACGTTGTCGGTGGAATCGCCCGCCAGCGCCTGCACGTCGACGACGCGCTCAGGTGCGACGCCGAAATAGGCCACGACCTCGTCGATGCCGATCAGCCGCTCCTCGCGGGCGCCCGCCGCGCCCGGCACGCCGGAGGCGGCATCGTACATGGAGATACCGTCGCCCACGACCTGCATGAGGTCCTTGTCGGGCGACACGATGGTGACGTCGGCGCCCGCCGCGCGGGCCTGGCGGGCATAGGTGGCGATGAGGTCGTCGGCCTCCCACGTGTCCTGCTCCACCGGCACCATGCCGAAGGCTCGCACGGTCTCGCGCATGAGGTAGAACTGCGGAACGAGGTCCTCGGGCGGTGGTTTGCGGTGTGCTTTGTAGGCGGGAAAGATCTCCTTGCGGAACGAGTTCTCGCTCTTGTCGAAGATCACGGCGAGGTGGGTGGGCATCGTGCCCATGGCGCCTTCCCGCACGAACTGCAGCATCTTGGTCGCGAAGAGGCGGACCGCCCCGGTTGGCAGTCCGTCCGAGCGAGTATTATACTTTCGGTCCTGATTAATTGACTGAAAATAGGCGCGGAAGATGAAGGCCGAAGCGTCGACCAGGAACACATGGTCGCCGGCTGCGACGGGTCTCGAAGGGGGCATGGGAACGGGCGCATCCGGGGGCGGGTTATGTCATTGTAGCGAGATGCCGCCCGGCGTGGCACCCCAGTCCCAAAAGAGAATGCGCGAATGACCGAAGACCGCAGGATGACCGTCGCGAAACTCATCGAGCACCTCGGCCGCTTTCCGGCCGAAGCGGAGGTGGTCGACCTCGACCTGTCGGTGCTGATCGACGCCGACGCCAACCTCGTCCAGAGCCTGTCGCTCTGGGACAAGGACGAGGACAACGAGGACGAGCCCGACGATCCGGAGCGCGAGGACATCCCCTCGAGCGGTGACCGCAAGGTGGTGGACCTGTCGCCGCGGCGGGTGAAGCCGTAAGTCCTGCCGGGCTGATCGGGTCGCGCTGAAAACAGGCCGCGGTACCCGGTCGGCCCCCTCTACCGGGCTGAAGAGGCGAGGTCAGCAGCCGTCCGGCGATATCGAGCGGTTATCCCGTCAGTCGTCGCATCGCGGCGGCGAAGCGTTGCCGTACAGCTTCTCGCGCACGATGGCGGCCGCCTTCGACCTGGAGCCTGCCACGCGTCCAGACGCAATCGACCAGCGCCGATCCGGCGCCGAACACCCAGGCGTCGAGGATCGTCGCGGTGCCATGGCCGGCGAGGGCCGGATGGTCGGCGTCGAGCGACACGATGTCGGCCGCAGCGCCGGGGGCGAGTCCGACATCGCCTTGCCCGAGCGCCGCCTGGCCGCCGTCGAGCACCCGCGCCACGAGCGCGGCCCCTGTCGACTGAGCCGGAGCGGCGAGGACGTTGCGGGCGCGCCGCGCCAGCCGCTGGGAATATTCGAGTTGGCGCATCTCGCCTGCGGTATCGACCGATACGTTGGAATCCGTTCCGATGCCGAAGCGCCCGCCTGATGCGAGAAAGCGTGAGGCGTCGAAGATCCCGTCGCCCAGATTGGCTTCGGTAACGGGGCAGAGCCCCGCCACGGCGCCGCTGGCCGCCAGAGCACTGCTCTCTGCGTCCGTCATGTGGGTGGCGTGGATCAGGCACCAGCGGCTGTCGACGGGCGCATGGTCGAGCAGCCATTCGACCGGCCGGGCGACGCGGTGCGCCACGCAATCCTCGACCTCCCGCATCTGTTCGGCCACATGGATGTGGACCGGCTCCCCCTCGGCGAGCGCCGCCACGGCGAGAAGCTCCTCGGGCAAGGCAGCACGCAGGCTGTGGGGCGCGACGCCGACATTGGCGCCCTCGACACCGGCCAGCACACGCCGGCTACCGGCGAGCAGACGCCCATAGAGGTCGAGGTCGCAAGCGAAGCGCCGCTGCTCCGGCCCGGCGCGATCGCCCGAGAACCCCGAGCGGGCGTAGAAAACTGGCAGGAGTGTCAGGCCGATCCCGGCCGTCGAAGCCGCGGCGGCGATGCGCGACGCCATCTCGGCCGGATCGTCGTAAGGCCGACCGTCGGGCGCATGGTGGAGATAGTGGAATTCGCCGACGCGCGTGAAGCCAGCCTCCAGCATTTCGACATAGACCTCGGCCGCCACCGCTTCGGCGTCCTCCGGCGTCATGGCGAGGGCGAATCGGTACATGACCTCGCGCCAGCTCCAGAACGAGTCGGCCCCTGGCCCGCGCGTTTCGGCGAGCCCCGCCATGCCGCGCTGGAAGGCATGGGAGTGGAGGTTGGGCAGGCCCGGCAGGCCGATCCGGTGCGACGGCGCGCCGGGTCGCCGCCCCGGAACCAGGGCCTTCACCAGGCCACCCGCGACCTCGACGCTGACATCCGTCCGCCATCCCTCGGCGGTCAGCAGCTGGTCGAAATGGATCGCCTGCATGGCACTCTCCGAGGGGGCCGTTGCCTCCGCGGGAGGTTGTATATACAAGCCCGCACAGGCTCAAGGCCGCGCCGCTTCGCCCGGCGCGCCGCTCCGACAGCGAGGCGCCCATGTCTCTCCCGACCCTTTACCGCGGCGCCCGGCTGGCGACTCTGGCGGATCCTGCCGGCGGGCTCGGCCTCGTGGCCGACGGCGCTCTGCTGGTCCGTGACGGTCGCATCGCCTACGCGGGTCCGGCCGCCGACCTTCCGGCCGACCTCGCCGCGGGAGCCGATGTCATCGAATGCGGTGGGCGGCTCGTCACGCCGGGCCTGATCGACTGCCACACGCATCTGGTCCATGGCGGCGAGCGCTCCAACGAATTCGAGATGCGCCTCAACGGCACGCCCTACGAGGAGATCGCCCGCGCCGGCGGCGGCATCGTCTCCTCCGTCAGGGCCACGCGGGCCGCCTCGGACGAGACTCTGCTGCGCGACGCGACCGCGCGGCTCGACCGCCTCGTCGCCGAGGGCGTCACCACCGTCGAGGTCAAGTCCGGCTACGGGCTCGATCTCGCCACCGAGGCCCGCATGCTGCGTGTGGCGCGGCGCCTTGGCGAGGTGCGCGACGTCGGGGTGCGGACGAGCTTTCTCGGTGCCCATGCGCTGCCGCCCGAGGCCGCCGGCGACAGGGACGCCTATGCGGGTCTCGTCGCCGACACCATGCTGCCGGCGCTTCACGCCGAGGGCCTCGTCGATGCGGTCGACGGGTTCTGCGAAGGCATCGCCTTCTCGCCCGAGCAGATCGCCGGCGTCTTCGACGCTGCCCGCCGCCTGGGCCTGCCGGTGAAGCTTCACGCCGACCAATTGTCCGATCTCGGCGGAGCCGCGCTCGCGGCCCGCTATGGCGCGCTCTCGGCCGACCACCTCGAATACACGTCCGAGGCCGGCGCCGACGCCATGGCGGCGGCCGGCACGGTCGCGGTGTTGCTGCCCGGGGCCTGCTATTTCCTGCGCGAGACGCATCGCCCGCCCGTCGACGCCTTCCGCCGCCATGGCACCCACATGGCGGTGGCGACCGACTACAACCCCGGCACCTCGCCGCTGACCTCGCTGCTGATGGCCACCAACATGGCGGCGACGCTGTTCCGCCTGACCGTGGACGAATGCCTGGCGGGGGTGACGCGCGAGGCCGCCCGGGCGCTCGGGCTCCTCGCCGAAACCGGCACGCTGGAAGCCGGTAAATGGGCCGATTTCGCCCTCTGGGATGTCGAGCGCCCGGCCGAACTCGTCTGCCGCATCGGCTTCAACCCTCTCCACCGGCGTGTCCGGCACGGGATCGCATCATGACCCTGATCCTCACTCCCGGTGCCGTGCCGCTCTCGGCCTGGCGGGACATCTATTTCGGCCGTGCTGCGGCGCTCGACCCCGTCTGCCGGCCAGCCGTGGAGAAAGCCGCCGCCGTGGTCGACGCCATCGTGGCCAAGGGCGAGCCCGTCTACGGGGTCAATACCGGCTTCGGCAAACTGGCCTCGGTCCGGATCGCCGCCGAAGATCTGGCGGCGCTGCAACGCAACATCGTCCTGTCGCATGCCGCCGGCGTCGGCGAGCCGCTGCCGGTCGAGGTGGTGCGGCTCGTAATGGCACTCAAGGTCGCGAGCCTCGGGCAGGGCGCCTCGGGTCTGCGCTGGGAGACGCTGGCGGGGCTCGACGCCTGCCTCCGGCGCGGCCTCGTTCCGGTGATCCCCGCCAAGGGTTCCGTCGGGGCCTCGGGCGACCTCGCGCCCCTGGCCCATCTCACGGCGGCGCTGATGGGCGTCGGCGCGTTCCTGGTCGACGGCCGCACCGTGGAGGCTACGGCGGCGCTGGCCGAAGCCGGCCTGCCCCCGCTGGTGCTGGGCCCCAAGGAGGGCTTGGCGATGCTCAACGGCACCCAGGTGTCGACCGCGCTGGCGCTAGCCGGTCTCTTCGAGGCGGAACGCGTCTTCCAGGCGGCGCTGGTCACCGGGGCGCTCTCGACCGACGCGGCGAAGGGCTCCGACGGACCCTTCGATCCGCGCATCCACGCACTGCGCCGTCATCGCGGGCAGGGCGAGGTGGCGGCGGCGCTGCGCGACTTGATGGCGGGTTCGGCGATCCGCGACTCGCATCGGGTCGGCGACGAGCGTGTCCAGGACCCATACTGCCTGCGCTGCCAGCCCCAGGTGATGGGTGCCTGCCTCGACATCCTGCGCCAGTCGGCGGCGACGCTCGAGATCGAGGCCAATGGCGTCTCCGACAATCCGCTGGTCTTCACCGATACCGGAGAGGTGATCTCCGGCGGCAACTTCCACGCCGAGCCTGTAGCCTTCGCGGCCGACATTATCGCGCTGGCCCTCTGCGAGATCGGATCCATCGCCGAACGCCGCGTCGCCATGCTGGTCGATCCGGCGCTCTCGGGCCTGCCGGCCTTCCTGACGCCCCGGCCGGGGCTCAACTCGGGCTTCATGATCCCGCAGGTGACGGCGGCGGCGCTGGTGTCGGAGAACAAGCAGCGGGCCTATCCCGCCAGCGTCGATTCCATCCCGACCTCCGCCAACCAGGAGGACCATGTGTCGATGGCGACCCATGGCGCGCGGCGCCTCCTCGGCATGGCGCGCAACGCCGCCGACGTCATCGGCATCGAGCTCCTGGCGGCCGCGCAGGGCTGCGACTTCCACGCGCCGCTGCGCTCGAGCGAGCGCCTGGAGCGGGCGAAATCGCTGCTGCGGGCGACGGTGCCGGCGCTCGCCGACGACCGCTATTTCGCTCCCGACATGGCCGAGGCCACTGCGTTGGTGCGCAGCGGCGCGCTGGTCGCGGCGGTCGGAGACAGCCTGCCGGGCGTGACCTGACGCAAAAAGCCCGACGCGAGCCGGGCTTTCTCTCGAGACCCTGCGGGACCCGTCCCCACCACCGCGCTAAGCGTGGTGGTGGTGGCTAGGCCGGGTGCGACCGTCCGATCAGAAATCGCGCTCGGCGCGGAGGCGGACCTCGTAGTTGGTCGGGTCCTTTTCGACGCCGGCGGGCAGGGCGGTGGCGGCAACGCCCGGGTTATGGGCCAGCGTCTGATCGATGTGCATATAGTCGAACTCGAGGCCGAATTCGAGGTTCTTCACGGGATCCCAGAGGAACTGGTTGCCGATGCGGTACTCGCTGCCGTCACCCAGGCCGCCCTCGGTCCAGTCGATAGTCTTGGCCTTGCCGTACGAGGTCTGCTCGTAGGAGCCGAACAGCACGTCGTGGAAGTTCGCCGTAAAGTAATGGTTGAAGGCGGCCATGACCGAGAATCCTTCGCCCATCTGCAGCGAATAGGCGCTGGCGGCGGTGCCGGGCGTGTGGATCGCGATGGCGTCGCGGTCGATGTGCTGGAAGCCGCCGAGCGCCGACGAGGTGAAGCCCTGGTTCAGAAAGTAACCGGAGTCCTGATAGAGATAGGCACCCTGCTGGTAGGCGCCTTCGACCCAGAGGTCGTCGCCGGCAGCCAGCATCGGTAGCTTCAGGCGAACGCCGCCCTGCACCGCGAAGCCGTTCGCGTCCTGACCTGAAAAGCCCTGGCCCGATGTGCCGGCAAAGGGACCCTGGGTGGTCTGGATCTCGTGGTAGGCGGCTGACAGCTGGGCGGAGCCCCAGCCCTGATCGGCGCGCAACACGCCGACGATGTCGGGGATGGTTTCACCGCCGTAACGGACCGCGGAATTCACCGCATTGGCGCCGCCCAGAATGCTGCCGACCCCCTGGCTGAGGTTACGGGCGTTGCGATCCTCGACCGAGAGCGTCGCCGACAGGCCGCCAGCCGCATTGTAGGTATAGGCAAAGACGTTCTGCTGGATATCGGAGTTGGCGATACCCTCGTAGTTGTAGTTGTCGGCGTAGAAGTCGAAGAACGACTGGACGCGGCCGGCCGTGATGCCGGCGAACTGGATGAAGCCGCGGCGCAGCGCGGCGTTGTTGCCGCCCGAGTTGGTCAGCGTGTTGGCTCCGCCGGAGAGACCGCCTTCCGAGTAGAGACCCTGAACACGGTCGACCTGATACTGGATGTAGGTGCGCAGCGTGCCGTAGGCGGTCTCGGTGCGGGTATCGACGAAGAGGCGGGTGCGGGACAGGAAGCCCGTATCGTCCCGGTCGCGTCCGGGATTGATGATCGAGGCCACGCCCGGCGCACGGCCGGGTGCGCCCGGGACGGGAGTCAGGGCGCGAGAGCCGCTGATGAAGTCGCCCTCGATCCGCACATAGGCGCCGAGTTCCAGGCAGGTGTCGGTGCCCGGGATGTAGAAGAATCCGGAGCCGGTGAAGTCGCAGACCCGGACATAGTCGACCGGTGCGGCCTTGCGGATCGGCAAGTCTGCGGCTTGGGCTAGGCCGGCGGCCCCGATCAGGATGGCGCAGCCGAGGAGCAGGCTTCTCGTGAAAGTCATGGTGTCGTCTCGTCCTTTCGGCCCGTTCCGGGTCCGGCGCTCAGGACCGCGCCGTCAGAAAGCCATGCTCACTCCCTAGCTGAAAAAACTGAGTCGCAACTCATTTTCTTGTATTGCCAACGCTCAATCAGGGTCATTTAACCGACTCTGACAGCTGATGTGGCTGGAAAGCAACAATTGTGACAGCTATGTGCAGTCGAGATCCTGGATTTTAAATCCGATTTTAATTTTAGAGATGAACCCAATCTAGCGTTGCAGAGCGGAACTATGGCAGGGATGAAACTCATCGGCACCCTTGCTGCCGGGACGGCGAGGACATCATGACATGGGGAGCGCCGGCCGTCGGGCTAGGCCGGCCCAGCGGAGACAAGCCTCGAAGAAGATGCGGCACGCCGAGTTGCCGCGTTGAACGGTGTCGACCGGGCTCGCGGCCGCTTGATCCCGCGCGGCCCGGCGAGCATGGTCCCGCCGATTCGAGGAGAATGCACACATGACCAACGCCACCACCGCCCAGGCGCCGGGCTTCTACCGCTTCAAGCTCGGGGACTTCACCGCCATCGCGCTGCACGATGGCGTCTTCACCATGGATCGTCCGGAGGGCTTCGTTCGCAACGCCAGCGCCGACGAGGTCGGCGAGGCTTTTGCGGCCTGCGGCATGGCGCGGGACAAGGTCACGCTGACCTTCAACGCGCTCGCCATCGAGACCGGACGCGGCCTCGTGTTGATCGACACCGGAGTCGGCGAGGGGGCGCGGCCCGCCGCTGGGCAGCTGCTCGCCAATCTCGCCGCGGCCGGCCACAAGCCCGAGGACGTGACGGCGGTCATCATCAGCCATTTCCACGGCGACCACATCGGCGGCCTGCGCGGGCCGGACGGAACGCCGGTCTTCCCCAAGGCCGAGATCCTGGTGCCGCAGAAGGAGTGGGACTTCTGGCTCGGCGATGCCGCCAGCCTGCCGGAAGCCGCGAAGGGCACGGCCGAGGCGGCGCGCGGCGTGTTCGATGGGCTGTCGAACCTGCGCCAGTACGCCTGGGGCGAAGAGATCCTACCGGGCTTTACGGCCCTCGACGCCAGCGGGCACACGCCCGGCATGTCGGCCATCGCGATCAAATCGGGCGACGCGTCGCTGACGTTCGTCGCCGACATCACCAACAACCCGCTGATCTTCGCCCGCCATGCCGACTGGCAGCTCATGTTCGACATGGACGGGGACACGTCCGTCGCTACCCGGCGCCGCCTGCTCGACCGCGCCTCAGCCGAGAAGCAGCGCCTGTTCTTCTTCCACGCGCCCTTCCCGGCGACGGGATATGTGATCAAGACGGCCACCGGCTACGACTTCGTCCCGGCGCTTTGGACGGCTGCAGTATAAAGATAGATTCGCGATGCCGTCGGGAGAGCCTGGCGGCGTCTGCCTTGGCAGGTCACAGGTCGCCGCGAATGTGGTTGTTCTCGACCATGATGCTATGCTGGCGACAGTCGTAGCGCAGGGCGATCAGGAGGCAGAGGTTGAGCGAGATCCACCGGATCACCGTCGATCCCGACCTATGCGGCGGCCGGCCTTGCCTGCGCGGGCTGCGCATCCGCGTGCGAGATGTGTTGGATCTCCTCGCCGCCGGAGCGGATCGCGCCGAAGTCCTCGCCGACTACCCGCTTCTTGAAGACGGCGACATTACCGCTTCTCTCGAATACGCCGCCCGTCAGAGCGATCATCCGGTGCTGCGCGTCGCGTGACGCGTTTCCTTATCGATGCGAACCTGCCGACCGCCCTGGCGCGATGGCTTGTGGCCAAAGGGCATGAGGCTGCTCATGTCGGTGATCTCGGGATGCAGTCGGCCACCGATACCGCTATCTGGGATCATGCGCTGACATCGTCATCGGTAGTCGTCACCAAAGACGAGGATTTCGCCAAACGCAAGGTCCTGGCCAGCAGTGGACCAATCGTGATCTGGATTCGACTACCCAACACGAGGCGAAAACAGTTGCTGGCGTGGTTCCAGACAACACTACCGTATATTCTTGCTGAGCTATCGCGTGGCGAGACCCTCATTGAGGTTACATGAGAATGCTACGCTGGCTGGGCGAAGATACTATTTGATCTTCATGTGTCTCGTTCCGATGATCATTCGCACCGATAGCCGCGTCCAAGTAGCTTAGATACCTTGCACTCGGCCCGGTCCGTCCGCCCTCACTTTTCCCACCGCGTCCCCGGCCGCGGCACCCCCAGGTTCTCGCGCAGCGTCTTTCCCTCGTACTCGTGCCGGAACAGCCCGCGCCGGCGAAGTTCCGGCACGACGAGTCCGGTAAAATCTTCGAGCGAGGCCGGCAGGGTCGGGAGCATGAGGATGAAGCCGTCGGCGGCGCGGGTCTCGAACCACTCCTCCATGAAGTCGGCGACATCTGCGGCCGTCCCGGTCACGCCGTTGCCGGTGTGCTTTTCGGCATAGAGGCGGATCAACTCGCCGACCGTATGGCCCTGGCGGACGAAGGCGGTGAGCTCCTCGAAGAGGGCGCGGGAGCCCTTGGGCGAAGCGGGCAGGCGGTCTTCGGGCAGGGGAGCGTCGAGCGGCACGCCGGAGAGGTCGGCTTCGAGGAACTCGGAAAGCATGAGCCGACCGACGTCGGGATGGAGCTGCTCCAGCATGAAGTCGACCTTGGCCTGCGCCTCGTCCCGGGTGCGACCGACATTGACCACGACGCCGGGCATCACCTTCAGATCGTCGGGCGCGCGGCCGAACTCGGCCATGCGGGTCTTCAGCGTGGCGTAGAAGGCGCGGCTCCGCTCGATATTGGAGGCGAGGCCGAAGACCACTTCGGCGGTCTCGGCCGCCAGCGCGATGCCGGCTTCCGAGCCGCCGGCCTGTGCGATGACGGGCCGGCCCTGCGGCGAGCGGGCGATGTTCAACGGCCCGCGCACCTGGAAATGGGGCCCGTCGTGATCGAGCCGATGCAGTTTGGCAGGGTCGTGATAGATGCCGGCCGCTCGGTCGCGCAGCAGCGCCCCATCCTCGAAACTGTCCCAGAGGCCGAAGGCCACCTCGACGAATTCCCGGGCTCGGGCGTAGCGCTCCGCATGCGGATCGAGCCCGCGCCGGTTGAAGTTGTAGCCGGTCTCGTCGTGGTCCGAGGTCACGACGTTCCAGCAGGCGCGGCCGCTGCTCAAATGGTCGATCGACGCGAAGATGCGGGCCAGGTTGTAAGGCTCGTAATAGCTCGTCGAGGCGGTCGCCACGAGGCCGAGCCGCTCGGTGGCGACCGCCAGGGCCGAGATCAGCGTCAACGGCTCGAAGCGGTTCATCTTGTTGGGCTGGCGGGCCAGCGCCTCGGGGTCGCCGACCGCGGCGGCGGGCGAATCCGCCATGAACATGAAGTCGAAACACGCCGCCTCCGAAAGGCGCGCCACGTTCAGAAAATGGGCGAAACTGTTGGCCGCCCCAACGTCGCTGCCCGGATGCATCCAGCTCGCTGGGTGGAAGCCATAAGTGTAGACGAAGGTGCCGAGCTTCATCTTGTCCGAACGGGGCATCGTGAACTCCTGGAAGGGCACCGGCAGCGCATGCAAGAACCAAGCGACGCGCGGCTCGACGGCGGCGTGGATATTGCTAAGCTCCCGTAACGGCAATTCGAATCGAGGGCGAGTGACGGTGATGATGAAGCGGATGTTCCTCAAGGCCGCGCTGGGCTTTGCTCTGACGGGCGGTATAGCCCTGGCGACGGGCACGATCGGCGCCGCGCGGGCCGAGGATGCGCTGGCCAAGGTCAAGGCGGCCGGAACCCTGAAGGTCGGCACCGAGACGGCCTTCGCGCCCTTCGACTTCATCGATGCCGGCCAGCATGTCGGCCTCAACGTCGACCTCTTCGAAGAGGTCGGCAAGGAGATGGGCGTCAAGATCGAATGGGTAGCGCTCCCCTGGGAGGGCGTGTTGCCGGGTCTCGATGCCGGCAAGTTCGACATGGTGGCGGGCCCGGCCACGATCACCAAGGCCCGCTCGGAGCGTTACCGCTTCCTGCCGCCGGTGGGCGACGCCACCAATGCGCTGCTGAAGCGCAAGGGCGACAGCGCCGTCACCAAGCCCGAGGACATCGCCGGCAAGACGATCGGCGCCGGCAAGGCGACATCGCAGCTCGCCCAGGCCCAGGTCTATGCCAAGACGCTGCCGAAGCCCGTCTCGATCCGCGAATATGTCGGCTACAACGAGGCCTATGCCGATCTTGCGGCGGGGCGCATCGCGGCCGTCGCCAATTCGCTGACCAACATCGCCTTCGTGGCCAAGACCCGGCCCGACACGTTCGAAGTGGTGGAGCCCGCCTTCGGCGAGAAGAGCTACTTTGGCTTCATCATCGGCAAGGATGCGGATCACGCTCCGCTGGCCGATGCCGTGTCGGCGGCGATCCTGAAGATCAAGGCGGACGGGCGGCTCGCTAAGATCGAGCAGAAGTGGTTCGGCGCGACCTTCGACTTGCCCGACGCGGTGCCGACCCCGAACTTCTGAGCGGGCACGGGTGTCCTTCACGCTTCTGGCCCTGCTGATCAAGGCGGCAGGGCTCACCGTAGCGATCAGCGGCGTATCGATCCTCCTGGGTCTCGCGCTCGGCTTCGTGATCTCCGCCGCCTCGCTGTCCCGGAACCCGCTGCTGCGGGTGCCGGCCAAGCTCTATGTGTCGTTCTTCCGCGGCGTGCCGCTGCTGGTGCAACTCCTGCTGATCTATAATCTGCTCCCCGCCATCGGGCTCGATGTGCCGGGCGTGGTAGCGGCCGTGGTGGGCCTCACGCTCTGCACGTCGGCCTATCAGGCCGAGAACCTGCGCGGCGGCTTTCTCAGCGTGCCGCCCGGCCTGCTCGAGGCGGCCGACATGGCGGGGCTCGATGCCTTTCAGCAGTTCCGGCGTATCCGGGCGCCGATCGCCTTCAGCCTCACCCTGCCGGTCCTGGTCAGCGAAGCCATCATGATCCTCAAGGCCTCGTCGCTGGTCTCCGTCGTCGGTGTCATCGAACTCACCCGCATGGCGCAGGATCTCGCCTCGAGCACCTATCGGCCGCTGCCGATGTTTGCGACCGCTGGCCTCCTTTACCTCGTCATCGATTGGACGGTGGCCGGGTTCGGCCACGTGCTCGAGCGCCGCGCCCGATGGGGGCGGGCGTGAGCATCGACTGGGCCTTCCTGGCCGAGCGCCTGCCCGACGTGCTGGCGGCGGCCGGCGTGACGGTGGCGATCTGGGCGTCCAGCGCCGCGCTCGGCATCGCGCTCGGCTTCGGCGTCGCCCTGGCGCGACGCTTCGGCCCGCCGCCGGTCGATTGGGCGCTGAAGGTCTATGTCGAGGTGATGCGCGGCTCGCCCTTCCTGGTGCAGCTCTTCCTGCTCTATTTCGGCGGTCCCTTCGTGGGCCTGTCGCTCGATCCCGTCCCGGCCGGCGTGCTGGCGCTGACGCTCTACGGGGGCGCCTATTACAGCGAGATCGTGCGGGGCGGCTTCGCGGCCGTGCCGGCCGGCCATGTCGAGGCAGCGGCCTGCCTCGGCTTTACCCGGGCCCAGACGGTGCGGCGCGTCCAAATCCCCGAAATGGCCGTGCTGGTTCTGCCGTCCCTGGTCAACATGACGATCCTGCTCCTCAAGGAGACGGCCGTGCTCTCCGTCATCACGGTGCCCGAACTGACCATGCAGATCAGCGCCATCGGCTCCGAGACCTACCGCTTCGTCGAGGCGCTCTCGCTGCTCGCGCTCTTCTACTGGGCGCTTGTCGAGGCTTGCGGCGGCCTTGGCCGTCTCGCCGAGATGCGGCTGTCGCGCTTCAGGTTTTCCGGCCCATGAGCGCCCAGACAGTCAACGCCGCTCCTGTGAGCGCCCCCGAGATCGCCCTGTCGGTCCGCGGCCTCGTCAAGCGCTTCGGTGCCCACGAAGTGCTCTCCGGCATCGACCTCGACGTTCCGACAGGGCGCGTCACCTGCCTCATCGGCCCTTCGGGGTCGGGCAAAAGCACGCTGCTGCGCTGCATGGCCTTCCTCGAGGAGGCCAGCGCCGGTATGATCCTGGTCGGTGGCGAGCCGCTGGGCTTCGCCGAAACCCCGCAGGGGCGGGTGCGCCTGCCGTCGGCGCGCATCCGCGCGGTGCGCTCCGGCATCGGCATGGTGTTCCAGCAGTTCAATCTCTGGCCGCACCGCACGGCGCTCGGCAATGTTACCGAAGCCTTGCGCGTCGTGCGCCGCATGAACCGCACCGAGGCCGAGGCGCGCGGCATGGCGCAGCTCCGCAAGGTAGGGCTCGAGGCGCGAGCCGGCCATTATCCGTCGCAGCTCTCGGGCGGGCAGCAGCAGCGCGTCGCCATCGCGCGGGCGCTGGCGCTGGAGCCACGACTGATGCTCTTCGACGAACCCACGTCCTCGCTCGACCCCGAACTGACCGGGGAGGTGCTCGACGTCATGCGCGGCCTCGCCGCCGATGGCATGACCATGGTGGTGGTGAGCCACGAGATCGGCTTCGCGGCCTCGGTCGGCGAGCAGATCGCCTTTTTGGACGGCGGCCGCATCCTGCTGCACGGCAGCCCGCGCGACGTCTTCGGCAAGCCCCGCCACCCGCGCCTCGACCGGTTCCTCGACACCTACCTCGACCGCGGCGCCGCCATGCTGGTGTGAGGCCGGCCGGAGCCTGCCTTGCCGGCTTGGGCCGGCGTCCTTAGTTTGCGGTCCATGGTGCGGCGCGACGGGCGTCGGAGCCTCGGTTATCCGGGGCTGAAACCCCACGAGGCCGCAGCGCATCCATGACCGATCGTCCCCAGCAATTCGCCAGCGACAATTATGCCGGCATCTGTCCGGAGGCCTGGGCCGCCATGGCCGAGGCCAACCACGGCCACGAACCTGCATATGGCGAGGATGCCTGGACCGACCGGGCCGCGACGGCCTTCCGGCAGCTGTTCGAGACGGAGTGCGAAGTGTTCTTCGCCTTCAACGGCACGGCGGCCAATTCGCTGGCGCTGGCCGCGCTCTGCTAAAGCTATCACAGCGTCATCTGCTCCGACACGGCGCATGTCGAGACGGATGAGTGCGGCGCGCCGGAGTTCTTCTCCAATGGTTCGAAGCTCCTCGTCGCGCCCTCGACAGACGGCAAGCTGACGCCCGAGGCCATCCGCGCCTTCGCCAGCAACCGCAACGACATCCATTTTCCTAAGCCCCGGGTCGTGACCATCACCCAGCCGACCGAGACGGGCCGGATCTATACGGTGGAAGAGATCCGGGCGATCTCGGCCGTGTGCCGCGAACTTGGGCTCAGCCTTCACATGGACGGGTCGCGCTTCGCCAATGCCTGCGCGGCGCTCGGCTGCACGCCGGCCGATCTCACCTGGCGGGCCGGCGTCGACGTACTCTGCTTCGGCGGGACCAAGAACGGCATGGCGATCGGCGAGGCCATCCTGTTCTTCCACCCCGCCCAGGCGGAGGATTTCGACTATCGCTGCAAACAGGCCGGGCAACTGGCGTCCAAGATGCGCTTTCTGTCGGCGCCCTGGGTGGCGATGCTGGAAAGCGGCGCCTGGCTCAGCAATGCCGCCCACGCCAACGCCTGCGCGCGCCTCTTGGCGGAAGCCGTCGCCGACCTGCCCGGCATCGCACTGATGTTCCCCCGCGAGGCCAATGCGGTGTTTCTCCGCCTCGAGCCCGAACGGATCGAGGCGCTGCGGGCCAAGGGCTGGCGCTTCTACACGTTCATCGGCGGCGGCGCCCGGTTCATGTTCGCCTGGGACGCCGAGGAGGATCGCGTGCGCGAACTCGCCCGGGATCTTCGCAGCCTTGCACTGGCAGAGGCGGCCTAAAGCTCCGCGGCCTGCGGATCGGCGCATCAAGGCGTCGGGCGACGTATGGTCGATCGAACGTCTCGGCCGCCGCAACGGTCCCGACACTGCGCCGAGGCGACACCGTCCCGCCCCAGCGCGTGTCATGCCGTTGCCGTCACATGCCAGCTTGAGCGTGCGGGTCTGTTCACAGTCTTGAGGTGAGGCTCAGTTTCAACAAAAGTTCTCACGGACTCTAGAGCGCTTTCGCCTTCGGCGAATTCGCTCCAGCTTGAAATCATGAGCAACCGCTCGGCTCACGGCATCGGCAGCGTCGGATGGCGCGATCCTTGCCGTATCGTTGATGAGGTGAGGGCGATCCCAAGGCTCGTAGGCGAGGTCCATGACGGCGTCCCAGGACGGGAGGACCAGACCTGGGATATCGGTGGAGCGGGTGGTCACGCGCCGGCGATGCTCGGCGATGTCGGAGCAGATCAGTTCGACGTCGACCAATGGGACGCTCCTGGACGCCGCAACGCCGCGCCATCCCCTCCGGCTGTCGGCGACCGGGTTGACACAATCGGCGACCACGATCCGTCCGTTCCCGACATTGCCGTCGGCGATCGCCTGGGCAACGGCATATCCCGACGCGCCGACGGCCAAGCCCCCCGCCGCATTTCGAATGGCTTGTTCGATGGCGTCGACACGCAGGTAGGTCGCGTTCATGCGCTTCGCGACCAGAAGGGATATCGTCGTCTTACCCGTCCCGGGCCGTCCTCCGAAGACGATGAGCATGAGGGTGGTCCTGGCGAGGCAAGGGAGGGGGCGCCGATTTGGCGCGCCTCATCTCTCGATCCCGATGAGGTCGATGGTCGTCAACTTGGTCTTCTGCGCCACGCCCGGTGAATGGGTGAGGTGCCAAGTGACGTATTGCTCGGCATAGGGCTCGGTGGACGACATCCCGTCGACGGGAACCACGATGTCGAACCCGTGCAGCGCCGCGTCGGTCGCGGTATCGAGTACCGCGCCTTCGGCCGCCGTGCCGGTCACCACCACGGTTCGAATGCCGTGCTGCGCCAGGAGAGCGCCGAGTTCGGTGCCGATGAACTTGTCGGGTCCGGCCTTGACCACCGGCTCACCCGGGGTTGGCGCCACTTCGGGCCTGATGTCGGTAGGGGTACCGGCGGAACTGGTGCTGTGGACCACGAAGAGGCCCCGCGACCGGGCGCGATCGAGCAGGCGGCGCACGGCCGGGAGCGTCGCCAGACAGCGGGGCTTGCTGGCGGCATTGCACGGGCCGCTCGCCGCTGTCTCGTGGCCGTTGAAATCCAGTACCAGCAGCGCCGTGATTTTGGGATCGAGCGTCACGGGCACAAGCGCGGGCGCGGGTGGAACTGCGACCGAACTCCACGTGTCGATGATCGTCTCGGCGCGCAGCGGCGAGACGAGGCAGAGCGCCAGCAGCGCGAGGTGAGCGCGTCTCATTCCGTCTCTCCGCCCGTCGAAGCCGCAGCCCCGTATCCGCCGCCGCCCGGCGTGTGCAGCACAAGCGTGTCGCCGGCCGCGAGATCCGCCGCAGCCGAGCCGCCGAGCATCTCCACCGTGCCGTCGCGGCGCTCCACCCATTGCCGGCCGGGCTCGCCCGCTTTGCCGCCCTGGAGGCCGAAGGGCGCCACGGTGCGGCGCGAGCCGACCAGCGAGGCCGTCATGGGTTCGAGGAAGCGGATGCGCCGCACCGTGCCGTCGCCGCCCCGGTGCCGCCCCGCACCTCCCGATCCACGCCGGATCGAGAACTCCTCGAGCCGCACCGGATAGCGCAGCTCCAGCACTTCGGGGTCGGTCATGCGGGTGTTGGTCATGTGGGTCTGCACGGCCGATTGCCCGTCGAAGGTCGGGCCGGCGCCGGTGCCGCCCGCCACCGTCTCGTAATATTGCCGCGTGGCGTCGCCGAAGAGCAGGTTGTTCATCGTACCCTGGCTGCAGGCCAGCGCGCCGAGCGCGCCGAAGAGCGCATTACAGACCGCCTGGCTCACCTCCGTATTGCCCGCCACGACCGCTGCGCCGGGCGCAGGCGACAGGAAGGTGCCGGGCGGGATGACGAGGCGGACCGGCTTCAGGCAGCCGTCGTTCAGCGGAATGTCTGAGCCCACGAGGCAGCGGAAGACGTAGAGCACCACGGCGCGCGTCACCGCCGCGGGAGCGTTGAAATTGCCCGGGCGCTGCGGGCCGGTGCCGGTGAAATCCACCACGGCGCTGCGCGCCTCACGGTCCACAGTCACGGCGACGCGCAGCGGCGTGCCGTCGTCCATCGTGTAGTCGAAACTGCCGCCCTCGAGCCGCGCCAGCAGGCGCCGCACGCTCTCCTCGGCATTGTCCATGACATGGCCCATATAGGCCCGCACGACCTCCCAGCCGTAGCGTTGGACCACGCGGTCGAGTTCGGCCGCGCCGCCCTGGTTGGCCGCCACCTGGGCCTTGATGTCGGCGACGTTCACGTCGGGCGAACGGGCCGGGAACTCGGCGCCCGCCAGCAGGTCCCGGAAGGCGGCCTCGCGGAACTCCCCGCCGTCGACGAGCAGGAAGTCGTCGATCACCACGCCTTCCTCGGCGAGCCGCCGCGAGAAGGGCGGCGTCGAGCCCGGCGCTGTGCCGCCGATGTCGGCATGATGCCCGCGGTTGCCGAGGAAGAAGCGGATCGTGCGCTCGTCGGGCGCGAAGACCGGCGTGATCACGGTGATGTCGGGCAGGTGCGTGCCGCCGTTGAACGGGTCGTTCAGTGCTACGACATCGCCCGGCTTCAGCGTGGCGCCGCGGCGCTGGATCACCGCTTTCACGCTCTCACCCATGGCGCCGAGATGGACCGGTACATGCGGTGCATTGGCGACGAGGTTTCCTTGCGGATCGAAGATCGCGCAGGAGAAGTCGAGCCGCTCGCGGATGTTGACGCTGAGCGCCGTGTTCTGCAGCACGGCGCCCGTCTGTTCGGCAACATGCATGAAGAGATTGTTGAAAAGCTCGAGCCGCATCGGGTCCGGCCGGGCGTCGCCGGAGGCCACGGCGTCGGCGCGTGGTGCTGCGCGGCGCAGCACCACATGGCCGAGCCGCGTGACCTCGGCGGCCCAGCCGGGCTCGACCACGATGGTGCCGATGGCCTCGCGGATCAGTGCCGGGCCTTGTAGCCGGTCGCCGGCCCGGAGCGCGGCACGGTCATAGACGGGGGCCTCGTGACCGGCGCCGCCGCTCCACAGCGACACATGGTCGAGGACCTCCGGCGATCCTTCGGCGCGCTCCGGCAGCACGGGCTCTGCGGGCGCTTCGCCCGGCGCCGTGGCCTCCACCCCCACGGCCTCGGCGACCAGGCCGCGCTCCGGCGTGGCGAAGCCGAAGCGGGCGCGATGCGCCGCCGTGAAGGCCTCGACCATGGCGCCGAGCTCGCCGAGCGTCACCGGCAGGGTCGAGGCCGTGCCGGCGTAGCGCAGGTGCACGGTGGCGGCGACCGCGACGACATCGCCGGTCACGCCTTGGGCTGCGAGCGCCGCCGCGGCGTCGCCGGCGAGGTCCGAGGCGACGGCCTGCAGCTCCGGCAGGGCCTCGGCGTCGAGCACCCGTTCGATGGCGCGTTCGCGCAAGGTCGTCTGGTCGGCGAGGCCCATGCCATAGGCCGAAAGGACGCCCGCGAAGGGATGCAGCAGCACCGTCTCGATGCCGAGTTCGTCGGCCACCAGGCAGGCATGCTGCCCGCCGGCACCGCCGAAACATTGCAGCGCGAAGGCCGAAGCGTCGTGACCCTTCTGCACCGACACCTGCTTGATCGCCTGGGCCATGTTGGCGACGGCGATGCGCAGGAAATCCTCCGCTACGGCGCGGGATTCGCGGGCCTCGCCGGTGGTGCGGGCGATCTCGGCGGTGAGCGTCTGGAAAGCGGTGCGCACGGCTTCGGCGTCGAGCGGCTGGTCGCCGCCCGGCCCGAAGATCGCCGGGAAGTGGCGGGGCTGTATCTTGCCGACCAGGATATTGGCATCCGTCACGGTCAGAGGGCCGCCACGCCGATAGCCGGCGGGACCGGGATCGGCGCCGGCACTGTCGGGGCCGACGCGGAACCGCTGGCCGTCGAAATGCAGCAGAGAGCCGCCGCCGGCCGCCACCGTGTTGATGGCCATCATGGGGGCGCGCATCCGCACTCCCGCCACCTCGGTCTCGAAGCTCCGCTCGAAGGCGCCGGCATAGAGCGCCACATCGGTCGATGTGCCGCCCATGTCGAAGCCGATGACTTTGGTGAAGCCCGCCAGCGCCGCGGTCCGCGCCGCCCCCACGATGCCGCCGGCCGGGCCCGACAGGATGGCGTCCTTGCCGGCAAAGGCCGTCGCCTCGGCGAGACCACCATGCGACTGCATGAAGTAGAGCCGCGTGCCGCCGAGCTCCGCCGCCACCTGGGCGACGTAGCGCCCGAGCACCGGCGACAGATAGGCGTCGACGACCGCGGTATCGGCGCGGGGAATGAGCCGGAGCAGGGGGCTGACGGCATGGCTCGCCGACACCTGGGCGAAGCCGACGTCGCGGGCGAGATCTGCCAGGCGCCGCTCGTGGTCGGGCCACTTCCAGCTGTGGATGAGGGCAATGGCGACGGCGCCGATGCCTTCGGTGCGAGCCTGTTCGAGGGCCGTGCGGGCGCCGTCGAGGTCGAGCGGCTCGATCTCCTCGCCCGCAACCCCGACCCGGCCCGCCACTTCGACGACCCGCTCGTGCAGCAGCGACGGCAGCACGATGTCGAGATCGAAGAGGCGTGGGCGGGCCTGGTTGCCGATGCGCAGGGCGTCGGCGAAGCCGCGATTGACGAGGAGCAGCGTGCGCTCGCCCTTTCGCTCGAGCAGCGCATTGGTGGCGACGGTGGTGCCCATCTTCACGGCATCGATCAGCCCGGGCGGGATGGGCTGGTCGGCCGCGATGCCGAGCACGGATTTGATCCCGGCGATCGCGGCGTCGGCGTAGCGGCCGGGGTTCTCGCTCAGCAGCTTATGGGTCGAGAGCGCGCCGTCGGGCGCCCGTGCCACGATGTCGGTGAAGGTACCCCCGCGGTCGATCCAGAACTGCCAGCCGGGCAGGGGAGTCGGCGTCGGGTGAATGTCCGTCATGGATCGGGCTTTCGCAGGAGCGAGGTCGCTGTCGGCCGCGATCCTATCGGGCCTTGCCGCATTGATGAAGGGCGCTCAGGCTAGAGGTGCATGCAGAATGCTAAGCTCTACAATGGTCGCGACCGTCTCCCTCAGGAATGCTCCACCACCGATGAAATGCCTGATCGTTCAGCCCGTCCATGCCGACGGCCTCGCCTTGCTGCGGGAGGCCGGCATCGAGCCGGTCGTCTGTCCCGATGCGTCGCTCGCCACCATCACCCGGCTGCTGCCGGGATGCGTCGCCGCCGTCACGCGGGATTTCGGCTTCTCGGCCGATTGCTTCGCCGCCGCCAAGGGCCTGAAGGTTGTGGTGGTTCACGGTGCCGGTCACGATGCCGTCGACAAGGCGGCGGCGTCGCGCGCCGGGGTGCTGGTCTGCAACGCGCCGGGCCACAATGCCCGCTCGGTCTCCGAACTGGCGCTTGGCCTCATTCTCGCGGCGGCGCGCCTCCTCTCCGCGGCCGACCGGGATGTGCGCGGCGGTCGGCCGGGGTTTCGCGAGCGCCATGTCTTCACCGAACTCTCCGGCAAGACGGCGCTCGTCGTGGGCTGGGGCGCCACCGGGGCGGGCCTCGGACGGATGCTTGCGGCGCTGGACATGCGAGTGCTGGTCTATTCGCCGCGGGCCAGCGACACCGGCGGTTTTGCCCGCGTGGCGACGCTGGAGGAGGGGTTGGAGCAGGCCGACGTCGTCTCGCTTCACACGCCGCTGCGGGAGGAGACTCGTGGCCTGATCGGCGCCGCAGCACTGGCGCGGGTCAAGCCCGGTGCGATCCTGGTCAATACGGCGCGCGCCGGCCTCGTCGACGAGGTGGCACTGGCCGCGGCCCTGGTGCAGGGCCGCATCGGAGCGGCAGGGCTCGACGTCTACTCACCCGAGGCGCCGCGCGGACCATTGGGCGCCAGCGACCATGTGATCTTCACGCCCCATCTCGGTGGCGCCACCGTGGAAGCGCTGAAGCGCATGGCAGTCGCCTCGGCCACGACCGTGCGCGACGCCCTGTTCGGCCGCACTCCGGAAACGGCCTTGAACGCCCCAGTGGGCAGCTTTTCCGCCGCTCCGAGTCGTTGATCAAGGGCCTGGCGAGGCACCCATCAAACCTTTCGCCAATTGCCCTTGTTGATGTCGAACTTCACCTTGCCATCGTCGCGCATCTTGATCAGCAAGGCCTGCAGCGCATCGGACGAGCCGCTGGGATCCGTGGCCTGCAGGATCGAGTAGAGTTTTCGCGGTTTATCGAGTGCCCGAAGCACCGCATCTTCCGTAACCATCGTGTCGTCCTGGCCTGAGGTCAGCAATCGAGGCGCGACGGGACAGGGCGAAGACCCGTCGCGCGCCGATCCGTCGTGTGCGTTACTTGCCCATGCCGGCGTCGAAATCCTTGGCGCATTTCGGGCTGAGCTGAGAATGGTGGACCTTCATGCAGGCTTTGACTTTTTCCTCGTCGGAGGTGACGTCCGAACAGAGCTTCTGAACATCGTCGAAGCAATCGTGCTCGGCCTGGGCGCGCATCCGCTCCTTGTCGGTCATCGGACCCGCCGCGAAGGCTGGCGCCATGGCGGACAGGAGGAAGGCAGTGCAAAGAGCGGCTCGGGTCAGTTTCATGGTCGTGCCTCGGGTTGGTCGCATCGGCGGGTGTGAGCCTTAAACGTTTGTGTCACGGCAGAAGTGAGGGACGCGTGAACGCGTCTCGCCATTGTGGACGGGGGGCTGTTCTCACGCTGGCTTGCGCAAGGGCTCCGGCTTGCGCTCGTCGGGAAGAACTTCGCGCAGGTGGTGATGCACGACCTCGGTACTGAAAGGTTTGCTGATGAAGCGCGCGCCATCCGGCAACTCCCCTCCAGCCGGTTTCAGCCTGCCCGAGGCGATCACGATGGCGACATTGGGCCACCTCACGGCGGCCTCTCGCGCCAGAGCGAATCCGTCTCGCGAGCCGGGCATCTCGACGTCCGAGAAGAGCAGGACGATGTCGAGGTGATGCTGTTCGAGGATGAGAATGGCGGCATCGCCATGGTCGGCCTCGAAGGTCCGAAAACCCGCCTCCTCGAGGATGTCCGCAATGTCCATGCGGAGGATCTCGTCATCGTCGACGACTAGCGCGTAGGGTCGGAGATCGTCCTGAGGCAGTGTCATGGGGTCCGAATGCCCAGTCGGGCCGGAAGTTCAGCTCCATCAAGGCCTATCGCGATCATCCAAGGCTGAGCCGCAGTGCGGCCGCTTGCCGCCGCGCGGTGCCGGTAGATCCTCGTCCGGGCCGCCCCATCTTCACTGCATGACAAAGCTCACCGTGTGGTTCGATGGCGGTTGCTCGCTGTGCCGGCGCGAAATCGCCGTGATGCGGCGGCTGGATCGCAGGCATGCGATCGACTTCATCGATCTCGACAGCGGCGACTTCGATTGCCCCGTCGACCGGGCCGACCTCCTCCGTCGCTTCCATGCGCGAGAGGACGGGCAGCTCGTGTCGGGTGCCGCGGCCTTTGCCGCCATGTGGCGCGCCATCCCGCGGCTTCGCCCGCTCGGGCTCGCGGCCCGCAACCCGATCGTGCTGGCCGGATTGGAGCAGCTCTACGTGGCCTTCCTTCGCATCAGGCCCGGGCTGCAGCGGCTCGTTGTCCGTTTCGAGCGGGATGGGGCGGCCGCCTGATGCCGATGGAAACCGGCGGCGTGACGCCCGTCTTCGTGGCGACCCGGGCCGAGGCCCTGCGGCGGCTCGACATTTTCCTGCCTCGCGCCGGCCGGGCCTATGCGGAGCAGCGCAATAGCGACGGTGGCCCCGAGGGGGAGCGGAGCGTCTCTGCCCTGTCGCCCTACCTTCGCTATCGCCTCCTCACCGAACGCGAGGTGATCGCCGCCGCGCTTGACCGTCATGGCCCGGAGGCGGCCGGCAAGTTCGTCTCCGAGGTTCTCTGGCGAACCTACTTCAAGGGATGGCTGGAACTGCGACCGGCGGCCTGGAACCGCTTTCTCGTCGAGCGGGACGCCGTACAGGAGACGGTTCGGCACTCGGGCGGCCTCGCCCGCGCCATTTCCAGTGCCGAGGAGGGGCGTACCGGCATCGACGGCTTCGACGATTGGGCGCGGGAACTCGTCGCACACGGCTACCTGCACAATCACGCTCGCATGTGGTTCGCCTCGATCTGGATCTTCACCCTGCGCCTGCCCTGGACGCTCGGGGCCGACTTCTTCCTGCGCCACCTCGTCGACGCCGACCCGGCCTCGAACACCCTGTCGTGGCGCTGGGTCGCGGGATTGCAGACGCCCGGCAAGACCTATCTGGCCACGGCCGACAATATCGCGCGCTACACCGGTGGGCGCTTCAGCCCGAGAGGATTGGCCACCGAGGCTCCGGCTCTCGGCGAGCCCCCCTTGCCCGGCCTTCGCGGGCTTCCGTCGCCGGCCTCCCTTCCGCCCGGCCCGGCTCTGCTGCTGATGCATCCCGAAGATTTCGGGCCGGAGAGCGTCGTCCCGCCTGGCACGGAGATCGCGGGCGTGCTTTCCGCTACGGGCAGCTCGGCGCATTGGCCTTGGGGCAACGCGGCGCGCCGGTTCGTGACACAGGCCGCCGAGGATGCCGCCGTCCGGGCCGGAGCGACCTTCGATTGCGCCTCGACCGTGTCGGAAGGACTGGAGGCAGAAGCGGTGCTGACAGCCGTCGCTGCCTCGGGCGCCACCTGGGTGCTGGCGCCCGAGGCGCCGGTCGGGCCGGTGGCCGATGCGCTTGCCGATCTCGCCGGGCCGCTCGCCGCCGCTGGGATTGGTCTTGTGAGACGGCGCAGATCCTGGGACGACGCGCTCTGGCCGCTCGCCACCAAGGGATTCTTCCCCTTCCGCCAGCGCAGCGCGGCGGTGCTGGAGGCCGACGGGCTGAGGCCCGGGGGCAGCTAGCGAGACCTGGTCGCTCGAAGCCCGCTGGCAACCGCCATGGGATCCAAACAGTTGCCCCTGCCTGGATAGGGCGGAGGCGGCGCATGGACTACATCCTGACGAACCTGGGCTCGATCCTCGTAGCCACCGTCGCCGGGCTGGTCCTCAGCCTCGTCTATCATAGGACCGCACGGCAGCCGGGAGATCTCAGGAGGTCCGGATCGCCCGGGTTGCTCGTCACGGCGGGAATCGCGGAGTTCTGGCTCGCCTGCATCCTGGCGGGTGCGCTGATCCTCGCCCCGCAGCAGGCCGGAGCCTGGACGATGGCGATCGGCAGCGCCGTGGTGATCTGGATCGGCTTCGTCCTGCCGGTTCTCGCCGTGACCGAGACCGCCCGGGGCGTGCCAGTGGCGAGGACCGTCGCCGACAATCTCCACTGGCTTGTCGTGATGGTCGCTCAAGCGGTGGTGCTGCATCTCGTCGGCCTCACCGCCCCGCACGTTTGAACCTGCCGGGCGGACGTTAGTCGCACTTGGCGTCGGCGACCGGCTTCGCGCCGTTGCAGGCCTCGAGGCGCATCCATTCGTTGGAAATCTTGTCCGGCAGCAGAAGGCTGTGTTCGTCGATCCGGTCGAGATGGCGCCGTTCGAGCGCGACGCCGCGGTCGCCTCGGGACAGGCCGGCGGGTCGGAAGTTCTGCTCGTCGTCGGCGCCCGCGTAGGCCTCTTTGGTCATGGCGCGAAAGAGCGTGGTGCAATCCGCAGGCGACAGGTGGCAGACAGCCTCTGCGGGCCATGCCGTCACCAGGACGGCGAGCGTGACAGCCCAGCGCATTGAGACCCTCCGCTCCGACGACGATCCTGGGCAGCCCATCGGCCCGTAGCCGCAGGATCGCTCGCAGACGTCAACGGAGCGTCAAGGATGTTGTTCTTGTTGCGAGATCCGGACGTCGACCGAAGCGAGCCTCGTCACGTCCGCGTCGGACATCCGCGGGGTTCGTGCCGATCGAACCGGTGGCGGCGTTGTCTCCTTCAGGATCGGCGATCGAAGGCCGGCACTGCGGCCACGATAACGCGAGCGCCGGCCATCTCGAAGGCGCGGCAGGTTTCGATGTCGGCGTCGCTGTCGGTGATCAGGGTCCAGCACGGGGGCGGCAGCGCCCAGTGGGGCTGGCTGGCGCGGGCCAGTTTGGACGAGTCGGCGAGGACATAGACCGCGCCGGCCTGCGCCATCATGGTCTCTTTGAGAGCCGTCTGGTCGGGGCTGGCCTCGCAGAGCCCGCGTCCCGCCACGACGCCGTCGGCGCTGGTAAACAGCTTGTCGGCCGTGATGCGGCGCATGGCCTCGACCGCCTGGGACCCCAACGTGCTCATGCTGGTGGTGCGGACCGCACCGCCGAGCAGCGTCATGGCGACGTCCGGCGCCTCGGCCAGCATCGGCGCCAGCATGAGGCTGTTCGTCACCACGCGATGGCGCCGACCGACCAGCAAGCGCGCCAGGGCCGAGACGGTGGAGCCCGCATCGAGGATGAGGCTGTCCCCATCGGCGAGGCAGGCGAGAGCCGCCCGTGCGATCGCCTCCTTCTGCGGGTGGTTGACGGTCTCGCGTTGGCGCAGACTCTGCTCGTCGGCCGGCCGCGCCAGAAGAGCGCCCCCGTAGGTGCGGGTGACGCCCTCGGCCTCGGCGAGGTGGCGAAGGTCGCGGCGCACCGTCGAGGCCGAGACGCCGAAGCGTCGAGCGGCGTCGTCGACATCCACCTCGCCCTGGCGCAGCAGGTCGAGGAGGAGGCCGCGACGCGAGCCGTTGCCCATGAGGGTGCCGGGCTGATCAGGCCGCGGCGCGGCGTGGCGCGAGATCGACGGCTTGGCGGAGGGCCTCCACCATGCTGCCCTCGTCGGCGATGCCGCGGCCGGCGATGTCGAAGGCCGTGCCATGGTCGACCGAGGTCCGGATCACCGGCAGGCCCACCGTGATGTTCACGCCGGATTCGAGGCCCAGCACCTTGATGGGACCGTGTCCCTGGTCGTGATACATGGCGACCACGATGTCGTAGTCGCCGCGGGCCGCCAGGAAGAACAGCGTGTCGGCCGGCAGTGGGCCTCTCACGTCCCAGCCGCGAGCGCGGCAGGCCTCGACCGCCGGGGCGATCTTCTCGGCTTCCTCGCCATGGCCGAAGAGGCCGTTCTCGCCGGCATGGGGATTGATCCCGCAGACGCCGATCCGCGGGTGCGTGATGCCGGCCTTGACCAGGGTCTCCTGGGCCCGAACGATCACCCGCTCGACGAGGCCCGGCTCGATCTTCGCGATGGCGTCGATGAGGCCGATGTGGGTCGTGACGTGGATGACCCGCAGCTTCGGCGATACGAGCATCATCGACACCTCCGGCGTGCCGGTGAGGGCGGCGAGCATCTCGGTGTGGCCGGGAAA
This sequence comes from Janthinobacterium lividum, assembly GCA_050920985.1. Taxonomy (GTDB): domain Bacteria; phylum Pseudomonadota; class Alphaproteobacteria; order Rhizobiales; family Beijerinckiaceae; genus Lichenihabitans. The sequence goes on along the minus strand of JBPBQY010000057.1, from coordinate 294,034 downwards.
TTTGTGACCGGCGAGGTGGAGCGCCTCCTTGCTGAGGGGCGCCGTGCAGATCGCATCGGCCTGGCCGGCCTGGACCACCTCGACGGCTCGCTCGATGAAGCGAAAGGCGCCCTCGCCGGACAGCTTCGAAATCTGCCCGAAGGGATGGTCCTTCGGGATGATCTTGAGATCGACGCAGTCGATCGCATCGGGGCTGAAGCGGGCCGCCGCGGCATCGGAGACGGCGTTGACGGTGAGCGGACTGCCGACGATGCGGCCCGCGGTTCGCAGGCGCTCGGCGTCGCCGATGACGAGCGGCCGGCAGAGCTCCTGCACGTCGGCCCGGGACACGGCCTTCATGATGACTTCCGGGCCGATGCCGGACGCATCCCCCATGGTGATGGCGATCGTCGGACGGGTCATGGCGTGGGTCCTATGTGGCGAAGCTGGCGAAAATGCTGAATGATACGGGTGAGGCTGTCCTCGTCCCCGAAGGCGCCGGCCTTGGTGATGACGGGGAGCGAGACGGCGCCCACGGTCAGCCCCAGGCAGACGCCGGGTTCGATCTCGTCGACGAGCCGGAGGCTTGTGACGCCGAAGCGGCTCAGCAAGGCCGCCGCAGTCTCGCCGCCGGTCGCCGCCAGGGCGCCCGCATGGGGCAGGACGGGGTGAAGAAGGTCGGCCAGGGCCACGGCGAGGCTGTGGCCGATCGACAGGTCGGGACTGTCGTCGACCGCCACTTCGACCATCGCATCGTCTCCCGCCGCCAGAATGGCCGACAGGGTGACGACAAGATGACCTCTGGCAGCCGTTGCGCCGCTGTCGAGGAGTAGCGCGGGGGCGACGCTCACGTGGCGCACATGGCCTTCGTCCACTGTTCGGCGCGCCGCGCGGCGTGACATCGCGGCCAGCGTGCCGACCACCACCAGGGTGCCGCCGTGTCGGATGGGGCCCGCCGGAAGGGACGGCTTCGTTGCAGAGGAGGAACCGACACCGGCCGCCATCTCGGCCAAGGCATGGGCGAAGCCGCCGCTGCCCACATAGAGCGTCGCCGCGGGGAGTGACACCGTGGCGGCGGCGATGCGGGCGAGGTCGTCCTCGGCCTCCGCGTCGCAGATGGCCACGACATCACCACGCTCGGCCAAGGATCTCAGGGAGTCCTGGAGCTCCTCTCGTCCGGCCCTGATGGCGGCCAGGGGCAGGACTTCACCGGCGAGCCCGGCGCTGGCCAGTATCGCGACGAGGTCGGCCGACGCATAGGAATGGTCGCGCCGCCAGACTTCCGCCTCTTCGAGCGGTCGCCCCGAAACATGGACATGGCCACCGACGATCGTGCGGCCGGTCGCCGGGAAAGCCGGCGCCAGGACCGCGAAGCCTCGGCCACCCCGCTCGCGCAGGGCCGCGAGGCAGGCCGCGATCTCGGCGGCGGGCTGGCCGCGCCAGGTGCTGTCGATCTTCTTGAAGAGCGGCATGCCGCCGGCGAGTAGCCGGTCGAGCGCGTTCCGATGCCGGGCGGCAGCGTCCTCGGCCGACAGTCCGCGGCTGTCGACGTCGTAGGAGAGGACGCCGCGACCCTGTTCGAAGGACGGCCGATGGTCTCCCCAGGCCACGACCGACGGCACACCGCGCCGGGCGAACGCGATGCCGCCATCGGCTGCGCCCGTCAGGTCGTCGGCCAGGATGAGCCAGTCGCCGCCCATGTCAGTGGACCCATTCGGGCGCTTCGGCCGGCACGGCGGGATCGATGGCCGGATCGGCCACGGGCTCGCCGAAGCGGCTGGCCGTCCAGGCCGTGACGATCGGCACCAGGATGGACGTCACCACGACGGCCGAGGCGACCAGAACCGTGGCCGAGGCGGCCGAGGCCGCATAGGCGGGATTGGCCGCCGCGACGATCGCCGGCACGGCGGCGGCATTGCCGGCCGTCGACGCCGCCGCCACACCGGCGACACCGGTGCCGCCCGTGGCGCGGTCGGCGAAGAAGAGCGGGATGCCGGTGACCACCACAACGGCCACGCCGAGCAGCAGGCCGAGCAGGCCGGCCTGCCAGATCAGGCCGAGGTTCAGCCCGGTGCCGAGCGCGAAGGCGAAGAACGGGATCATCACCGGGATGGCGCGGCCGAGAAAGGCCTTCATGTCGCGGTCGAGATTGCCCAGGATCATGCCGACTACGAGCGGCAGGATGCTGCCGACCAGCGTCTGCCACGGAAAGGCCGAGAGGCCCGCGACACCGAGTGTCACCATGGTGAGGAAGGGGCCGGATTCGAGCGACATGATCGTATAGGCGCCGACATCGCGCGGTCGGCCGTACTGGCCCATCAGCGCCATGTAGAGACCGCCGTTGGTGTCGTTGAGGGCCGCCACGATGGCCAGGGTCGAGACGCCCGCGAAGACCCCGGACGGCACGGGCGCTTCCCCCAGAAGGTGGCCGAACACCACGCCGAGCACCACCGCGATGGCGATCTTCACGGCGAACAGCGTGCCGCCCTTTTTCAGGATGTAGGGGGTCGCCCTGAACTCGATGCTGGCGCCCATGCAGACGTAGAACACGGCCAGGATGGTCAAGGCGCCGCTGAACAGCGCCGAGGTGAAGGAGCCGAAGAACTTGGGCGTGCCGGGCAGGAACGTCGCGATCAATGCGCCGACCAGGAGGGGAACCACCATCATCCCGCCGGGGACACGTTCGATCGAGCGCTTGATCGGGATCTGCATCGTCGGCCGCTTCCTCTGCGCGCGATGAGCAGCGCGCCTATTGATCAGAGCGGTCTAGTGCCGCGCAAGCCTCATTCCTGCTCGTTTCACGCACGGAGGTCAATACACTTGCTCGTTTTGTGCAAGTAAGTTCACTCTCCCGCTCGTGTTACGCGACCCGATGCAGCGTGATGCGGGTGAGTTCCGGCGGCCGGCCCAGCCGAAGCGCGAAACCGGGCCACAGGGCCGTTCCATTGCTCACGTAGAGCGTCATCGCGCCGACGGCGTAGCGCCCCGACACGAACCCGTCGTTGCCGCGCGCGACGAGCCGGTCGAGGCCCCGGATCATCCCGCCATGCGTATGCCCGGACAGTTGCAGCGCGACGCCGCGGGCCGCTGCTGTCCTGGCGTTCCTCGGTTGGTGGTCGAGTAGCAGGATCGGGACATGGGCGGGCGCCCCGGCAAGAGCGGCATCGAGATCGGGCGCGGGGTCGCGAGTTGCCGGGGCCGACGCATCCGTCACGCCGGCGAGGACCAGCCGCGCCGATCCCCGTGCCAGGACGGCATGCTGGTTGAGGAGCATGTGCATCCCCATCCCGGCGAAATGGTCCATCCAGTCGCGATAGCCGAAGAAGTATTCGTGATTGCCCGGGATCGCGTAGACGCCGTTCGGAGCGACGAGATCGCGAAGCGGCTCGACGTCCGCGCGGCGTGCCGCGAGCGTGCCGTCGACGAAGTCGCCGGTCACCACCATGAGGTCGACGCCCAGCGCATTCGACCGATCGACGAGCTTCCGCGTCCAGGCTGCCGGGAACAGGCGGCTGATATGGAGGTCGGAGAAATGCAGCACGCGATAGCCATCGAACTCAGGCGGCAGCTCGCGGATGTCGATCGCCACATCCTTCAAGGGCGGAACCCGGACCGCCGCCTGGACGCCGATCGCGGCGAGGAGCGACGCCGAGGCGGCCAGCGCGGTGCGGAGACTGTCCGGCACCACGACGGGGCCGCTCTGGACCAGCATCGCCGCCAGGATGATCCCATCCAAAACGAGCAGCAACAGCGCGAGGAACAGGATGGCGCCGAACGCCCAGGTGAACAGGATCACGACGGGGCGCGGAAACTCCGGCGAAAACACCGAGCCCGACGAGAGCCTGCACCACAGGTGGTATTGCGACCCGACGAGCAGCAGGATCGCCACGATCCCCTTGATCCACAGGGGCAAGGTGAGCGGCATCACGAATTGGACGAGGACCAGCAGGTACGGCAGGCTGAAGATGAGATGGAAGATGACGGCTCTCCAATGACGGTGTTGCGACTCGAGCGTCGGGGGATCTTTAGGGCGGGTCGAGCCACGACGTCACCGGCGACGCGCAGATGGCGGAGGCCGCAGCCGAAAAGCGCTATCATGCTTCGGGCTTGGTCGACACGACGTCTGCTCGTGCCGCTCCGGCCGCCGCGGCCAAGCTTGGCTTCGTCGTGGCGATGTCGATCCGACCTCACGCATAACAGCTCAGATCGATGGTGTGCCTAGCGGAGCGACCCGCGAGTGCGGAGCTTACAGACCGCGCAATCGCCGAATGTCGCCAAGCTGAATTTTGAGCTTCCCTGACCAGCTTCGACGAATGGCTGACGGGACCTGGTCGGCCATTGTTGGAAGCCGCGCCCCAGGCAGAGACCACCTCGGTGGCGCTGCGCTAGATAGCCGGTCCTCGTCGCTCGACCGGGGTCAACCGCCGGCCGTCCGCCTCGTCATCAGACCTGGCACCTCGGCGAGGAGCGCATCGATGGCGACGCGGACGCGCGTCGGCAGGTGGTGGGTCTCCGTCCAGGCCGACACGCGCGCACCTGCGCGCAGCCGGTCATGGATCAGCCAGTCCGGCAGCCACGCCAGCCCGACGCCGCATCCGCGATGGCCTCGATGTGCATTCGTCGACGATGTCGAGCCCGAAGGTCAGGAGTAAGCCGCATTTTAACCAATGTCCTGCGACTCTGGGCTGCAACGAAGGCGGGGCCACCATGGCATTTCTATCGAATCAGCGCATCATCACGAAGATCATCGGGACTGTTGCGCTGATGGGACTTGTGGCGCTTTGCGGGGTCGCGGCCCTGTCGGCGGCGATGCAGAGTGCCGATGCGCGTTACGATCGTCTCCTGACCAAGGACGAGGTCGGCATCGGTGCGCTGGCGCAGGCTCGGCAGATCATGACCGGCTTCGGCTATACGATCTACAAGGGGACGACAGGCGACAGCGATGCGGTCGGCGGCATGGTGACGGACTTCGCTGCCGGTAGGCTGAAGGCGGCCCAGGCTCTGGCTCGAGCGCGGGCCAATCTGCCCGGCCAGGCGATCGAGATCGATGCCATCAACACCGACCTCGTCGCCGTCGAAGACGCCATCGACAAGGTGATCGATCTCGCCAAGCTCGGCATCAGCACGGAAGCCGTTTCGGCGATGGGCAACGTCGATCCCAAGATCTCGGCCCTGAACGGCAAGATGTCGGCGCTCGGAGACGAGGTCGGGAGCGCGGCCGCCGTCGAAATCACCGATGTCCAAGCCAGGTCCCTGGCCACCGCCTCGGCGGTCACGCTGGCGATCCTCCTGGCCATCGCTCTCGTCGGCGCGGTCGCCTTCCTGATGGCGCGACGCACGATCACCGGGCCGCTCGGCGCGCTGCGGGATGCCATGGGCCATCTGGCCCAGGGCCACCTCGAGGTCGTCGTGCCCGGCCTTGGCCGTCGCGACGAAGTCGGCCAGATGGCCGGCACCGTGCAGGTCTTCAAGGACGAGGCGATCCGCGTCCGGGGCTTGGAGGCCGAGACGGCCGAGGCTCGCGAAGTGGCCGAACAGGAGCGCGCCCGCAACGAAGCGGCCCGCGCCGAGAGCGCCCGCCAGCAGGCCGAGGTGGTGGAGAGTATCGCGTTGGGGCTCGACCGGCTGTCGCGCGGCGACCTCGTATCTCGCCTCGATCGGGCCTTCTCGCCCGACTACGAAAAGCTTCGCGCCGATTTCAACGGCGCCATGGGACAGCTCCAGCAGACACTGACCGTCGTGGCGGCAAACGGTTCTGCGATCCGCTCCGGCACGGGCGAAATCTCTCACGCCGCCGACGACCTGTCGCGCCGCACCGAGCAGCAGGCGGCCTCGCTCGAAGAGACCGCGGCGGCTCTGGACGAGATCACCGCCACGGTGCGCAAGACGGCTCAGGGCGCCAACCAGGCCAGTGCGGCGGTCATGAAGGCCAAGGCGGGTGCCGAGGAATCGGGCCGCATCGTGAGCGAGGCCGTCGAGGCCATGGGCGGCATCGAGAAATCCTCGGCCCAGATCACCCAGATCATCGGCGTCATCGACGAGATCGCTTTCCAGACCAACCTCCTGGCCCTCAATGCCGGCGTGGAGGCGGCGCGGGCCGGCGACGCGGGCCGCGGCTTCGCGGTCGTGGCCTCCGAGGTGCGGGCCCTGGCACAGCGCTCCGCCGATGCCGCGAAGGAAATCAAGGGCCTGATCGCGGCCTCGCGTGGCCAGGTGGAACGTGGCGTCGCCCTCGTGGGTCGCACCGGCACGGCCCTCGCCACCATCGTGGCCGAGGTGACGGAGATCGCGACCGCGGTGGCGGAGATCGCCGCCTCGGCGCAGGAGCAGGCCTCCGGCCTCGACCAGGTCAACATCGCCATCAACCAGATGGATCAGGTGACCCAGCAGAATGCCGCCATGGTGGAGGAGTCCAATGCCTCAAGCCGGGCGCTGGTCTCCGAGACCGACGAGTTGATGCGGCTCATCGGCCACTTCCAGGTCGGCGCCGTCAGCGGCCGCCCGACGGGGTCCGCAGCGGGCGCGGCAGCGCGGCCGTCGCCCGGCAAAACCGTCGTGGCCCTGAAAACGACGGGGCGGGGCGGCGCAAGCCTGAAGGCCCAGGCCACGACACAGGATTGGCAGGAGTTCTGAAGCGACGTCGGCCGCTGCAACCGGCAGCGGTCCGGAGAAGATCCGCTCAGGCGAATCCGGTGCCGACCGTGTAGACGACGCGTCGGCCTTGGTCGGGTTCGGCCCAGGTCGCTTCGATGTCGCTCAACGGCACACAGCGATGGTCGAGCGAGAGCCCGGCCACGCCGGCCGCATCGAGCACGCCCCGGATCGACAGCGCGAGTTTGTCGAGGCCGACGTTCCCGAGGCCGCTGCCCATCAGCGAAATCGACGAGGCGCGCCGGACGGCCGCCGGCAATGCGATCTCGGCGCGCGACTGATGCAGCGTTACGCGCAAGCGGCCGATGCCGTGTCGGATCGATGAGTGCGGGAGACGGAGAAGGATGCGGGCCGCCATGCATGAGCCTGAACAGTCTCCCGATCCGCGCGCGGCAGAGCTGGCGGAACGGTTGCGGCAGGCCGTAGGCGCCTTCGTGCGCGCCGTGCGACAGGACGCCGACATCGGCTCATCCGCACAGGCCGAAACGCTGGCATTGCTCGATCGCGAGGGGCCCCGGAATGTGGCGACGCTGGCGCAGATGCGCGGCGTGAAGCACCAGACGATGCGGCTGATCGCGGCGCAGCTCGAAGCGACGGCCCTCGTGCGATCCGACCCCGATCCCGCCGATCGCCGCAGCCGCCTGCTGTCGATATCCGACGCCGGGCGGACCGAACTGACGCGGGGGCGGCAGGCCCGAGCGTCGCGGATCGAGGAGCTCATCCGGACCAGCCTGTCCCCGGACGAGCGCGACATCCTCGGAGAGGCGGTCGCACTGCTCGAGCGCATGAGCGCCTCGGCCGGCAGATAGGAGCATCACCCGGCCTTGAGTTGCGCAACCAGGCTCGGGAGGGTGTTGAGCCCCCAGTGCTCGACATAACGCCCGTCTTTCACGCGCACGATGTCGATCACCTCGATCGCGATGGCGCGACCCGTAGGCTCGACGCCGAGCAGCGCCCCGGAATGCGTTCCGTGAATCGTCTTGCGCGTCGTGACCTTGTCGCCTTCGGCGATCTGGTCGTGGATCGTCACCGACAGATCCGCCAGCGCCGGACGGAGCACGGTCTGGAACGTGGTCCATAGGCTTTCCGGCCCATTCGGCGCGCCCGGAGGCGCCGAGCGGTTTACAAAGCTCGGATCGACAAGGGTGTCGAAGGCGCCTCGGTCCCCCTTCTCGATGACCGCTTCGTTGAACCGGCGCACCACGGCCTTGTTGTCGCTCGACCCCATCGCCTTCTCCACGTTGGCTCGCATTGAGCTATACAGCTTTGCTGTATAAATCCATGGACCTCGGCCAAGGTCCATGGATGTCGGTGAACGATGTGCGGGTCGGCATCGCCACCGCCGATCCAAGCGGTTGCGTGGGTTGGCGGATCAGGTCCGCGCCTCGTGGCGGCGCAGACCGAAGGCGAGCCCGGAGGTCGCCACTATGGTGAGACCCAGGCCGACGAGCCACGGCAGCCCCGCCGCCAGGGCGAACAGGGGCGTGCCAAGGGCCGGGCCCGCCGCGTCCTTGAGGTCGCTCACCACGCTCAGCGCTGCGCTGTAGGTGCCACGCGCCTCTTCCGAAGCGATCTCCATCACGACCGCCTGCACCATCGGGCTGATCAGGATATCGGCAAAGGCGAAGCCGGTCGCCGCCAGGATGAAACCGGGCAGTCCCGGCACGAAGGCCAGTGCGCCGAAGGCGAGGACCAGGATCGTCCCGGCGATCATCACCATGCGGGAGCCCGCCGTGTCTTTGCAGAGGCGCAGCACCGGCATCTGGAAGATGACTTCTACGAGGCCCGCATAGGCGAAGAGCCAGCCGACGCCGGAGAGGGTGAGGGCGCCCCCTTGCGTCGCCGCGAGTGGCAACACGGCCTCGATCCAGCTCGTGGCGATCTGGATGACGGCGAGAGGGGCGAGGATGGCGGCCAGCCGCCGATCGCGAAACACCGCCCCGAGCGCCGTGATCTCGTCGTCATCCTCACCCTGAGCGCCGGAGACGTGGGTTTCACGAAGGCCGAGGGCGACCACGATCGTGGCCGAGAGGAGCGTCATCGACGCCGCAAGAAAGACGGCGCTGAGCGACCAGAGGACGAGCAGCGAACCCAGTGCCGGCCCGATCACGGAGCCGACGCTGCTCGCCATGCGGTTGAGCCCGTAATGGCTACGCAGCTCCGCCGGCGGCACGACATCCGCGACGACCGCCATGGCGGTCGGATGAAGAACGTTTTCGAACAAGCCGATCGTCAGAAGCGCCGCGGCGGCCGCCAAGGTCCCATGCGAACGATAGAGGATCAGGAATCCGAGTCCCACGCCGAGGGTCGAGAGGATGAGAACGGGCCGCCGGCCGAGCCTGTCGGACAGGCCGCCGACCACGGGTGTGGCGACGAGTTCGCCTGCCGCGTAGCAGCCGAGCAGCAGGCCGACGGCCGCCACGGGTACGCCTGCTTCGCGCACGGCCCAGATCGCGAAGAAGGGCATGAGGACCCCGTCCGCGAGGCTTGCCGCGAAGAACAGATAGGCACTGACCCGCACGGGCCGTGGCAAGGCCCCGAGAAAGGCGAACAATCTGGATACGAGCGTCACTGAAACCTCGCGCAGGACAGCGCATTGCTCGAAGCAATGCGGGTCAGCGCGTTGGTTGACGTAAACGCTTACGGCTACCGATCGGTAGCGACAGTCTTTCTAGCAAACGACTCAGCTTATGCAAGTCTGTCGTGCTCTATGTCGGTGCAGGGCCTGTCAGGCCTCCGGCGCCAACCTACTGCTCCTCCGGCGGACGAGCACGGTCATGTCTCGACACGAATTTCGACGCGGGTTGATGGAGAGCCTGGTCGACCTTGTCGTAGATGACGCGGCAGCGCGGGCTGAACGAGGCGCGCTTGCCCGTCATGCACGCCAAGCCGTGGTCCTCCGAGGTCCAAACGTCGGGACAGATCTGCATCGCCTCGCTGACGCAGGTCATGGCCTCCTGCTGAAGCGCATCGGGTATCGCGGGTTGCGCGGCCGCGAGGCATTGGAATGTCGACGCGAGCACAAGACAGGCAGAGAGAGTAACACGCGTGCAGGTTATGGTCGGATCTGGAGACAGGGTCATCAACCATCCTTTGCCGTGATACCGGAACACCTCGAAACCTAGCGGCCTTTCGTATTCACTGCCCTGGCCGTCGCTGTGTGGCAAGGTTTCGAAATTCGGATTGGCGACGAGGTTAACTCTGGATGCGGCGCGCGCCGAGATCCTGCACCCCCTCAGGGCGCCCTGGACGCTGCAAAGCCGACGCTTTGCGGCGTGGGTTCCAACGGGAGGGAACGACGGACCATCAACGCCCGGACTTCCTTCGAGGTCGATCGTATGGGCCGCCCTGTGCTGTCGTGCTCAGGCCGGGTCCCCGAGCCCGTCGAGGTTGGAGACGACCAGGGCGCGGCGGCCCTCCTCGATGTCGTGGATGCGGGCGACGATGGCGGCCGTGACCGGCGTTGGCACGCCGTGGCGGCCCCCGATCTCGACGATGGGCCCGAGCTGGGCGTCGACCTCGGTGCGGCGCTTGCGCACCGCGAGATCGCGCCAGATGCCCGAATGCGACTTCAGCGAGCGCCGGTTATGCGCCACCATGGCGTCGAAGGAGCGGGCGGTGTGCTCCGGCGTGGCCTCGGGCACGAAGGCCGCCGGGTCGAACCCGTCGAAGCCCTCCAGGGTCACGCCCTCGGCGCGCGACACCGCCACGACCTCGTGGGCGAGGCGGGTCAACATCGGCCGGTGCTCCGGCATGGCGAGGACATCGGCGATGGAATCGTCGGTCAGCGCGGTCGCGAAGAGCATGGCCCCATAGATCAGCTTGGCCCAGAGGAATCCCCAGATGTTCGGCGTCGCGATGGCGCGGTCGTCGAAGTGTCGGAACAGCGCATGGAGTTCGCGAAGCCGCTCCGTGTCGGCCCCGTCGATCTCGCCCAGCACCACGGCGCCCCGGCCGCCATAGAGCACCTCGCCGGGCCCGATATAGTCGGCGCCGAAGTTGACGAAACAGCCGAGGGTCCGCGCCCTCCCGACCCGCTCCGCGATGACGTGCTCGTTGAGGCCGTTCTGCGCCGAGACCACGAAACCGTCCGCCACCACATGGGGGGCGAGCGCGGCCATCGCCGCGGCGGTATGATGGGCCTTCACGGCCAGGATGCAGCGCCGGAACGTGCCCTCGACCTTGTCGGGCGTGAAGGCCGGCGCCTGGATGCGCCCGGGCGCGATCGGGCCGGTGATCTCCAACCCATTCTCCGCGATGGCGGCGACATGGTCCGCCGCGGTGTCGACGAAGACCACGCTCTCTCCGGCGCGCACAAAGGCGGCGCCGAGCGCCCCACCGATGGCGCCCGCGCCCCAGATCAGGATCGGGTCTGTGCCGCTCATGACCAGGGTCCTTCGAGCACGGCGCGGGTTTCCGCCACCGCCACATCCCAGATGGCCAGCATGTCGGCATCGGGCCGCTGGTAGAACCCGCCGAAGTTCCCGTCCCCGAGAAGCGCCCGCACCCCAGGGGGCGCCATCACCCGCATCCGATCGAAATCGACCATGGTTTTCTGGGACTCGGGCTGGACGACGCCGGGCAGGCGCGTCCAGGGAAAGTTCTCCATCCAGGAGGCATGGCTGGCGACGGGGTCGATCTCCTGCACCTTGGCGAAGGTCTGGGGTGCATTCCACCAGCTGTGGAACTTCACCGCCGTTCCGGGATGGTCCGCCATCCATTCGATCGCCAGCGCCCCGGCCGGCGCATTGCCGCCGTGGCCGTTGACCAGGAGGATGCGCCGGAAGCCCTGGCCGTGCAGGCTGTCGAGCACGTCGCGGATCAGCGCCAGATAGGTCGAAACGCGCAGGCTCACCGACCCCGGGTAGGCCAGGAAATAGGGCGTGATGCCGTAGGGCTGGGCCGGGAAGACCGGCACGCCGAGCGGCGCCGCGGCCTCGGTGGCGACCCGCTCCGACAGGATGGAATCGACCGAGAGGCTGAGCCCGGCATGCTGCTCGGTCGACCCCAGGGGCAGGATGGCCCGATCGTCGGACTCCAGGTACTTCTCGACCTGGAACCAGTTCATGGTGCTGATGGTCACGCGACGCTCTCCTCGGCGTTGGTATGCGATCCGTCGGCCAGCATCGGCCGCACGATGCGGTCGATGTCGCCGGGGTCGGGGCTGTGGCGGTATTCGATGGCGGCGACGCCGGGCGGCAGGCGGTCGAGCACGGCCTCGGCGCCGGTGGCATAGACCAGGACGTCGCAGGCCCCGAGCCGGGCGTCGAGATCGGCATCGTCGATCAGCGCCGCCACCACCTCGGCGACATGGGAGGCGAAGCGCATCACGCCGGGGCGCATCAGTGGCAGGAAATCGGGGAAGCGCGACACCGCCAGCACACGGGTGCGGGACGCCAGCGACGCCAGAGCGCGGCGGGTCGCCTCCGACGGGATGAAGCTGATCGTCGCCACACGGGCGCCCGGCAGCAACGCCTCGACGTCGCGGCGGCGGTGCGCCATGGCGAGGACGAGGTCGGCGGCGCAGCCTCGGCCCCGGGCGGCCGGGTCGTTTTCGAGCCGGTCGAGCGTCACGGCTTCGACCGCCACCGCGGGGCCGAGCGCCTCGGCCACCGCCCGTGCATAGGCGGCGGTCGCGGCCGGAAAGATGCCGACGAGGACGAGGCTGCGGGGGCGGCCGGATCCGCCTCGCGTCGAGAGCCGCGCCGCCACCCGCCCGGCGATCTCGCCGGTCGTCAGGCCGAGCGACAGGCCTTCGTCGATCAGCGCGTCGAGCCGGCGATGAAATCCCGAATGTTCGCCGGCGGCAGGACCGCGCCGCTGCGCCACGTAGGTGCCGGAACCCGCCCGCGCCTCGATCAGCCCGGCGCGTTTCAGGTCGCGGTAGACCTGGCTGACCGTCATGGGGGCGACGCCCGCTTCCTCGGCGAGGTCGCGGACCGAGGGCAGGCGGTCGCCGGCCCGGAACTCGCCGCAGGCGATGCCATATTCGATGAGCCCACGCAGTTGTAGGCCGAGCGGCACCGGCAGGCTGCGATCGAGGCTGAGACGGATGGAGGTGTCGATCATCTGTGCTAGCAGGCTAGCACGGTGAGCGGAGGCTCGACAATCGCCACGACTGCTCGAATGCTGGGCGTCACTGCCCTTAATCTATGCTGTTGCTGCCGTTGACAGGCGGAAGACGCCCCGCATACCGTGCTACATCTCTAGAGCGCTTCCGCCGGTGGTGGAAGCGTTCTGGGTCGCACTTCGAGCAGGACCGAACTCCATGACGACGCGCCTTGGCTTCAGTACGGTTCTCACGCTCGCGGCCTGCCTCGGCGCGGGCCTCGCCGCCTCACCGGCCAGCGCCGTCACGCGCGGCGGCACCATGACCTATGGCCGCTACGCCGACAGCCTGCTGCTCGACCCGGTGCTCAACGACGCCAACGTCGACATCTGGATCCTGTCGAATCTCTACGACACGCTGCTGCTGCCCACCGACGACGGCAAGGGCGTGCAGCCTGGCCTCGCCTCGGCCTATGCGCTGGCGCCCGATGGCCTCGGCGTGACTCTGACGCTGCGCGACGGCATCCAGTTCTCGGACGGGTCACCCATCACCGCCGAGGACGTGAAGTGGTCGCTCGACCGCGCCCGCGATCCCAAGGAAGGCATCTGGAACTTCATCGACGAATCCATCGCCTCCGTCGACATCAAGGACCCGAAGACGGTGGTGCTCACCCTGAAGCACCCCGACCCCGCCATCCTTGCGGGCCTCAGTGTCTTCAACAACGGGATCATGCCGAAGAAGCTGGTGGAGGCCACGCCGGGCGCAACGCTGGACGACAAGGCCAAGGCCTACGCCGAGCACCCCGTGGGCTCGGGGCCCTTCGTTCTCCAGTCGTGGAGCCGCGGGCAGGAGATGAAGCTCGTCAAGAACGCGCATTACTGGCGCCAGGGTACGGACGGCAAGCCGCTGCCCTATCTCGATGGCGTCACCTTGGAGGTCCTGCCCGACGATGCCACGCGCCTGCTGAAGGTCCAGTCGGGCGAGCTCGACGGGGCGGAGTTCGTTCCCTACAGCCGCGTCGAGGAACTGAAGGCCGATCCCAAGCTCGATATGGTGCTGTTTCCGTCCACGAAGGTCGAGTTCGGGAACTTCAACGTCCGTCCCAAGCTCAAGGACGGCTCCGACAATCCGCTGTCCAAGACGGAGGTGCGGCAGGCCTTGAACTACGCTGCCGACAAGGACGCGATCGTGGCCATCGTGACCCACGGCGTCGGCACGCCGATGTCGAGCTACATGTCGAGCGCGACGCCGCTTCACACGGGCTCGGGTGCGCAATTCCCGTTCGATGCCGACAAGGCGCGCGCTCTGCTGAAGGGGGCCGGCTTCGCGGGCGGCTTCACGATGCATTGTCTCGTTCTGGCCGGCAGCGTCGACGAGATCGGCATTGCCACGGCCCTGCAGCAGATGTGGGCCGATGTGGGCGTCACGCTGGTCATCGATCAGGTCGACAATGCTACCCGTACGGCGCGCTATCGCGAGGGCGATTTCTCCATGCGGCTCAGCCTTTGGACCGACGACATCGCCGATCCGAGCGAGGGTGCCTCCTATTTCGGCTACTTCCCCAACATCCAGTCGCAGCATTCGGGCTGGAACGACCCCGAGTTCAATAGTTTGTTCGAAGCCTCGCAGCGCGAACTCGACGGGACCAAACGTGCCGCGCAATACGCCCGTATGCAGGAGATCTATCGGTCCGGGCCGATCGTGCCGCTCTACGAGTCGCCCTATCCCGTGGTGCTGAAGAAGGGCGTGCAGGGCTTCGTCCAGATACCGCTCGGCAACAACATCTTTTCCGGCGCATCGATCGAGAAGTGACGTCGGATCGGTATGAGCCGTTGATGGGCCAGACTCGGCGGGCGGCACCCGGAGAGAGACGGCATGGCGCTGACGTCCGCAGAGGCATCACGACCTCTGACAGCGCCGTCACGCCGGCGCGGAAAGCCGCGCCGTGCTGAACCTCGGCTACGTCCTGCGCCGGATCCTGCAGATGGTTCCGACGCTGGTCTTCATTCTCGTCGTCACCTTCGTGCTGGTACGGCTGCTCCCGGGCGATCCCTTGAGCGCCATCGCGGGCGACCGCGTCACCGACGCCCAGGTGGCTAGCGCGCGTGCCGCCTACGGCCTCGACCAGCCGATCCTGACCCAGTTCCTCCTCTATGTCCGCCGTGTCGCGACGGGCGATCTCGGCCGCTCGATCGTGGTCCATGCACCGGTCTGGACGCTGGTGGGGCAGCGCCTGCCGCCGACCCTGATGCTGTCCGGCATGGCGGTGCTGATCGGGGTGGGCCTCGCGGTGCCGCTGGCCTTCGCCTCGGCGCTGCGGCGCGGCGGCCCTGCCGACATCGCCATCCGGGCCGGCGCCCAGGTCGGCCTGTCCATGCCGGTGTTCTACATCGGGCTCGTGCTGTTGACGGTCTTCGCCGCGCATCTGCGCTGGTTTCCGGTCGGGGGTTACGGCGACGGCTGGATCAACCGCGCCTACCACCTCTTTCTGCCGGCGCTGACACTCGGGGTGAGTCTCGCCGCCGTGCTGATGCGCAGCCAGCGATCCGCCATCGTCGACGTGATCGGCGCCGAATACGTCGATTTCGCCCGCGCCAAGGGGCTCTCAACCCGGGTGATCCTGCTGCGCCACGTGCTCCGCAACGCCCTGATCTCGACGCTGGCGCTGCTTGGGCCGCTGGTGGGCACGCTGCTGGGCGGCGCCGTCATCACGGAATCCGTCTTCGCCATCCCGGGCGTGGGCCGGCTGATGATCGACAGCATCTACGGCCGCGACTATCCCGTGATCCAGGGATTGACGTTGGCCCTGGCCGTGACCGTGTCGGTGACCTTCCTGGTCACCGACCTGATCCAGGCCTCGCTCGACCCGCGGGTGGCCCGGTGAGCGCCGCCGAGGACCTCCTGTCGCGAGAGCCCCTGCGCCGCCTTCTGGGACGAAGCCTAAGCCTGCCGCGCCCGCCTGCCGCCCTGGTCGGCGGGGTCGCCATCCTGCTCTTCGCCCTGGTGCTCGCCATCGCGCCGGCCTGGGTCGCGCCCTACGGCCCCACCACCTTCGACTATCGCGCCATCCTGAAGCCGCCCACGCTGGTCCATCCCTTCGGGACCGACAATTTCGGCCGGGACATCCTGTCCCGCACCATCTGGGCCTACCGGGTCGACCTGCAGATCGCGCTGTTCGGTACGCTGTTTCCTTTCGTCTTCGGCACCCTGGTCGGCGCCGTCGTGGGCTATGCGGGCGGCTGGACGGAAATCGTCTTCGGCCGCATCGTCGACGCGATCGTCACCTTTCCCTTCCTAGTGCTGGTCATCGCCATCGTGGCGGTGCTGGGGCCCGGCCTCATCAACCTCTACATCGCGGTCAGCGCGGTCGGCTGGGTGTTCTACGCCCGGATCGTGGCGGCCGAGGTGGCGATCCAGCGCCGTCTCGACTACGCGGCCGCAGCCCGCGTCATGGGCTACTCGACGGCTCGCATCGTGCTGCGCCACCTGCTGCCCAACGCCATCTCCTCCGCCATCGTCTATTGGATGACCGATATGGCGCTCTGCATCCTGCTCGGGTCGAGCCTCGGCTATCTCGGTCTCGGCGCCCAGCCGCCGACCGCCGAATGGGGCGTGCTGATCGCCGACGGCAAGAATTACATGAACACCGCCTGGTGGATCTCGATCTTCCCCGGCTTCGCCATCGTCACCACCGGTCTCGGCTTCAGCCTTCTCGGCGACGGTCTGGCCGACCTTCTCCGGCCGCGACGCTGATGCGGCTGCAGGACGACAGCCGTGGAGCATCGGAGGGCAGCCTCGTTGTGCGGGGCCTCACCACGCTGTTCCCATCCCGCTCGGGACCGCTGACCGCGGTCGACGGCGTCGACCTCGATCTCGCGCCGGGCGAGATCCTGGGCCTCGTCGGAGAATCGGGCTCGGGCAAGAGCGTCACGCTGCGCTCGCTGCTGCGCCTCGTGCACCCGCCGGGCCGCATCGCCGGGCAGGTCCTGTGGCACGGCCGCGACCTCCTCGCCCTTCGCGAGGCCGACCTCAAACGCGTGCGCGGCCGGGAGATCGCCACGATCTTCCAGGAGCCCATGACGGCGCTGAACCCCGTGCTCACGGTGGGCCGGCAGATCGACGAGAGCCTGCGCGCCCACACGCGCCTCGACGCGCGCGGCCGCCATAGCCGCGCGGTCGAACTCCTCGACCTCGTCGGCATTCCGGCGCCGGCGACGCGGCTCGACGATTACCCGCACCAGTTCTCGGGCGGCATGCGCCAGCGCGCCATGATCGCCATCGCGCTCGCCGCCGAGCCCCGGCTGCTGCTCGCCGACGAACCCACCACGGCGCTCGACGTCACCATCCAGGACCAGATCCTGAAGCTGATCCTCGGCCTGCGCACCCGCCTCGGCATGGGGGTGATCCTCGTCACCCACGACCTCGGCGTCGTGGCGCAGAGCTGCGACCGCGTCGCCGTCATGTATGCGGGCCGCATCGTCGAGAGCGGCGCCGTGGCGGCGGTCTTCTCGGCCCCGCGCCACGCCTACACGCGCGGCCTCCTCGGCTCGGTGCCGCGCGCCGGCGGGGAGCGCCGCCCGCTGCTGTCGATCGACGGCACGCCGCCGGGTCTCGCCGACCGTCCGCCCGGTTGCGCCTTCAACCCGCGCTGCAGCTTCGCCACCGATGTTTGCCGGCAGGACAAGCCGCCGCTCGAGACGGTCGCACCCGGGCGCCTCGCCGCCTGCTGGCATCACGAGGCGGTGGCGGCGGCGGGGCTCGAGGCTCCCGCGTCGCCCTCGGCTGAGAGGCTGAATCCATGAGCGAGGTTCCGCTCCTGTCCTTCGAAGACGTGGTGGTGCGCTTCCCGGTCGCCCGTACCGTGCTGGATCGGCTGGCGCGGCGGCCCGTCCGCGCCGTCCATGCGCTGAACGGCGTGAGGCTCGATCTTCGGCGCGGCGAGACGTTGGGTCTCGTCGGTGAATCGGGTTGCGGCAAGTCCACCCTGGCCCGCACCGCCGTACGGCTCATCGCGCCCGACGATGGTCGCGTGCGTTTCGAGGGTCAAGACATCGCGTCTCTGACCGGCACAGCGCGGCGTGGCTTCAACCGCCGCGCCCAGATGGTCTTCCAGGATCCCTATGGATCGCTGAACCCGCGCATGACGGTGCGCCAGGTGCTGGACGAAGCCCTGTCGGTGCACCGCATGCGGCCCCGCGCCGCGATCCCCGGCCGCATTGCCGAACTCCTCGACCTCGTGCGGCTGCCACCCGATGCGGCGGATCGCCTGCCGCACCAGTTCTCGGGCGGGCAGCGCCAGCGCATCGGTATCGCGCGCGCCCTCGCGGTCGAGCCCGACCTGCTGGTGGCGGACGAACTCGTCTCCGCCCTCGATGTGTCGGTGCAGGCCCAGGTGGTGAACCTGCTCCTCGACCTGCAGGAGCGGCTCGGCCTCACCGTGCTGTTCGTCGCCCACGACCTCCGGCTCGTGCGCCACATCTCGCATCGCGTGGCGGTCATGTATCTCGGTGCCGTGGTGGAGATCGACGACACCGAGAGCCTCTTCTCAGCCCCGCGCCACCCCTATACGCGCGCTCTTCTCGACGCCGCGCCGGACCTCGACCCGGCGCATCGCACCGCTGTCGCGGCGGCCCGGGGTGAGTTGCCGAGCCCGCTCGCCATTCCCTCCGGCTGCCCGTTCCACACGCGCTGCCCCTTCGTCTTCGATCGCTGCCGGATCGAACGCCCGGTCCTCTCGCCCCGTGGCCCGACCTCCCGCGCCGCCTGCCACCTGGAAGGTTTTGGCGCGAGTGCGTGAGGGAGTTCGGCGGCGATGGCCTCCGCGCGCCGTCCCGCTCCCTCACCCCGCTTACCCCTTTCCACAAGGGAAAGGGGAGGATGCTGGCGTCGAGCCTTGTCGAGATCTGTGACGCTGATCGTCTGAAGTATGGGCCTCAGCCCTCGTGGCCGAGTTGCACGTTCGGCGCCGTCACGGCGGCCGGGGCCGCCCCGCCGCCGCCGCGCTTCACGGGGCGGGTCCTCAGGCGTTGCAACTGGCCGTCCATCAGCACGCCGGCCAGGATGACGCCGCCCATGACGGCGAAGTTCAGCGACGACGGGATGCCGAGCAGGTTGACGAGATTCTGCAGGATCTGCAGCAGCACGGCGCCGAGCGCGATGCCGATGATCGAGCCCTCGCCGCCGCGCAGCGAACAGCCGCCCAGCACCGCGGCCGCGATGCCGTAGAGTTCGTAGAACGTCCCATGCGAGGCGGGCGAGATCGACCGCGTGTACATGGCGAAGTAGATGGAGGAGATCCCTGCCAGACCCGAGCAGATCACATAGGCGGCGACGATCACCGCCTTGGTGTTGATGCCCGAATAGCGCGCCGCCTCCTCGTTCTTGCCGACCGCGAAGAGATAGCGGCCGAAGACGGAGCGATGCAGCAGCACGCCCATGACGATCGCCGCCGCGACGAAGATCACGAAGCTCATGGGAACGCCGAAGAGCCGGCCCGTCGTCAACCAGTCGAGGGTCGGGAAGCTCTGGCCGAAGTCGAACCCCGCCGTGCCGTCGTCCGTGTAGTAGCGGGCGACGCCGCGATAGATCAGCAACCCGCACAGCGTCACCACGAAAGGCTGCAACCGCATCCGGGTGATCAGGAAGCCGTGCAGCAGCCCGATCACGACGCCGAGCGCCACGACGATCAGCACCGCCACGACCCAGTTGAGGGCGAAGCTCGTCACCAGCGAGATGAAGATGACGCCGAGCAGCGCGAAGACCGAGCCGATCGACAGGTCGATGCCGCCCGTGATGATGACGAACCCTTCGCCGATCGAGAACAGCCCGTAGAGGCCGATCAGATTGGCGGTGTTGGAAATGTTGACGGGCGAGATGAAGCGCGGATTCAGCACCGCCACCACGGCGCCCACCACGAGGATGAGCAGGAAGAGCCCGAGGTCCTTCTTCAGCATGACTTGGTCCTCAATGGGATGTGGCGCCGACGGCGAGCCGCATCACGGCCGCCTCGCTCAGTTCGTCGCGGCCGAGGATGCCCGTGATGGCGCCCTCGTGCATGACGGCGACCCGGTCCGACACGCCGATCACCTCCTCCATGTCGCTGGAGATCATCAGGATGGCGACGCCCCGGTCGGCCAGGGCCCGCATCAATGTATAGATCTCGGCCTTCGAGCCGACGTCGATGCCTCGCGTCGGTTCGTCGAAGATCATCAGCTTGGGCTCCATGCAGAGCCACTTGCCGAGCACGACCTTCTGCTGGTTACCGCCGGAGAGCGAGCCCGTGCGGGCGGCAACGTCCGATGCCTTGATGCGCAGCGACAGGCGCTGGGCTTCCGCATTGACGCGTTCGGCCTTGGGACTGACAAGGCCCCCCTTGGCGAAGCGGGGGAGACTGGCCAGCGAGATGTTGGACACGATCGGATCGTCGAGGATCACGCCCGAGGCCTTGCGGTCCTCGGGCGCCAGATAGATGCCGGCCCGGATGGCATCCTTCGGCGATGCCAGGCGGATGTCGCGCCCGCCCATGCTCAGCGTGCCGGCGGCGGGCGGATCGATGCCGAAGATCACGCGGGCGAGTTCGGTGCGCCCGGCCCCGATGAGGCCGCCGAGGCCGAGGATCTCGCCGGCGCGCAGCGGCAGCGTCACGGGCCGATGCGGATAGGCCGGCGTGCAGAGCCCGACGAGGTCGAGCACCGCGGCACCCGGCGGGCGGGCCGGGGGTGTGTAGAGGCTCTTCAGGTCCCGGCCGATCATCAGCCGGATCATCGTGTCGTGGTGGATCTCGCCGCGGGCCAGCGTCCCCACCATGGCGCCGTCGCGCAGCACCACGACGCGGTCGGCGCAAGCCTCGACCTCGCTCAGCCGGTGCGAGATGAACACGATGGCGACGCCGTCGCGCTTGAGTTCGGCCACGACGGCGAGGAGCCGGTTGGTTTCCGTCAGGGTCAGGCTCGAGGTCGGCTCGTCCATGATGATGAGCTTGGCGTCGAGCGACAGGGCCTTGACGATCTCCAGCATCTGACACTGGGCGATCGACAGGCCCGAGACGGGCGTGTCGGCCTCGAAGTCGCAGCCCAGGCGCCGGAGCAGGGGCGTCACCTTGGCGTGCAGCGCCTTCCGATCGATGAGGCGAAGCGGCCCCGCGCGGGTCGGTTCGCGGCCGATGAAGACATTGGCGGCGGCATCGAGATTGTCGAAAAGGTTGAGCTCCTGGTGCACGAAGGCAATGCCGGCGCCCAGAGACTGCGTCACCGTCAGGGAGTCGTGCTCGGTGCCGCGGATCGCGATGGAGCCCGCCGAGGGCGCCACGACGCCCCCGAGGATCTTCATCAGCGTCGATTTGCCGGCGCCGTTCTCGCCGATCAGCCCCAGCACCTCGCCGGGGGCGACCGAAAGGCTGACGTCCTTCAGGGCACGGACGCCGGGATAGGTCTTGTCGATATGACGAAGTTCGAGCAGCGGTTCTGTCATCGGGCGGAGAAGTCCCCGGTCGTGCGGGATGAGAGGCCGTCGGCCTCCTGGGTGATGTCTCTTCCGCCAATCGTGTCTTGGCGGGGCTCCCCTCTCCACAAGGGAGAGGGGAGCGGCCAGCGTCTCAGCAGATCGATGGAGAAGCCCGGTACGGCTTCATGCGCTCGTCGAAGCTCCGCCCAAGCCTCGACAAGCGTCGTTGCAGGCCGACCTGACGTTACTTGCCGGTTCGCTGCTTCAGTTCGGCCGCGAAGGCATCGACATTGCCCTTCTCGATGATCTTGGTGGGGATGATCAGCAAGCCGTTGGCCGGCAGTCCGGACTTGTCGCCTTCGATGGCCTTGGCCATCAGCTTCATGCCCTGATAGGCCCACTCGTAGGGCTGCTGCACCACGGTGCCGACGATCGTGCCCTCCTTGACGCCGCCGAGCGTCACGGGATCTTCGTCGAAGCCGATGATGGTGATCTGCCCGAGCTTCCCGGCTTCCTTGACGGCCTGGTAGATCTGCGGCGTGTTGTAGGAATAGATTCCCACCATGCAGTTGATGTCGGGCCGCGCCGTCAGCGTGTCCTCGACGTTGCGCTTGGCGCGGGCCATGTCGATGTCGTCGGCGCGGATGTCGACGAGGTCAACCTTGGACCCCTTGATGGCGTCGCGGATGCCGTCGGCGCGCTCGCGGGCGTTATCGGCGCCCGGCAGGCCAACGAAGCCCATGCACTTGCCGCCGTTGGGCAGCGCCTTGGTCATCAGCGATCCGGCCTGCTTGCCGGCGTCGATGTTGCTCGAGCCCACATAGGCGAGGCGCTTCGTCTTCGGAGCGTCGCTATCGGTCGTGAACAGCGTCACCGCTCCGCCGATCTTGTCGAGTTCGTCGGTCTGCGTCTTGGGATCGACGGCGCTGACCATGATGCCGGCGGCACCCGAGGCCACGAGATCGTCCATCAGCCGGTTCTGGATGGCGGCCGACGACTGTTCCGGGTACTTGATCTGCAGCTTGTACTTCGGAAGTTCCGTCTGAGCCTTTTTCAGGCCGGCATCGGCCGACTTCCAGAAGTCGGACGCGCCATTGACGACGAAGTATAGAGCTTTGGTGTCGGCGGCGTTGGCCTGACCACAGAACAGGGTCGCGGCGACGCCGGCGATGATCGCGCTTCGCATGTGTTTCCTCCAGATCGCTCGGCCGATTCTATGTCGGCGTCCTTCACGGTAGCATAGGTACCGTGAAGCGCTAGAGGGTAATGTCGGACATATGCCGCGACCCTGACGTCGGCAGCGGCCGGTCCAAGATCGTCGAGGATCAGCCGGGAAACAGCCGTCCCTCGATCGCCTCCCAGTCGTTCTCGACGTAGAGGGCGCCGGCCTCGGCGAGGGCCGTGGCATGATGGGGTTCGATGTGGCTGCCGCCCGTGTAGCCGATGACCTTCATGCCCGCCGCGAGGGCGCCGGTGACGCCGAAGCGCGAATCCTCGATCACGACGCAGCGGGTGGGATCGACGCCCATGCTGGCGGCGGCGAAGAGGAACAGGTCCGGCTCCGGCTTGCCCCGCGCCACCTGGCTCGACGAGAAGATGTTCTCGCCGAAGAAGGCGAGGAGACCCGTGAGCCGAAGCGAATTGCGGATCCGCTCCGGACCCGACGAGGAGGCGACGCAGCGCGGCGTGTCGGGGTGGCGGCGGAGAAAGTCGGCGAGGCCCGGCGTGGGCTTGAGTTCCGCCTCGAACCGCTCGCGGATTGCCGGCCAGACGCGGGCCGACACGTCCAGCGGAATGTCGTGGCCGGTCTCTTCGGACACTTTGAGCATGATGTCGGCCTGTTTCATGCCGAAATAGCGCGCGATCATCGCGTAATCGGCGGGAATGCCGGCCTCGTTCAGAACCGACACCAGGCCGCCGATCGACAGGACCTCGCTGTCGACGAGGACGCCGTCACAGTCGAACACGATCAGGTCTGGATGCATTCCGGGTTCTCGTCTGTTGGGCGCCTCGCGGGTGGCGCCGCAACGGAGGGCCGGGACACCGGCCCCTCTCCGCGCGGCTTCCTCTTCGCAGGTTCGGGGACGGCGCGAAAGTCACGGAGATCCGAGCGGTTGCCTCCCGTCAATTGCCCGTCTAAGCCACGGCGGAACCGTCGACCCCGACCGATGAGAGTGTCTTCCATGCAGGCCCGCGTCTCCGTCACACTCAAATCCGGCGTCCTCGATCCCCAAGGCAAGGCCATCGAAGGAGCACTCCACTCGCTCGGCCACGGCGGCGTCGCCAGCGTGCGCCAGGGCAAGATCTTCGATGTCGTTCTCGACGGGTCCGACCAGGCGGGTGCGGAGGCGGAACTGCGCCGGATCTGCGAGGCCCTGCTCGCCAATACCGTGATCGAGGATTATGCGATCGCCGTCACGCCAGAGGGAACGTCGGCGTGAAGGCGGCGGTCGTCGTCTTCCCCGGTGTCAACCGCGACCGCGACGTCGCGCGTGCGCTGAAGCGCGCCTCGGGCGCCGAGCCGGCCATGGTGTGGCATACCGAGACGAGCCTGCCCCCCGGCACCGACCTCGCGGTGCTGCCCGGTGGTTTCTCCTATGGCGATTATCTCCGTTGTGGCGCCATCGCGGCGCGTTCGCCCGTGATGGATGCCGTGCGGGCCCATGCGGCGCGGGGCGGCCGCGTTCTGGCCATCTGCAACGGCTTCCAGGTCGCCTGCGAGGCGGGCCTGCTGCCCGGCGTGCTGATGCGCAACGCCGACCTTCATTTCGTCTGCCGCATGCAGCATTTGCGTGTCGAACGCACCGATACGGCTTTCACCCGCGCCTACACCAAGGGCCAGGTGATCGCCGTGCCGGTGGCACATGGCGAAGGCAATTACGCGGTCGACGATGCCACCATCGACCGGCTCGAGGGCGAGGGGCGCGTCGCCTTTCGTTATTGCGGCGCGGAAGGCGACCCCGGCCATGCGGCGAGCCCCAACGGGTCGCGCAACCACATCGCCGGGATCTATTCGGACGGTCTCAACGTGCTGGGCATGATGCCCCACCCCGAGAATGCCATCGAGGCGCTGGCGGGCGGCGAAGACGGCAAGGGTCTCTTCGACAGCCTCGTGGGCTGATTTCCGGGCGAGGCCGTCCGCGACCGGCGACTCTCCGGGAAACGACCATCTGGCGGGCGTTCTGGCTCGGCCAAGCATGGTCCGGATCAATAACGGCTGGCCGGCGCCGAATCGGCGATATCTGCCGTTAAAACCGATCTCGAGTCTTGCTGACCAAGGGCCTTTGCGGCCGTGCTCCAGCTGCCGGCGGGCATTGCGCCCTCGATCCCGGTCGCGAACGGTCGCACGCCTTCGACCATCCGTCCTGCGAGGTCACGCGGGCGACTGCTAACCCTCGCGGTGTCGAGTCGGCCGAATTGCGACCGGACATTGCGCAACGTCGTCCGAATCCGGTCATTGATCCGACCCAAGTCTCGGCTTACCGGGCAAGTCGCCACTTCTGGATCACAAGCATTCGATGGTGGCGCGGGTCCCTGTCCTGGACAAGGCATGGCAGATCCATGGCAAAAAGCGGGCAGTCGCCTCGTTTTAAGGTTGCATCAATTCCGAACCATTACGGTCCTCGGCAGGATCGAGACCGACGCGGGTCTTGAAACGCTTGCGAGCGGCTCCGGGAGCCGCGCGTCGACGAGCGAGAGGATGCGGGACGTGGTGAAACGGATCAGCAGGTCGCCCCCGAAGCCCAGAGGCGCTTCCCCGACACCGGCGGTCGGCAGTCTCGCCCTCGACGAGATGCTCGACCTCAATGCCGCGGCTCCTCTGCGCCAGGCGCTGCTGGCGCGGCGCGGCGCGGATCTCGCGGTGGATGCCTCCGCGGTCCAGCATCTCGGCGCCCAATGCGCCCAGGTTCTCGCCTCCGCTGCCCTGACCTGGGCGGCCGACGGCACCGTCCTCACTTTTGCAGCCGCCTCCGAGTCCTTCGCGCAATGCGCCCGGCTCCTCGGCCTCCACTCCACCCTGACTCCCGAAAGCAGCCTCGCATGACGAAGACGGTTCTCACGGTCGACGATAGCCGCACGATGCGGGACATGCTGCGGGTGGCGCTGTCCTCCGCCGGCTATGCCGTCATCCAGGCCGAGGACGGCCAGCATGGCCTCGACGTCCTCGCCGGATCCACGCCCGACGTCATCATCACAGACATCAACATGCCCCGCCTCGACGGCTTTGGCTTCATCGAGGGCGTACGCGGCGACAGCCGCATGCGGGCCGTTCCGATCCTGGTTCTCTCAACCGAGAGCGATGTCGAGAAGAAACAGCGTGCCCGCGCCGCCGGCGCCACGGGCTGGATCGTCAAGCCCTTCGACCCCGTGAAGCTCGTGGACGCCGTCCGCCGCGTCGCGGCCTGAGACGCCTAAAAGGCAGGAACGGGGACGCGCACGTGGACTCATTGGCCGAGATCAAGCAGACCTTCTTTCAGGAATGCGAGGAGCAACTCGTCGAACTCGAAGCGGGCCTCCTCGCCATCGAGGCGGGAGACCACGACATCGAGGTGGTCAATGCGGTGTTCCGCGCCGTCCATTCGGTCAAGGGGGGCGCCGGAGCCTTCAACCTCTCCGACCTCGTGCACTTCGCCCATACGTTCGAGAACGCCATGGACCTCGTGCGCGTCGGGCGCCTCGCCCCGTCGCCGCCGCTGGTCCGGGTCATGCTGCGCGCCGCCGACATCCTGGCCGACCTCGTCCGGGCGGCCCGCGCCGACACGCCCCATGATGCATCCCGCGCCGCCGCCGTAGCGGCCGAACTCACCGCCTGCTGCGCCGAGGCGGTTCCGAAAGGACAGACGGCTTCGGCTCCCGCGCCCGTGGTGGCGGCTGCTCCGCCTGTGGCGGCGACGGGCGGCGATGACGAGTTCGAATTCGTTCCGCTGGCCATCGACCTGTCGGACTTCGGCGACCTCGCGCCGCCCCCGGTGCTGAACCGGTTCCGCATCGGCTTCCGCCCGCGCCCCGAACTCTATGCCAAGGGGAACGACACCGCGATCCTGCTGCGCGAACTGGCGCTGCTGGGAACGGTCGAGGTCGCCTGCGACCTCTCCGAACTGCCGGGCCTCGCCGAAATGGAGCCCGAGAACGCCTATCTCGGCTGGGTTATCACGCTCTCGACCGAGCGCGACGAAGCCGCCATTCGCGAGATCTTCGATTTCGTCGAATGGGACAGCACCCTCACCGTCGAGCTTCTCCAGGACGAAAGTCCAGTGGCCGAGGAGGAGTTCGTCTTCGAGGTCATTCCGATGCTGGAATTGCCCGATCTCGGGGAGCCCGAGGTAGAGGCCGCGGCTCCCGATCCCGTCGTCGTGCCGCTGCGCGCCGCCCGGCCCCCGGCGCCGGACGCTCCCGCTCCCGTGGTCGCCGCCCCCGCCGATGCGGCTACCGCCGAGCACCGACCCGCCGCCCAGGCGTCGCCCACCATCCGCGTCGACCTCGACCGCGTGGACCGCCTGATCGATCTCGTGGGCGAACTCGTGATCAACCAGGCCATGCTGGCCGAGCGGGTCAACGAAGCGGGGCTGGCTCGCATGTCGCAGGTCGCCGTGGGACTCGACGAGCTCGAACAGCTGACGCGCGAGATCCAGGACAGCGTCATGGCGATCCGCGCCCAGCCGGTGAAGTCGGTATTCCAACGCATGCCGCGCCTCGCCCGCGAAGTCGCCATGCAGGTCGGAAAAAGCGTGCGCCTCGTCACCGAGGGCGAGAACACCGAGGTCGACAAGACCGTCATCGAGCGGCTGTCGGATCCGCTGACCCACATGATCCGCAACGCCATCGACCATGGCCTCGAGTCGCCGGAGAAGCGCCTCGCCGCCGGCAAGCCCGAGGAGGGTCAGGTGCGTCTCTCCGCGCTGCATCGCTCGGGCCGCATCGTGATCGAGATCTCCGACGATGGCGCCGGCATCAACCGCGAGCGCGTCCGCGCCATCGCCATCGAGAAGGGGCTGATCCCGCCCGACAGCAAGCTCAGCGACGAGGAGACCGACAACCTCATCTTCTTGCCGGGCTTTTCGACTGCCGCCACCATCTCGGACATCTCGGGCCGCGGCGTCGGCATGGATGTGGTGAAACGCTCCATCCAGGCGCTCGGTGGCCGCATCTCGATCACCTCGGTGCCGGGCAAGGGCTCCACCTTCACCATGAGCCTGCCGCTGACCCTGGCGGTGCTCGACGGCATGGTGGTGACGGTGGCCGGCCATACGCTGGTCATCCCGCTGACCGCCATCGTCGAGATCCTGCTGCCCAAGGCCACCGAGGTCCACGGGTTCGGCGGGACCGCCCGCGTAATCGGCGTGCGCAACGGCTTTATCCCGCTGGTCGACGTCGGAGAAGTCATGGGCTTCCGCGGATCGCTCGACGATGCCCGCGCCGGTGTCGCGCTCCTGGTCGAGATCGAAGGCGGGGCTCGTTCGGCCCTGCTCGTCGACGCCATCCAGGGCCAGCGCCAGGTTGTCATCAAGAGCCTCGAATCGAACTACGGCCATGTCCCCGGCATCGCCGCCGCCACGATCCTCGGCGACGGTCGCGTCGCCCTCATCCTCGACGTCGATACGGTGGCGGCCTCCGGCGCCCGCATCGGCAACCCCGACCTCACCCTCGCGCTCGCTGGCTGATCCGATGACCGAAGCTCAAAAGTCCGATGCCGCGGCCTCCCGCGAACTCATCTCCTTCCTGATCGGAACGCAGGAATTCTGCGTCGACATCATGTCGGTGCGCGAGATCCGCGGCTGGACCCCCGCGACCCCGCTGCCCCATTCGCCGGGTTACGTGCGGGGCGTCATCAACCTGCGCGGCGCCGTCCTGTCGATCGTCGATCTCGCGGCGCGCCTCGGCTTCCCGCCTACGGAACCCTCGGCCCGCGCCGTCATCATCGTGGCCCAGGTCGGCCACCAAGTGGTGGGTCTGCTGGTCGACGCCGTGACGGGCATCCTGACGGTCACGGCCGGCACCGTGCAGCCGACGCCGGATGTCGCCTCCGATATGGCGCGCAGCTTCGTCACGGGCGTTCTCGCCGTCGACGGGCGGATGATCAGCCTGATCACCCTCGATCACGTCCTGCCCGCAGCCGAACGTCAGGCCGCATGAGCTCTGCCCTGAGTTCCCCCCGTCCCAAGGCCGAGACGTCACGGGAGAAAAGCATCGTCGAGGGGGAATTCGTCTTCCGGGCGGAGGACTTCCGGCGGATCGCCGCCATGCTGCATTCCGATGCCGGGATTTTCCTGCCCGAGGCGAAGTCGACCCTGGTCTATTCGCGGCTGGTGAAGCGGCTCCGCGTGCTCGGCATGGAATCGTTTCGCGATTACTGCGCCTTTCTCGAAGAAAGCGGCGGCGCCGACGAGCGCCAGCAGATGATGGCGGCTCTGACCACCAATGTGACGCGCTTCTTCCGGGAGCCGCATCACTTCGACTATCTCAAGACCAAGGTTCTGCCGCCGCTTCTCGATGCCGCCAAGCGGGGCGGACGCGTCAGGATCTGGTCTGCCGGCTGCTCCAAGGGTCACGAGCCCTATTCGATGGCCATGACTGTGCTGTCGCTGATGCCCGAGGCCGCCGACCGGGACGTTCGCATCCTGGCGACCGATATCGACCCCAACGTGGTGAAGGAGGGGAGAGCCGGACTCTACGACCGTGCCGCGCTAGAAGGCGTGCCGCCGGCCGAGTTCAAACGCTTTCTCCGTCCGGACGAAAAAGGCGGGACCTTCTCGGTCAGCGACGACTTGCGCCGGCTCGTCTCCTTCCGCGAGCTGAACCTCATGGCGCAATGGCCGATGGCGGGACAATTCGACGTCATCTTCTGCCGCAACGTCGTGATCTATTTCGACGAGGCCACGCAGGCCAAGGTCTGGCAGCGCTTTTCCGAGAAACTCGTGACCGGCGGCACGCTCTGCATCGGACATTCGGAGCGCCTGTCGGGGCCGGCGTTGAACCGCTTCACCAATGTCGGGATCACCATCTACCGGCACGCGTCGGGGCGGCCGGCATGAGGAAGAGCCGCGTCCTCGTGGTCGACGATTCGGCCAGCATGCGCCAACTGATCTCGGCCGTTCTCAACAGCGCACCCGATCTCGAAGTGGTGGGCCATGCCGCGGATCCGCTCGAAGCCCGTCAAGCCATCAAGGATCTCAGCCCCGATGTCCTGACCCTCGATGTCGAGATGCCCAACATGAGCGGCATCGAGTTCCTGGAGCGGCTGATGCGGCTCCGGCCGACCCCCGTCATCATGGTGTCGAGCCTCACCCACCGCGGCGGCGAGATCACCACCCGGGCGCTTGAGATCGGGGCGATCGACTGCGTCACCAAGCCGTCGCTCGGCGACACGAAGCCCTTCGGCGATCTCGCCGAAAAGGTTCGCATGGCGGCGAGTGTCCGCATGCTGCCGGCTCGCGCGCCCAGCGCCCAGGCTCCCGGCGCGGGGGCTCAGCCCGCCGGTGCCGCCTACGCGGCCGACGGCCGGATCGTGGCGATCGGTTCCTCGACCGGAGGCGTCGAGGCCCTGACCGCCGTGTTGACGGCTCTTCCGGCCGATTGCGCGCCGGTCGTGGTGACGCAGCACATGCCGCCGCTGTTCACGCGCAGTTTCGCGGAGCGGCTCGACCGGCTTTGCAGAGCCACGGTGGCGGAGGCCAGCGACGGCGCCCCGCTGGTTCCCGGGCGCATCTACATCGCGCCGGGCGGGACGCAGCATCTCGAGGTGTCGCCGGGCTCATCGCTGCGCGGCAGCGCCAGCCCGCCACGTTGCCGCCTGCGCGAGAGCACGCCGGTCAACGGGCACTGCCCTTCGGTCGACGTCCTGTTCCGCTCGGTCGTCAAGACCTGCGGTGCCGAGGCCGTCGGAATCATCCTCACCGGCATGGGGAGGGACGGGGCCGAAGGCCTGCTCGCCATGCGCGAAGCCGGTGCCACGACACTCGGACAGGATGCGGCAAGCTCGCTCATCTACGGTATGCCCAAGGTGGCCTTCGAACTGGGAGCGGTGCAGCGCCAGCTTCCCCTGCGCAAGATCGGCGCCGAGATCGCCGCAATTACCAACAGACTGGACAGGACGTAACACAATGCCCCTCGCCTCAGTTTTGAAGGTCATGATCGCCGACGATCAGCAGACGAGCCGGCTGCTGATCCGTTCGGCGCTGGCGGATATCGGCATCACCAACGTCGCCATGGCCAAGGATGGCGAAGAGGCGTTGCAGATGGTGATCAAGAGCCCCGTGCATCTCGTCGTGTCGGATTACCATATGCCCAAGATGAACGGCGTCGAGCTGCTGCGGGCGGTGCGGTCCAACGCCGCCACGCAGAAGAGCGCCTTCTTTCTGCTCACGGGTGTCGAGGACAAAGAGTTTCTGCAGCTCGCCATGAGCCTCAAGGTCAACAATTATCTGAAGAAGCCTGTCTCGGTCCCCGAACTTAAGAAGAAGATCGAAGCGGTCTTCGGCGCCCTGCAGTGAGGTCGGTTGTCGACACCGGCGACGTTGCCGTCACCCATCACGTCATTCAAGGCGAGCAGCGGGTCAGCGACGACCCGAACGAGGTGCTGGCGACGCTGCTCGGCTCCTGCGTGGCGGCCTGCCTGCACGATCCTGTGGCGCGCGTCGGAGGTATGAATCACTTTCTGCTACCGGGCGACTCCGGCAGCGAGCGGGGGCACAGCGAGCGCTTCGGCGTTCATGCCATGGAGTTGCTCGTCAATGCCTTGCTGGTGCGAGGCGCTTCTCGGGTGAGGCTCGAGGCCAAGCTATTCGGCGGCGCGAGCACGATGCAGGGCCTGACTGATATCGGTTCGCTGAACGCCGCTTTCGCGGTCGGGTTCCTCAAGCGGGAGAATATCCGCGTCACCTCCGACTGCTTGGGCGGTACGCGCGGACGCCGGATCCAGTTCTGGCCCGTTACCGGGCGGGCGCGTCGGATCTTCATGGGATCGGCCGAGATCGTCCCGCCTACGCGCGTTCCGAGGCCCGTGCCGGCCGCCGGTGCGCTCGAGCTCTTCTGATCAATGGATGGGAACCGTTTGATGCCCGCTCGCGCCCTGTCCCTCGTCGCCGCCGAGGCGACGCGCCACCCGCCCTCGGACATCGATCGCGGCGAAGCCGATGCCGTGATCCTGGTGCAACGCGTCGGCCGCGAACTCACGGGCCTGTCGGCTGCCGTCGAAGAGCTGCAGGGCGCGCTCGGGCCGGCCCTGGCCCAGGCCGCCGCCGATGATCCCCAACTGATGCAGCAGGCCCAGACGCTCGATCTCGTGGCGCAGTCGCTGCAGGGCCTGTCGCATTTCCTGGCCGCCGTGGGACGTCTCCGCATCGGCCACGAGCCGCTCGACATCGAGGGCGTCGCCGCCACCCTCACGCTGGCGAGTCTCGGCGAGCGTCTCGCCGGCCGGGCGCCGGGTTCGGCCTGCGGCGATTTCGATCTGTTCTAGCTCTCGGGCCGAGCCAGCCTATGCCGGCTCCGTCCTGTCGGGTCGAGGTCCGAAGGGCACACCGGCCGTCACGCGTTGCGGAAGAGCCGCGAGACGTCGTCCTGGACCTGATTGACGGCCCCCAGCGCTTCGATCAGTTCGGCCGGCCGGCTTCCGCGCAGGCCTGCGGTCGTCAGGATCCCGTCGCGGATGAATACGCATTGTCGTACTACCAGAAAGGCGCCGAGGGCAGAAACCTGCGCCTTCAGCCCCTCCGCCTGGCGCGCGTAATTTTCGCTCCGGAGGTAGGTCTCGGCACCCATGCGGCTCGGCCAGCCGACTTCGAGAATGGCCACGCGCTTGCGTTCGCGCGGCAGGACGTGATCGACGTCGGGCGCCGCCGGCTGGGGCGCGCTGTTGTGATATGGCTCGGGACGATGCAGCCGGACCTTGACGACACCGGGCTCTGCCGCCAGCGCCGCCGCGAAGCCTTCGACCCAATCGTCGAACGACGACGTGCCTTGCCCGTGCAGGTGCAGGTGCAGCCGATACCCAGGTTCGACGCGGTTCGGCACCGCATCGGGATCACGGTCCACCAGCGTCTGCGCGCCGTTCGGCATGGCATAGGCCACGTCGTGGCCGATGAAATTGCGCTCGTCCGAGAATAGAAGCGAACTGGCGGCTTCGAACCGCGTCTGGCCCTTCCGGTCGGCGAAGCCGATCTCGACCAGGCCATCGAGCACCGTATCGAGCGGCTCCACGCCGTCCGGCAACGGCCAGAGATTCGCGCTGCGGTCCCGCGCCACGTGATGCTGCGCGTAGAAACCGAGGCCCGGCAGCCTCGCACAGAGCGGACCGTGAACATCCCGCCAGTAGGCGTCGAACAGGTCATGCGGCACGCCTTCACGCCGGCGGATCGGCGTGTAGGACAGGTGGCGGATGACAGCGTCGCGAGAGCTGAAGTCGAGCTGACCGGTCACGATGAATCCTCGCTGAGCATTGCGGCGGCAACGCTCGTCACCGACCGCGGGTCTAATCGGCCACTGTCAACTGCGCCGGCCCGTCGAGGTTCGGCGCCGATCGCTCGACCGCTTGCGCCAATGAAGACGCCGGATCCGAGCACCCTGGCGTTGCGGAGATCGGGACGGAGACTCCGAGAGCGACAGTGTTTCAGCGCCGCTCGGCCGTCTTGGTCGAGCGGAGATCGGCTCTTCTTAAGACAATGGCAGAACATGCCAACTACAAAGCGGCAACTCTATCCGAAGCGGCCGTCGTCGCACGAATCAGGATCGTCACCTCGATGAAGGCCTTTAAGAACATCAGCATCGTCCGAAAGATCACCGCGGTCTTCACCGTCGTGGTGGCTCTGGTGGCCCTGTCGGGGGTGGTCAACTACCAGCTGTCGGGCGTTCTCGCGGCCGCGGCGGATCGCCAGGCCGAGGCGGGGCGGCTCGTCATCTCGGCCAAGGACGCGCTGGCCTCCGTCATCGATCTCAGCTCGCATCTGCGCGGCTACGTCATGACGCGCATCCCGGGCAACGTCACCGACATCGCCGCTGACCAGGACAAGTTCAACGCGCGGATCTCCGATGCGCGTCAGGCCGCCCATCTCCAGCCCGACCTGGCCGGCCAGGTCGATGCCCTGCAGACTGCGGAGGTCACCTGGCGGCGCGAGGTCGTCGACGTGGTGGTTCCGCTGGTCAAGGAAGACACGATCGATCAGGCCGCTGCCCTTATGGGGACGGAGCAGAACCGCAAGATGGTGGGCGAGATCCGCACCGCTGCTGCCCGCGTCCAGGCCACCGCCAAGACGCTCGCCGAGGCGGCAGCGGTGAGCCATGCCGACGCGTTGTCGCTGATGCGCGGTGGTTCTATCATGACGACGCTCGTCGTCGCCGTAGCGGCGGCGGGTTTGAGCTGGCTTCTGTCGAGCCTGATCGCCACGCCGGTGGTGGCGCTGACGGGTGCGATGCGACGGCTCGCCGACGGCGACCTCGACGTCGCTGTGCCTGCGGCCGGCCGCCGCGACGAGATCGGCGCCATGGCGGCGTCCCTCGCGGTCTTCAAAGCGGCCGCCATCGAGAAGGTCCGGCTCGAAGCCGACGCCCAGGCGGCGGGTCGGCTGACCGAAGAGGAGCGGGCCCGCAATGCGGCGGTGCTGGCCGAGGCCGCCGCCCAGCAGGATCACGTGGTCGACCTCGTGGCCTCGGGGCTTGAGCGGCTGTCGGCCGGCGATCTCGCCCATCGCATCGACGAGGTCTTCCCGCCCGACTACGAGAAGCTGCGCGCCGACTTCAACGGCGCCATGGCGAAACTGCAGGACGCGATGCGCCATGTGGCGGCGAGCGCCTCCACCATCCGATCCGGCACGGGCGAGATTTCGACGGCTTCCGACGACCTGTCGCGTCGCACCGAGCAGCAGGCGGCCTCGCTGGAGCAGACGGCCGCGGCCCTCGACGAAATCACCGCAACGGTTCGCAAGACCGCCGATGGTGCGAAACACGCGCGCGCTGTCGTCACCAACGCGCGGAGCAGCGCGGAACGCTCGGGCCAGGTGGTGCGGCAGGCGGTCGAGGCCATGAGCGGCATCGAGCGCTCGGCGCGCGAGATCACCCAGATCATCGGGGTGATCGACGAGATCGCCTTTCAGACCAATCTCCTGGCCCTCAATGCCGGCGTCGAGGCGGCGCGGGCCGGCGACGCGGGCCGCGGCTTCGCGGTCGTGGCCTCCGAGGTCCGGGCGCTGGCGCAGCGCTCCGCCGAGGCCGCCAAGGAGATCAAGGGCCTGATCTCGACCTCGGGTCGGCAGGTGGAGCAGGGCGTCGATTTTGTCGGCCAGACCGGCGAGGCTCTGTCGCGCATCGTGACTCAGGTGGCCGAGATCGACGTGATCGTCGGCGAGATCGCGGCCTCGGCGCAGGAGCAGGCCTCAGGCCTCGACGAGGTCAATATCGCGGTCAACCAGATGGATCAGGTGACCCAGCAGAATGCGGCCATGGTGGAGGAAACCACCGCGGCGAGCCATGCCCTGTCGCAGGAAACGGGCGAACTGACCCGCCTCATCGGCGAGTTCCGCCTCGGCGGCCACGAGCAAAGGCAGGGAACACCGGTACCGGCGCCACGCCAGGCCCGTCGGCCTTCGCCCGCCACCGTGCCGACCCTGCGCACGGTGGGACGCGGCGGCGCGGCCCGTGTCGCCGTCGCGGCCGCGGCTGAGGATTGGGCTGAGTTCTAGGACCGTTTCTTGGATGGTGAGATCGGTCGCACCCGGTCGGGCCCCCTCCACCACGCTTCGCGTGGTTCCCCTCCCCCGCTGCGCGAGGGAGGGGAACCGGCCGAAAGTAGGTCTGGGCGAAGCCGGGCGCGATATCGGCCTTTGGTTCAGGTGTTCGCTATCCGGGAGTAGCCTTCCTCAATGGCCGAGGTGCCGGCCGAAGAAGGCGGCAATGTCGGTAAAGGCCTCCCGCGTTTCGGGCACGCGGTCGTCGAACTGGTACTGGGCGTGGGATTCGCCCTCGTAAACGTTCAGTTCCGCCTCGACCCCGGCCCGCCGCAGCTTGCGATGGACCCGCACGGTATTGCTGAGCAACTGATCGCGCGTCCCGGTGGTGAGGATGGCGGGCGGGAAGCCGGACATGTCGGCATTGACCGGGGACAGCAGTGGATCCGCCATGTCGTGACCATGGGCGTAGAAGGCCGCCGCGTCGTCGCAGAAGCCGCTCGGCGAGACCAGGACGTTGTCGACGAACTCGTTGGTGTAGAACGAGTCGCCGGTCTTGGTGACGTCCGCCATCGGCGTGCCGGGTGCGATGGCGCCGGGCAGGGGCAGCCCGTCCTGCTTGGCCTTGACCACCATTTCGAGCGTCAAGGCCCCGCCGGCCGACGTGCCCTCGATGGCGACGTTCTTCGGAGCGATCGTCTTGATGGTCGACCGATAGACCGTCATGGCGTCGTCGAGCCCCGCCGGGAAATAGGCTTCGGGCGGCATGCGATAATCGACGGAGATCACCTTGTAGTGGCCGAAGCCTGCCAGCATCAGGGCTTCGGTGGTCCCGGAGTCGCCGGGGAAGTAGACATAGCAGCCGCCGTGGACGTGGATCACCACCTTGTCGGCATTGGCGGCCGGCACCGAATCGGGCGTGACCACCGCGACCTTGACGCCGTCGATCATCTGATGATCGACCTTCACATGCAGCCGCTCCTGCATGGCCGGAAGACCGGGCACGACCCCCGCGGCGATCTTGTCCGCCATGGCGCGCCACTCGGCACCGGTCTTCGGATGAAAATTCCAGTCCGGGTTCAAGGGCTTGGCGATGAAGGCCTGCATGGCCGGGCTGATGTCGGCCGTGGGAACCTGCAGGGTCTTGGCCGGCACCGAGAGTGGGCCGGACGGCGCATCCGCCGCCGAGGCCGCCTGGGCGAAGCCCACGGCCAGCAGGGCCGCCGTCATCGTTCTCGTCTTTCCCATGTCTCTCTCCCGTGACCGGCGAGTCTCAAGCTCGCGTGCCGTCATCGGAGCACATCATGATTGCGCTGTCATCCGGCAGGGCTGCGTCGGCGCGTCACGCCGTCCCGACCCCTATGCGACGCGGCTGACGCCTTTTTACCTCACGCCCCGACGATCTTAGGGCAGTAAATGAACGTTCATTGACTGTTAGCGAGTGAACGTTCATTATCTCTCCATCGACAACGGAGATGACGATGATCTCGCTCCACCCCACCGACCTCGACATCGCCTCTCCCAACGCCCTTTACGCGGCTCGGAGCGCGCGGATGTTCGCCCGCCGCCGCTCGCTCGCCCTGCGCGATGCCTGCTCGCCGAAGGTCGTCCTGCCGGCAGCGCTGCTGATCGCCTGCTGCTATGCCCTGCTGGTTTTGACCGGGGTCGGGCCGCAGAGTTGGCAGGCTCGGCTGTGCAACTCCGGCGGTCCCCGCCCGGTCGCCTGCGAAGTGTCAGCCGCTGCACGCGTTTTCGGGTCGGCACGCCTTGATCTCTCGAAGGCGGCCTCTTGAAGGCGAATGCCGACAAAGCCGTCGACGCCAGCAACCTGCCGGCGGACAGGCGCGAGCGCATTCTCGGAGCGGCCGAGGCCTGTTTTGGCCGCAGCGGTTTCGATCGAACCACCATGCAGGACATCGCCCGCGAAGCGGCGATGAGCCCGGCCAACATCTACCGCTACTTCGATTCCAAAGAGGCGTTGATCGTGGGCCTCGTGGACCGGGACCGCGGGCGCGCGACGCTCTTGGTCGAGCGGCTGCGAGACGGACGGGACGAGCGCACACAGCTGCTCAGCATGATCGAGCATTACTTTCGTGGCATGTCGCGCGACGGTGCAATCCTGCGCCTCTCGATCTGGTCGGAAGGCACCCGCAATCCGGCCATCGCCGAGCTCGTCGCCAAGGGCGAGCGGGAAAGCCGCGATTGGATGGTCGCGATCCTCTCTCGGCTCTCCGGGTCGGCGGATTGCGACGTTGCGGCGCTGTTCGGCGTCGTGGGCGTGATCCTCAAGGGCATGGTGGTAAGCCGCGCCATCAAGGCCGACTTCGATCCGACCGCCATGGTGGCCCATCTCGATGCCGTGATCGAAGCGGGCCTCTCCGGGCCGCGAGCCGGCCAGCGACCGGAACAGGTGAACCCCTCCGTCAGCCAACGCCAGCACTTTTAAACTCGACGTCCTCGCCGAAGTGACCCCGGTAGGGCCTCAGACCCCGACTGCCCTGGAACCGATGATGACCTGTGTCGACAGCATGAGCAGACCGGCCCGCCACCGACTCGGAAGCGGCGTAACGGTGCGATCGGGCTTTCAGCCTTTGAGGTCCGCCCTTGCGGCCCTGAGGGAGCGGACCGAGAGCCTGGAGATCCTGGCTCGCTATGCGCTCGGTCTCGATCTCGTGGAGCGGATCGCGATCAAGGGAGACGCGGCTCCGCGCGACTCATTGGCGTAACCTTCATCAAACGCGTTCGACCGTTTACCGCTCAGGTGCTGCCGCGCGCGACGAGTTCGAACCCGACGTCGATGCGGCGTGCCTGTCGGGTGCCCGTCGCGATGGCGTCGAGCAGTTTCTCGGCCCCGATCCGTCCGATCTCGAGCCGCGGCGATACGATGGTGGTGAGGCCCGGCGTGACCAGGCCCGAAATGTCGAGGCCGTTGAACCCTGCGATCGCGACCCGTTCCGGCACCGCGATCCCCTCGCGTTGCGCCCGCAGTACGGCACCGACCGCAAGATCGTCGTTGGCGTAGAAGATGGCATCCGGGCTCGGATCTCGGGCGAGCAGTTCCATCAGCATGTCGCCGCCGAGCGCGGGGTTGGACGCCACGGCGCGGGTCAGCGGCGGCCGTCGTGGGATGCCGGCTGCCGCCAGCGCGCGGTCGAACCCCTTGAAGCGCTGGCCCGCCCGATAATCTTCGTCGATGCGGCAGCCGGCGAAGACCGGAGCGCGGTAGCCGCGCGCGATGAGGTGCTGCGCCATGGCGGCACCCGCTGCCCCATGCGACAGGCCGACGTTCATGTCGATGGCCTTGGCGCCGATCTCCATGATCTCGACGACCGGGCGGCCCCAGCGCTCCAGCATCGCGCGCGTCCGCGGCTGATGGCGTGTCCCGGCGACGATCAAACCGGGCGGCGACCAGCCGAGAAAGGTCGAGATCCAGCCATGCTCGCGGTCGAGATCGTATTCGGTATTGCCGAGCAGCAGCTGAAAGCCGGCCGCCTGCACGACCTCCTGGATGCCCTGGATGGTTTCGACGAAGACGGCGTTCGATAGCGACGGAACCACCACCGGGATGACGCGTGAATTGGCCGACGCCAGGGCGCCGGCCACGCGGTTTTGCACGTAGCCGAGTTCGTCGACCGCGAGCGTCACCCGCGTCCGGAGATCGGGCGACACCATGTCGGGCTTGTTGAGGGCACGCGACACCGTGATGGGCGAGACGCCGGCGCGCTCGGCGACGTGTTTCAGCGTCACGGCGCTCGGAGCCTCGCGGATGTCGGAGATCCGCGGCTGAGTCTTCATCGGCCGACAAAAGCACGGAATCCGGTCTTCGTCCAAACCGTCGCAGAGCGCCGATGATTGCGAAATCATGATTGCGCAATCAAAGAGCTTGGCCTAGTCTTCCCTGGCGCCGGAGAGCCGAAAAGGCCCGAGCGCCGCTGTAGCCGCAGCGGATGTCGGCGAATCGCCTTGGCGGTTCGCGGCCCCGAAGTGGCGCGGATGGTCAACGCGGGAGCGCGTGTCGCCGAGAGGCGTCGGCGCTTGGGGGGAGGGCGAAGGTGAGCGCAATGCGCGAGGGCGATCCGTCGACGTCCGGCCTTTACGCGGCCCACGACATCCGCAAGAGCTATGGCCCTGTCCAGGTTCTGAAGGGCATCAGCCTCGACCTCAAGCCCGGCCGCATGATCACCGTCATGGGTGAGAACGGCGCCGGGAAATCCACCCTGTTCAAGATCCTCGCCGGCCAGGTTCCGCCGAGCGGCGGCACGCTCAGCCTCGACGCCGAGCCCGTACTGCTCGCCTCGCCGGCCGCCGCCCATGCGCGGGGCATCTATCTCGTACCGCAGGAGCCGGCCCTGATGCCGGAGCTCAGCGTCGCCGAGACGATGTTCGTCGGCGCCCTGCCGGTGCGCGGCGGAGCCTTCGGCCGGGTCGACTGGTCGGCGATGCGCTCCCGGGCCCGCGCGGCGCTCGACTCCTTGGAACTCGACATCGCGGTCGACCGGCCGGCGCGCCTGCTCAGCATCGCCCAGCAGCAGCAGGTCGAATGCGCCAAGGCACTGCTGCGCGGCTGCCGCATCATCCTCTTCGACGAGCCCACGAGCCCGCTCACGGCGCATGAGGTCGAGCATCTCTTCGCCATCATGCGGCGTCTCAGGGCCGACGGCTGCACGCTGAGCTTCATCAGCCATCGCATGGACGAGGTGCTGGAGATCAGCGACGAGATCGCGGTGCTGCGCGACGGCGTGCTGGTCGATCTCGTCGCGCGCTCCGCTTTCGATCGGATGCATCTCCTCTCCCAGATGGTCGGACGGCCCATGAAGGCCGTGCCGCGACGCGCCGTGTCTAATGCCGGGGACGAGGTCGCGCTCCAGGTCCGTGGTCTGTCCGACGGCGACAGGTTCGGCGATGTCGGCTTTACGCTGCATCGCGGCGAAGTGCTGGGGCTCGCGGGCCTCGTCGGAGCCGGACGGACCGAGATCGCCGAGACGATCTTTGGCATTCGCCCGACCGCGACCGGCGACGTGCGGCTCCTGGGGGAGGACATCACCGGCCTCGCCAGTCACGACATCATCCGCAAGGGGCTCGTCTACGTGCCGGAGGACCGCGCGCATCACGGCGCCGTCCTGCCGATGACCATCACAGAGAACGTCACCTCGGGCCTGCTCGACCGGGTGCGTCGCCGGGTCGGATTGCTCAGCGGCGCCCACGAGACCCGGATTGCCGCCGGCGCCGTCCGTGACTTTCGCGTGCGCTGCGCCGGACTCGACCAGAGCCTCAGCGAATTGTCGGGCGGCAACCAGCAGAAGGTGGTCTTCGCCAAGTGGATAACCACCGGTCCGCGCGTCGCCATCCTGGACGAGCCGACCCGCGGCGTCGACGTCGGCGCCAAGGAGGAGATCTACGAAATGATCGACGCCATGGCGCGGGACGGCGTGGCGCTGCTCGTGATCTCCTCGGAGAGCGAGGAACTGGTGCGGCTCTGCGACCGGATCCTTTCGGTCTACGAGGGCGGCATCGTCGCGGAACTGGCGGGGGCCGAGATCACGCCGGCCGCGGTGGCACGCTCCTATCTTACGGCCGCGTCGGGCAACGAGGTGGCGGCATGACCTTCGCCGCGTTGCGGGAGCGCCGCGAACTGGTGCTCATCGTCGTCACGGTCCTCACGGCGGGGGTCGTGGGCCTCGTCAATCCGGGCTTCCTCGCGTCGGGCAACCTGCGTTTCGTGCTGTTGAACTCGGTGGTCCTGTCCATCGTGGCCCTGGGCCAGACGCTGGTCATCTCCATGCGCGGCATCGACCTGTCGGTAGCGCCGCTCATGGGTCTCTCCGCCATGGTGTGCGGGCTTCTGGCCGAGGGGCAAGGCCTGCCGCTCTGGGGCGCCATCGGCATCGCCCTCGCCATGGGGTTGGTGCTCGGAACGTTGAACGGCGTGCTGGTGGCGGCGCTGAATATTCCGCCCATCATTACGACGCTCGGCACCTACAGCCTCTTCGGCGGTCTGACCTTCCTCTACTCGGATGGCACCCAGGTCGATCAGGTCCCGCCCGCCTATGCGGCCTTCGGTAATGCCGGCCCGCTCGGAGCGCCGACCCCCGTTCTCGTGCTGCTGCTCGTGCTGTTCCTCTGCTGGTACGCCCTCGATCATTCGCGCTTCGGCCGCGCCGTCCTGGCGATCGGCAACAATGCGGTGGCGGCCTATAATGCCGGCCTGCCGGTCACGGCCATCCGCATCCAGGTCTATGCCCTCTCGGGCCTGCTGGCCTGCCTCGGCGGGCTCGTCTTCGTATGCTACACGGGCTCCGCCACGGTCACGACCGGCACGGGCGACCATGTCGAACTGCAATCGATCGCGGTTGCGCTGGTCGGCGGGACGCTGATCTCGGGCGGGCGCGCCAATGTCGTCGGCACCGTCCTCGCCAGTCTCTTCCTCAGCACGGTCCTGACCGCGCTCGTGTTCCTGCAGGTGCCGCCGATCTGGTACTCGGCCGGCGAGGGCCTGATGATCCTCGTCGCGGTCCGGGGCGGGACCAAGCGGGCCGCGCCTGGTGCAGGAACCGGCCGGTTCGCACGCACCAAAGCCTCCGGGAGCGCGTGAGCATGGACATGCGTCTCTCCGCCCCGACCGCCAATGCCGTCTCGCCGAGCAACCGCCGCCGGCTTCCCCTCGGCGGGTGGGAACTGGCCCTGGTGCTGCTGCTCGTCGCCGTGCTGGTTGGCTTCGCCCTCCTGGCGCCGGGCTTCTACGCCGGCCCGGCCTCGCTGCTCGGCCTGACCGAGAATTTCCTGCCCTTCGGCATCGTCGCCCTGGGTCTCAGCCTCGTCATCTTCACGGGCGGCATCGATCTCTCGGTCGGCGCCGTGGCGGGCCTGTCGGCCGTTCTGGCGGCACAGCTCTGGAGCCACTTCGGCGTCGACATCTGGCTGGCGGCGGCCATCGGGATCGTGGTCGGCGGCCTGCTGGGCCTCGTCAACGCCACCGTCATCCTGCGGCTCAACATCGAGCCGCTGATCGCCACGCTGGGCACGAGCTTCGTCTATGGCAGCGCCGCCGTGGCGGCGGCCGGCGCCGCGCCTCCGTCGGGCTTTCCCGAAGGCTTCACGGCGCTCGGCACGGCGGCGATCGGCATCGGTCCTGCCGCCGGTCTCGTTCCCCTGCAGCTTCTGCTCTTCGCCGTTCTAGCAGTCGTCTTTGCGGCCCTCGTCGGTCGGAGCCCCTTCGGCCGCAAGCTCGTGACGGTGGGCTACAACATCGAGGCGGCCCGCTATTCCGGCATGCGCACGGGTCGGATCCTGGTCACCGCCTATGTGGTCAGCGGCGCCATGGCGAGCCTCGCCGGCCTGGTGCTGGCCTCCTATTACGACGCCGTGCGCCCCGACATGGGCGATGTGCTGCTGCTCACCACCATCACCATAGTGGTGCTGGGCGGCGTCAGCATCTTCGGCGGCGAAGGCACGATCACGGGCGTCGTCGTGGCGGTTCTGCTGCTCGGCTTCCTGCGCCAGGGCATGCTGATCGCCGGCTTCTCCGACATGGTCACCACCATGCTGACGGGCGCCATCCTGCTGGCCTCCATCGCGGTCAAGAACCTCTTCAACAGGCGCGGAACGGGCCTGTTCAACCAGATCTGGGCGATGATCCGTCGCCCCGAGCCGCCGCGGGCGAACCCGAGCTGAGATCTCGGGCCTCGCGGCTTTCACCCCCAACCCACCTCCCGGGAGGAGACCAATCCATGAAGAACCGTCATCACTGGCTCGGCGGAGCCGCCCTCGCCCTCGTCCTCTCCGTCTCGCCGCTGTTCGCGGCGGATGGCCCCGCGCCCGATACCGCCAAGCGCATCAAAGTCGCCATGGTGCCCAAGCTGATCGGGCTTTCGGTCTTCAAGGCGAACGAGCAGGGCGCCATCGCGGAAGCGAAGAACCTTAACATCGACTTCCTCTACACCGGGCCCGTGACGGCCTCGGCGCAGGGCCAGGTCGACGTGTTCAACAGT
The DNA here is from genome assembly GCA_050920985.1 of Janthinobacterium lividum. Classification (GTDB taxonomy): domain Bacteria; phylum Pseudomonadota; class Alphaproteobacteria; order Rhizobiales; family Beijerinckiaceae; genus Lichenihabitans. The sequence continues at coordinate 251,267 of JBPBQY010000057.1, read as the reverse complement.
CTGATCGCGCGCAAATTCGACGTCATCACCACGACGTCCAACAACCCGACCCAGCTCGCTCCCTCGCTGGAGCGTGCCATGAAGGCCGGCATCAAGGTCGTGGCCTATGACAGCGACGTCGCTCCCGAGGCCCGCGATTTCTTCATCCAGAACACCGCCTATCCGGCCTTCGGCAAGGCGCTGGTCGAATCGGTGATCAAATATGCCGGCCCCGAGGCCAAGATCGCCATCCTGTCGTCGACCCCCGATGCCACGATCCAGAACGAATGGATCGGCGCCGTGAAGACCTATCTCGCCGCCACCTATCCCAAGGTGCAGATCGTGGCGACGGAATATGGCCAGTCGAGCCCCTCGCAGTCGCTGACGGCGGGTCTCAACATCCTGCAGGCGCATCCCGACGTCACCGGCATCATCGCGCCGGACGGTGCCGCCGTCGTGGGAGCCGCCGCCGCGATCGAGAAGCTCGGCAAGACCGGCAAGGTCTTCACGACCGGCGCCAGCAATCCCGACGCCGTGCGCCAATACGTCAAGAGTGGGGTCATCAAGGAGACGCCGCTCTGGGACGAGGTGAAGGAAGGTCAGCTCGTCATGTACGTGGCCCGCCTCGCCGCCAATGGCGCGCTGAAAGCCAACGACACGTTCACGGCGCCCGGCCTCGGCACCTTCGAGGTCAAGAACAAGGTCATCGTGTTCAGCGAACCGCTGGTCTTCGATGCCGCCAATATCGACCAGTACAAGTTCTAACCGGTCGACCAGGCACAGCGATCATCCCCGTGGGGTGATCGCCTTCCACGCAGCAAGAGGAATTTCGAGATGAAACGCGTGATGTTCACGGGCGGCAGCGGCAAGGCCGGTCGTCATGTCGTCCAGCATCTGGTCGACCACGGCTATCAGGTGCTCAACCTCGACATGAAGCCGCTCGACAATCCCAAGGTCCGCACGCTCGCGACCGACATCACCGACAGCGGGCAGGTCTTCAATGCCCTGTCGAGCTACATGGGGCTGCACGAATTCGACGCGGATCTCTCGCCTCAGCCGGTCGATGCCGTGGTTCACTTCGCCGCCATCCCGCGCATCATGCTGGTGCCCGATAACGAAGTGTACCGCATTAATACGATCGGTACTTACAACGTCATCGAAGCGGCCTTGAAGCTCGGCATTCGCAAGGTCATCATCGCCTCGTCCGAGACCACCTATGGTCTCGTGTTCAACCATGGCCACCGCGATCCCGAATACTTCCCGCTCGACGAGACCTATCCGGTCGACCCGCGCGACAGCTACGCCATGTCGAAGATCTGCAACGAGAAGACCGCCCAGGCCTTCGCGGGCCGCACCGGTACCGACGTCTATGCGATCCGCATCGGCAACGTCGTCGAGCCCGAGGAGTACAAGCTGTTCCCGGGCTTCTTCGCCAAGCCGGATTTCCGCAAGCGCATCGCCTGGAGCTACATCGACGCCCGCGACCTCGGGCAGATCGTGCGTCTCGCGATCGAAAAGGATGGCCTCGGCTTCCAGATCTTCAACGCCGTCAACGACCACACCTCGTCCGACCTGCCGACCGCCGAATTGCTGAAGCGCTACTATCCCGGCGTGCCGGTCAAGGGCGAGATGGGCGAGTTCGAGGGGCTTCTGTCGAACAAGAAGACCAAGGACATGCTGGGCTTCCGCGAAGCCCACAACTGGCGCCGCGAAGTCCCGGGCTTCTAGGTCCTGGCTCTGCTCCCCTCTCCCTTGTGGAGAGGGGTCGGGGGTGAGGGTCGGGACAGGCCCTCCGAGAGATGCGGGCTCCCTAGCGAGAGTGCTGTGGTCACGGTCGCCGAACACTCCCCGAACTCCTTTTCAAAAGGGAGAGGGGGAGACGCCTGCATCGCATGAGATCGCGATGCGGGTAGCCGGTGACCCGGGATGGCCATGCGACTTGCCGTAATGCGGGACCGGGACAGACCCGGTCGTTAACGAATCCGACTAAGAGCACGAGGGCAGGACCATGGATGGGACCAGGATGTCGGGCGCCGCGGCCGTGATCGGCCTCGGGTCCATGGGCTACGGCATGGCGCAGTCGCTGTTGCGGGCCGGTGCCAGCGTGGCCGGCTATGATCCCGCTCCCGGTGTCGCCGACCGTCTCGCCGCCGAGGGCGGCCGGGCCGGCCAAAGCCCCGCCGATGCGGCGCGCGGCGCCGATGTCGTGGTCGCCGTGGTGGTCAATGCCGACCAGACCGAGGCCGTGCTCTTCGGGCCGGACGGCGTTGCCGACGCCATGGCATCCGATGCCGTCTTCGTCTCCTGCGCCACCATGGCGCCGGAGCGCGCCAGGGCATTGGCGAAACGCCTCGAAGCCACGGGTCGCCACTATCTCGACGCGCCGATGAGCGGCGGTGCGGCGCGGGCCGCCGACGGCTCCCTCACCATGCTGGCTTCCGGCAGCGAGGCCGCCTTCGCCCGCGCCCAGCCGGCGCTCGACGCCATTACGGGCAAGCTCTACCGGCTCGGCGAGGCGGCCGGGCAGGGGGCCGCCTTCAAGATGGTCAACCAGCTTCTCGCCGGCGTGCATATCGCGGCGGCCTGCGAGGCCATGGCCTTCGCCAAGCGCGAAGGGCTCGATCTCGCCAAGGTCTTCGACGTCATCACCCAGTCGGCCGGCAATTCCTGGATGTTCGAGAATCGCGTCCCGCATATCCTTCAGGGCGATTACGCGCCGAAAAGCGCCGTCGAGATCTTCGTCAAGGACCTCGGCATCGTCATCGACATGGCGCGGGCGAGCCGCTTCCCGGTGCCGGTTGCGGGAGCCGCATTGCAGATGTTCCTGATGACCGCCGCCGCCGGCATGGGCCGCGACGACGATGCGTCCGTGGCCCGTCTCTATGGCAAGATCGCCGGGCTCGACCTTCCAGGAGAGAAGTGACATGCCGCGTTTCGCCGCCAACCTCACCTTGATGTTCACGGAGCTGCCTTTCCTCGACCGGTTCGAGGCGGCGGCAAAGGCCGGCTTCACGGCGGTCGAGTTCCTGTTCCCCTACGACCATCCCGCCGAGGCCGTTGGCGAGCGGCTGCGCCGTCACGGCCTGAAGCAGGCCCTGTTCAACCTTCCGCCGGGTGACTGGGCGGCCGGCGAGCGCGGTCTGGGTGCCCTGCCGGAGCGCCATGCCGAGATGCGGGCGAAGTTCGACGAGACCGTGCCCTATATCGAGGCCACTGGCACGCCCTGCGTCCACCTGATGGCGGGCAAGACGGACCGGTCCGATTCCCATCAGCGCGCCTTCCGCGACGCCGTCGCCTGGACGGCCGAGCGCCTCGCCACCATGGGCGTGACGCTGGTGTTGGAGCCTTTGAACACGCGCGATAACCCGGGCTACCATCTCGTCGACTTCGACGAGGCGGCGGCGCTGATCCGCGACCTCGCGCTGCCGAACCTGAAGCTGCAGTTCGACCTCTATCATTGCCAGATCCTGCACGGCGACGTGACGCGGCGGCTCGAGGCCATGATGCCGATCATCGGCCACGTGCAGATCGCCAGCGTGCCGTCGCGCAACGAGCCCGACGGCGAGGAGCTAAACTTCCCCTTCCTGTTCGACCTTCTCGACCGGCTCGGCTATGGCGGCTTCGTCGGCTGCGAATATCGGCCGCGCGGCGAGACCACGGCCGGCCTCGGCTGGTTCGCGCCTTACCGGCCGAATGCGGGAGTGACGCCGTGAGCCTCGCGCTCGGCGCCGTCGCCGACGATTATACCGGTGCTTCCGATCTGGCCGGCACCTTTGCGGGCGCTGGCCTGCGTGTGGTCCAGACGATCGGCGTGCCACCCGAGGATCTCGTGCTGCCCGAAGTCGATGCCGTGGTGGTGGCGCTGAAGAGCCGCTCGATCCCGGCCGTGCGTGCGGTCGAGCTGTCGCTCGCCGCCGATAGCTGGCTGCGCGGCCGCGGTGCCGGCCACGTCCTCTTCAAGGTCTGTTCGACCTTCGACTCGACCGATGCTGGCAATATCGGCCCCGTGACCGAAACCCTGGCGGCGCGGGCCGGCGCGGTGCCGCTGGTCTGCCCCGCTTTCCCCCGCAATCGCCGCACCGTCTATCGCGGGCATCTTTTCGTCGGCGATGACCGTCTCGACGAGAGCCCGCTGAAGGACCATCCGCTCAACCCCATGCGGGATTCGAGCCTCGTCCGGACCCTGGCGCGGCAGAGCGCCAAGCCGGTCGGATTGATCCCGATCGAGATCGTCGAGGAGGGCGTCGCCGCCGTCCTGGCCCGTGCCGCCGCGCTCGCCGCCGAAGGGTGCGGCAGCATCGTCATCGATGCCGTGCTCGACCGGCACCTCGACGTGCTCGGCCGCGTCGCGCTGGCCAGCGGCCTGTCGACCGGCGCCTCCGGCCTCGGGCTGGGGTTGGCGCGTGGCGTGGCCCAGAGCTCGAAGACGCAGCCGCGCGCCACGCCGGCGCCGCGCGACGCCGGCTCGCCCGGCTCATTGCTCCTCGCCGGGAGCTGTTCGGCCGCGACGCTGAAGCAGATCGCCCGTGCCGAGGCCAACGGTGTGCCGGTGCGGCATCTCGATGTCGAGACGCTGATGGCAGGCGGGGGCGTCGGCGAGACGGTGGCTTGGGCGCGGGAGCGGCTCGCGCGCGGGCCTGTGCTGATCGCCACCAGCCGGTCGCCCGCCGAGGTCGCGGCGCTTCAGCAGCGCTTTGGCGCGTCTGCCGTCTCGGAGCGGCTCGAGGCCGCCCTGGCCGATGTGGCCGAAGCCCTGGCGCCTGACCTGACCCGGCTCATCGTCGCGGGTGGCGAGACATCGGGCGCCGTGGTGGATCGGCTGGGCTTCCAGGCCTTCGCACTCGGCACCGAGATCGCTACGGGCGTGCCGTTGCTCGAGGTCATCGGGGCACGCCATGCAGGGTTGGGCCTCGTCCTGAAATCCGGCAATTTCGGCGGCGAGGATGTCTTCGCCGATGCCGTCCGGGCAAGCTGAACAACAGGGAGACAACAATGAACAAGGAACGGGTCGGCTTCATCGGCGTAGGCCTCATGGGCCACGGCATGGCGCGCAACGTCGTCGACAAGGGCTGGCCGCTGACGGTCCTCGGCTACAAGAAGCGCGAGGCCGTCGAGGATCTGGTGGCTCATGGCGCCAAGGAAGTCCGCACGGCGCGCGAACTCGCCGAGCAGAGCGATGTCGTGGTGCTCTGCGTCACGGGTTCGCGCCAGGTGGAGGCCGTGATCGAGGGGCCGGACGGGCTCGCGGCGGCCGGCAAACCCCTCGTCATCATCGATTGCTCCACCTCGGAGCCGGCCTCGACGATGCGGCTCGCCGAATCGCTGTCGTCGCGCGGCATTACGCTGATCGACGCGCCGCTGAGCCGCACGCCGAAGGACGCCTGGGCCGGCACGCTCGACGTCATGGTCGGCGGAGACGACGCCACGGTGGCCCGCGTGCGGCCCATCATCGACGCTTTCGCCGGACGCGTCGTACCCACCGGGCCCGTCGGCACCGGCCACACGATGAAGCTGCTCAACAACTTCGTCTCGCTCGGATATGCGGCGCTCTATTCCGAGGCGCTGATGCTCGGCGCCAAGGCCGGTCTGACGTCGCAGGTCTTCGACAATGTGATCCGCGGCGGCCGCATGCACTGCCCGTTCTACGATACGTTCTTCACCTACGTGCTGGAACGCGATCGCGACGCGCACAAGTTCACCCTGTCGAACGCGCTGAAGGACCTCACCTATCTGGCGGGCTTCGCCCAGGCCGCCGAAGTGGCGAACCCGGTCGGCGCCGCCGTGCGCAACAGTTTCGCCCAGGCTGTGGCCGGCGGCCGGGGGACCGACTACGTCCCCATGCTGTCCGACATCGTCGGCGAGGCCAACGGCGTGGCAACGCCGAAGGCGGTTTCCCACTAAGGGCAGCGGCTTTCGTCGGTTCTGGGTCGCTTCGCTGCGTTCGCGATGACGGAATCGATCGTCATTGCGAGACGCGCAGCGTCGAAGCGACCCAGCACACGAACTCCGGAGCCTTACGCGTCGGCGGTCACCACCAGCGTGGTCCCGTCGAGCGCGACGATGCGGAGGATCGTGCCGGGCTTGGGGCACGACCCGTCGGAGGTGCGCGCCGACCAGGCGCCGTCGCGAAAAGTGACCCGCCCCTCACGCCCCGCGAAGGCGAGGGCGCGGCAGGACTGGCCGACAAGACCAGCGTCGGGCGCATTGATCCCGCCCGACCGGCCGCCACGGCCCAGGTGCCAATGCACCGGGATCCACAGCGCTGCGGCCAGCAGCACGGAAAAAGCGGCAATCTGCACCAGCAGGTCGGCACCGAATGCGAACGTGACGCCGCCCGCGGCGATGGCCGCGAGCCCGATCCAGAGGAGGAATACGCCGGGACAGAGCAGTTCCGCGCCGCAGAGCAGGATCCCGGCCGTGAGCCAGAGCGCGCCTGCGCTCACTTGGGGGCGGCGCCGAGCTGCATCGCCGCCAGTGCCTGGGTGATGCCGCCCGCGAGCCCGCTGCTCTCGATCGGGATCACCAGCGTGCGTCCCGCCGGGTTGGCCGCCAAGGCTCCGATGGCTTCGATATAGCGCGTCGCCACGAAGTAGCGGAGGGCCTCGGCGCCCTCGCCGCGGGCCGCTTCGGCGACGACGCGCGTCGCCTCGGCCTCGGCCTTGGCCAGCGCAACCCTTGCCTCGGCGTCCTTGAGGGCTGCCGCGAGGCGCCCTTCGGCTTCGAGCACGCGGGCCTGTTTGGCGCCTTCCGCCCGCGCCACTTCGGCCTGCTGCTCTCCGGTGGCGCGCGCCACCATGGCGCGGCGCTCGCGTTCGGCCGTCATCTGCAGGTTCATCGCCGTCACGAGATTGGCGGGCGGCTCGATCTTGCGCAATTCGACGCGGCTGACCTTCACGCCCCAAGGTCCCGTGGCGTGATCCAGTGTCTCGAGTAGGCGGTTGTTGATCTCCTCGCGGCCCGACAGGGCGCCGTCGAGGTCGAGCGCGCCGATGACCGAGCGAATGTTGGTCATCGCCATCGACGACAGAGCCTGGACGAGGTTCTGCGCCCCATAGGCGGCGCGTTCGGCGTCGAGCACACGATAGTAGAGGATCCCGTCGACCGTCACGGCGGCATTATCGCGCGTGATGACGGCCTGTTCCGGGATGTCGATGACGATCTCCTGTACGTTCATCTTCCGCCCGATCTGATCGACGAAGGGCGTGATGAAGCTGAGGCCGGGATCGAGCGTCCGGGTGAACTTGCCGAAGCGCTGCACGGTCCAGACCTGGCCTTGCGGCACGGTCCGAACACCAAGCGATGCCGCGATCAGCAAGACCACCACCACTGCCGCCAGGACGTAGAGCATGCACGTTCCTTCCATGAGCGCCGAGAAGCCTGCAGGCTCCCGTTGAAGCGAACGTCACCTCAACCCTCTCACCAGACCTGACACCCGCAGGTTAGGCCCACTCGCCCCGCCGGAACAGCGGCACGCGGGTGCCGTCGAGGTGCAGGCCGTCGATGTCGATCTGGTCGGAGCCGATCATCCAATCGATGTGGATGGCGCTGGTGTTGCCGCCCCGCGCCGCGATCGCCTCCGGCGACAGGGTCGCGCCGTCGAGGAAGCATTTCGCATAGCACTGGCCGAGCGCGATGTGGCAGGCGGCGTTCTCGTCGAACAGGGTGTTGAAGAACAGGAGCCCGCTCTTCGAGATGGGCGAGGAATGCGGAACCAGCGCGACCTCGCCGAGCCGGCGTGCGCCTTCGTCGGTGTCGAGCACCTTGCTCAGCACATCGAGCCCGCGCGACGCCTGCGCCTCGACGATGCGCCCTTCGGCGAAGCGGACCGAGATGCCGTCGATCAGCGTGCCCTGGTAGGACAGCGGTTTGGTGCTCGACACATGCCCTTCGACCCGCAGGGCGTGGGGCGTCGTGAACACCTCCTCGGTGGGGATGTTGGGATTGCAGGTGATCCCGTTCTTGGCCGTCGAGGCGCCCCCGTGCCATTCGTGACCGTCGGCCAAGCCGATGGTGAGGTCGGTGCCGGGTCCGGAATAATGGAGCGCGCTGAAGCGCTGGCCGTTCAGCCGCTCCGTCCTCAGGCGGAGCGCCGCATTATGAGCCGTCCAGGCGGCGACGGGATCGTCCCGGTCGACACGCGAGGCTGCGAAGATGGCGTCGGCCAGCAGGCGCACGGCCTCCTCCGGCGTTGCGTCGGGAAACACCTGCCGGGCCCAGGCGGCGCCCGGATAGGCCACGATGTTCCAGTTGATGTCGAAGCCGGTGATCCGCTCCATGGCGGGGCGATAGGCGACCGAATTGGCGCGGTTGGCGCGCGACACTTTGTCGACGTCCTGGCCGGCCAGCAACATGGGGTCTTCGCCCACGATGGCGAGCCGGGCCGTGTTGGCGTCGAAGGCTTTGGCCATGCCGTCGAAGAGCCAGCCCGCCGCGCGGTCGAAGCTCGCCTCATGGCCGGCGCGGAACCGTGCCAGGGCCACCTCGGGGTCGGCGAGCAGCGGCGTCACCAGTCCGGCGCCGGCGCGATAGGCGTGTTCGGCGATGCGCCGTACAAGGGGCAGGGCCTCGACCGGCGCGGTGAGCAGCAGATCCTGCCCGGGCTGGAGCTGTAGCCCGACCTTGACGGCCACTTCGGCCAGGGCGTCGAGCCGGGCAGGGTCGATGGAGTGCGAAGTCGCACCAGGAGTGGGAATCATGAGGGTCTAACCTTGATTGAAGAGCCTTGCTCGATTGCGCGCAGGATCCGTCGCCGCGACCGGATCGAAACTGATGTCTTGTCTACTGCGCGCGTCGGGTCGATGGCGAGAGGAAGGTGAACGCGTCCGCCGAGAGATCGGATCGACCGTGAGGGGACATTCCGAGAGCGCCCTCGGCAGGCGGCCTCCTTCGCGTGTCGTCATCGGTGAGCCTGGCCTTCCATCCCGTCAGAAGGCAGGCCATATGGCGTGAGGACGCTTCCGGAGCGAGAATGGCGGACGTGAACGACAGGACTTCAGAGAGGCCGGCCGAGGCAGGCCCGACGGCGGCCGACCTGCGTCACCTCGCCGACACGATCTCGCAACTCGCCTGGATCGCCGACGGGACCGGCGCGATCTTTTGGTACAACCGCCGCTGGTACGACTACACCGGCATGACGCCGGAGGAGATGCGCGGCCGCGGATGGGTCAAGGTTCATCATCCCGACTACGTCCGCCAGGTCGTCGATCATTACAACGCGGCTTTTACGTCCGGAGAGGCCTGGGAGGACACGTTCCCCCTGCGGCGGCACGACGGCGAATTCCGCTGGTTCCTGTCCCGCGCCGAGCCCATGCGCGACGAGGCGGGGAAGATCCTGCGCTGGTTCGGCACCAACACCGACGTGACGGAGGCGCGCGACGCCGAGGCGACGCTGCGGCGCTCCGAGGAGCGGTTTCGCACGCTGATCTCGGCCTCGGCCGACCTGATCTGGACGGCCTCGCCCGACGGCGACATGATCCCGCCGCTACCGACCTGGCGCGCCTACACCGGCCAGACCGAGAGCGATTATGTCGGCTGGGGATGGCTCGACAGCGTGCACCCTGAGGATCGGGATCGCATTCGCGATCTCTGGCGCGAGCGCCTGCACAGCCGTGACCTGTTTCACGCCGAGTTCCGTCTTCGGCGGCGCGACGGCGAGTGGCGCTATTCCGAAGCGCGGGCCGCGCCCGTGCTGGCGCTCGACGGTACGGTTCGGGAGTGGGTCGGCATCAACACCGACATTTCCGATCGGCGCCATGCCGAGGAGGCCATGCAGGAGGCTAAGGAACTGGCGGAGGCCGCCAATCGCGCCAAGAGCCAGTTCATCGCCAATATGAGCCACGAGCTGCGCACGCCGCTCTCCGCCGTCATCGGCTACAGCGAGATGCTGGCCGAGGAGATCGAGGACATCGGCCAGACGCATCTCCTGACCGACGTCGGCAAGATCGAGGCGAGCGCCCGCCACCTCCTCGGCCTCATCAACGACGTGCTCGATCTCTCCAAGATCGAGGCCGGCCGCATGACGGTTGAATCGGTCCGCTTCGAAGTCTCGGCGATGCTCGACGAGGTGGTGAACGCGACGGGCGCGCTGTCGGCCAAGAAGGGCAATCGCTTCGTCCTGGAGGTCCCGACGGATCTCGGCGCCATGCAGTCGGACGAGCTCAAGATCCGCCAGTGCCTGATGAACCTCATCGGCAATGCGGCGAAATTCACCGAAGAGGGCGTCATCACACTGCGGGGACGTCGCGAGGGCCTGGACCACATCGTCTTCGAGGTTTCAGACACCGGCATCGGCATGTCGCCCGAACAGATGGAGCGATTGTTCAAGCGTTTCTCCCAGGCCGACGAATCGACGACGCGCCAGTTCGGCGGCACCGGTCTCGGCCTCGCCATCACGCGCGCCTTCGCTCTGCGCCTCGGCGGCGACGTCACGGTCGAGAGCGAACCCGGGCGCGGCTCGACCTTCCGGATCACCCTCGCCAACGAGGTCCAATCCGACGATGGCGGAGGGACCGCGCCCGTCATCATCCAGCCCGATTCCGCGATCTTTGCCGAAGACCACCCCGAGGCCCAGCACCGGATCCTGGTCATCGACGACGATCCCGCAGCGCGAGAAATCCTGGCCCGCTTCCTCAAGCGCGAGGGGTTTGGGGTCACCGGAGCGGCCGACGGCCAGGCGGGGCTGACTCTGGCTCGCGCACTACGGCCCCAGGCGATCCTGCTCGACATCGAGATGCCCAAGATGGACGGCTGGTCGGTGCTCCACGCCCTGCGCCAGGATCCGACGCTGGTCGATACGCCGGTCGTCATGGTGTCGGTCAAGAACGAGCAGGGCCTCGCCTATGCGCTCGGCGCGACGGACTATCTCCAGAAACCCGTCGAATGGGATCGGCTGAAGCGCGTGCTCGACCGCATCCAGCCGCTGCGGGATGGCACCGTTCTCGTCGTCGACGACGATGCCGACGCGCGAGAACGCATGCGATTCACCCTGTCCCGGCATGGTTGGACGGTGGTCGAGGCCGCCGACGGTCAACAGGCGCTCGATCTGCTTGACGGTGTCGTTCCAAACCTCATCCTGCTCGACCTGATGATGCCAGTGATGGACGGATTCGCCTTTCTTCAGCGGCTGCGCGACCGGCCTGGCTGCGATCAGGTTCCTGTGCTGGTTTTGACCGCCAAGGATGTTACACCGGACGAAAGGGCCAGCCTGGATCGGCAGGCCGATAAGATCATCAGCAAGGGCAGCTTCAGCTGGCCCGATCTGGCCCAGGAACTGCGGGATCTCATTCCCGCGGCCGGGCGCTAGGATATTTTGGAGGTCGTTGAATGCGCATATTGCTCGTCGAGGATCACGAGGAGATTTGGGACTTCCTGTCGAGACGCCTGCGGCGCCGCGGGTTCGAGGTCGTCCTCGCGGCCGATGGCCAAGAGGGCGTCGACAAGGCCGGCTCCGAGACCCCCGACATCATTTTGCTCGACATGAATCTGCCGATCATCGACGGGTGGACGGCCGCCAGCATGATCAAGGCCGAGCCCAAGACGGCCCATATCCCGATCATCGCTCTCACGGCCCACGCCATGTCGGGCGATCGCGAGAAGGCAATCGCCGCCGGCTGCAACGATTACCATCCGAAGCCGGTCGACTTCTCCCGTCTGCTGGCGCAGATCGAAGCCCTCGGCGGCGGAGCCGCGACCCCGGCCGCGAGCTGACCTGCCTGCCGCGGGTCGCCGAAACGGCGTTCCGCGGCGTTCGAGCTACGGCGTTCGAAAGCTGGCGAGCGAGCGGCGTTGCTGCCCCTCGTCGTCGAAATTGTCCGGCGCCAGCCACAGCGCGAAGGCACGGCGCACCGGCGGCCATTCGGTGTCGAGCATCGAATACCAGGCGGTGTCGCGGTTGCGGCCCTTCACGATCATGTGCTGGCGGAACAGGCCCTCGTAGACGAAGCCCAGACGCTCGGCCGCGGCCCGCGACGGCGCATTGAGGGCGTTGCACTTCCACTCGTAGCGGCGATAGCCGAGGTCATCGAAGGCATGGCCGGCAAGCAGCGCCATGGCCTCGGTGGCTCCGGGCGTTCGTTGCAGCGCGGGAGCGAAAAGGATGTTGCCGACCTCGATGACGCGATGGGCGGGATCGTGGCGCATCAGCGTGCCGTAGCCGACCGCCTCGCCCGAGACCTTGTCGACGATGGCCCAGAACAGCGGATCGGAGGAGGCTGCCTTGCCGGCCAGCGATGCCCGGAGGCTCGCTTCGTCGGGGTAGGGGCCGTCGAAGAGATAGTCCCAGACGTCGTCGGCCCCCGCGACCTGGCGCCAGAGTGCCGGGCCATGGATGGCAGCGTCGAGAGGCTCCAGCCGGACGAAGCGACCGTCGAGGACCCTACGTTCGGGAGTCCTGGCGGGCGCCGTGTCGACGGGGCCGCCGACCGGGCGGGACTTGTCCATCGTGGCTCCTACTCGACGGCGAAAAGGTCCGGGGTGGTCTCGACGCGTTTCTCCTCCGGCGCCCTCCAGGCCGGCGCGTCGGGATCGCCGGGCGCCGTCTCCCAGCCGAACTCCGCCACCACGGCCACGCGGTTGCCCGACATGTCGGTGCGCGTCACCACGAGGTCGCCCTTGTCGAGATGGCGGATGCGCGAGCGGGCGCGACCGGCCGAATGCATGCCGCAGCGCCGGGCCACCTCGTGGTCGGACGGGCAGGGCTCGCCCTGCAATGCCGCTCCGGCCATGATGAGATAGATCGGCTGCATGTCGTCGGGAATGGCGCGCGCCACCGCGAGCGCCTTCTCCCAGTCGGTGCCAGCGGCCCGGTCCGGGTCGAGCCCGGCCCGCGCCGCATTGATGTGGAGTTTGAACTCGGCTTGGGCCACGGCGCCCACCTTGCCGATGCGGCAGCGCACCTGGAAGTCGCCGAACAGCACCGGCTCGGGCCGGAAGAAACTGTCCGGGTCGGCCATGATCTCGCGAGCGATGGCGCGCAGGGCGGCCTCTCGCTCGTCGGGCGCCAACGCCGGGACGTCTTCGGCCGGGGCGATTGCGGGGCGGTTGCGGACGATTTCCTCAAGGATCTGGTTCATCGACGGCACCGCGGGCGCGGCGGCGCGGCGCTCGGCCGCGCTGACACGCGCGGGTCCCATCGGCACGGGCGCCAGGATCAGCTCGCGGGCATCGGCGCTCGGCTGCGACGGCAGCGGCGTCAGCTTCGGCGTGCCGCCGCGCGGCGCGGTGTCGACGCTGCCGACCCTGATGGGCAAGGGACGCCGTGACAGCGCCGGCCCCAGGGCGACGAAATGCCCGCGCTGCAACTCGCGAAACACTTCGGCCTGACGACGATCGAGTCCCAGGAGATCGGCGGCGCGGGCCATGTCGATGTCGAGGAACGTGCGTCCCATGAGGAAATTGGTGGCTTCCGCGGCGACGTTCTTGGCGAGCTTGGCCAAGCGCTGGGTGGCGATGACGCCGGCGAGCCCGCGTTTCCGGCCGCGGCACATCAGGTTGGTCATCGCGCCGAGCGACAGCTTGCGGGCTTCTTCGCTGATGTCGCCCGATACCGCGGGTGCGAAGAGCTGCGCCTCGTCGACGATCACCAGCACCGGAAACCAATAATCGCGATCGGCGTCGAACAGGGCGTTGAGAAAGAGGGCGGCGGCGCGCATCTGCATCTCGGCGTCGAGCGTCTCGAGATTGAGCACGGCCGAGATGCGATGCTGGCGCACCCGCGTCGCGATGGTTTCGAGTTCCGCCGCGCTGCGGTCGCCGTCGACTACGACATGGCCGAAACGCTCCGCCAGGCCGACGAAGTCGCCCTCGGGGTCGATGACAACCTGCTGGACGTGGGGGGCGCTCTGCTCCAGCAACCGGCGCAGCAGATGCGACTTGCCGGAGCCCGAATTGCCCTGCACCAGCAGGCGTGTCGCCAGAAGCTCTTCGAGGTCCAGCAGCGCCGGACCCGGGACGGCACCCACCGCGGCCGTTGCCCCCATATCGATGTCGATCTTCATCCGCGCATTCTACCGCGAAATCGATCGAAGCGGCAGGGGGCCGGACGACACATTCCCAGCCCTCTATGAGAAGTTTGAAGCAGAGGGTGGCCCGTCAAGATTCCGTTCAGATATCCGGGGCATGCTGGGGACTCAGGAGCCTAGTCCCATGATCCTGCCCACTCTTCACAGCGCGCCGTCGGTGTTGACGGTTTGCTTCTCCGTTCTGCTGGTCCTGTCGCTCGTCGCGGCCGAAGAGTTCGGGCTGAGACATGACAAAAGCAGAAAGGCTCGCTGAGCCGGCCTTTCATTCCGAGCGGTTGTCCTTGAACTGCGCCAAAGCGATTTCGCCGGAGCGTCCGGCGTCTGCCGGGTCCTTGAAGAAGCTGGAACTCTCGGCCACCGGCTGCAAATGCCCAAAACGACGGATCTGCCACCCGAACCCCGTCGGAGTCTGAGCTGCCCGTACGACCACCATCGCAAATTCGTGATCGTCCGGAAACTGCAGCCGCAAATCCCTCTTGCGCTGGCGCGCCAAGGCTGCAGCCTCGCGTGCCGCTTCGGTGAAGTTGCGGCGCGACTTGCTGGTCGTCGTCATCGATTCACCCTCATGCTGTGGGCTAGCGTCAACGTGCCCTGAGCAGCCCGAATCCGCTACCTATACCACCGCGCCCGCGGCGAGGGACTGCGACAAAGGCCGTCCATGTTGCAGTTGTGGCATCGGAGGCCGACCGAGCATTCACATGCGATAAGCTATCGTTCGAAAGCTTCGAAAACAATTTCAGAGCGCAACGAACGCCGCCAGTCTCTCTTTAATTTTCGATGGTCTGTGGTCTATATTGCCGCAGCCTTTCGAATGATCCTAGCCGTCAGTGTGGGTCCTATCGGGTTCGATGAGGGCTGAACCTGCATGCTCCGAGAAGAAGCGCAGCATTTCGCCCGACGCATCCGGCCCACGAGGATCCGTGTACGAACCTGCGGCGCTCCCTCCAGCCCAAGCATGTCCGGCGCCGTGAATCGCCCATTGCTCTACGATCGCCCGACCGGTGGTGTCGAGGTAGCGCGTCCTCTGATAAGCATGTCCCCCGGGCACGTCGCCATTTTCGGTCTCCGCCCGCACGGCGGCCCTGTGGATCGCTTGAGCCGCCACCTCGTCGCCGTTTACGGCATTCACGGTCGAATCGCGATCACCATGAAAGACGATCGTCGGGACGCGAGCAGGCGATCCTGTCCGGCCAGCGACGCTTCCACCCTGACGCATGGCCGAGAAGGCCGACGATATATCGTGTGCGGCACCGCAGGCGAGGCCAGAGTGGACCCCCACGGCGGCGTAGAGGTCGGGATAGACCTGACCCATCGTGGCGGCGAGGGCTCCACCAGCCGACAGCCCCGCGACGTAAACCCGGGCCTGGTCGACGGGATGGTGTCGCATGACCTCACGCGTCATCCCGGCGATCAGGGCCGGTTCGCCGAGATCGCGCTTCTGGTCGCCGTCGTTGAACCAGTTCCAGCACTTCTGCCCATTGGCCGATGCACTCTGCGCCGGGTAGCAGACCAGGAAACCGTCGCGCTCCGCCCAGTGATTCATGCGAGTGCCGGCAGCGAAATCGTCGGGAGATTGCGTGCAGCCATGCAGCATGACGACCAACGGCAGAGCGACGCCGGATTCGGCACAGGCCGGGACATAGAGCTTGTAGTTGCGGTTGCCGGCCGAGGTCGCGAAACGCACTTCGGTGAAGCTGCCCCGAAGCGGTGGGAGGGGGACATGCTCCGGCGGTGTGAAAGGGTTGAACGACTGGAAGTTGTCCATGGCGTCTTGGAAATTGTTCATCATACCGTCGAGCAGGCTGCGAGGAGCCGCTCGCCTTGGCACCCTCTGCGGCATCTCGCCCGAGAGTGAGCGCTGGATGGTCGTCCCAACCTGACCGAGCCCGCCGGCTTGCATGATCTTGCGGGCGCCGATCATCCCGGCTCGGTAGGGCTGCGTCATGGATATTGCGTCCTTGTCGTTCCGCCCCTGCGGAAAAGGTGGAGACCAAGCGTCTCTTTGTAGAATGGTTGGCCGCCCTTGCCGGAGCGTGTCTAGCCACATGCGACCGCACCGGCGATTCCGGTAGGCGAGGCCTGTCTTATTGCAGTGCACAATGGGCGGCCTTGCATGCTATTGCAATGCACTAGCGCCGACGTGGTTGCCTGACGTGCCGCTACGTCACGGTAATCCGGTTAATCGGGGCTCGACGGCCGGGCACAGGACCCTCCGGGGCAGGGTCGGTGTTGGGAGACCATCCCGTTCAGAGGAGAGCGTCATGCAGCACCATCCCGCCATTGCGTCCGGCCGTACCGCCGTCATTACCGGAGGCGCCAGCGGCATCGGCCTCGCGGCGGGTCTGCGCCTTGCGGGGCTGGGCCTCAACGTCGTGCTGGCCGACCTCGCGGGCGAGCGGCTCGAGGCTGCGCGTGTCGCGGTGGAACGCGCCGCCGTCGATGGAGGTGCCCCCGACGGGGCGGCGGTCGTTCGTGCCATTCCCACCGATGTCGGTCGGATCGAAGATCTCCGTGCCTTGAAGGACGCCGTCTACGAGGCTTTCGACGATGTGGCATTGCTGATGAACAATGCCGCCATCGACCCGGTCGGCAAGCCTTGGGAGGACTACGAGGACTGGCAGCGGCTGATGGCCGTCAATCTCTGGGGGGTGATCAACGGCGTGCAGGCCTTCGCTCCGGCCATGCTGGCCGCCGGCAAGCCTGCCGCCATCGTCAACACGGGTTCCAAGCAGGGCATCACGACGCCGCCGGGGAATGCCGCCTACAACGTCAGCAAGGCGGGCGTGAAGGTGTTCACCGAAGCGACCGCCTATGAACTGAGGCAGACGCTCCATGCCGAGGTGAGCGCTCACCTGCTCATTCCCGGCTTTACCTACACGGGCCTGACCAAGGCAAACGAGAAGCCTGCCGCCGCCTGGACGGGCGAACAGGTGGTGGATTTCATGCTGGCGGCGATGGCGAGCGGCGAGTTCTACATCCTGTGTCCCGACAACGATGTCGACCGCGCCACCGACGAGAAGCGCATGGTCTGGGCGATGGGCGACATCATCCAGAACCGTCCGGCCCTATCGCGCTGGCACCCGGATTTCAAAGAGGCCTTCTCGCGCTTCATGGCGGAGTGACGCGTCCCAGGTTGACCTTAGGGGCGGCTTGGGGTCTGTCCCTGGCCCAACCGGAACGTCGGAGGGTTCGATCGATGGCGAGGGGTGGTGGGCTGCTCTGGCCTGTGGCGGCGGCCCTGGCCTGCGCTGCCGGGACCGCGATCCTCGTCGTCACGCTGTTCACGATGTGGCGGCTGCACGTCTCCTTGCCCTACTGGGACGAGTGGTCGTCGATCATCGATCTGCAGCTGCTGGAGCAGGGCCGCTACGGCCTGGCCGACCTCGCCGGTCAGCACAACGAGCATCGCATTCTCTTTCCGAGGCTGGTCTTCTGGGCCGACGCGCGGTTCTTCGCGATGTCGGGGGTCTTGAACCTCACCGTCACGGTCCTTCTGCAGATGGCGAATGCCTTCATTCTGCTGGCTCTGGTCCGGGGACGGACTTTGCGGACGGTGCAGCTACTCCTGCTCGCCGGCTTCGTGGTGGTGCTGCTCTTCTCTCTGCGGCAGGAGCAGAACTTCACGAACGGCTACCAACTGCAGTTCGTCGGCGTCTACACGGCCGCCGCTCTGGCAACCGTCGCCTATGTGCGGGCGCTGGAACGGGTCGACGACAGAGCAGGACGGAGCGCCCCGTTGTTCGGCTTGGCTGCACTCGCCTGTGGGATCTCCGCCTATACCATGGCGAATGGCATGCTGGCCGGCTTCGTTCTGACCGCCATCGCTATCCTGCGAGGGAGCAGCCGACAAATCATCGTCACGACTGTGGTCCTATCGTCATTGCTGGGGGCCGTCTACCTGCATGGTTACACTCCGGGCGACGCGAGCTTTCCCTTGAGGGAGGTGCCGTCGCACCTCTGGGCCTACCCACGTTATCTGACGGCCTATCTCGGCAACCCTCTTGGGTCCAATCTTCGCGTCACTCAGGCGCTGGGCGTGCTGGGCCTGATTCTCGCTGCGGCCGCGGCATGGCGCGTCGCCACGCTTGATCGGCACGATGGCGGCGATCTGGTTCTGCTCGGCATCATGGGCTTCGTCCTGGCCAGCGCAGCCCTGACAAGCTATGGCCGCGTCGCGCTCGGAACCGAGCAGGCCTCCGAAAGCCGTTACGCGACGCCGTCGCTGATTTTCTGGTGCGCCCTCGTGCTCTTCTGGTTTCCGGTCGTGTTCGGCCAGGATGGCCCCACGACACCGACGCGCTCTGTGTCGACACGCGTGTGGCCCCCCGCCCTCGGAGCCCTGATGCTGTTGCTGGCCGGCGCCTCGGTGTGGTTCGAGGCTTCGGCATGGCCGGATCTCGCTAGTCGCTCGGCAGCGCTGCGCCACGTGTCGGACAGCCTGATCTCCGGTCTGTTCGACAACGAGGCCGCCAGTTCCTACGAGAACAACAGTGCGGCCGACATCGCCAATCTTGTCCCGCACCTGCGCACTCATCACCTCGCCGCCTTCGCGGATCCCGCCTTTGCGCTTTCAGGGCAGGTTATCGATCCGGCTAAGGAAGCGAGCCCTTGCCCAGGATCGGTGACGGTGCGTGCCGATCCAGTGCTTGGAACGGACGGCCTTCGCTTGGCCGGTACGGTTCCGAAACAGGATTCTGGACCCGTCACCACGCGCATCGTCATTGCCGACTCCGCCGCGCGGGTGGCGGGGTTCGGCTCGGCAGCGCTGCCCGGGGAACCTCGCCGCCTATGGAGCGGTTATGCCCGAGGCCGGCCGGGGCAGGAGTTGCAGGCTTTCGCGTCGGTCGGTAGCGACCGGTATTGCGCGCTTGGCCACGTCACGGTCGAAGCCCAGCCGCCGGCGTGACACGAGCCGGCGCTTATTGAACCGCCACCGGCACGACGGGCCTCGCCGCGGCGGAACGGGCCACCATCCTTTCGGCGACCGAGACGACGGCTGCCACGACGACCTCGGGATCCGACCATTGCGGCGAGTGACCGCGGCCTGACAGCAACGCAAGCGTCGCGCCCGGCACTTCGCGCGCCATGCGTTCGGCATGGAACGATGCCGGTGCGATCGTGTCGCTGTCGCCCGCCACGAGCGCCAGCGGAATCGCAATGCCGGGTAGGCGCGGTCCCAAGCCCGTGACGAAGGCGTGAAGATGGAACACGTCGCTGGCGTTGTTCTCGAATTCGAGGGGGCGCAGCACGAGTTCGACGCCCGTGCGTTCGATGAAGTCCGGAGGGGCCGGTTGGGGCGAGAAGACCGAGGCGATCCCGGCCGGTAGCAGCAACTGGCCGACCGGCAGGGTCATGATGCGGGTGAAGGCCGGTCCGAGCCAGCGCGACGCGGCCGGCGCGTAATACCATTCGATGCCGGTCGGCCAGGGATAGACAACGGGCGACAACAGCACGGCCCCGCCGGTCACGTCGCGATGATCGAGCGCGAGGACGGCCGCAAGCGCGCCGCTCCAGCTATGGCCCACCACGACGGCATCCGCGACGCCGAGCCGTTTCAGCCCTTCGACGATCAGTTCGGCTTGTCGCGCCGGCGACGAATCGTCCTCCTCCCCGTCCGGCCTGTCGCTCCAGCCATGTCCCGGCCTGTCGAAGGCAAGGACGCGAAAGCCCTGGGCCATGAGCCGGTCGCCGAGGGGAACCATCAAATCAGCCTGATTGCCGCTGGCGCCGTGGAGCAGGACCACTGTTCCACGCGCGGCCCCGGCGGGCCGACGCTCCGTGTAGTGGAGCCGCGCCCCCCCGCCGATCATCACGAAAGCACCACGCGGCGGAAAGCGCCGCTCGATCACGCCCGTCTGCCACAGAGTGTAGAGCCATCCGGCAGCGGCGAGAGTCAGGATTGAGGCTACGACCCCGATTGGAACCCTCATCGCGCCGCCTCGGGCCGAAGCGCCGGACGTCGGGCCCTCAAAGAGCCTCCCCGTCGACCGTGGGGACGAGCTTGTCGACGGCCTTCCGGATCTCGCTATCCTGCGGATCGATGGCGAGCGCTGTCCGGAGCGCCTTCAGGGCCGCCGCGTGGTCGCCATGACGCTCCAGGATGAAGCCCATGCCGCTGAGAGCCCCGAAGTGACGGGGCTCCAGCACGAGAACGTGGCTGATGTCTTCCATGGCGCCGGTATCGTCATCGTCGAGAAAGCGAAGGGTGGCGCGCTTGTTCCACGCCTCGGCCCAGCCTGGGCGAAGGTCGATGATCTTGTCCAACAGAGCGGCCGCGACATCGCGGCGTTGCCCGTCCATGGCCGCCACGGCCCGGGTCATGAGGAGGTCGGCCGTGTCGGATCCCGACTGCATCCATAGCCGCTCGACCATCCCGGCGATTCCCTTCGCTTCGTCGGAGTCCCCAGCGACGGCGAGCCGTTTCATCAGCTTGTTCAAGATGTCGGCCTGGCTCGGAGGCTTTGGAGGCGTCACAGGAGGGCCCGCATCGCGCTCGGCTCCGCGCGGTGGCGAACTATCCAGGGCACCGTCGGTTCCGAGAACGGGACGATCCGAGGGCAGGCTGCCCGATCCTGGAAGGCCTGAGAAAGGCTCACCATGCCGAAAGAAGGGCAGGGGGGAGGCCTGGTCGTTCGGATGATCGTGACCGGGCGCTCCGGTTGCCGAGACCGTGGCGGAGGTCAGCATCGCCAGCGCGGCGCCCCATGCAATGGATTTGCCCATCCGCGCAAGATAGGAGCCGGCGGCAGCGCCGTCAAAGGCACCACAAGCGACGAAAACCCCGGAACGGGGTTCCGGGGTTTGTCAAATCGTCACGGCTGGATCGACGTTCAGCCCTGACGGGCCTTGTAGCGCTTCTGGGTCTTGTTGATGATGTAGACTCGGCCCTTGCGGCGCACGAGCTGGTTGTCGCGGTGGCGTCCGCGGAGCGACTTCAAGGAATTGCGGACCTTCATCACTGCACCTGATCAAAAGAAATGCGGCGGGATGACCCGCCGCGTCTGCCTGTCCTATGACTCATCACGCGTCCGCGATCAAGCCCCTAACCTCAGGCGGCGTCGAGCGCCGGATAGTCGATGTAGCCCTCGGCACCCGGTCCGTAGAAGGTCGCGGGTTGGGGCGCATTCAGTGGCGCATCCTCGCGGAAGCGGCGGACGAGGTCGGGGTTGGCGATGTAGAGCTTGCCGAACGCGACGGCATCAGCCTCGTTGTTGGCGAGGACCTGCACGGCATCGGCCTTCGAGAACAACTCGTTCTCGATGTAGAGGCCGCCGAAGGCGCGCTTTATCTCTGTGCCGAGACTGTCGTCGCCGAGCTTCTCGCGCGCACAGATGAAGGCGATCTTCCGGTTGCCGAGTTCGCGGGCCACGTAGGTAAAAGTGCCCAGCGGATCGGAATCACCCATGTCATGAGCATCGCGCCGCGGCGCCAGATGCATGCCGACCCGGGACGCGCCCCAGACCGCGATGCAGGCATCGGTCACTTCCAGCATCAGGCGGGCGCGGTTCTCGATCGGACCGCCGTAATCGTCGTCGCGCCGGTTCGTCTTGTCCTGCAGGAACTGGTCGAGCAGGTAGCCATTGGCGCCGTGAACCTCGACACCATCGAAACCCGCCTTCTTGGCGTTCTCGGCGCCCTTACGATAGGCCGCCACCACCATCGGGATCTCGTTGACCTCGAGGGCGCGGGGTGTCTCGAACTCCTTCTGCGGGCGCACCAGACTGACGTGTCCGGCCGGCCGGATGGCGCTCGGCGCCACCGGTAGGCGGCCGTCGAGATAGCTCGGGTCCGAGATGCGCCCGACATGCCAGAGCTGCATGAAGATGAGGCCGCCGGCCTGGTGAACGGCATCGGTGACGAGCTTCCAGCCTTCGACCTGCTCGTCCGACCAAATGCCGGGCGTATCGGGATAGCCGACGCCTTCGTCGGTCACGCTGGTGGCCTCGGACAAAATCAGTCCGGCGCTCGCGCGCTGGCGATAGTATTCCGCCATCATCTGGTTCGGCACGCGTCCGCTGCTGGCCCGGCATCGAGTTAGCGGCGCCATGACGATGCGGTTCTGCAAGCGAAGATCGCCAATGATCAGGGGATCGAAGAGGTCGGCCAAGGATGCGGCTCCGGAATGGTGGTCGGAAATCGGCAGATGGGCGATGCCGCGACGCGGGATAAGGCTGCGGTCAAGCTCTGCATTCCAGCTCTGCAGTGAGTGCAAGCCGGTCAGGGCTTCAGTACGTCCTTGTGCGCGACGGTGGAATCCGCCCTCAGCCGATAGACGATCGGCACGCCTGTCTCGAGCTCGACGCCGACGATGCCGTCCGGCGACAATCCATCGAGCACCATGATCAGCGAGCGCAGTGAATTACCATGCGCCGCCACCAGGACACTCTGGCCCGCCAGGACACGCGGCAGGATGCGCTGGTTGTAGAAGGGCAGAACGCGCGCCACGGTATCGCGCAGGCTTTCGCCGCCGGGTGGCTGAATGTCGTAGGAGCGGCGCCAGACGTGGACCTGATCGGCGCCCCACTTCACCCGCGCCTCGTCCTTGTTGAGCCCCGAAAGGTCGCCGTAGTCGCGCTCGTTCAACGCCTCGTCACGGATCGTCTCGAGCCCCTCCTGGCCGACCTCGCCGAGCACCAGCCGGCAGGTGTGCTGCGCCCGGGTCAGCGCCGAGGTGAAGGCCACGTCGAATGGTGCCACCGCCGTCAGCGCGCGGCCCGCCGCTGTGGCTTCCTCGACGCCCTTCGGCGACAGGTCAGGGTCCTTCCAGCCGGTGAACAGGTTCTTCAGGTTCCAGTCGGACTGGCCGTGGCGGATCAGGACGAGCATGCGGTCCATGGACATATCCATCGATCAGAGATCAAAAGTCGGAAAGGTCGAGCACGTCGGCCATGCTGTAAAGGCCGGGCTTGCGGCCTCGGGCCCAGAGCGCCGCCTTGACGGCACCCTTGGCAAACAGCGAACGATCCTCGGCGCGGTGGCTGAGCTCGATCCGCTCGCCCTCGCCGGCGAAGATCACGGAATGATCGCCCACGACCGTGCCGCCACGCAGGGCCGCGAAGCCGATCGCGCCAGGCGCACGAGCGCCCATGATGCCGTCTCGCCCCCGGACGGCCACAGCGCCGAGGTCCACGCCGCGACCCTCCGCGGCGGCTTCGCCCAGCAGCAGAGCCGTTCCCGAAGGAGAGTCGACCTTCATGCGGTGATGGCTCTCGACGATCTCGACGTCCCACTCGACGCCGAGCGAACGCGCGGTGCGGCGAACCAGGGCGGCCAAGAGGTTGACGCCCAGGCTCATGTTGCCGGAGCGGACCAGCGGAGCGTGGCGCGAGGCGGCTTCGAGCCTGCCGAGGTCGGCGGCATCGAGACCGGTCGTGCCGATGATGTGGGCGATGCGGGCTTGGGCGGCCAGCATGGCGAAGTGCGTCGTTGCGGCCGGAGAGGTGAAATCGAGCACACCCTCGGCACCCACGAAGGCTTCGAGCGCATTGTCGGTGACCGCCACCCCGATAGGCCCGAGGCCGGCCAGCGTGCCGGCATCCTGGCCGAGCGAAGGTGATCCTGCTCGCTCCAGGGCGGCGACGAGCATCAGGCCCGGCGTCTCCTGGATGGCCGCTACCAGCATGCGGCCCATGCGCCCGCCGGCCCCCGTGACGACGAGCCTCATATCCGACATCGATCAGATCTCCGCGCCCGCCGAGCGGGCCCTCGCCACTGTCTCCTAGCGGGGTTCGCAGATTTGGGAAACGGCGGGAATGCTCAGAGTCCGACGGCTTTGCGCAACGCTTCCGCCATGCGGTCCCGCCAGTCGGGTCCGGCGGCGCGATAGGCTGCCAGCACGTCGCCGCCGAGTTCAAGCTCGATGCGTTCTCGGTGGCTCGCCAGGGCGTCCGCCATTGCGACGCGACCTTCGGCCTCGCTCACGACACGATCGCCGATCTTCCACGTCACGAGAGACAGGTCGATCTCGGACATATCCGGAATTTCCTCATAGTCCCCGACTGTATTCTCGTAGGCGTCAATGAACGCCAGTCGCTCCCCGTAGGTCTGTTGTTCCCTGTCATTGGCTTTCCTCATCGAAATGATTCTGCGCCCATCCACCGTCGGCGTCCACACGACGGCCACCATGCGCAAATCGAGATAGCCAAAGGTCACAACCCGAGGTTCGGGATAGGCGAACCGAGTGTCGGCGACGTCCGCGACGGGACCGGCGAAAACCTTCGCCGCGTCGGTGAAGTCGAGCCCTCGTGTCTTCAGCGTTGCATCGCGCTTTTGAGGGTCGAAGGTGATCCGCACGCGCCATCGTAGCCCGCGCGGATCTCCAGATTCAACTCACGATGATATGGTCGAGGCCCCTGCCTCATCCGGCGCCCGGGCTTCGATCGCCAGGGCATGCACGCCGTCGGGCTTCAATTCGCCGGCCAGAAGCGCGTTGATGGTGCGGTGGCGGTCGACCCGGGACTGGCCGGCAAAGGCTGTAGCGGTGATGCGGACGCGGAAATGCGTCTCGCCGCCGGCCCGCGATCCCATATGTCCGGCATGCTGATGGGACTCGTCGATCACGTCGAGGCTCTGTGGCGCGAGACCTTGCGTCAGCGTCGCCACGATTCGGTCCTTAACACTCATCATATCTTTCCTTGGCAGTCGGGGACGCGGGGCAGGGCAGAGATGCGGCACGGCCCGCCTTGCGACGCCCGCGATCTCCCCCATAATAGGCCGGTGATGAACCTCAACTCGCACCATTTCGATCGCATCCGCTCCAAAAGCGCGGGCAAGAGCGCCAAGGCCGCCGCTTTGCCGTCCAAGACGCCGTGCGATCATCCGGGTTGCAACGAGGCTGGTGACTTTCGAGCACCGCAGGGTCGGGACCGTGAGGGGCAGTATTTCTGCTTCTGCATCGACCATGTCCGCGAATACAACGCCACGTATGATTATTTCACCGGCATGAGCGATGTCGCGGTTCAGAAGTATCAGAAAGAGGCCCTGGTCGGCCATCGGCCGACCTGGAGCATGGGGGTCAATCGCGCCGCCGGTGAGACCTCCTCGACGGACGATCTTCATCCCGACTCGCTCGGTATCTTCCGCGCCCGTGCCCGGCAGGGGCGCGCCGATGCGCCGCGTCGTCCCTACTACTCCATCGCTACCACCAAGGCGTTGACCACCATGGGCCTCGACGAGATGGCGGACGCTGCCGCCGTTAAGGCGCGCTACAAGCAATTGGTCAAGCAATTGCATCCGGATGCCAACGGCGGCGATCGGTCCAGCGAGGACAAATTGCGCGACATCATCCGCGCCTATAACTTCCTGAAGACCATCAAGCTGACACCACCGCAGGCCGCCACCGCGGCCCGTCAACCCTAGAAGCCCCAAAGCGGGCACCGCTTCCAAGCGAAGCGGGCTCGGAGGATCGATGCAGAACGCTACTTCAGACACGCAGTCCCTGCCTGACACCAAGGTTTCGGTGCGGGACGTCTTCGGCATCGATTCCGACATGTTCGTGCCGGCCTATTCGCGCACCGAGGAACATGTCCCCGATACCGACCGGGACTACCTCTTTGACCGGGATACCACGCTGGCCATCCTGGCCGGCTTCTCACGCAACCGCCGCGTGATGATCACCGGCTATCACGGGACCGGCAAGTCGACCCATGTCGAACAGGTCGCCGCGCGTCTGAACTGGCCCTGCGTCCGCATCAATCTCGACAGCCACGTGTCGCGCGTCGACCTCGTCGGCAAGGACGCCATCGTGCTACAGGACGGCAAGCAGGTCACGGAATTCCGTGACGGCATGCTGCCCTGGGCGCTGCAGAACAACATCGCACTCTGCTTCGACGAATACGACGCGGGCCGACCCGACGTGATGTTCGTCATCCAGCGCGTGCTGGAGCTTTCCGGCCGCCTGACGCTGCTGGATCAGAAGCGCGTGATCAAGCCGCATCCGGCCTTCCGCCTCTTCGCGACCGCCAACACGGTCGGCCTTGGCGATACGTCGGGCCTCTACCACGGCACCCAGCAGATCAACCAGGGCCAGATGGACCGTTGGTCGATCGTCACGACCCTCAACTATTTGCCTCACGACCGCGAGGTCGACATCGTCCAGGCCAAGGCGCCTCACTACCAGGGCACCAAGGAAGGGCGCGACATCGTCAACAAGATGGTGCGTGTCGCCGATCTCACCCGGAACGCCTTCACGGCGGGTGACCTGTCGACCGTGATGAGCCCGCGCACCGTCATCACCTGGGCCGAGAATGCCGACATCTTCGGCGATATCGGCTTCGCGTTCCGCCTGACCTTCCTGAATAAATGCGACGAGCTGGAACGGTCCCTGGTGGCCGAGTTCTATCAGCGTAGCTTCGGCAAGGAGCTTCCAGAGAGCACCGTCAACGTCGCATTGAGCTGAAGGAGGGCGCCGCCTGACGGGCGGCGCTTTCGCGGGAGACGAGCCATGGAGCACGCGTCTTTAGTTCTGACCCACGATCCGGACGAGGGGCTGTCGAAGCCGCTTACCCGCTACGACGTTGATGCCCACGCCTGGGCGATGGAACAGGCCGAGCTCATGAGGCTCAGGCGTTTCGATGAACTCGACATCGAAAACTTGGCCGACGAGGTTCAGGACGTGGCTCGGCGAGAACGCAGAGAACTCCTAAGTCGGCTTAGCCTCGTCTATCAGCATCTGCTGAAATGGGACCACCAGCCGGACCGGCGAAGTGCGAGTTGGGCGCGGACGATTGTCGAGCAAAGGCGTCAAGTCGACGAGTTGCTCGACGAGGCTCGCAGCCTGCGCTCACACCTGCCTGCTCTGACCGAAACAGCGTTTCGCCAGGGCCGTGTTGCCGCCCTCAATGAGACCGACCTGCCGGATGCAGTCATGCCGGACATCGATCCCTACTCGTGGGACGACGTCATGACACGTCCCATCGTCTGGCCCGAGCCGTGACCGCAGTCGTTCGCCTCGTCCCGGATGCTCTCCAGTTGAACGTCCGCCAAGCCATCATGGGGTCGCTGCGCGCCGATACCCGCGCCAAGCACGATGGCGACCGTCAGATCCTCACTCTGGCTCTCCGCGACGACGGCGCCCTGATCGGCGGTCTCGTAGGACAGACCTTCATGGGCTGGCTGACGGTCGATGGGCTCTGGGTCTCGGTCGACCACCGCGGCCGCGGACATGCCACGCGGCTGATGGCTGAGGCCGAGGACGAGGCGCGTCGTCGCGGTGCGACCGATTCCGTGCTCGACACGTTCTCCTTCCAGGCGCCCGAGTTTTATCGCAAGCTCGGCTACCGCGATTTCGCCCGGCTCGACGGCTTTCCCGCCGGGCACTGCCGCCATTACCTGACCAAGAGCTTATGAGCCCTCTCTCCAATCGCAAGCCTGGCGGACCTACCGAAGCTCCGCAGGAGCCTTTCAAGCGCGCCGTCGCCTCCTGCATGCGCGCTATGGCTCGGACGCCGGAGCTGGAAGTGGCCTTCGCGCCCGATAAGCCGAGCGTCATAGGCCATGGCGACACCGCCAAGGCGCGTCTTCCCGAACCCGCCCGTAAGCTCACCCCGCGCGAGGCCGCCATTGTGCGGGGCCACGCCGATTCGATGGCGCTGAAGCTCGCCTGTCACGATGCAGGCACGCACCGCCGCCTCTTGCCCGAGGCGCAGGCGGCGCGCGCGGTCTTCGATGCCGTCGAACAGGTGCGGGTCGAGTCGATCGGTGCGCGCCGCATGGACGGTGTCGGGATCAACCTCGCCGCCATGCTGGAGGACCGCTACCACCGCGGCAACTACGCCGAGATCACCGATCGCGCCGATGCGCCGATCGAGGACGCCGTGGCGCTGATGGTGCGCGAACGGCTGACCGGCCGCGCTCCGCCACCCGACGCCCAGACCATCGTCGACCTGTGGCGGCCCTGGATCGAGGAACGCGCCGGAGCGGATCTCGACAAACTCGACACCCTGCTCGAAGACCAGCGTGCCTTCGGCCGTTCGATCCACAAGCTTCTCCAGTCGCTCGACATGGCGGATCCATCCTCCTTCGATCGGGAGGAGGAGAACGACGACCAGGACGAGGATGCGGCGCAGGACGATGCCGATCAGTCGGAAGGCGATGGGCAGGAGTCCGAGACCGGCCAGTCGCTGGAGATGGACACTGCCGAATCCTCTGCCGAGGATATGGAGGAGGGGGCTATGGAAAGCCCCGACGCCCCCGCCGGCGAGACGCTCGAGGATCAGGACGAGGGCGAGGCCGAAGAGGCTGCCGAGAGCCGTCGTCCGCAGGCGCCTGCCGGCGACGCGAGAGGGACGGACTACAAAGCCTTCACGGTCAAATACGACGAAGTGGTGCCGGCCGAGCAGCTCTGTGACGCCGAAGAGCTCGAGCGGCTGCGCGCCTATCTCGACAAGCAGCTCTCCAATTTGTCGAGCGTCGTGGCGCGCCTCGCCAACCGGCTGCAGAGGCGCCTCATGGCGCAGCAGAGCCGCGCCTGGGAGTTCGACCTCGAAGAGGGCATGCTCGATCCGGCGCGCCTGTCGCGCGTCGTCATCGACCCGCAGCAGCCTTTGTCCTTCAAGCGCGAGAAGGATACCGACTTCCGCGATACCGTGGTCACGCTGCTGCTCGACAATTCCGGCTCCATGCGCGGTCGACCCATCACGGTGGCGGCGACCTGTGCCGATATCCTGGCGCGGACGCTGGAGCGCTGCGGCGTCAAGGTCGAGATCCTCGGCTTCACCACCAAGGCCTGGAAGGGCGGGCAATCCCGCGAAGCCTGGCTGCAATCCGGTAAGCCCACGACGCCGGGCCGCCTCAACGACCTGCGCCACGTCATCTACAAGTCGGCGGATGCGCCCTGGCGCCGGGCGCGGCGCAACCTCGGCTTGATGATGCGGGAAGGCTTGCTGAAGGAGAACATCGACGGCGAGGCGCTGGATTGGGCGCACAAGCGCCTGCTTGGTCGCCCCGAGCAGCGCAAGATCCTGATGATGATCTCGGACGGCGCGCCGGTCGACGACTCGACGCTGTCGGTAAATGCCGGCAACTACCTTGAGAAGCACCTCCGGGCCGTCATCGAGGAGATCGAGACGCGCTCTCCGGTCGAACTGATCGCCATCGGCATCGGGCATGACGTAACCCGCTACTACCGGCGCGCTGTCACCATCGTGGATGCCGAGGAGCTCGGTGGCGCCATGACGGAAAAGCTGGCCGAGCTCTTCGCCGAGACCGGCTCTGCTCAGACGCGGCCGGTCAGCGGATCCCGGCGGCCTCTCGCTTCGCGCTGAC
The DNA here is from genome assembly GCA_050920985.1 of Janthinobacterium lividum. Classification (GTDB taxonomy): domain Bacteria; phylum Pseudomonadota; class Alphaproteobacteria; order Rhizobiales; family Beijerinckiaceae; genus Lichenihabitans. The sequence continues at coordinate 222,006 of JBPBQY010000057.1, read as the reverse complement.
ATACGACGAGGAGGTCGACGATGGGCGAGATGGTGGACGGCGTCTGGCGCCGGGACGAAGATCTCGCCCACACCAAGGATGGTCAGTTCAAGCGGCCGCCGACGCGGTTTCGCGGCACGATCGCGGCGGGGGGCGAGCATCCGCCGGAAGCCGGGCGATACCATCTCTACGTGTCGCTGGCCTGCCCCTGGGCTCATCGCGCCCTGATCGTCAGGCGTCTCAAAGGTCTCGACGACATCGTGAGCCTGTCGGTGACCCATTGGCTGATGCGAGACGATGGCTGGACCTTCGCGCCGGGACCTGGAGTGATCACGGATCCATTCGGGGCGCAACTGCTCCAGGAGGTCTACCGGCGGGCCGATGGTCGCTACACCGGGCGTGTCACAGTGCCGATCCTGTGGGACAAGCAGGCCGGAACCATCGTCAACAACGAATCCGCCGACATCGTCCGCATCTTCGGCTCGGCCTTTGACGGCATAGGCGCGCGACCCGGCGATCTTTATCCCGAGGCGCTGAGAGCCGACATCGATGCCGTGAACACGCGAGTGTATGAGACGCTGAACAACGGCGTCTACCGGGCGGGGTTCGCCACCACGCAGGCCGCCTACGAGGCTGCCGTCGTCCCGCTCTTCGACACGCTCGACTGGCTGGAATCGCTCGTCGCCCGCCAGCCCTATCTCTGTGGCTCCGAGGCCACGGAAGCCGACTGGCGACTGTTCACGACGTTGGTGCGCTTCGACGCCGTCTACCACGGCCATTTCAAATGCAACCTGCGTAGGCTCGTGGACTATCAGTATCTCTGGGACTATGCGCGTCACCTCTTTCAATACTCAGGGGTGAACGACACGGTCGACTGGCTCCATATCAAGGGTCACTATTACGGCAGCCATCGCGGCATCAACCCAACCGGCATCGTGCCGCTGGGCCCGATACAGGACTGGGCGGAGCCAAGCACGCGCCGAGAATGATCGGCCGCCGGCCTACTGGCTGATGCGCAGCGCCCCGATACTGGCGGCGATCTGGCTAAAGGCGCCGATCAGTCCCGTGGAGTCGTTGGCCACGAAAGCCTGCTTGGAATTGCTTGCACAATTCTGCAGCAAGGTGATGCCCTGGTTGTCGATCGGATCCGACGCGACGCTGAACCCGATAGTGTAGATGGAGATGCCAGCCGCCTTTGCGTTCGTGCAGGTTTCCAGGGTCAACTGGTCGAGGGCGTTTCGCTGTTGCGTCGTGGTCGAGATGTTCGAGGCATTCTTGTACGCGGGCGGCATGTGAGGCGTCGGGTCGCTTCCGTCGGCGTTTGTCAGATAACCATCCGGAAAATACAAAGTCTGGTTGTAGTTGGTGTAGCCGTTGTAGTTGGTATAGGCGTTGGCTGGCCAGGAGTTGGCGCCGTCGGTCATCAGGATGATAACCTTGCTCGTTGCCGTCGGGGCGTTCGATGTCGAGGGTGAGTAGGCCGCCCCATCCCCAAAAACGCTGATCGGCGACAGAGTACGCCAACCCCAGATCATACCTTCGTGGATGTTGGTCGATCCCGCCGCCACCATCGAAGCGATGAGGCTCTTCAAGGTACTCGTGTCGCTGGTCAGCCTCTGAAGCGGTTTACTGTTGCAAAGGAAGTTAGGGCCGTTCGGCAATGAAGCCGGGCCGGACGTGGTTGGTTTGGCGTTAGTCACATTGGCATATTTGCAGGCTTGGCTTTCCGCCGTAGGAAAGTCCGTCGCCGTTGAAGAGCAGTTACCAGTATCGTCGATGTAGCTGTTGTAACTGACGTAGGTCTGCGCGTTCCTGGCCCCGGAGCTCCAGGTCGCAAGGCCCGTGGTGCCTTTGCCCGGTTCGTCGGGAGCAAAATAGGGGACGTAGAGACTGTTCCATCCCGCCTGCGTATTGGCAGTGCTGGGCGCCCCGTCCTGCACATTTTGCGGGTAGGGCTGCGACTCGAAACAACCCGCCCAACCCCAACTCGGGCTAAAATTCTTGAGTACATTGAAAATCGAAAGCCGGCTGGCGAAAAGGCTACTCTTCGCCACATTGGTCCAGTGATAAATCGACTGCCCTTTGGTGTCGACCCAACTCGCCGTTGCAGTTCCCGATACCGCAGGATCGATGGCGACAGCGCCTGCAAACGGGACGATAGCTATTCTGCTCTGGCTGGAAAACGCATCATTGGTATTGACGTAGTCCACGAAGTTGGCAGCCGCTTCCTGTGCAGCCTGAAGCTTGGACTGCGAACCGCTGGAATTCGCCATCGACCCCGTATTGTCGAGGACCATGGCGATCTCAAAGGTCTTGGGAAGCGGCGTCGCGCATTGCGACGTGGCAGTGACCTTTGGCGAACTCACGCCCGTGAAGGCCGGGAAAAAGGTACGCGAATTGACATGCGTGGTCAGCGTGATCTTTCGAGGGGCGCTGGTCACGGCGAGTGTATCTACCAGCAGATTGGTCGCATTAGCCATGTAGCCGGTCATCACCGTCTTGGCCTGGCTCTGAAGCTGGGGTGTCGTCGTGGTTTGGGGGGTCTGGCACAGGGTGAGAGCGGTCGCGTCGGTCGCGGCCTGGAGCTTGACCTGCAGCCTCGTCGCCAGGCCGTAGTCGATCGCCGCCCCCGTGAAGGCCAGCAGCGGAAGACTCGCCAGCCCGAAGATGATGGCGACGTTGCCACGCCCGTTCGACACGAAGCTGCGCAGCCCTCGACGCAAAATGTCGATCCGACCTGATCCGTCGGCGCGTTCGTCGCGGCTCATGGGCATGCGGATCCTCCCGGCAATGTCAGTTCCGGCGTGCTATTGATGCTGTTGTGGACGACGCCGTTGCGCACCGGCCAGGCGAAGCTGCTGGCGATTTTGATCGTGCCGCTGAGCCCATTGATGATCTTGCCAAGCGAGGCCCCGAGCATCGGGCTGTAGGGCATTGTCACTTCCGCCAGCATGTAGCGGTTTCCGTTGGTGCCGAAACCAGCCGGGATGGTCAGGTCAGTGGCGATCCCGGTCTTCCGCGCCTGAACCGAGGAACTGGACGCGAGGCTGGAACACACACGAGGACTGGTAGTCGACGAGGATGTATCTACCGCGAGCGCGCTGATCACGATCGCGGTGTTCGTGATCGCAAAGGGCCGCATCACTGCGGCCGAAGAGGCTAGGATGTCGTTCATCGTGGCGGAGGCGATCGGATCGCTCGTATCACCCTGTGACGTGAGGTCGACGATCGTTCGGGCCAGCTGCGTCACCTTGCGCCAATTGTCGATCGCGTGCGACATTTCCGCCATGCCGGCCCAAAGGACCAGCATGACGGGCAGAATGAGCGCGAACTCCACGGCCGAGACGCCGGCCGTATCGCGGCGGAAGGTTTTCGGACAGACACGCTGCGTCGTCCGGTCGTGTCGGAGCGCCTTTATGATGCGGGGCATGGTGAGCTGTTCGCAGCCGCGTAGGGCTCGGTTCTGAAAACGGCCGTGGCCTCGAGGAGCTTGGAACCGTCAGCGAAATTGGCCAGCCCGGCATCGAGCAGTCCGAAGATGATGGGAAATTTCACCGCCGCCGTGGCGACCACGATCTTGCCTGGCGCCGCGCAGGCGTAATGCGTGCCGAAGCCCGCCGCCCAATCGCGCGTGGTGGGGTCGACCGGATAGGGCGCCGTGCTCCCCGCGAAGCTCGATCCGGAGGACGTGCCCAGAGTGATATCGATCTTGACCGCAGAACAGTCGAAGAGCACAGGCGTTGCCGAAGCGCCTGAACCACACATGCTGGATCGGAGAGCCGCAAGAGATGTGATCTGACCGGCCGAGGTCGCTGACTGGCTGTTGCTCTGCTGGAACTGGCCGGTGAACAAGCTGCGTGCAGCTTTCTGAAAGGCGAAATCGAAATTCTGCGCGGCCCAGATCACGAAGGCGACCTGGATGGTGGCGCCGAGCAGGGCGAGGAACGGCAGGCTGACCAGCGCGAACTCGATCGCGGCTGCGCCCCGCGTATCGCCGAGCGCCCGGCCCAGCAAGGCGGAGGGAGGCTTATGTCCAGACATCGTGCGATACCAACGGCGGCAAACGGAGCCTGCTTCTCCCGTCACCTCATCCTGAGCCGGCCGCGCGGCGGCCGTGTCGAAGGACGAGCGTGATGATGAGCCAGACCCGTAGTGGAATCCCGAAGCGCTCGTCTTTCGACACGAGCCCTTCGGGACCGGCTCAAAGCCTGTCCTGAGCTTGTCGAAGGGATGAGGGGGCTGGTGGTGAAGAGATCGATCCGCTCCGCCGTAGGTATGGGCCGCTGAAGAGGTCGTCTCGACGCCCGACCGGGCGGCTTCGGTCGACATCTGGCCTGTCAAGATGGAGTGCGGGCGCGAGCCGTACGAGCGCATCGGCGCTGCGGGAAAGCTTTGCATGTCACGGTGGCCCTCCGTCGGAGCGTATGGCACGCGGGGAAGGCATCATGAACAGGTGCAACAACCGCGAATGGTAATGAAGACGCTGCGGCAAACAAGTTGAGGAAGCCTTAGCTCAGTCATCGGTTTTCGGGCAGATATGCCGAATCCGAATCAAGGTTTCGCTTTTTGCGAATGACCAGGAAGGATCTCGAGGTTTCAACATTGGCTAGGCTGAGCCCCGCGCGAGGACTTTCATTTGATGAAACTTGTGACTGTTTCGGCAGCACACTTCTCGAAGCGAGCTCAGGCGATGAATGATCTTGGAATCAACGCGTCGTCGCGGATGCGCGCTCGATGATCGAAGGTGGACCGATGACGACAAGGATGGTGCGGGGCAAGCGGAAGCAGGGTGGATCATGAGCGGCGGTCTATCGGTCCGGCCCGTCGCGACGATCACGGGAGACGGGCGCCGGTGACGATTGTTCCTCCGCTGCTGCGGGATCGGCTCGGAACGCTGCGCAGCCTGCCGCGGCTCTTCGGCCTCGTGTGGCGCACCAGCCCGGCGCTGGCGTTGGCCACGATGGGGCTGCGGCTCGCCCGGGCCTTGCTGCCCAGTGCCGCGCTCTATCTCGGCAAGCTGATCCTCGACACCGTAATTGCGGAAGCGCGCCTGCCCCATCCCGGCCCAGCTTTGGGCGACTGGATCGCCGCCGGCCGGCTCACCCATCTGGGCCTGCTGGTGCTGGCCGAGGCCGGGCTCGGCATCCTGTCGGATCTGCTCGGCCGCGCCAGCGCGCTGGTGGGCGATCTGCTGGCGCAGCGCTACAGCGATGGCGCCAGCCTGGCATTGATGCGCCATGCCGCGACGCTCGACCTCGAGCAGTTCGAATCCGCCGACCAGCAGGACCGCCTGGACCGCGCGCGCCGCCAGGTGACGGGTCGCTCCACCATCCTTCAACTCGTGTTCGGCCAGGCGCAGGATCTCGTCACCGTGGCGGCGCTGGCGGTGGGCTTCGCCGCTTACGCACCCTGGCTCCTGGTGCTCCTCGCCGCCGCGCTGGTGCCGGCTGCCTTCGGCGAGCTGCACTTCAACCGCGAGGGCTATCGGCTGAACTTCGGACGCACGCCGGAGCGGCGGCAGGTGGATTACCTTCGCTACCTCGGCGCCAGCGTCGAGACAGCCAAGGAGGTAAAGCTCTTCGGCCTCGAAGGTTTCCTTTCCGACCGGTTCGCGAGCCTGTCCGAAGTGATGTTCGGCGAGACCCGCCGCCTTGCGGTCCGGCGCACCCTATGGGGCGGGCTCTTCGCCACGCTGAGCGCGCTCTCCTACTATGCCGGCTATGCCGTGATCCTGTGGCGCACGCTAAGGGGCGATATCTCGGTCGGCGACCTCGGATTCCTGGCGGGATCGCTGCTGCGACTGCGGTCGCTGCTCGAGGGCCTTCTCCTCGGCCTCTCGCAACTCGCCTCGCAGGCCACCTATCTCGACGACCTGTTCTCCTTCTTCGATATCGTCCCGGCCGTGCGCTCGCCCGATGTCCCGGTGCCCTTTCCCGCGCCGATCCGCACGGGGATTCGCTTCGAGGGTGTGGGTTTCCGCTATCCCGAGGCCGAGCGCTGGGCGATCCGCGGCTTCGACCTCACGATCGAGGCCGGGGAAGTGGTGGCGCTCGTCGGCGAGAACGGTGCCGGCAAGACCACGATCGTCAAGCTGCTGTCGCGGCTCTACGACCCGACCGAGGGGCGCATCACGGTCGACGGCATCGATCTGCGCGACTTCGCGCTCGACGACCTGCGCAATCGCGTCGCCCTGATCCTCCAGGATTTCGTGCGCTATTCGTTCACGGCGGCCGAGAATATCGAGGTCGGGCTGATCGCCGAGGCGGGCAACCGCACTCGCGTCGAGGATGCGGCGGCGCGCGCCCTGGCGGATGGCGTGATCGCGCGGCTGCCGCAGCGCTACGACCAACCGCTCGGGCGACGTTTCAAGGACGGCGTGGAACTGTCGGGCGGCGAATGGCAGAAGATGGCCATCGCACGGGCCTATATGCGGGACGGTGCCGTGCTGGTGCTCGACGAGCCCACGGCCGCCCTCGATGCCCGGGCCGAATATGAGGTATTCCGGCGCTTCCGCGACCTCGCCGAGACGCGCACCTGTCTCATCATCTCGCACCGGTTCTCGACCGTGCGGATGGCCGACCGGATTGTCGTCCTGGAGGAGGGTCGCGTCGAGGAGCAGGGCTCCCATGCCGAGCTGGTGGCGCGCGGCGGCCGATACGCGGCTTTGTTCGAGCTGCAGGCCGCCGGCTATCGCTGAGACCCTCCCGGCCTCAGCCCCGCGCCGTCCTGGGCGTCATCATGCGCCAACGCAGCAGCGAGGGCACCGAAAGCATCAGCAGCAGGGCTGCCGCACCGAAGAGCAGCCAGGCGCCACAGGCTCGATAGGTCACCACGCCGGCGATTCCTCCGAGGCAGAACGACAGAATCGTGGCGCCATGCAGAAGCAGCCGCTCGCGCAAGGGCCTGGCGTCCTCACGCCCGCCGCCGTGGAGCGCGATGTCGAGGAGGCAGCCGATTTCGATGCCGAGATCGGTGGCCATGCCCGAGATGTGGGTGGTCCGCACCCGCGCCTCGGAAATGCGGGTCACGATGGCGTTCTGCAGCCCCATCGAGAAGCTCAGGCCGAAGATCAGGGTGGGCTCCCGCAGGCCGGTCGCCAGCCAAAGATCGGCAAAGCCCAAAATCGCCAGAAGCGCCGCTTCCGCCAGAACCGCGAGAGCGTAGATTGCATGGATGTGGTGGCGCTCGCCCGCGTTGGTGATCAGGGCCGACACGGTGGCGCCGAGCACGAAGGTCGCCAGGATGGCGAGATAGAACAGGCCGGGCAGCAGGTCGCCGAGAGCGAAGCGATCCGCCATGATGGAGACGTTGCCGGTCATGTTGGCCGAGAAGACGCCGACCGCGTAGAAGCCCGCCGAGTTGAGCGCCCCTGCCACGAGCGCCAGGGTGCAGGCCAGGCGACGGTCGTGAACGAAGCTCCTGTGCGCTCCCTGGCGGATCAACATGGCGTCATGCGCAGGGTCCGTCCTCTCGCCGGCGTCGATTCAGGCTGGCCGAGTCATTGCAGCGGCGGATCGAACCGACCCCTCCACCAGCCTCCTCGTCTTGATCGGGCCCGAGTCGAAAAACGAGGGTTTCAGGATCCCACTGCGGGCCTCGCTCGTCCTTCGACATGGCCAGTGCGGCCGGCTCAGGATGAGGTGGCAGGAGAAGGAGACGCTGCCGCCGTTGGCGAAAGACGTATCCGGCGTCCGACCCATACCCGTCCCGCAGAGAGGCAGGGCGGTCGGTCAGCCGCCCCACCTTCGATCGGACGGTCGTCGTCAATTGTCCCGGATGTCGAGGCGCTTGTTGATCGCCAGCGCCCCGAGCGTGCAGACCGCACCCGAGAGAAGGTAGACGGCCACCGCCCAGAGGCCGAACCGGTTCACGCCGGCCAGCGCCACCAGTGGCGCGAAACCGGCGCCGATCAACCAGGCGAGGTCGGAGGTGATGGCGGACCCCGTGTAGCGGTTCTGGCTCGAGAAATTCGACGCCACCGCACCGGCGGCCTGGCCGAAGGACAGGCCGAGCAGGCCGAAGCCCACCAAGATGAAGATCGTATGTCCGGTCTCGTCTCCACCGAGCAACATCGGGGTAAAGAGTGCGTAGATGCCGATCAGCACCGCGCAGGCGCCGAGGAGATTGCGGCGCCCAATACGATCGGCCAGCAGGCCCGACAACATCACGGTCACGGCCAGCACGACGGCGCCAACCATCTCCAGTTCGAGGAAGGCGGCCGGCGTCCGGTCCGTATAAAGGCCGGCATAGGATAGCGGAAAGATCGTGACCAGGTGGAACAAGGCGAAGGACGCCAAAGGCACGAAGGCGCCGATGAGGATGTCGCTGCCCTGCTTCTGGAACAGCTCCGAAATCGGCGCCGGCACAAGATCGCGACGCTCTAGCAAGTCTTGGAACTGTTCGGTGGCGACGAGACGGAGGCGGGCGAAGAGCGCCACGACGTTGATGGTGAAGGCGACGAAGAACGGGTAGCGCCAGCCCCAGCCGATGAAGTCGTCGGTGGAGATATTCACCAGGAAGAAAGCGAAGATGCCCGCCGCCACGATGAAGCCGAAAGGCGCCCCGAGTTGAGGCATCATCGCATACCAGCCGCGGCGGTTATGGGGAGCGTTGAGCGCCAGCAAAGATGCGAGCCCGTCCCAGGCACCGCCGAGCGCCAGGCCCTGGCCGATCCGGAAGATGCAGAGCAGCGCGATCGACGCCCATCCCCAGTCGGCGAAGCCGGGCAGGAAGGCGATGGAGGCCGTCGAGCCACCGAGCAGGAATAGAGCCATCGTGAGTTTGACGCCGCGCCCGTAGCGCCGGTCGATTTCAAGGAAGATAATGGACCCGATAGGGCGCGATACGAAGGCGAGACTGAACACCATGAAGGAATAGAGCGTGCCGGTCAGCGCATCGGTGAAGGGAAACATCAGTGCCGGAAAGACCAGCACGCAGGCGATACCGAAGACGAAGAAGTCGAAAGCTTCGGATGTGCGCCCGATGACCACGCCGAGAGCGATCTCGCCGGACGAGATGTGTTCGGCATCGGCATCGCCCAATCGGGCATCGCGCTCGAGCGTCCCTGTCGATGCCACTCCTGGAACGCTCTCGGCCATCCTGGTCTCCTTACTGTCGCCGCCGACGCCACGGCGCGCCCTTGTGGAACGCCTTGACCACATCGCGATCTTTGGTCACGGCGCATGACATGCGGGGCGCTGTCCCGCAAACCGTTTCGTGCATGGCACGCATACCCCCGGCGCAGCCGGGCGTCCAACGCCCCTGGCCTGGACAAAACGTCCAATGCTAAGAGGACGCCATCGACCGTACATCACACTCGATGCTTCCAACAGGTGGTCCGCCCGTGAGAGTCTTGCGTTTCCTCGGCCTGCTCCCGGTCTTCGTCCTTCTGGGCGGCTGCGACATGGTCCTGATGAATCCGTCGGGCGATGTCGCCGTGCAGGAGCGCAACCTCATCCTTGCCTCGACGGCGCTCATGCTGCTCATCATCCTGCCGGTGATGGCGGCGACCGCTTTGTTTGCCTGGCGCTATCGAGCCTCCAATACCAAGGCCGCCTATGCGCCGGATTGGCATCACTCGACCCAGCTTGAGGTGCTGATCTGGACGGCGCCGCTGTTGATCGTCATCGCACTCGGCGCGCTGACCTGGATCAGCACGCATGTTCTCGACCCCTTCCGCCCGATCGGCCGGATCGATGCCTCCCGCCCCGTCGTGGTCGGCACCAAGCCGCTCGAGGTCGATGTCGTGTCGCTCGACTGGAAATGGCTGTTCATCTACCCCGAGCAGGGCATCGCCACCGTGAACGAACTCGCAGCTCCCATCGATCGGCCGCTCGATTTCCACATCACCTCGGGCACCGTGATGAACACGTTCTTCATCCCGGCCATGGCAGGACAGATCTACGCCATGGCGGGCATGGAGACGCGTCTCTCTGCCGTCATGAACAAGGTTGGCACGTTTACCGGCTATTCCGGCATGTATTCGGGAGCCGGTTTTTCCGACATGAACTTCAAGTTCAATGCCATGCAGCCGCAGGACTTCGACGCCTGGGTGGCGCGTGCCAAGCAGGCTGACATGACCCTCGACGGCGCCCGCTTCATGACGCTGTCGAAACCGAGCGAGAAGGTGCGACCGCAGTTCTACGCCTCGGTGCAACCGGACCTGTTCAGCAAGGTCGTCAATATGTGCGTCGACCCCGGCAAGATGTGTGAAGGCGAGATGATGGCCATCGACACCACGGGCGGCGTCGCCGGAGAGAAGGGCGCCGAGAACCGCGACAAGCTGATTTACGACGGCGCTCGCCTGAACGAGGGCAACGAGGGACCGGGTGCCACCTTCCCGGCCTCCGGCCGTCCACCCAACACCCTGAAGAACGCGCCCCAGGGCATGCAGCCGACATCGCAGGCGCCCGACGTCAACCCGCAAGGTCCGCAGCACGATGACGCGCAGGGTAAAGGTACGCCCAAGATGGACGGCATGCCGACGAACGACGATATGAAGATGAAGCCCGCACCCACCCAGATCAATCCGCACTGAAATCTACGTCCTGACGCCAGACTCGAACGAGCCCTGCCCATGTTCGCCAATATCGACCTGCAGCAACTGATCTTCGGGCGTCTGACGCTTGAAGCGATCCCCTATCACGAGCCCATCCTCATCGTGACGTTCCTCGGCGTCGCCGTCGGTGGCGTCGCGTTGCTGGGGGCGCTGACCTACTTCAAGCTCTGGACCTATCTCTGGAAGGAGTGGTTCACGTCGATCGACCACAAGAAGATCGGCATCATGTACTGCGTGCTGGCGCTAGTGATGCTGGTGCGTGGCTTCTCCGACGCACTGCTGATGCGCAGCCAGCAGGCCATCGCATTTAACGGCAACGAGGGCTTCCTGCCGCCGCACCATTACGATCAAGTGTTCACCGCCCATGGCGTGATCATGATCTTCTTCATGGCCATGCCCTTCGTCACGGGCCTGATGAACTTCGTGGTGCCGCTGCAGATCGGCGCCCGCGACGTCGCTTTCCCCTTCCTCAACAACTTCTCCTTCTGGATGACCGTGTCGGGCGCCATGACGGTGATGCTGTCGCTGTTCGTCGGCGAGTTCGCCCGCACCGGCTGGACCAACTTCGCGCCGCTGTCGGAAGCGTCCTACAGCCCAGGCGTCGGTGTCGACTACTACATCTGGTCGCTTCAAATCGCCGGCATCGGCACGCTGCTCTCGGGCGTCAACCTCATCGCCACCATCGTCAAGATGCGGGCGCCCGGCATGTCCTTCATGAAGATGCCGATCTTCACCTGGACGGCACTGTGCACCAACGTGCTGATCGTCGCCGCCTTCCCGATCCTCACGGCCGTCCTGGCCCTGCTGTCGCTCGACCGCTATCTCGGCTTCAACTTCTTCACGAACGACCTCGGGGGCAACCCGATGATGTACGTGAACCTGCTCTGGATCTGGGGTCATCCGGAGGTCTACATCCTAATCCTGCCGCTGTTCGGCGTGTTCTCGGAGGTCACGTCGACCTTCTGCGGCAAGCGTCTCTTCGGCTATGCCTCGATGATCTATGCCACGGTGGTCATCACCATCCTGTCCTACCTCGTCTGGCTGCATCACTTCTTCACCATGGGCAATGGAGCGACGGTCAACTCGTTCTTCGGCATCACCACGATGATCATCTCCATCCCGACCGGGGCGAAGATCTTCAACTGGCTGTTCACCATGTATAAGGGCCGCATCCGCTTCGAGTTGCCCATGATGTGGACCGTTGCCTTCATGATCACTTTCGTGATCGGCGGCATGACGGGCGTGCTGTTGGCCGTACCTCCGGCGGACTTCCAGCTGCACAACAGCCTGTTCCTTGTGGCGCATTTCCATAACGTCATCATCGGCGGCACGTTCTTCGGCGTCATGGCCGGTGTCGCCTACTGGTGGCCCAAGGCCTTCGGCTTCAAGCTCGACGTGTTCTGGGGCAAGATGTCGTTCTGGTTCTGGGTATCGGGCTTCTACTTCGCCTTCATGCCGCTTTATGTGCTGGGCCTGATGGGCGTGACGCGCCGCCTGAACCATTTCGACGATCCTTCGCTGCAGATCTGGTTCATCATCGCGGCCTTCGGTGCGGCTCTGATCGCCTGCGGCATCGGTTCGTTCTTCATCCAGATCTACGTCTCGATCCGGGAGCGCGACGTGCTGGCCGATGTGACGGGCGATCCCTGGGATGGTCGCACGCTCGAATGGTCGACGTCGTCGCCGCCGCCCGCCTACAACTTCGCCTTCACCCCCATGGTGCACGACATCGATGCCTGGACCGATATGAAGCGGCGCGGCTACGTCCGTCCGCTTGGCGGCTACAAGCCGATCCACATGCCCAAGAACACTCCGGCAGGCATCATCCTGTCGGGCTTGTCGCTGGCCTTCGGCTTCGCCATGATCTGGTACATCTGGTGGCTCGCCGCTCTGAGCTTCGCTGCCATCGTCGTGTACACGATCATTCATACCTTCAACTACAACCGGGATTTCTACATCTCGGCCGACGAGGTGTCCCGTACCGAAGAGCAGCGTACGCGCCTGCTCGGCACCCGTGTCTGAGGGGACCCGAGACATGACGCGCTCCCCCGAATCCGTGGTCGACGACGACGTTCTGAAATTCTACGTCGCCGGCGAGGACGGTCATGGACATGCCGAAGGCGGCACCATGATCGGCTTCTGGCTTTATCTGATGAGCGATTGTCTCATCTTCGCGGCCCTGTTCGCCTGCTACGCCGTCTACGGGCACGCCTATGCGGCGGGTCCGTCGCCGGCCGATCTCTTCGAACTGCCGACCGTGGCGTTGAATACGGCCCTGCTGCTCTTCTCTTCGATCACCTACGGCTTCGCCATGCTCTGCATGGAGAAGGGGTGGAAGGGCAACACGCTGTTCTGGATGCTGGTCACGGCCTGTTTCGGCATGGGCTTCGTCTATCTCGAGCTCAATGAATTCGCCCATCTTATCCACGAGGGTGCGGGTCCGCAGCGCTCGGCCTTCCTGTCGGCCTTCTTCACGCTGGTCGGCACCCACGGGCTCCACGTGTCGGTCGGCATCCTGTGGATGTTCGTGCTCATGGTGCAGGTCGTCTGGAAAGGCCTCGGTCCCGAGAACAAGCGACGCCTGATGTGCCTCAGCATGTTCTGGCACTTCCTCGACGTCGTCTGGATCGGCGTCTTCTCCTTCGTCTACCTCGTGAGTGTGCTCCCATGAGCGGTTCCACCCCGGCCGGACATGCTCATGTCGAGGTCCTGCACGACCACGATGCCGCCGCACATGGCACGTTCACGAGCTATGTGACGGGTTTCGTGTTGTCGGTCGTGCTCACCGCCATCCCGTTCTGGCTGGTGATGGCCCATGTGATCGTCGACAGCCGTGTCGCCGCCCTGGTGGTGATGGGTTTCGGCTTCGTGCAGATCGTCGTCCACATGGTCTACTTCCTCCACATGAACACCAAGTCGGAGGGCGGCTGGACGATGCTGGCGCTGATCTTCACCGTCGTCATGGTGGTGATCACCTTGGCGGGGTCGACTTGGGTCATGTACCACATGAATTCCAACATGATGCCCATGGCGCCGGCCGACATGAGCAACATGAGGATGTGACGATGCTCGATGACCTGTCGGCCCGATCGGAGCCGACGGGCCATCGACGCGTGGACGGCTCCTCCCCACGCCGCTCCCGCCTGAGCCGAGCGCTGTTGGGACTGGCGGCTGTCGTGATCGTCGGAGTCCTCCTGAGCCTCGGAACCTGGCAGGTCTACCGCCTCCAATGGAAGCTCGACCTCATCGCCCGGGTGAACGCCCGGGTCCATGCCGCCGCTGTTCCAATGCCGGGGCCGCAGGCCTGGCCCGAGGTTTCGGCGGATGCCGATCAATATCGCCATGTCACGGGCCGCGGAACCTTCGACAACGCCCGCGAGACCTTCGTTCAGGCCGTCACCGACCAGGGCGCCGGCTTCTGGCTGCTGACGCCGTTCCGCACGGCGACCGGCTTTACGGTCCTGGTCAACCGGGGCTTCGTTCCGACCGAGCGGCGTGATGTGGCGTCTCGTATCGCGGGCCAGGTCTCGGGTGAGACCGGTGTCGTGGGCCTGTTGCGGGTGACGGAGCCCGGCGGTGCCTTCCTGCGCCACAACGATCCCGCCGACGATCGCTGGTACTCGCGCGATGTCGCCGCCATCGCGGCAAAACGCGGCCTCGCCGGTCCGGTGGCGCCCTATTTCGTCGACGCCGATGGAACGCCGAATCCCGGCGGTCTGCCGATCGGCGGGCTCACGGTCGTGGCCTTTCCCAATAGCCACCTCGTCTACGCCATCACCTGGTACGCGCTGGCGCTGATGCTGTCCGGGGCGTTGATCTGGGCGATCCGGGACGAACGCCGATCGAGTGTCGGTGTCGCGAGATCTGCGGACCGCGCGAACCCCGGCCGGCCATGACGGCTCCGACCGGAGCGCGCACCATCCCGGAACCGGAGAGCGCAAGGCCGCAACCGGCGCCCGAAGACGGCGCCCGGCGCGACAATCTCCTTCTCCTGATCCAGCTCCGTTGGATTGCGGTGGTGGGGCAACTGGTCACCATCGCGGCCGTCGGGTTGGGGCTCGGTGTCACGCTGCCGGTCGGCGCGATGGCGACCGTTCTCGCGGGGCTCGTGGCACTAAACCTCGCCAGCCTCTGGCGCCTGTCTCGCCCGGCACCGGTGGCCAGCACCGAACTCGCGCTCGCCATGCTGTTCGACGTCGGCGCGCTCACATTGCAGCTTTATCTCACCGGCGGTGGGACCAACCCCTTCGTCTTTCTGTACCTATTGCAGGTGGCGCTCGGCGCCGTGCTGCTCGACGGCCGCGCCGCCTGGACGCTTCTCGCGACGACATCTCTATGTTTCGCCGCGCTGACGATGGTCTATCGCCCGCTCGACTTCTCGGCGCTGTCCGGCGAAACTCTCTTCGTCCTGCATGTCGCCGGCATGCTGGTCTGTTTCCTGCTCGATGCGGCGCTGCTCGTCGTCTTCGTCATTCGGATCACCCGCAACCTGCGGGAGCGGGACGCGCGCCTGGCCCTGCTGCGGCAGCAGGCTGCCGAGGAAGCCGGCATCGTGCGCATGGGGCTTCTGGCGTCGGGAGCGGCACATGAACTCGGCACGCCGCTCGCGACGTTGTCGGTGATCCTGGGCGACTGGCGCCGCATGCCGGTCCTCGCTGCCGATCCGGAGCTGCTCGGCGAGCTCGACGTTCTCGAATCCCAGGTGCGTCGCTGCAAGGCCATCCTCACCGGCATCCTGGTATCGGCAGGGGAGACGCGCGGCGAGTCCGCCGGCGTCACGACGCTGCACACGTTTCTCGACGACCTCGTCGAGGATTGGCGCGACGCACGCCCCACCGCGCATCTGCTCTACGAGAATGTCGTCGTCGACGACCCGCCCATCGTCTCGGACACTGCGTTGCGGCAGGTCATCGTCAACGTGCTCGACAATGCTTTCGAGGCTTCGCCGGCCTGGGTGCGGTTCGAGGTCGGGCGCGACGGCGGGCTGCTCCAACTCAGCGTCACCGACCGCGGCCCGGGCTTCGCACTCGACATCCTCGACGGGCTCGGCACGCCTTATCGCTCCAGCAAGGGCCGGCCCGGAGGTGGGCTCGGCCTCTTCCTGGTGTTCAACGTCGTGCGCAAGCTCGGCGGCCGGGTGACGGCAGCCAACCGGCTCGGTGGCGGAGCGGCCGTCACGTTGTCGCTGCCCCTCTCGGCCTTGTCGGTCGAACTGGAAGGTCCGGATGGCATCTGATCCTTTCCTTGTGATCGTCGACGACGACGAGGCCTTCGCCAGGACGCTGAAACGCTCCTTCGAGCGGCGCGGCTACGAGGTGGCCGTGACGCCGACGCTGACGGAGCTTCGAACGCTGCTCGGCGAACGTACGCCGGGTTTTGCGGTGGTCGACCTGAAGCTCGCGGGCGCCTCGGGCCTGGCCTGTCTCGAAGCACTGCATGCCCACGATCCCGCGACCCAGATCGTCGTGCTCACGGGTTTTGCCTCGATCGCCACGGCGGTCGAGAGCATCAAGCTCGGCGCCTGCCACTACCTTGCCAAGCCCGCCAATACCGATGACATCGAGGCGGCTTTCGCCAAGGGCGCCGGCAATGCCGCCGTGCCGCTCGGCGAGCGTGCGACATCGATCAAGACGCTCGAATGGGAGCGGATCCACGAGGTGCTGGCCGAAACGGGCTTCAACATCTCCGAAACCGCCCGCCGCCTCGGCATGCACCGCCGCACCCTGGCGCGAAAGCTCGAGAAGCGGCAGGTGACGTGACGATGGGCGGCGCCCCTCTCGACCGTGGTCCCGCTCCTCTCCACCGTCATGGCCGGGCGCAGTCCCGGCCACTTACGCCGCTCCGAGCCCCACAGGAACGGGAAGGGAGGTGGAGCGGGTACTCCCGATAGCCAGATAGCCCTCAGAGCGCCTCCAAACCTTCCCGCCCCGCCAGTCCCGCGATGATCGGGCAGTCCGGGCGGTCGTTGCCGGCGCAGGGGTCGGCGAGGCCGTGCAGCGTCGCCACCATGTCGCGCATGCCGGCGATCCGCGCCTCCAGATCCGCGATATGGGCGAGTGCGATCCGCTTCACCTCGGCGCTCGACCGGCCGCGGTCGCTCCAGAGGGCCAGCAACTCGCGGATCCGCTCGATCGAGAACCCGAGGTCGCGGGCGCGACGCACGAACTTCAGCCGTGCGACGTCGTCGGGCGCGTAGTCGCGATAGTTGCTGTCACGTCGCTCCGCGGGCGCGATCAGCCCGATGGCCTCGTAGTGGCGGATCATCTTCGCCGAGGCACCCGAGGCCTTGGCGGCCTGTCCGATCTGCATGATGAGCTCCTTCTGAACTCCGCGCTTGACCCTCCCATGATGGGAAGGTCCAGGGTCATGATCAAGGATGACCATCATGACCAACGCGCTCGATGTCTCTACCCCGGCCTGCGGCTGCGGCGCCCCGCGCGGGCACGAGGCCGCGCCGCCGACCGCCAAGGATCCCGTTTGCGGCATGACGGTCGATCCGGCCAAGACCGCGCACCATGCCGAGCATGGCGGCGCGACCTATCACTTCTGCTGCAACGGCTGCCGGACCAAGTTCGAGGCCGACCCGATCCGGTATCTCTCGCCCCTGCCGCGCGAGACGCGAAGCGCGCCCCCCGGCACGATCTACACCTGTCCGATGGATCCGGAGGTGCGCCAGATCGGCCCCGGTGCCTGCCCGATCTGCGGCATGGCGCTCGAGCCCGAGGATGTCACCGCCGAAGCCGGCCCGAATGTCGAACTGGCCGACATGCGCCGCCGCGCCTGGTGGGCGGCAGGCGGCACACTGCCGGTCGTGGTCCTGGCCATGGGCGCGGATCTCTGGGGCGATCGCTTCCCGGTCCGCGGGCCCGTATCGAACGGCCTGCAACTGGTGCTGGCCAGTCTCGTCGTGTTCTGGGCCGGCTGGCCTTTCGTCGAGCGCGGCTGGGCGTCGCTTCGCTCGCGCCGTTTGAACATGTTCACGCTGGTGATGGTCGGCACTGGCGTGGCCTGGGCCTATAGCGCGGTCGCCACCCTCGTGCCGGGCCTGTTCCCGGCGGCTTTCCACACGATGGACGGCGCCGTCGGGGTCTATTTCGAGGCCGCCGCCGTCATCACGCTGCTGGTGCTGGTCGGGCAGGTTCTCGAACTGAAGGCCCGCGACAGCACCTCCACCGCCATCCGTGGTCTCCTCGATCTTGCGCCCAAGACGGCGCGCCGTATCGCGCCGGACGGTACCGAGGCCGACGTGCCGCTCGACGCGATACTGGTCGGTGACCGCTTGCGCCTGCGCCCGGGCGAGACCGTGCCGGTCGACGGTACGGTCGAGAGCGGCCAGGCGACGCTCGACCAATCCAGCATCACCGGCGAGTCCTTGCCCGTGTCGAAGGGGCCTGTCGATGCCGTCATCGGCGGCACGGTCTGCCGCGGCGGCGGTCTCGTGATCCGCGCCGACAGGGTCGGGCGTGACACGTTGCTGAGCCGCATCGTGCAACTCGTCGCTCAGGCGCAGCGCAGCCGCGCGCCGATCCAGCGCATGGCGGATCGCGTCTCGGGCTGGTTCGTGCCGGCCGTGCTACTCGCGGCCGTTGCGGCCTTCGTGGTGTGGATGGCGGTCGGCCCGGAGCCGCGCTTCGCCTTTGCGACGATCGCCGCCGTCTCGGTCCTGATCATCGCCTGTCCCTGCGCACTCGGCCTCGCCACGCCCATGTCGATCATGGTCGGCATGGGGCGAGGCGCCAGGGCCGGCATCCTGATCCGCGACGCCGAGGCACTGCAGAGGCTGGAGTCGGTCGACACGATCGTCTTCGACAAAACCGGCACGCTGACGAGCGGCAAGCCTACCGTCACGCGCATCGTGACGGTGGAGGGGTTCGACGAAAATGATCTCCTGGCCCTGGCGGCGAGCGTGGAGCGCGCCAGCGAGCACCCGCTGGCCCAGGCCATCGTCGACGCCGCGCAGGCGCGCGCCCTCGACCTCGAGGAAGCCGAGGGTCTCGACGCTCCGGCCGGTCGCGGCGTCTTGGCGAAGGTCGGTGGGCGTACGGTCGTGGTCGGATCCGCACGCTTTCTCGGCGAGCGCGGGATCGAGGCCGGCGCGCTTCAGGCCCAGACCGACGCCCTGCGCGGGCAGGGCGCCACAGCCGTGCTGGTGGCCGTCGAGGGCCGGTTCGCGGGCGCGATCGGAGTGGCTGATGCGGTTCGCCCCGACAGCGCAACCGTCATCGAGGCGCTGAAGACAGCGGGCCTTCGCGTCGTCATGCTGACCGGCGATCATGTTGCCACCGCGCGCGCCGTCGCGGGCCCGCTCGGCATCGACGAGGTCGTGGCGGACGTGCTGCCGGACGGCAAGGCGGCGACGATCGAGGCTCTGAAGCGCAAGGGGCGGGTCGTCGCCATGGTGGGCGACGGCGTCAACGACGCACCCGCGCTGGCGCTCGCCGATGTCGGTATCGCCATGGGAACCGGGACGGATATCGCGATGCAGAGCGCCGGCCTCACCCTGCTCGGCGACGATCTCGCCGGGATCCTGCGGGCGCGCCGTCTCGCGCGGGCCACCATGGGCAACATCCGCCAGAACCTGCTCTTCGCCTTCCTCTACAACGGCATCGGCATCCCGGTGGCGGCCGGTGTGCTTTACCCCGTCACCGGCCTGCTGCTGTCCCCCATGCTGGCCGCCGCCGCCATGGCGCTCTCCTCGGTCAGCGTCATCGGTAACGCTCTCAGGCTGCGCTCGGCCGACCTCGGCTAATCCTTCTCCGCCGCCCGAGCGGCTCGTCCCCAAAGGAGCATGTCATGAACAGGATTCCGGCCCTCGCCTTCGCGGCCTCGCTTATCCTCCCGGCAGGGGCCGGGGCGGCCGAACCGATGAAGATGGATCATTCCGCGATGACGCCGGCTGCCAGCGCGCCGGGCTCAGCCGATGCTGCCTTCTTGGCCGCCAACGATGCCATGATGAAGGGCATGGAGGTGAGGCCGACGGGAAACGCGGACCGTGACTTCGTCGCCATGATGCTGCCGCATCATCAGGGTGCGGTCGACATGGCGAGGGTCGAGTTGCGCTACGGCAAGGACCCCGAGTTGCGGAAGCTTGCCACTGCGATCGTCAGGGCTCAGGAGGTCGAGATCGCCGCGATGCGGAACTGGCAGAAGAGCCATCCGCGCTGATCGAAAGCACTCCGCCTTTGGTCAGCCCTCGGCAACCGCTAGGGACGGCGCTTGCCGAGGGGCGACGCGGCGCTGAAGCCATCTGGTGACCGGCACCTCGAAAGTGCGATGGACTGCGAGGCCGACCACCAATGCCGACCCGATGAGCAGCAGCATGAACGGGACGGGAGGCAGGCGGCCGAGGGTCACGACGCGGCCGAGCAGAGCCTCGATGGCGGTGTAAAGGCCGTAATGGACCAGATAGAGCGCGTAGGAGGCGTCGCCGAGCCGCTCGAGCCCGCGCCGGACAAGGCCGGGTTCTCCCGTCTCAGGCACCAGCGCCATGCCTCCGACGATCGCGGCGGCGGGCAGGCCCCAGACGACTCCTCGCCAGGCACCCCACCACTGATCCATCGAGGGTACGGCAGCCACCATCGCGACGAGGCCGCCGAGCACTAGGGCGGCGGCGGCCCACCGCGGCAGCCTCCACCCCGACAGGGTCATCTCGGCGATGAGCAGGCCGGCGACGAATTCGAGGATTTGGCTCGCACCGAGGTACGACAGCCACTGGGGCAGAGGCATGAGCAGGTTCGCCGTCACCAGCCCGGCGAAGCCGATCGCCAGGGCCGCCACGGCGCCGCGGCGAGGCAGGACGAGCACCAGAGCGAAGCAGAGGTAGAAGGCCATCTCGTAGTCGAGCGTCCATCCGAGCGGGTAGACGGGAAAGGAATCGTCGTTGACCGGCGCGAGATAGGGCGCGAAGGCGAGCGAGAGGGCCAGGAACTTCGCAAAGGCCGCATGGCCGAGACCGCCGCGCGCAACAGCTGGATTCGAGGCGACGAAGAGCAGGGTCACGGCCCAATAGAGCGGCACGATCCGGGCGAGGCGCTTGGTGAAGAAGGGCAGAGCGGATCGCGCCCGGCCGAAGAGCGGCACCGAGGCATGGACCATGACCAGCCCCGAAATGACGAAAAAGACGTCGACCCCGAATGCGCCCCCGATCAGGCTCGGTAAGTGCGTCGCGATACCGACACCGTCGACTTCGTCGCGCGCATGGAACACCACGACCGCCAGCGCCGCGAGGCCGCGCAACACCTGAATGTTGGACAGTTTCCGCATAGGCTCTCCCGCCCCGACCGAAGGGCAGTGGAGTCCTGCACAATGATGGCGGCGGAAATGAAACCGACGCCGCCTCGCGAAAGTCGATATCTCGCCGGAGCGGGCCTCAGATCGACTGAAGCGCTTGAAAGTTTCGCTGAGCGGTGCGGGCCGCGATCCATTCCTGGGCGAAATCGGGCGCCACGCGGTAGCGTTCGCCGTCCCACTCGTACCAGCCGCCCTGGTCGAGCCGCGGCGGGGCCTCCTCGCCGTGCAGTTCCACGGTGACGCGGCTCAGGGCCATGGTGACGAGGTCGGGCGAGCCAGCGCGCCGGGCGATGTCGGCGGCGGTCCCCCGCCCTTCGGCCACCTCGTCGATGATTTCCAGATAGCGGATGGCCGGGGCCGTCCACCGCTCCTGCTGCAGGCGCGTCAGCGCCGTGTCGACACGATCCTTCCAAGCGGTCTGGGTCATGCGGCTCTCCCGTGAAGTCGAGAAACTAGGCCGATGGCGCTGCCGGCCGCAATGGGGACACCGGCGTCCTACGCGATCGTGAACGGAGCATGAAGGGTGGGGTCGTTGCCGCACCGTCTGTCGCACCCCGAACCGCTCAGGCACCAACGAGGCAGCGGCTCTCCGGGATCGCATAGACGCGGTCGCGACCCAGCGCGTGGGCAATGCGGCGGCCGTCCAGCAGCAGACCCGAGAAGGCCGGGTGACGGAAATTGAGCCCGCCCGCATAGGCGCCGAAGGCCGGCATGATGCAGCGCGTCCCGTCCGACACGAAGCAGCGACGCCGCACCGCGCTGCCGGCACCCGCCACGATGGCGACGGGATGCAGGTGCCCGGCGATCTCGCCCGACGCGGCGCCTGCCAGCGGCTCGTGACGCAGGGTCAGCGGCCCGAGGTGCCAAGCATCGGCGGTGTCGCCGCGAAGACCCTCGGGCGGTGCCGGATCGTGATTGCCGGCGAGCCAAAGCCAGTCGCGCCCGGCCTGCAGCGCCGACAACGATGCCCTGTCGGCCTCGCCCATGCGGCTCGCGCCGCCGCGATCGTGGAAGGAATCGCCAAGCGCCACGACGAGCCGAGGCTTGGTGCGCGCCACCACGGCGGCGAGTTTCGCGAGCGTGGCGGCCGTATCGTAGGGGGGCAGCATGGCGCCGCGCCGCGCGAAGGACGATCCCTTTTCGAGATGGAGATCCGCCACCAGCAGCACGCGATCTTCTTCGTGGAACAAGGCGCCGCAGAAATCGGCGAGCAGGTCCACCCCCGCAACGGTAACATGGCTATGCATGCGAGCGACTTCGCCGGGTCTGGCCTCGACCGGCGACTTTCGTTTCAACGCTGTCATCGTCCGCGGTGGCTTCCTCGAGCAAGACGTCTGCAGCGTCGGCCAAGACCGCATCCTCGGCCTCGCCGTAGACGGGCTCGCGCCCGATCTCCAGCATGATCGGGACGGCGAGCGGTGAAATCTTCCGGAGCGGCTTGTGCAGGATCCGGCCCCGGATGCGCGACAGTAGCTCGCCGAGGCGCCGGAGATCCAGGAGTCCGGTCGCCGCATCCTCGCGTGCCGCCTTGAGCAGGATGTGGTCGGGCTCGTGCCGGCGCAGCACGTCGTAGACGAGATTGGTCGAGACCGTCATCTGCCGCCCGGTCTTCTCGCGTCCGGGATGGCGGCGCTCGATCAGGCCCGAGATGGTGGCGCAGATGCGGAAGGTGCGCTTCATCATGGAGGACTCGTCGAGCCAGTCCTCCAGATCGTCGCCCAGCATGTCCTCCGCGAACAGGTCGTCCAGCGTGACCAGCCCTTTGGCGATGCGCGCACCGACATCGTGGTGGGACCAGACCGCGATGGCGTAGTCGTTGGCCACGAATCCCATGGGCCGGAGCTTGGCCCGCTCCATGCGGCGACTGAGCAGCATGCCGAGCGTCTGGTGCGCCAGCCGCCCCTCGAAGGCATAGGCGATGAGGTAATTGCGGCCGCCGCGGGGAAAGGTCTCGACCAGCATGCGGTCGCGCGGCGGCAGCGCCGACTTCAGCTTCTGCAGCGCCAGCCAGTCCTCCACCTGATCGGGCAGGTCGAAATCCTCGGGGCGGGACGTCATGGCCCGCACCTGCTCGGCGAGATAGGTGGAAAGCGGAAACTTGGAGCCCGCGTAGGAGGGGATCTTGGGCTCGGTGCCGCCGACGCGGGCGCAGAGCGCCTCGTCGTCGACGATGGCCTGGAGCGCCAGGATCTCGCCGCCGAAGAGAAACGTGTCACCCGGCAGCAGCGTCTCGAGGAATCCGTCCTCGACCTGGCCCAGCACGCGCCCGCCGCGCCCGATGGGGCCGGTCGCCATCGGCACGCCTGCGGCCGTGGTCCCGCCGGCGCCGCGCGAGCGAACGAGCCGCACCTTCAGCATTGAGGCCTGCACGATCGTGCCGACGTTCATGCGGTACTGCTGGGCGATCTTGCCGTTGGAGACGCGCCAGAGCCCGTCCTTGGTCTCACGGATCTTGGCGAACCGGTCATAGGCTCGGAGCGCGTAGCCGCCGTGGGCGACGAATTGGATAGCGCGGTCGAAATCCTCGCGTGACAGGTCGGCATAGGGCGCGGCATCCGTCACTTCGGCAAAGAAGGCGTCAGGCTCGAACGGCTCGGCGCAGGCCATGCCGAGCACGTGCTGCGCCAGAACGTCGAGGGCGCCGGAGCGCGGCACCGGCGTATCCTGCGCGCCGGCGGCGGCGGCCGTGATGGCGGCGCGGCATTCGAGCACCTCGAAGCGATTGGCCGGCACCAGAATGGCGCGGGAGGCCTCGTCGAGCCGGTGATTGGCGCGGCCGATACGCTGGATCAGCCGGCTCGCGCCCTTCGGCGCCCCGACATTGATGACGAGGTCGACGTCGCCCCAGTCGATGCCGAGATCGAGCGTGGCCGTGGCGACCACGGCTTTCAGCCGGCCCTCCGCCATGGCGTCCTCGACCCGGCGGCGCTGGCCGACATCGAGCGAGCCGTGGTGGAGCGCGATGGGCAGGTTGTCGACATTGACGCGCCACAGATCCCAGAAGAGCTGCTCGGCCTGGAAGCGCGTGTTGACGAACACCAGAGCGAGCTTCACCCGGCGAATCTCGTCGTAGATCTCCTTCAGGGCATGGCGGGCGGAATGGCCGGCCCAGGGCAGGCGCTCCTGGGAATCCAGCATGGTGATATGGGCGGCGGCCCCCTCCGGCGCCGTGACGATGGCGGGTAGGGGGTCGGCGCGGCCGTGCAGATAGGCGACGAGCTCCTGCGGCTCGCGCACCGTCGCCGACAGACCCACGGTCTGCACGCCGGGGGCGATGCGGCGCAGCCGCGCGAGATCGAGCGCCAGCAGGTCGCCGCGCTTCGATGTGACGAGGGCGTGGAGTTCGTCGAGCACGATGCGCTTCAGGCCGGCGAAGAGCTCGCGCGCCTTGGGGCTGGCGAGCAGCAGCGCGATCTGCTCGGGGGTGGTGAGCAGGATGTCGGGCGGATCGCGGCGCTGGCGCTGGCGCTTCGCCGCCGACGTGTCTCCGGTTCGGGTCTCGATACGGATCCCGAGCCCCATCTCGGCCACGGGCGTCTCAAGGTTGCGCGCCACATCGACCGACAGGGCCTTGAGGGGCGACACATAGAGCGTGTGCAGACCCGGGCGGCGCTTCGGATCCGACGCGAGCTCGACGAGGCTCGGCAGAAACCCCGCCAGCGTCTTGCCGGCCCCGGTGGGGGCGATCAGCAGCGCCGAGCAGCCCGCCTCGGCATGAGCGAGGAGTTGCTTCTGGTGGGGCCGCGGCGCCCAGCCCCGCCCCGCGAACCACGCCAGGAAGGCCGGCGGCAGGGTGGCGGAGAGCGGCGGGGTCGGTCGAGACTGGGGCACCCTCCTGATCTAGAGCAGGACCGGTGGCTTGGCGAACATGAAGGCGGCCGTGATAGGATCGGCGTGATCAGCGCGATTGGGAGCGGACGATGGCGAACGGTGCAGTGACGGTTCACATCGGGACGTCGCGTCTCTCGGCGGAGATCGCCCTCAAGGGGGCCGAACTCATCCGGCTGAGAGACGAGGAGGGACGCGACCTTCTGTGGAACGGCGATCCGACCTTCTGGACGGGCCGGGCGCCCATTCTCTTCCCCATCGTGGGACGGCTGAAGGACGACCACCTCTCCGTCGACGGCACCAGCTATCCGATGCGCCAGCACGGCATCGCCCGCACGTCGCTCTTCACCCTGGCGGAGCGGAACGAGACGTCCTGCCGCCTGCGGCTCGACAGCGACGAGACCACGAGACAAGCCTACCCCTTCGATTTCGCGCTCGACCTCACCTACCGGATCGCCGCGGCGGCTTTGACCATCACGGGGACGGTGCACAATCCGGGGCCCGTCGCCCTGCCGGTCTCCTTCGGCTTCCATCCCGCCTTCCGTTGGCCCTTGCCCTATGGCGCGGCGGCGGGCGACCATGTCGTTACCTTCGCCGAGGCGGAGCCGGCGCCGCTCGCGACGCTCAAGGGCGGCCTACTGACGCATCGGCGGAAGCCCACGCCCGTCGAGGGGCGGAGACTGACCTTGACGCCCCACCTCTTCGACGAGGACGCGCTGATCCTCCTCGCTCCGGCCAGTCGTTCGCTCCGTTACGGACCCGAGCATGGGCGCGGCCTCACCATCGGGTTCGACGGCATGCCGCAACTCGGGATCTGGTCGAAACCCGGCGCACCCTTCGTCTGTCTCGAGCCCTGGTCCGGTTATGCCAGCCCGGTCGATTTCGCGGGCGACATCGCCGACAAGCCGGGCATGACCGCCATCGCGCCGGGCGACAGCCGCAGCTTCGCCATGTCGGTGTCGCTCGACGCCCCTTGAGCCGTGTCAGGGAGTTTGTTCGACGATCCGCTGCCGATCTGCCGCCTCTCCTCTCACAAGGGAGAGGTGGAGCCCCGCCGAGCTTCGCTGATGGATTCGGAAAGCCGGAAGGACTAGCTCAGCGAGCCGCCACGACGACCAGCCCCGGCACTGCCAGGCCCTTCTCGCACCGGATGGAGCGAGGCTCAAACAGGAGCGGGCGGAGGCCTGCCGACACCAAGGCGTCGTTCACGTGATCCGGCGCATGGCCGAAGCGCATATCGGGACCGAGCACGAAACCCGCGCCTACTGCGATGGTCTGGACCGTGAAGGCCAGCACCCCGCCCGCCGCCATCGCCCGGGCAGCGCCCGCGAAGACGGGCGCAAGGTCGCCGAGATAGATCAGCACATCGGCCGCCACCACGAGGTCGTGGACGTCGGCGTCGCTTTCCAGCAGAGCCACCTCGAGCGGCCCTGCGGTCAGGTCAGCATAGAGTCCCGTCGACCGTGCCTGCTCGATCATGGCAGGCGAGAGGTCGACACCGTCGATTCGTTCGACCCGGAGCTGCAGCGCCCGGCCCATCAGCCCGGTGCCGCAACCGAGGTCGAGCGCGCGTCGGAAGCGGCGTACGGGCACAGTGCGATCCAGCGCTTCGACGATCGTCGCCGGTCCGCGATAATGCAGCGCCTCCACGAGGTGACGATCGAAGCGTGGCGCATAATCGTCGAAGAGGGCGCGCAAATAGCCTGCCGGCAGGGCGGCAGGGGTGCGCCCGTCGAGCCGGGCGAGGTGCGGCACGGCCCCGAGACGGGCCTCGGGATCGAGCGAAAGAACCTGCGTCCAGGCGGTGCGGGCACCGGCCGTGTCGCCGCCACGCTCCCGTGCCTCGGCCAGCGCCGCCCAGCCCGGTGCCCAGGCCGGAACGCGCTCGACCACTTGGCCGAAGAGGTCGGCGGCGGCCACCGGATCGCCTTCGTCCATCATGGCTTGCGCCCAGGCGAAGCGCCGGTCGGCGAGAAGGTCGTTCGACGATGAAGACAAAGGGCTGTTCGATGCGTTGGGCGACGGATCCGAAGGTCGGTGCGGAAGCACGCCGGAATGGTCAGCCGAGGAAGCCTTGGTAAAACCTGCTTAGGACCCCTGGTCCATTCTGTCGCCCGTTCGCCATGCTTGCCCGGACCTGACCTCATGCCACGATCGCCGCACCAGTCTCTCGCCCGATGCCTGCAGGGGATCATTCTCCCCGTAGCCCTTTCGGGAACAGTTTTGGTCTCGGCTGCGCCGGCGGCTGCAGCGGATCTGCCCTTCAGGCCGTCCCAGGCGGCGGCCGGAACGGAATTTCGGAGCGGCGACGTCTATCAGGGCGCGGGCGGCTTTCGCGTCGCGCGGGTGCCGGTGCGTCCGGCGCCCATCCGCTACGACATCTATGGCTATCCGCTGCTGATGGGCGGCCCGAACCCTCTCGCGTCCGGAAGCGGCTGCCCAGCCGTCCTGACACCGGATTTCGATCCGGACGGCAATTTCGCCGGCTATGCGCCGGTCCCAATGTGCCGGTGATCTGTCCGCATGCGTCCCAAGGTAGTGGCACTTGCACAAGGTGAAAGTGCTACCGTGCCTTTAACCGCAACTCCGGAATAGGCTGCAGATCTGCCCGATCCGTGCCACATTTGGTCCGTGGCGACGGTATCGTTCCCGTCGACGACGAAGTCGCATTGCGGAACCGCAGCACGATCTTATTTACCAAACATGAAAATGCGACGACATGCGCGTCGCCGCTGCAACCAACCTTTCGGGGGACAGTTGTCAAGCGTGAACTGGATGGATGAACCGATGAACGATCTGTCGAGACGGGCTTCGTTAGGTGCTGCCACCGCCATGCTGTCCGCGTTCGGTGCCGTGGCGCTTGCGCCTTCCGTCGCAGCGATCGTTATCGGGACGACGCTACTGTCGGCCGTCGTTGCCTTTGTCGCTTTCGTGGCACAGTCGCGCGCTTTGCAAGACCAGCAGCGTCTTGTTTACCGCACGGTTCCTGTCCGTCGCCACGATGTTCAGCGGCGGGTCACGTTCCGCGACGAGTGATTCAGTGTCACTGCCACTTCGGCGCGTTCCGCCGGGTGGGTACTGAGGATAGTGCGAGATGGCTGCGATGACTTCCGCGATTCACATGCGACGCCTGGGGCTTGTTGTCATGGCCTGTTTCGTGGGCGCTCCGCTTCTCGCTGTCCCCATGGCGGCACAGGGTCAGGCGCTGCTGCGTCCTCTCACGATCAATCGAGGTCTCCACATCGTACAGGCTTTCGGCCCTGACGATGAGGATTGCGTGTTCGAGTTGCGCCGCGTGCCGCGGCCCGGCGGCCAGCTTCATACGGCGAAGAAGCTCGTCTGCAACGACTGACCGCGACTGAGATTCGGCTCGCCTGACTTCATCATGACGGCCAGCCAGATCCTAACCCAGACGCCGCTCGGCCTTTACTGCCCGGGCGGCGATTTTTATGTCGATCCGATGCGTGCCGTACCTCGCGCACTGGTCACCCACGGCCATTCCGACCACGCCCGTTCGGGCCACGATGCCGTGATGGCGACGCGCCAGACGATCGACATCATGGCGCTGCGCTATGGCGAGGACTTTACCGGGCATCGACAGACGGCTGTGCTTGGAGAATGGGTCGGTGTTGGCGATGTCCGGGTCCGCTTCCATCCGGCGGGCCATGTCTTAGGCTCGGCCCAGGTCGAGATCGATCAGGGCGGTTTTCATCTCGTTCTGTCGGGCGACTACAAGCGTGCCTTCGATCCGACCTGCCTGCCGTTCGAACCGGTGCGCTGCCATGCCTTCATCACTGAGGCGACCTTCGGGCTTCCGGTCTTCCGTCATCCCGATGCCGCCGACGAGATGGCGAAGCTTCTAGCCTCGCAAGCCTTATTCCCGGAGCGGACCCACATTCTCGGCGCGTATGCGCTCGGCAAGGCGCAACGGCTCATGGCGCTGCTGCGCGCCGCCGGCTACGACCGGCCGATCTACATTCACGGGGCTCTCGAGAAGCTCACCGCCTATTACGGGCGCGAAGGCATCAATCTCGGCGAAACCCCCAAAGTCGTGGCGACCGAGCGGCCGAAGCTCGGTGGCGAGATCGTCATCTGTCCGCCCGGTGCCATCAAGGACCTCTGGGCGCGAAAATTCCCCGATCCGGTCACGGCCGCCGCCTCGGGCTGGATGCGGGTGCGGGCCCGCGCCCGGCAGAAGGGTGTCGAGCTCCCGCTCATCGTCTCGGACCATGCCGATTGGGAGGCGCTCTGCACGACGGTGGTCGAGACCGGATGCGAGGAACTCTGGGTCACGCATGGCGAGGCCGACGCCTTGGTCCATTGGGCCGGTCAGCAGGGCATCGCGGCGCAACCGCTCCACCTCATCGGCTATGGCGAGGAGAGCGAGGACGAGGTCCCGGACGCCGCCGCATGAAGGACTTCGCCCAACTCCTCGACCGGCTCGCCTTCGAGCCGAGCCGCAACGGCAAGATCCGCCTGATGGCGGCCTATTTCGCCGCCACGCCGGACCCCGAGCGAGGCTATGCGCTCGCCGCGCTGACCGATTCGCTGAGTTTTGCAGAAGCCAAGCCCGCCATGATCCATGCGCTGGCGGGGGAGCGGACCGACCCCGTCCTGTTCCAAATGTCGTATCACTACGTGGGCGATCTCTCCGAGACCGTCGCTCTGATGTGGCCGGCGCGTCCGGGCGAGGGGACAGCGCCCCTGCTGTCCGAGGTCATCGCGACCCTGTCGACGACCGGAAAGACGACGCTGCCCCGCATCATCGCGGGCTGGCTCGACGGGCTCGACGAGATCGGGCGCTGGGCGCTGCTGAAGCTGATCACCGGCAGCCTGCGCATCGGCGTCTCGGCTCGGCTCGCCAAGACCGCGGTGGCGGCCCTGGGGCCGCTCCAGCCCGACGACATCGAGGAAGTCTGGCACGGCCTCCTGCCGCCCTATGCCGAACTCTTCGCCTATGCGGCCGGGCAGGGACCGAAGCCCGATAGCGTCGACCCGACGCCGTTCCGCACTCCGATGCTGGCCCACGCGGTCGACGAGGCCAAGGACTTCGCCGCACTCGATCCCGCCGACTTCGTCGCCGAATGGAAGTGGGACGGTATTCGAGTCCAGGCCATCACGGGCTTCGAAACGGATGGCCGGCCGGCGCAACGCCTCTACTCGCGCAGCGGCGACGACATCTCGTCGAGCTTCCCGGATCTCATGGACAGTCTGTCGAGCGGGCGCTGGGGCACGGCGGCGCTCGACGGAGAATTACTGGTGGTGATCGACGGGCGCGTTCAGCCCTTCGCCAGCCTGCAGCAGCGGCTCAACCGCAAGACCGTGTCGGCCAAGACCATCGCCCAGTATCCCATCCATCTGCGGGCCTACGACCTTCTGGTCATGGACGGGGAAGATCTCCGGATCTTGCCCTTCGAGGCGCGCCGCAAGCAGCTTGAGGTCTTCGTGGCGCGGATCGACGATCCGCGCGTCGACCTGTCACCGGTCGTGCCCTTCCAGGACTGGGAGGCGCTGGCCGGGATCCGCTCCGACCCCGCCGCGCATCATGCGGGCGACGATGCCGACGCCATCGAAGGCCTGATGCTGAAACGGCGCGACAGTCCCTATGTGCCGGGACGGCCCAAGGGTCTCTGGTACAAGTGGAAGCGTCAACCCTTCAACGTCGATGCTGTGATGATGTATGCCCAGCGTGGCCACGGCAAGCGCGCCTCCTTCTACTCGGATTACACGTTCGGCGTCTGGAAGGACGGGCCGGACGGCGAGGTGCTCGTGCCGGTCGGCAAGGCCTATTCGGGCTTCACCGACCAAGAACTAGTGAAGCTCGACCGCTTCGTCCGCAACAATACGATCAACCGCTTCGGCCCGGTGCGCGAGGTGGTGCATACCCGGGAAGCCGGGCTGGTGCTCGAGATCCTCTTCGAAGGTCTTAATCGCTCGACCCGGCACAAATCCGGCGTCGCCATGCGGTTCCCGCGCGTCGCCCGCATCCGCTGGGACAAACCGACGGTCGAGGCCGACCGGTTCGAGGTGCTCGAGAAGCTGCTCGTCGAGGGATGAGAGCAGGTCGGGGGCGATGGCGCGGGATGCGGGGCAGTGATAGGGAGGCCGCGTGCGGAGCTGCCACATTCGCTCTCACGGAGGTCTCATGTCGATCGCGTTGCGCCGAATCCTGTCCATCACCGCCTGTCTCGGCCTTGCGCCGCTCGCCGTGATGGGCGCGACGGCTCCGGCTCTGGCGTTCCAGGTCGGGGACTCGCCCGATTTCAAGGGCTGCGCGATCTGGCTCAACGACGCCGGCGAGCCTCTGCGCAACCAATCCGGTCGCGAAATCGGTCGCAAGGTGCCCTGCGGCGAGGGCACACATAACCGGGACACCTACGAGGTGCTGTTCGGAGAGGAAAAGGGCACCTTGGTGATCCGCGACGCTTCGCATCACTTCGAGTGTATTCTCCAGCTGGCACCGGGTTCGGCGACCGTCGTGGTCCCCAAAATCTGCCAGCACTGGGAGGACTGAGCCCGCAAGGAACGATGGTCGTGATTAGCGGCCTGTTAACCATGTCGATGCTGAATTGTCGTCGGTGCAGCACTCCCGCGAGAGCCGAACGACAATGGTGGCCATTTCCTCATCCCAACAGGCGGCGCCGATCCGCTATGCCCTCTCGCATCGCATGCTGGCGGGAAACAGCGTCGACATCGTGCTCGACCTCTATCGCGACGCCCTACCGATCCTGACCCGGACCATCGCGCGGGTGAGCGACGCCGAACTCGGTCAGGTCACGCTGAAATGTCGAAGCTATCTCGAGCGCCGCGGTGCCCAGCCCGTGGCCTCTCCACCCCCTCTCGCTCGAGCGCGCGCCGCCAGCAAGCCGCAGCCCGTCTCGGCCCCGGCGGCGGCCTTCGACTGCCTCTTCGCCAGCTGACCGAGGCCGCTTCGCTCTCCTCCGACGTCGTCGCGAAAAGCGAAGCAACTCAGCCGCCGCTCTCCGGATGGCCGCTCCCGAGTCATGTCCGGCACGCGGCGGCTTCCAAAGGTCTGGGTCGCTTCGCCGCGCTCGCGATGACGGCGGTTACTGCGGCCCGAAGCCGAAAAAGCTGAAGATCAGCGCGTTCAATCCGATGAAGGCCAGGACGAGGCCGTCGATCCAGGCCGCCGGGAACATGGTCCGGCCCCGGGCGCCATTGGCATGGCCGGCGCCGAAGCCGATCAGGAGGGCGCCGAACATTATACCGATGATGAATCTGCTGGTCACGGTATGGCTTCCGTTGCGGCACGAGCCGATGGTGTGGTCCCGGCCGAGAGGCGCCCGGGAAGGGTTTCGAGACGCAGCGATCCCCGCAGCGCCCGCGACAGGGCGTCGACTGCCATCGACAGACCTGCCGTGGCCAGGATCAGCACGACGGCAACATCGACTCTCAGTTCCGAAATGGCGGCATCGACATAGAAACCGAGCGTCGTGACACCCAGGATCCCGAAGATGGCGCTTTCCCGCAGGATGATTTCACAGCGATACAGCACATAGGCGAGGAACTGCCCATAGAGCCGCGGCACCGTCTCATACAAGTAGAGGTCGGCGCCCCGCGGCGCATCCGCCCGGTAGGGCAGGGCGTCGGCCTGGTGCCCCATGAGATAGGCCACCACGGCGCCGTTGTGGAGCGTCAGCGCGATCACGGCGGGCAGCATCGAAGGCCCGAGCGTCTGCAGCAGCACATAGGCCAGCATGTAGTCGGGGGTCGAGCGGACCACGATGAGGAGCGCGCGCCCGGCGGGGCGGCCGAGGCGCCCGGAGAAACGGCGACAGACGAGCGGGAAGAGGACCAGGGCCAGGATCGCCATGGCGCAGAGCGCGATCTGCGACAGGACCAGCGTCCGCAGAGCCCCGGGCAGGATCTGATGGGCGACGATATCGCCGAGCCATCGGGCGAAAGCCGTCCAGGGGCCGGGCGAAAGCAGGTCCGCGCCGCGCAGCGGGGCCGGCACGATGTCGTGGCCTAGGAAGCGCGCGAGGTTTTGCCAGAGGTGAGGGGTCGCGAGTCCCGGCGGTAGGACCGCCAGCGATCCGATGACGAGGAGCGGCAGGGTCCAGAGCCGTGCCCAAAGGTGCCGCGTCGCCACGAGGCCGTAGAAGCAGAAGAGCAGGGCGGCGGCCTGCGAGAAGTCGCCTTCCTTGAAGAAGGCGTCGAGCTCGAAGCCGATCGTCGGCAGGCCGATGAACCCCAGCACCAGCGTCGAGCGCAAGCCGCATTCGAGGCGGTAAAGGCTATAGTGCCCGAATTGCTCCAGCAGGTCGGGTAGCCGCGCATAGGCAAAGGCCGAGATCGTACCGGTGCCGCGCGGCAGGACGCGAAGGGCGGAGAGATCGGCTTCCTCGATGATTTCGGAAAAGACCTTTGCGAAGATTCCCGCATAGGGCAGCGCGATCGCCAGCACGCCGGTCAGCGGGCCGAGTCCCAAGACCTGCATCAGCAGCAGGGCCCAGAACAATTCGTGGATCGAGCGCAGAAAGGCGCAGAGGATCCGGATGGCGCGGGAGCGCGGGAAGCCTAGGGCCAGCAGGAACCCCGATGTGCCGCCGAGCCCGACGCCCAGCACCGCGAAGGCCACTGTGTTGAGCAGCGCCCGGCCGTTCACCGCCGACAGGTCCGGGGTGACGAGCCCGCGCAGCAGTCTCGCTATCTCGGCCCCGGGATGGGAGGCCGTAATGGCGAGGTCGCCGAAGCCTACCGCCACCACGCCGGCGGCGAGGATCGCCAAGCTGAGGGCGCGGGGGCCGACGCGGCGGGTCGGCACGCCGTTAGTCCGCATAGAAGCGGGCGAGATCCGCGGCGTCGAGCCCGTCCGCC
Source organism: Janthinobacterium lividum (assembly GCA_050920985.1). Taxonomy (GTDB): domain Bacteria; phylum Pseudomonadota; class Alphaproteobacteria; order Rhizobiales; family Beijerinckiaceae; genus Lichenihabitans. The sequence goes on along the minus strand of JBPBQY010000057.1, from coordinate 188,510 downwards.
GACGCGTCGAGGACGACACGGCCATGGTCGAGCGCCAGGATGCGTGTGGCATGGGCCAGCGCCAGGCGGACATCGTGCAGCGCCAGCACCAGGGTCTCGTGGCGGCCCGCGAGCCGCGCCAGCACGGCCGCGCCCTGGGTTGGGTCGAGCGCCGATACGGGTTCGTCGCCGATGACAATCGGTCGGCCGTCATAGAGGGCGCGGGCCACCGACACGCGCTGCTGCTGGCCGCCCGAGAGTTCGCCGGCGCGGCGGAAGATCTCGGGTTCGAGTCCCACCTCCCGCAGCACGCCGCGGACCTCGTCGACCTCACGCCGTCCGGGCCAGGCCAGGGTCTTCAGGTTGAACAGGGCGGAATGCCGGTCGAGCCGGCCCATGTAGACGTTGTGGAAGGTCGAGAGGCTGCGCACCAGCGCGGCGCTCTGTGGCACCAGCGCAGCCTGTCCGCCGGCGCGGGCGTGGAGGAGGTTCAGCAGGGTCGACTTCCCGGCACCGGATCGACCCAGCAGGACCACGCGCTCGCCCGCCGCGATGCTGACGTCGACGTCGCTGAGCACCGTCCGTCCCGCATAGCCGACCGCCACCTCCCTCACATGGAGAACAGGAGTGGCCATCGGGGGCGCTTCAGTCCATCAGTCCGGCGGCTTTGCAGACCGCCTCGACCGGCGCATATTGGGCATTGTCGGCGGGCACGAATTTCGAGCGGCCGAAAGGCTCGAGGATGGCGGGATCGTCGATGCCGACCAGCGTCTGCCTGACCCTCTCGGTGAAGCCGGGACCGAAGGTAGCGTCGACATCGCCGCGGATGGTCCACTGATAATCCGGGAAGGACGGCGACTGCCAGATCACCGACACTTTGCTGTCGTCGATCTTGCCGGCCTTCCGGTCGAGGTCCCAGACCGAGTAGTCCACGACGCCGACGTCGTAGGCGCCCGACTGGACGAGCTGGATGGTGCGCGAATGATCGCCCGAGAAGCCGACGCGGGAGAAGATCTGCTCGGGGGGGTTGTCGCCGAAGGCCTTGCGCAGGTAATATTCCGGCATGACGCGACCCGAGGTCGAGGTCCGGGCGCCGAAGGTGAAGGTCTTGCCGGCGAGGTCCTTCTGCAACTCGGGGGCCGCTGTCAGGCCGGTGCCGGTATTGGCGATCATGTAGCTGCGGAAGGCCGTATCCTCGGCGCCTTGGGCGATGGCCCGCGAGCCCGACACCCTGGCACGGGCCTGGACGCCCGTGACGCCGCCGAACCAGGCCAGCTGAACCTCGCCGTTGACGAAGCTCGTGACCGCCGCCGGGTAGCTCTTCACCGGAACGTAGCGCACCGGTACGCCGAGCTTGGCTTCGAGGTATTTGGCCACTTTGCCGAAGCGCTCGGTCAGCCGCGTCTCGTCCTGGTCGGGAATTGCAGTGAAGAAGAAGGCGGGCTTGTCGGCTGCCAGGGCCGCGGGCGCCTGGGCGGCGCCCGCCAGCGTGGCGGCGAGCGTCAGGGCGAGGGTGGCGAAGGATTTCATGGTCGGGTCTCTCACGGAGAACGGTGGGGGAATGCGGTTGGAGCTTGGCGGTCAGGCGACCGAGACGGTGCCGTCACCCTCCCCGAAGCGGCCGATGACCGATGCACCGCCGAAGCCGCGCTCCTTGGCCTTGGCCATGACGGCATCGAGATGGTCGGGAGCCACGGCGATCAGCAGCCCGCCGCTGGTCTGCGGATCGCAGAGGAGATCGCGCCCCCAGGTGGGCAGCGCCGCGCCGAGCCTGACCTCGTCGCCGAAGCTCGACCAGTTCCGCCCCGAGGCCCCGGTCTTGATGCCGGCCTCGGCCAGCGCCGCGACGCCGGGCAGGATCGGCAGGGCGGAGAAATCGATGCCGAGGCCGAGCAACGAGCCGCGAACCATTTCGAGCGCATGACCGAGCAGGCCGAACCCGGTCACGTCCGTCATGGCATGGACGCCGGAGATCGACGGCATATCGGCGCCGAGGCGGTTGAGCTGCGTCGTCGACGCCATCATGGCGGCATAGCCTTCGGGCGAGAGCTCCCCGCGCTTCAGCGCCGCACCCTGGATGCCGACGCCGAGCCCCTTGGTGAGAACCAGCCTGTCGCCGGGTCGTGCGCCGACGTTGCGCAACACGCGCTCGGGATGAACGAGGCCGAGCGCCACGAGGCCATAGATGGGCTCAGGCGAATCGATCGAATGGCCGCCCGCCACGGGGATGCCGGCTTCGGCGCAGATCGAGGCGCCGCCGGCCAGGATCTCCTGGATGATTGCGACGGGCAGCTTGTCGATCGGCATGCCGACGACGGCCAGGGCCAGGATGGGCGTGCCGCCCATGGCATAGACGTCCGACAGGGCATTGGTGGCGGCGATGCGGCCGAAGTCGCGTGGGTCGTCCACGATGGGCGTGAAGAAATCCGTCGTGGCGATGATGGCCTGCGTGTCGTTCAGCCGATAGACCGCGGCATCGTCGCCCGTCTCGAGACCGACCAGCATGCCGCCATAGGGCTGGGCCGCCGGCATCTTGCCGAGAATATCGCGCAGCACGGCCGGCGCCAGCTTGCAGCCGCACCCGCCGCCATGGGCCAGCGCCGTGAGGCGAAAAGGTGCGGTCATCTGCGTCGGTTCCGGCTGGTCTCGTCGATGCGCGCGGACCTTATGAGATGCGCTAACGAGGGGAAAGTGCTTTCCGCCGCGTCTTGCCGTCAATTGCATGCAGGCGAGGCGACGCGCAAGCCGGTGGTGCTCGGCAGCGAAAGTGCGGTAGAAGCCGGCTCCCCTCTCCGTCACGGGCCATGGCTTGATCGCGCCGCTCCCTCCCCATTTCATCGTCGCCGAGGATCCCGATGCGCCGCCGCCGGGCCTCGACGGGGCCGTGGTGGCGATCGGCAATTTCGACGGCGTGCATCGGGGTCATCAGGCGGTCATCGGGCGGGCCCGGGCGCTGGCCCTGGAACTCGGACGACCCACCGCCGTCCTGACCTTCGAGCCTCATCCGGCCGACTATTTCGCCGGTACGCCGAGAATTTTCCGCATCACGCCCCCGGCCGCCAAGGCCCTGGCGCTGAGCCGCCTCGGCACGGTCGACGGCATGGTGGTGCGGAGCTTCGACGCCGCATTCGCGTCGCTCGAAGCCGAAGCCTTCGTCTCCGAGATCCTGGTCCGCCGCCTCGGTATCGCGGCCGCCGTGGTGGGCTACGACTTCCATTTCGGCCGAGCCCGGGGCGGCACGCCGGCCTTTCTCGCCGAGGCGGGGCAGCGTTACGGCTTCGCGGTGGCGATCATCGACAAAATCGTGGCGGATGCGCAGGGCGACCTTGCGGCCGTCTCCTCGACGGCCATCCGCGCCGCGCTCGAAGCCGGCGCCGTCGAGCGGGCCGCGGTGCTGCTCGGACGGCATCATTTCGTTCTGGGCCAGGTGGTGCACGGCGAGAAGCTCGGCCGCACGCTGGGGTTTCCTACCGCAAACCTGCGGCTCGACCCCGCCACGCGGCTGGCGCACGGCATCTATGCGGTGCGGGTTCGCACGGCATGCGGGGAATACGGCGGCGTGGCCTCGTACGGCCGCCGCCCGACCTTCGACAACGGCGCGCCGCTGCTCGAAAGCTTCCTGTTCGACTTCTCCGGCGATCTCTACGGCCAGGATATCGAGGTGGATTTCGTCGGCTGGATCCGGGGCGAGGAGAAGTTCGACTCCGCCGATGCCCTGGTGGTGCGGATGAAAGTCGACGCCGCAGAAGCACGTGCCATTCTGGCCCGGTAACGACGTCGCGCGCTCCCTCCCGCCCGGACGTGCCCCGCGACGCCGGATAGGCTAGAAGAGCCCCATGTCCGACGTCGTCCTCTCCACCGCCAAGCCCGCCCTCCACCGCGTCACGCTTCGCGCTCTCGCGCTCGGTGCCCGGCTCGACGCGGCGGGGCTGGAGCGGCCCGACACGATCTCGGTCAACCCCCTCGCCTTCAGCGTCGGCCATGCGGGCTTCGTGGCGCTCTACCGGTTCGGCGTCGCCGTGCTGGTGGGGCTGTCACCCGTCGAGGAGGACGACTTCCTCCGCCAGATCCGGCCGCGCGTCTCCGGCGAGCGCGAGCGGGTGGACGACGAGACGGCGGTGCTCGAAGTCTCGCCCGACGGGGCCGACCAAGTCTCGCCCGGCGGCCCCATCCAGGTTCGCGATCTCTCGACGGCGCGGCTGCTGGTCCTCGCCGACGCGCTCGCCAAGACGGTGTCGCTGGCGCGCGACGAGCGCGAGGTCAATGCCGTGCTCGACGTCATCGAGCCTTTCGCGCTGGGCCTGTCGCGAACGGGGCGGCCGCCCGGCACACGTCGCGCCATGCTGCGGTTGATCGGCCAGGCGCTGCTCGTCCAGCATCGGCTGTCGGGCCGCGTCGCCGTCGAGGAGAAGCCGGACGTCCTCTGGGATCGGCCCGACCTCGAACGGCTCTACGCCCGCGTCGAGGACGAATACGAACTCAAGGAGCGCACGACCGCGCTCAAGCGAAAGCTCGACGTCATCGTCGAAACCGCGCGCGCCCTGACGGACGTCATCGAGTCCGACCGCACCACTGGACTGGAGATCGCCGTGGTGGCACTGATCGTCACCGAGATTTTACTGACACTTGTTCAGATGCTGTTTTTCCGTCATCTCTGAGTGACGCTTGATTCAGCAGTGTCTGATCAAAAGGTCAGCAACGGAAGCTGAAGACTAGACCAGCCAATCACTAGCTCGTGATGTTGATGACAATTTTGTGAAATGCCTGACTACACGGAATATTAACTATTCTGGTCGTGTGCGGGGCCGGAACTCTGGTGCCCTTGGCGTGTTTTGGCTATGTCAACCGCAACGGGCTGAGCCCGCGGAGTTCATCACCATGCTGCGTTGGATTTTGGCCCTGGCGGCGCTGTGCGTCGGTTCCGCCCTGGTGGGTCTTGGTCACGTCACGCCAGTGAGTGGGACAATGTCGGGATTGTGCCTGGCGGTCTTTGCCCTGTCGGCCACCGTGCTGATCGGCTCATTCGAAGCCTACGAGACGCAGGCCGTTCGGAGCGACCGGGACGACGGCTGAGGCTGCCTCCCGGACTTTGACGAAGGCATTCGGGATGGGCTCACGGGCGAGTTGCGCCGGTCCGACCCAGCGGTAACCTTCTGGCGTGTGTCCGGACGACGCGCCCCGGTAGACATCGAGCGTCAGGGCGAAATGCGTGAAGACGTGTTCGACCTGGCCGACCTGCTCTAACGTCGCGCCGCTCGCCGCTTCGAGGGCGTCGAGTAAAGGCGGCGCCGTTCCCCAATCGGAGCCGAAGAACTCCGTCATGCCGCCGAGCAGGCCCTTCGCGGGACGCGTCCGAACCAGGACGGCGCCATCCGCCCGCTCGACCACCGCCATGGCGCCGAAGCGGCGTGGATTGATCTTCTTGGGGAGTTTGCGCGGATAGAGCGCCTGCGTGCCGGCGGCCCGGGCGGCGCAGAACCCGATCAAGGGGCAGATCGCGCAGGCGGGGGATTTCGGCGTGCAGATCGTGGCGCCGAGATCCATCGTGGCCTGGGCGAAATCGCCCGGTCGGCCCCGCGGCACCAGCGCTGCCGTCAGCCGCCGGATTTCCGGACGCGCCGGCGGCACGGGCGTATCGACGGCGTAAAGCCGCGTCACCACACGCTCCACATTGCCGTCGACCACCGTCGCGGCTTCGCCGAAGGCGATCGCCGCTACCGCGGCGGCCGTGTAGTCGCCGATGCCGGGCAGGGCGCGCAACTCGGCTTCGGTGGCGGGGAATCGACCACCGTGGCGCTCCACGACGGCGGCCGCGCAATCGTGAAGGTTGCGGGCGCGGGCGTAATAGCCGAGGCCGGCCCATTCCTTCAGCACGGTCTCGCGCGGTGCCGCCGCCAGTGCCGCGACATCGGGCCAGAGCGCGAGGAAGCGCGCGTAATAAGCCTTTACCGCCGCAACCGTGGTCTGTTGCAGCATGACCTCCGACAGCCAGACCGCGTAGGGGTCGGGCTTCGCTTTGCCGAGGGCACGCCAGGGCAGGGCGCGGCGGTGGCGGTCGTACCAGGCGAGCAGCGCGGTCGTGAGGGCAGGGGACGCGAGCATGGAGTTTCGGTAAAGTCCCGTCGGTAAAGCCCGAGTGGCACTAGCAGCCGGGGCGGCGGCGGGAAAGCGGCGCGATGAGTGGGGCAGGGCGGACACGGTATGGCGGACGTCCGCTGGCCGATTGGGTCGACGGTTGCATCGGCCCGGCGCTGGCCCGGTTCGGCTTCGGCGAGGTCGACATCGTGTCGGGTTGGCCCGACATCGCCGGCCCGCGCGTCGCGGCTTTTGCCGAGCCCGTGTCGATCCAGTGGCCCCGCAAGGGTAGCACCGGCAAGACCGGATCGGCGATGCCGGCGTCCGAAGCCGGGGGAGGGCGCCCGCCCGCCACCTTGGTGGTGCGGGTGGAAGGCGCTTTCGCGCTCGAACTCCAGCATCTCGCCCCGCTGCTGATCGAGCGTATCAATGCCCGTCTCGGCTGGCGCTGCATCGGCAAGCTGGCATTGCGGCAGGCACCGCTGGCAGGCCGACCGCCCCGCAGGACGCCGGTCGGGCCGCCCAAGCTGGCCGCGCTCGAGGCCGCGCGCGACCTCACGGGCGGCATCGCGGACGAGGCTCTGCGCGACGCTCTGGTGAGGCTCGGCTCTCGGGCATTGCGTCCCCGCTGACGGCGGCGCGCCCGATCCGAACCCCTTGCGGCCGATTTCCTCTCGGGCCGTTCTGCATTAGAAGCTGATCATTCCCGCGACGGTGCCGTCGCCAGCACTGAAAGGTTCACATGCGCGGTTTCGCCCTTTCCCGTCGTGGCGCGCTCCTGGCGCTTGCGGCCTCGACCAGCCTCGCTCTCGGCGCTTCGACAGTTCCGGCTCCGGCCTTCGCCGCCGATCAGACGTTCCCGATCGCCGAACTCATGGCCGAGCCGCCGCTGCCCGACACGTGGCAGGGCGCCCAGTCTGCGCCGGTCACCATCATCGAATATGCGTCGATGACCTGCACGCATTGCGCGGCCTTCCATGCCGAGACCTGGCCGACGCTGAAGTCGAAATATATCGATGCCGGCAAGGTGCGTTTCGTGTTGCGCGAGTTCCCGCTCGATCCCCTCGCCACGGCCGGCTTCATGCTGGGCCGATGCGCCGGGCCCGACAGGCGCAATGCCGTGCTCGACCTGCTCTTCGACCAGCAGAAGAATTGGGCCTTCGTCGACAAGCCCGTCGAGGCTCTGGAGAACACCGTCAAGCAGGCGGGCGTCACCCACGATGCCTTCGAGGCCTGCCTCAAGGACCAGAAGCTCTACGGCGAGGTCAATTCCGAGCGCGACAAGGCCGGCCAGCAGTTCAAGGTCGACGCCACGCCGACCTTCTACATCAACGGCGTAAAACATGCCGGCGAACTCAGCGTCGATGACCTCGAGAAGATCCTGCAGCCGCTGCTGAAGAGCTGATTGAACCTACAACGCCGGGGCCTCGCGTAAGTCCCGGTAGTGCGGCTTCTACCCTTCTCCCTCTGGGGAGAAGGGCGCACATCCCGACGCGTCGAGATGAGTGGGTGTCGCCGCGTAGCGGTGACGGGTGAGGTCACCTGCGGTGACTGCCGCTCCGCCCCACAAGCCCCTTAGGTTGACACTTCGCGTCGACACCTTCCCCGTTCCGGGGAAGGAAAGCGACCTCGCTCGGCGTGCGACCCTGTCCAAATGCGTCGCCCCGGTAGCCTAGCCGAATTCCAGAACGTCCAGGCCTTACGGCGTCGCCGCCTTCTGCCCAAGCCGAGCGGCGATCTGCGTCGTGAGTTGGTCCGCGAGCGTCCGCGCGTCGCGGATCTCGGCGTCGCGGGCTGCCCGAATATTGGCGAAACGCTGCGCCGAACGGTCGTAAGAGGCGAAGCTCGTCACCGTGCCTTTGGCCACCGGCGGCCCGCCGTCGACGGGGAGCAGCTGCCACGTCACGTCGGTCACCACGGAGGCGTTCTGGGGCCTCTGCGTGGTGACGTCGATCAGCGCCGTCTGCACGCGCTCGGTGGTGGTCAGCACTAGGCGATAGTGCGTGGCCGGCTTGTCGCCGGTGCCGTTGAGGTCGGTGATGAGTTGGTCGCGGAGATAATGGCCGAGCTTGTCGGGCACCGGATCGACCGCAATGGCGCGAAGTTCGCCGCCGAGGTTGCCGCCCATGCTGGAATAAAGCGGCGCGAAACAGCCGCCGAGTCCGAACGCCAGTCCGACCAGGAGAGCCGGAGCAGCCGCTGTGGAGGCGAGGCGATCAGACCACGACATTGACGATCCTTCCCGGGACCACGATGAACTTCTTCGGCACGCGCCCGTCGAGCGCCTGTGCGATGACGTCGACCGCCAGCGTGGCGGCCTTGACGGTCTCGGCATCGGCGTCGCGCGGCACCGTGACATCGCCGCGCTTCTTGCCGTTGATCTGTACCGGCAGCGTGATGGTGCTCTCCACGATCAGCGACCGGTCGGCTACGGGCCAAGGCGTGGTGGCCACCAGGGTGTCGTGGCCGAGCACCGCCCAGCAGGCCTCGGCCAGGTGAGGCATGAACGGCGCCAGCACCTGGGCGAGGATGTCGCCGGCTTCGCCGAAGGCCTCGGCCAGCGCAGAGCCGGGCAACACCGGCACTTCGGTCGACGCGATGGCGGCCGAGAGCGAGTTGGTCAGTTCGTAGATATGCGCGACGCAGCGGTTGAAGCGCAGCCGCTCCACATCCTCCTCGACGCGGATCAGCGCGCGATGGGCCGCCTTGCGGACCTGAGCGACCTGCTCGGACGTATCGCCGGCGTCCTCGGCCATGCCACCCGCTTCGCCCTTGGCGGCGCGCGCCAGTTCGCCGACGAGACGCCAAAGGCGCTGCACGAACTTCGCCGAACCCTGGACGCCGTCCTCGGTCCAGATCACGTCGCGGTCCGGGGGACTGTCGGACAGCATGAACCAGCGCGCCGTATCGGCCCCGTAGCTGCCGATGATGTCGTCGGGATCGACGACGTTGCGCTTCGACTTCGACATCTTCTCGATGCTGCCGATCTCGACGGGCGCACCGCCGGCGACCAGGGTGGCGCGGCGGTCGGGGCCCATGCCCTCGATGCGGATCTCGTCCGGGCTGACCCAGGCACCATCGGAGCCCTTGTAGGTCTCGTGCACCACCATGCCCTGCGTGAAGAGCCCGCGGAAGGGCTCGTCGAGCGACAGCATCCCGACCTTGCTCATCGCCCGCGTGAAGAAGCGCGAGTAGAGGAGATGCAGGATCGCGTGTTCGACGCCACCGATATACTGGTCGACCGGCAGCATCCGATCGGCGACGGCCGGCGTCGTGGGCGCTTCCTCGTTCCACGGATCGGTGAAGCGGGCGAAATACCAGGACGAGTCGACGAACGTGTCCATCGTGTCGGTTTCACGCCGCGCCTTGCCGCCGCAGGTGGGGCAGGCGACGTGTTTCCACGTCGGATGGCGGTCGAGCATGTTGCCGGGCGCGTCGAAATCGACGTCCTCGGGGAGCGTCACCGGCAAGTCGGTCACCGGCACAGGCACCACGCCGCAGGTGTCGCAATGGAGCACTGGGATCGGGCAGCCCCAGTAGCGCTGGCGCGAGATGCCCCAGTCGCGCAGGCGGAACTGTACCCGCGCCTCGCCCCAACCATTCTTCGCGAAAGCCGCGAGGGTTTGGTCGATGGCGGCCTGGCAGGTCTGGACGGTGTCCGGCTGTCCCAGCCAGCGGACGTAGCGCACGGTCTCGTCCTTCCCTGGCACGAAGGCCACGTCGGCCACGGGCTGGCCGCCCTCGGCCGGGAGGAAGACGTCGAGAACCGGCAGCCCGTATTTGCGGGCGAAATCGAGATCGCGCTGGTCATGCGCCGGGCAGCCGATGACGGCGCCCGTGCCGTAGCTCATCAGCACGAAATTCGCGATGTAGAGCGGCAGGTGCCAATCGGGATCGGTCGGGTGCGACGCCTTGATGCCGGTGTCGAGCCCCAGCTTCTCGGCCTTTTCCATGGCGACCTCGGAGGTGCCGGTGCGCAGGCATTCCTCGCAGAAGGCCGCGATGGCCGGGTCCTTGGCGGCGAGCGCCCTGGCGAGCGGGTGATCGGGCGCGATCGCGGCGAAGGTCGGGCCGAACATCGTGTCGGGTCGCGTCGTATAGACCTCGAGGTCATCGAAGCCGGCCGGCGCGCCGACGAGGCCGAAGCTGAACTGCAGGCCTTGCGAGCGTCCGATCCAGTTGCGCTGCATCAGGCGCACCTTCTCGGGCCATTGGTCGAGCGTGTCGAGCCCGTCGTAGAGCTCTTGCGCGTAGTCGGTGATTTTCAGGAACCACTGCGTCAGCTCGCGCTGCTCGACCACGGCGCCCGAGCGCCAGCCGCGACCGTCGACCACCTGCTCGTTGGCCAGAACGGTATTGTCGACCGGATCCCAGTTGACCTTGGAGGTCTTGCGCTGCGCCAGTCCGGCCTCGAAGAAGGCGAGAAAGATGCGCTGCTGCTGCTTGTAGTAGGATGGGTCGCAGGTCGCGACCTCGCGCGCCCAGTCGATCGACAGACCCATGCTTTTGAGCTGCGCCCGCATGGTGTCGATGTTCTTGTAGGTCCACTCCGCCGGATGCCGCTTTTTCTGCATGGCGGCATTTTCGGCCGGAAGGCCGAACGCGTCCCAGCCCATCGGGTGGATGACGTTGAACCCCTTGGCCCGGCGATAGCGCGCCACAGCGTCGCCCATGGCGTAGTTGCGCACATGGCCCATGTAGATCCGCCCCGACGGATAGGGAAACATCTCCAGCACGTAATATTTCGGTCGCGGGTCGGTATTGGAAGCCTCGAAGCACCGCTGCTCCGCCCAGACGGCCTGCCAATGAGCCTCGTTGTCACCTGCGTGGTAGCGGTCGTTGAACATCATCAGCCGTCGAATGGGAACCGGATAGGCACCGCTCTACGCGGGCCGAACGGGTTTACATCAGGTCGGCCGACTTGTCCCGGCGCATGGACGATCCTAACCGGCCGGGCGATCCGGTCCGGCCATCCGCGATAGAACATCGGGGTGGTTAACGATCGGTGCCGCCTCGCGCCACACTCATTCCTTCAGGATGCGCGCAACCTGATCGTAGACGACGCGGCACGAGGGGGAGAGTTGCGGGCGCTTGGCGGCCATGCAGGAGACGGCGGCGCCTTCGTCGGTCAGGGCCTCAGGACAGAGGCGCACGGCGTCGCCCTGGCAGGTCTGGATCGCCCTCTGCCGCAGATCGGCAGAGACGTCCATCGCGCCCGCGAGACAGGGCATTGTCGTGGCGATCGACAGGACGAGCCCAAGCGGGCCGGCGAGCTTCATAGGAGCATCCTTTGGATTGTGGTCGCTGTGTCCGAAACGCCGCCGCGCTTCGACGATCCGACCAGATCGGTAGTGGAGACATGGGGCGGGGCGGTGCAAAGGCAAGTCGATGCTGTGATAATTCGATCCCTGCTTTATGACAGGCGATGAGCATTGCTAAAGACCGTCGAAATGTCGAAGGGCCGTTAGGTCGCGTGGCGCAATCGGCGGTGCCCCGGTCGGAAAAGTGGTGGGCGCGACATCGTCAGTGACGGGGAGACTGTGCGGACGGTGGAACGCCGCTCGATGACGCTTCACAGAGCCGGTGCTATAGCGGCGCGCGCGTGCCGTCGCGCGCGAATCGCGAAGGACCCATGCCGCTCTTGATCCCCGACGACGCCGAATGGCTCTGGGCCGGCATGGGCCGTGTCCTCACCCCCGTGGCGACGCCGCTGGGGATCGTCCTGGCTCTCGGCGTGACCGGGCATGTGTTGCTGCGCAAGCGCGAGGTCGCCGCCGCCACGGGATGGATCGGCCTCGCCTGGCTGGCGCCCGTCTGGGGGGCCCTTCTGTACTTCATGTTCGGCATCAATCGTGTGGTGCGGCGTGCCATGAAGGCCCGCAAAGCCCGCCAACCGCGACGCCGCGCCAACGACCATCCCGTGCAGGATATCGAGCCGCATCTCGTGCCCTTCGAGCGCGCAGTTCGGCGCATCACCGGGCGCAAGGCGGAACTCGGCCAGGCGCCCACCGTCTATCACGACGGCGACGAGGCCTATCCGGTGATGCTGGACGCCATCGGACGGGCCGCCTCCAGCGTGGCTTTATCGAGTTACATCATGCGGCACGACGGCATCGGCGAGCGTTTCGCCCAGGCGCTGCGGGCCGCGAAGGACCGCGGCGTGGAGGTGCGGGTGCTGGTCGACGGGATCGGCAGCGGCTATTTCTCGCCGATCCGCCGCCGCCTCGACGGGCTCGGCGTGCCGGTCGCGCAGTTCATGCACTCGCTGATGCCCTGGCGCATGCCGTTCCTCAATCTCCGCAGCCACAAGAAGCTCCTCGTCGTGGATGGGCGGGTGGCCTTCACGGGCGGCATGAACATCTCTGATGCCAATATGGTTGCCGAGAACCCGAAGCACCCCGTGGCCGACACTCACTTCCGCTTCGAGGGCTCGGTCGTCACGCAACTGCTCGACGTCTTCGCCCATGATTGGGCCTTCACCACGGGAGAGGATATCGAGGGCGAAGACTGGTTCCCCGAGCCCGACGATCAGTCGGAAGGCGCCAGCCGCGTCCGGGTCGTGACGTCGGGGCCCGACCAGGATCTCGAAAAGATCCGCTCCGTGCTGCTCGAAGCCTGCGCCTGCGCCCACGATTCCATCAAGATCATGACGCCTTATTTCCTGCCCGGCGGCGAGCTTATGTCCGGGCTCACCATGGCGGCGATCCGCGGCGTCAGGGTCGACATCATCGTCCCGCAGCGCAGCGATCACCGGTTCCTGGATCTCGCCATGCGGGCCCATATCGGCCCGCTGCTCGAAGCCGGCGTGCGGTTCTGGCAGGGGCCGCCGCCCTTCAACCATTCCAAGCTGATGGTGGTGGACAAGGCCTGGAGCCTGATTGGCAGCTCCAACTGGGACATGCGCAGCCTGCGACTCAACTTCGAGATGAACGTCGAGGTCTACGATACAGGTTTGGCCGAGTCGCTCGACGCCTTCATGCGCCAGCACCAGGCCGGCAAGCTCAAGCTCAGCGAACTCCGGGCCCGAAGCCTGCCAGTGCAACTGCGCGACGCCGCACTCCGGCTGCTGCTGCCCTATATCTGAAGGCCGGACGCGGCGTCTCGAGGTCGGCCTCGACGAGCCGAACCGCGATGGGCCGGTGATCCGACGAGGTCCGGGGCAGGACGCGCGCCTCGTCGCAGGCGAGGCCGCGCACGAGGCAGCGATCGAGCCGCACCGGCACGATTTCGCCCATCATATGGGTCGGCCGGCGCGGACCGACGTCGCGAAAACCGCGCACCAGGCAGGGCCCGACGAGATTGAAGTCGCCGAGCACCGCGGCCCGCTCCGGCAGGTGCAGCGCGATGGCGCGGAGCTGACGCCGATTCAGGCGCTGCCCATGCGACAGGTGGACATTGGCGATGCCGAACGTACCGATCTCCACGATCTGGCACACGCGTTGAATCAGCGAACCCGGCGGCAGGGGCTTCACGGAGGGCACCGAGCGCCAAGGATGCGGGCTCCACATGCCGAGCCCATGGATCCGCCCCGGCAGCGGCGCCCAGGCGTAATGTCCGCCGATCCGCGCCGGCAATTCGTTGAACCGGCTCGTCGCCTCCTGCATCAGCATGAGGTCGGGCGTCTCTCGCGCGATCAGCGCCACGACGTCGTCGAGCGTCGCCCCGACGGTGCGGAGAAGATTCCAGCTGACGATTTTCAGGCCCGACGAGGGGGACAGGACCTCCGTCAAGGCCTCGCTGGAGACCTCGACCGAATTCGGCACGTGCAATTGCTTCATGGACGCTCCCGCTCGCTCCGTTGCGGGTTCAATGCACGGAGGCGGGCGTATCGGCAAGGCGATGGGGGCGCTTCGGCTCGAGCCCGAGCTCAACGTCATCGTCGTCATGCCGACCTGTGATGAGCGTGCATGACGACTCGTGGGTGCGTCCCGCATATCCCTCCCCGGACGGCGCAGGAGCGCGGTCTCGCGCGACGTGAAGTCTACTAAGGCGGGTAGATACGATAGCCCTCGAAGGGATAGAAGTCCGGCATTGCGGCAACTCAGACATCGTTGAGGCTCTTCAGCCCCGGGCGCCCTGCCGCTTCTGCTTGCGCTTGTCCTTCTCGACCTGTCCGAGGTCGGCCTTTGTACGCAGCGCCGCCGCGCGGGCTTCCGTGACCCGGGTGGAGCAGAAGCCGTGTTTCACCTCGCCGGCGTAGCTGCGGCAGATCTCCTCCCGCGTCGACGAGAATTGCGCCTGCTCGCGAGCGAAAGCCATGATGGCCGGGCGGTCCTTGGTGGTGGAAGTCAGGCGTTTGAAACTCGCCCGGACGGCGGCCTCGGCCTGGGTCCGCTGGCGCTCGATCGCCTTGTCGCGCTCGGACGTGAGACTTGCCGCCGGCGGACCCCAAAGCCCCGTGGGGTCAACCATGCAATGGGTGGTCTGAAAGGAACAGGTTGCGCGCTCGCCGGTCTCGAGCGCGGCGCCATCGAGGACCTCGAAGGACATTGGGCAGGCCGGGACGGGGATGCCGATCCTCGCCATCCCGGCGGGCTGGCCGTCGTCGCGCACCGTGAGCGGCAGGTCGGCGACGTCGATCCGGCATTCGGCCCCATCGTCGCTGCGGCCGACCAGGGCCAGATGCGTCACGACCAGCGACTTGTCGCGCAACGCGAAGGTGATCTCGCTGCCGTGCCCGTCATGGTACAGCGTCTGGCTGGCCAGGGTGGCGGCCGGTAGAACCTTGGCGACGGGCGGAGCCGCCGGAAGGCCTGCCGCGTCGACGGATGCTCGACGCTGCTTGGGCTTGGCCGCCGGAGCCGGCTCACGGGGCGCCGCTTGTCCCTCGGGCGTCGGCGCCACGGCGCCAGGAAGCGCCACCTGGGCTGCCGCAGGTCCGGTACCGGTCCAGAGCAGCAGACCCGACAGGAGAATGCCTGCCAGACCGAGACCGGGGCGGTGGAAGGCAAGGACTATACGCATGAATGTCATCGGTCGACCCGGTGATGCCGGCCAAGAACGCGGGCCAAGCTTCACAAATGTAACATTACGCAGCGATATCGAGTGGCTTTTTCGACTCCTGTACGACCGAGCCTGATCTGCAGGCCCAAACGGCGGTCGCACCAGGGATCGGGGCGCGCTTGGCGGACGCGACCGTGGCGCGTAGACAGCGCTCATGTCCCTTGCTGAGCAGCCTCGCCCACCCGGCATTCTCGTTTTCGATTCGGGTCTCGGCGGCCTGACCGTCCTCGGCGAGATCGATCGGCTCCGGCCCGAGGCCCGGCGTCTCTACGTGGCAGACGACGCCGTGTTCCCTTACGGCGATCTCGCCGAAACGGCTCTGGTCGATCGTGTCACCGCCGTGCTGGAGCCCCTCGTCGCGGCGCATCGGCCGGACGTCGTGGTGGTGGCCTGCAACACCGCCTCGACGGCCGTCCTCCCGACCTTGCGGGCTCGCTGGCCGGCGCTCGCCGTCGTCGGCACCGTGCCGGCCATCAAGCCCGCCGCGGCCGCCTCGCTCACCCGGCGCATTTCCGTCCTGGCGACGCCCGGCACGGTGGCCCGCGACTACACGCAGGACCTCGTGCGCAGCTTCGCTTCGGGCTGCATCGTCGACCTTGTCGGGGCGCCGCGTCTCGCCGCGCTGGCCGAGGAGGCGCTACGGGGCGGATCCGTGGCGGACGACGCCGTGCGGGACGAGATCGCGGCGGCCTTCGTCGACAGCGACGGCCGGCGCACCGATACGGTGGTCCTGGCCTGCACCCATTATCCGCTGCTGATTCCGGTCTTCGATCGCGTGGCACCCTGGCCCGTGACCTATGTGAATCCCGCTCCTGCCATCGCCCGGCGGGTCGACGCGGTGCTGGCCGAGCGCGGGTTCGAGCCTCGTGGTCCGATGGAGCCGCGACCCCTCCGGGCCGGGGAAGCGGTCTTCACCTCCGGCCGTTCACCCACGCCGCCGCTGGCGCGCGTCCTGGCCGACCGCGGGCTCGTCCCCCACCTTAGAGCCTACCAGATCCACACCTCTTAAGTGCCGCGACGCCGGACGCTCCTCATCTCCCCTCTGGAGAGGGATAGGGGTGAGGGTCCGGAGGAGCGATCAAGGTGCCTCTCGTCAGGGCAACCACGGCCTGCAGAGGGCCGTCGCAACCCTCACCCCCAGCCCCTTTTCGACAGGGGAGAGGAGAGCCCCTGCAGCATATCTCGAAGATGTGCGGGGTAGCCCCGAACCAGGGAGGGTGTGGCCGCGAAGCGGTGCCGGGTTGTGTGGACACAGGCGAGTGCCGCCTCCCCATTCAACCAGACTACGCCGGGCCACCTTCCCCAAACCGGGGAAGGATCTGCCTCGCGCTCGGCTAAATCCTGCTCGGTCATCGGAACCGTCCCGGCACGAAGCCTGCATGACGACCTCCGCGCGCCGATGGAGACGCGCTTTCGGGGGTGGCCATGACCGAACAGACCCTGCGTTCAGCAGCAGTGCGGAGCGGCGTCGAGGCGCCGCCGGACGACGACAAGGCCGTGCTGCACAGCATGGGCTATGCCCAGGAACTGTTGCGCGGCATGCGCACCTTCCAGAATTTCGCGATTTCCTTCTCGATCATCTGTATCCTGTCGGGCGGAATCAACTCCTTCTCTCAAGGGTTGAGCAGCGTCGGCGGTGCCTCCATCGGCCTTGGCTGGCCGCTCGCCTGCCTCGTGTCGCTCGCCTTCGCGCTCGCCATGGGGCAGATCGGGTCGGCCTATCCGACGGCGGGCGGGCTCTATCATTGGGGCTCCATCCTCGGCGGTCGCGGCCTCGGCTGGCTCACGGCCTGGTTCAACCTCATCGGCCTCGTGACCGTGCTGGCCGCCATCAACGTCGGCACCTACCTGTTCCTCGTCGGCGCGTTGTTCCCCTATCTCGGGATCGACACCGCGGCGCTGACGCCCGCGTCCCCGACCGTCACCTCCGTGCTGGTCCAGTCCGTGATCGTCTGCCTGATCACCTTCTCCCAGGCGCTCTTCAATCATCGCGGCATCCGCCTCACGTCTCGCCTCACGGACCTCTCCGGCTACCTGATCTTCGGCGTCACGATCGTGCTGATCGTGTCGCTCCTCGCCTTCGCGCCGCATCTCGACGCGGGCCGGCTCGTGAGTTTCAAGAACTATTCGGGCGACGCCGGCGGGGGCGTGTGGCCGCAGTCCGGCAGCCTCGTCTACCTGTTCCTGCTCGGCCTGCTGCTGCCCGCCTAC
Organism: Janthinobacterium lividum; assembly: GCA_050920985.1. GTDB lineage: Bacteria > Pseudomonadota > Alphaproteobacteria > Rhizobiales > Beijerinckiaceae > Lichenihabitans. The sequence goes on along the minus strand of JBPBQY010000057.1, from coordinate 171,242 downwards.
ACGGTCACGGGCTTCGACGCCTCGGCCCATACGGCGGAAGAGACGATCGGCGCGGCCCGCGCCATCCCGCGCGGCATGATCCATTCCGTCTTCTGGTCGGGGCTGATCGGCTGGATCATGCTGTCGGCCATCGTCCTGGCGGCACCGGATCTCGACAAGGCGGCGGGGCAGGGCGGGGGCGCCTTCTTCTCCATCATGGACGGCGTCCTGCCCGCCCCGCTGAAGATCCTTCTCTATCTCGGCATCGCGGTGTCGCAATATCTCTGCGGACTTGCCTGCGTGACGTCGGCCAGCCGGATGATCTTCGCCTTCGCGCGGGACGGCGGGCTGCCCGGGTCGGGCGCGCTGCGGGCCATCAACCCACGGTTCCGGACGCCCGTGACGGCGATCTGGACGGCCTCGATCCTGTCCGTGCTCTTCACCATCTATGCGCCCGTCTATTCGACGATCGCGGCGGTCTGCACGATCTTCCTCTACATCTCCTACCTGCTGCCGGTGGCGGCCGGGCTGCTGGCCCACCGCCGGAGCTGGGTCGCCATGGGTCCCTTCGACCTCGGCATCGGCTACCGTGTGGCCGCCGTCGTCTGCATCCTGGGCTGCGCGGTGCTGATCTTCATCGGCATCCAGCCGCCGAACGACCAAGCCCTCACCGTCACGCTCGGCGCGCTGGTACTGGCGGCGCTCGTCTGGTTCGGGCTCGAGCGGCGGCGCTTCGCCGGACCGCCCATGGGAGAGGTCGCGGCAGGGCGGCGGGCCGCCATTGCGGCGGCCGAACAGGCGGTCGGCGAAGCATGAGTCAGCGTCTCGCCGGTCGCGTCGCCCTGATCTCGGGCGGCGCGACGGGCTGCGGTGCCGCCGCGGCCCGCATTTTCGCCGCCGAGGGTGCCAGAGTCGGCATCGTCGATCGCAACGTCGAGGCCGGTGCGGCGCTGGCCGAGGAACTCCAGGCGCTCGGCCACCGCACCGTCTTTGCCGAAGCCGACGTGTCCCGTGCCGCCGAGGTGGAGCGGGCCGGAGCGGCGGTCGCCGAGGCGCTCGGACCCGTCACGGCGCTGTTCAATCACGCCGGCACGCTAATCGTGAAACCCTTTCTCGACACGACCGAGGCCGAGTGGGACTGGCTCATGGCGGTCAACGTCAAGAGCATGTTCCTGATGACCCGGGCCGTCCTGCCCGGGATGATCGCGGCGGGTGGCGGCTCGATCGTCTGCACCTCGTCGATCTCGGCCACGCTGGCGACGCCCGGCGAGGTGCTCTACGACACGACCAAGGGCGCTTGCCACATGTTCGCCCGTGCCATCGCGGTCGAATTTCGGGATCGTGGGATCCGCTGCAACGCCGTCTGCCCCGGCTTCATTCGCACCCCGCATGGGCTCCGCGAGGTCCGGGATCTCGCCGCAATGGGGGTGGACGTGTCGGATGCTGCCCTGGCGGCCGCGCAGGGCCGCATGTGCGAGCCCGAGGAGGTCGCCCGCGCGGCGCTGTTCCTCCTGTCCGACGAAGCGTCGTTCGTGAACGGCACGCAGCTCTACGTCGACAATGGGTTCAGCGCGGTCTGAAGCAGGCTTCGGAGGACGAGCTCGGGGGTGAGCTGGAGAGCGGGGTGCCACCGATCCAGTCAGCCTGAAAAGGAAAAGGCCCGACGCTGGTGCGCCGGGCCTCGATCTTCACTGTAAGTCGAACTTCACTGCAAGCCGAAAGCCTTACTCGGCGGCCTGCTGGCGCGGGGCGTTGCCCTGGGCCGTGGTACCGTCGGTGTAGGTCTCGTGCTTCAGAGCCTTGTGCGGAGCCGCGCGGCCCGGCAGCGGCGGCAGGGCCTTGGCCTTCTCGAGGTCGATGTCGGCGCCCTGGGCGACCCGGGTGCCGTAATCCTCGTCGCAATGCCAGAAGTGCCATACCATGCGGAGCTGGATCGGCTCCGGGCAGGCTTTCATGTCGGCCACGAGGTTGGCAATGAGGTCCTCGCGCTCCCAGGTCTCGAAGGAGCGGTAACGCTCGCCGGCCTGGGTATAGTCGTCGGTGGTGCGGCTCGTCTGGTAGCGGCCCAGCTTGCCCTCGACCTGCTGATGGTACTCGGCCTGAGGCTTCGGGGCTTCCTTGAGGCTCTGGCCCAGCACGGAAGGCTCATAATTGACGTTGGCGTTGGGGCCGCCGTCGACCGTGTAGGTCATCTGGCCGTCGCGCTGGTTCGTGCGGGCGACCACGCCCGGCGCCGGGGCGTTGATCGGCAGCTGGAGATAGTTGGCGCCGACGCGGTAACGCTGCGTGTCCGAATAGGACAGCGTGCGCCCCTGAAGCATCTTGTCGTCCGAGAAGTCGATGCCATCGACGAGAACGCCCGTGCCGAAGGCCGACTGCTCGACCTCGGCGAAGAAGTTCGACGGCACACGGTCCAGGACCAAGCGGCCGCAGGGCAGCAGCGGAAACTGGTCGACGGGCCACAGTTTGGTGTCGTCGAGCGGATCGAAGGAGAGATGGTCGTTCGGGCCGTCCGGCATGATCTGAACGCAGAACTCCCACTCGGGAAAGTTGCCCGCCGCGATATTGTCGTAGAGATCGCGGGTGCAGTGGCCCACGTCCTTGGCCTGAATCGCGGAGGCCTGGGCCGAGGTCAGGTTGCGCACGCCCTGCTTCGGCTCGAAGTGGAACTTGCACAGAACCGCATCACCGGCGTCGTTCACCAGCTTGTAGGTGTTGACGCCCGAGCCCTCCATCTCGCGGAAGGTGGCCGGAATGCCCCACGGGGATTTCAGGTGCGTCACCATGTGGAGCGACTCGGGATGCATGCCCACGAAGTCGAAGAAGCGCCAAGCCTCCTGGCGATTGGTGATCGGATCTGGTTTGAAGGCGTGGATCATGTCGGGGAACTTGATGGCGTCCCGAATGAAGAAGACCTTGAGATTGTTGCCGACGAGATCCCAGTTGCCGTCGACGGTCTTGAACTTGATGGCGAAGCCGCGCGGGTCGCGCTCGGTCTCGGGCGACTCCTTGGCGCCCGCGACGGTCGAGAAGCGGACGAAGGTCGGGGTCTTGACGCCAGTCTGGGTAAGGACCTTGGCGCGGGTGTACTTGGATGCCGGCTCGTCGCCGATCTTGCCATAGGCTTCGAAGTAACCGTGGGCGCCGGCGCCGCGGGCGTGGACGACCCGCTCGGGGATGCGCTCGCGGTCGAAATGCGTGATCTTCTCGATGAACTGATAATTCTCGAGGGTTGCGGGACCGCGCTCGCCGACCGTACGGGTCGACTGGTTGTCGCGAACCGGGTGGCCCTGGCGGGTCGTGAGAATGTTGTTCTGGTCGGTCATGGGCTGCTCCGTGAAGGGGAGGCGGGTGGTACGCAGGACGGCCCGGGTGAGCGGACTCGGGATAAAGATTCAGCCAAGCGAGCCGAAGGCTGACGTCGAACCTCCTCCAGGGAAGTGCTGAAGACCGCACGCAATGAAGTCGCGCGATGCGCGAGCCGCTGCGTCGCTCGCTGTTCAAGCGATAGCGGAAGTGATAATCATTTTCAATATCCCGGACGGGACAATCGCGACATGGCCGCCCGTGCAAGCTCGGAATCAGGATGAAGACGCCAGATCATACCAGGCGGCTGCCCGCCAATTACCAGCTCGTCTACGATGTCGTGCGGGATCTGGAACCCGGGCTGCATGCGCCGGCCTCAGACATCTTCACGCGCGCCAAATCGCGGAAGTCGACGCTGGGCTATTCGACGGTCTATCGAGCGCTCGATCGTCTCTGCCATCTTGGGCTCGTGCTGGAACTGCATCTGCCGGGCATGAATGCGGCACTCTATGAACAGGCGCGCGCGGGCCATGCCCACTTCGTCTGCCGCTCTTGTGGCCGGATCGAGGATGTCGAGTGTGAGGTGCCCTCCGACGCGATCCACTCCCTCGTCGAGGAACGGGACGGGGATGTCGAGGAGATCATCCTCACCGTCCATGGGCGCTGCACCCACTGCCGGTCGGCATCGCGTCCGCCAGTATCATAAATCGATTTTGGCGGTCGAAAACACTTAACGATGATCAAAGTTCCCGTCTTTGTTGGCATCGACGCGATTTGATTTAAGCACCCATTAAGCCATTCTGGTCCGCGAGGTGGTGCACCTCCTGCCAAATGTGGCAAACTTGACCGGCGTCGCCACAATGCTGTGACGTTGCCGCAACAGGGGCCAGGAAGCCGACGGGAAGCTTGGAATCGCGATTGCGTCCCCCCGGCCCTCGGCACTAGGGTCGCTTCAGAGATCGCTCTGGAGAAAAATTCTATGTTCGCTTCCAAGAAAATCGTCACCGCTGCCGCCATGTTGGTCGCCGCCGCTGGCGCGGCCCACGCTGCCGACCTTCCGGCCCGCGTGGCTCCGGCTCCTTATGTCGCCCCGCTGCCGATCTTCACCTGGACGGGCGCCTACTTCGGTATCAACGCCGGCGCGGCCTTCGACAACAAGCAGCAGTTCACCACCACGGCCAACCGCACCGACGGTATCGGCAACACGAACTTCAGCGACAGCGGCTTCTCCGCTGGTGGCCAGATCGGCTACAACTACCAGCTTCCGGGCTTCGGTGGTTTCGGTGGTCCCGGTTCGGGCATCGTGGTCGGCTTCGAAGCTGACGCCATGTACATGGACACCGATAAGTCCATCAACACGATCACCCCCGGCGGCACGGGCTCCTTCCGCTCCGGCCTCGACTTCCTCGGCACCGCTCGCGGCCGCCTGGGTTACGCCTTCAACCAGTTCATGGTCTACGGCACGGGTGGTTTCGCCTACGGTGACGTGAACAGCCGCGTCGTCTCGGTGTTCAACGGCAACACGAGCCTGCAGCGTCAGAGCGGCTTCACCACGGGTTACACCTACGGTGGCGGCGTCGAATACGCCCTCCCGACGGGTTCCTTCCTGAACTTCTTCCACTCCAGCGCCGTGACGCTGAAGGCCGAATACCTGCGCTACGAACTCGACAGCGCGAACCTCAAGGACTCCTCGGTCAACACCATCAACCTGCAGCCCGGCCTGAAGGTGAAGAACGAGGGCAACATTGCCCGCATCGGCCTGAACTACAAGTTCTAGTCGCTTCCGACTTCGGTCGGTGGAAGGCGCCGCAGCATTGCTGCGGTGCCTTTTTTGCGTCTGTGGAGCCACGCTGCCCTACGCCCGCTCGGCCATGAAAAAAGCCCCCTGCCCGTGAGGGCAGGGGGCTTTTTAGTCGTCTTAGGTCGCGAGTGTTACTCGGCGTCGGCGGCGGCGGTCTTCGGCTTCAACACCATACGACCGCGGTACATGCCGCTCTTCAGGTCCACGTGGTGGGGGCGGCGCAATTCGCCCGAGTCCTTGTCTTCCACGTAGGTGGGTTGCGCCAATGCGTCGGCCGACCGGCGGAAGCCCCGCTTCATCGGCGATGTTTTCCGTTTCGGAACGGCCATATCGCTCTCCGTTGATTGTGACGTCCCGCTCAACAGGGGACGGGCCGCTCCGACGAGACGGGCAGCCATCGCGGTCTCCCTAGCGGCAATTCCGACGCGACGCCAGCGCAAAATCCTCCGCGATGGGACGGGATGGCCCTTGGCACTGCGTTGAAGCGACGCCGACGCAATATGTTGCGACGCGGCAACGATCCCTGTATCCCATCGCCGAGCAGGGCCCGACGAGAGGCGCTTCGCCACGCGGGCCGAACGACGCCAGGGTCGCGTCGCACTCCTCTCCGCAAGGGTGCTCAGAGCAGGGGGTTGAACGAAGCATGGCGGAAGCGCAGACGCGTCCGGGACCGACGCCGCATCCGAGGCCCCTGTCGCCGCATCTGTCGGTGTATCGGCCGATGCTCACCATGATGATGTCCATCGTGCATCGGATCACCGGTGTCGCGCTCTATGCCGGTACGCTGCTGCTCGCCTGGTATCTCGTCGCCGCCGCGTCCGGACCGCATGCGTTCGCGATCGCCTCCGGCTTCTTTTCCTCCTGGCTCGGCCTGCTGATCCTCTTCGGCTTCACCTGGGCCATGTTCCACCATCTGCTCGGCGGCATTCGCCATTTCATCTGGGACGCCGGCTACGGCATGGACCATCCCGAGCGAGAATATCTGGCGCAGGCCACGCTCGTCGGTGGCATCGCCCTCACCGTCCTGGTGTGGGCGCTGGCCTTCCTGGTGCGCTGAGGAGCGGTCCCCGATGAGCAACAACCCGAACCACATGCGCACCGAACTCCGGCGCGTCCGCTACCTCGGCTCCGCCAAATCCGGCACCACGGGCTCGTCCCACATGCGGCTGACCTCGCTAGCCCTCGTACCGCTGACGGTCGGCTTCGTCTGGCTCGTCTTGTCGCTGATCGGCAAACCCTACGAGGCAGCCCTGGCAATGCTGTCGCAGCCCGCCGCTTCCATCTTCCTGCTGCTGTTCATCCTGGCCGGCGTCTACCATATGCAGCTCGGGATGCGGACCATCGTCGAGGACTATATCCACGGCGAGCATGCCAAAGATTGGACGCTGGCGGCCAATCTCTTCTTCTGCTTCGTGGTCGGTATCGCCTGCGTCTATGCGGTGATGCGCCTGAGCTTCATGTGATGACGTAACGCCGGTCTGTGCCGCTCGGAGCGGCCAGCCGGTCTCGGAGACGGTGTAATGGCCACGAACGGCAACGGTACGGCGTCGAACGGCAAGGCGGGTCCGGCTTACCCGATCACGGATCACTCCTTCGATGTCCTCGTCGTCGGAGCCGGCGGCGCAGGCCTTCGCGCCGCCGTGGGCTGCGCCCAGGCCGGGCTGCGCACCGCCTGTGTGACCAAGGTTTTCCCCACCCGCTCCCATACCGTAGCGGCCCAGGGCGGCATTTCCGCCTCGCTCGGCAATATGGGGCCGGACGACTGGCGCTGGCATATGTACGACACCGTCAAAGGGTCGGACTGGCTGGGCGACCAGGATTCGATCGAGTACCTCTGCCGGAACGCCCCCCAGGCTGTCTATGAGCTCGAACATTGGGGCGTGCCCTTCTCCCGCACCGAGGAGGGCAAGATCTATCAGCGGCCCTTCGGCGGCATGACGACGGAATACGGTAAGGGCACGGCCCAGCGGACCTGCGCGGCGGCCGACCGCACGGGCCACGCTATCCTCCACACCCTCTACGGCCAGGCCCTGCGCGCCAAGACCGAGTTCTTCATCGAGTATTTCGCCATCGACCTCATCATGGAGGAGGGGCGCTGCCGCGGGATCGTGGCGCTGAAGCTCGACGACGGCACCATTCACCGCTTCCGCTCGAACCTCACCATCCTGGCGACGGGCGGCTATGGCCGAGCCTATTTTTCAGCCACGTCGGCCCATACCTGCACGGGCGACGGTAACGCCATGGTGCTGCGCGCCGGCCTGCCGCTGCAGGACATGGAATTCGTGCAGTTCCATCCGACCGGCATCTACGGGGCCGGCTGCCTCATCACAGAAGGGTCGCGCGGCGAGGGCGGCTATCTGACGAACTCCGAGGGCGAGCGCTTCATGGAGCGCTATGCCCCCTCGGCCAAGGATCTCGCATCGCGCGATGTCGTCAGCCGCGCCATGACGATGGAGATCCGTGACGGCCGCGGCGTCGGCAAGGCCAAGGACCACATCCACCTGCACCTCGAGCATCTCGACCCGGCAATCCTGGCGGACCGTCTGCCCGGCATCTCGGAGAGTGCCAAGATCTTCGCTGGCGTCGACGTGACCAAGGAGCCGATCCCGGTGCTGCCGACCGTTCATTACAACATGGGCGGTATCCCCACGAACTATCACGGCGAGGTGCTGACCAAGGTCGGCGGCGACCCGGACAGCATCGTGCCGGGGCTGATGGCGATCGGCGAAGCCGCCTGCGTGTCGGTCCATGGTGCCAACCGCCTCGGCTCGAATTCGCTGATCGACCTCGTGGTCTTCGGCCGAGCCGCCGGCCTGCGAGCCGCCGAACTCGTCACCCCGGGCGAGAAGCAGCGCGAGTTGTCGAAGGACTCCGGAGACATGTCGCTGGCGCGCCTTGACAAGTTCCGCTTCGCCTCGGGCGCTACCCCGACCGCTGACCTGCGTGGCCGCATGCAGCGCACCATGCAGAACAATTGCGCGGTGTTCCGCACCGGTGAGGTCCTGGACGAGGGCGTGAAGCTGATCAACGACGTCTGGCACGGATCGGCCGACATTCGTACGACCGATCGCTCTCTGATCTGGAACTCCGACCTTATCGAGACGCTGGAATTCGACAACCTCATCAGCCAGGCCGTCGTCACCATGGAATGTGCCGCCAACCGCGAGGAATCGCGCGGCGCTCACGCCCGCGAAGACTTCCCCAACCGCGACGACAAGGTCTGGATGAAGCATACTCTGGCCTGGCTCGACGAGGGGGCCCAGAAAGTCACCGTCGACTATCGTCCGGTCCACACCTATACGATGAGCAACGACGTCCAGTACATCGAGCCCAAGGCCCGCGTGTATTGAGCTGCGTTCACCGAACGACGGCGATGACGACATTGCCGCGCGTCATCGAGCGCCTGAGTGGAGAATAGCATGTCGGCAGCCGGCTCCCGGACGTCCTCTTCTGCCGTCGCGGCGGCCCGCGCGACGAGCGTTTGCGTACCGATCCTCCTGACCGATTGGCTCGGCGCGCCGGATGATGCCATGCAGCGCGATGCGGTCGCTGGCCTCGAGCGCGGCGATGTCGTGCTCTTCCCGCACCTGCCTTTTGCGCTCTCGCCCGCCGAGGCGAAGCTCCTCGATCCGGCCGTGGTCAAGGAGGGTACTAAGACCGTAAAATACGATCCCGACACCGGTCGCGTCTGGGGCTATGCCGAGGGTGTCGATGCCGCGGCGATGAAAAGCATGATGGAGCGCTACGCGCACCATACCCGCGTGCTGCTCGACGCGCTGACGCCTTACGGCGCAGCGCTGAAAATCGGTAATACCTCGTTCCGCCCTGTCGAGGCGCAGGGTCGTGATCAATCGAAGCGTCACGACGATACGCTGCTTCACGTCGACGCTTTCCCGTCGCGACCGAGCCACGGCCAGCGCATCATGAGGGTCTTCACGAACGTGCATCCCGGTGCAAAGCCCCGGGTCTGGCGGGTCGGCGAGCCTTTCGAGACCGTTGCAGAACGCTTCCTGCCGAAGATCGCGGCGCCTTTCCCGGGCAGCGCGGAACTCATGAAGCTGGTCGGCATCACCAAGTCGCGACGCTCGCCGGCCGACCACTACATGCTGCAACTCCACGACCGCATGAAGTTCGACCACGACTACCAGCGCACCGTGCCGCACCAGACGGTCGAGTTCGCCCCGGGCCAGACCTGGATGGTGTTCACCGATCAGGTCTCGCACGCGGCCATGTCGGGTCAGCATGCGCTGGAGCAGACCTATACTCTGGATATCGACGGCATGGCGAGCCCGGAGCATGCTCCCGTGCGCGTGCTGGAGCGCATGAAGGGCAAGAAGCTGCACTGAGGCGTAACGCCAAATCGAGGGAGGATAAGGTGCAGGTAGACGACGCGACTCCGTTCCCAAGAATTACCCGAGATCCGGCCGTGATGGGGGGCGACCCTGCATTCGGGGACTGCGGGTCACCGTCGGGATGATTCTCGGCAACCTCGGCGATGGTGCCGCAACGGATGAATTGCTGGCGGCCTATCCCTATCTCGATAGCGAAGACGTGTTGGAGGCGATCCGCTATGGCGCTTGGCTGGCTCAGGAGCGCGAAGTCACCCTCGCGCCCGCAGCGTGAAGTTCGTCGTCGACATGAACTTGTCGCCTGACTGGGTCGCGACGCTTCAGCAGGCCGGTTACGATGCCGTTCATTGGTCAAACGTCGGAGCAGCGAATGCTTCGGACGACGCCATCATGATCTGGGCGCGCCATAAGGGCACAATTGCTCTCACGAGCGACCTCGATCTTGGGACGCTTCTGGCAACCAGTGGCGCTGCCAAGCCCAGTGTCGTTCAACTGCGAACCGTAACGACCCTACCGTCCCGCGTCGGTCCTCTCGTGCTTCTTGCCTTAAGAAAGACCGAAGCCGACCCTTTAGCCGGCAGTATTGTCACAGTCGAAGATGACCGTGTGCGGCTCCGCCCTTTAACTTTCGACGTGTAACAACAGGCTCCGACGTCATGGTAGAACTCGCTCTCCCCCGTAATTCCAAGATCACGACGGGCAAGACTTGGCCGAAGCCGGCCAACACCAAGGCGTTGAAGGAGTTCCGTATCTATCGCTGGGATCCCGACACGGGCGACAACCCGCGGATCGACACCTATTTCGTCGACCGCGAGGATTGCGGGCCGATGGTTCTCGACGGTATCATCTGGATCAAGTCCCAGATCGACCCGACGCTGTCGTTCCGCCGCTCCTGCCGCGAGGGGATCTGCGGCTCCTGCGCGATGAACATCGACGGCACCAACACCCTCGCCTGTACCAAGGGCATGGACGACGTGCGCGGCGCGGTGAAGCTCTATCCGCTGCCCCATATGGAGGTCGTGAAGGACCTCGTCCCCGATCTCACGCGCTTCTACGCCCAGCATGCCCTCATCGAGCCTTGGCTGAAGACGGACAGCCCAACTCCCGAGAAGGAGTGGAAGCAGTCGCCCCAGTCGCGCCATGCTCTGGATGGTCTCTACGAGTGTATTTTGTGCGCCTGCTGCTCCACCTCCTGCCCGAGCTACTGGTGGAACGGCGACCGTTATCTTGGCCCTGCCGCGCTGCTACAGGCCTATCGCTGGCTCATCGACAGCCGCGACGAGGCCACGGGGGAGCGGCTCGACACGCTGCAGGATCCCTTCCGGCTCTATCGCTGCCACTCCATCATGAACTGCGCCAAGGCCTGCCCGAAGGGCCTCAACCCCGCCAAGGCCATCTCGCAGATCAAGAACATGATGATCGCCCGCGAATCCTGACCGCAGCCGAGCCCGTCTCTTTCCCGACAGGCTTGCCGCTCCGCGTGTCCTGCCGCGGTGACCCTTAGGCTTCTGTGGCCGGCAGTCGCCATGCGCCGCTCGCATGCGTTGCGTGCGTGTCAACCATTCGCCACCTTCGTAGCACCCATCCGACGCCACTTGCGTTAGGATGGGGAATGGATCGAGTCGGCAGACGCCTTGCGCGCCGCCAGGTTCGCAGCGGAGTTGCCGAAGTGGCTGACAAAAATCGATATGGCGCCCTGGCGCTGATCGCAGGCGGAGGGTTGGCGCTGATTGCCGGCGTAGTGGCTCTCGACGAGGCCCATGCCGCCGAGGCGGTGGTCCGCCGACCCGTGGTGCATGGTGCCGCGTCCCGGCCGCGTCTCGCCCGCACCGCGGCCGCTCGTCCGCTGACGATCCGTCGCCGTGGCCGCGTGGGGCCGGTCGATGTCGTGGGTGGTCCTGGGTATTTCGGCGACGACTACATCGTTCGCCAGCATGCCTGGAACGACCCGCGGCTCTATTACTTCGGGCCGTTCCGGACGGGTGGCCAGACGTTCTACGGCGACCAAGCCGGCAATCCCATCACCCGCGGCAATGCCGGCCTGGGGCAGATCGCCGGTTACGGCGGTGCGCGGGGCGGCTACGGCGGCCCGCATTTCGACGCCGCCGGTGGCTTCCATAACGGTCCGGGTCCCGACTTCAAGGTCGACAATGACTATGCCTCGGGCAGCTTGGCTCGTCCCGACTACGGCGACATCGAGCCCCGCTATCCGGGCGTCGCCGCCCGTGTATCGTCTCTGAACAATGGGGTGGTGCCGGCCATCGACCGGTCCACCGGCCGCCGCCTGACCGCCGAGGGGCGGAGCACGACGGCGTCCTTCGAGCAGGCCAAGGCGGATTTCGCCGCGCCGATGCGCAAACAGGCACCCGTCGAGGCTGGCTTTGCCAATGGTGGCCTCTCCAGCATGGGACTTCAGGTCGGCGACGACGAGTTCTGATCCTGACGGATCAGAGCTTTCCCATGATCTCGCCCCGGAACCCGTAGACTTCTCGGGTCCCGGCGAGAGCGACGAGCCGGACGTCGCGGCTCTGGCCCGGCTCGAAGCGGACGGCCGTGCCTGCCGGGATGTCGAGGCGGAATCCCCGCGTCGCGGCCCGATCGAAGCGGAGTCCGGGGTTGGTTTCAAAAAAGTGGTAGTGCGAGCCGACCTGGATCGGACGGTCGCCACCATTCTCGACCTTGAGGGTCAGCGTCTCGCGACCCTCGTTCATCGTGATGCCGCCCGCGGCGGGCAGGGCCTCTCCGGGGATCAGCGTGTCGTCGGCGCCCCGGATCGGATGGTGCACGGTGACGAGCTTGGTGCCGTCTGGAAAGGTCGCTTCCACCTGCACGTCGTGAATCATCGAGGCCACGCCTTCCATCACCTTGTCGGCGGTGAGGACCTCCGAGCCGGCTCGCATCAGATCGGCGACGCTGCGTCCGTCCCGCGCGCCCTCGACCACCATGTCGGTGATCAGCGCTATCGCCTCGGGGTGGTTGAGCTTGATGCCACGCTCGAGCCGCCGCCGCGCCACCTGCGCCGCCATGGCGATCAGCAGCTTGTCTTTTTCGCGCGGCGTGAGATTCATCGGACGGGCTCCCTCAGGTCCAGAGGCGGGGCAGGGCACGGCCCCGCAAGGCCTGCAAGAGGGCCACGATAGCGGCGCGCAACCGCTCTGGCGAGGGAGAGATGGCCCGCACGACGAGCAGCCCGTTCCAGCCGCTGACCCCGGCCGTGACCTCGGGTTCGGCAATCGCCGTCCGGGCCTGTTCGACCAGCGTCTCGGCCCTTGGCGAAACGAGGAGGACCGTGGCGGACGACCGAGCGCCAGCGCCCAGCGCCGGCCGATCGAGCAGTTCCGTCATGTCGCCGCCGAGCGTCAGATCCTCGGCAAAGGCGAGCCGCCCGCCGCGCCTGACCCTCCACCGATCCTTGAGCTGCCCCGAGGTGATCCGCTCACCCATGGCGAGCCGGCCGAAGACCAGGATCTCCGCCATCAGAAGGTCGGCGTCGTGCGCCATGTCGACCGCCAAGTTGCGCGTCAGTCGTGCGCCGTCGAAGAGGATCGTTTCCTGCGGAAGCCAGTCCAGCATGGTGTTTTCAGCCAGTGTCAGGGTGACATCGATCATGGTCTCGGCCGCCTCGCCCCCGGCTTCCTTGCCGCGATAGATTTTCTCGGCGGCCGTCGTGGTGAGCGTGACGCTGGATCCTGCCTCCGCCGCAAAGGCAAAGCTGGCTCGGTCTCCGCCCGCCATACCGCCGCCCGTGTTGACGATCACGGCCTCGCAGGAGCCGCCGTGAGCTCTCGGCAGGCGCAGGCGATAGCCGCCCGTCTCATGCGGCCCGACGACCTCGGTCCGGGACCCGACACGCCGAAACCCCGCCGCAAGAGCTCCGCGGGCGCGGTTGGAGAGGAGAGGAGGCAAGTTGCTCATGAGCCGGGGTCTCGACCTTCGCGCGGCGACGCGCAACCCCCTTGGCGGCCGGCCGTTGTCCGATGCTGCTGCAAGAGACTCCTCCATGACGCCAGAGACGCTGAACCATCCCCGATCCCGTGCGGGGGCCCGACTGGCCCTTGCGGCCGTCTATGCCGGTATCGGCGTCGTCCACGTCTCAAGCCCCGACGCCTTCCTGCCCATCATGCCGGATTGGGTGCCGTATCCGCGCGACGTGGTGCTGGCGACGGGGGTCTGCGAGCTTGCCGGCTCGGTCGCTTTGCTGACGCCGCGCCTGCGTCGCGCGGCCGGCTGGGCCTTCGCCGCCTATGCGGTGTGCGTCTTTCCGGCCAACATCAAACACGCGATCGACAATGTGAACGTGCCGCCCATCCCGTCCTCCTGGTGGTACCACGGGCCGCGACTCGCCTTTCAGCCCGTTTTCGTCTGGTGGGCTTTGTGGGCGACCGGGGTCATCGATTGGCCGTTCGGCAGCAGGGACGGCTTGGCGCCGACGAGGGATCAGGATCATGGCTGAGGCGGCGCATGGGGCCATCCGCATCGGGGTGGGCGGCTGGACCTTCGAACCCTGGCGCGGCCTGTTCTTTCCGGATGGGCTGCCCCACAAGCGCGAGCTCGAATACGCCTCCAGCAAGCTGACCTCGATTGAGGTCAATGGCACTTTCTACCGCTCGCAGACGCCGGCGACTTTCGCCAAATGGCGAGACGAGACGCCCGACGGATTCGTATTCGCCTTGAAGGCCCCGCGCTTCGCCACGACCCGGCGCGTGCTGGCCGAGGCCGGACCGTCGATCGAGCGCTTCGTCGCCAGCGGTATTACAGAGCTCGGGAACAAGCTCGGGCCGATCAACTGGCAACTCGCCCCGACCAAGGTCTTCGATGCGGCCGACACGGAGGCTTTCCTCAGCCTTCTTCCGAAGCAGGTCGACGGACGTCCGCTCCGCCACGCGATCGAGGCTCGTCACGCCAGCTTCCACGATCCGGCCTTCGTCGACCTGGCTCGCCGCTATGGTGTCGCCATCGTGCTGGCCGGTAACTCCAAATTCGTCCAGATCGCCGACGCAACGGCCGACTTCGTCTATGCCCGTATCATGGGGACGCAGGATGCCGAACCGCTCGGCTACCCCGCAAAGGCGCTCGACCTCTGGGCCGCCCGCGCCAAGGATCTCGCTAACGGTTCCATTCCGGAAGGCTTCGACACGGCGGGGCCGAAGCCGACGAAGGCCCAACCGCGCGATCTTTATCTGTACGTCATCAGCGGCGACAAACACCGCAATCCCGCTGCCGCCATGGCCCTGATCGAACGGCTTTCCTGACGCGGGTTTTAGCGTCGACTTCGCTTGCCGCCTCCCTGTCGACCTGCTATTCCACGCGCCGGTTGTATCAGCGCCTCGGCTCCTGTCCTGGAGTGGAGGGGCCGCCGACCCATATGTTGTTCAAGCTTCCTGGTGTCGGCCCAATGCGCCGGCCCGTCCATCGTGGCGGTTGGTCCTCCGTCGGGGGACCGCCGGTACCCGGAAGCGCCCTCAACGCCAACCGCCGGTGCTGCTCGGGAACGACCCCGAGTCTCAGGAGAACGAATGTCCGCAGTCACTTCCTACGGTTCGCCCACGCGCGATGATTTCGCCGCGCTGCTCGACGAGAGCTACGGCAAGAACGAAGCCTTCGAAGGCACGGTCGTCAAGGGTATCATCGTCGCCATCGAAAAGGATGTCGCGGTGATCGACCTCGGTCTGAAGACCGAAGGCCGCGTGGCGATGAAGGAATTCACGAACAATGGCCGGGACGAGCTCCCCGGTGTCGGCGACGAGGTCGAGGTCTACCTGGAGCGCATCGAGAATGCGCTCGGTGAGGCCGTCATCTCGCGCGACAAGGCCCGCCGCGAAGAAAGCTGGGTCAAGCTCGAGAAGGCTTTCGAGAAGCAGGAAAAGGTCGAAGGTATCATCTTCAACCAGGTCAAGGGTGGCTTCACGGTCGACCTCGACGGCGCCATGGCGTTCCTGCCCCGCTCGCAGGTGGACATCCGTCCTGTCCGCGACGTCGCTCCCCTGATGGGCGTGCCGCAGCCGTTCCAGATCCTCAAGATGGATCGTCGCCGCGGCAACATCGTCGTGTCGCGCCGTACCGTCCTCGAAGAGTCCCGCGCCGAGCAGCGCCACGAGATCGTGGCCAACCTCGAAGAGGGCCAGATCATCGACGGCACCGTGAAGAACATCACGGATTACGGCGCCTTCGTGGACCTTGGCGGCATCGACGGCCTGCTGCATGTCACCGATATCGCCTGGCGTCGCGTGAACCACCCGACCGAGGTTCTCACCATCGGCCAGACGGTTCGTGTCAAGATCATCAAGATCAACCACGAGACGCACCGCATCTCGCTCGGCATGAAGCAACTGCTCGACGATCCGTGGCAGGGCATCGAGGCCAAGTACCCGATCGAGATGAAGCTCAACGGCCGGGTCACCAACATCACGGATTACGGCGCCTTCGTGGAGCTGGAGCCGGGGATCGAGGGCCTGATCCACGTCTCCGAGATGTCCTGGACGAAGAAGAACGTCCACCCCGGCAAGATCGTGGCGACGAGCCAGGAAGTCGAAGTGCAGGTCCTCGAGGTCGACGCGGTCAAGCGCCGCATCTCGCTCGGCCTCAAGCAGACCCTGTCGAACCCCTGGGAGAGCTTTGCGGAGCGCTTCCCGGTTGGCACCGAGGTCGAAGGCGAGGTCAAGAACAAGACCGAGTTCGGCCTGTTCATCGGCCTCGACGGCGATGTGGACGGCATGGTCCACCTCTCCGATCTCGACTGGAACCGTCCGGGTGAGCAGGTCATCGAGGACTACAAGAAGGGCGACGTCGTCAAGGCGCAGGTTCTCGACGTCGACGTCGAGAAGGAGCGTATCTCGCTCGGCATCAAGCAGCTGGCCGGGGACCCCTTCGTGTCCAAGGTCGGCGAAGAGCCGGGTGCCTCGGGCGACCTCCGCAAGAACGCGGTCGTTACCTGCGAGGTGATCGAGGTGAAGGAAGGCGGCATCGACGTCAGCATCGTCGGGACTGACCTGACCGCTTTCATCAAGCGCTCCGATCTTGCCCGTGACCGCAGCGATCAGCGCGCCGAGCGTTTCGCCGTCGGCGAAAAGGTCGATGCCCGCATCACCTTGTTCGACCGCAAGGCCCGCAAGGTCTCGGTGTCGATCAAGGCCATGGAAATGGCCGAGGAGAAGGAAGCCATCGCCAACTACGGCTCGGCTGACTCCGGCGCCTCGCTGGGCGACATCCTCGGTGCGGCTCTCCGGGCCCGGACCGACGGCGAGAAGAAGTAAGCTTCTCACCTTCCAGGTTCCGACAACGACAAGAGGCCCGCGCGGCACCCCGCGCGGGCCTCTTCTATTGCGGCCCGCCCCAGCGGGCCGGCTGCCTAAGCCCTGAGAAAGAATGCGACATGCGCGCCGTCGGCATCGATTTCGGCACCACCAACAGCGCGGTCGCGGTGGTGGGAGACGACGGGCAGGTGACGAGCCTGTCCTGGCCTTCCGCCTCTGGCGACGTCGGCGTTTTCCGCACGGCTCTGGCGGTCTGGAGCGAGGGCCGTGCGCCCCGTGCCGTGGTGCGCACTGCGGGCGGACCGCAGGCGCTCGAACATGCGCTGGCAGGTGCGGACCACGGCCGTTTTATCCAGTCGATCAAGACCTATCTCGGCAGCCGCGCCTTTACCGAAACGCGGCTCTACGGCCAGCGCTTCACCATCGAGGATCTCGTCGCGACCTTCCTCGGCCACCTCGTGCCTGACCGTGAGGCGCTGCTTGCCGACACCTCCGGCGTGGTGGCGGGCCGGCCGGTCGTCTTCGCCGGTGACAATCCCGACGAGGCCCTGGCCGTGACGCGGCTCGGTGCCTCATTCGCCCAGGCCGGCTTCGGCGCGGTCGACCTCGCCTATGAGCCGCTCGGCGCCGCCTATTGGTACGCTCGCAACCTCACCTGCGACGAGACCGTCCTGGTGGCCGATTTCGGCGGCGGCACCTCCGACTTTTCGGTTATTCGCTTCCATCACAGCGGCGGACGGAGAGACGCCGAGCCGCTGGCCCATGGCGGCATCGGCCTCGCCGGCGACACGTTCGACTATCGCCTGATCGAGCATTTCGTGGCGCCGCAGCTCGGCAAGCATTCGCACTATCGGTCCTTCGACAAGCTCCTGCCCATCCCGGCCTATATCCACGCGGCCTTCAGCCAGTGGCATCAGCTCTCCTGGCTCAAAGCCCCGAAGACCATGGCGGAACTGAAGAAGCTCCTCGCCGCCAGCGACGATCCGGCGGCGATGGAGAAGCTGATCGACTTCATCGACCTCGATCTCGGCTTCGAGCTCTACCAGGCCATCAGCGGCGTGAAGATCCGCCTGTCCGATGCCGCGTCAACGACGCTGGCTTTCGACAGCGCCGGCATACGTCTCGATGCCGACGTCACCCGCGCCGAATTCGAGCGTCTGATCGCCCCCGACCTAGCCCGGATCGCGGCGGCGGCCGACGACACGCTGGCGCGGGCCGGCCTCGGCTACGGCGATATCGATGCGGTGTTCACCACGGGTGGCACATCGCAGGTCCCAGCGGTGCGGCGGCTCTTCGTCGAGCGCTTCGGCGAAGCCAAGCTCCACGCCGCCCATCCGCTGCAGTCCGTGGCCTCGGGGTTGGCGCTCTATGCCGCAGACAGAGCCGCGGCTGGCTGATGATGTGCCGCGCCCGTTCGCGCGGCTGCTCGGCTTGCCAGGGGTGACCGGAGAGCCCATCCTCGAACCATGACCCGCATGCTCGACGCCTCCACGGCCGGTGTCCTCTCGGCGCTGAACGAACGCTCCCGCGAGATCTTCCGGCGCATCGTCGACAGCTACCTGCAGACGGGCGAGCCCGTGGGGTCTCGCCACCTGTCGCGCCTATTGCCGATGGCGCTGTCGCCCGCCTCGATCCGCAACGTCATGCAGGATCTCGAAGAACTGGGGCTCGTGTTCGCCCCTCATACCAGCGCCGGGCGGTTGCCGACCCAGATGGGGCTGCGCTTCTTCGTCGATGCGCTGCTCGAGATCGGCGATATCGGCGAGACCGAGCGGCGCCGCATCGAGGCGGATCTCCGCGCCGCCTCGCAGGGGCGCACGCTCGAAGGCGCGCTGGTCGAGGCCAGTACCCTCCTGTCGGGTCTGACGCGGGGCGCCGGCGTGGTGGTGACCAGCAAGGACAACGCACGCCTGAAGCATATCGAATTCGTGCGGCTCGAGCCGGAACGCGCCCTGGCCATCCTCGTCGCCGAGGACGGATCGGTCGAGAACCGTGTGGTCCTGACGCCGGCGGGCCTGCCCGCCTCGGCGCTGGTCGAGGCCGGCAACTATCTCAATGCCCGGATCCGCGGGCGGACGCTGGGCGAGGCGCGCGGCGAGATCGAGGCCGAGCGCATGGCCACCCAGGGCGAGCTCGATCAATTGACGGAACGCCTCGTCGATGCCGGTCTTGCCGGCTGGGCGGGGCTGAAAGGCGAGACGCGGCAACTCATCGTCAGGGGGCAGGCCAATCTGCTCGAGGATCTCACGGCCCTCGACGACCTCGAGCGCATCCGCCTGCTCTTCGCCGATCTCGAGACCAAGACGGACGTCATCGACCTCCTCAACCGCGCCGAGACCGGCGAGGGCGTCCGGATCTTCATCGGCGCCGAGAACAAGCTCTTCTCGCTGTCGGGCTCGTCCATGGTGGCGGCACCGTTCCGCGATGGGCAGCAGCGTATTGTCGGCGTGCTCGGCATCATCGGCCCGACGCGGCTCAACTACGCCCGCGTTGTGCCGATGGTGGATTATACCGCGCAGGTGATTTCGCGAATGGTGAGCGGGCCCTACGGCGGCTGAGGAGGCCCGTCTCGCCAGCGCCGCATCGGCGTGGCAGGAGAAGGGCTGTCGATCTTGGAGACCCGCCGATGCCGTCCCGTCGCAAACTCTTGCCGCTCATCGGCGTGGTGCTGGGCCTGCTGATCATCCTCGGCGCCGTGGCGATCCAGCACGCCGGCAAACCCTCCTACGCGGCCTCGGGCATCGGCGGCCCCTTCGCGCTGGTCGATGGCGACGGCAAACCCGTTACCGAGGCGAGTTTCTCCGGCCAAACCTTGCTGGTCTTCTTCGGCTATACACATTGCCCGGATGTCTGCCCGACGACGCTCGACGCGATCTCGCAGACCTTCAAGGCCATGGGCCCCGACAAGAATGTCCATGCGCTCTTCATCACCCTCGATCCCGAGCGCGACACGCCGGCCGTGATGAAGGACTATGTGTCGAGCTTCGATCCCCGCATCGTGGGACTGACCGGCAGTCAGGCCGCCGTCGACCAGGTCGCGCACGAGTTCCGCGTCTACGCCAAGAAGATCCCCACCGGCGACGGCTCCTACAGCGTCGACCACACGGGCGTCGTCTACCTGATGAACAAAGGCGACTTCGTCGAATCCTTCAACCCCGACCTCGACGACCCCGTGAAAGCCGCCGCGACCCTGTCGACCTATCTCAACGGGTGACGAAGCCACCCTCGCGCATCGCAGGGTCCCCATCCTATGATGGGCCTGCCGCCCCGAGTCGGGGAGCAGAGCAGGGGACAGGTCGTGAAGCTCCACAGCGTGCGCTTGGCGACGGGCTACGAGATCAGCGATGAGCGGGCGCGGCTCGATTTCGACGTGATTCATCGTGCCCTGGCCCAGGCCTATTGGGCGGTGGGCCGGCTGCCGGCTCTGACGCAGCGTTCCTGGAACAATTGCCTCGGCATCGGCCTCTACGCCCCGGAAGGCGCCATGGTGGGCTTCGCCCGCGTCCTCACCGACTATGCGCTGCGGGCTCATTTGGCCGACGTCTTCGTCGAACCGTCATCGCGCGGTGCGGGGCTGGGCAAGAGCCTCGTCAGGACGGTGCTGGACCATCCCGAACTCGCCACCGTTGTTAAATGGACGCTGACCACGGGCGACGCCCACGCCCTCTACACGCTCTTCGGCTTCCGGACCTCCACGGACGACCCGACCTGGATGACGCTCGACCGGTCTTGAGAATTCTCCTCAGGGTGCCACGGGCTCGTGAGGGAGGCCCAGATCGTCCAGAGCGCGGCGCACGGTGCCGTCGCGTTTGGCGCGATCGAGGAAGGCCGAGGCTGTCGCCAGCGCCGCAGGGTTGCCGGGCGGCACGGCGATGGCCACGCTGGTGCGCTGGAAGCCGCCGTCGACGATATGGCTGCCGGGGATCGTCGGTGCCACCTGGGCGAGACTGTCGCGGCTCAAGGCGAGCGCATCGGCCTGGCCGTCCCGCAGCATGGCGATAGCCTCCTCCACGCCGCGGATCGGCAAAGGCTGGATGTGGTGCAGGCTGCGGGCCGAGGCCCGGATCGTTGTCGTGTCGGCGATGCCGACGATCCGCAGGCCGGGACGATCGATATCGGCCAGCGTGGCGATGCCCGACGCGGCCGTGACCAGATAGGTACTCTCGATGTCGTAATAGCCCGGGCCGAACGCCACCCGGGCGCTCCGGGTCGGATCGACCGGCATGAAGGCGACGTCGACGCGGCCCGTCGCGACGGCCTCCGTGCATTCACCGCTGTTCGGGAACACCGTATCGAAGACCGGCACCCCGAGTTCCGCTCCAAGCGCCGCCCCGAGATCGACCGTGACGCCCCGGGCCGTGCCTGCGGCATCGACGGCGACGAAGAACACGCCCGCCTGAGGCGCCCGCACTACGCCGACGCGCAGGGTGCCGGTAGGAGCCAGTGTGGCTGCCGCCGAAGCCGCACCGCCGCCCTCGATGATGGAGAGGACGGGAAGCATGAGGGCCAGAATGGCGCGAAGGTTAGGCAAAGGAAAACCCCGGATCTGCCGATAGGGTCTTACACGGCTTGGTTGGAGCCGGCGAACCCATCCCAATCGCGAGCGCTGTTGTTCAAGGGCGCCCGCAATCCATCGCGCGCGCGATGACATTCCCGGATCACGTCCTCGAGCTGCGTCGACGGCGAACGGGACGATACGCGTCACCGCCGGGCGCTAGGCCGGCGGGGCCTGCGGTTTGAACCGCTCCACCTCTGCCAGCCGGCCGAGGTCGCCCATATCGAACAGGGGCGGCTCCTTGCCGGCCTCGCGGTAGACGAGGACCAGAGGCAAGCCGTGATGCTCGCGCCAGTCGTCGTACTTTTTGACGGCTCTGCGCAACGTCATCGGTCCGACACCGGTCACCGTGACGGTCTCTTCCGGATCGGCATCGGCATAATGGTCCGCCATCGTAGCCTCCCTTGGGTCACCCTTCTGCCATGTCAGGTCGCACGGCTTGACGCTGATCATCTTCGCCATCGTTGTCAGAGGCAAGCCACCAAGCTCCACTTGCGACTCCGACGGGTCACGCCATCTTTAACCCTGACGCCTAGGGAATCGAGTGTGTGAGGGTTAAATTGAGAAAATACAGTGATCTAAGGCATGAGCAGACGCGGCAGATTATCGATGGCGAACAGGTTTTCTCTGCGTTTCAGTCGGCACAAGCGGAATTGCACTCCCGTTACGCCGGGTCCATGTCATGGAAAACGATCAACGAAGCCTCCTACCTCTATCGCAAGGTAAAGGACGCGAACCACTCGCTCGGAGTCAGGTCGGTCGAGACTGAAAATACCTATCGCGCTTTTCACGAAGGGCGTCACCGCCTTCGGGAGCGCGTTGGCAAGTTGAAGTCGCGCCTCGATGAAATGGCGCCGGTCAACAAGGCACTGGGGATCGGACGCATCCCGTCGATCAGCGCCCGGGTCCTGCGCAGGATCGGCTCCGCAGGCCTGATGGGTCGTGCGATCGACGTCGTCGGCACGAGCGCACTGTTCGCCTATGAACGCCTGTGCGGGGTGCAGATCGAAAGCGGCTTGTTGGCCACCGGTGACGTCGATCTCCTGTTCGACTCGAGGAGCAGCCTCAAGCTCCTCTCCAGCGATGTCCGGTCCGGGGGGCTTCTCGGTCTGCTGCGCAAGGTGGACACCTCATTCGCTCCCTTGGGACGGAAGTCCTTTCGGGCCGCCAACGACGACGGATTCATGATCGACCTTATTCAGCCGATGCCACGCGATAGGTTCGCTACCGGCGGGCGGGCTAGGATCGGCAGCTCGGGGGATCTGGAAGCCATCGAGATCGAAGGCCTGTCATGGCTTGTCAACAGTCCCAAGCACGAGACGATCGTCTTCGACGAGCGAGGCTATCCTTTGCGGATCTCGGTCCCGGATCCTCGCGCCTTCACGATCCACAAGGCATGGCTTGCCTCACGGGATGATCGAGAAGCCATCAAACGCAAGCGCGACGCGGCTCAGGCGCGGTTGGTGGCCGAGCTCGTGACGAAACATCTGCCGCATTTGACATTCGGTGGGCAGGACCTGTCGGCCTTGCCTCTGGCCATGCGGCAGGCCGTTAACGATGTCTTGCCAGTGCAGGACGGCGTTACAGACGATGCCGGCCCAATCGAGCCGGACTGGTAATCCAAGGCCGTTTCTCGTCCGATGCGTGAAAAGAGTGACGGTGAGCAAAGGACAGCTCTAACACGTGTTGCTCTCATCGCCGTCTTTCCGTCCGTTGGCCGGAGCTCATTCCCCGCACGAACGGACAAGCCACGCGGCTCCTAAGCACGTTTGATCAACGGTTTCTTCGACGGGCTTGCCCGGGACAGCCACGGCAAGCCTTCGGGCTCAATCAGCCCAGATCCTTCAGGGCTGCCGCAATCACATCCATGGCCTTCAGCCGGTCTTCCTGCGCCCGCAAGACATGCTCGATGAGGTCCAGCGCGCGTGCGATGGATCGCGTGCTGCCGTCGGCCTTGGCCTCCTGCTTGATGGTCTCGATGGTGCTGCGCAGGGTGAGCAGGTTTTCCTGACGCATGCTCGCCAGGGCGGTGGGGTTCGACACGGTGAAATCTCCAGGGTGATTGCCGGCTTCGAGGGATCGCATCCGCGACCTGGCGAGCAGAGCCGGCTTGACAGGTGGTGCGTCGCACGAGCACCGGTTCGACGAGGGTTGATCAGGCTCGGTCGTCTTCTGATTGGCGGTCCCGGAGGGAATCGAACCCCCGACCTTCGGTTTAGGAAACCGCTGCTCTATCCTGCTGAGCTACGGAACCACGCCACATCTCCCTAGCGAAAATCTCGCTGGATGAAAAGGCGCTGCTCTGCCTGCCGGTCCGTCACAGCTTCGGCGTCGGCGTGCTATTCAACGCCGCCTTGGCGGGCTTGGCGGCGAAGAACGTGTAGCTCAGCGTGAGACTCTGGACGTCCTTCATGGTCGGGTCGGATTCGAGCTTGGGGTCGAGGAAGAAGACGACGGGGAGTTCCGCCGTCTCGTTCGGCCCGAGGTGCTGCTCGTCGAAGCAGAAGCAAGCGATCTTGTTGAAATAGAAGCCGCCGATGTCGGGCGTGATATTGTACTGCGCGTTGGCGGCGGTGTCGCGCGCCACCGTGCTGCGCACCTTGAAGAACACCGTCACGGTCTGGCCGGTGCGCACCGCCATCTCGGGCGTCTCCGGCTCGAAGCGCCAGGGCAGGCCGGGTGCGACATTGGCGTCGAAGCGGACGTTCAGCGTGCGGGCGCCCCGCGTCGCGGCACCCGTCGTCGCGACCTGGGGGGTGCCTCCGTAGCCGGTGGCGCGGCAGAAGACGCGGTAGAGCGGCACGGCGGCATAGGCCATGCCCAGCATCGCCACGGCGGCACCCAAGACCGCGAAGGCGGTGCGGCGATGATGGGCGGCATTGGGGATCGCGTTGGGGTCCGACATGACATCCGCCTCCCGCTTGTCCCCGCGACGGAGCGGGAGAACGATGGTCGGCCTTGGGCCGTTCGTCTTGCGCTGGATCCCCGCTTTCGCTGGGATGAGCGGTCTTGCCTCGTAAAGCTCGTCAGATCGCCCTGTCGCCGACGCGCCCGCCGAGCTTGGCGATGGTCAGAGCATAGACGATGAAGACCAGGACCGCGATGGCGAGGCCGATCGCGAGGTTGCGGGCGCGGCGGCTGCGAAGCTGCGCCGGCGAGAGGACCACGCCGCGCGGATCGGTCGGGCGGGTCATCGGCCTCCGAGCCCCAGATGGGCCGCGAGCGCCAGGCCGTGTTCGGCCAGCAGCACGGCGAAGAGCAGGAAGAGGTAGAGGATCGAAAAGGCGAAGAGGTTCTTCGCCGCCTTGTCGGCCGCCGGGCCCAGCCGAACCGCGAAGCAGCGCCAGGCGAGGAGCAGCATCAGGGCGCCGCTGACGGCAGAGACAACGCCATAGACCGGGCCGGCGAGGCCGGTCACGTAGGGCATGACGCCGAGAGGGGCCAGCACGATCGTGTAGAGCAGGATCTCGAGCCGCGTCCGCGCCGTGCCCTTGACGTTCGGCATCATGGGGATGCCGGCCTTGGCGTAATCCTCGGACTTCAAAAGCGCCAGCGCCCAGAAATGCGGCGGCGTCCAGACGAAGATGATGAGGAAGAGGATGAAGCTGTCGAGCGTCACGCTGCCGGTGACGATCGCATAGCCGATCATCGGGGGAAGGGCGCCGGCCGCGCCGCCGATGACGATGTTCTGCGGCGTCGCCCGCTTCAGCCACACCGTATAGACGAGGGCGTAGAAGACGATCGTGAAGGCCAGCAGCGCCGCCGAGAGCCAGTTGGCGGCGAGGCCGATCAGCATGACGGAGAAGACGGACAGCACGCCGCCGAAAGCATAGGCCTCGTTCGACGTCACCCGGCCCGATGGGATAGGCCGGCCGCTGGTGCGCTTCATCACGGCGTCGATGTCGGCCTCGTAGGCCATGTTGAGCGCCCCCGAGGCGCCCGCCCCGACCGCAGTGGCGAGAAGGCTGACCAGCGCCACCACGAGATTGACGTGACCCGGGGCCACCACGAGCCCGGCGAGCGCCGTGAAGATCACGAGCGACATCACGCGAGGCTTCAGAAGCTCCCAATAGTCGCCCGGCAAGGCCAGCGAGCCGGTCGGCAGAGCCGCGGTCTCGCGGCCGACCGGTTCGATCATCATCGTCATGCGTTCAGCTGTCCATCTTGGCCCGGACCGAGGCCCGGCCGACCCTTGGATGCGGCCGAGGATCCGCATCCGTCAACAGGACGGATCGTCCACCCCGTTCCGGTCCGAGCTAGCCCTTCGCCGTCAGTGGTCGTGACCCGTGATGCGCGGCAGGGTCTCGAACTGGTGGAAGGGCGGGGGTGACGACAGGGTCCATTCCAGCGTCGTGGCGCCCGGGCCCCAGGGGTTGTCGCCGGCGACGCGCTTCTTGGCGAAGGCCTCGGCGACGATGAAGAGGAACAATGCGATCGACGTGACGGAGAGGATGGCGCCGGCCGAGGAGACCTGGTTCCACAAGGAATAGGCGGCGGGATAGTCGACATAGCGGCGCGGCATGCCGGCAAGGCCGAGGAAGTGCTGCGGGAAGAAGGTTACGTTGACGCCGATGAACATGATCCAGAAATGGATCTGCCCGAGCCGCTCGTTGTACATGTAGCCCGACATCTTCGGGAACCAGTAGTAGAAGCCGGCGAAGAGGGCGAAAACGGCGCCGAGCGACAGCACGTAGTGGAAATGCGCCACCACGTAATAGGTCTCGTGCAGGGCGCGGTCGACGCCGGCATTGGCCAGCACCACGCCCGTGACACCACCGACGGTGAACAGGAAGATGAAGCCGACGGCCCAGAGCATGGGCGTCTTGAACGAGATGGAGCCGCCCCACATGGTGGCGATCCAGGAGAAGATCTTGATGCCGGTCGGCACCGCGATGACCAGCGTGGCGAAGACGAAATAGCGCTGCGTATCGAGCGACATGCCCACAGTATACATGTGGTGGGCCCAGACCACGAAGCCAACCACGCCGATCGCCACCATGGCATAGGCCATGCCGAGGTAGCCGAAGACGGGCTTGCGCGAGAAGGTCGATACGATGTGGCTGATGATGCCGAAGGCCGGCAGGATCAGGATGTAGACCTCCGGGTGGCCGAAGAACCAGAAGAGATGCTGGAACAGCAGCGGGTCGCCGCCATTCGACGGATCGAAGAAGGCCGTGCCGAAGTTGCGGTCGGTCAGCAGCATGGTGATGGCGCCGGCCAGCACCGGCAGCGACAGCACCAGCAGGAAGGCGGTGACCAGCACCGACCAGGCGAAGAGCGGCATCTTGTGCAGCGTCATCCCCGGGGCGCGCATGTTGAAGATGGTGGTGATGAAGTTGATGGCGCCGAGGATCGACGAGGCGCCGGCGAGATGCAGTGACAGGATGACGAAGTCCATCGCCGGGCCGGGATGGCCGACGTTGGAGGAGAGCGGCGGATACATGACCCAGCCGCCGCCGAACCCCTCCATGCCGGGCGCGCCCTCCATGTGCATGGAGATCATCAGCAGCAGGAACGAGAAGGGCAGCAACCAGAACGAGATATTGTTCATGCGCGGGAACGCCATGTCGGGCGCTCCGATCATGATGGGCACGAACCAGTTGCCGAAGCCGCCGATCAGCGCCGGCATGACCATGAAGAAGATCATGATCAGCCCGTGCATGGTGATGTGCACGTTGTAGAGGTTCTTACCGGCATCGACCATGTTCGACGCATCGGCCTGACCGACCCATTCCGCCATATGGCCCATGAAGTGCCAGTTGGGATTCATCAGCTGGATGCGGATCATCAGCGACATGACGGCGCCGACCGTGCCGGCGAACACCGCGAAGATCAGGTAGAGGGTGCCGATGTCCTTGTGGTTGGTCGAATAGACATAGCGGCGCCAGCCATGCGGGATCGCGTGGTCACCGTGGGCGGCGGATGCGGTCGTGGCCATCTCTGTCTCGGGCTCCGGCGGGTGCGGGGATCAGCGCGGATCGGTGGCGGCAGCGAGCTTGATCGGCCCGGCGCCGTCGAGCGGCACGAGGCCGTTCTGGGCATATTTCTTCTTCGCCGTCTGCAGCCAGGCCTCATAGTCCGGCTGGCTCACCACACGAATGGCGATCGGCATGTAGGCGTGGTCCTTGCCGCAGAGCTTGGAGCACTGGCCGTAGTAGATGCCCTCGCGGTCGGCGCGGAACCACGTCGAGTTCAGCCGGCCCGGCACGGCGTCGATGCGGATGCCGAGCGACTGGACGATGAAGCCGTGGATGACGTCGGCACCGGTGACGTCGACCTGGATGTTCTTGTTCACCGGTACAACGGCCTCGTTATCCACCGACAGGAGGTTGATGAACTCCGGCACCGTTTTCGCGTCCTTTTCCTCGAGCCGCGCCGAGTCGAAGCCGAAACCGCCCGCCTGATCCTTGGGATAATCGTAGGACCAGTACCACTGCTTGCCGGTGGCCTTGATGGTGATGTCGGGCTTGGGCAGTTCGAGCTGCCGC
Organism: Janthinobacterium lividum; assembly: GCA_050920985.1. Taxonomy (GTDB): domain Bacteria; phylum Pseudomonadota; class Alphaproteobacteria; order Rhizobiales; family Beijerinckiaceae; genus Lichenihabitans. The sequence continues at coordinate 143,511 of JBPBQY010000057.1, read as the reverse complement.
GTCAGCAGCCGGAACGAGGGAATGGCGATCACCACGAGGATCAGCACCGGCACGATGGTCCAGGCGACTTCGAGCAGGGCATTGTGGGTGGTCTTCGCCGGGACCGGATTGGCCTTCTCGTTGAAGCGCACCGCACAATAGCCGATCAGCGCCATGACGAAGAGGCAGATGACCGTGATGATGGGGAAGAGCAGGTTGTCGTAGAAGCCGTGGATCTCGCGGGCGATGTCGGTGACGCCGACCTGGAAGCCGATCTGGCCCGGCACGGGATGGCCCATGCCGTCCTCGGCCCAGGCCGCGCCGGCCCCAAGGGCGAAGAGCGCGGGGATCGCCGCCGAGCAGGTTCGCACCCAACCGTTCTGTCGCATTGCTTCAGCCGCTCCCTGTCGCCGCACCCGGTACGTTGCCGAAGCGGCTCGCGCCTTCTCTCGGACTAGACGAGGTGAATGCACGTATCTTCAAAACCACATCGCCGAAAGCCACGCAACCATGAGGGAGATGCGCTGCTTCATTTGCTCTGACTCGGTTCCGCCGGGTCACGCGACGCGACGCCGCGGGGGGATCGCGCAAAGGCCTTGGGCCGGCGGAGCGGGACCGTTACGCTGCGAGACAACAGCGACATGACCGAGCCCGCCCCATGCAGACCCGCTTCGCCCTCGCCCAACTCGCCGATCCGCAGATCCGGGAGTCCGAGAAGATCCTGCGGACCTGCGTGCATTGCGGCTTCTGCACGGCGACCTGCCCGACCTATCTGCTGCTCGGCGACGAACTCGATTCGCCCCGCGGCCGCATCTACCTGATCAAGGACATGCTGGAGGGTAGCCGACCCGCCACGGGCGAGGTGGTCAAGCATATCGACCGCTGCCTTTCCTGCCTCTCCTGCATGACGACCTGCCCGTCGGGCGTCCACTACATGCATCTCGTCGACCATGCGCGGGCCTACATTCAAGAGACTTTCCGGCGTCCGGCGGCGGATCGAAGCCTGCGCAGCCTCTATGCCGCCGTGCTGCCGCATCGCGGCCGGTTCCGGGTTGCCCTGGCGGCGGCCCGGCTCGCCCGGCCCTTGGCGCCGCTGCTCCGCCACCTGCCGGGGCTCGGCGAGCGGCTCGCTGCAAGCCTGAACCTCGCGCCGACGAGGCCGCTCTTGAAAGCGAAGCACCGACCCGGCGAGACGATTCCGGCCTCCGCCCTGCCGCGGCGCGGTCGGGTGGCGATGCTGACGGGCTGTGCCCAGCAGGTGCTGCGGCCGACCATCAACGAGGCCGCCATCCGGCTCCTCGGCCGGCACGGGATCGAGGTGGTGCTGCCGAAGGGGGAGGGATGCTGCGGCGCGCTGGTGCATCACATGGGCCGGGAGACCGAGGCCCACGCGGCCGCCAAGGCGAATATCGACGCCTGGACGCGCGAGATCGAAGGCGAGGGGCTCGACGCCATCCTGATCACCACATCGGGCTGCGGCACCACGGTCAAGGATTACGGCTTCATGCTGCGCCAGGACCCCGCCTACACCGCCAAGGCCGCCCAGGTGGCGGCACTGGCCAAGGACGTGACGGAATATCTGGCGACCCTCGACCTCGCCGCTCCGGTGCGGACGCTGAGGGGTCCGCTGGCCTATCACTCGGCCTGCTCGATGCAGCACGGGCAGAAGATCACCGACCTGCCGAAGCGCCTCCTGACACAGGCGGGCTTTACGGTGCGCGACGTTCCGGAAGGCCACATCTGCTGCGGCTCGGCCGGCACCTACAACCTGCTGCAGCCCGAGATCGCCGATCAGCTCCGGGTCCGGAAGGTCGCCAACATCGCCAAGCTGCGCCCCGTCGCGGTGGCGACCGGCAACATCGGTTGCATGACGCAGATCGGGCTCGGCACCGACATCCCGATTGTCCACACGGTGGAACTGCTCGACTGGGCCGGCGGTGGCCCAGCCCCGCACGGTTGGGACATTCCCGACGCGTTAGTCGTGGCACCCGAGGCCGTGGCTCCGGTCACGAACCCGTTGGCGGCGGCGCTGGGGTAATCGTGCTTGTGAGGTGATCGAGCCGGTCGTACCCGGTGTCGCCCCTTTCACCACGTTGTGCGTTGTCTCCCTCCTCCGTAACGGGGGAGGAATAGCCCGGCGCCCTCCGTCGTCCTCCCTCGCGAAGCGGGGGAGGGGGACCGGGCGAAGCCCGGTGGAGGGGGCAGACCGGGTCCGACGGCTCGGAAGCGCTCCGGAGTCGGTCAGATGATCCTCACCCGCTCCCCAGCACCTTGTCGACTTCGGCGCGGGTCGGCGGTTGGGCGCCTTGGCGGGTGCAGGTGATGGCGGCCGCCGCGATGGCGAAGAGCAGCCAGCGCCCGACCTCGGCCTCGGACGGATCGTGAGCGCCGGACCCCAGCGCCCCGTCCTCCGCCATGGCGGCCAGCAGCGCCGACATGAAGCTGTCGCCCGCCCCCACCGTGTCGACGACATCAATGCTGGGCGCGGGCTGAACGATGCGCTCGCCCTTGAAATAGGCCTCCGCCCCTGCGCCGCCGCGCGTCATGACTACGAGGCGCGGGCCGAGGCCGGCCCAGCGTGCCGCCGCTTCGGAGGGCGGCGTGCCGGGATAGAGCCAGTCGAAATCCTCGTCGCTGGCCTTGACGTAGGTGGCGAGCTTCACGCGCGCCTCGACCATGGGCAGGGTCTCGGCGCGAGGCGGCACCACGAAGGGGCGGATGTTGGGATCGTAGCTCGTCGTGGCGTCGCTGCCCGCTCCCTGCAGGGCGACCAGCGCGGCCGCGCCGAGCGCTCCGTCGGTGGCCGAGAAGGAGCCGATGTGGAGGTGGGCCGCTCGGGCGGCCCAGTCCGCCACGAGAGGCGAAGGCCCATCATAGGCCGTGGCGCCGAGGTAGAAGCTGTAGCGCGAGCCCGTGGCGGCGGTGCCCCGCGTGACGAAGGCGAGCGGCGAGGGACGGGGATCGATGATGGAGAAGCCCGCGTCGACGCCGGAGGCGGAGAGCTCCTTGACCAGCGCCTCGCCCATCGTGTCGCTCGACAGCCGCCCGGCGAAGCCCGTCGCCACGCCGAGTCGCCCAAGGCCGATGGCGGTATTGTAGGGCGAGCCGCCGAGCACCGCCTCGTAGGTGGTCTCTTCGCGAGGGATCAGGTCGACCAGGGCTTCGCCCGAGACGAGAACGAGACCGTTGCTGCTCATGAGAGCTTCCTTTCGCTGCTCTGATCCCTGGCCGTCACAAGACGCCGCGGCCGGCGAGGTGCCGCATCAGGTGGCTCGTCCCGTAGGTCCAGGGCGCGCAATCGGCGCAGAGCCGCATGCGGTTGACGAGGCTTCCGAGCTCCGGGCACGACACCGTGACGATGTCGTCGACCTTGTGGGTGAAGCCCTGGCCCGGCGCGTCGCGATCCTCGACGGGTGCGAAGAGCGTGCCGAGGAAGAGCACGGCGCCGTCCGGATATTGATGGTTGCGGCCGATCATCTCGGCGGCGAGGTCGGCCGGGTCGCGGCTGATCTTCGACATGGAGGATCCCCCGTCGAGCCGGTAGCCCTCCGGCCCTTCGACCCGCAGCGCGATCTCCATGGCGCGGAGATGGTCCAGCGTAAAGGTCGAGTCGAAGAAGCGGACAAAGGGACCGAGCGCGCAGGAGGCGTTGTTGTCCTTGGCCTTGCCGAGCAGCAGCGCCGAGCGCCCCTCGACATCGCGCAGGTTGACGTCGTTGCCGAGCGTCGCGCCGACGATGCGACCCTCCGACGAGACGACCAGCACAGCCTCGGGCTCTGGGTTGTTCCAGGCGGAGGAGGGATGGAGCCCGGCATCGGCGCCCGACCCCACCGCCGCCATGGGCTGGGCCTTGGTGAAGATCTCGGCGTCCGGCCCGATGCCGACCTCGAGATATTGCGACCAGGCGCCGCGGGCGATCAGCGCCGCCTTGAGCCGCATGGCCTTTTCGGATCCGGGGCGGAGCTTGGAGAAGTCCTCGCCCACCAGCGCCACGATCTCTGCGCGGATGCCGGCTGCAGCTGCATGGTCGCCGCGCGCCCGCTCCTCGATGACGCGTTCCAGCATCGAAACCGCGAAGGTGACGCCAGCGGCCTTGACGGCCTGGAGATCGACCGGAGCGAGCAACCAGGGCTTGCCGGCGTTGCGCGTGTCGGGCAGCGTATTGGCCAGGATCTCGTCGAGGCTGCCCACGCGTTCGCCGGTGGCGGCGCGCAGGGCATCGGCGGGATCCGTCCGCTCGGCCAAGTCCCGCATGGTCGGGAAATAGGCGGTGACGTCGAAGACGCCGTCCTCCCGCACCGCCACCACGGCCGGCCCGCCATGCGTCGGATGCCAGATCCGCCCCGCTAGGGCGCCCGCTGTGCCGTCCCGCGGCAGGGTGGTGGCGCTGTCGAGGTTCAAGGCTGGCATGAGGCTGTCGCTGTTGTTTGTTCGGGAGGCCGATTTAAGGCCGGTTGGGTGGGGGCGGCAAGGGGGAGGGCGTGGGGCATCCCGCATTGAGCTCGGTCGCTTGCGTCTCTGCCATGCTAGCCGGCCGCACCCCAACGCGGGCCCAGCGTCTCGACGAGCCAGTCCACGAAGGCGCGCACGCGGGGCGAGAGCTGGCGGTTGCTGGGTAAGAGGATTGAGACAGGCGTCGGGGTCGGCGGATAGTCGGCGTGTACTTCGACCAGGGCGCCGCTCGCGAGATCCTCCGCGAAGCGGTAGCGCGGCGCCTGGATCAGCCCGAGCCCGAGCCGCGCCGCCGCGACGCTCGTCTCCGCGGAGCCGACCAGCACCCGCGCCGGCAGCGTGACCTCCAGGACTTCGCCGTCGCGGGTGAACTCGAGCGGCAACGCCTGTCCGGTGCGCGACGAAACGAAACCCACCATGGCGTGCCCGTCGAGGTCGTCGGGCGAGGCCGGCGTGCCATGCGCGGCGACGAACTCCGGATGAACTCAGACCGGGTGCGCGCTCTAGGCGGCCGCCATCGCCGCATGATGGCTGCCGGCGAGTGGCGGAGATGCGCCTTGCGTGGCGGAGTGATCCCAGTCTTTGTGCCGTCGTTGTCTCCGCGCACTCCCGGTGTTCATGCGATACGGCTCCATCCGCCCTCTCGGCACCACGATCCTCGCGGCGGCCCTCCTCGCTTTCCTGTCCCTCGCGCCGCCGGTCGCCGCTGCTCCGTCTGCGGGCGGCGGGGAAACGGTCGCTCAGGCGCTCTGCCGGGTCATCACCAGCGCGGCCGATACGCAGCACATTCCGGTGGCTTTCCTGACACGGCTGATTTGGCAGGAATCGGCCTTCCGTTCCGGCGTCGTCAGCCCGGCGGGCGCGCAGGGTATCGCCCAGTTCATGCCCGGCACCGCGGCCGAACGCGGGCTCGACGATCCCTTCGATCCGGAACAGGCTGTCCCGGCCTCGGCGGCGCTGCTCTCGGAACTCGCTGGCCGCTTCGGCAATCTCGGCCTCGCGGCGGCGGCCTACAATGCCGGCCCGCGACGCGTCGCCGACTGGCTGGCCGAACGCGGCGGACTGCCTTTCGAGACACGCGATTACGTGGAGCGCATCACCGGCCGCTCCGCCGAGGACTGGGCCGCCGACGCCAAGACGCACCAGAGTCACGACCTCGCCGTCGACCCGCAGAATTGCCTTCAATTGGCGGCCACGCTGCGCACCTCGCCGGCCCGGCTCGCATCCGGAATCACGGAAGCACCCTTCGCGCCCTGGGGTGTCCAGCTCGCGGGAAATTTCTCGAAAAGCCTGGCGCTGGCCGCCTTTGGTCGCGCCCGTGCGAAGCTCGCGGCGATCATTGGTGACGTCAGGCCGATGGTGATCGGCACGCGATTGCGAACGCGCGGCACGCGCGCCTTCTACCGGGTCCGTCTCCCGGCAGGCTCGCGACAGGAGGCCGATGCCTTGTGCCGTCGCATCCAGGCCGCCCAAGGCGCCTGTGTGACGCTCAGGAGTTGATGAGCGTCCAGACAATGTCGGGTCACCCGACGTATGAATGCAAAAAGGCCTGCCAGTTCATCCGTGGCGAGCCTTACTGCCGGCAGCACAGATCCAAATCGATGATCCTGGATCGAACGACCACCGAATGCCATTCCGGCCTCAGATGGTCTCAGTGCAGGGACAACGACCGCCAGTACATCCGTGGTCGGAGCGCCGTCCCGTTCGGCTTACAGGAGAGATAGGCAGGGTCCGCGCTGATTGCAAGCGTTCCGGTCAGGCCGGCAGTGCGAGCGGTGCACCATTCGGCACGGAAGAGGCCTCGTGCCGACCCGTATCGCCACGATCGCTTCCATCCGCGGCTCGGCCAGGCATGGTCTTCGCGTCGGCATGAGCCGCCTTGACGCAAGCATCGATGGCCTCCTTGAGCGTCGAGGCATAGAAGTCGGCGCCGACGATGCCGCGGATCCGCTGGTCGTCCACGGCTTCGGCATCGGCCGGCCATAGGCCGACGAGGATGTGGGCGTGGGGCAGGCGCTGACGAAGGCGCCTGACAAGATAGTGCAGCGCCGACGGGCTGTTCACGATCTCGAGATAGCTGATGCACACGAGGGCGACACCCTCGATGTCGAGGGCGTCGATGGTTTTGCGCGATGCGGCCCCGTAAGGGGCCACACGCGCCGATAAGCCATGCTTGCCGAGAAGTTGCGCCAGCATGAACGAGGCGGCTTCGTCGAGCGGACCCTTGCCGGCGAGGCAGAGGATCGGAGACGCTCCGCGCCAATCCGGTGCGAGTTCGGACGCGGGCGGCGCATCCCCCTTGGGAGCCGCCGGCTTGGGCACGGAGCGTTCGGCGCGAGTGGCCACCGCCGAGGCTGCGGCCTTGTCGGCAGGATTGGGATCACGATCTTCGCGACCGGCCAGATCCTCGATCAACTCCTTGACGCTCTCCTTGATGGTCTCGACCTTCTCGTCCGACAAGGCGCCGCGAAGGGCATCGTTGGCGGCAAGCTGCAGGCCTTTCAGCGCGACCTCGTCGTAGTAGCCCGTCAGGGATCGCTCCTTCAGCAGCGTCTCGGCCTGATGCAGCGCCTCGTCGGGGTCGTCGGCCAGCATGCGCTGATAGAAGTTCTCGACCGGAGTCAGGGCGGGGCGGTCACCCAACATGACGTCGAGGAATTCCAGCCGGTCGACATGGCGGCCCAGGACCACGAGGCAGAGTGTCAGCGGCGTCGAAAGGAGCAGGCCGATCGGTCCCCAAAGCCAGGTCCAGAAGATGGCGGCGATAACCACGGCAGCGGGAGACAGGCCTGTCGAGTGGCCATAGACCATCGGCTCGATGACCTGTCCGGTGATCGATTCGCCGACGACATAGAGGCCAATGGTCCAGATCACCATGGACCAGCCCGGATCGACCGCGGCGGCCAGTGCCGCCGGTAAAATGACGGCGATTACCGCCCCGATGTAGGGAACGAAGCGCAGGACGGCCGAGAGTACGCCCCAGAGGGCGGGCGACGGAACGCCGATCAGCCAAAGGCCAACGCCCGTCACGAGGCCGAACGCCGCGTTGATCGCCAACTGCGCGACGTAATATTTTCCAAGCCTGCGTCCGGCATCGTCAAGCGCCATGGTGGTGCGCTGAAGATCGTTCGAGCCGAAGAGCCGGATCATCCGGTCGCGCAGATCCTCCCGTTGCATCAGGATGAAGACCGCTACGATGAGGACGATCAGCAGCGTAGACAGGGGGTCGATGATCGGGGTCAGCACGGTGCGGGCCAGTTCGACGGCAGAGGTCGGGGGCGGCACCACTTCGACGAGTTGCGGCTTTGGCTCGTCCGAGGCGGCCCCGCCGTCGGTCCCTGGCTTCGCGACCTCGGGCATACGGCCCAACTGCTTGTCGAGGCGTTTGGTCAAACCGGACAGCCGACCGATCGTCATCCCTTGAACGGCTTCGATCTTCCGCTGGATCGTCGACGTGTAGCGGGGAACCTCGCTGGCGATGCCGGCGACCTGAGTTCCGATGATGCCGCCGAGGACACCGAGCAAGCCGAAACCGACCAGGACGGCCAGAACCACGGCGGCGACATGCGGAACATGCCAGCGCTGCAGGCGAGACACCAGCGGAGCCAGCATGAAGGACAGGATCACCGCGATCGTGATCGGGATGAGCACCTCGCGGGCGAGATAAAGCGCCGCCACGACGACGACCGTCACCGCTAGCGTCAGGAGGCTGTTCAGCCCGGGCGTGTCAGCCGCCGCCACGGCAGCGGGCACGCGGGTGGTTTGGTTCGCCTCGCTCATCGCGTCGGACCTGCAGAGTTGAGAGCCATAGGGGAGTGTCAGCCAACGCATCGTGGCGCGAATGGATCCTGGCATCGGGATCGCCGCTGACCTCATCATCGCTGTGCCGAGTCATGCTATTTTGCATGGAAGCCTTGCGCCGCACTACGGAGCATGCTCAATAGCGTTCGCGAAGCTGGCTGAGGACATCGTGAGTTCCAGCCGTCGAGTGCGTCACTGACGCTGGCCGCAAAAAAAAGACCGCCCAGAGGGCGGCCCGAAGTCTAGGGAGGAAACGCCCAACAAGGGCATGCGGCGCCTCGGCGCCACTCTTCCAAGCTACGCGCTCTCAGTCGGATATCAAGGCCGCTCTGGCCTTGCGTGCTGTTTGTCGCCCGTTGTGGTCATCCTGCAACGCCGGCCTTCGCTTGAGTCGCATCGTGCCGCCGCGCTGCTTCTCTGCCTTCGCATTCGGACCTGTATCATTCTTCGCATTCGGACCTGTATCATTCGAGTGGATCTTGCCGACGCGGGCCTCGTACGAGCCGCACCACGGCCCCCCGCAACGACCGCACGTCCTGCTCGCTGAGCGCGAGACGGTGGATCATGTTGCGCAGGTTACGCCGCATCACCGGCGCCTTTCCGTCCGGCCGGAAGAAGCCTGAAACGGTCAGCTGAGTCTCGAGGTAGTCGAAGAAGGACAGCAGCGCTTCGCGTGAGGCCGGACGCGAGCGCTCGACCTCGGCGAAGGGCAGGGTGGCCTCGCCCGATTGCCGGCGCCACTCGTAACTCATCAACAGGACCGCCTGCGCGAGATTGAGCGAGCCGTGGGACGGATCCACCGGGAAGGTCACGACAGCATCGGCCAGCGTCACCTCGTCGTTGGCGAGGCCGGTTCGCTCGGGCCCGAACAGGATGCCGCGCTTCTCGCCGGCATGGATCGGCGCCGCCCAGGCCGCCATGGCGGTCTCGGGAGCGAGAACCGGCTTGCCCTGGCCGCGCTCGCGTGCCGTGGTGGCGTAGACCGCACTGAGATCCGCGACGGCTTCCCCCAGCGTGGCGAAGACCCTGGCACTGTCGAGCAGATGCACGGCGCCGGACGCCGCTGCCTCGGCGACCTCCTTGTATTCACCGGTGCGGGGCCAGCCATTCTTCGGCGCCACGAGGCGCAGGTCGTCGAGGCCGAAATTCGCCATGGCACGGGCCACCATGCCGACGTTCACGGCCAGTTGCGGCCGTACCAGCACGATGACGGGACCGCCGCGCTCCGGCGGTCTCGTGCTGTCGGTTCCTGCGCCCACCACGGTCGTCATTCTCCTCGATGCGGATATTGGTGCGACTACACCGAGCGCGAGCGGCTCAGGGCCGGCCGGATGCCGTCAGGGCGCGACAATGGCGGAAGGCCTGCGACTGGGCCGAGATCTGGGTCATGACGGCCGCAGCCAGCAGCGCGTATCCCTTGTCGGTCATGTGGAGATTGTCGGGCCCCACGAGTTGCTGCGGGCTCACGAGTCCATCGTCCATCCAGCCCCGCATCAGTGCGAAGCGACGGATCACCTCGACATGGTCGGCTGCGCCGATATCGCGCACGGCGCCGATGAACCGGCTGTTGGCATCCGCCTTCTCGATCACGGGGGACCATTGCGGTTCCATGAGGAGAACCTCGGCGCCCGTCGCACGGATCGCCGCGATGCCGTCGCGCAGCTCCGCCTTGAACCGGTCCAGCGGCACGCCGCGCAGTGGATCATTGCTGCCGGCCTGCCAGATGACGAGATCGGGATGGCGCGACAGGACGTCGGTGTCGAGCCGCTTCTGCATGTCGTCGATGTCTTCGCCCGCGACACCGCGGTTGATGACCGTCACGGCAGGTCGGCCATGGAATTTCTCGTCGAAGAGGCGCTCGAGCTGGGCCGGATAGCTCATGGCGGGCGAACTCGCACCCGTACCCCCGGTCGAGGAGGATCCCAGCGCGACGATGCGGAAGACCGAGGCCTGCTGGGGCGGCGACTGGGTCGATGGCAGAGCGAAGGCCGGTGCCCCGAAGAGCAGAATGGGAACAGCGGCGGAAAGAATACGTCGGAGCGCCCCGCCGATCATCGATCGTCGTGGGCTGGACCCTGTGGAACGGCGGAACCGATTCATCGTCGGCGATAGCGCTTCACGTGGCCGTGCGAGGGACATCAGGCGTTATCTCACCGTACGGGCGCAGGGCGCGCCGGGCTCTTCGGAGGTCGAGGACGACGCCCTGGACCAGCATGGCGCCGAGCCCCAGGGCGTTGACGGCGATCTGCGCATCGACCGTTACGCCGTAGGTCTGGAAGGTCAATCGACCGAACAGCGCCAGAATGCAACCCAGTGCGAAAACTGGAAGCGAGTTGCGCCCGCAGGCCACGACGGGGCGCAGAACAGGCCAGGCTGCGACACGGGTCATCCCGGCCGATGTCAGCACGAGATAGGCGAGGGCCAGGACGTCGAGGAGTCGCCAGGGCGACACGTAGGTTTTCGGTTCGTTGCCGAGAATGCCGAGGAGCGGGCTCGTCCCGTAGAAATCTCCGGGCAGCGGCGGCGGCCAGAGTTTCCAAGCGTCGAGCACCAGGAAGGCGCCCGCAACATAGGCCCAGCACAGCGTTCGCAGCGCGATCGGCGGCCGGCTCATGAGCGGGCGCCCCTGTCGCGAAGCGATCGCCAGTCCGCAGCCCAGCACGAAGAGGAATTGCCAGGTGAAAGGATCGAAATACCAATGCGCCGTGTCGGCGGGATCGACGATGTTGAGCAGGTTGAGGTGCCACAGGTTGGCGGCGGCGTAGAGCATCGCCGAGGCGACGAGCGTGCTCCCGACACTGCGGGCCATGCCGAACCGGATCACCGGAAAGGCCGCAAGCAGCAGGATGTAGAGCGGCAGGATATCGAGATAGGCCGGAAGCGCCCGCAGCGACACGCCCCTGAGGGCGCCTTTCCAACCGTCGCGCAGCAGGGGTTCGAGGATGACAGAGGGGATCCCGTAGATCTTCTCCCACAACCCCACGAAGACCAGCGTGGCAAGCAGCAGCGCCACCTGAACGCCGTAGATCTGCAGGCATCGCAGGAAGACGCGACGCAGACCCACTCGCAGGCCCTGACGCTCGAAGACGCTGTTATAGGCGTGGGTAGCGGAGAAGCCCGCCAGCAGCACGAAGACCTCGGCGGCGTCGCTGAAGCCGAAATTCTGCAGCGTGAAGTCGGCTAGCCGGTTCCGCGGGATGTGGTCGACGAAGATCGACAGGAGCGCCAAGCCGCGCATGAGATCGACGCGCGGATCGCGGAGGGATGACGGATGACGGACCGGCACTGGCAGCGCTCCCGGACGGCGGCACCGCGCAGAGCGCGAGCGGATTTCCGGCTGAAAATGAGCCGAAACTTACTTCGCGTCCAGGCCCGGCTTCGGCGTTTCCCTGCCGCGGGTTTCGCTCTATAGCGGCACAGGACTCGACCCCGCGCCGACCGGTGCGCGGCGGACCGCGCCTAGGGACGGCACGCCAGCCTCAAGGGACAGATCAGCATGAACAAGATCAAGGTCGCGAACCCGGTCGTCGAGCTCGACGGCGACGAGATGACCCGCATCATTTGGCACTATATCCGCGACAAGCTGGTCCACCCCTACCTCGACGTCGACCTGCAATATTTCGATCTCTCGGTCGAGAATCGCGACGCGACGGCCGACCAGGTGACGGTCGATGCCGCCAACGCCATCAAGCAGCATGGCGTCGGGGTGAAATGCGCCACCATCACGCCCGACGAGGCGCGCGTCGAAGAGTTCAAGCTCAAGGATATGTGGCGTTCGCCCAACGGCACGATCCGCAACATCCTGGGCGGCGTGATCTTCCGCGAACCCATCATCTGTCGCAACGTGCCGCGGCTCGTGCCGGGGTGGACCCAGCCCATCGTCATCGGCCGCCATGCCTACGGCGACCAGTATCGTGCCACCGACTTCGTCGTGCCGGGCAAGGGCCGCATGACCATCAAGTTCGAGGGTGACGATGGCACCGTCATCGAGAAGGAAGTCTTCAAGTTCCCCGGCGCTGGCGTCGCCATGGCGATGTACAACCTCGACGATTCAATCCGGGATTTCGCTCGCGCCTCGCTGAACTACGGGCTCAACCGCAAATTCCCGGTCTACTTGTCGACCAAGAACACGATCCTCAAGAAGTACGACGGACGCTTCAAGGATCTCTTCCAGGAGGTCTACGAGGCCGAGTTCAAGTCGAAGTTCCAGGCGCTGGGCCTGACTTACGAGCACCGGCTGATCGACGACATGGTGGCGTCGGCGATGAAATGGTCGGGCGGCTACGTCTGGGCCTGCAAGAACTACGATGGCGACGTACAGTCCGACACGGTGGCGCAGGGCTTCGGCTCGCTGGGCCTCATGACCTCCGTTCTGATGACGCCGGATGGCAAGACCGTCGAGGCCGAGGCGGCGCACGGCACCGTGACGCGCCACTATCGCGAGCATCAGAAAGGCAAGGAGACGAGCACCAACTCGATCGCTTCCATCTTTGCCTGGACGCGTGGCCTCGCCCATCGGGCCAAGCTCGACGACAATGCCGCGCTGGCGCGCTTCGCCGGCACGCTGGAGAAGGTCTGCGTCGACACGGTCGAGAGCGGCGCCATGACTAAGGATCTGGCGCTGCTCGTCGGACCGGACCAGACTTGGCTGTCGACGACTGGCTTCCTCGACAAGGTCGACGCCAACCTCCGCGCCGCCATGGCGTGACGCGGCAGCGGTTCCGGCCGGACTCCCGAACTGGAACCGAATACGGGCTCGACCTCAGGCCCGGCCAAGTACCTTCGGGGGCTCCGTCGATCCACGGAGCTCGCTGGCCTCAGCTCAGGACGACAGAGCCGTTCCACCTGATGAGACGGCTGGAGTCAGTGTGGTTGGGCAGAGGCTGCAGCCGCGGCACCACTGGCCTGGCTGTTGCGCGCCTGCAGGTCGCCGATCGATCGCTGCATGAAAGCGGTGCTGTCGCCCAGCGACACGGTGGGTTCACAGCGCGGGTGGCACGCATAGGTCTCGCGGTCCATGCCGCGCTGCACGACCATGACGGACGGCGCCTCCCGGACGCGCAGCCGGGCCTCGCCCATCACCGCGCCGCGACCATTGAGAAACAATAGGTTGGTGTCACCGAAGCCTTTGCCGGTGAGGATAACCTGGCCGGTGTTGCGCAGCATGGTGACGTCCGCAATGATGGGATTGCCGACGATGATGGTTTCGGTATCGGCCGGATAGGCCATGATCTGGGCGCGATCGAGCAGGATCGTCACGGTTTTCTCGTCGGCCAAGGCCGGCGTGCTGCAGAAAGCTGCCAGCAGAGACAAGACCACGATGAGCACCGCGGACCGAACCCCTCCGTGCCCGGGCCGGCCTGTCAGCCGAACTTTCGGCGCCGGTGAGGCTCCGGTCGGGATTACCGACGATGTATTGCGCGCGGACCGCATGGCCCTCATCCCCCATCGATGTCTATTCCTAGCGAACCCTGAAGGAAGAGCGTCAAGGAAGTCTGAACGAGCGAGGCTCGATTTCTTCCCAGCTCCAATCGCGGCGTCGCGGTCCACTCCTCACTTTAGACAGCAACATGCAGGCGACGGCTGCCCTTGAATGCAAAGTTGCTTAAATTGCACTGATCAGATCGGAGTCACGCAGCGTTAACCGTGGCTTCGAGATCCAGCGGTATGCCGGCTTTAGCCGGCTGGATTAACCGCTTTGCAAGCCCTGGTCCGTAACGTCCGGCTATCCCGAGCACACGCAGTGCGTGGCTGACGGGGCAGCGTTCGACAATCAGGAGCCCACCATGAATATCCTCAGCCGTTTTGCCAAGAACGAATCCGGCGCGACCGCCATCGAATACGGCCTGATCGCCGGCCTCATCAGTGTCGTGATCATCACGGCCCTGACCACCATCGGCACCAGCTTGCGGACCAAGTTCAACGCCATCGGAAACGGCTTGACCTAACACTTAGAATCGCGAGTTCTTGATGATCTCGCGTGTTGACGCAAATCCGTGCATAAACTGAATGCCGCGGCATCGTACGATCGTGGTCGTGCCTGCCGTGGCATCGATTTGTTTCATTGGCCGCGTGAGCGCGTCGAGGTTGGCAGATGCTTGAACTGGCCGTCCTGATCCTGTTTCCGCTGCTGATGGCCTATTCGGCGGTATCTGACCTCCTGACGATGACGATCGCCAACTGGATCTCGCTCCTCTTGGTCGCAGCCTTTGTCGTCGTCGCCATGGTTGCTGGGATGCCGGTTCGGGAACTGCTCACCGATCATCTCGCCTGTGGCGTGGCTGTGCTGGTCATTACGTTCACTCTCTTCGCGTTTGGTTGGATCGGGGGAGGGGACGCCAAGCTGGCGGCCGCGACTGCTGTCTGGCTCGGCTGGCAGAAGATGATCGAATACGGTTTCGAGGCTTCGGCCATCGGAGGCGCCCTGACGCTGACGATCCTGGTCTGGCGGCGATACGAGATGCCACCGGTTCTGATGCGCCATGCCTGGATTGCCCGTCTCCATCTGGCGACGAATGGTGTGCCCTACGGGATCGCGCTGGCGGTGACCGGATTGATTCTCTACCCCGAGACCTGGGTCTGGACAGCCGTCGCCGGTTCCTGATTGGGACGGCATTGATGAACGGCATCTCACCTGGAGCGCAGGTCCCGACCTCGGGCCGCCACCGGACTTTTGACGAACACCCCTTTTTGATCACCCTCCTGGTCTGCTATCCTTTGGCCCTCGTCCTGTCGTGGTCGAGTGCCGCGGACGTCTGGCGAACGGGCGTCTTCGCCAACACCGACGATGCCACGCGCATGGTGCAGATCCGAGACTGGCTTGCAGGGCAGGCCTGGTTCGATCTCTCGGCCCATAGAATGGGCCTGCCGCAGGGTCTTCTGTCGCATTGGTCTCGCGTCGTGGACGTGCCGGTGGCGGCTTTGATGCGGTTATCCGCTCTGGCCTTACCGTCGGATCTGGCCGAGCGCGCGGCCCGCATTGCGTATCCGCTCGTGCTGCAGGCGGGCCTCATCTCGGCCATGGCTTATGCGGCGAGCGTTGTGGCCGGCCGCCGTGCGGCTTTGGCCGCCGGGCTGCTCATCGTCTTCGCGGGGGTCGGCTATTCTCAGTTCGAGCCGGGCCGCGTCCACCATCATTCCCCTCAGATCCTGCTGCTGACGCTGAGCGTCGGTACCATGCTCGACAGCCTCGATCCGGCGCGGGCCCGCCGTGCGGCCTGGTCCGGTTTCTTCATTGCCGTGTCTCTGGCGATCGGGCTCGAGAACCTTCCCTTCGTCGGTGTGCTGCTGGTCATTCCCATCGTGGCCTGGATCATTCTGGGCGCCGGCATGCGGTGGACCCTCTGGTGGTTCTCGATCTCGCTCGCCGCCGCTACGCTGGCCGTCTTCGTCGCGACCGTGCCCCCGTGGCGATACGGGGTCTCGTCCGTCGATGCGCTGTCGCTCCTGCAACTCGTTGCCGTTCTGCTCGTGGCCCTCGTCGGCGTAGGCCTAGGTTCTGCGACGCCGCATCTCCCGACGCGCCGCGCCCGTTTCGCCGCGGCCGCCGTCGCAGGGGCTCTCGTTGCCGGGCTGCTGGTCCTTTGCTTTCCCGAGGCGCTGCATGGCCCCTTCTACGGCATGGATCCGCTGCTGCGCCCCTTCTGGCTCGACGAGGTCGAAGAGGTCCGGCCGTTGTTCCGCCTGCTGCGCGAGGATCCCGACACGATCGTGGTGCTGGTGATGCCGATGCTGGTCGGTGCGCTTGGCGCAGTCGTTGCGGTGGCGCGGAGCCGCGGTCCGATGCGACTGCGTTGGGCGGCTCTGCTGCCGCTTCTGGTCGCTGGTTTTGCTGGGACGGTCTGGGGCATACGGGTCGCCTCGTCGCTGCAACCCTTGGCGTTACTCGGCGCGGCCTGGCTGGTTGCGCGGAGCTGGGACCGAGCGAAGCGCGACGGCCGAGGAGTGGCCCTCATCCTGCCCGTCGTCGTCTTCGCGGCATCGTCGTCGCTCGTCTGGGCCATGGTGCCGATCCCGAGCGCGACGGTTCCCGCCGATGCCTCATCCTGTCTGAAGCCCGAAGCTCTGGCGCCGCTCGCGGGTCTCGCGCCCGGGGTCGCCTTTGCGCCGATCGACGCGGGCCCCTACCTGCTCGCCCACACGGGCCTATCCGTCCTGGCCGGGCCCTACCATCGCGACAATGCCGGAAACCATGCCGTCATCGCGGGATTTCTTGCACCTCCCGATGCTGCGCTGGACATCGTACGCAAGAGCGGTGCGCGATATGTCATGACCTGCGGCCACGGCACGGACCTCGAGCGCCGCGCCGCGCCGCACGGGCTGGCGGCGGCTCTCGACGAGGGCCGGGTGCCGGCATGGTTGACGCCGGTGCCGCTCGGCCCGACCCCGTTCCGGGTCTACGCCGTCGACTGATCAGCCGATCCGGAGCCGCAGCTGACCGAGTTCAGGCGGCTACGCGCTTCGGCACCAGGCGCTCGCTGCTCAGCGCCTCGACAGCTCCCGCATAGCCGCTTTCGCCATATTCGGCGTCCTCGTTGACCTGCCAGACGTCATGGCGCCGCTCGCCCGAGAGGATGTTCTCGACCGTCAGCATGGCGGTCATCATGGCGTGGTCCTGATTGTTGTATTTGTGCATTCCGTTGCGCCCCACCATGTGAAGAGTCGGGTAGTCGCGCTCGAGTTCCAGGCGAACCGTGGCGACGTTGGCGGCATAGTCTTCGTCGTAGACCGGATAGGCCTTGGGCTGGCGCACCACGCAGGCGTCGACCACATCGTCCGACGAGATCAGGCCGATATGGTCGATCTCGCGTTTCGCCAGCGCCACGAGCTCCTCGTCGGTGGATGTCCAGAGCCCGTCGCCCTCGAAGCAGAAATACTCGAGCCCCAGGCAGGTGTGGCCCTCCTCCGGGATCAGTTCGGGCGACCAGGAGCGGAAATTCTGCACGCGGCCGACATGGACCGCGGGATCGTGGATGTAGACCCAGTTGTCGGGAAAGTCGCGCGTCGTGCGGGCGATCAGCGCCACCGTGAGGAAGTCACGATAGCGCAGGGCTCGAGCATGAAAGCGGCTCAGCGGAGCGGGCCGAAGCGCCTCGACGAGGTCGTGGATGGCGGCCGAGGACACGACGTGCCGGGCCGTCAAGGTGGACCGCGACCCTCCCGAAGAGACAAGTCTCACCGTCCAGAGACCGGATGCCGTGTCGAAGCTGAGGCTGTCGAGGCTTCGATCCATCTCGATCCGGCCGCCCTGCGCCACGATCTTGGCCGCCGCCGCATCCCACATCATGCCGGGGCCACGCCGGGGGTAGCGAAACGACCCGATCAGGGTCTTGATGGTGGCCTCCCCCGCGCGTGGCTCGCGCCCGAAATTGAGGGAGCGCTTGAGGCCGTCCATCACGGCCGAATAGAGATCGAGACCCTTGATGCGCTGCGCGGCCCAATCGGCCGAGATCTCGTCGCAGGACATGCCCCAGACCTTCTCGGTATAGGTCTTGAAGAAGATGGCGAAGAGCTTCTCGCCGAAGGCGTTGCGCACCCATTGGTGAAAGGTCTTCGGCGTCGCGACAGGGCGCGCCTTGGCCCAGAGATAGGACCCCACGCAGGCGGCGCTGGTCATCGGTCCGAGATTGCGCAGAGCCTCGAAGGCCTTCAGCGGATAGGAGTAGAACTTGCCGCCGTAGAAGATCCGTGACAGTCGCGGCCGTTCAACGAAGTCGTCGGGCAGGATCTCGTCCCACAGCGCCACCACTTCGCGCGACTTCGAGAAGAAGCGATGCCCCCCGATGTCGAACAGAAAGTCTTTGTAATTCACCGTCCGGCTGATGCCGCCGACGTAGCGCGTATCACGTTCGACGACGCAGACGTCACGCCCCGCCTTGGTGAGCAGGTAACCAGCCGTCAGTCCGGCGGGGCCGGCCCCGATGATCAGGATATCGGTATCGGGACGCATGAGGATCGACCTCTGATGACGCGGGTCAGTCGCCGCGGAAGGTGAAGAGGCGTTGGCCTGCGAAGGAAATGAGAGCGACCGGCGCGGCCCCGGCAACCAGTGCGATGAGGGACGGCAGGGTCGGAGCCATGGCGAGAAGGCCGAGGAAGATGCCGTAGCTGAAGCCCTGGGCCATGAAGGTCACCCCGACGTAGCGAGCGAGATCACGGCGTGCTTGCCGACCGCTGGAGACAAAGGTGAAACGGCGATTGAGCGCGAAGGTCACCAGTGTCGCGACCGCGAGTGATACCGCGCGGGCTGCGGCAGGTGACGATCCAGCGCCGTGGAACGCCGCAAAGAGCGCCGCGTCGACGCCGAGACCTGTCGATCCGACGCCAAGGTACAGAGCGAACCGCCGGAGTTCGGCACTACCGGCTTCGAGGATCGTCGATGCGGGCCTGCCGCTGTTGGCACAATCTGTCACTCGGCGACGATGCAGGCGGGACCTTGCGATGGCGTTAAACACGGCTTCGCAACCTCACCTGGCTGAACTCTGCCTTAACTCCCGCGCGCTAGGGGGATGACGGCACCGTCGGCCAAGGGCCGGCGCGGGACAGGGCGATGATGCGAATGGTGAGGACCTGGGCCTCGTTGCTGCGCCGCCCCTTCTCGGCCCTGCTTTGGGCCTCGCTACTGCCGCTCATGTATGTGTTCCGGCCGTACGGCGGCATCGTCCAGGACGCCTGGATCTATATCGGGCGCGGTCTCGCGGACCGCGACCCTGCTGGCCTTGGGCAGGACATCCTGTTCACCCATGACGCGCAGACGGGCTTCAGCCTGTTTCGTCCCATCGTGCGTATGCTTCTCGCCGTTCTGCCTGCCACCGCCGTCTCGGAGCATCTGGTCCTGGTCGGCCTTGCGGCTTGGTTTGTCGGTGCAGCGGCACTGATGCGCCGGATCGCGTCGGGACGCGTGGCCTGGGTCGGGATGATGGCGATCCTGGTGATGCCGCCCGACTACGGCGGGTTCGAGATTTTCCACTATGCCGAAGCCATTGCCACGCCGCGTGTCTTCGCCGAAGCGGCGGTGCTGTTCGGCTTGGCGAAGCTGCTCGACGGTCGTCACCTATGGGCCTGCGGCTTCCTCGCCATGGCCTTGTTGCTCCACCCGCTCATGGCTTTCCCCGGGCTCGCTCTCGCCGGCCTTCTGCTTGTGACGCAGGACCGGCGCTGGCTTGTTCCGATCGCGGTCGCCGCAGCGGCTCTCTTGGCCGCTGCTGCTCACGGGGTTCCAGTGTTGGGACGGCTTTTCGTTCTCATGGATCCGACCTGGTTCAGTCTGGTGAGGCACCGCAGTCTCAACCTCTTTCCCTCGCTCTGGCCCGCCGGCGACGATGCGCGGATCGTCTGCCTTGCCGCTGCCGCCATCGTGGCCGGGAGCGTCTCGGCGCGGCCGGCGCGCACGCTCCTCTATGGTGGCGTCGTTATCGCCGGCTGCGGATTGGGGGCGGCTCTCGTCTTCGGCGATGTCCTGCCAAGCGTGCTGATCACTCAGCTTCAGCCATGGCGTGCCCTCTGGCTCCTCACGTTCTTTGGAAATGCCGGCCTCGCGATCGCCGCCGTCAAGCTCTGGCGAGCGGATCCTGGTGGCCGGGTGACGTTGGCGCTGCTCGTCATGGCCTGGGCTGCCGAGTCCTCGCCCATCCTGGCAATGCTGCTTGCCGTCACGGCCGTTACGCTGCGCCTTGCCGATCGGGCCGGCCGTTTGCCCCCGGTCTCGCCGAAAGTCGCCAGCGCCGCGCTCGGGGCAGCCCTCCTGCTCGCTGCCTTGCAGACGGTCGGCCAGATCGTCGCACTCGTCCATCTTTATCGCACGCCCGATGCCGTGTCCTGGCAGATCGGAGCGTGGTCCTACGTTCTCGCCTCCGGTGTCCTGGTTCTCCCGATCATGGCTGGCGCCGTGGCCGGTGGGCTGGCCTCGGAGTTGCAGATGCAGACTGCGATGGCTCGTCGGGGCGTCTGGCTCGCCAGCGCCGTGTCGACGTTGGCCTTTGGGCTGGCGGCTTTCGGAGTTTGGGACGGGCGCACCGCCCAGAACCGATCGATCGAAGCGGGAGCAGGTACGGCCGAACTCGACGCATTTCTCGGCGAGGGGTCGGGCGAGGTCTTCTGGATCGGTGATCGTGATGAGACCTGGTTCCTGCTCGGCAGGCCAGCCTTCATGAATGTGGTGCAGGGCGCCCCAATCCTGTTCTCGCGCGATCTCGCGCTGGAATGGGCAGATCGGGCCAACCTTCTGATCCGACTCCGATTGGTCCGGCCGGCCGACCTCACGTTGGCCCCTGACGAGGGCTCTGGCAACGAGATCCGCCTGGCGGATGCAGATCTTCTAGGGTTCTGCGCCGACCGGCGTCATCCATCCGGCCTGGTGGCCCCGGGGGACCAACTCGATGCCGTTCCGGCGGGTCTTTCCGCTCGGCTCTGGACACCGCCGTTTTCGTTTCAACAACGGTTCCGCGACGCCACGGGACCGCACTGGCGTGCCGTTTCAGTCTTCACCCTGGTTCACTGTGCAACGTTTGCCGGAGAATCCCATCACACCACCCCCTAAAGTCGGTGATGACTGATTAACCATAACTTGACCTTTGGCTGCTTCTCTCTGGGATGAAGCGCAGCACCCGGCGCGCCCTCAGGCCCTGGTCATGAAGATTTCCCGTATCATTGTCCTGTTTCTGGCCCTGGTCGCGGCCGGCGGCGCCTTCGTGCTGGCGAGCCGACCTGGGCCTCCTCAGCCAGCTCCGGTCGCGGCCCTGCCGCCTCCGCCGCCTGCCACCGACGACGTCGTGGTGGCGGCGCATGATCTCGCGCTCGGCATCAAGATCGGCGATGGCGACCTGGCCTGGCTGAGCTGGCCCAAGGATTCGGTGCCGGCCGGGGCCACGCGCAAAAGCCAGGATCCGAAGGCGCTCGAGGAATTGAGGGGGTCCATCGTGCGGGCCGTCATGTTCCAGGGCGAGCCGGTCCGGCCCGAGAAGATCGTCAAGGGCGACAATGCCGGCTTCATGTCGGCGCTCCTGCCGACCGGCATGCGCGCCGTCGCCATCAACATCGACAGCCAAGGCGCCACGACGGCCGGCGGCTTCATCCTGCCGAACGACCGTGTTGACGTGGTCAGGACCTATCGTCAGGAGTCCAAGCCCGGCAGCCCGGCTGCAGCCGGCGACAATTACCTCACCGACACGCTGCTCACCAACATCAAGGTGCTGGCGATTGGACAGAACATCCAGGAGAAGAATGGCCAGCCCGTCGTGGTGGGCTCCAATGCCACTCTGGAGCTCGAGCCTTCGCAGGCCGAAACCGTCATCCTGGCCCAGCGCACCGGGCAATTGTCACTGGTGCTGCGCTCGATGCTCGATTCCCGTCAGGCCAGCGGCGGCGTGACGACGCGTCAAGCGGCCCATGGCCTCTCGGTCGTGCGCTATGGCACCATCACCGAGGATACCGGCCGATGAGGACCGACCCCGCCTTCCGCGCCGCCGCGTCGACGATCGCCGCAGTCGCGACGCTCGGTCTGGCCCTGCCGCCCCTTCCGGCAGTCGCTCAGGCTCCCCTGCTGGCTCCGATGGCCCGCAACGAAACCTCGGTGCCGGCCCCCAACGTACTCAGGGTCGCGACCCTCGGCGGAACCGAACGCGTCACCATCCCGGTCGGCCGGTCGATCATCGTCGATCTGCCCGGCGACGCCGCGGAGATCTTCGTCGGCAAGCCGGAGGTTGCCAATGCGGTGGTGCGCTCGCCGCGCCGTCTCTACGTCATGGCACTGTCCAAGGGGCCGACCTCGATTTTCGCCATGGACAAGGACGGGCGCCAGATCGCCATCCTGTCGATCAACGTGACGGATCGTGACATCGGTGCACTGACCGGCATCCTGAAGACCGTGCTGCCCGACGATGACATCCGGGTCCAGGCGGTCGACGACACCGTAATCCTGACCGGGACCGTGGCGTCCGCCGTCGACGCCCAGCGCGCCTTCGATATCGCCAGCGCATTCACCGGCTATACCGCGATCGGAGCGGGTGGCGGCGGAGGCGGGGGGGGCGGGGGTGGTGTCTCGGTCTCGGCCGGCACGCCTCAGGTGGTGAAGGGCGGCATCATCAACTCGCTGGTGATCCGCGGGCTGGATCAGGTCACCCTCAAAGTGTCGATCGTCGAAATCCGCCGCGATGTCGTCAAGAGTCTCGGAGTCAATCTGACGAACAGCTGGAGCAGCATCGCGACTGGAGGTGCAGCCAGCGCCATCTCGTCGGCGTTCAACTCTGGCGGCAGCTCCACAACGGCAACCTTCTCCGGGCAGAAGAACTCACTCAGCGCCACTCTGCAGGCTTTCGAAAGCAACGGTGTCGCCCATACACTGGCGGAGCCCAACGTCACCGCTATATCGGGCGAAACCGCCAAATTTCTGGTCGGCGGCACGATCCCTATTCTGCAGTCATCGAGCCAGGGTACGGGAAACTTCATCCCGGTATGTAACTATATCCAGCAGCAATATGGTGTGACCCTGAATTTCACGCCCACCGTGCTCTCGGGGGGCCGGATCTCGTTGCACGTTTCCACGGCTGTGGTCGAGCCTGATAGTAGCACGAGTGTCCAAGCCGCAGGTTGCGGCGTGATCTCAGGCTTCCGTCAACGGCAGAATGAAACCACTGTGGAGCTTCCCTCGGGGGGGTCGATCGTGTCGGCCGGCCTCGTTCAGCAGACCAGCACGCAGACGATCTCCGGCACGCCAGGCCTGTTCAACCTGCCGATCCTGGGCGCTCTGTTCCGCTCGCGCCAGTATCAGCGCAATGAGACGGAGCTGATGATCGTCGTCACGCCCTACATCTCGAGGACGCTCCGGCCCGACCAGATCAGCAAGCCGGACGACGGCTTCACCGATTCGTCGGATCCGCAGGCGGTCCTCCTCGGCCGTGTGAACCGGATCTACTCGACCGCCGACAATCCCGAGCTCGCGCGAAGCTACCGCGGCCATGTCGGCTTCATCAACGATTGAGCGGATTTCCGCCCCCTCCGACCTTCCCGGATCAGCCATGTTCCTGACCCAGACGTTTCCCGCTTCGGCGATTCCAAGACCAAGGTTGCGGGCGGCTCGGCGTGTCGCGGCCCTGGCGCTGCTGACCGCGGCACTCGGCGCCTGTTCCAATGTCGACCGGACCGTCGCAACCTCGGCGATCCCGGTCGACTATCACGAGAGGCACCCGATCCTCCTGGCGAACGGTGTGCATTCGCTCGACATCTTCCTCGTCGGCACTGGTGGCCATATGGATCTGCGTCAGAAGCAGGATATCGCGGCCTTCGCCGCCACCTACCTGGCGCAGGGGCAGGGGCGAATCCGGGTCATCATGCCCAAGGGTCAGGTGAACACGCAGGCTGCCGAGGCCACGCTGACGGGAGTGCGTCACGGTCTCGCGGCTGCCGGCGTCAAGGGCGACATCGAGGTCGGGTCCTACGCGGTGGCCAATGCGCGGCTGGCTTCTGTGCTTCGCTTGAGCTTCGTCGAACTCCAGGCCCGCGCCGCCCATCATTGCGGCGATTGGCCGGACGATCTCGGGCCCGGGCCGACGATCGAAGGGTGGGAGAACCACCCCTACTACAATCTGGGTTGCGCCTCGCAGCAGACGTTCGCGGCGCAGGTTGACGACCCGCGCGACCTCGTCAAGCCGCGCGCGGAACAGCCGGGAGACGTCCTGATGCGGACCCGCGCCATCCAGGATCTCCGTGGTGGAACCGATGCACCCAAGGGAACGGACCCGAGCACCGAGTTCACCCAGTCCAAACTGACGCCGATCGGCGGAGGCAGCCAGTGAGCACCGACGGTCCCTCGTCCGCGCGTCCGGTCGCGGACACCGCGGAGGCGCGCGCGATCCCGCCGCTGCCGCGGATCTCGATCCAGGCTTTCTGCGAGTCGGCCGAGGTCGCCGGCGTGCTTAACGACGCCATGGCGGACCGCCGCATGAGCCGCGCCCATGTGAAGGTCCAGATGGGCGGGGCCCTGGCCGCCGTCGAAGCCTATCGGACCTTACCTACGCCAAACCTCATCGTGCTCGAGTTCAACGGCGATCGCGACACGTTGATCGGCCATCTCGACAAACTCGCCGAGTATTGCGACAGCGGCACCAAGGTCGTCGTCATCGGCTGCCTCAACGACATCGTGCTGTATCGCGAACTGATCAGCCGCGGCGTCAGCGACTACCTCGTGGCTCCGCTCGAAGTGCTGGGTCTCGTGCGGTCCCTGTCTCATCTCTACTCGCATCAGACGTCCCAGCCGATCGGGCGGATGATCGCGGTCGCCGGGGCCAAGGGTGGCGTAGGCTCCTCGACCCTGGCCCATAATCTCGCCTGGTCCATTTCCAGGACCTTCGAGATCGCCACCACCATCGTCGACCTCGATCTGCCCTACGGCACGGCCGGCCTCGACTTCAACCAGGATCCGCCGCAGGGCGTTGCAGAAGCTGTCTTCGCGCCGGACCGGCTCGACGCCAACCTGGTCGACCGGCTCTTGTCGAAATGTACCGACAAGCTGTCGATCCTCGCCGCACCCGCCGTGCTCGAGCGCTCCTACGACCTTGGCGAGACGGCCTTCGATGGGCTGTTCGATATCCTGCGCCTCACCGTGCCGGTGGTGGTACTCGATGTTCCGCATGGCTGGACCGGCTGGAGCCGGCGGACGTTGGTCGGTGCCGACGAGGTCATCGTCGTGTCGGCCCCGGATCTCGCCAACCTCCGCAACGCCAAGAACCTCATCGACGTTCTCAAGGCCGCCCGGCCCAACGATGCGGCACCGAAGCTGGTGCTGAACGGCGTCGGACTGCCGAAACGACCCGAGATCACGCCGGCCGACTTCGCCAAATCGCTGGAAATGCAGCCGACCGCAATCGTGCCTTTCGACGCCAAGCTCTTCGGAGTCGCGGCCAACAACGGACAGATGATCGGCGAGGTCGAGGCGGGCAATCGCGTCGCGGAGATCTTCACCGAACTGGCGCGGGGCGTCATGGGGCGGAGCGAGCCCCGGCGCGGAAAAAAGACGCTTCTCGAGCCTTTCGTGGCCCGTTTCGCCCGAAAAAAGGCATCCTGACGCTCCCGGCCAATGCGGATGGAGAGGTTTCGGAAACGGTAACCATTTCGGCTCACGCTCGCGTGAGACCGGTGCCGAGCAATCGCCCGGGGGCCGGATGAGGGAAAAACAGGATGTTCGGACGACGTGCGTCCGCCGGGACCGGCACCGTCCCGGCTCCGGTTCAGTTGCGGGGCGAGCCTACGCAAGTCGGCACCTATCGACCGAGCGTGGCGCCCCCGCCGCCGCCGCCGCCCACGGAGGCCCGCCGCTCCGACGATTACTACCAGACCAAGAGCGCGATCTTCTCGGCCCTGATCGAGGCCATCGATCTCTCGGCCTTGTCGAAGCTCGATATCGAGACGGCGCGGGAGGAAATCCGCGACATCGTCAACGAGATCATCTCGATCAAGAACGTCGTGATGTCGATCGCCGAGCAGGAGGACTTGCTCGACGACATCTGCAACGACGTGCTGGGCTACGGTCCCCTCGAGCCGCTTCTGGCGCGCGACGACATCGCCGACATCATGGTGAACGGCGCCGCCAAGACCTACATCGAAGTGAACGGCAAGATCCAGCTCACCAACATTCGCTTCCGCGACAACGCGCAGCTGATGGGCATCTGCCAGCGCATCGTCAGCCAGGTGGGCCGGCGCGTCGACGAGAGCTCGCCCATCTGCGACGCGCGCCTGATGGACGGTTCGCGCGTCAACGTGATCGCACCGCCGCTCGCCATCGATGGGCCCGCCCTCACCATCCGAAAGTTCAAGAAGGACAAGCTGACCCTCGACCAATTGGTCAAGTTCGGCGCGATCTCGCCCGACGGCGCCGAGGTTCTGAAGATCATCGGCAAGGTCCGCTGCAACATCCTGATCTCGGGCGGCACGGGTTCGGGCAAGACGACGCTTCTCAACTGCCTCACCAATTACATCGAGCACGACGAACGCGTCATCACCTGCGAGGACGCCGCAGAGCTGCAGCTGCAGCAGCCCCATACGGTGCGGCTCGAGACGCGTCCGCCGAACCTCGAAGGCACCGGCGCCATCACGATGCGCGACCTCGTGCGCAACTGCCTCCGTATGCGCCCCGAACGCATCATCGTCGGCGAGGTGCGCGGACCCGAAGCCTTCGATCTGCTCCAGGCCATGAACACGGGCCATGACGGCTCGATGGGAACGCTCCACGCCAACTCGCCCCGCGAGGCGCTGAGCCGCCTCGAGTCCATGATCACCATGGGCGGGTTCTCGCTGCCCTCGCGCACGATCCGCGAGATGATCGTGACCTCGATCGACGTCGTGATCCAGGCGACCCGCCTGCGCGACGGATCGCGCCGCATCACCCATGTGACCGAGGTGCTGGGGCTCGAAGGCGACGTCATCATCACCCAGGACATCATTCTCTACGACATCCTCGGCGAGGACGCCCAGGGCAAGCTGAAGGGCCGTCATCGCTCGACCGGCATCGGCCAGCCACGGTTCTTCGAGCGGGCGCGCTACTACGGCGAAGAGGAGCGGCTGGCGGCCGCGCTCGACCGCGCCGACCCGAAAGAGGATGGGCGCCTGTGATGGCTGATCTCCTGGCGATCGATCAGCAGACGCTGCTCCTGTATGGACTCGCTCTCCTGGCGCTGTTCGGCGTGATCTACGGGCTGAGCCCTTTCCTGTTCGGCGACGGCAGGGCCGACAAACGCCTCACCGCCGTGGCGGGCCAGCGAGTCAAACGCTCGGGCGACCGCATCACCGATGCCGCGAGCCGCCGCAAGCAGGTCTCGGACAGCCTCAAGGAGGTCGAGAACCGGGGCAAGAAAAAGAGGGTGCCACTGGAGATCCGCATCCAGCAGGCCGGGCTGGGATGGAGCCGCAACGGTTACATCATCGGTTCGGCGATGCTCGGCATCCTGCTCGGGGTCGTCCTCTATGTGCTGGAAGACAGTCTGCCGATCGCGGCCGCGGCGGCGTTGGTCGGCGGCTTCGGCATGCCGTCCTGGTTCCTGGGCTTCCGAAAGAAGCGACGTCTCGCCAAGATCACCGAAGAGTTTCCCAATGCCCTCGACGTCGTCATCCGCGGCGTCAAGGCGGGCCTGCCGCTCGGCGATTGCCTCCGCATCATCGCGTCGGAGTCGCCCGAGCCGCTGCGCTCCGAGTTCCGGCGCGTCGTCGAGGCCCAGTCGATGGGACAAAGCGTCGGCGAGGCGGTGGAGCGGTTGGCGGAACGTGTGCCCATCGTGGAGACGAATTTCTTCTCCGTGGTGATCGGCATCCAGCAGAAGGCCGGCGGCAATCTCACCGAGGCCTTGGGCAACCTGTCCCGCGTGATCCGCGAGCGCAAGAAGATGAAGGGCAAGGTCAAGGCGGTGTCGTCGGAAGCCAAGGCATCGGCCGGGATCATCGGCGCCCTGCCGTTCGTCGTCGGCACCCTCGTGTGGATCGTCTCCCCGGACTACATCTCGCTCCTGTGGACCACCTCGACGGGGCGCATGGCCATGGCGGGCGGGGCCTTCTGGATGAGCATCGGCATCTTCGTGATGAAGAAGATGATCAACTTCGACATTTGAGCCGGACGGCAGCTTCCCGATGTTGGATCTCGTCTACGACAAAATATCCGATCAGCAGTTCATCGTGAGCCTGCTCGCCGCGGTGGCGGCCGGCGCGACGCTGCTCACGCTGCTCATGCCCTTTCTCGCCACCGATACGCTCGGGCGGCGCATGAAGCAGGTCTCGTCCGAGCGGGAGAAGATCAGGGCGCGCGAACGCGAACGGCTGGCCAAGTCGGGCAAGGCCAGCCTGCGGCCCGAGGCCAAGCCCTTCATGTCGCGGATCGTGGAAGGGTTCTCCGCCTCCAAATGGCTCGGCACCGAGACCGCCAAGCATAAGCTCGCCATGGCGGGCTATCGCGGGCAGAGCGCCGAGGTGACCTTCCTGTTCTTTCGCCTGATCTCGCCGGCCATCGGCTTTATGCTGGCGCTGGTCTATGTCGTGGCCTTCGGCAACCCCGATATGGCCATCGGCTTCAAGGGCGCCATCCTGTTGGCGGGCGCCTATGCGGGGATCAAGGCGCCTGAGATCTACCTGTCGAACGTCATTTCCAAGCGGCAGAAGATGGTGCGGCAGGCCTTTCCAGACACGCTCGATCTTCTCGTCATCTGCGTCGAAGCCGGCATGTCGCTCGAACATGCGGGCCGCAAGGTGGCGAGCGAGATCGGCAGCCAGTCGATCCCGATGGCGGAGGAGATGACCCTCACCATGGCCGAGATGGCCTATCTGCCGGACCGGCGCATCGCCTTCGAGAACTTCGCCAAGCGCACCGGCCTGGAACTCATCAAGTCGCTCGCCACCGTCCTCATCCAGTCCGAGAAATACGGAACGCCGCTCGGCGCCGCGCTGCGCGTGCTGTCCCAGGAAGGTCGCGACAACCGCATGCTGGAGGCCGAGAAGAAGGCAGCCTCGCTGCCGCCCAAGCTCACCGTGCCGATGATCCTGTTCTTCCTGCCGGTGCTGTTCGTCATCATCGGCACGCCGGCGGCGATCCAGGTGATGGCGACGACGGCGAACTGATAGGGACGGCGGATCGGAGCCGGTGAGCCCCTGGTCGATCGGCTCGGTCGCACCCGGTCCGCCCCCCCCCCAACGCGCGACGGGTAATCTCCCTCCTTCCGCTATGCGGCGGGAGGGGACAATGCGAAGCATGGTGGAGCGGGCGACGCTTGGACGGGCGGGCGGTCAACCTCACGTTACAACGGTGCGGGATCAAGGGGTCGTCCTGTTCTCCCTCGCTGGCGCTCCTCGGACGGCGCCGGTTGCGGCCTTTGACCTCGAGTTGATCTTCCGCCCATGTCGGGGATGACGCGATTGCCCTTTCTCCTCCGTAGCGTCAGGTTGCCCCGATCGTGCCGCAAGGGAGCCGGACAAGGCCCGAATCGATGACGGGCAACAACGCAAAAGTCTTGGCGTGACCTCGCACTCCCGTCATGATGTCGGCGCCAGGCGGTACCTTGGCCATTGAGAACCGACGCATGCGCGAGATTACCTTGCAGGCCGCCGCGGACGGGTTGGACGGCGTCGTCGCCGAGGCGATGGCGGGCGAAGACGTCGTCATCACGCGCGACGGGCGGCGCGAGGCCGTGTTGGTGTCCTGGACGACGTGGCAGCGATTGTCATCGGGCGTCAGCTTCGGCGCACTCTTGACGAACTCGCCTTTGGACGAAGATGACATCGCCCCGAGGTCTCGCGGATCGGTCCGCGATGCCGGGCTGTGACCTACCTTCTGGATACGAACGTGATCTCGGCGCTTGCGCCGTCGCGGGCCGATCGTCCGCCATCCCTCGTCGATTGGCTCGACCGCAAGTCGGATGAATTGTTTCTGTCCGTCATCACCGCGACGGAGGTTCGCGACGGCATCGCCAAGGCCAGCCGGGCGGGAGCGACCCGCAAGGCGCTGGCGCTGACGGTATGGTGGGACCAGGTGGAGGTCAGGTTCGCAGACCGTCTCCTGGCTTTCGATCTCCAGGCGGCGACGCTTGCGGGCATGTTGTCCGATCGCGCCCGCGCTGCAGGGCTCTCGCCGGGCTTCGCCGATATCGCGATCGCGGCGACGGCCGGGGCGCACGGACACGCCTTGCTCACGCGCAATCTGAAGGACTTCAGGGTGTTCGGGATCGTCGCCTTGGATCCGTTCGCGACGCCGCCGACGTCGTGAACCCCCTCTTCGTCCGCTGACCCACAAGTCTGATCGACCATCAAAGATGCCCGCCGCGCACTGCGCTGATCCCTGCGTAACCGATCCATCATACGTTCGCTTAACTGGCCGCGCGACGGATCAAACAGTGTCACCGTCTCTGGTTGTCAAAGATCGCCTCAGCCTCTTCCACTGAGATTTCTCGCATCCACGGCAATACGGTATACTGTAGACTTCACAATGTACAAATCTAATGGATTTTAAAGGCTTTGAGGCAAATACGAATAGCCTCGTCAAACTCGTTATCCACTAGATTTACTATTAATTTCAAAGCAAGTATCTCTTCATTATTTAAATCACGCATCTTTATATTTTCATACAGCTGCTTTACATGATCATTCGATACATTAAGCCAGATTTCATTGCCAAGATCCCATCCGATTTTTGTGAAGCTTACGTTGGGCTCAACGAATTTCACTTTCCGCCCTAATGTTGTTCGAAGCTCACGAGGAATACTTAATGAGCGTAAGTTGCCGGCAAAATGCGTGGACTCAAGCAGATCGATCACATTCACGCCTGCGCTTTTGAGATAAGCTTCGATAACATCCTTCTCTTTCAGTCTGTCGAAACTTAGGACGACTCGATCTACCCGAACTGCTTGAATAACAATCTCTCCAGCTGAGGAGGCAAGCTCAGCTTGCATCAAAGCTGTTTGGTCGCGTTTGGAGTAGAGGTCTATCCCGTCCATTCTTCCAATGCAATCGACCCACGTCCCCTCCTGATATGTTATGAATACATCAGTTGGATTGTTCTTTAGAATATTTGCAAGCGGAACCTGTGCTCCCCCGTGAAGCTCAACATTGAGATTGGCTACCTCTCTGACAATTAAGTCACGCTTTGCTCCTTTGGTCTTTGCGAAAGCATGGGCAAAAATGATAGCAACAATGTCCCTATAATGCTTTTTTTGAGACTCCTGTGCGAGTTTTTCGAAGAAAATGCCAACATGGCGTTCTATGTCTGCTTTTTTAGATGCTGATCTACCGTTTTCAACGACCGTGTCGCGAGAGACCGGGAGATCAATGGATTTCGCAGCGAAATTAATTACTCCACTGCAAAATCCAAGGGAGTCTGGGAGCCAGTCGCTACTTTTGTCCTCACAAACGAAGATGCCGTCATTCAGTATGGTTAAGGACCCGTCGCTCATAACGACACCATTAATGCCTTTATCCCATGGTATAACTAAGCGACAGTAGTAACCGTCTCCTTGAATATTAATTGAACCATCTGGAAACTTAATACTCTCGATCCGAGTTCCACCGGCTTCGGCTGCAGCAAGTACTTTTGAGCGAGATGTCTCAAAATCTCTTTCCGAACTCTCGGCGCCGAATAACATCTCTACTTGAGTCACCATTTGGCAGTATCGTCGGACTACATCCTGGGCTAGAAGATAGCTGTATTCAGGTTTTAGCTTAACAATAACACTAGTTCCGCTCACGTCTCCGGTAATCTTGTTAATCGAAACCCGTTCACCATACCCCTCTATCTTGAGCTCAAATGCTGTTCCGCCCTCTCCTTTTTGAGTACGAATCAAAATCTCTGAGGCGACACGGAAGCAGCTTAGAAGACCTATGCCAAAATTAGCTATCAGACTCTTTCCAGTCTCTCTTAGTATTTCTTGTACACCTTCCTTATCATTTTGAGACTGCCCAATCCATAACAGTGTATCTTTGACCTCATTAACACCCATACCAGATCCATTATCATCGACTCTAATAGCAACGAGGTTATGTTTAGATTGTCTTATCTCAGAGAATACGACTCTGGGAGTGTACGGAACAGCGTTCTTTCTTGTTCTCGCAGTTTCGACATAGGTTGCATCCAAAGCATTTTGGATCAACTCCCTTATAAAAACGTCGGTCTGCTGATAAACACCGCTGACAAGCATATCTAGTATGGCATTTGTATCAGTTTTAAAATACAACTTCTGATCGAATTCTGACTCAAGCTCCTCCAAGCGAAGTTGAACCTCATCAATGGAGTACAGTTGGGAGTGAAAGTTAGGTCTTATACGCAGAAGTTGATTCTCGATCTCTTTAACATAAGCTTGAACGGCGTATTTACCCTCGTCAGAGAAGGTTACAGCTGAAACAACGACCTTGGTGTCGAGACGGTTTATACCTGCTATCTGCATGTGACGTTTCCAGTGCCGTGCACTGTCCTCGCTCATTTCAAGATAGTCGAAAACAATCTTAGGCGCTCGGCTCTCATCAGCATGGCAAATATCTGCCATGGAGAGACAGGCGCCTAGCATGCGTAAACGCAGTCGATCACTTCCTAGAACTTGGTCCTGCTTAACATCAGATATTTTATCAACGTGATGTCCCTTCACCACCTCTCCAATATAAAGTGTCTCTGACGCCGTAAGACCAAGCTGCCCCTGAAGTCTCCGAAGTTCTGTTGCCGCCGATTTTGCATGCTCCGCTCGGGACCTGTTCTCATCCCCAATACTGCGAGGAATCATGAACAGGTCATGGCAATAGGTTGCGCATAATAAGCAAAAAGCTTCTGTTCCAGATAGACTATCGACATCATCGATACTCAATAGCCAATCGTAGGCTAACTCAACTCTTTTGACATGTGACATTCCATGCGTTGTGAAGGAAAGATGACTGCCTCCTTGTGCGTAATCAATTAGATGCGAGGCGCTTAGCTCAAAGGCTTCAAATCTTTTAAAAAGGTCAGAATTGATCTGATCTAGATGCCTGCGTACTCTTCTTTGATCGCCAATCAGCATGGTATCAGTCCTAAAAGAAAGTAGACATATGTTAAGGTAACGGATCTTCTGCAGAAGACAACCTCGATATACAACCGCTCACCTCCGCCCCCGTCCCTTCCGCCAGTTGCTCACCCCCGGGTCGGGCTTCTCCGGCCGGACGAAACCATCCGCCCCGGCCGGCGCCTCTTCGCGTCCTGGGCCCATCTCGTCGAGCCCCGGCTTGCGGGCCCGCCCGGCCGCGCCGGTCCCCACGCCCCGCGCCGGCCCCGCCTCGCCACCTCCAAAATTGTGCGGGCCCATGTCGGCGTCGCGCGGCTTGCGCGGGCCGCCGGCTGCAGCCGAGCGGGCCGTGCCGGCCCCACCACGCCCGCCGGTCGAGCGACCCACGCCGGCCGGCAGGTTGGCGGCGCTCCCATAAGTCCGCTCGCCGCCGTACCGCCCCGCCTCGCGCTCGATGTCGGCCTGGCGCGCCATCGGATCGGCGCCGATCATGAGGTCGGTGGCTTCGAGCCGCTTCAGCTCGTCGCGGAGCCGCGCCGCCTCCTCGAACTCGAGGTTGGCGGCCGCCGCCCGCATCCGCTTCTCGATATCGGCGATGGCGGCCTTGAGATTGTGGCCCATCAGGGCCTCGGGCGCCGCCATGCCGGTGTCGACCGTGACGTGGTCGGCCTCGTAGACGCTGTGCAGGATGTCGGAGATGCCGCGCTTGATGGAGGCCGGCGTGATGCCGTGCTCGGTGTTGTAGGCCTCCTGCCGGGCGCGGCGGCGCAGCGTCTCCGCCATGGCGCGGTCCATCGAGCCCGTCACCTGGTCGGCATAGAGCACCACCTTGCCCTCGACGTTGCGGGCGGCGCGGCCGATGGTCTGGATCAGCGACGTCTCGGAGCGCAGAAAACCTTCCTTGTCGGCATCGAGGATCGCCACCAGGGCGCATTCCGGGATATCGAGCCCCTCGCGCAGCAGGTTGATGCCGACCAGGACGTCGAAGGTGCCGAGACGCAGGTCGCGGATGATCTCGATGCGCTCGATCGTGTCGATGTCCGAATGCATGTAGCGGACCTTCACGCCGTTGTCGTGAAGGTACTCGGTCAGATCCTCGGCCATGCGCTTGGTCAGAACGGTGACGAGGCAGCGGAAACCGCGGGCCGCGGTGTCGCGGATCTCGCCCAGCACGTCGTCGACCTGCGAGCGGGCCGGGCGGACCTCGACGGGCGGGTCGATGAGGCCCGTCGGGCGGATCACCTGCTCGACGAAGACGCCTTGCGCGCGCTCGATCTCCCACGGCCCCGGCGTCGCCGAGACATGCACGGTCTGGGGCCGCATGGCGTCCCATTCCTCGAAGCGCAGGGGGCGATTGTCGAGGCAGGAGGGCAGGCGGAAGCCATATTCGGCCAGCGTCGCCTTGCGGCGGAAGTCGCCCTTGTACATGCCGCCGATCTGCGGAACCGTGACATGGCTTTCGTCGGTGAAGACCAGGGCATTGTCGGGCAGGTATTCGAACAGGGTCGGCGGCGGCTCGCCCGGCTGACGGCCGGTGAGATAGCGCGAATAGTTCTCGATGCCCTGGCAGACGCCCGTGGCCTCCAGCATCTCGAGATCGAAGAGGGTGCGCTGTTCGAGCCGCTGGGCTTCGAGCAGCCGTCCTTGCGCGAAGAGCTGCTCCAGCCGTTCCTTCAGCTCGGCCTTGATGGCCTTGATGCTCTGCACCAGGGTCGGCCGCGGCGTGACATAGTGGGAATTGGCATAGACCTTGGCGAACTTGAGGTCGTTGGTCTTCTTGCCGGTGAGGGGATCGAACTCCTGGATCGACTCGATCTCGTCGCCGAAGAAGGAGAAGCGCCAGCCGCGGTCCTCGTAATGCGCCGGGAACAGCTCGACGGTGTCGCCGCGCACGCGGAAATTGCCGCGGGTGAAATCCGGCGTGCGCTTGTATTGTAGCGCCACGAGGTCGGCGATGAGCTGGCGCTGGTCGATCTTGTCGCCCACCGCCACCGTGAAGGTCATCGCCGTATAGGTCTCGACCGAGCCGATGCCGTAGATGCAGGAGACCGAGGCCACGATGATGACGTCGTCGCGCTCGAGCAGTGACCGGGTGGCGGCGTGCCGCATCCGGTCGATCTGCTCGTTGATGGTCGATTCCTTCTCGATATAGGTATCGGACCGCGGCACATAGGCCTCGGGCTGATAGTAGTCGTAGTAGGATACAAAGTATTCGACAGCGTTGTCGGGGAAGAAGCTCTTGAACTCGCCGTAGAGCTGCGCCGCCAGGGTCTTGTTGGGGGCGAGGATCAGGGCCGGTCGGTTGGTGGCGGAGATCACCTGCGCCATGGTGAAGGTCTTGCCCGAACCCGTCACGCCGAGCAGCACCTGGTCGCGCTCGGAATTGTTCACGCCGGCGACGAGTTCGGCGATGGCGGTGGGCTGGTCGCCCTTGGGCTCGTATTCGGAGGAGAGCTTGAAGTCGATGCCGCCCTCGGACTTGTCCGGCCGGGCCGGGCGGTGCGGCACCCAAGGGCGGGCGTTGAGGCGCACGTCGCCGCTCTTGAGAAGCTGCTCCAGAACCTCGGCGGTGGCGGCCGCGCCCGTCACGCCGCGGGCGAGTTGGATCGTGCCGCCGCCATCGGGGGACGGTGCGGGCTCGAAGCGAGCCTGGGGGGCCTCAGCGAAGCCCTTGCCGGGGGAGGTCTTGCCCGACGGGCCGTTGCGTCGCGTGGCGTCGCGATCCGCCACGGCGGCCGGCGCGCGCGTCTCGTTCAACGCCGGATTCAGCAGCGCGGCGAGATGCTCGTCGAGCGGCACGAGATCGGGCCGCCCGGCCTTGGGGGCTGCACCGCGGCGCGGCTGCTTCTCCGGAGCCGCGGCCTTGTCGGCCGCTTTGGGGCGACCGGGTTTGCGGGGCGGGGCTTCGATCGTGTCGGCGTCGGTCGGGCGGGCTTTCGGCATGCAGTCAATATGGGGCGGGAGGAACAGGCTGTGAAGCCGCGAACCGTCGCGGCAATGCCTCCTCGACCATGCTGCGCATGAGGCACCCATTCTGCGGATCTACCGTAATCACACAAACCGGCGGTGTGCTGCGGAGCTCCCCTCTCCCTTGTGGCTACCGTATCCACACATCGTCGATGTGTGCTGCAGCGGCACCCCTCTCCCTTGTGGAGAGGGGCTGGGGGGGAGGGTTGCGACTCCCCCCCGCAAGTCGGGGATGCCCTGACGAGAGGCACCTTGCTCGCTCTTCCCGACCCTCACCCCCTACCCCTCTCCACAAGGGAGAGGGGAGACGTCCAGCGTCGCGGCTATCGGAATGTGTGAATCCGGCCGCCCGCACAGGTGGGAGGGATCAAAGCCGAAGGGCGGCGGAGGAGGCAGACCGGGTGCTGTCACTGCCTCACGGCACCGGCGCGACCGGGTTCGCCACGGAGCGGCCACGGATTCGTTCGCGGGCGAAGACCACTAAGCCGCTCGCCACGATGACCACGGCCCCGGCCACGACGCTCGGCCCGGGCACGTCGCCCCAGATGGCGAAGCCGAGGATCGCCGCCCAGACGATCGACGTATATTGAAAGGGCGCCAGCAGCGACGCCGGCGCCAGCGACAGCGCCCGCGTGATGCAGACGAAACAGGTCATCGACGCCATGCCGACGACCGCCATCAGGCCGAGGTCGATGGGCGAGGGCGTCGCCCAGCCGATGGGCGCCAGTATGGCGCCGAACAGGCCCGTCCCGAGGTACTGCCAAGCCGTCAGGGTCAGCCAGTCGGTGCGGCGCAGCCCCCGCGTCGTCGAGATCGCGATGGCGAAGCCCGTGGCGCCGAGCAGCGCCACCAGGGCGGCGGGTGAGAAGGCCGCGCCGGTCGGGCGCAGCGCGATCACCACGCCGCCGAACCCCGCCAGCACCGCCCCCCAGCGGAACAGGCCCACAGGCTCCCGCAGCACGAGGGTCGACAGCGCCGTGATGATGAGCGGCGCCGCGAGATAGAAGGTCATGACGTCGGCCAGCGGCAGGCTGCGCGTGGCATAGTAGAAGCAGAAACTGTCGCCCATCATGCAGGCGAGGCGCAACGCGTGCAGCCGCCACTGGTCGCGGATGTCGAGGTCGGGCCGGCGCAGCAACACGAGCGGCACCAGGATGGCGGCGGCCCCGAGCGAGCGGAGCGCCAGGATCTCGCCGACTCCGTAGGAACCGACGAGCCATTTGCCGAGGGCGTCGTTGACGGCGAAGAGCAGCACTCCCAGTGAGTAGAGCGCGATGCCGGCCGCCGAACCGCTCAATGTCCCAGGGCCCGGGCGGCACCGCCCTCCGGCACCGGCATGTAGCCGCGCGACAACGTGTGATAGACGCCGTGCGGGTAGACCAGCTTCGACACCGCATTGGCCAGGATGGCGCAGATCATGATGGGGATCACCAGGGCGTGGTTTTCGGTCATCTCGTCGACGATCACGAAGGACGTGATGGGGGCCTGAACCACGCCGGACAGGTAGGACACCATGCCCAGGATGGTCAGGACGCCGATGGGAGTCTGCGGCAGCAACCCGTGGAGGTTCTCCGCCAGCCCGGCCCCGACGGCGAGGGAGGGTGCGAAGATGCCGCCCGGGATGCCGCTGATCGAGGACAGGACGGTGGCGAGGAACTTCAGAGGGCCGAAGCTCCAGGGCAGGTCGGACGTGCCGTGCAGGATCGCGGTGGCCTGCTCGTAACCGGTGCCGAAGATGCTGTTGGCCGAGCCGAGGCCGCAAAGCGCCACGCCGAGCCCGCAGAGCGCCGCGAAGAGGATCGGCCGGGCCTTGACGGCGCGGCCGATCGCGCCGGGGAACCCGCGCCCGGCCGCGATCAGGATGCGGCTGAAGATCCCGCCGAAGAGCCCGCCCGCGACGCCGATCACGGGCACAGCCAGCCATTCGACGCCAAAGGGCATCACATCCGAGGTGCGGCCGAAATAGGTGTAGTCGCCGACGAGCGCGAGGGATGTCAGGCCAGCCGCGATGACGGTGCCGAGGATCAGCCCGCTGGTGCGCGCCTCGAAGGATCGGCTCATCTCCTCGATGCCGAAGATGATGCCCGCCAGTGGCGCGTTGAACGCTGCCGCGATTCCCGCTGCCGAACCGGCGATGAGCAGCCCCGGCTGGCGATGCGGGGCGAGGCGCCCGAGGGCATACATGACGGAGGCGCCGACCTGCACGGTGGGGCCCTCGCGACCCGACGAGGCCCCGCAGGCGAGCCCGAGGACCAGCAGCAGGATCTTGCCGCCCGCCACCTTGAGGCTGACCAGCGGATCGCGCCGAGACCTTTCATCGGTCTGGTGGGCGGCGATCACCTGGGGGATGCCGCTGCCGCCCGAGTTGGGGAAGTACCGGCCCGCCAGCCAGGCCGCCAAGGCGAAGCCGAGTGGCGTCGCCACGAAGGGCGCCCAGCCAGCGCGGTGGTGCAGGGCGGCGAAGAGGCTTTGCGCCTTGTCTGCCAGAGCCGCCATCAGCACCGCGAGACCACCGACCGCGATCCCGCCAAGCAGGAAGACGGCGCGGCGCTTGAACCGCGGCAGCCAGATGCGCAGGGCGCGAAGGCGGAGGCTGCGCCGCAGGGAGCGACGGCGACGGGATGACGGCGGCATGCCCCTGCCTATACGGCATTGTCGCGGGTCCACAACTGCGGACAGACGAAGCCGACGGGATGTCGTCCGTGTAACGGGCCCGCCATCCGCTCATCCCCGCGCATGCGGGATCCAGCTTCGACGGCGGCCGAAGGCCGGCGAAACCTCTAAGTGTCCCGCTGGCCTGACGGAAGCAGGATGGGTGTCGGCCTTCGGCCGGACATGTCGTGCCGGGTCCCCGCTTGCGCAGGGACCATCGGCCTGCTCGCCGGATAACCGGCAGGCCAGTCCCTCAACGACTGCGTCCCGCGGCCCCTCGGGGCGTGGGAATTCGGCGGACCGCAGTCTCTCCGCGGGCCATGTCGTACATCGTGCGCTTGCTGGCGAAATCGTCGAGTGCCATCGGCTTGGCGAAGTAGAAGCCCTGGGCGTGGCGGATCCGCGTGGCGCCGGTCAGATAGGCAAGCTCCTCGACGGTCTCTACACCCTCGGCCACGATCGTCATGCCGAGCGCGTGACCCAGGGATTCGATCAGCCGCAGAATACATTGACTGCGTGGCCGGCGATGGATGTCGGTGATGAAGGAGCGGTCGATCTTGATCTCGTCGGCGTCGAGTTCGGCCAGCGCCGAGAGCGACGAATAGCCCACGCCGAAATCGTCGATCGACACTTTAGTGCCGATCCGGCGCAGCATGGGCAGGATGGTGGTCTGAAGCGCCCCCTTGGCGAGGAACGCCTCCTCGGTCAGTTCCACCATGAAGCGCTCGGGGCAGCCGGTGGCGGAGAGATCGCCGACCAGTTCCGTCATGAACCGCATGTCGCCGGCCTGCCTGGCGGCGACGTTGAAGCTGATCGGGACACCCGGGCCGAACGCGGCATCGATGTCGCCCAGAGCCTCCACGGTCTCTTGCAGCACCATGCGGCAGATGTCGTCGATCATGCCGAGGTCGATGGCGAGGGCGATGAAGTCGCCCGGCGGCTGAATGAACCCGTTCTCGTCGCGCCAGCGCAGCAGCACTTCGAGGCCAATGGTGGCGCGTGTGCGGATGTCGACCTTTGGCTGGTAGGCGCAGAGAAACCGCCGGTCGCGGATCGCCAGGCGCAGGCGCTGCTCGGTCTCCATGCGGCCGCGGGCCGCCGTGCGCATGACGGGGTCGTAGAGCGCCACGTCGCCCTTGCGGTCCCGCTTCACGCCATACATGGCAATGTCGGCGTTGCGCCGCAGCGTCTCGTAATCCTCGCCATGGTCGGGGTAGAGGCTTATGCCGATCGACGCCGACGGGAAAATCTCGTGCCCGTCGGCGAGGAGCGGCTGTTTCAGGCGCGCCAGCATGGCGGCCGCCTCCACTCTCACATCGCCGGTGCCGCGCAGCAGCAGCACGAATTCGTCGCCACCGATCCGCGCCACGAGGCTCCCTTGGTCGAGCCCGGCCTCGAACCGCCGGGCGGTCTTGATCAGGATTTCGTCGCCGACAGCATGGCCGTAATAGTCGTTGATCTGCTTGAAGCCATCGAGGTCGACGAAGGCCAGCGCGAAGCCGCCGGTGCCGCGCGCCATCAGTTCCGCCACGGCCTGTTCGAGATGGCTCCGGTTCGGCAATCCCGTGAGGTCGTCGTAATAGGCGCGGCGCATCAGCTCTTCGTCGGTCTTGCGTCGCGGCGCGAGCTCGCCCGCAAAGCCCGGACCGGCTTCCCGATGATCGTCGAGGATGGCAGGTGATCCGGAGAGAGCCGCCGTTCTGGTCGAATTGGTCATGGC
The DNA here is from genome assembly GCA_050920985.1 of Janthinobacterium lividum. Classification (GTDB taxonomy): domain Bacteria; phylum Pseudomonadota; class Alphaproteobacteria; order Rhizobiales; family Beijerinckiaceae; genus Lichenihabitans. The sequence goes on along the minus strand of JBPBQY010000057.1, from coordinate 103,452 downwards.
CGCACCCCTGTGTCGCCTCGGTGGTTGCGAATCGCGAGCCGGATCATCCGGCAGGCGACGGCGGGGTGCGGAACAGGTTCGTTTCGAGGCGGCTCCGGAGCAGGCGCAGTTCCGCGGCGCCCTCGGACTCGATCTCCGGGTCGTCCTGGCGGGGCTTGCCGCTCATGGAGGCGCCGCGCCAGCGATCGACGACGGTCTTGACGAAGTCGCAGTGTTGAGGATCGAGGTTCGCCTGGCCCAGCGCCTGCGCGGCTTCGTTGCGCGGCAGGAGGTCGGCGGGTATCTGGCGGAAACTCAGCCGCACCGGCACCGATACGCCCTCGCCGAAGGCGACGGCTTCGCCGGTGGCGAGCGTCGGCACGAAGGACAGGAGATTGGCGGCCGCATCCGACACCGCCGAGCGCAACAGAGCCTGGTCGCGGTCGTTGGCCATGCGCATGGCGAACAGCGTGCCGCATTGCGCGATGATGGTCGGGTCGATCTCGGCCGGCCGCTGGGTGACGAGGCCGAGCGACACGCCGTATTTGCGTCCCTCGCGAGCGATGCGGGTGAGGGCGCGCCGCGTCGGGTGGAAGCCCGCAGAGGCGTCGGACGACGCGTAGCGATGCGCCTCTTCGCAGACGAAGAGCAGCGGCACGGCTCCCTCGCTCCACAGCCCGAAGTCGAAGGCGAGACGGCACAGAACGCAGACCACGGCATCCAGGGTCTCGGGCGGCAGACCGGCCATCTGCATGACGCTGATGGGCTTTCCTCCCGGGTCGAGCCTGAACAGGTTCGTCAGCAGGTCCGCCATCGTGTCGCCGCCGACGTTGGCGTTCTCGAACATGAAGGCATAGTGGGGGTCGTTACGGATCGTCTCGATCCGCGTCATCAGCCGGTGGAAGTGCATCCGGGAGCCCCGGTTCTCGAGACGCCCCATGCGCTCGTCGATCTGGGCCAGCAGGTCCTGTACGGTGTAGGGCACCGGCGTATCGATGGTGTAGCCGGAGGCCTTGACGTCGCCCTTGCGCCGCAGCGCCCGATCGCCGGTCTTGTATTGCGAGTAGAGAGACTTGGCGATCGGGATCACCTCTAGCAGGATCTCGATCTCTTCTGCGACGGCCGGCCGTCCGCCGTAGATGACGTCGGTCAGTTCCTCGAAGTTGAACAGCCAGAAAGGCAGCTTGACGGTACGCGAATTGATGACGTTGGCGCGCTCGCCGAAGCAGCGGCCATATTCGTTGTGCCCGTCGAGCAGGAAGACGCGCAGGTCCGGCCGTGCTTCGATGATTTCGCCGAGCATGATCGCCATGGCGCTCGACTTGCCGACCCCGGTGGTGCCCAGCACGGCGAAATGCTTGCTGACCAAGCCGTCGACGTCGATGCAGGCGGGCAGGCTGCGATCCTGGTGCAATGTACCCACGACGGCGACGTGCAGGTCGTCGGTGGCATAGACCAGGCGGAGGTCGTCGGCCTCGAGCGGCAGGGCGTCGTCGCCGATCGCCGGATAGGTGGACACGCCACGTCTGAAACGACAGTGCCCATCGGTGTCCGGCCTGATCTCGCCCACGAGATCGACCGTGATCGAGGCCGAGAACCCTTCCGCGCGGACACCGGGCGGCAGGTCCGCCGTAGCCTCGGTTACCATCGCGACGATGAAAGACTGGTCGGCTCGTAGCCCGACGAACCGGCCCACCGTGGCGAGGAGCCGCGGCAGCCGACCGTCATCCGGCAAAATCCCGATACCCGCCTGCGAGCCGGTGACGGCGATCACACGACCTACGGGGGAGCGCTTGGCGGCGCCGAGTTCGACGGCACGGTAGAGATCTTCAGGCATCACAATGGGCCACCGTCACTCGCAGTCGGACTGCGGGCAACAGTAGTCCATTTCATTGAACAAGCGTTGAAGCCGGGAGTGTCGAGCGTACCTTTGGCTAATAGAGTCTCAACCGCCGTGCAGACTCTGACCCCGCCTAACGGACCGCCTTGCGCCCTCCCGCCGCCACCATGACGGCGATGATCACCACGCCGGTGACGAGAAGGCGCACGCCGGCGCTGACGCCATAGGTGTTCAGCATGGTGAGCAGCATGACCAGGAACAGCGACGCCCCCCAGAGCCCCGTGACATTGGCCTTGCCGCCGATGACCGACGTCCCCCCGATCACCACGACGGCGATCGAGGTCAGCAGATATTCGTTGCCGATGTCGAGCGACGAACCCCTGAAATAACCGGCCAGGAGAGCACCCGCGAGGCCGCCGAGGGCACCGGCGAGCGCATAGGTCACCATCTTGACGCGCTCGACCGGGATGTTGGCGAGGCGCGCCGCCCGGGCGTTCTGCCCGATGGCGGCGACCGAGCGGCCGAAGATCGTGCGGTGCAGAACCAGCGCCACGATGGCGGTGAAGAGGACGGTCGCCACCGCCAGCAGCGAAACCCCGCCCACCTGGGCGCTGGTGGCGTCGGCGAAGCCCGAAGGCGGCTTCACCTGCAGTCCGCGACCGTAGCTGATGCCGATCGACTGGATGACGAAACTCGCCGACAGGGTGGCGATGATCGGCGGAATGCGCAGCATGCGGATCAGGAGGTAGTTGGCGAGGCCGATGGCCACGCCGCTGCCGAGCGCCGCCGCGAGGCCCACGGCGATCATCGAGTCGTCTCCGCCCATGACCTTCATGGCGACCGCGCTGGCAAGCCCGATATTGGCCGGCAGCGACAGGTCGACATTGCCGGGGCCGAGCGTCACGACGAACATCTGCGCCGTGCCGACCAGGACCGAGAAGGCCGCCAGCGCGATACCGGCCGACAGCATTCCGGCCGCCCCGGTGCCGCCGGTGAAGATGACCGCGGCGAGCCAGACCGCGATGGCACCGGCGAAGGACCAGCGCCAGGGTTGGACCGCGAGCCGCTTCAAGGTCGATCTCATGCGGTTCGTCCGGTCCGGTTGATCAGCACGCGCGCCGCCAGGACGGCGATCAGGATGCCGCCCTGGGCGGCGACCTGCCAGTCCGGCGAGATATGCATGAAGTTGAGGAGCGACCCTGCCAACGTCAGCGTCAGGGCGCCGATGACGGCGCCGAGCGGCGACACGCGGCCGCCGATGAACTCACCGCCGCCGAGGATCGTGCCGGCGATCGACAGCAGCGTATAGCCATTGCCGAGGTTGGCATCGCCCGAGGTGGTCAGCCCGATCAGCGCCATGCCGGCCAGCACGCCGCAGAAGCCCGTCAGGCCGAACAGGATCATCTTGGCTTTCAGGATCGACCATCCGGCCCGCTGGACCGCCACGGCATTGCCCCCGACACCGCGCAGCACGGCGCCGTAGGAGGTCCGCATCAGGCCGACATAGGCCACGATGCCGATGGCCAGGGCCGCCAGGACGGGGAAGGGCACGTAGGGGACCTTCAGTCCCATGAGGCCCTTCAGCCAGTCCGGCGCATGACCGCCGGGCTTCGGCAGCAGCAGGATCGACAGGCCTTGCCAGACGAAGGACATGCCGAGCGTCACGACGATCGACGGCAACTGGCGAAGGTGGATCAGTGCGCCGACCAGCGCATAGACCAGGACGCAGCCCGCCAGAACGGCTGCGCCTGCTGCGGGATTGTCGTGCAGCAGGGTCGCCGTGACACATCCGGCGAAGCCCACGAAGGTGCCGATCGAGAGATCGAGTTCGTTGCCCGCCATGGCGAACATCTGCCCCACGGTGGCGAGCGCCACCGGAACGGCGAGATTGAGCATCAGGGTCAGCCCGAAATAGCTGATGGCCCGGGGGTTGAGGACCCAGATCCCCAACAAGATCAAGGCGAGCGACAGAGCGGGAAGGGCCGCGCGCAGGACGCGCCGAAGCTCGGGGGCGCCGCCGCCGGGACGCCGCGCGGCGATTGCCACGACCTGCTGCATGCTCACGCGACCTCCGCGAAGGAGGCGCCGATGACGGCCTCCTCGCTCACTTCGGACCGGCCGAGATCGGCCACGATGACGCCGTTCCGGAACACATAGACCCGGTCGCAGTGGCTGAGCTCGTCCATCTCGGTCGTGTACCAAAGGAAGGTCCGCCCCGCCGCGGCCTCGTCCCGGACGAGGTCGTAGACGTCGAGTTTGGTGCCGACATCCACGCCGCGCATGGGGTCGTCCATCAGCACGATCGTGGCGTCGGAGCCGAGGGCACGGGCGAAGAGCGCCTTCTGCTGGTTGCCGCCGGAGAGCGACAGGATGGGATTGTCGAGATCGGCCGTCCGGATCTTGATGCGCTCCTTCCACTGCGCCGCCAGCGCAGCCTCGGCGGCAACCGACAGGAAGGGGCCGCGCCGGAAGGCCCCGAACGACCTCACCCCGATGTTCTGGGCAATGGACCAGAGCGGGAACACGCCATCGGTCTGCCGGTCGCCAGCGACGAGCGCAACCTCGCCGTCGACACTGCCCTTGCGGCTGCGCCGCCCGGCGGCATCGAAGACGGCGAGCAACAGATCGGTCTGGCCGTGGCCCGCGAGCCCCGCGAGCCCAACGATCTCGCCCGCTCTGGCGATCAACTCGCGCCCGTCCGTCTGGCCTTTCGGGCTCAACCTGACCTTCACCGGAGCGGTCGAGACCGGCTTCGCCTGAAGGGCGCCAGGCGCGGCATGACCTTCCGCGCCGCCCATGGCGGCGACCAGCTTGTCGCGGTCGAACTGCGCCGTGGGGCCGCTTGTCACGATCTGCCCGTCCCGCATGACGACGACGCGATCCGAGGTCGATATGATCTCGCCCAGCATATGCGAGATCAGGATGGCGCTGACCCCCTGCGCCACGGACCGGCGGAGAAAGGCGAAGAGCTGGCTCGCCGTGTGGCCGTCGAGCGAGGATGTCGGCTCGTCGAGGATGACGAGCTTCACCGGATCCGTGGTGACCGTGAAGGCGCGCGCGATCTCGATCATCTGCCGCGTGCCGATCGGCAGGTCGCCCACGACCGCGTCGGGCGCGATGCCGTGGTCCGGGAAGATCTCGTCGAGCTTGCCGATGATCAGGGCGGCGGCGCGGCGACGCCAGCCGAAGCCGCGCAAAGCCGGATGCAGGATGCGGGCGTTCTCGGCCACCGTCAGGTTGGGGCAGAGAGACAGCTCCTGGAACACGCAGCGAACGCCGAGCCGATGCGCCACGTCGACGCCGTAGCGCGGTACGGTCTCGCCCCCGACCTCGATCCCGGCCTGGTCCGGCGTCAGCGTGCCGGCCAGGACATGCATCAGCGTCGACTTGCCGGCGCCGTTATGGCCGATGAGGCCGAGGCATTCGTGGGTGGGAATGGCCAGGTCCACGCCGTTGAGCGCCCGAACGGCGCCGAAAGCCTTCTGGGCCCCGGTGATCCTGATGACGAAATCGCTCATCGACCCTCGCGTCCAAAGATCCTTGGGGGCGTGGAGACGCCAGCGGGACCGGACTTTTGCAAAAGCAGGGGCCGGCCGTCTGCCGCGGCCGGCCCCCTTCAACCACTCGACCCGTACGGGCGTTTTTACTTCTTAACGTTGGCGTCGATCGCTTTCTGGGCGTCAGCCAGCGAATATTCGGCGCTGGCGACGCCGCCGACGGGGATCTTCGGCAATGCGGCCTCGAAATTATCCTGCGTGAAGGCGAGGTAGGGCACCGTCAGGTCATGCGGGATGTCCTTGCGGCCATCGAGCACCTGCTGGGCGACCCAGAACGCCATGGTGGACACACCCGGTGCGATCGAGGCCGACCAGGTCTTGTAGCCGTTGGCGGCCTTCTGCTCCTTCCACCACTGGAGCTCGTCCTGGCGATTGCCCATGATGATGGTCGGGATCGGACGGCCCGCCGTCTTGAAGGCCTGCGCGGCGCCATAGCCGTCTCCGCCCTGGTCGACGATGCCGACAATGTCGGGAAGGGACGGCACGACGGTGGCCACGGCCTTCTGGGCGGTGGTCTGATCCCAGTCCCCCTCGACCGCATTGACGATCTTGAACTGCGGGTTCTTCTTCACGCCCTCGACGAGGCCGTTGTGTATGGCGTCGTCGATCGACGTGCCGGCCATGCCGCGGATCTCGAGCAGGTTGCCGCCCTTGGGGATCTGCTTGGCGAGGTAGTCCACCTGCGCCTCGCCGAGGCCCTTGAAGTCGACCACGATCCGGTAGGCGCAGGGCTCGGTGACGATGCCGTCGAAGGACACCACGACCACGCCCGCGTCGCACGCCTGTTTCACGGCACCGTTGAGTGCGTCGGGCGAGGCCGCGTCCATCACGATGGCATTGTAGCCCTGCAGGATCAGGTTCTGGATCTGCGCCGCCTGGGTCGGAACCTCCTTGTCGGCCGTCGTGAATGTGTCGGCCGCTGCGACGATCTTATCGTCCACGGCCTTCTTGGTCACGATGTCGAAGCTCTTCAGCATCGCCTGACGCCAGGAGTTGCCGGCATAATTGTTGGAGAAGGCGATCTTCATGTCCTTCGTCTCGGCCTGGGCCGAAGTCGCGAGAACCATCGTCGCCGACAGCGCGGTTGCCGCCATCAGAGCGGTGCCGATCCGACCCATACCAAATCCTCCCAATGGCGGCGCTGCGGCCGACCTTATTATGATCGCGCCGGTGCGGCGGATCCCTTGAAGCACACCATAAGGGCGGCCCGGCTTTTGGTCCATATGGCGGGATGCGGAAATGTCCGACAATCACACGACCGCTGATTGACCGTCGGCTCCTGGCGTGGGAGCGGAAGGTTCATGGCCCATCCGACGCCGCCCAGCCGCTCTGCCGCTGTCGACCGCCCTCCGCGGGTCGACGGCACTCCCCGAACCCTCGCCGTCCAGGCTTTCGCCGGGTCGCGCCTCGGCCGACTCCTGCTGGCGCTCAGCCTGATGTTGATCGCGCTGAACCTGCGGGCGCTGTTTTCCTCGCTCTCGGCCCTGCTGCCCGAGGTGATGCGCGGCACGGGAGCCTCGCCGGCAATCGCCAGCCTCATGACGACGCTGCCGGTGCTCTGCCTGGGTGTCTTCTCCTTCGCGGCAGCACCCGTGGCGCGCCGGCTCGGCACCGAACGCGCCGTTCTCCTGGCGCTCGTCGCCGTCGCGAGTGGGACGGCGCTTCGCGGCTTCGGCACCGTCCCGGCCCTGCTCGGCGGTGGCCTCGTGGCGGGGGCGGGAATCGCTTTCGGCAATGTGCTGCTGCCCGGGCTCGTGAAACGCGATTTTCCTGATCGGATCGCGCAGCTGACAGGGCTCTATTCCATGTCGCTCAGCGCCGGGGCTGCGGTCGCGGCCGCCTTCACGGTGCCGATCGCCCAGGCCGCGGGATCCTGGCAGACGGGCCTCGCCATCTGGGCGCTGCCGGCCGCCGGCGCGGCACTCATGTGGCTGCCGCGGGCCATGAAGCGTCGCCTAACCGTCTCCGTGCAGCGCCTCGCCGGCTCCCGCCCGCTGTGGCGCTCCGGCCTCGCCTGGCAGGTCAGCTTCTTCATGGGGCTGCAATCGGCGCTCGCCTATTGCGTCTTCGGCTGGCTCGCCCCGATCATGCGGGATCGCGGCCTCGACGCCGCTTCTGCCGGAGTGCTTCTGTCGATCTCGGTCGTGGGCCAAATGGTCGGCTGCCTCGGCGCGCCCGCACTGGCCACGCGGGGCCGCGACCAGCGCGCCGTCGCGACGGCGCTGTACGGCCTCGTTCTGGTCGGGCTCGCGGGCTGCTTCTATGCTTCGCTCGGTAGTGCCTGGATCTGGGCCGCGCTGCTGGGCGTGGGGCAGGGCGGGCTGCTGGCCGTCGCCCTGACCCTGATCCTCCTCCGCGCGCCCGACGCCGGTGTGGCGGCCCGTCTGTCCGGCATGGCGCAGGGTCTCGGCTATACGCTGGCGGCCGGCGGTCCGCTGCTGGTGGGCGTGATCCGGCAGGCCGAGGGCGGCTTCGGCGCGGTGCCGCTCCTCTTCCTCGTCCTGCTCCTGATGGGAGTCGCCTCCGGCCTCGCGGCGGGCCGGGCCAGGATCATCGACCTCGACTAGAGGCGATCCACAGCCAAACCGTCGCGCCTCGTTGAACAACCACGCCCGAAGCCCAGTTCGGGAGAGGCGAGCCGGGTTCGACTCGTCAGGCCGGCTCTGCTCGGCTAGAAGAACATTCAGCGAACAGAGTTTCCGGGTTCATGGCGCGTCTCGACATCACCAAGAAGCTGGCCGTCTTGGCCGACGCCGCGAAATACGACGCGTCTTGCGCGTCGTCCGGCGCCAAGCCGCGCAAGGATCCCGTCAAAGCCGGCGGCATCGGCTCGATCACCGGGGCCGGAATCTGTCATTCCTACGCGCCCGACGGACGCTGCATTTCGCTCTTGAAGCTGCTGCTCACTAACCATTGCATCTATGATTGCCTCTATTGCGTAAATCGCGTCTCCTCGGAGGTGCAGCGGGCCCGGTTCACGCCCGAGGAGGTCGTGAAGCTGACACTCGACTTCTATCGCCGCAACTACATCGAAGGGCTGTTCCTCTCGTCGGGCATTATCCGCTCGCCCGACTACACGATGGAACAGCTCGTGCGCGTGGCGCAGCTTCTGCGCGAGGAGCACGGCTTTCGCGGCTACATTCACCTCAAGACGATTCCGGACGCCGACCCGAATCTGATCGAACAGGCGGGGCGCTACGCCGACCGCCTTTCGATCAATGTCGAACTGCCGAAATCCGAGTCGCTCGAGAAACTGGCGCCGCAGAAACAGGCCGCGACGATCCGCAAGGCGATGGGCGGGCTGCGGCTGCGGCTCGACGAGGCCGAGGATGAGCGGAAGCGGTCCCGTCGGGCCCCCGCCTTTGCGCCCGCCGGCCAAAGCACGCAGATGATCGTCGGCGCCGACGGCGAAAAGGATTCCGACATCCTGCACTCCAGCGCCAATCTCTATTCCGGCTACAAGCTGAAGCGCGTCTATTACTCGGCCTATTCGCCGATCCCGGGGTCGAGTCAGTCCCTCCCGGCGAAGAAGCCGCCGCTGATGCGCGAACACCGGCTCTATCAGGCCGATTGGCTCTACCGCTATTACGGCTTCGCCATGGACGAGGTGGTGGGCGCCACCGACGGCGGGATGCTCGACCTCGACCTCGATCCGAAGCTTGCCTGGGCGTTGCGCAACCGCCAGCGCTTTCCCATCGACGTCAACGCGGCTTCCCGCGAGGAGCTGCTCCGCATTCCGGGATTAGGCGTGCGCAGCGTCGATCGCATCATCGACATCCGCCGCCTCACCACGATGCGTCTCGACGACATCGCCAAGCTGACGCGATCGGCGAAAACGGTCCGGTCCTTCGTGACGGCGCTCGATTGGACGCCGGGCGCAAGCCTCGACGGCGCGCATTTGGCGGCTGCCATGAAGCGGCCCGTCGAACAGTTGAGCCTTTTCTGATGCGCCGAGTCTCACGATGAGAGAGGTCGTGCTCCGGGCGCCAGACGACTACGAGGGTTGGCGGGATGCGGCCCGATCGCTGACCGAAGCCAGCGTGCCGCCCGAGGCGGTCGTTTGGCGTGTCGCCGCCGACGCACCCGATCTTTTCGTGTCGCCGCCCGAGACGGTGTCCGACATCCCGAAGCGGGCACTGCGCGTGGCGCGCCGCTTCGTCGACCTTGCCGAACTCGTCGCCTGCCACAAGGACCCGGAACGTTTTGCCTTCCTCTACCGCGTCCTCTGCCGCCTGCAGGACGAGCCGAGGCTGCTCGACATCACCACCGACGATGATGTGTTCCGCATCGAGATGATGGCGAAGTCGGTGCGGCGCGACCGGCACAAGATGACGGCCTTCGTGCGCTTCAAGGAGGTGAAGGTCGAGGGTGCGGCGCCGGCCTATCTCGCCTGGTTCGAGCCCGAGCATCATATCGTGGCGCTGACGGCGCCCTTCTTCGTCGAGCGCTTCAAAGCAATGCTCTGGACCATCGTGACGCCCGAGGCGCGGGCATCGTGGGACGGGACGGCGCTGCATTTCGGCCCCGGCGGATCGCGCGACGAGGTCCCGGCCGAGGACGCCACCGAGGACCATTGGCGGACCTATTACGTCAACATCTTCAATCCGGCCCGGCTGAAGGTCGGCGCGATGAAGCGCGAGATGCCGGTCAAATATTGGAAAAACCTGCCCGAGGCCGAGCTGATCGCGCCCCTGATCCGCTCGGCCGGCAACAGCGAGGCCCGCATGGTCGCAACCCCGCAGACCCAGGTTCCCAAACGCGCCGCCGCCATCGTGGCGCGCACCGACGAGGCCCGCGCGACGCGCGACGCGCCGCCCCCCGCCATGGGCGGCAACGGGCTCGACGCCCTGCGCCGCGAGGCGCTGGTCTGCACGCGCTGCGATCTGCACAAATTCGCAACCCAGACGGTCTTCGGCGAGGGCTTGTCGACGGCCGACCTCGTCTTCGTCGGCGAACAGCCGGGCGACAAGGAGGATCTGGCGGGGAAACCCTTCATCGGGCCGGCGGGCACGCTGTTCGATCGGGCGCTCGGCGAGGCAGGGATCGACCGCAGCCGGGCCTATGTCACCAATGCCGTGAAGCACTTCAAATTCGAGCCGCGCGGCAAGCGGCGTATCCACAAGAAGCCCGGCATCGGCGAGATCAACGCCTGCCACCATTGGCTCGAGGAGGAGCTGAAGCTCCTCCGCCCGAAGCTCACCATCGCACTCGGGGCGAGTGCCATTCGGTCGCTGACCGGCCAGAGCGCCTCGGTCCTGTCGGTGCGCGGCACGGTGCTGACCTCGGCGCTGGCCGGACCTGTCTTCGTCACCGTCCACCCGTCGTTCCTGCTGCGCCTGCCCGACGAGGAGTCCCAAAGGGCCGAATACGCCCGTTTCGTCGACGATCTGCGCGCCGCCAAGGCGCTGGCGGCGAACGGCGACAATGATGGTGTGCAGGCGACGGGGACGCTGCTTTAGGAAGAGGCATAATGCCGGGAGAGACTCGCCATCAGGCAACTCAGCGAACAGACGAAACTCACGGGCACTTATGTAACGCGCTTGCGGTGGCTCTGGTCGGCGCGTTTCTTTTAACCCCCGGCGTCAACAACCCGGCGGCCCTTCTATACGGGCAGTCGGTCGCTTTTTTTTCGTGTTGCTCGGTCTGCATGGGCGCGGAAATCGGAAGGTCGATTGTGGATTGCAAGGTGATGGGTTGCTTCTTGAGTGGGGCCAAAGTTCATCCCGGTCCGGAGACATGCGCGGGTGAACGGCCTGCCGATCCAATGCCCGAGATCGTTGGTACACGATGCAATCATTAAGCGTTAAACTGCAAATATCATCGCGATGCGGGTAGTCTCATTGTGAGCGTCAGAGACGTTGGCCTCGTTCGGGCGCTTTCGAAAACAGCGGTGATCTGAAGCGGCGCGGCGCCCGCGACGCGCATCGCGATCCTGCTATCGTGTCGGCTCCGCCGAACCATCGGACCGGCAGCAGGGTAGGGAACGGCGTGGGAACTATCATCATCTTCGGTGGCGCGGGTGCAATGGGCTCGGCCATTGCGCGCCGTGTCGCTGCCCGGGGGGACAGGCCTCATCTCGTCGGCCGTGACTCCGCCAAGCTCGAAGCAGCGGCGCGCGAGATGGGCGCGGCGGCCACCCTCGCCGACGTCACCGATCCTGAGGCCATCGCCCGCGCGGTGGCCGAGGCGTCGCAGGACGGAGGTCTGGCGGGCCTCGTCTACGCGGTCGGCACCATCAACTTGAAGCCGATCGGGTCGCTGACGGCGGAGGATTTCGAGCGCGACTGGCGCGTCAACGCGCTTGGGGCAGCACTCGCCATGAAGGCGGCGGCGCCGCACCTCAAGGCTGTCGACGGCTCGTCCGTCGTGCTGTTCTCGACGGTCGCGGTGCGCCAGGGCTTCGCGGCCCATGCCTCCGTCAGCATGGCCAAGGGCGCCGTCGAAGGCCTGACGCTGGCGTTGGCGGCCGAACTCGCCCCCAAGGTCCGGGTCAACTGCATCGCGCCGTCGCTGACCCGCACGCCCTTGGCCGAGGGGCTGACCCGCAACGAAGCCCTGGCGAAGGGTGTCGCCGAAACCCATGCGCTGCGTCGTTTGGGAGAGGCCGAGGACAGCGCCGGCCTTGCCGCCTTCCTGCTCGGGCCCGACTCGGCCTGGATCACGGGCCAGATCATCGGCGTCGATGGCGGGCGTTCGACGCTGCGGACGAAAGGGTAGGGCGTCGAAGGCAAGATCGACGAGCGAGCCTCGATGTCCGTAAGCAAGGCCGAAACCTTATAGGAGCGCGTCGTAGCCCTTCGCATTGAAGGCGATGAGGCAGAATCCGTGTCCGAACGGATCCGCCATTATGGCGATCCTTCCGTAGGGAGCTTCCCGTGCGGGCTGTTCGACTATCTCGCCCGCCGCTACGCCGCGGGCGAGCGCGATGTCGCCATCGGGGTCTGCTCACTTTCCGATGTAGCGCTCCAGCGGCTCGACATGGTCGATCAGCCCCTTGCTCTTCATGAACTCCGCAAAGGCCTGATAGCGCGCCGGGTCGGTGGCGGCGGGGTCGGCGGAGAGGCGCGGCAGCGTGGCGGCCCAGGCGAGCTTGTTCAAGGGATCGTCGAGCTTCGGATAGGCATGGACGAAGGCAGCCCAGGCCTCGTCCGGGTAGTCGAGGATATAGAGCTGGGCCTGTCCCACGGCGTCGAGGAAAGGCTTCACGAAGGGCGCGTGGACCTTGTCGGACTGGGTGACGAAGATGGATTCGTCATAGGGCGGAACGCCGTGCTCCTCGGGAAAGAACAGGCGGCCGGGATGGCCGGCGAGCTGCATCTCGAAGACTTCGACATTGCGATAGGCGCCCACCACGGCGTCGACCTGGCCGCCGATCAGCGGCTGGGTCAGGGCAAAATTGACGTTGATGAGCTTGACGTCATCGAGCTTCAGCCCGGCGCTCTCCAGCATGGTGCCGAGCAGCGCCGTCTCGTAGCCCGCCACCGAGTAGCCCACCGTCTTGCCCTTGAGATCTGCGAGCGACTTGATGGGTCCGTCGGCCAGGACCATGACGGTGTTCAACGGCGTCTGGATCGACGTACCGATGCGCTGGATCGGCAGGCCGGCGGCGACGTCGAGGTAGAAATTCGGCTGGTAGGTCAGGGCGATGTCGCCCTGGCCGGCGGCGACGAGGCGCGGCGGCATCGACGGATCGGCCGGCTCGACGAAGGAGACGTCGAGTCCGGCGCGGGCGAAGAAGCCCTTTTCCTTGGCCACCACGATGGCGGCATGGACCGGATTCACGAACCAGTCGAGCAGCAGCGTCACCTTTTGGGCGGCCGGCGCCGGCGTAGAGGGCGGCACGGCCGTGTCGGCCGCCCAGGCGGGCAGGAGGGCAGCGAAGCCGAGCAGCAAGGCGCCGGCGAGGGCAGACAAACGCATTCAAAGGTCTCCGGAGGTGAAGGCGAGCGTGTCGGGCGCCCAGAAGGCCATGCGGCGCGTCAGCGCGCCGACGGCGGCCCAGAGCGCCAGCGAGAACACGACGAGAATGGCCAGGCCCGCGAAGACCGTGTCGGTCTGCATCCGGGCATTGGCGTGGAGCATGACGAGGCCGAGCCCCGAGGATGATCCGACCCATTCGCCCACGATGGCGCCGAGCGGCGCCACGGCGGCCGCTACCCGGAGCCCGGCGCCGAGCGCCGGTAGCGCCGCCGGCAGGCGGATCAGCAGCAGCGTGTCGCGACGGCTGGCGCCGTTCAGCCGGGCGAGATCGATGAGGCCGGGATCGGTGCGGCGCAGGCCCTCGAACAGGCTGGTCGACACGGGAAAGAAGATGATCAGGCCCGCCATGATTAGTTTCGACGTCACGCCGAACCCGAACCAGACCACGAGCAATGGCGCGATGGCGAAGACCGGAAGCGCCTGCGCCACGACCAGCAGCGGCCCGACCGCCCGCTCCAGGAATCGCGACTGCGCCATGATCAGGGCCACGGCGATGCCGGCCAGCGTGCCGAACAGCAGGCCGCCCAGCATCTCGCCCCCCGTGACAAGGGCGTCGCGCCAAAGCAGCGGCGCGTCATTGACGAGCGTCAGCGCCACGCGCGAGGGGGCCGGCAGAACATAGACGGGCGTGCCGAGCAGCCGCACCGCCGCTTCCCAGATCGCCAGGGCCGCCGAACCCGAGGCGATGGCGGCCCATGGCAAACGGATCGGATAGAGAGAAGAGCGGGGCGATCGCGGAACGCGCGTCGCAGCCGATGACCGGGGCACGGTGCCCGCCTGAACCATACCTCGTTCCCTCCGCCGGCATGATCCGGTTCAGGTTCAACGGGTTGTCCTGAGGACTCTCAGCCCGGTATGGGCACCCCGACGATAGGCCTAGACATTAAGAGAAGAAGAGCCGACCGGGCAAGGGGTTGCGTGTCGGACGGGTTCGGCGGAGGTCAGCCGACGCCCGGCGAAATCGGCGCGCCCGGGGTACCGGGATACGTCGGTGCCGGAGACGGGCCGGTCGGGATGCCGATGCCGGGGTCGATCACGTCGGGGCCGGGCTGCGGAATGCCGACGGGTTCGTTTGCAGGCACCTCGGTAGGATTGGGCTGCGAAGGCGTTTGATCAGGCTGCGGCATGGCGATGCCATCGATGATTGTCATCCTATCCTCCGTGTCTGCGGTGCCGATGTCAGTTCAGACCTTTTCTGCGTCATCGTCGCGGGCCAGCTCGAATTCCGAGGCGGGAACGCCGGCCTCGTACGGCCCATTGTCGCCGAAATTCACCACCAGCGTCTCGACCCCGTCGACCAGGGCGACGTCGGTCACCTGACCGATCTGGTCCGCCATGGGGCCCAAGGTGTCGCGATGCGGGGCGTCGGACCGAAATCTGACCTTCTCGCCGATCTTCATGAGTTGCTCTCCTGCGGAGGCGAAGACGCCTCCCATTCGCGACCCGGTCGAACTCGCCGACCCGTGGCGATTACGATTTCGTCACAATCCCACAATCGCGGAGCCGGACGGTCGTTCCGGCCGTTGAGGCCCGAAGCTCGGCCATTCTGTGTCGCGCAGCCGGCGGCGAAACTGATCCTGCCGCCGATAGAGGTGACACGATGGCATCCGGGTTTTTCGCGCTGCTCGACGACGTGGCGGGAATCGCCAAGCTGGCGGCAGCCTCGCTCGACGACGTCGCCGCTACGTCAAGCCGGGTGGGGCTCAAGGCGGCCGGAATCGTCATCGACGACACCGCCGTAACGCCGCGCTACGTCGCGGGGCTGTCGCCGGATCGCGAACTGCCCATGATCGCCCGCATCGGGCTCGGGTCCTTGCGCAACAAGCTCCTGATCCTGTTGCCGGCCGCGCTGCTGCTCAACGCCGTGGCACCCTGGGCCGTCGAGCCGCTTCTCATGCTCGGCGGTTGCTATCTGTGTTTCGAGGGCGCCGAGAAGATCGTCGAAGCCCTGGTGGGCCAAGGCCACCATGGCGCAGCCGATACGATCGAGACCGATCCCACCCGCCTCGAGGAGGGCAAGGTCAAAGGCGCCATCCGCACCGATCTCATCCTGTCGGCCGAGATCATGGCCATCTGCCTCGCCGAAGTGGCGGACCGCCCGCTCTACGTCGAGGCGCTCGTGCTGGCGCTGGTCGGCTCCGCCATGACGGTCGGGGTCTATGGCGTGGTGGCGCTGGTGGTGAAGGTCGACGATGTCGGGCTACACCTCGCCCAGAACGGCGCGCCGCCGTTTCGAGCGCTCGGCCGCGGCCTCGTTCGTGCCATGCCGCCGGTGCTGCGGGCGCTGTCGATCATCGGCACAGCCGCCATGATCTGGGTCGGCGGTGGCATCCTGATCCATGGCCTGGCGATCTTCGGCGTCGAGGCGCCGGAAAGGATCCTTCACGGCGCCGAGGCGGCAGGGGTTGCCGTCGTGCCGGCCGCGCTCGGCGACACCATGGCCTGGGCCGTCGGGGCGATCGGTTCTGGCGTCGTGGGACTGGCGGTCGGCAGCGTCCTGGCGGGGATTGGGCTTGGCGTGAAACGGCTGCGCGGCTGAGCCGGCCGCGGTCTCAAGCCGCCTTGCGCAGTCTGCTCGTCAGCTTTCCCAGCCAGGGCGTCGGCCGTTCGGTGAGAAGGGCGACCAGGCGATCGCGGTCGACGCGGACTTCGGACAGGTGGGCCCGCTCGGCTGCGACCAGGGCGGTCAGCACGTCGACCTGCCCGGCCTGGACGCGGAGGGCTTCCGCGGCAATCCGTGACTCGCGGGCTTCGAGCCGTGCCTCTTCGGCAACGCGGCGAGCCTGGGAGAGGTCATCGGTGAGTTCGCCGACGCGACGCTCGAGATAGGTGATGAGCGCGCGCGCATCGCGGCCGGCTTCGGGTGGTGCATCCGCCTCTTCGGGGGATCCGGCATCGGCGCGGGGCTCATGCGGCCGCTCCAGCCGCTCCTCCGGGATTGCCACGAGGGCCCGACCGTCATTGCCCGGGCGACGCGGCCATTTGTGCCGCGTGGCCAGGCGGCGGGCGCTGTCGGGGGTTATGTTCAGCGCCTCCGCCATATCGTCGTAGGTCAGCCACCGCGTCGCGCCGTCCACCATCGTCCCGTCTCCCGTCATCGGTGAGGCCGCGGGGGATGACGTCGGTCGGGCCGCGGGGTGACCGACCGTGAGGCGAAAATGGTTGATGAAGTCTTACCGCAGTCCTCGTCCTGCATCCCGCAACGCTGTCGAGGAGGCCGAAGAGCGAGGTCCGTGCAGGTAGACGAAGGCCGGGGGGCGACGTGTCGCCAGGAGGTTCGCTTCGGTTTCCCGCAATCGGCCCGGCGCCATGACGGCAGCCGCACTCCCCTGCAGCGAACGCAGCGTGCTGCCCGGCCGGTCGACGACCGCCACTGGGACGAGGTCGACGAGGTCGCGCCAGCGCCGCCACAGCGGTAGTTGGACAAGGTTGTCGGCACCCATGATCCAGACGAAGTGCACGCTAGGGCAGCGGCGCTTCAGGTAGCGCACCGTGTCGACGGTGTAGCGCATGCCGA
Source organism: Janthinobacterium lividum (assembly GCA_050920985.1). Taxonomy (GTDB): domain Bacteria; phylum Pseudomonadota; class Alphaproteobacteria; order Rhizobiales; family Beijerinckiaceae; genus Lichenihabitans. Next base: position 86,579 of record JBPBQY010000057.1, on the reverse strand, counting down.
TGCCGGCCTCGAGCCCCGTCACGGCGATCCTGGGGTGGTCGGCGAGCTGCCGAGCCGCCGCGATGCGGGTGTCGAGGTCGGCCAGCGCGTCGTGCCGCTTCAGCGGATTGCCGGGGGTGACGACCCACCACAGGCGATCGAGCCCCAGGCGGCGCAGGGCCGTGGTGCTGACCAGCCGATGACCGTCATGCGGAGGATTGAAGCTGCCGCCGAAGAGCCCGATCCGCATTCCCGGCGACCAATCGGGCAAGGCTCGCCCGCCCGGCGACCGCGGCCCCGTGGGGAGGGTCATACGAGATCCGTGGGACAGGTCGAGGAGCGATCTCGAAGGGGCGAACCCGGTCCGCTCCTTCCCCGCTGCTGCGCAGGGTCCCCCTCGACCGGTAGGGTGCCGGAGTCCATAGATCCTGATGAGCCGCGACGCCGGACGCCTCCCCTCTCCCTTGTGGAGAAGGGTAGGCGGTGAGGGGCGCTGAGGGTGATCACGACATTGTGCGCTGCGTGGACCGCATCTCCCGACGGTTCGTCGACCCTCATCCCCAGCCCCTCTCCACAAGGGAGAGGGGAGACGCGCGGAGCGAGCCATCGCGCTACGTGAATACGGTCGTCCTTAGAGACAGGAGGTGAACCCGATCCGCTCTCGCGAAGCATCGTGGAGGGGGGGGCAGGCGGGGTGAGACCAGGTCGATCACCCGAGATGCCGGTCACGGTCGGGTCTGCCCCTCGCCCAGTACCCGATATTTGAAGGAGCAGAGCTGCTCCAGTCCGACCGGCCCGCGGGCATGCATGCGGCCCGTCGCGATGCCGATCTCCCCGCCGAACCCGAACTCGCCGCCGTCGGCGAATTGCGTCGAGGCATTGTGCATCACGATGGCCGAGTCGACCTCGGCCAAGAAGCTCGCCGCGGCGACGAGATCCTCGGTTACGATGCCGTCCGTGTGATGCGAGCCGTACCGATCGATATGGTCGATGGCGGCCTCTAGATCCGGAACGACTCGACAGGCGATGATGCTGTCGAGATATTCGGTGCGCCAGTCCGCCTCGTCTGCAAGCGTGACGCGAGCGTCGGCGCCGCGGGTAACCTCGTCGCCGCGCACCGCGCAGCCTTGATCCAGCAGCGCCTTCACGAGCCGCGGCAGCAGCGCGTCACGGTGGGTCTGATGGACCAGCAGCGTCTCCACGGCGCCGCAGACACCGGTGCGGCGCAGCTTGGAATTGAGGAGGATCGCCTCGGCCTTGTCGGGATCGGCGGCCGCATCGATGTAGAGATGCACGAGCCCTTCGAGATGGGCGAAGACGGGAATGCGCGCTTCGGCCTGAACCCGCGCCACCAGGGTCTTGCCGCCGCGCGGCACCAGCACGTCGAGGTTCCCGTCGAGCCCCGCCAGCATCTCCCCCACGGCATTGCGGTGGCGCGTCGGAACGAGCGAGATCGCGGCTGCGGGAAGGCCGACGGCCTCGAGTCCCTCGACCAGGCAGGCGTGCAGGGCCCGGGTCGAGTGGAAGCTCTCCGAACCGCCGCGCAGGATCGCGGCATTGCCGGATTTGAGGCAGAGTGCACCGGCGTCGGCCGTGACGTTGGGGCGGCTCTCGTAGATGACGCCGATGACGCCGAGCGGGGTCGAGACACGCTCGATGACGAGGCCGTTGGGTCGATCGAACCGCGCCAGCACGCGGCCGACCGGAGAGGGAAGCTCGGCGATGTCCTCGAGGCTGCGCGCCACGGCCCTGATGCGGTCGGGGTCGAGGGTCAGCCGATCGCGCGAGGCCGGAGTCAGGTCGCGGGCTTCGGCGAGATCGCGCGCATTGGCATCGAGGATCCCCGCCATGGACCGGCGAACCGCGTCGGCCGCCGCAACGAGAGCGCGGTCCTTCGTCATGGCGGCGGCATTGCTGAGCTGCCGCTGCGCCTTGCGCGCCGCGCGGCCGATGTCGCGCATGAGGCCCGGAACGTCGTCGAGGCCGCCCTCGCTCACCTGCAACTCATCCATGACACGTCCTCTCGCGAGGGCTCAATGGCCGATGGCGGCAGGCTTGTCCACCGGAGCGGCGGGCAGAGGGTGTCTCTGTTGCTCCTGGTACCTGTCGTCGAAATTGGTGCCCGAGGGTCGAGCGCGCTGCACGCTGTCCTTGCCGACCGATCTCAATTGAGATACACAGAACATGCTACACATCCAGGAATGCCGGTGATGACCGCAACCGTCATGATGCACATTCGGGTCGACGAAGAGACCAAGGCTGAGGCCACGCGAACCCTCGAAGAGCTTGGGCTTTCGTTGTCGGACGCAGTGCGCCTGTTTCTGAAACGCGTCGTAATCGAAGAAGGCCTGCCGCTCACATTGAAAGTTCCGAGTCACAGAACTCGAGCGGCGATCCAGGAGGCAAAGACAATCGGTAGTCCGAGGTTCTCCACTGTAGAGGAACTGTTCGATGGCCTCGAAGAAGATGCCGGAACAAAGACGAGCAAATCTTCCTCGAAGGAGTGACTACACGAGAACCTTCGTCAAAGCCTGGAATCGCCTGAACAAGGCGGGCAAGCTCGACATGAGCCGGATCAAGGAAGTCATGGCGTTGATCGTCGCCAATGACGGCCCACTCGGCGCAGAGTGGAAAGATCATGAGCTCCAAGGACAGTGTAAGGGGTTCCGAGAATGCCATGTCGGAGGAGACTTCCTCCTCGTCTCGCCGCGAGAGCGTCTTCGGCGGCGGCGGCCGGAAAGGCCAGGCCAACGGCTGCGGCCGAGAGGCCAGCCATTACGGCGCGGCGCGACAGGGTATGGTCGCAGGCGGTCTTCGACATGAATTTCTCTCCGCTTGGCTATCCACGCCAGTTCGGACCGGCGCAGACCCCTTAGAGCCCATCTGCCGTCATGGCGAGCGGAGCGTAGCCATCCAGCCGCCGGGCTCAGGAGAAACGAAAGCCGACGAGGTCCCGGCGCCAGAAGCATCTCGGTGGCATCGCTGCGCTCGCCGTGACGGTGGGGGGCTTCGGTTCGCCGGGGCTTCTGGTATGAGGGAGCCCCGCCCAACAGGAGATCCCGACGGTGCAGCCCCACGCGGATCACCATGACCATGACCATGACGGTCACGATCATGAGGCCCATGGTCACTCCGGCCACGATCATCATGGCCATTCTCACGGTCTCGGCCATTCCCACGCGCCGGCGAATTTCGGTCGCGCCTTCGCGATCGGCATCGGTCTCAACGCCGCCTTCGTGGTGGCAGAGGCCGTCTTCGGCCTCGCCAGCCATTCCGTGGCCCTGCTCGCCGATGCCGGGCATAATCTCTCCGACGTTTTGGGGCTCGTCATGGCGGGCGGTGCCCATGCCCTGACGCGTCGCGCCCCGACCGGCCGCTTCACCTATGGCTTCGGCTCATCGTCGATCCTGGCGGCCTTGTTTAATGCCGTGTTCCTCCTGGTGGTTATCGGCGGCCTGTCCTGGGAGGCGATCACGCGGTTCGCCCATCCCGAGCCGGTCGCCGCCTGGACCGTCATGGCGGTGGCGACGGCCGGTATCGCGGTCAACGGGCTCTGCGCCTGGCTCTTCGCGTCGGGCAGCAAGGGCGATCTCAACCTGCGCGGCGCCTTTGCCCATATGCTGGCCGACGCCGTCGTGTCGGCCGGCGTGGTGCTGGCCGGCGCCGTGATCCTGCTGACGGGCTGGCTCTGGCTCGATCCCGCGGTCAGCCTCCTGGTCAATGCCGTCATCGTCTATGGCACCTGGAGCCTGCTGCGCGACAGTTCCACCATGGCCATGGGCGCCGTGCCGCCCTCGATCGAGCCCGAGGCCGTGCGCCGCTACCTCGTCGAGCGGCCGGGCGTCGCTGCACTGCACGATCTCCACATCTGGCCGATCTCCACCACCGAGACGGCGCTGACGGTTCATCTCGTCATGCCGGGTGGGCACCCGGGTGATGTCGCCCTCATGGCCTGCTGCTCGGGCCTGCGCTCGAAGTTCGGTATCGGCCATGCCACGCTGCAGGTGGAGATCGACGAGACCACGATCTGCGCCCTGGCCCCCGAACACGTCGTCTGAGGAGATATGCCGATGAGGAACGCCCATCGCCTGGAAGGCCGCGTCGCTCTGGTGACCGGCGGATCGCGCGGTATCGGCCGCGCCGTGGCGGAGCTCTTCGCCCGGGAAGGCGCAACCGTCGTGGTCAATCACTGGCGAGACGCCGAGGCGGCTTCGGCCGTGGTCGCGACTCTTCACGCCCTTTCGGCGGACGAGGGGCATCCCTCGCAGGCGCATGGTGCCATCGAGGCCGACGTTGCCGACTCCGCCGCCGTCGAGCGCATGGTGGCCGATGTCGCCAGTCGCTGTGGTGCGCTGCACATCCTGGTCAACAATGCCGGTATGCAGGTCGAGACGCCCGGCGACAGTTTCGACGCCGCCGCCTTCCTGCGGGTGATCGGCGTCGACCTCGTCGGGCCGGCGCTGTGTTCGCGGGCCGCGTTGAAGCTGTTCCTGGGGCAGGCGGCCGCGGGCGGGACCGTGCCCTGCAGCATCATCAACACCACCAGCGTGCACGAGACGATCCCCAAGCCCGGCTATGCCGCCTATTCGGTGGCCAAGGGAGGCCTCGGCAATCTCACCCGCACGCTGGCGCTCGAATTCGCCGGGCGCGGGATCCGCGTCAATGCCGTCGGCCCGGGGGCCGTCGCGACCGACATGAACGCAGCCTGGACGGGCGATGCCGCGGCGCGCGCCGCCGTCGAGGCCCATATCCCCATGGGACGCGCCGCCGAGCCCGGAGAGATCGCAACGCTCTTCGCCTTCCTGGCATCCGATGAAGCCCGTTACGTCACGGGACAGACCGTCTACGCTTGCGGAGGTCTCACGCTCTATGGCGACTTCGCCACCAACTGGGCCTCATAGGCGCGGCGTGTCTCCGGTCCATCCCCGGAGCCGTCGCGGATCGGCGGCGACCTCCGGCAGTCGCTTGAAGACGCGGACCATGAAGGCCGCACCGAAGAGCGGCGTGATGAGGTTCAGCACCGGGACCGAGACCATCAGGGCCATGACGAGCCCCGCCAGGAAGATTCGCCCGGCGTGCCGCCGCCTGAGCGTCTCGGCCTCGGCCGGCGACAGGTGTCGCAGCGCGATGAACTCGAAATATTGGCGGCCCAGCAGGTAGGCATTGGCGCCGATGAAGGCGACGGCGTTGATGCCTGGCACCAGTAGCAGAAGCAGTGCCAGCGCGGTGACGACGAACTGCAGCGCACCGAACCGCACCGACAGCACCAGCGCCGGGACGATCCGCAGCGGCCGGCCGGGCGGCGCCAGCGGATCGAGGTCCCGCTCCACATGTTCGGCGAGGTCGTCGATGAAGAAGCCCGCCACGACCGACGAGACCGGCGCCACCAGGAACACCGATCCGACCAGCAAACCCAGGCCGGCCACGATCGACAGCAGCGTCGACAGCCATGGATAGGGCAGGGCGATCAGCAGCAAGAGGCCGTGGTCGAGCAGCGCCACGGCGCCGATCAGGATCAGCAAAGTCAGGCCCAGCACCTTGGCGAGTGCGGCCCGAAACGGCGGGGTCAGAATCTCGCGGAAGGCCGCGAGAGCGTCGGCCAGCATCGGCGCACCTTTTACGTGTGGTAAAGCATGGTTCACGGCATTGCTCGAATTGAACGGAACTAGCGCATCCGGCTGCCGTTCCCAACCTATGGCACAGACGAGCAATTCTTGGTCCGGCAGGACCGTCGTGGTGGTGGAGGACGAGTTTCTCGTTCGCGACCTCGTGTCATGCGAACTCGAGGATAACGGCTTCGTCGTCGTCGGTTTCGACTCGGCCGATGCCGCTCTGCCCTATCTGCGTGAACATGGCGGCGAGACCGCGCTGATCCTCACCGATGTGCAAATGCCGGGGTCTTTGAACGGGCTCGACCTCGTCGATATCCTCAACAATCTCTGGCCGGGTGTTCCGGTCCTCATCACCTCGGGCGGTCCGCTTGTCGACCCGCGAAAGCTTCCGCCCTGCGCGAGCTTTCTCCGAAAGCCCTGGCTTCCCGACGATATGGTGGCCCTCGTGACCGGGATGCTGTCCCGGGTGCATTGAGGGGCGAGCCTCTTCGCCTGGGCAATAGACCTGCCGGTGCGGCGCTCGCCGATCAGGCCGCGAGGGCCAATTCGACGATCTTCATCCAGTAGCGGATGCCGTGCGGGATAGCGTCGTCGTTGAAGTCGTAGCCGGGGTGGTGGAGGCTGGCGCTGTCGCCGTTGCCGATGAAGGCGAAAGCGCCGGGCTTCGCTTCCAGCATGTAGGAGAAGTCCTCGGCGCCCATCATGGGATGGAAGTCGCCATCGATCCTGTCGGCTCCAACCGCTGCAGCTGCAGCTGCGGCGGCGCGTTTCGCCTGGACCGAATGGTTGCGCGTCACGGGATATCCGCGCGAGTAGCGGAAGCTGACCTTCGCTCCATGGGCTGCCGCCACGCTCTCGGCGATGGTCTTCAGCCTCGCTTCGGCGAAGTCCCGCATTTCGGGGGTGAGGGTCCGCGTGGTGCCGGCGAGCTTCGCCGTCTGCGGGATCGCGTTTTGCGCCGACCCGGCCTGGAAGACCGTCACCGACACCACGCAGGTTTCGAAAGGGTCGACGTTGCGGGCCACGATGGTCTGCGCCATCGTCACGATGTGGGCGCCGACCAGCACGGGGTCGATCGCCTGATGGGGCATGGCGGCATGGCCGCCCCGCCCCTCGATCTCGATCTCGAACCGGTCCGCCGCCGCCATGATGGGGCCGTCCCTCGTGGCGAACTGCCCGACGGGCAGCCCCGGCAGGTTGTGCAACCCATAGACCTCGTCGATGGCGAAGCGGGTCATCAGACCGTCGTTGATCATGGCGCGGGCTCCGGCGCCACCCTCTTCGGCCGGCTGGAACACCACCACCGCGGATCCAGCGAAATCGCGATGGTCGCAGAGCGCACGCGCCGCACCGAGCATCATGGCGGTGTGCCCGTCATGGCCGCAGGCGTGCATCTTGCCCGACGTCTGAGACCGGTAGGAGAGGTTGGTCTGCTCGGTGATCGGCAGGGCATCCATGTCGGCGCGAAGCCCGACCGTACGGCCCGGCCCGCGTCGGCCGCGGATGACGCCGACCACCCCGGTCCGGCCGATGCCGGTCACGACCTCGTCGCAGCCGAAGCTGCGGAGCTTGTCCGCCACCAGCGCGGCCGTGCGATGCACATCGTAGAGAGTCTCGGGGTTCTGGTGGATGTCGCGGCGCCACGCCTTGGCGTCGGCCGCGATGGCCTCGACGCCAGAGCTGATATCGTCGATCGGCATGAAACCCCCAAGCGCCCGTCGCAAGGGCGCACCAGACCGCACCGGCCGATCCCGGTCAACATCGTTGCGGTCGCGGCTGCCGCGTCGGTCAGCGCCGCTCAGCGCGTCCCGCGGTACGTGTCGTCGAAGACCTGGCGCGAGTTGATGAACCCCTGCTTCAGGGCCGCCCAGGCGGTCTGTCCGGCGTGGCCGAGGCGGGTCAGGCGAGCTTGTGCGGCTTCGGCCCGGGTTCGGACGGCGGCGATCCGCGCGTCGATGGCGGCCCGCTGCTCGGCCGTGAGGTTGGCGGCCGAGGCCTGCAGGTCCGTGATGACGCCCTGCCAATAGGTCTGCTCGGCCCTGATCCGGGCCTCGACGATGGCCTTCCGCTGGGCCACGTCGAGCTTCAACGCCGCGACGTCGCCGTCGAGCGACTGGTTGAACTGCGTCCATGGTGCCGTCAGGGCGGAACGGACCGCGGCGAGTTGAGCCGCCGTCATCTGCCGGCCCTGGGCTACGACGCCGTCGACCTCCTTGCGATAGGTGTCGCGGATCGCCTTCATGGAGGCGACGGCGTCCTGAGCCTTCTGCTTTGCGGCGCCGTTGAGCTTGTCGGCGTCCTCTTGCAGCACCGTGATGGTGGCGTCGATCTCGGCCAGCCGCTCCTGAGCCTGGGCGATCGCGGCGTGAGCCCCGGTCGGGTCGGCCTGGGTGGCGGCGGTCTCGGCTGCCGGAGCCGCAGGCGGGGCAGCCAGGACGGCCGAGGGAGCGAGGGCAACGAGAGCGGCGAGGGCCAGGGCGCGGGACATCGGCGGATTCCTTCAGGCGAGCGACAAGCGGCGCCGGTTCGGCGCCACGGAAATGCCTGCTTCAACGCTCGAGCGGGTGGCTCGTTGCCGAAGATGTCGCAGGGATGCGGGATTCCGAGGATGCGCTCGCTGTCGCGGCGCGATCCTGGCCCTCGCGGCTCAGCCGTTCGACCCAAGCCTGCCCCCATGGAGACGCCTCCCTGACCCGTTGGCCCCCCGGCTCATGATGCGCTAAGGGTGCGCGACACGGGGCGCGCGGCGCCCCGCTTCCGTCCGCCCATCCCCCGGCTTGCCGACGGGACCCGAGGAGCTTCATGGCGAACCCCCCGACGGCCTCCCAGGACGAGGGCGGCCGGTCCTTCCCACTGATCCGCCGCCTGCTGGCCGAACATGCCGTCGCCCATGCCGGCAGCTATGCGGCAGCCCTGGCCCTGATGGCCATCAGCGCCGCGGCCTCGGTCGGCTCGGTGGCGCTGCTGCGGCCCGTGGTCAACGGCATGACGGGAATGAACGTCGCCGAGCCCGGCGCTTTCAAAATGCTGCGCAACCTCGCCATCGCGGTAGCGGTGCTCTATGTGATCCGCGGCCTCGCTACCTGCGGCCAACTCATCCTGATGTCGCGAGCCGGCAACCGCATCGTGGCGGCGCTGCAGGAGCGCGTCTACGATCACCTGCTGCACCAACCGGTGCGCTTCTTCTCGGACCGCCATTCCAGCGAACTCATGGCCCGGCTCGCCATGGCGGCGAATGGCGCGCGCGACGCCGTGCAGTTCGTCATCAACTCGGCCGGGCGCGACGTCCTGACCGTCATCGGCCTCGCCGGGGTGATGGTCTACAACGACCCGCTGATGTCGCTGATCGCCCTGTCGATCGCGCCGGTCGGCGTGCTGATGCTGAGCCGCCTCATGAAGAAGGTGCGGCGCGCGGCGCGGCGCTCCTTCGACGGTTCGGCCGACATCATGAAACATATGGGCGAGACCGCCCAGGGGATCCGCATCATCAAGAGCTTCAACCTCGAAGGCGTGATGCGGGCCCGCATGGCGGGGGCCGTCGGCGAGGTCGAGAAGGCGGCAAACCGCATGGCGGTCGGCATCGCGCTGTCGAGCCCCGTGTCGGAGACGCTGGGCGGCGTCGCGGTGGCGATCATCATCCTCTACGGCGGCTGGAAGGTCGCGGTAGCGCATAGCGATCCGGGCTCCTTCTTCGCCTTCATGGGGGCGTTGCTCTCCGCCTACGAGCCCGCCAAGCGCCTGGGGCGGCTCAACCTCGACCTGCAGAACAGCCTCGTCGGGGCGCGGCTCGTCTACGACCTGCTCGACGAGCCGCTGCCCGACGCCATGGACGCCACCCGTCCCGACCTCGTGAAGGGGCCGGGACGCATCGACATTGAGGGCGTGTCCTTCGCCTATCGCCCTGGCGAGATGGTGCTCGACCGCATCGATCTCCTCGCCGAGCCCGACAAGACCACGGCGCTCGTGGGCCCCTCCGGCGGCGGCAAGTCGACGATCATCAGCCTGGTGCAACGGCTCTACGAGCCCGAATCCGGATCGATCCGGATCGACGGGCAGGACATCACCGCGGTCAACACCCGCTCGCTGCGCGACACCATCGCCTTCGTGGCCCAGGACGTCTTCCTATTCCGCGGCTCCGTGCGGGACAACATTGCGCTTGGCCGACCCGGCGCCACCGAGGAGGAGATCGTCGACGCGGCTCGCCGTGCCCATGCCTACGACTTCATCGTGGGCTTCGACCGGGGCTTCGACACGGAAGTCGGAGAGCAGGGGGCGAAGCTATCGGGCGGGCAGCGCCAGCGGATCGCCATCGCGCGGGCCTTCCTGAAGAAGGCGTCGATCATCCTGCTCGACGAGCCGACGGCCGCTCTCGATTCCGAATCCGAACGCGAGGTACAGAAGGCGCTGGAGGAACTCCGGATCGGCCGCACCACCATCGTGGTGGCGCATCGCCTGCAGACCATCGTCGACGCCGACCGGATCTGCGTCATCGAGAATGGCCGGGCGGTGGAGTTCGGTACCCATGACGAGCTGATCGCACGGCGCGGCTCCTACCACTCCTTCTTCGCGACACAGTTCGGCGAACGGACGCGGCGCATCGCCTGAGGTGTCGTTTCGGGCGATAAGCTCCTTTGCACCCAGTCGCGTCCCCTCCACCGTGCTGCGCGCGGTCCGCTCCCCGCGATGCGGGGGAGGCATGGCGCGGTGTCGGTCAGGGCCGCGACGCCGGCCGCCTCCCCTCTCCCTTGTGGAGAGGGGTAAGGGGTGAGGGTCGGGAAGAGCGAGCAAGGTGCCTCTCGTCAGTGCATCCTCAACTTGCGGAGGGGGCGTCGCGACCCTCACCCCCAGCTCCTCTCCACAAGGGAGAGGGGTGCCGCTGCAGCACACATCGACGATGTGTGAATACGGTAGCCCTTGTGGAGAGGGGTAAGGGGTGAGGGTCCGGAGGAGCCAGCAAGGCGGCCCTCGTCACGGCAGCCGCGACTTGCGGAAAGGATGTCGCGACCCTCACCCCCGGCCCCTCTCCACAAGGGAGAGGGGAGCCGCGCACCACCCGTCGAGATGTGTGAATACGGCAGCCACAAGGGAGAGGGGAGCCCCCAGCAGCGCACCGCAGAGATATGTGAATGCAGTAGCGCGGAGCGGGGGAGGGGGACCACGCGAAGCATGGTGGAGGATGCGCGACCGGGTGCGACGGGTCTGAGCCGAGCCCGCGCCAGTCCGTACGCCTACGGCAGCGCGCGGCGTCGGTTCGGGAGTTCAGCTTCTGCCACGAGATGCGCATGGGGGCGGTCGGTGCGATATTGGCCGCGGATGACGACGGCGAAGGCGAGGGCGCCCACGGAGAGCGTCGTGACCCACCAGAGTTCGGTTGTGTCGATACCCCAGAGCGCGAAGGTCAGGCCCGACACGATCTCGGCCAGCAGGAACGGCGCCACCGCCACCGATGTCCGGCCGGCCAGGATGCAGCCGCTCAAGGCCACCATGCCGGCCGCCACGGCACCGACGAAGCCGAGGTCGTACCAGATCTCGAAGGCCAGGCTGCGCGGGATCTCCGGCGGTAGGAAGCCCACCACGGCGCCGCGCGCCGCGAGATCGAGTCCGTGGCCCGTGATGAGCCTCCAAGGATCCGCCGCCACGAGATCCGCCCAGATGTGGAGCGCCCGCGCCATGCCGCCGAGTTCCGGGACGCTGCCGCCCGTCATCGAGCCGAGACGATCGAAGAAGGGGCCGAAGACGAAGGGAATGGCGGGAGCCAGGAGCAGCACGGCCGCTGCGACCGTGCCGAGCATCACGCCGGCGCGCCGCGGCGAGAGGGTCGCCGCCGCGAAGGCGACGGCGCCGAGCGCCAGGGCCGTCAGGGCGACGGGCGTCCAGGCCGCCATGGCGCTGAGCGTGATGCCGATGACCAGCAGGGCCGCCGAGGTCCAGCGCTCGCGAACCGCAAGGCCCCCCAGCGCCGGCCAGACCAGCACCACGAGGCTGATGACGGCGCGTTCCAGCGTGGCATCGGCATCGGGAAAAATACTGAGCCGTTGAGCGCCCACGAGTCCGAACACCGTCGTGGCGATGCCGGCCGGTATCAGGCCGAGAGGGAAGAGGTAAAGATTCGAGGTCCGGGTGCGCTCCGGCAGCGAGGCCAGCACGAGCGCCACCCCGATGATGGTGCCGCCCTCCTTCAGCCAGCGCAGGCCCGCGTCGGCGGGAAAGGGCGTCCATAGGATGGAGGCGGCGCTCCAGATCAGCAGCACCAATCCGCCGACACCGGCGAAGGTCGACAGGCCGCTACCAAGCCGCCGTCCCATGGCGACCCGCGGAAGAAGAGTCGCGGCGAGCACCAGCAGCACAGCCCCGATCGGCAGCAGCGTGTAGACGGCGCGGCGCGACACCACGGCGCTCAGCGGCACGAGGAAGCCGAGCACGATCAGTCCGCAACGGATCAGCAGAAGGGCGGCGGCGGCGGCCGGATCGTCGATGGGGCGTTGACTGAACTGGGACATGGGGCACGGTATGAGGCCGTCCGTCCGGCGACGGACCTCGGCATATGACACTATCCCGAAGCCGCCCCCAACAATGTTGCACCAATGCAACAAAATTGCCGTAATCGGCGAGCGCTCGGGTGGATCAGACTGGCTGTGCCATCTTCGGCACGCCCTCCCGCTCCGGTGGATTGTTGCAGATCCATCGCGGTCCGATGTCGGACAGGGCCGCCTCAAGACATTCGACATCGAGCCGTACGGCTCCGTCGTCCGCGAAATGCAGCATGACGGTGCCGGCCGGGGCTTCGGTCGGGGTATAGGAAATGGCCAGGAGCGAGAGCTCCGTCATGGGGTCCTGATCGAAGCCGGCGCGGCGCACGCGCGAGACGCGCTCGAAATGCAGCCCCGTGCCGCAGCGTTCGCAGCGTCCCGCCGCGGCCGCGTACCAGTCGAAACGAGCGCCGACCAGGACGAAGCGCTGGACGTCGGGCTGGTAGACCATGTCGCCCACCCGCACATTCGCATCCTGGAGATGCGCCGACAGGATGGCCAGATCCTCCGGATCGAGGGCGGCAATCTTCAGCAACGGTGCTTCGGGCAGCAGCGTGGGAGCATCCGGCGTAGCCTCGGTCATGGCGTCTTCCCAAACAATGTGCCGCGACAAGCCGGAGCCCCACAGGCCTGTTCCTCCGGGGAGGGCGTGAGCAGGTGTCGGGGCATCGACCTCCGGCACGGCGTCGTCGATGATCACGAGATAGCATCCCCGTCGGGGCGGCGGGCTGGAAAAGCGGCGGCCATGGCGCGACGTGATGCGGCGGTTCTCCTCGTTCTGCTTAGCGGTCCCGTTCTGGGGCAGCACCGCTTGGAATATGACGAGGTGGGAGCAGAAAGGCTTGCCGCTCAGAGCGACGACCCCGTCGGCCCCTGCTCGTTCTATCGATCGGAGGATGGCGACATCCCCTCCGAGATGCCCGGCTGTGCCCGACGCCGCCGCCCGGTCCCGGGCTCCCTCGCGGACGAACTGCGATTCCGGCGCGGGGCACATCGGACGGACGGGGACTGGGAGCCCGATCCGGCGGACGACGATGACCCGACCCGCCGAGTAAAACACGGACGACCGGCCCGGCGCGGAGCCAGTCCGGACCCGGACTAGACGTCTACTCCGGCTCGCCGCTCTCCATCAGCACGACGGCGTGGCCATCGGGATCGTGCAGCAGGGCCGCCCGGACACCGGCCGCCAGGGCCAAGCTTTGAGTTATGCCATCGCCCGCGAGAGAGCCGACCTCGATCCAGGTTCGCGTCGCCCAGAGATCGTCGGCCTGCGTCCCGGCCGGCATGGGGCGGCGCAGGCCGACCTCGTAGGCCAGCAGTTCCACGTGGGGCGGTGCCTCGGGCGGCATGAGCGGCACGACGCGGCAACGGTCGTCGGCGACATCGTCGAGGCGCTCCTGTTCCATGCCCTGGTTGTGGGACGCGGCGGAGGCTCGAAATCCCAAGGCGGCGAAGAAGGCAGTTGCCTTGTCGGCATCGCCGGACGCGAGCGCCGTGTGATCGATGCCGAGGAAGGGGTTGTCGACGGGGCGGTTCTGCCAGGCCGCGGCCCCGACCCCCTCCGGAAAAGCCAGCAGTTCGAGCGGATGGCCGTCGGGATCGCGGAACTTGAACGCCGTGACGCCGCCGGTGTTGGCCGGCAGGGTCTGCGGCCCGTCGCCAGTGATCGGCACGGCCCCGACCGCCAGGGCGCGGCAGTGCGCCTCCGCCATGTCGGAGACCGCGATGGCGATATGCTGGAACCAGAGATCCGTCGAAGTGCTGCCGACGGGGTAGGGGCGTCCGGGAGGGTCGAAGCGTACGAAGCCTACTTCCTGGTCGCCCAAGCTCATCAAGAGCCGCTCGGCCCGCGATTCCGGCAAGCCGAGAAGCATCAGTTCGGCGCCGTCGACCGGCAGGATCCCGCCGGGCTTGAATCCCAGCGCCTCGTAGAACGCCATGGAGGCGGCGAGGTCGGAGGCGGTGAAGTCGATGCGCGCGACGCGCCGGGCTTCGATCCTCATGGCCGCTACACCCCCCGGACGTTGGTGTAGATCGAATAAAGCGTATGCGACGCGCAGATGAACAGCTGCGCCCGGTTGCGTCCTCCGAAACAGAGGTTCGCCACAGTGTTGGTTAGCTTGATCTTGCCGAGCAGCACTCCCTCGGGAGACAGACAATGCACGCCGTCCCCGGCGCCCGTCCAGACATGGCCCTCTTCGTCGAGGCGGAACCCGTCGCTGAGACCGGGCGACACCTCATGGAAAACGCGTCCCCTGGCGAGCCGCGACCCGTCGTCCGACACGTCGAAGACGCGGATGTGATGCGGGGAATCCGGGTCGAACTGGTCCCCCGTCTCGGAGACGTAGAGCAGGCGCTCGTCGGGCGAGAAGGCGAGGCCATTCGGGCCCTGGAAATCGTCCGCCACGACCGTCAGTGATCCGTCGCGGGGATCGAACCTGTAGAGGCTCGGCGGCAGCAGAGCCTCACGCTTGCCGCCCTCGTAGTCGGTGTTGAGGCCGTAGGGCGGATCGCTGAACCAGATCGTATCGTCGGACTTCACCACGACGTCGTTCGGCGAGTTCAGCGGCGTTCCGCGATAGGCGTCGACCAGCACCGTCACGCGCCCGTCGAGCTCGGTGCGGGTGATGCGGCCGTGATGCGAACAGGAGACAAGGCGACCCTGACGGTCGCGGGTATGGCCGTTCTCGAAGTCGCTCGGATCCCGAAAGACCGACAGGCCGCCCGACGCCGTCCAGCGCATCACCCGGTTGGCGGGGAGGTCCGACACCAGCAGGCATTGCTGGTCGGCGAACCAGACGGGACCTTCGAGCCAGGCGAAGCCCTCGCCGAGCACCTTCAACTCGGCGTTGGGCAGCACCATGCGCCTGAAGCTCGGGTCGATGAACGCGTAGTCGGGCATGGAGCGGCTTCCTAGACGGCTTGCAGCGCTGGTGATCGGCCGGAGAGGACGTAGCTGTTGCCGATGGCCGGCTCGGCGGCCGGCCGATCCGTCACGCCGAGGCGCCCGCGAAGATGGTCGGCGACCCGCAGCGCATTGGCGATGATGGTCAGGGTCGGATTGACGGCGCCGATCGACGGAAAGAAACCCGCGTCGGTGCTGTAGAGATTGTCGAGCTCGTGCGCCTTGCAATTCACGTCGAGCACCGAGCTCCGCGGATCGGTGCCGAAGCGCAGCGTTCCGGCCTGATGGGCGGTGCCGCCGACCGGGATACCCTTGCCGAGGTAGAGGTTGCGCTCGAGCAGGAAAGGCGCGCAGCCGGCCGCCTTCATGATGGTCTCGAGCTTCTTCCGGAGACGCTTGTGGGCCTCGAGGCTGGTCTCCCGCAGTTCCAGCACCGTCCTGTCGCCATCGTAGCGGATCCGGTTCTCCGGCTTCGGCAGGTCCTCGCTCGATAGCCAGAAGTCGAGAGCGTGCCGGGCCACGAGGTCGAAAGGCATCCTGGGCAGGAAGCTGTTGAGCCAGTGCGGCACCTCCTCGCCCCGCACCTGCGCGCCATGCGTCGTGGCGCACATCTGGATCAATCCCATCGGGTAGGGATAGTCCGCGTCGCCGAAGTAGAAGTCGGAACAGGCCAGCGTCTTCTGGAACACCGTCGTGTTGGGCTGTTTCAGAAAAGCCATCAGCACCGATTGATTGTGACGCATGTAGTTTCGCCCGACCTGATCCGAGCCGTTGGCGAGGCCGTTCTCGTGGCCGGGGCCGTGCGAGCGCAGCATGAGTTGGGCTGAGCTCAGGGCGCCGCCCGCCACCACGAAGAGGTCGGCGGAATAGCGTTCCACGCCACCGGCCCGCTCGACGTGGACATATTGGACGGTCTTGCCGTCGGGCGTCGTCTCGAGCCGCTGGGCATAGGCCTCCGTCAGCAGCGTGACGTTGGGAAAGCGCGCCAGCGTCGGGTCGATGCAGATCACCTGGGCGTCGGCCTTGCCGTTGAGCAGGCATGGGAACCCGTCGAAGGCATCGCAGCGGATGCAGATGCTGGTCGGCTTCGGCTTACCGTTGGCCTCGTCGAGCAGGATACCGAGTGGCAAATGGAATGGATTGAGACCCTGGGTGGCCCAACTATCGCTGAGCCCCTGGATCAGCGGCTCATGGGTGACGGGCGGATAGGGAAAATCCCCGGTGCGGCGCGGCTCGTTGGGATCCTCGCCGGCCTTGCCGTGAACGTGGAAGAGTTGCTCGGCCGCCGTGTAATAGGGTTCGAATTCATCATAGGCGACGGGCCAGGCCGGCGACACGCCGTCCGGATGCTGGATCTCGTCGAAGTCGCGTTCCCGCAGGCGCAGCAACGCCGCGCCATAGACCTTGGAATTGCCGCCGACGTAACGGTGCAGCCCGGGCTTGAAACTCGATCCGTCGGCCCCGTACCAGGTTTCGTCGACCTGGTATTTGGCGTCGACGAAGACCGTCTTCGAATCCCAGTTGGCCTGTTCGCGCGGCAGATAGGGACCGCGTTCCAGGATGAGGATGCGCTTGCCCGTCGGGGCGAGACTGTGGGCCATAGCGCCACCGCCGGGACCGCTGCCGATGATGATGACGTCGTAGTGGTCCTGAGACACGGGCGTCCCCTGGCGATGTGGCGGCACGCGGCCGGTCCGCCGGTCAACGGTGGCGGTGCGGTTGAGTTGCAGGAGCGATCCGCCAAAGCTAGGTCTTTGCCGCCTTGCGGGACGGCGCGACTCGGCGCGATAGTACGATCCGCTCGGGCCTGGGCCGAGGGGAGAACGACGAAGCGATGTCGAAGGACCTGACCGACGAAGAGCGCGTGTCGTTCCAGGCCGAACTCGATCGATTGCGCGAGGAACATCGCGACCTCGATGCCGCCATCGAGGCCCTGATCGACCTCGGGCGCGTGGACCAACTTCAGGTGCAGCGGTTCAAGAAGCGCAAGCTGGCGCTGCGCGACCGCCTGTCCTTCCTCGAAGACCAGATGACCCCCGACATCATCGCCTGACCGGCGATGCGCCACCGGGGCGGTGGTTCGCCACTGGCAACCTCCGGACATCAGCCGATGCGCAAGAAAGCCGACCTTCCGACCAAGATCTGCGCTCGCTGCGGGCGGCCCTTCACCTGGCGCAAGAAGTGGGAGCGGGTGTGGGACGAGGTGAAATACTGTTCCGATCGATGTCGGCGCGAGCGCAACAGCCCCGGGCAAAGCTGAGGCTTGACCGGAACTATTCCGGGGCACGGCCATTCTTTCGACACGCGGACCCGGGCTGGGGCCGACATCGAACCAAACGGGGGACTACCATGCCTATCGACGGCGCATCGATCATTACCTGGATCATCGTGGGCGGCATCGCCGGCTGGCTCGCCGGCCTTCTGGTGCAGGGCGGCGGCTTCGGCCTCGTCGGTGACATCGTCATCGGCATCGTCGGCGCCGTCATCGCCGGCTACCTCCTTCCCGCGATCGGCATTTCGCTCGGCGCCGGCATTGTGGCGGCGATCATCGACGCGCTCATCGGCGCCGTGGTTCTGCTCCTCATCATCCGGCTGGTTCGTCGAGCCGCCTGACGATTACGCTCCATCGCTGCGGCAGCGCCGGGCACCCATGCAGGGTGTCCGGCGTTGTCGTTTCCGAGCAACGGCCTCGCGAGGACGTCCCATGGTTCTGACCGGCTTCCACCATCTCACCGCCATCACGGCCGACGCTTCCGCCAACCACCGCTTCTACACGCAGGTGCTGGGGATGCGCCTTGTGAAGAAGACCGTGAACCAGGACGACGTCTCGGCCTATCATCTGTTCTATGCCGACGGGCTCGCTTCGCCGGGCAGCGACGTCACCTTCTTCGACTGGCCGACGGGCCGCGAGCGGCGCGGGACGGGTGCCGTGGTGCGCACGGGCCTGCGCGTGCCGGGTCGCGATGCGCTCGACTGGTGGCACAGCCGCCTCTCAGGGTCAGGGCTGGCGCCCTCCGCCCTGGCCGAGCGGGACGGCCGCCTCGTGGTGGATTTCGAGGATCCCGAAGGACAGAGGCTCTCGCTGATCGCCGATCCGGGCAGTGCCCCGCACCATCCCTGGCTCGGCAGCCCGGTGCCGCGCGACTACCAGATCCTCGGTCTCGGAGCCATCACGCTCAGCGTGGCGCGGTTCGAGCCCACCGACCGCGTGCTGCGCGAGATCCTGGGCATGGAGCGGCTGCGCGATTATGCCGAGGCCGGCCGCGACGTCCACGTCTATGCCATGGGCGGTGGTGGGGAGACCGCGAAGGAGCTTCATCTCCGGGTCGAGCCCGATCTCGCACCGGCCGGGCAGGGGGCGGGTGGCGTACATCATCTGGCGCTCCGCACACCCGACGACGAGACCTATCGCGCCTGGGTCGATCGGCTGAAGGCCCTGCGCGTGCCGTCGAGCGGCCCGGTCGACCGCTTCTACTTCCGCAGCCTCTACTTCCGTGATCCCGGCGGCGTGCTGTTCGAGATCGCCACCGACGGCCCTGGCTTCGCCACCGACGAGCCAATGGAGACGCTCGGCGAGCGCTTGGCCCTGCCGCCCTTCCTCGAAGCGCGTCGCGCCGAGATCGAGGCGGGGCTGAAGCCGCTGAAAGCCTAACGTGGATCGCTCATTCGAGCGCCGCAACAATCTCGCCCGAACTTTTCACGGCCAACCGATTCGATGGCTGAGAAGCGCAATTCGAGGCGAACCGCCGCAGAACGCTCATTCGCGTGTAAATCCAGCCGCATGCAACGTCGTGTCAAGCTTTGTAGGTCAGCGTATCGGCTCTGTTATCGAGACAGTTCCGGATGTGACGCTGTGCCAGACGAAAGCCAAACGCTTCGAGACATGTCGCAGAGCGTCGGCAATTCGACGCTTAGCGTGCCCTCAGTAACCTGGCTCAGGTATCGAATCCTTGGACGTGTGTTACCGGGCCGGGTCGCATAGACATGGACCACTTGGCTGAAATGGGGCGTTCTCCTGTTGCAGACGAAGCGCTAGGACCTGGGCCGGAATCCGTAGCGGTAGCCGGACGCTCCTTCTCCGTCAGCGCCGGGCTTTTCGACCGCCTGAGAACGGCAGCTTGGGTTTTCGATATCGACCGGGCTCGGATCGTCTGGGCCAACCGAGCCGGCTTGTCGATGTGGTCGGCGGCCAGCCTGGATGCTTTGATCGGCCGGGACATGGCGCCGGAGATGTCGCCGGAGGTCGCTCGCCGCCTGAAACAGTACCAGGACGACTTTTTGCGGGGCGATGCCGTCTTTTCGGAATCTTGGACCCTCTACCCGGACAAGGTGCCGCGTCATGTCAGCGTAGCTTTCAGCGGTGTCAGGCTTCCGGATGGCCGAATGGGCATGTTCTGCGAGGCAAACGATGAGGTCGCGCGGCAACCCGATGCGCTTCGCAGCGCCGACGCACTCCTTCACACACAGGTGATGATTTCGCTCTACTCGAAGGCGGGGCAGTCCCTTTATCGCAATCCCGCAGCGCGTGCGGCCTTGAATGGGGACGCCGACGATCTCCTGTCTCGGTTCGAGGACGAGAGCGACTACCTTGCACTCCGCGCGGATTTGAAGGCCTCAGGGGAGGCGAGCCAAGTCTGCTCGGTCCTGACATCACGAGGTCCTCGCTGGCACGAGGTCACGGCGCGAGAATGCTACGATCCTGTTTCGGGACAGCCTGCCTGGCTGATCAGCGAAGTCGATGTCAGTCGCTTGAGAGAGTCGGAGGACCGCGTCCGCTACATCGCGGCCCACGACACCCTGACGCAGCTTCCAAATCGATCCACGGTCTCGCTGAACTTCGCCCGAAGCATCGAGGCCGCGCACTCCGGCGACAACGGTCTCGCGATCTTCTTTCTCGACCTTGACCAGTTCAAGATCATCAACGATTCGCTCGGGCATTCCGTCGGTGATCGCGTGCTGGCCGGAGTCGCGCAACGGCTTGTCACCTGTTGTCGCGACACGGATAGTGTAATCCGTCTCGGCGGCGACGAGTTCCTGTTGATCGTCGCACGAGATACAATCGCCGACTATGAAAGCGCTGCCGACCTCGTGGTGGGTTCTTTGAACCTGCCGATAGAGATCGACGGTCGGCATCTGCAAGTGTCCCCCAGTATCGGTATCAGCCTCTACCCCCAGCATGGGGGTGACTACGATACGCTGATGATGAATGCCGATCTGGCGATGTACGACGCGAAGGCCGCCGGACGGAACTGCTGGCGCTTCTTCAAGCGGGAATTGAGTGATCGCGCACGGAGCCGGCTCGAGCTCGAGTCGGCCATCAAAGCTGGCATCCTCTCGGGGCAGTTCGAAGTTCACTATCAACCGCGCGTGTGTGGTCGCGACCTCGAAATCGTTGGAGCGGAAGCTCTGGTGAGGTGGAATCACCCGCAACGAGGGCTGGTCATGCCCGCGACGTTCATTCCACTCTGCGAAGAGACGGGACTGATCGAAAAACTCGGCCTCTTCGTGCTGCGGACCGCCATGCGAGCTCAGAAGGTGTGGAGCGACCTCGGCTGGACTGTTGCGGTCTCGATCAACATCTCACAAAAGCAGCTCGAAAATCCGATGTTTTCCCACTTCGTCGAGGATGCCTTGTCGGCCAGCGGCTGCGACGCGGCATCGATAGAACTCGAGATCACGGAATCCCTCTTGATGCAGCAACGTGATGTCTGCGTCCCGATGCTGGAGCGACTCCGTGAGCAGGGACTGCGAGTGTCGATCGACGATTTCGGGACCGGTTACTCCAATCTCGCCCGGTTGCATGAGTTCTCGATCGATTGCATCAAGATCGATCGAGCTTTCGTGAAGCAGTTGCCCGAGAATGAGGCGATCTCTGACATTATCGTCAAGCTCTGCAAGTCGATGAAAGTCAAGATCGTTGCGGAAGGGGTCGAGACTGTCGATCAGTTGCTCTGGTTGCAGAGCCGAGAGTGCGACGAGTTTCAAGGTTATTATTTCTCGAAACCCGTCCCCAAAGCGGATTTCGAGCGACTTCTAGGCACTCAGGCGATGCGGGCCCTTCAGGCCAAAGCCTAACGACGCTTCGAGCGTGATTTCTAATAGAGCGACGTCGGGACCGCCCGGTTCGCTTCGGACCCGGCTCGAAGGCGAGCGATCTCCTTCTTGGAGGCCCCGGCCGGGGATCAGCGAAGCTTGATGGCGTAATCCATCGCGTCGAGATCATCGATCAGGCCCGGGCCGGTCGGATGCCATCCAAGCGTCCTCTGCGTCCAGGCGCCCGAGGCAGAAAGGTCCATGTCGGCGAACATGCCGAGCCAGCCGAAATGGCTCGCCGCCTCCTCTTTCGATAGCGAGACGACCGGCACCTTCAGGCCCCGCCCGAGGGCCTCCGCAATGGCACGGGCCGAAATGCCCTCTTCGGCGACCGCGTGATAGCGCGCACCGGCCTCTGCCCTCTCGAGCGCCAGCCTATAGAGCCGAGCGACGTCGCCGACATGGGCCGCGGAGAGGCGGTTGAGGCCCTCTCCCACATAGGCGGCAACGCCCTTCTCGCGCGCTATCGCCACCATGTAGGTGACGAGCCCCTGCTTGACGGTGTCGTGGACCTGGGGAAGCCGCATGACCGACAGGTTGACGCCCTGAGCCAGGACCGAGGCGCCCGCCAGTTCCGAGGCGATCCGCGGGTTCTGATGGCTCGTGTCGAAAATGTCCTCGCGCGCGGGCTGGCCGTGGCCAACGGAGCCCAGGCCGACCCCCGACGTGATGAGCAGGGGGCGGTCGGTTCCGCCAAGAGCGGTGCCGAGCGCCTCGATGGCGCGCCGGTCCTTCTCGCAATTGGCCATGAAGTTTGAGAAATCGTGGTCGAAGCCCGCGTGGATCACACCGTCGGAGTCCGCGGCCCCACGCTTGAGGCTGTCGACATCCTCGAGCGATCCACGATGCACCTCGGCGCCAGCGGCGAGAAGGGACTGCGCCCCGCTCTCCGATCGTGTCAGCCCAAGGACCTGATGGCCTGCCGCGAGAAGTTCAGGAATGAGAGCCGAGCCGATGAAGCCGGTCGCGCCGGTCAGGAAAATGCGCATGTGATCCCTCGAATGTTGCTTGCGGCCGAACAATCCCCTACCTCTCGATCCCGTTAAAGCCGTGACTTTATCGTAGTATAGTGACTGACAGGATCGCCCATGCCGGCCGATGCCGAAAACCTGCTCGGGACGTTTCTCAAGAACCGACGCAGCCGGCTCGACCCGGCGACCTTCGGATTCTCAGGCCGGAGGCGCACGCCGGGCCTGCGCCGCGAGGAGGTAGCGCAGCGCTCGAACATCAGCGCGACCTGGTACACCTGGCTCGAGCAGGGGCGCGGCGGCGCGGCCTCGGCCGACGTGCTCGACCGAATCGCCGGCGGCCTGATGTTGACCGAGCCCGAGCGCGAACACCTCTTCATGCTCGGCCTGGGGCGTCCGCCCGAGACCCGCTACCGACCCGTCGAGGGCATCACGCCCCGCCTCCAGCGCCTCCTCGATACGCTCGACGCGTCGCCGGCCTTCATCAAGACGGCGACCTGGGACGTGGTGGCCTGGAACCGGGCCGCCGCCGTGGTCCTGACCGACTACGGCAAGGTGCCGCCCGGCGAGCGCAACATCCTGCGCCGGATGTTCTGCGATCCTCACATCCGTGACGCGCAGCATGACTGGGACAGCCTGGCGCGGTTCGTCGTGGGTGCCTTCCGGGCCGACGCGGCGCGTGCCGGCGCCGTGTCCGAGGTCGCCGAACTCGTCGATGAACTCTGCCACGCCAGCCCGGAATTCGAGGCGCTGTGGCGGGAGAACGACGTCCATGTGCACGGAGAGGGGCTGAAGCGCTTCCGGCACGCGACCCTGGGCTGGATCGAGCTCGAATATTCCGCCTTCGCGGTCGATGGCCGGCCCGACCTCGGGATGCTGGTCTACAACCCCTTGCTCAAATCGGTGTCCGACCAGATTCGGGCTCTCGCGGCACAGCCTCCTTCGGACTCCTGACGGAGCCGCCGGCAGTCTTAGGCCGGCGCGGGAGCGCCCCCGTCGCGGCGGGCTTCGGCGTCGCGCTCCGCCTGCGTCTTCGGCGGCGCAATGCCCCGCAGCCGGTCGAGCCACTCGGCCACGTATTGGAACGTGACGTAGAGCATCGGGATCAGGAACAGGCCCACCACCGAGGCCGCGATCATGCCGGCGAAAATCGGCGTGCCGACGTCCCGCCGGCTCAGCGACGCGGCACCGTGGGCGAAGACCAGCGGCAGGAGGCCGAGCACGAAGGCGATCGACGTCATGATGACGGCGCGGAACCGCATGGCGGCGCCCGCGATGGCGGCCTCCTTGACGGGAACGCCCTCGGCCCGCCGCTCCTTGGCGAATTCGACGATCAGAATGCCGTTCTTGGCGGCCAGCGCCACCAGCACCACGAGCCCGACCTGGGCGTAGAGGTCGAGCACCAGCCCGGCTGCGATGATGCCGACGAAGGCACCGAACACGCCCACCGTCACGGAGAGCAGCACCGGAACGGGAATCAGCCAGCTCTCGTAGAGCGCCACCAGGAACAGGTAGGCGAAGAGGATCGCGAGGCCGAGCACGACGCCGGTCTGCCCGTTGGCCTGGTATTCCTGGAAGGCCGTGCCGGTCCATTCGTAGCTGTAGCCCGGCGGCAGCGCCCGGTCGGATACGGCCGCCATGGCGGCCAGGGCCGCGCCCGACGACACGCCGGCCTTGGGACTGCCCTGCACCGGGACGGCCCGGTAGTTGTTGTAGCGGGTGATGACCTGCGGGCCTTGCACGACGCGCAGGGTCGCCAGCGAGCGGATCGGCACCTCTCCGCCGTTCTTGTTCTTGACGTAGATCTGCCAGATATCGGCGATCTCGCCGCGGTTCCTGGCTTCGCCCTCGATGTTCACCTGCCAGGTGCGGCCATAGAGGTTGAAGTTGTTGATGTAGGTGCCGCCGAGGGTCGACTGCAGCACGTTGAAGATGTCGCCGACATTGACGCCGAGGGCCGAAGCCTTGGTGCGGTCGATGTCGAGGTAGAGCGACGGGTTCGACGCCGTGAAGGTGGTGAAGACGCGTTGCAGGGCGGGGTCCGAGTTGGCGGCCGCGATCAGCCCCTGGGCCACGCTGCCGATCACCGCGGGATCCTGGCCCTGCAGGGCTTCGAGGTCGTATTCGAAGCCGCCGGAGGTCGACAGGCCGATGATCGGTGGCAGGTTGAAGGCGATGACGTTGCCGGTGCGGATCTGCTGCGCGGCGCCGAACACCTTTCCGATGGTGGCCTGAACGGAATCGGCGGCCGCCGTCCGGTCCTCGAAGGGTTTCAGCTTCACCACCATGAAGCCGGCATTGGGCTCCGACACGGAATCCAGGAAGGAATAGCCGACGACCGCGAAGGTGTCGGCGACCTGCGGCATCTTGAGGAGCAGGTCCTCCATGGTCTTCACGGTAGCGCTGGTGCGGTTCACCGACGCCCCGTCGGGAAGCTGGATCACCACGAAGAAGGCGCCCTGGTCCTCCTCGGGCAGGAAGCCCGTGGGTGTCCTCAGGGCGGCGAAATAGATCGCCACCGAGAAGCCGGCGACGACCACCACCGAGACGACGGCGATCCGCACGAGCCGCGTCACCACCCAGGCATAACCGTCGCGCGTCTTGTCGATGCCGTTCAGCACGCGGCCCATAATGCCCCGCCTCGGACCGCCATGGCGCAGGAACACGGCGCAGAGCGCCGGCGAGAGCGTCAGCGCATTGATGGCGGAGATCAGCATGGCGACCGAGATCGTCACGGCGCATTGCCGGAACAGCACGCCGGTGAGGCCCGGGATGAAGGCCAGCGGCACGAAGACCGACAGCAACACCAAGGTGATGGCGATGATCGGCGCCGTGATCTCCCGCATGGCCTGCTTGACGGCATCGCCGGTGGAGAGCTCCGGATGCTCCTCCATCACGCGTTCGACGTTCTCCACCACCACGATGGCGTCGTCGACCACGATGCCGATGGCCAGCACCATGGCGAGCAGCGACACGGTATTGGCCGAGAAGCCGAGCACCAGTAGCACAGCGAACGTGCCGATGAGGCTGACCGGCACCGCAACCGCCGGGATGATCGTGGCGCGCAGGTTGCCGAGGAAGAGGAACACCACGATCACGACGAGGACGAAGGCCTCGCCGAGCGTCTTCAGCACCTCCGAGATCGTGTCCTTCACGAAGGTGGTGGAATCGTAGACGACCTTGTTCTTCAGGCCTTCGGGGAAGCGCTTGCTCACCTTGGCCAGGGTGGCATCGACCGCCTTGGCGGTATCCACCGCATTGGCGCCGGGCGCGAGATAGATGCCGATCGCCACGGCGGGCTTGCCGTCGAGCCGGCTGAAGTTGTCGGAATTCTGTGCACCCAGGTCGACGCGAGCGACGTCCTTGACCTTGACCACCGACCCGTCCGGATTGGCGCGGATGACGATGTCGCCGAACTCCGCCGGGGTCGTCAGGCGACCCTGCGTCTGCAGGTTGAACTGGAACTGCTGCTCGTCCGAAATGGGGCGCGCGCCGATGCGGCCCACCGGCGCCTGGACGTTCTGGGCGTCGATCGCCGCCACGACCTCGGAGGGCGCCATGCTCAGGCTGTTCAGACGCTGGACGTCGAACCAGATCCGCATCGAATAGTTCAGCTTGCCGAACAGCGATGCCTGGCCCACGCCGGCCGTCCGTGACAGTTCGTCGAGGACGTTGATGAGGACGTAGTTGGTGATGAACAGCGGGTCCTGCTGACCGTTGTCGCTGTAGAACATCATGAACTGCAGAACCGACGACGACCGTTTCTGCACCGTCAGGCCTTCCGCCTGAACCTCCGCGGGAAGCTGCGACAGCGCGGTCTGCACACGGTTGTTGACGTTCACCGTATCGATATTGGGATCAGTGCCGAGCGCGAAGGAAACAGTGAGGTTGTAGGAGCCGTCGTTGCCGCTCGACGACTTCATGTAGAGCATCTTGTCGACGCCGACGATCTGCGCCTCGAGCGGCTGCGCAATCGAGGTCTCCACCACGGAGGCGGCGGCGCCCGGATAGGAGGCGGCGACCTGGACCTGCGGCGGCACGATGTCGGGGAACTGGGCCACCGGGATGCGCAGCAGGCTCAGGGCACCGGCGATCGTCACCAGGATCGAGATGACGATCGCGAGGCGCGGCCGGTCGACGAAGACGGAAGAAATCATGCGGGGCGGAACTCGCTCTAGAGCCTGTCAGGCTTTTGTTGAAGCGGAACTTCAACTGAAGCCTGTGAACAGGCTCGCATTTCTGAGCCGGCGTGTGTCAGCAGCAGCATGACACACGCTGGCGCGTCGCGACGGTCATTGGCCGGCCTTCACGGCCGCGTCGGCGGCGCTGGGCTCGGCGGGACCGGGGCTGACCGGCTGCCCGACGCGAACGCGCTGCAGTCCGTCGACCACGATCGTCTGCCCCTCCTTGAGGCCCGACACGACGGAGACTTCCGGCGGCTGCGCCTGGCCGAGCTGCACGGTCTGGCGCAGGGCCTTGTTGTCGTCTCCGACCACATAGACGTAGCTGCCCTGCTGGTCGGTCAGGACGGCGGCCTGCGGGATGGCCAGGAGGTCGACCGGCTGCGCGCCCTCGACCAGCACCGTCACGAACTCGCCGTCGTAGAGGTCGCGCACGACCGTGCTGACGCCCTGCTGCTGCGGAAGGACCGGGTTGGGGATCGTGCCGCGCAGCGTGATCGTGTCGGTGTTCGACGACACGGTATTGTCGACGAAATTGAGCTTGCCGGTCTGGCCATAGGTCTTACCGTTCGGCAGCACGACCTTGATCCTCACGGCGTCGAAGCCGCCGATCGGGACATAGCGGTCGCGCAGCTCCAGCACCGAGCGCACCGAGACCGGGAAGACCACATACATCGGGTCCTGCCCCACCACGGTGGCGAGCGTGCCGCTCGACGGCGAGACGACGTTGCCGGCCGTGACATTGGTGCGGCCGATCTTGCCGTCGATCGGCGACGTGATGGTGGTGTAGCCGAGGTTGATCTGCGCGGTCTTCAACTGGGCCTGGGCGGTCAGCAACTGGCCCTGCACGTTGCCCTGCGTGGCCTTGGCGGTATCGACCGTCGACTGCTGTCCGGCCGGCGAGTTGAGCAGTGTGTTGGCGCGCTGCAACGTGACATTGGCGTTGGCGAGCTGCGCCTGGAACTGCTGGATCGTGCCCTGCTCGGCCTCGACAACGGCCTGGAACGGCGGCTGCTCCAGCTTGTAGAGAAGCTGGCCTTTCTTGACCTCGTCGCCTTCCTTGAAGTCGTAGGAGTCGAGATAGGCGGTGACGCGGGCCACGACGTCGACCTTGGCGGTGGCCTGGATGCGACCGATGAACCGGTCCGTTTCGGTGACGGGATGTTTGGTCACCTTGATCACGCCCACAGCCGGCGGCCCGCCAGGAGGCGCCTGCGCGAAAGCCGGCGATGGCACCGCCATCGCAATCGCCAGGAAAGTCGTCGACTTCAGGCCCGAACGCCGCATCACCGCCTCATGCCGTCCCGGTCCCGACCCAGCGACGAGCAGAGGGCCCGCGCTTTCCTATCAGAACTCACCGGTACCGATATTAGACGGGTGGATCGCTCCGAACAAGGGAGGCGTCGCCGCACTGCAATATGCGGTGAACGGGATGGATTCGAAGACTCCGGCTTTCGCCATGATCGCCACCGGCTTGAAGCGGCCGGGGGCATGACCCTATCTTCCGTGCAACAGAGCGGGGCATCCCCGCAGCAGCGGGTAGCGTCATGATCCCTTATTCCGTTCTCGATCTCTGTCCCGTGCCGGACGGCTCCGACGCCGGACAGGCCCTGCGCAACACGCGCGAGCTCGCTCAGAATGCCGAGCGCTGGGGCTACCAGCGTTATTGGCTGGCCGAGCATCACAACATGACCGGCATCGCGTCGGCGGCGACATCGGTCGTGGCGGGCTACGTCGCCGAGGGAACCCGGACAATCCGCGTCGGAGCCGGCGGCGTGATGCTGCCGAACCATGCCCCGCTGGCCATCGCCGAGCAGTTCGGTACGCTGGCGGCGTTGTTTCCCGGACGCATCGATCTCGGGCTCGGGCGAGCGCCGGGCTCGGACGGGCTCACGGCGCGGGCCATGCGGCGCAACCTCACCGATGCCGACAACTTTCCGCGCGACGTCATGGAGTTGCAGCATTATTTCCAGGCGGCGGAGCCAGGCCAGCAGGTCCAGGCCGTGCCTGGTGCGGGCTTGAACGTGCCCTTGTTCATTCTCGGGTCCAGCACCTATGGGGGCCAACTCGCCGCGGCGCTCGGCCTGCCGCATGCCTTCGCGTCGCATTTTGCGCCTGCACAGATGCGGGAATCCGCCGCCGTCTACCGGCACAACTTCCAGCCGTCGGCCCAGTTGGCCAAGCCCCATATGATGTTCTGCCTGAACGTCACGGCAGCCGAGACCGACGAGGAGGCGCACTATCTGTTCACCTCGGTCGAGCAGCAGTTCATCAAACTGCGTCTCGGCACGCCCGGCAAGCTGCCCCGGCCCATCGAGGATCGGGACCATCGCTGGGGGCCGCGCGAGCAAATGGTGCTGCAGAGTGCCCTGTCTCAGTCGATCGTCGGCTCGCGCGAGACGGTGCGGAGCGGGCTCGAGGCCTTCGTGGCCGAGCATCGTCCGGACGAGATCCTGGTCACCGCTATGGTGCACGACCCGGCGGCCCGGCTGCGGTCCTTCGAAATCGTGTCGGACGTCTTCCGCGCCCTGGCCGCGGTACCGGGTCTGTCCAACGCCGCTTAAGGCAGGATACCGTAACCCATCAGCCTCGGAGATTGTCCGCGGCTTTCGAGGTCGTGCTGGCAGATCGGTGTTCGCCAGGACGGGACGGCATCAGATGGCCTTTCAAGGCCAGGGATTGAGCGTGGGACCGCATTCAGGTGCGGCCGGCGTGAGCCGCCACCCCATATTGTCCCTGGGCACCTTGTGGGCCGCGAGCCGATCTATGATCTGCCCTCGTCGTGCCGACGCTGACGGTCCAAATCTCATCGGGACGGGAGATCGCCAATGCGCGGCTGTGATCGGCAGTATCTGTTGAATCTGACTCTTTCCCTCGAAGTCGAGACGCATCTTTAAGGTGCATGCCTCTCATATGATGTGCGGCCTAGGCGGCAGTCTTTGAGGTCATACCGTTATGTCGAAGCGCCGCTCCTACCCAGTGCCCGGCAATGAGCCGTCGCGGTTGGGAAGTCTGCGTTCGCTCGATGTCCTCGGGCGCGCGCTGGATCCCCAACTGGAAGCTGTCGTGGCGCTCGCCTGCGAGGCGTTCGACGTGCCGATCGCGATGGTGACTTTGGTGGACGAGGACCAGCAATGGCTGCAGGCCGCGATCGGCGTGGACTTTCGATCGACGCCGCGTGAACTTGCCATCTGTAACTATCCGGTCAGTTCCGGCCGGCTGTTCGTCGTTCGCGATATGCTGTCCGACCCCCGCTTCGCCGACCATCCCCTGGTCACGGACGGACCACGGATGCGATGCTACGCCGGAGTGCCGCTCTCGCCGGAACCCGGCGTTCATATCGGCACGTTCTGCATCAGCGACACGAAGCCGCGACGGTTCTCATCGGCCCAGACGGCGAAGCTCGGCCGCATGGCTCTGATCGTCACGCGCCTGCTCTGCCAAGGTCGGGACGAACGCGCGGTCACCGACCTCCAAGCGAAATTGGCCCGCTTGAACAAGACCACCGAACGCGCGGAACGCCTCGCCAAGATCGGTTCATGGGATTGGAGGGTCGACTCCGATGACCAATCGTGGAGCGACGGCATGTGCGACATTCATGAGGTCGAGCGGGGGTCGATCATCACGCCGGCGCAGTCGCTGAGCTTCTACACGCAAGCGGCGGTGCGCAAACGCATAGAGCAGGTCGGCGCCGTTCCCACGGATGGGCGCCAGTTTCGATTCGAGGCGGAGATCACGACCGCAAAGGGGAACCAGCGTTGGGTTCGCGTGTCCGGCAGTGCCGAGCGGGAGAACGGCCTCACGGTTCGTCGCTTCGGCGTGAAGCAGGACATCACCGAGCAGAAGGCCATTTCGGATCGCATGGAAGCCCTGGCGACGACCGACTCGCTGACCGGTCTGCTGAGTCGAACGGCATTTCTGGACAGGCTGCTGCGCGACGGGTCCGACAACAAGGCTCGTGGCCGGATCGCCGCCTTGCTGACGATCGGCCTGGATGGCTTCAAGCATATCAATCACACGTTCGGATCGGAGGTCGGCGATGCTTGCCTGAAAGAGGTCGCTGAGCGGATCAGACGCCTCTGCCCGACGAAGAACGATGTTGCTGGACGGTTGAGCGGGGACGAGTTCGGGATGCTGGTCGGGGCAGCAAGGTCCAGAGCGGTCTTGGACCGGCACTGCGAAGCCGTCCTGGAGGAGATTCGAAGGCCCGTCCGGACGCACGGCCATTCACTGCAGCTCAGTGCCTCCGTCGGCATCGCCATGTCGGACGATGCCGGTCGACTGTCCGACCTTTTTCCGGAAGCACGGCTGGCCTTGTTCGCCGCCAAGCAGGGTGGTCGCAATCAGTGGCGGAGCTTCACGCCCGAGATGAAGAAGGAAGCCGAGTCGCGCTTCGAGGTCATCCGGAATGTCACCAAGGCTTTGGACTGCGGCGAACTGGTGCTCTTCTACCAGCCGAAAGTCAGCCTCGCCGATGTGCGCCTGACGGGCTTCGAGGCTCTGCTGCGCTGGCAGCGTCCAGACGGGCAGGTGATCGCCGCGGCGGCCTTCGCGGCTGCGCTCGCCGATCCCGGATTGTCCGCCCGGATCGGTGACTTCGTTCTCGATTCGGCCTTGTGCCAAGCTCGCCAGTGGCACACCGACCGGTTCGACTTCGGCCACATCGCCATCAATCTCAGTATTTCACAATTCTACGATGTCCACTTCGCCGCCTCTCTCTTCAAGATGATCGATGGCTACGGCATCGAGCCCGGCATGATCGAGATCGAGGTCACGGAAAGCGTGCTGCTCAGCGAAGGCTCCATCGCGGAGTCGACCATCGCGGCCATCCGGCAGGCGGGCATCAAAGTGTCGCTGGATGATTTCGGCACCGGCTACGCGTCGCTGACTCACCTCCGCTCCTACCCCGTCGATACGATCAAGATCGATCGCTCCTTCGTCATGAACTGCCTGACGTCGCAGAAGGACTCGGTCATCGTGCGGTCCATCATCGACCTGGCGCATGGCCTGGGACTGACCGTCGTGGCAGAGGGAATCGAGACCACGGCGCACCTCGAAAGGCTGGAAGAACTCGGCTGTGATTACGGTCAGGGATATCTCTTCGCCAAGGCACTCCCGGCCCTGGAGGCGCGACACTGGTCATGTCCTGACCCCCTACACGATGGCGTCGAGCCTGGGACCTGGGATCCGGTTCGGCCGGAAAAGCGCGCCAGGCGGGCGGGCCGATCGGCTCAACCGATCCACACCTGCTGACGGCTCCCTACGCGCTGCAGTTCAGAGGGCGTGCACCTCATGATTGTCGACATGCAAAGCCGAGTCCGTAAGCGCCTGGACAGCCTTAGATAAGGCCGACCGCCGCCATCTTGACCCGCAGGACGTCCTTGTCGAAGGGCTTCATCATGGTGTCGTCGGCGCCGGCGTGCCGGGCCTTGGCGATATGGGCCGCGTCGTTTTCCGTGGTGCAGAACAGGATTTTGGGCCTGTCGCCCCCCGGCAGCTTGCGCAGGGCCTTGATCACCGCGAGACCGTCCATCTCGGGCATGTTCCAGTCGAGCAGGATCCCGTCGGGCATGTCGGCCACGCAGGCGTCGAGTGCCGCCTGTCCGCTGTCGGCTTCGGCGGTTTCGAGGGACAGACCCTCCAGAATCCGGCGCGCCACCTTACGGATGACGCTGGAATCGTCGACCACCAGAACGCGGGTCATCGTCTTGCTCCTTCGGCGTTCGCGGTCGTCGCGTCGAAACTAGAGTGGCTTCGCGCCCGGGTACATCGTGCGCACGACCCTATCTTGAAGAAACCGCTCTCTCGCGTGGGGCCGCGCCGGATCCTGCCGCGCGGCCTCTATGCGGCGTTGAAGCGCGAGACCGATGCGGGAGCCGCGGTGGCGGCGCGCATCTGGTCGGCGAGGTCGAGAGCAGCGCCGGCGGCATCGGGCAGGGTTTCGCCGTCATCGCCGGGCAGCGCACCGTCCTGCAGGACGGGGCGGCCCTCGATGACGATGCCTTCCGGCTCGCTGCGGACCGTCGCCACCATGCCGACCTCGCGGGCGATGAGACCGGCGAAATAGGGCTGGATCGCATGGGCATCGACGATGCCGTGCTCGGGCGTCCCGGCCAGCAGGGCCGCAACCCCGGCCGGGACGCGGGCATAGCCGCCCTTCGTCACGATGCGGATCGCCGCTTCGTCACCCTCGCCCTCGACGTCGACCGTCATGATGCCGCCGCGTGGGATGGTTCCAGCCGCGATCAGGCAGAGGTTGAGGATCAGCTTAACCTTGTTCTTGGGCATCAGGATGCGCGGCGCGCGCCAATCGAGCTTGATCTTGTCGTCGCCGAAGAGACCACGTGTCACCGTCTCGGCATCGCCCGTGTCGATCGAGGCGCCGGCCGAACCGGCGGCGCCGAAGGCCAGCCGGCAGAACTGCAGCTTGGCCGATGCCACCGTGGCGCTTTTCTTGACGAGATCGAGCGCGAAGGTCCGCATCTCGGGATCCTTCTCCTCGTCGAGCACTTCGAGACCGTTCACGATGGCGCCGACCGGGCTGATGACGTCGTGGCAGACGCGCGAGCACAGCAGGGCCGCGAGGTCGAGGGCTTCGAGCGCGATGGGCGTCATGATGCGGCTTCCGTTGCGTCTTGTTCGCGGGATCCCTCCGCACTGGAGGGCTCGGCCCGCGCCGACAGGGGGTGGGGGAGCCATCGGCGCACCGAACGCGGCTCAGGGTTTCCGGCTCAGCCGTCACCCCATAACCTAGAGATTCTTCCGAAAAAGTTAACCAATCTTTGCACGACGCTGGTGACGGTGTGGATCCGTGCCCCCCGCACCCTGGCGGGGACCCGGTTTCCCGCACCGTCACAATGGCGTAGGCAGACGGGTACACCCATCGCGAAAGCCGCCATGTCGTCCCAAAATCCCCTTCCGTCTCCGACGGCCTCACTTGACGGTCCCACCCGCGACCGCTTGGCGGAGTGTTTCGCCGAACTCTGCGTCGCCGCCGGCGCCGTGGTGATGCAAGTCTACGGCGGGATTTGCGTGTCACGGCTGAAGGACGACCGTAGCCCCGTGACGGAAGCGGACGAACGTGCCGAAGCCCTGATCCTCGCCGGCTTGGCGGAGCGATTGCCCGGCTGGCCGGTGCTGGCCGAGGAGGCCGCCTCTCGCGGAGAAGGCATCGCCGCCTGTGCGCGGTTCATCCTCGTCGATCCGCTCGACGGCACGCGGGAGTTTCTCAACCGCAACGGTGAATTCACCGTCAATATCGGTCTCGTGGCCGACGGCGTGCCGGTGGCGGGCGCTGTCTATGCGCCAGTGCTCGAACGCCTCTGGTCGGGCGGCGCCACCGCACGGGTCCGGCGCGTCGCACCCGGTGGCGACCTATCGGCGGCCGTCGAGGACCGGCCATTGCGCACCCGCACGGCTCCGGCGGCGGATTGGACCGCGCTGGCCAGCCGCTCGCATGGCGATGCCGAAACCGAGGCGCTGCTGGCGCGGCTCCCCATCGGCCCGCGTCGGGCTGCGGGATCGTCGCTGAAATTCTGCGTCGTGGCGGAAGGTGAGGCCGACATCTATCCCCGCTTCGGACCCACGATGGAATGGGACACGGCGGCGGCCGACGCGGTACTGCGCGCGGCCGGCGGCATCGTGCTCCAGCCGGACGGCAGTCCCTTCCTCTACGGCAAGGCCGAGGCTCGCTACCGCAATGGCGCCTTCGTGGCCTGGGGCGACGCGGAGGCCGCGAAGCGCAGCGCGGACTGAGAAAGATCGAACGACAACCTCGGCCAAGGAGGCCGATCGCTCAGCCTAAACGCGAGGGAGGGTTCGGCCTCGATGGCGTCAGAGGAGCCTCCGACCAGCGGGCGGACCACGCCGAGCCGCCTCGGGCCAAGCGGTCATGACTTCGGTCGTTTCCCACGCGCTTTGAGCAGGTCGGCCATAGCGGCGTCCCCGGCGGCTTTGGCTTTGCGCTCGGCCCCCATGGTCTTGCCGCTGGCGACCGGCTCGACGCCGCCGGAAGGGTACACGCCCCATTCCCATTCGGCTCCACGGCCGGCGCCGCTTCGGAGCCGAGTCTTCACTTCAAGATCAGGTTGGGGTTCTTCGGTCATGAAGGGATCTATGCCCCCGCACTTGGCGGCGTCAACCAACCGTCCTCGCCATCACGCGCCTCCTGGTACCAACGGCGTCTCACTCGGACCTCTTCCAATCTTCCTCATATCTTCGACAAGCCCAGAGCCTATCTCGAGCTTGTCGAAGAAATGAGGGTGAAAGTGTCACTTCGATCCGCCGTTGGCCTCGTGCCGGGGCGCAAGGCCGAACACGGGTGGCCTCCGACCGCCAAGCTCAGCGTCGGAGTCACGGGCGCGCCCAGCATCGCTGAACCCGTCATTCCTGTACGGGGTTAGCTGCGGCCGTCGAGCTTCCAGACGAAGACCTCGCGCCCGTTATGAGCTTCGCTGATCTTGACGTGATGGGCGAGGCCGACGCCGGGAAACTCGCGCAGCAAGCGTTTGGCGACGTCTTTCACGGTGCTGAGGTGACCGAGCTCGTGGTGGGTCTCGGCGAGCTGTGCACCGCTCGCCGTTCGTTTCCATATCGTGATCTCGTACAGCATCGCTCCGTGAGACTGCAGCTTAGGTCACCTGTCAATGCATGCGACGTCGCGGTCGCAAGAACACCGAACATCGGAGGCGGTTGTGATATCCCGATGCCAAATCTGGATTTATTCTATTTCTATGGAGCCGGTCTTGACCTGACTTCACCGTCACTAAGCTCGAGTGAATTCAGGCTTTAGGGCGGCGTAGAGCGCGCGGAACGCAGTGAGCCGGGGTGCATAGGCATCGACGAGCCGCGGTTCGGGCGGGATCGTGTCGGCGATCGGGGGCGGCACCGCGACATCGGCCGGGGCCTCTCCGGTGACGGCAAGCCGTGCCAGGCGGGCGGCACCGAAGGCCGGGCCGCGCTCCCCGCCGGTGTGGCGCTCGAGCGGCACGTCGAGCACCGCGGCGATGATCCGGCCCCAGAGCCGCGACCGAGCGCCGCCGCCGATGAAGCCCAGCGCCGCCGGACGCGTGGCGGGTGCCAGAGCCTTCAGCCCATCCGCCAGCGAGAAGGCCACGGCCTCCATCATGCTCTGCGCGATGTCGGCCGGGGTCGTCGCGGAGGTCAAGCCGATCACGGCGCCACGGGCCGTGGGATCGTCGTGCGGGGTGCGCTCGCCGAAGAGATAGGGCAGGGCCAGAAGGGGGGAGGGACCCGAGAAGCCGGACTCGACCTCGCCAAGCAGCGTCGCGACATCGGCACGCCCTGTCCAGCGCGTTGCCGCGGCAAGGGGGCTCGCGCCGTTGAGCAGCGCCGCCATGCGGCACCAGCGGTCCGGCAGGGCGTGGCAGAAGCCATGCACCGTCGGGTCGGCGGCGGGCCTGTAGACGTCGCGCGCCAGGAAGACCTGGCCGGACGTGCCGAGCGACACGAAGCCTCGGCCCGGCTTGACCGCGCCGATGCCGACGCCGCCGACGGCCGTATCGCCACCGCCTCCCGCCACCGGTGTGCCGGGCGGCAGGCCCCAGCGTGCCGCGAGCAACGGTCGCAGCCGTCCCGAAACCGCAGTGGATTCGATGATCGGCGGCAGCCACGCCGGGTCGGCGCCGCAGGCCTCCGCCAGATCCCGCGCCCAGGCGCGGCGGCCCTGGTCGAGCAGCCAGGTGCCGGCGGCATCGCTCGGGTCGGTCGAGCGCTCTCCGGTCAGCTTCAGTCGGATCCAGTCCTTCGGCAGCAGCAAATGACGGGCACGGTCGAGCAAGGCGGGCTCATGGGCGCGGAGCCAGGCGAGGATCGGCGCCGTGAATCCCGGCATCGGCCGCACGCCGGCGAGAGGGATGAGGTGCGGGACGCGTCGTGCGAGGTCCCGCGCCTCGGCGGCGGCGCGGCCGTCGTTCCACAGGATCGCGGGGCCGATGGGGCGCTCGGCCTCGTCGAGGAGCAGCGCGCCATGCATCTGGCCCGAAAGACCGATGCCGGCGACTTGTCTGAGGACGCCCGGCTGCTCGGCCCGCAGCCGGTCGAGCCCGGAGGCGACGGCCTCCCACCAGAGATCGGGATCGTCCTCCGACCAGCCGGGCCGGGGCTGGCGCGGCGCCAGCGGCACCTCGACCGAGGCCACCAGCGCTTCCGCCGCGCCGACCAGGACGATCTTGACCGAGGATGTGCCGAGGTCGATGCCGAGATACATGAGGTTCCCCCTCCCTGTCGGGCCGTCTCCTCGCCGCCTCAGCGCAAGGCGATCGCGCCGACCAGCCGCCCGTAATCCGGTTCGCCGCGATGCGTGGCGCGACGATAGGAGAAGAATCGTGCTTCGTCGGCATAAGTGTCGAGGGCAAGATCGGTGATGCGGCCGATGCCGGTGCCGCGCAACCGATGGACGATGAAGCCCGGCAGGTCGAAATAATGGTGGCCGGCTTTGGCCGATGGGGCGAAGAAGCCCGCATAGACCGCGTCACGCTCGACCACGCGGTCGCGGAACTCGGGGCCGACCTCGTAGGATTCGCAGGCGATCGTGGGGCCGAGAACGGCCGAGATGCCCGAGAGCGTCGCGCCGAGCGACAGCATGGCGGCGACCGTCGACTCGAGGATGCCGAAGACGGCGCCCTTCCAGCCCGCGTGGCAGGCGGCGACGACCCCGGCCTCCGCATCGGCCATCAGCATGATCCCGCAATCGGCGCCGGTGACGCCGAGCGCCAGGCCCGGCGTGCGGGTCGCGAGACCGTCGCAACGCGGGCG
This sequence comes from Janthinobacterium lividum, assembly GCA_050920985.1. Lineage (GTDB taxonomy): Bacteria > Pseudomonadota > Alphaproteobacteria > Rhizobiales > Beijerinckiaceae > Lichenihabitans. The sequence continues at coordinate 49,535 of JBPBQY010000057.1, read as the reverse complement.
GTCCTCGTCTCCGAACGGGGCCGAGATGGCGACCGCATCCGGCGAATGGACCAGGTGAGGCAGGACGAGATGGTCGGCCACGACACCAAGCGTCTCCGCCATGCGTCGCCGATTTTCCATCACGGCACCGCGCTCGTCGCGCGAGCCCGTGCCGCCGTTGAGCGAGGCGTAGATCCCGGTCGAGACGCCGCCCTCACGCGTGAAGAAGCCGTGGGCGATGCGCGGATGGTCGAGCGCCGGGCTCGTGATGGGAGCGAGCGTCATCGATGGAGTGCCTCGAAGCCGGGGGGGACGGGCAGGGTAGGCGAGGCGACGCAGAGGACCTTGAAAAGCTCGCCCATGCCGGGCCGCTCCGGAGTTCCTACGCCAGTGAGCCTGTCGAGTGCCGCCGTGATACTTGCCGCCTGGTCCGGTGTCGCGCACCTCGAAAGCGCTGCCGCGCGCTCCCTGATGCCGAGGCTGCCGAGAAAGCGGCCCTGCGCCACGGGGCCATGGACCGCCGCACCGGCGCTCTCCGCCGCCCGGCGCAGCCCGCCGAAGTCGACGTGGACGGAGAGGTCCGCCTCGCCGGGGTCGGCCAGCGGATCGGCGTGAGCGTGGCGGCGCAGCGCCTGCAGGGTCTCGGCGAAAGCGGGCTTGGTGTAACCGTAATCTATCACAAGGGCGCATCCGCCATCGCGCACGAGGCGTTGCGCCAGCGCCTTGGCGATGCCCTGAGCCACGAGCCCGACCTCCAGCACGGCCCCATCCGGCGCCGCGACGGTCACGGCCGGTTCGGTCTCGGGGGCAAGGCCAAAGGTCAGGGCATCGCCCTCCAGTCCGACCACGCGCTGCCGCCATCCGGCCGGCGTCTTGAGGTAATGGCGCACCGGCAGGGCATCGAAGAACTCGTTGGCGATGACGATCGCGGGCCCCGGCGGAACGGTGTCGAGGTCGGCGTGCCACGCCAGAGGCCGGCCGCAGTCGGACAGCGTCTCGCGCTGTGCCTGCCGCAGGATCGGGCTCGTTTCGACGAGATGCAGGTCGATCGCGGCCAGGAAGGCCGGTTGGCGCCGCGCCACCCGGAGCGCGTCGGAAAGCAGTGTGCCGCGGCCGGGGCCGAGTTCGACGAGGTGCAGCGTCGCGGGCTCGCCCATGGCGGTCCAGACCGCGACGGCCCAGGCGCCGATGAGTTCGCCGAACATCTGGCTCGTCTCGGGCGCGGTGGTGAAGTCTCCTGCGGCACCGAAGGGATCGCGCGTGACGTAATAGCCGAGCGTCGGGTGGCCGAGCGCCAGCGCCATGAAGCGGTCGACACCCATCGGGCCACCGTCGAGGATCAGGGCGCGGATCTCCTCGGCGAGGCGCGTCATGCCGTGAGGATCGGCTCTCGCCGCGGCCGGATCGCGAAAGCGATCAGCGCGAGGCCGATGAGGAGCAGCGGCAGGGAGAGCAGCATGCCCATCGTGGCGCCGCCGAAGAGGAAGCCGAGTTGCGCATCGGGCTGGCGGAAGAATTCCGAGACGATGCGGGCCAGGGCATAGCCGGCGGTGAAGAGACCCGTCGAGAGGCCGGGGCGCTTCAACGCACCGAGGCGGATCGCGATGGCCAGCACGACGAAGAGCACGATGCCCTCGAGTCCGGCTTCGTAGAGTTGGCTCGGATGACGCGGGATCGGTCCGGCGCCGGGGAACACCATGGCCCAGTCGACATCCGGCGCCTCACGGCCCCAGAGCTCCGGCTTGATGAAATTGGCGATCCGCCCAAGGAACAGCCCGATCGGCACCACGGCGGCGACGCCGTCGGCGACCGACAGGAAGCCGACCTTGGCCCGCCTCGCGAAGATCGCCATGCCGATGGCGGTGCCGACGAGCCCGCCGTGGAACGCCATGCCACCGTTCCAGGCCGCCACGATCTCGAGCGGATGCGCGACGTAATAGGAGGCGTTGTAGAACAGCACGTAGCCGAGGCGGCCACCCAGCACGATGCCGAGCGCCACATAGACGACGAGATCGTCGACCGAGGCCGGCGTCGGGTGGGGCACGCTGCCCCACAACTGGTCGGCCGCGCAGAGCCGCTTCATGTAGAACCAGCCGAGCACGATCCCCGCCACATAGGCGAGCGCGTACCAGCGGATGGGGAAAGGGCCCAGGTCGACGAGGACGGGGTCGATGACCGGGTAGGGGAGGACGAAGAGCATGGCGGCGACATGCCCGCAGGGTGCGACGGCGTCAAGACGCGGACTGGTCGGCACTGGGAGACGGGAAACTGAACTTCGTCGAGGGACAGGCCGCCACATCCTGACTTTGACACGTCTGAAGCGAGACGGCGCTCTCGCCTACAGAGGGCTACGTGCCGTGTGGCGAACGCGCTGGATGGTCAGAGTATCAGCGCCGACGCGATAGAAGATCACGTAGGGATATGGACTGATCACGAGACGCCGCTGTCCAGGACGACTGGTCGATTGTCCTGCGAAGGGGTGATCTGCCAGAACGGCGATCAAGTCGCGGACCCTTGCCTTGACCCGGATCGCGCCCAGCGGATGACGCCCCTCGATGTAGGTCAGAATATCGTCGAGTTGCCGCAACGCGGTCGGCGTATAGGCGATCCTCACAGACCATGTTTTGCCCAGACGGCGAGCACCTCCTCTTCGGAGGCCAGCTCTCCGCGGGCAATTTCGGCATCCGCTTCGGCGAGGTCGGCATCTTCTTCAGGCGTCAACTGGTAAAAAGCCCGCTCCTCTCCGCTCAGTCGGAGCAGGACGCGGGCAAGGTCGTCTTGGAGATCCGTCGGCAAGCTGCGAAGCCGCTCGATGGCCTGGTCGACGATGCTCGTCATGCTCACGCTCCTGTTGTTGGCCGGTCGATGTCGCCCTTCAATCCTTCGGCGCGTCGGGCTGGCGGGAGGGCTCGGCTTTGGCGAAGGCCTCCTCGGCCAGGCAACGCTCCACGATGGCGCTCAGCACCGGCGTCTTCGGCACGTCGAGCTTGAAGACGCGTCCGATCATGGCGAGGCCGGTGACGCAGATGTCCGCCATGGTGATCCGGTCGCCATGGCAGAAGCGGCCGGTCTCGGGGCTGCGGGTGAGGTTCGCCTCGATCCCCTCGAGCCCTTGCCCGACCCAATGCGTCACCCAGCTGCGAAAGGCATCGGCGTCGAAGCCGCCGACCGTGGTGAGATAGGTCCGCACGCGCGGCACGATCAGCGGATGCGTGTCGCTGGCGACCGTGGCGGCGAGTGCCCGGACCCGGGCCCGGCCACGCGGGTCGGCGGGCAGGATCGGCGGCTCGGGATGGAGCTCCTCGATATACTCCAGCAGAGCGATCGACTGGGTCAGCGGCGGCAGGTCGCCGTCCATCAGCGCCGGCACGGCGCCCATCGGGTTGCGGGCCAGGAAGTCCGGCGCGCGCTGCTCGCCGGTGTCGAGGTTCACCGGGATCTCGTGATAGGGGATGCCCTTGAGGTTCAGGGCGACGCGCACCCGGTACATGGCGTTGGAGCGCCAATAGCCGTAGATCTCGAGGGGTTGGTCGGCGGTCATGCTGCGGCTCCGTCCCGGGTGGGTTCCGCGACCGTAACCCCGTTGGCTTCGGCGCGAAACCGGACCGAGCTCTCGTAGACGGCCTTGCGCACCCGCATGATGGCGCCGAGCGGCCGGTGCGCCGCGAGCCCGTGCCAGGGGCTGAAGGACATGCGGTCGTCGATCGCCGCATGCTTGCCCTCGTCCCAGCCGTCCTGTCTCGGCACTGTGATGCGCGCCACCGGCAGATAGGGGCTCTCCTCCTCGGACCAGGCTACCGACGCATCCTCGATCGGCATGGTCTCGGTCGAGGTATTCAGCTGGACGCAAACCTCCCAGGCGGCATCATGTTCGGCGAAATGGGCCGCAACGGCCTCGCGTAGCCCATTGGGCTTGCCGTTCACATTGAGCGGCGCCTGCCGAAGGCTCTCTAGGTCGGGCGAAGCCGGTCGCACCGCGACCTTTGCGACATAGGCGCCGTAACGGATGGGCACCTGACTGTAGAAGGTCTCGCCGAGAATATGGGTCTCGGGCTGGCCGCCGAGGGCGATCAAAGTGCCGCTCTTGGTCCCGAACGTCTCCAGCGTCGCCTCGGCGCCGCGTAGCACGGCCGAGAACGCCTTCTTCAGAATCTGAGGCGTGTCGGTGGTGGCGGCCAGCAGCTTGAGGTTCTTCAGAAAGGCCTTGGGCGTGCCGGCCACGAAGGCGGGTGCATTGGCCATGACGAAATCCTGCGTGTCGCCCGGTGCGTCGGGCAGCCTCTCTCCCGCGATCCCGATGATCTTCAGGCCGAGGCCGCGCGGCGTCGATACGCTGTCGTCGAGAACGTCACCGGGGTTGGTGGAGAGCCGCATGATCACCGGATAGGTTCCAGGCGCAGCGAAGAGGCCTTGGGCCAGGGCGGGCGGCAGACCATCCAGCACCCGGAGTTCCCCCCGCAGCAGCCCATGGCTCTTGGCATGGACGCCGCGCTCGGCATGGCCGGAGTCCTTGAAGACGGTTTCGCCGATCTTGCGCATCTGGTCGACGATGCCCTGGGTCACGACGGCCTCGTCGGGCTCCGGGCGCTCGAGGTCGGCCGCATAGGGGATCGGGTGAGCCGGGGCCGTGACGGTCATGGTCAGTCTCCATGTTGCTTGTGTCTCTGAACGACCGGGGTATTTGAGCCGAGACACCCGATTGACAAGAGGTGGGGGGCCACGAGCCTCTTCTGCAAACTCCGGCCTCGGTCTCAGCGACATCGCCGGGCGTTTCCCTCCGGCGCGAACCTGCTCTAAGGCTCGCCCCGCGCCGTCGGAGCCGGTCTGATCGGCGCGCGCCTGTGAACCAGGGTCGTCGCCGTTTCGCGCCGCGCCCGCGAACGAGTCGTCGAGGATGCCGTCATGTCGAACCCGCTGAACGACCTCGTGGCTTTCCTGACGGCGAACAGCAGCGCCTTCGAACCGCTCGGCGCCGCGCGTTACGTCATCATCGTCACGTTCTACGCCCTGGTCATCGTCAGCGTCATTCTCGCGGCCAGCAATCTCCGGCACGATCGCACGCAGCGCAGCGCAAGCCTGCTCTGGATATGGCTCACCCGCGTGCTGGTGGGCTGCCTGGTGTTCCGCGGCATGCTGGAGACGCTGCCCTTCGGCCCGGACAATGCGCTTCACGGCTGGGTCGAGCAGATGGCGGGGCGAGCGGCGTGGCCGCAATTTTCGGGCGTGATCAGCGATGTGATCCTGCCCCACTTCGGTCTCGTGAATCCCCTCGTTTTTCTGCTCGAATTCGGCGTCGCCGCTTCCTTGATCCTCGGGCTGTTCGTGCGCGTGGCGGGCCTCGTCACGCTGATCGGCGGACTCGGACTCTGGCTCGGCCTCTATGGCGAGCACCCCGACGCTCCCGCCGTCTGGTCGTGGAGCTTCCTCCTCCTCGCGATGGTGGGCGGCTATTTCACGCTCCTGTCGGCCGGCCGTGCCCTTGGGGCCGATGCCTGGATCCGCCGTACCATCGCCTCCGTCCGGGATCGCCGGCCCGCTGGCCTGTTGCTGCGCATCCTCACCTGAAATCCCCTAGGTTGACGCGGCCGGCACCCGGGTGCGACAGGCGGCGAGCCCTTTTCCAGCCCGAGAACCTGCATGACCGCCTCTTCCCTCGATCTCCTCTGTTTGGGGAACGCCATCGTGGACGTCCTCGCCCCCGTCGAGGAGACGTTCCTCGAGACGTTCGGGATCGCCAAGGGCGGCATGAACCTCATCGACGAAGCGCGGGCGACGTGGCTCTACGACGCCATGGGATCGACCGTCGTGATCTCGGGCGGATCGGCCGCCAACACGGCCGTCGGGGCCGCCAAGCTTGGCGCCAAGGCGGGCTTCATCGGCAAGGTGCGGGACGACGATGTCGGTGGGCATTTCACCACCGATCTGCGCGCCACCGGCGTCCATTTCTCGACCGCGGCTGCGACCGACGGCCCCGTCACGGCGCGCTCCTATATCCTGGTGACGCCCGACGGGCAGCGCACCATGAACACCTATCTCGGCGCGTGTCAGAACCTCACGGTCGACGACGTCGACCCGACTCTCGTGTCCTCCGCCGGCGTGATCTATCTCGAGGGCTATCTGTGGGATCCCCCACACGCCAAGGACGCCTTCCGCAAGGCCTCGACCCTGGCCCACGAGGCCGGGCGTCGGGTCGCCCTGTCGCTGTCGGACTCCTTCTGCGTCGGCCGCTACCGGGACGAGTTCCTCGACCTGATCCGCTCGAAGAAGGTCGACATCGTTTTCGCCAACGAGGCCGAACTGCTGGCGCTCTACGAGACCGAGGATTTCGACCGCGCCGCCACGGCCCTGCGGGCGGATTGCGCGCTGGCCGCCGTGACCCGCGGTGCCGCGGGCGCCGTGGTTGTCGAGCCCGCTGGCGTGCGCGCCGTTCCGGCCTTCCCGGTCGAGTCCGTGGTGGATTCCACCGGGGCCGGCGATCTCTTCGCGGCGGGCTTCCTGACGGGTCTGGCACGGGGGCGTGATGCCGTCGACTGCGCCCGTCTGGGCACGCTGGCGGCGGCCGAGATCATTGGCCATGTGGGGGCCCGGCCCATGGCCGATCTCACCGCCATGGCGAAGTCACACGGCCTTGCTGTCTAAGACAGGACCGAGGGGCAGAGGTGAGCACGATCCTATGGTCCGTGCTCTTCGGCCTCTTAGGATTCCTGGCTGGCGCCGGCCTGGGGGTCGCCGCAGCCTTGGCCTGGGCGTCGGCGCTGCCGGCACCGAACGACGGCACCTTCGCGATGCGCGAGATGCTCGTGTGCGTACCGGTCGGCGCTCTGGTGGGTGTCGTGGCCGGCATCGCCTGGGGGATGAGGTAAGGCCTCTGGACTGACGGGCTCGGTCGCACCCGGTCCGCCCCCACCACCCTTCGGTGGTCCCCCTCCCCCAACGGGGGCGGAGACGCAGCGGCGCCGGGCGCTGCAAACGCTCGGATATGTGAACACATTTAGCCTCTTGGGGAGGAGGACCCTGCACAGCAGGGGTGGAAGGGGCCCGACCAGGTGCTCCCGACCAGTCCATCCTGCTCAAGCGGCCTTCTCCGCCTGCGCGTCCCCTTTCACGGGCGGCAGGCCGATGCTGGGGCCATGGCCGCGGAAGTTGCGCAGCCACCACGCCCAGTCCTGCGGGACGAGGTGGAACGGGTCGTTGTGCTGGAGCTCGCGCGCCGCCCACAGCGGCCAATGCGGGTTGGCCAGCGCCGGACGACCCAGGAACACGAGGTCGATCAATTCCTCGCGAATGGCGCGGTCGGCATTGGCCGGCACGCCAAGGTTCCAGCTCGTCGCGACCGGAATGCCGACCTCCTGCCGGACCCGGTTGGCCCGGCCCAGCATGAAGCCGACCTCGTTCATCGGCGGGTTGGTCATCTCGTCCGTGTTGAATCCGAGCGACAGGTCGGCGAGGTCGAGCCCGTGCTCCTTCATCATGCGGATCGCCACAATGGAATCCTCGAACTGCGTCCCCTCCGGATGGAGATCGTCCGAGCCGAGCCGCATCGTCAGCGGGTACTCTTCCGGCCAGACGGCGCGCACGGCGTCGAGCGCCTCGAGGTGGAAGCGAACGCGGTTCTCGACGCTGCCGCCGTACTGGTCCGTGCGCTGGTTGGCCAGCGGCGAGAAGAAACTGGCTCCGAGATAGCCATGGGCATAGTGCATCTCCAGCCACTTGTAGCCGGCCTGAAGCGCCCGCCTGGCGGCATCGGCATAGGATTGGTGCAGCGCCTTGATCGCGTCGACGCTGAGTTGCTTGACCGGATAGATGTGACCGCCGCCGCCATAGGGGATCGCCGAGGGCGCCACACAGGTCCAGCCGTCGGGGTGGTCGGGCGGCAGCTGCTTCCAGGTGCCTTCTGAATTGGTGCCCTTGTGAGGCGGCAACTCGCTGCCCTTGCGGCCCGTGTGGCCGAGCTGGATGGCGGGCACGCCGCCCATGCGCTCGATGATGGAGCAGACCCGGGCATGGCCCTCGATCTGGTCGTCGTCCCAGATGCCGGCACAGGAGGTCGTGGTACGACCGTCCGGCGTGATGGCCATCTGCTCGCCAAAGATCAGGCCGAAGCCGCCGGCCGCGCGGGCGCCGAGGTAGCTCACATGATAGTCATCGAGCTTGCCGTCGACGGAATTGTACATGGTCATCGGCGACATCGCGATGCGGTTCCGCAACGTCACGCCCTTGAGCGTATAGGGGCTGAACAGATCAGGCATGGAAGCCTCGCCTTGATAAGTCGCGCAGCGTAGGTGCTGCCCGCGAACCAACTTATGTTTCAATTTTCATGCCACGGGGCGGCGCGTCGTGTCCGGGGCCCGTGCTCACCACGGGATGGCCTGCATCGCCGGGATGGTCCATGATCCGGTGTCTATATAGGATCGGCCGTGTCTCCCTTTCCCAGCCTCAGGGCCGCGCTTCTGTCGAACGACGAAGCGGCGCGCGTCATCACCTTCGAGGATATCGCGCTCGCGGTCCGCATCGGCGCCTACGAGTTGGAGCGCCACGCCCCGCAGCGGGTGCTGGTCTCGGCGGAGATCCTGGTCATCCCGTCTGTTCCGCTCGGCGCCGACAATCTCGACGAGGTGGTGAATTACGATGCGATCTACCAGGACATCGCGGCGCTGGCCGAGGCACCCCATGTCGACTTGCAGGAAACCCTGGCCGAGCAGGTCGCCGCGATCTGCCTCACGCCGCGCGATGTCGCGGCCGTCGAGGTGCATGTCCGCAAGGTAGATGTCTACTTGAACGTCCGCAGCGTCGGCATCCGGGTCCTGCGAACCCGCCGCGGAGGGTGAACTGGCGCGGTCACCATGTCGGTTAACGGCGGGTGTCCAAAGCCCAGGCGTGAGCGCATGGCCGGTATCGTGAGACGACAGGGCTTATCGAGGGTGAGCGGCCTATAAGTCTTAAGGAGAGCCTGCCGAAGACCTTTTCCTGTCACCGCAGATCGAGAGACTGCGCCCGCGCTCGGCACACGGGGATCCCAGGCCAGACATCGCGGCCCCGCCGAGGCGGAGCGACCTCTGCGATGTTTGCCCTGGAGACCCTCGGTGCGCGGACGAGCCACCCGGTCGCCGACCGCGCGAGTCCATGTCCGTTGCAACCCTGCCGGCCTCACAGCCGCTGAACTTTCGGTTCATCGCCCTGATCGTGGCCAGTGCCATGTTCATGGAACAGCTCGACGCCACGATCCTTGCGACCGCGCTGCCCACCATGGCGCGCGATTTCAGCGTCGCGGCACCCAATATGAGCGTGGCGCTGACCTCCTACCTGCTCAGCCTCGCGATCTTCATTCCGGCCTCCGGCAAGGTGGCCGACCGGTTCGGCGCCCGCACGGTCTTCGCCGCCGCCATCGCGGTTTTCATGCTGGGCTCGATCCTCTGTGCCCAGGCGCCGAACCTCACGCTCTTCGTCGCGGCCCGTGCTTTCCAGGGTCTCGGCGGCGCCATGATGATGCCGGTCGGGCGGTTGGTGCTGCTGCGCTCCGTCGAGCGCAAGGATCTCGTCTCGGCCATGTCATGGCTGCTCGTGCCCGCCATGATCGGACCCATCGTCGGGCCGCCGGTCGGTGGCTTCATCGTCACCTTCCTCGACTGGCGCTGGATCTTCTACATCAACATCCCGATCGGGCTGCTCGGCCTGGGTCTGGTGCTGCGCTTCATCGAGAATACCCACGGCGACGCCATCGGTCCCTTCGACTGGTCCGGCATGGCGCTGTCGGGTGTGGCGCTCGGGTGCCTGTTCTTCGGCTTCGAACTCGCCAGCCACCCGGATCTCGCACCTGCGGTTCTGGCGCTGCTGACGACCGGCTTCGTCTTCGGCTTCCTCTACGTCCGCCATGCGCGGCGGACCGCCGACCCGATCATGGACCTGTCGCTGATGCGGCTGCCCTCGTTCGGAACCTCGGTCATCGCCGGCTCTCTGACCCGCATCACACAGGGCGCGCAGCCGTTCCTGCTGCCTCTGATGCTGCAACTCGACTTCGGCCTCACGGCAGCACAGAGCGGCGGGATTGTCATCGCGACGGCGCTGGGATCCATGTCGATGAAGGCCTTCGCGCCCGGCATTCTGCGCCGCGTCGGCTTCCGCCGAAGCCTCATCATCAACGGCGTCATCGCCAGCTGCGGCTATGCCTGCTGCGCCGCCTTCCGGCCGGGCGTGCCCTTCACGGCCATCTTCGTGATCCTGATGCTCTGCGGCTTCTTCATGTCGTTCCAGTTCACCGCCTACAATACGGTGGCCTATGACGCCGTGCCGCAGTCGCGCATGAGCTCGGCGACCGGCTTCTACACGACCTTCCAGCAGCTGATGCTGTCGGTCGGCATCTGCACGGCGGCGCTGGCGCTGGAGGGCTCGATGGCGCTACGCAGCCATCTTCACCCGCAGCTCGACGATTTTTCGGCCGCTTTCCTGGTCGTGACCGCCATTTCGCTCAGCGCGACGATCTGGAACCTCAAATTCTCGCCCGGCGCCGGAGCCGAGATCAGCGGGCATCGTCGCGGCCGCAAGGTCACGGCGGCGGCGCTGAACGACGGCTATGACCGGACCGAATCGGCCTGAGCGCTCCGACCCTTGAGCCTGCCGGGTAGCCTCCAGATCGATGCCGCCACCCGTCGGGTGCGGGTCTCGCCGACGGATCCCGCCTTCGTTCAGGATCCCTATCCCACGTATCGCGCCATCCGCGACGCCTGCCCGGTGTTCTGGTGGGAGGACTACGGCCACTGGTGCTGCGCCGACGTTGCGACCGTCGACGCGCTGTTCCGCGACCGGCGCTTCGGCCGGGAAGCGCCCGAGCAGCCTGAGGTGCCCGAGCACACGCGGGCCTTCCACGACCTCGACCGCCTGTCGATGCTGGAGCGGGAGCCTCCCGCCCATACGCGGCTGCGCCGGCTCGTCAACCGCGCCTTCGTGTCCCGCGCCATCGAGCGCCTACGGCCCCGGGTCGAAGCTCTGGCGGGAGACCTGCTCGACGCCCTGCCGCAGATCGGCACCGTCGACCTCCTGCCGGCCTTCGCCGAGCTGATCCCGGTGGCGATCATCGCCGACCTCCTGGGCGTGTCCCGGACCGACGCGCCCCGTCTCCTCGACTGGTCGCACCGCATGGTGGCCATGTACCGCCCCGCCCGCACCTGCGCCGACGAGGAGGCGGCTGTCGCCGCCACCCTGGCGTTTTCGGCCTATCTCCGGACGGCGCTCGACGAGCGTCGCTCACACCCCCGCGACGACCTCTTGACCGTTCTGGCCACGGCCGGCGAGGAGATCAGCACCGAGGAGGCGGTCGCCAATGCCGTGCTGCTGCTCAACGCCGGCCATGAAGCGACCGTCCATGCCCTCGGCAATGCCGTCGCGGTGATCCTCGGCTCGGGGCTCGACCCTGCGGCGCTGCTGGCAACGCCCGACGGCATCGCGGCGACCGTCGAGGAGGCGCTCCGCTTCGAGCCGCCGCTGCATCTCTTCACCCGCTTCGCGCTCGAACCGGTGAGCGTCGGCGACGTGGATCTGGCGGCTGGCGACAGGATCGGCCTCCTGATCGGCGCCGCCAACCGCGACCCGGCGCGCTGGCCCGATCCCGATCGCTTCGATCCCGCCCGTACTCCCGCGCCCCATGTCGCCTTCGGCGGCGGCTTCCACTTCTGCCTCGGCGCCCCGCTGGCCCGGCTCGAACTGCAGGTCGCTCTGCCGATGCTGTTCAAACGCTTGCCGAAGTTGCGCCTCGCCGAGCCGCCGCGCTTTGCCGACCGCTACCATTTCCGCGGGCTCGAGGCGTTGCGGGTGGTCGCTGATTGAGTGGCGCGGCAGCTTTTAAGCCACTCTCGACAGCTTGGCCTTCAGGACCGCCGACCGGTCGTTCGGAAACTCTCCCTGTAACGCTGCGGGCCGAGACCAAGGCGCCGCTGGAAGACGGCGCGCATCTGCTCGGGACCCGCGAAGCCGCAGTCGAATGCCACCACCTTCAACGCCGCATCCGTCGCCTCCAGCAGGTTGCGCGCGTGGTCGAGCCTGACGCTTTCGACGAAGTCGTGCGGCGTCAGCCCCATCTCCTTCACGAACAGTCTCGCGATGTTTCGGGCGCTTGTCCCGGCGATCTCGGCCAGGCGCTCGACCGGAAACGGCTCGCCCACATGCGCCAGCACATGGTCTTGGACCTTCCGGAGCGGCGTGCCGCTCGCAAGGCGGCGCTGGAGAAGGGGACTGAACTGCGACTGCCCTCCTTGGCGCTGGGTCACCACGAGCAGGCGCTTGGCACAGGCCAGCGACACCGCCGCACCATGATCGTCGGCGACGAGTTCCAACGCCAGATCGATCCCGGCCGTGACGCCGGCCGAGGTGATCAGGGGGCCGTCGCGGGAGAAGATCCTGTCGGGCTCGACCCGCGCGGCCGGGAACATCGTGGCGAGCTGGGCGGCAGCCTGCCAGTGCGTCGTGACGGTCCGGCTGTCGAGCAGGCCGGCATGGCCCAGGATGAAGGCTCCCGTGCAGATGGAGCCGTAGAGACCGCCCCGTACGCCCCAGCGCGCGAGCCACGCCGACGTGGCGCTGTCCTCGGTGGCGTCCGGCAATGCGGGCCCACCCGCCACCAGCACCGTGTCGAAGCGTCGGGAGGCTTCGGCGTAGGTGAAATGCGCCATCAGCGGCATGCCGTTGGAGGCGTTCACCGATTCCCGCTTCGACGCGAGTAGGACGAGGTCGTAGCCCTGGTTGTCGGGCAGGAAGCCGTTGGCTTCGGCGAAGACGTCGAGAGGACCTGCCACGTCCAGCGCCTGCACGCCGTCGTGGATCAGCAAGGCAACGGTCTTCCTGGCCATCCGATCTCCGCACCGGTCCGATCACGGAGCCTCGCCGCGTCGACGGCAGAGTGCGGCAGCGGCAGGTTCCCGACCCACCTTGGCAGCTTTTCGACGGTCGTGGCAATTGCTGCCGAGCGTCTGCCGCGGAATAAGACGGGTGCCGGCGCCAGAACGGCTCGCTCGCCCGCGCGCAACACGGCGATCCCGCCTGCGCCGGGTCCGCCCACAGACAGGAGTTGTCTCCATGGCCATCCACACCGTCCCCAGCATCCAGGGCGTGAGCATCCCCGACAGCACGCTCGGCCGCGCCATCACCGAGTTCGTCCGCGATACCGAGACCGAATTGCTCTTCAACCATTCGAGCCGGGTCTACTTCTTCGGCGCGCTGGCGGGCCAGCAGCGCGGCCTCGCCTTCGACCCAGAACTGCTCTACGCCGCCACGATGTTTCACGACGTGGGACTGATGCCGTCGCACAGCAGCCCGCACCTGCGCTTCGAGGTCGATGGGGCCAACGCCGCCCGCGACTTCCTGGCGAGCCACAAGGTCGATCCCGCCGATATCGACAAGGTCTGGGCCGGCATCGCGCTGCACACCACGCCGGGCGTGCCGGAGTTCATGCATCCGGTGATCGCCCTCACCACGGCGGGTGTCGAGATGGATGTCCTGGGGCTCACCTACGACCGCTACGGCGACGAGGTTCGCGAGGCCATCGTGGCGGCTTTCCCGCGCAGTGCGCAGTTCAAGGAAGACATCATCCAGGCCTTCTACGACGGTATCAGGCACAAGCCCGACACGACCTTCGGCAACGTCAAGGCCGACGTCATCGCCGACAAGCAACCGCATTTTCACCGGGGCAACTTCTGCTCGGTGATCCGCGGCTCGCATTGGGCCGCATGAGCTCGCGAGAGTCCGGACGCGTTGCCGACTTTCAGCTCTGGAGCACGTAAGGAGTTCCCCATGACGACACGGTCTATTTGGACTCGGGGTGCTGAGATCATCATCGAGGACACCGGGCAAGACGAGCCTGCTCTGATCCTCCTTCACTACTGGGGCGGTTCGGCCCGCACCTGGGCCCCGGTCCTGGCGCTCCTTCCTGCTCCGATCCGGAAAGTCGCGATCAACCAACGCGGCTGGGGTGGGTCCCGGGCGGCAGACAGAGCCTATGACGTGCAGGCGATGGCCGACGACGTGACGGATGCGGTCGAGGCCCTGGGCATCGATCGGTACGTCCTGGTGGGACACTCCATGGGCGGCAAGGTGGCCCAGATCCTGGCCGGGCGTCGCAGCCGAGGCCTCGCCGGCCTCGTCCTGGTCGCGCCCGCGCCACCAACCCCGATGCAGGTTCCCGCGGAGATCCGAGCCGGCATGCTGGCCTCCTATCAGACGCGCGCGGGCGGAGGGCAGGCGCTCGACGTGCTCGCAGGTCCGGAACTCGACCCCTGTCATCGCGAGCAGGTTATTGCGGATACGCTGCGAGGTGAACCCGACGCCAAGCGATCCTGGCCGGACCACGGCATGGCGGTCGACGTCGGTGCGGGGCTTGCCGGGCTCGACCTGCCCGTCGCTGTCCTCCTCGGCGAAGTCGACATGGTCGAGCGTGGGGCCGTCCTGCGACCCCTCTTCGCCCGTTACTTGCCGGGCGCCACCGTCACTACCATTCCGGCCTGCGGCCATCTCGTTCCGCTGGAAGCGCCACAGGCCGTCGCGACGGTCTGCGAGCGCCTCCTCGCGGACCTCCTCGGGCGTGCCGACGCGACCGTTGATGACGCCAGGAGAGCTTCATGAGCCAGCATCGCATTGTTGCCGTTCCCATTCTGCCGAGGGGCATGGTGAACAGCTTCATCCTCGTGGGCGAGCGACCCATCGTCGTCGACACGGGCGTACCGGGAAGCGCGGCCAAGATCCTGGCGGCACTCGCCCGCGAGGGCTTCTCGCCGGGCGACGTTTCTCTCATCCTGATCACTCACCGTCACGTCGACCATATCGGCAGCGCGGCCGCCCTGAAACGGGCCACAGCCGCGCCCGTGGCCGTGCATGCCCTCGACGCGGACTGGCTGCGGCGCGGCGATGGCGGGCTGCGGCCTCCGACCGGATGGGGTGGACGTTTGCTCGACTTGACGGGGCTTCCTTCACAGCGCGCCGAACCCTGCGAACCCGACCTCGTCATCGACACCGCCGTCTCTCTCGAACCCTACGGCGTGCGCGACGGCACTGTCCTCCACACGCCGGGGCATACCGCCGGCTCGATCTCTGCTTGGTTGCCGAACGGAGATGTTTTGGCTGGCGACCTCGTGATCGGCGGCGTCTCGGTCCTCGGCGGCATCGCACGCCTGGGTCATGCGCGAAAGCCTCCGTTCGAGGATGATCTCCGTACGGTGCGACAGAGCCTGGCTGCTTTGCTGGATCGGGGAGCGACGCGGTTCTATGTCGGCCATGGAGGCCCTTTGACGGCGGCAGCGGTTCGCACCTACATGGCCCGTGAACCTCGTCTCCGCGGTGTCACGGCGAAAGGCGCTCGCGGCTGAGTGGTCAGACAGCCAAAGTCTCCTCGTCGGATCATCTGCCTGGCGAACGGCGATCGCATTCGTCGAGGGCATCGTGGCAGGGCTGATCCGCGACCACCTGCGTTGCGCTGTCGCGGCCACGCCTGTAGCGTCCGCCCATGATTTCACCTCGACCTTATTTCTTCTGCGGCATCGGCGGCAGCGGTATGAATCCGCTCGCCACGATCGTGAAGGCCCGCGGCGCCCCGGTGGCGGGGTCCGACCGATCGCGTGATCAGGGGCGGACGCCGGACAAATTTGCCGCCCTCGAGGCGCGCGGCTTCACGCTGTTTCCGCAGGACGGCAGCGGCCTGACTTCGCCCGACCAAATCCTCGTCGTCTCGGCCGCCATCGAGGAAACCGTTCCGGACGTTCAGGCGGCGCGGCGCGTCGGCGCCTCGGTCGTGACCCGGCCGGAGCTCCTGTCGGAGTTGTTCAATGCCGCGGGACTGCGCGTCGGCGTGGCCGGCACAAGCGGCAAATCCACCACGACGGGCATGATCGGCACCATCCTGGCCCAGGCCGGGCTCGACCCGACCGTCATGAACGGCGCCGACATGAAGGATTTTCGCGGGCCCGAGGGGGAGGCACAATCCGCCGTCGTGGGCAGCGGCGCGGCCTTCGTCAGCGAGGTCGACGAGAGCGACGGCTCCATCCGGCTCTACACGCCGAGCGTCGCCGTCGTGAACAACATGTCGCTCGACCATAAGCCGATGGACGAATTGCGTCCGCTGTTCCGCGGTTTCGTCAGCCGCGCCGAGCGGGCGGTGCTGAACCTCGACAACGACGAGACCGCGGCCCTGGCGCGCGAGGCCGGCGACCATGCCGTGACCTATAGCCTCGTCGATGCTGCCGCCGATCTCCTCGCCGGCCCTTCGAGCCTCCGGCCGACCGGCGTCAGCTTCGACGTGACGGTCCGGGACCGCCTCGGTCGCGCCGGATCGCGCGCAACGGTGGACCTGCAAGTCCCCGGACTCCACAACGTCTCGAACGCGCTCGCCGCGCTCGCGGCAGCTCTCGCCTGCGATGTGCCGCTCGGCGAGGCGGCGGCGGCGCTGGGGCGCTTTACCGGTATCCGCCGCCGGCTCGATGTCGTCGGCGGCGTGGGCGGCGTCACTGTCATCGACGACTTTGCCCACAACCCCGACAAGATCGCCGCCACGCTGGCGACGCTGCACGGCTTCCCCGGACGGCTCCTCGTCATGTTCCAGCCCCATGGCTACGGGCCCCTGCGCCTCATGGGAGACGCGCTGGCCGAAGGTCTCGTGCGGGATCTCGCTCCGGACGATGTGCTGCTGATGCCGGAGCCGGCCTATTTCGGCGGCACGGTCGACCGTTCGGTGGGAAGCCGCGATCTCGTGGCGCGGATCGTCGCCGGAGGCCGCCGGGCCGAGGCGCTGCCCGACCGTGCCGCCTGTGGCGAGAGGCTCCTCGCCTTGGCGCGGCCCGGCGATCACATCGTGGTCATGGGGGCTCGCGACGACACGCTGTCGGTCTTCGCGCGCGATCTGCTGCAGCGCCTGGGCTGAACGATCGCGATTGTTGCGGGTATCCGGTCGAGACACTCTCGGCACGTAGCTCGGCGACCGAAACGCCGGCCTCCTGCTCCTTCAGGATGCCGATGATCTGCCCTTCGAAAATCTCGACTTCTTCATCCGTCCGTCCCTTCAATGGGCCGGACTCTAGCTCCGCGTGGAGGAGATTTCGGGGGTCACGTCAGGCGGGCCCTGCGCATCGACGGCAGCGTGGTCCGAGCCTCTGACGGCCCTACCGCGCCGTTGATGGCGGGAAATGACGGCTGGCTACAACCTGCATCGAACCGCGACGGCGCTGCTGTGAGGCGTCTCGCCCGGTGACGCCGATTTGGCCGTCAAAAACGTGAGCCCGGACGCGTTCGTCCAGCACGATCCATGCGATGCGGACGGCGTCGCCGGTCATCTCACGGAACCGCCGTTGAAAGCGGACCGATCTGGCCGAGAGGAGTCCAAGTCCTCTGACGCGGACTGTGTGAAGGAAGAGATCGCCCGACCATGCTACGCAGACGCATGGAAACTAAACGTCCCGTACCGCACGCCATTCTCGTTGGCGTCCAACTTCCCGGCGTCGATGACACGGCCCATGCGGCAAGCATCGACGAACTCGCCCGTCTGGTGAAAACGCTGGGCTACGAGGTCGTAGGCACCCTGTCGCAGCGACGCGATGCGCTGGATGGTACAACCGTGCTGGGCAAAGGGCGGCTGCACGATTTGGCGGCGCTCACCGGCGGCACGGGCGTGGTCGGCACGATGGCGACCGCGTCGAAGTCGAAGGCGCGAGAGCACTTCGATGAGAGCGCCGAGCCAGGTTCCGTGCCGACCGATCCAGGGCCGTACGCGCAACCATCGGCCGATGTCGTGATCGTAGACCATGAGATCTCGCCGAGCCAGGCGCGCAACCTCGAGCGGGCGACCGGCGCTGACGTGCTCGATCGGACCGGCGTGATCGTGGAGATCTTTCACCGCCACGCGCGCAGCCGCGAGGCGAAGCTCCAGGTGGAAATGGCCCGGCTGCAATACGTCGTCCCACGCCTTCGAGAATCCTCGACGGGGGGCGGCCGGCAGCGCGGCGTCGGCGCGGGCGAATCCAACATCGATCTCGACCGCCGCAAGGTCCGGGACCGCCGCGCCGAACTCAAGGCGCAACTCGACGAGATCCAGCACGACGACGAACAGCGGCGCTCCGCGCGCGGCGACCAGTTGCGCGTCGCACTGGTCGGATACACCAACGCGGGCAAGTCGTCGCTCATGCGCGCTCTGACGGGGAGCGAGGTGCTTGTAGCAGATCAGCTCTTCGCGACGCTCGACACCACCGTGCGGGCGCTGCGGCCGGAAACCTCGCCCCGCGTGCTTGTCTCCGACACGGTAGGCTTCATTAAAAAACTCCCGCACGACCTCGTCGCCTCGTTCCGGTCGACGTTGGCCGAAGCGCTCGATGCGTCGCTGCTGCTCTACGTGGTTGACGCGTCCGATCCGACCTACGAGGCGCAACTCGACGTCACCCGGTCGGTCCTGCACGAGATCGGCGCGGATGCGGTGCCCTCGTTGCTGCTTTTGAACAAGATGGATCGTGTGGACGATGCAGGTCGGGCCGTCCTGGCAATCAAGCACCCCGATGCGATATTCCTCTCGGCGAGTTCTACCGCCGACGTGACGGCGCTGCGCGCGACGATGATCGCTTTCTTCGAGTCCGCTATGGTGGAGGATCGGCTCACGCTGCCTTACGCCAAGCAGGGATTGCTCGGCGTCGTTTATGAGAACGCACGCGTACTTTCCGAGGAGTTCGATGCGGACGGTCGCATTCTGCACGTTCGCGGCCTTCCAGCCGGGATCGCGCGCCTGCACAAGATCCTCTCGGCCTCTTAGGGTCGGCGGGCATCAGCAGTAGCTGGCAGACGTTGTCGTTGGCCCGCAGGGGACAGCGATGGGCGCGCAGCCGCCGGTGCGGCGGAGCCGCGAACGTCCGGTTCTGAGCATGCGCAATTTCGATTAGTATGCCCGACAGGGGTCGACAGCTGCCCTTTGTCCGGACCGATTCGATGACGTTCGGACCTCGATGCGAGACCGTCTCGAACGGAACGGCCACTTCAGAACAGGATCGCCCGGCGGATCGGGTGCTCATGGTCGAAGGTGGTCTCGAAGAGTGTCGCGAGATCGCGGGTGAAGTCATAGCCGGCGTCCTTGAGGTCTCGAAACACGGGGTCGTCGCGCTCCCGGCGGGTCAGCCGTTCCAGATGTTTCCGCACGCCCGGCTTGGCCAGTTGCGCCAGAAAATGGTCGTAGGCGTCGAAGATCGGCCCGACAGCCGCGGCGCCGCAGATCTCCGCCATGCGGTCGAGCGGCGTCAGGCCGAGCAGCGCCTCGAGCCGCTCGACCTTGGCGTCGGCCGGCCCGTCCCGCGTGGCGCCGAGCGCGAAGAGCCCGCTGGCGTAGAGGAGCTTTCGGGAGAAGACGAGCTTCAGGTTGCGCAGGCCCCAGGGCTTGTCGGCCTCGCCGGTCTTGAATTCATAGTCGACCGCGATGGTGCGGTAGTAGCGGATGAGGTCGTTCAACAGGAACAGCGGCAGCATGCCGTCGCCGACGCGCGGCACGATGTAGCGTTCGAGCAGCGTGCGCCGTGCGGCCCGGAACCCGCCAGCGTCGCTCAGCGGTTCGCCTTCGAGCAGGAACAGCATGCGGCGGGTCAGGCGCTGGTTGGTGTCGTCCTGCCCGCCCATGTTGCGCACCATGTCGGGAAGGCGTTCGATGGCGGCGAAGGGGCCGCCGCGCGCCGCCTCGACCGGGACGGCGCTTTTCAGGACGGCATGAAGCTCCGCCGCCCAGCCGGGCTCGCCCTCTGCCTCGCCCTGCCGGCGGATGATGAAATAGTCGAGGTCGGACGACGCGCAGGCTTCGCGCCGGGCGAAGGAGCCGCAGGCCACCACGACGGCCTCCGCCGCAACGGTGCCGCCGACGAGGCGCTTCAGCTCGCCGAGCTTGCGGTCAGAATAGGTCCTGGCCTTCGCGATCGCCGCGTGCGTCATTGAACAGGTCCTGTCGCAACTCCTCGATCCGCTCGTCGTCGAGCTCGCTCACCTCAATGATGCGCTCGGAGCGCCTCTGTCGGTAGCGGGCATGGTCGTCTCGCGCGAAGAAATCGCTGGTGGGGTCGGTGAAGAAGCGCCGCGTGCGGGCCCTGAGCGGCCCGGACAGAGTGCGCCGGGCTTCGCGCTCGAACTCCGGTCCGGTCAGCAGGGCGCGGAGGGTCGGCAGCTTGGTGAAGAGCCGCCGCTCCGTCGTGAAGTAATCCGCGCGGGAGAAGCGCGCGATGGCGCGCCGCATCGCGTCCTGGCACACGGCGTCGGCCAGCATGCCCGCCTCGCAGTTGATGATATGGCCGTAGACCATGTCCTTACAGCGCCAGAACTCGTCGACCCTGTCGCGGTCGGCGGTGTCGGCCCGGCGCGTCGCCGCCAGCACCACGGTCTCGGGCGACAGGCGTGGTGCCGCGGGATCGTAGGTATGCGACCGGAGGATCCCCTCGATCGTGTCGAAGTTGATCGGGCCGCCGAAGAACCCGTCGTGCCCCGGGTCCTGGCCATCGATGACGGCGACGACGCGCGCCACGTCGAGCCCTGCCTCGACGAGTAGGCGATGCACCTCGTGGCCGAGCGGCACGCGCCCGTAGAGAATGTCGGCCGTCGCGGCATGATGGTCGATGCCGAAGGCCTCCTTGAAGACAGGCTCCAGCGAATGTGACAGCGGCGCGTGGCCGATGTCGTGCAGCAGTGCCGCCGCGCCGATCAGCCGCCGCTCCTCGGGAGGCAACTCGCGCAGGTCGGCATAGAGCAGCGCCAGCCGCGCCACGCCGAGACTGTGCTGGTGGCGCGTGTAGCGGCGGTTGCCGGGCCGGCCGTTGGGCGTCGGGATGCGGGCGTAATCGATGCCGCCGAGAAATCGGACATTGGCGAGCCGCGCGAAGGCCGGCGTGGCGATGAGGCTCGAGAGGAGCGGGTCCGTGCCGGCCGCCGAATCCGCGTCGAGCGGCGCCTTGTAGTTGTAATGCGGCCGGCCGGTCCTCTCTGACGTCACGCTGCGGAGCCTTCCAGGCGGCGGATGAGTGGCGCCGTCTTAGCGGATTGCGGCGAAGGGCTCCAGCGAAAGCCCAGGCCCCGTCCCTCGTCCAACAGGCGCCTCCCTCAGTTCGTCAGGACGAGGCCCTTGATGGCGGTCGAGCCCACTTGAGAGCATGTCACCGTGTAGACCGCATCACCGAAGGTTTTGCCGTCCGTCGCGCCGCCCATGTCGTTCCACCAATGTTTGATCGTGAGTCCTGAGGCTTGTGCGCAGTTGATGGTGGAGTAGGCCGGCAGCGAACTCGTGCATCCCGTGGTCGCCACCGCTCCGGTGGTCGTCGTGACCTGCAGGGAGCAGTTCTGCGTCACACCCGGATAAGCAGACTTGCTCGGCGGCGACAGGTGCGAATAGAAGTAGTGAACTAATTTCGAAGTTCCCGCGTACTGATTAGATCCATAATCGTTGGACTTGCATGTCTGAAAAATAAGAAAACCCGTACAGACTATGGCCGAGTTACCGTCTGTGGTATTAATCAGCATGAAGCCGATCTTCTGGCTGCCGGTAGTTGGGATTTGCAATGTGCCGGAGACCGAGTTGGTACCGTTGTTGGTCGCGATCGGCGTCGTTGCCGGAATCGAGCCATCGGCCGGCACCGTGTAATACGAGATGCTGTTGGTGTCGATTCCGTACGGAAGAGACCAGGCGAGAGTGATGTTGTAGACGGGGTTCTGGGCGATCGACGAAACGCCCAGATCGTTGCTGGCCTTGGCTATGGTCATGAGGGTGTTGGCGATGGTCGACGTGGCGGTCACTTTCATGGTGTAGGCCGAAACAGTCGCGCCGCTCGTGGTCGTGCCGGGGGTGATCGTGTAAGTGAGAGAGGTTATGCCGCTCGTGGCCTTGAAGTTGTCCATGTAGGTCTTGGCCACCGCCTGCGCGGTCGTCGAGGCACTGGCCGTCGTATAGGCCCCGGCCCCGGCCAGAGCCGCGGCGTCGACGGCGCCCTGCATCTGGGTCTTCTGGTTGATCGACCGCGCGAGGTCGAGGCCTCCGCCCGCCAGAACCAGGAGCGTCACCAGAGACAGTCCGAAGAATACCGCCACGGTGCCGGTCGTGTCCGACCTGAAGCTCCCGATCGGTCCTGCGAGGCGTCGGAGTGAGGCCATGGCGGGGTCTCCTGGAATTTTGTGGGAGCGGGGAGGGATCGGGTCAGCCATGGAGGACGCTCGTGCCGGCGCGGGGCCGCGAATAGGTCCGGCGCGTCAGCGTCACGGATTTCGGGAGCAGGTAGGATGCGGGAAACGCGTAGGCGTAAGACACCTGCACCACGATGACGCTGTCTTTCGGGTTCGGGACGTAGGGTGTGCCGAGGCTCAACGCTGCGGCGCTGGTCATCCCCGAACTGCCACAGGTGGCATCGAGCCAATCCACGGCGGTCGTGCCCGTCGCGGAGGTCGTGACGCTGGCGACCGATACCGCCAAGGCTCCCGTGACGGGCGCGAGCGCGAGTGTGCCGCCATTGCAGAAATCCGTCATGCTGGATGTCGTGAGGGTGGTCTGTTGCGAGACGAGGTCCGCGATCGACTGGCCGGCGTTCCACAGCTTGATGTTCACGCGCGCCAGTTTCATCGCCGACACTGCCCCGAAGAGCAGGAGCAACATCACAGGCGCGATGAATGCGAATTCGACCGCGATCGCTCCACCCGCGTCCTGTCGGAACCCGCGGTTGGCGGCCATCAGTAGGGCTCGTTCTGGAAGGCCACGGCGGTGTAGATGAGAAGCGTGCCGTTCTTGCCGAGGAAATCGCCGACGATCGGAATGAACAGGCTCCGCGTGTAGCCGACCTGGACCACGACGTCGGCGCCCGAACCGCCCGGCGAGAACCCTGTCGTCGTCATGCGGCTCGACGCATCGCTCGCCACGGTGGCCGAGGAGGACAGGGCGGCAAAGGTCGTCGCGGACACGACGTTGACCTGCACTCCCGTGCAACTCATCAGCACGGAGAGATCCGAGCACAGGTTCGACTTGAAGGTCGAGGCTCCGCTGGCCGTGATCTGACCGGTCCGGAGCAGCCGCGCCTCTTTCCGGACCGCGTTGTCGAGGGTCGCCTGCATGAAGAGCGTCAGGCCGAGTTCGATCCAGAAACAGGTGAGGAGGATCAACATTCCACCGATCAGACCGAACTCGATGGCGGCCGCGCCGTGTTGATCGCGAAAAAAACTTGAATGACAGTACGTTTCGGGGTGTTCGCAGAAGAGGCGCGAACGCGTGAACATTGAATGCACCCCATAGAAGTCACCAGATGCCCCACAGTGCGATAGATTTCTGAACGTATTATCAATTGGCGTCGATGATTTGCGTCGATCACTCGTCGATATTGGTTCCGGCGTGCATCTGCCGCGGAGATGGTGCGCGAGTGGGATGGTCGCCGGCTCTACTTCTTTGTCGGACGGGCAGACAAGGGACCACCCCCAGCCGACGAGCGGCGGGCTGCCGAAATGGACACGCTTGCGCTTCGCGGCCCGGACCGGCACAACAGAGGGACAGCCGGGCGTGAGATCCGGTCAGAGGTCCGGTACCCGGCACCGCGCTCAAGGGAGAGTCCGATCGTTTCGCCGAAGCCCTCCGGTGCTCGCATCCATGGCCAGATCGTCGGCGTGCTGGCCCGCGAGGTGTTGGGTGGCACCCTGGCGCCGGGCGACCCGCTGCCGAACGAGGATCTGCTGGCCGCCCGCTTCGAGGTGAGCCGCTCCTCCATCCGTGAGGCCGTCAAGACCCTCGCCGCCAAGGGGCTGATCGAAAGCCGCCAGCGCGTCGGCGCCCGCATCCGCCCCAGGGTCGATTGGCACATGCTCGATCCCGATCTCCTGGCGTGGCATCCCGATGTCCTTCACGACCGCCCCCTGATGGCGGGCCTGCTCGAGACGCGGCGGATCATCGAGCCCGCGGCGGCCGAACTCGCCGCCCAGCGTGCGACCGATCGGGACTTCGACACGATCGCGGCCTCGCTCGACGCCATGGCGGCGGCGCTGCCGCACGATCTCGAGGCGTGTTGCGAAGCGGATCTCGCCTTTCATGGCGGCATCATCACGGCCTCGCGCAACATCGTGCTCGACGGCCTCGTGGCCAGCATCGCGGCGGCGCTCCGGGCCTCGCTCCGGGCCACCAACAGCGTCACGGCCGATCAGGCGCGCTCGGTCATGGCGCATCGCGCCGTGCTCGACGCCCTGCGGGCCCGCGACGGTGCCCGCGCTCGCGCCGCCATGAATGCCGTGCTCGACAATACCGAGCACGACCTCGACGCCGTCTAGGGTGAGATCCACCGTGGAGACCCCACTCCCCGAGGCTCTGCGCGCCGCCATGTTGGCGCTGCTTCTCTCGTCGGGCGATGCGGCGTGGGCCAAGACCCCCGACTGGAGCGTCGATCCGCACGCCGCCGCCAACCCCGCCTATGCGGCGTCCCGGGCAGTCTGCCGGAAGCTCGCAGCCGTTGCGCCTCCGATGGATGACGCGCCGACCCCCGCCGAAGCGGCGTCCCTCGCCGATTGCTCGTCGGAGGCTCTTCTCTACGGGATCGGCCGCCCCGCCGATCCGCGCGCGGCGCGGCTCTGCGCCACCGTGGAAACCCGGGTTGCGGACCCGCAGGTGACGGATTTCGGCTTCACCGGCATCCGCACGCAGATGATCGTCTATGCCAACGGTGTCGGGGCGGGGCGCGACCTCGATGTCGCGACCGCGCTGGCCTGCCGGTCCGGCGGCACGCCGGAGGAGATCGACAGCCGGGTGCGCCATCTCGCGCGGCTGAGACGCGAGGGCTGGACCGGCACGACGTTCAGCCTCTGCGACGATGCCGCGAGCGACATGGTGCGGGGCATCTGCGCCGATCATGACCAGCTCATCGCCCGATCCGACCGCGCCAAGAGCTTCGCGGCTCTATCGGCCGGCTGGAGCGCCGCCGACCGGGCCGCCTTCGTGCCTCTTGAACGGGCCGAGGCGGCCTTCGTCGACGCGCGCGGACAGGCCGAGGGCGATCGGTCGGGCTCGGGCCGGGGCCCCGCCATGGTGGCGGCCGAGGAACGGGCGGAGCGCGACTTCACGGAGCTCCTGTTCGATGCCGAGGCGGGCCGGATCGCGACGGCCTCGCCCCCCGACGCCAAAGCGGCCCAGGAGATCCTCGACTCGTCCTTCGCCGTGCTGATGGCACGGGTTCCCGGCCTGGCGCGCACCACATCGATCACTGCGGCCGGGCTCGTGTCGTCGCAACGCAGCTGGCTGCGCTATCGCGATGCCTGGCTCAGCTTCGCGCGAGTCCGCTATCCGACCCTCGCGCCCGAAGCTCTGCTGACCCGCTTGACCCGGGCCCGAGCCGATCAAGTATCGGTCATCCGGTCGGTTGCTGAATAGGCCGGCAACACTACGCCCAAAAAGTATCAATGGTGCGCTGCAAAGCGTGTAGCGGTAGGCCCGAAGCCGCCATATCTTCAATGTAGCACGGACAGACCCGAATATGGCCGCCGGGTGACGAGCGACAGGGGAGGGTCGGGAGAATGGAGCCAGATCTCGAGCTGGTGCAGGTGCGCCACGACCAGTCGTTCAAGGTCTGGTCGCATGGCTATCCCTACCGGACCGTGCGATGGCACTTTCATCCCGAGTACGAACTTCATTTCGTCACCGCCACGCAGGGGACGCGCTACGTCGGAGACGACATCGGGCCTTTCACGGTCGGTGATCTGGTCTTGGCAGGGCCGAACCTGCCGCACAATTGGATCAGCGATGTTCCGGCCGGTGAAGTCGTGGTCGAGCGATGCCTTGTTCTCCAATTTACCAGCGCCTTCATCTCGGATTGCCTGTCAACTTTCCCCGAGCTCCGTTTCGCCGCACCCCTTTTGAGCGAGGCGTACCGCGGGATCCGCTTCAACGCCGCGACAGCCGATGCCATCGGGCGGCGGATGCGCTCATTGCTCGACGCGACGGGAGCGCGCCGCATCGGCCTCTTCGTCGAAATCCTGGACTTCATCGGTCACGACGAGGCGCGGACGCCGCTTGCCAGCATCGGTTTCAGGCCGAATCCTTCGGCCTACATGTCGGCCACCATGAACGTTGCCCTACAGCATATCGACCGTCATCTGACGAGCGAATTGAACGAACCTGACATTGCCAAGCTCGCCCGACAAAGCGTGAGCAGCTTTTCACGCGCCTTTCGCCGCCACACCGGCATGACCTTTGTCCAATACGTCAATTCTCTGCGCATCGAGCTCGCATGCCAGCATCTCTCGCAGGCGGATCTGACCGTGGCTGACATCTGCTACGCGGTCGGGTTTCAAAATCTTTCGAACTTCAATCGGCAGTTTCTGGCCCTGAAGGGCATGCCGCCGTCGAAGTTCCGCAGTCTCAGGCGTAGCGGCACTCGCCTCGCCGCCGCCTGAGACAAAGCAATCCGGCGGCGCGTCCCTGCGTTCGCGCGCCGCCATCGCCCAGAGAACGCCCCGATCTGGCGCAAGTCCAGACGGCCGACCCAGAAGAGAGGAAACACCATCATGCAACACGAAATTCTGCCGCGGCTCCGCCTTGCAGCGATGACGACGTCCGCCACCGCCTTGGCTCTCGCGCTCCTGGCCGGCACCGCCGCCTCGGCGGCTCCGGTGTCGAACGCCACGGTGGCGTTTCTGATGCCGGACCAAAGCTCGACCCGCTACGAGGAGCACGATCATCCCGGCTTTGTCGCCGAAATGAAGAAACTCTGCCCCGACTGCAAGGTGCTCTACCAGAATGCGGATGGAGATGCTTCCCGGCAGCAGCAGCAGTTCAACTCGGTCATCAGCCAGGGCGCCAAAGCCATCGTGATCGATCCGGTGGATTCGACTGCCGCCGCCTCGCTCGTCAAGCAGGCCCAGGCGCAAGGGATCAAGATCATCGCCTACGACCGGCCGATCCCTTCAACTCCCGCTGACTTCTACGTTTCATTCAACAACGAGGCGATCGGCAAGTCGATCGCCCAGTCCCTCGTCGAGCACCTCAAGGGCGACAAGGTCGCGCCTGCCGACGTCGGGGTCCTCGAGATCAACGGCTCGCCGACCGACGCTGCCGCTGGCCTGATCAAGAAGGGCATCCATGCCGGTCTCGAGGGAAGCGGCTACGCGACGCTGGCCGAGTATGACACCCCCGAATGGGCCCCCGCCAAGGCGCAGCAGTGGGCGAGCGGCCAGGTCTCGCGCTTCGGCAAGAAGATCGTCGGCGTGGTGGCGGCGAACGACGGGACGGCAGGCGGCGCCATCGCGGCCTTCAAAGCGGCCGGCGTCAATCCAGTGCCGCCCGTCACCGGCAACGACGCCACGATCGCGGGTCTGCAGCTCATCATCGCCGGTGATCAATACAATACCATCTCGAAGCCGAGCGAGGTCGTGGCAGCCGCCGCAGCCGACATCACGGTGGCGTTGCTCTCCGGTGAGGCTCCGAAAGCCGACGAGACACTATTCGGTACGCCGACCAAGCTGTTCGTGCCGGCGCTCGTTACGGCCAAGAACCTGAAGGCCGAGATCGTCGACAAGGAGATCAACGGCAAGCCGATCGAGCCTGCCGCTGTGCTCTGCACGGGCCGCTACGCCGAGGGCTGCAAGACGCTCGGCATCGCGCAGTAAGCCCATCCTCGCTCCCCGTTCTCGACGAGGTCGGGGAGCGCCCTCAGCCTGAAGGGCTCGCCCATGACAACAACGACCCATACGCCGCCACCTTCGAGCGAAACGGTGCTCAGCCTGCGCGGCATCTGCAAGCAGTTCGGCGCCGTCTCGGCGCTCACCGACATCGATCTCGACGTAAAGGCCGGGGAAGTTGTGGCGCTGGTGGGCGACAACGGCGCCGGCAAGTCGACGCTCGTCAAGGTCCTGGCCGGGGTTCATGCCCCAACG
Source organism: Janthinobacterium lividum (assembly GCA_050920985.1). Taxonomy (GTDB): domain Bacteria; phylum Pseudomonadota; class Alphaproteobacteria; order Rhizobiales; family Beijerinckiaceae; genus Lichenihabitans. Next base: position 21,695 of record JBPBQY010000057.1, on the reverse strand, counting down.
TCCGGGACGATGACGTTCCTCGGCCGACCGGTGTCGCTGACGGGGCCCGGCGACGCCCTGTCGCTCGGCATCGCGACTGTGTTCCAGGATCTCGCGCTCTGCGAGAACCTCGACGTGGTCGCCAACATCTTCCTCGGCCGCGAACTCGGACCCTATGGGCTCGACGAGGTGACGATGGAGATCCGCGCCTGGACGCTCCTGAACGAGCTCGCGGCACGGATACCGTCCGTGCGCGAACCGATTGCGTCTCTATCGGGCGGACAGCGTCAGACCGTCGCGATCGCCCGGTCGCTGCTTTCGGAACCCAAGCTCGTCATGCTGGACGAGCCGACGGCGGCGCTCGGCGTCGCTCAGACGGCCGAGGTGCTGAACCTCATCGAGCGCGTCCGCGACCGCGGGCTCGGCGTCATCATGATCAGCCACAATATGGAAGATGTTCGCGCCGTCGCGGACCGCATCGTGGTCCTAAGGCTCGGCCGCAACAATGGGGTTTTCACCCCGGACACGTCCAACCAGGAACTCGTCAGCGCCATCACCGGCGCGGCGGATAATTCCGTCTCGCGCCGCGCGGGTCGTCGCGGCATAGAGACTGCAGGGGAGGTACGGGCGTGAGCGTGGAAACAAAGCCGGGCGCGGCCGCCCTCGACCGAGCCGACACTCGCGTTCGTCATGATCAGGGGGTCGGCGGCGCGCTCCGGGGCTTTCTCGACCGCGTGAAATCGGGTGACCTCGGCTCGCTGCCCGTCGTCGTTGGGCTTGCCGTGATCTGGACTGTGTTTCAGACGCTGAACCCCGTCTTCCTGTCCGCCAACAATCTCGTCAACCTGCTGTTCGACTGTTCCACCGTCGGCGTCATCTCTCTAGGCATTGTCTGCATCCTGATGGTGGGCGAGATCGACCTGTCGGTCGGCTCCGTCTCGGGCTTTGCCTCGGCGCTCGTCGGCGTGCTCTGGGTGAACGCCGGTTGGCCGGTGGTCCTCGCCATCCCGGTGGCCCTCCTCGTCGGCGCCGTCATCGGCTCTCTCTACGCCGTGATGTACAATCGGCTCGGCATGCCGAGCTTCGTCTCTACGCTGGCAGGGTTGCTGGCCGTCCTGGGTCTTCAGCTCTACATCCTGGGTTCGAGCGGTTCGATCAATCTCCCCTACGGCTCACCGGTGGTGAACCTCGGTCAGACCCTGGTGATGCCTCACATCGTCGCCTACGCCCTGGTGCTCCTCGCCGGCGCCGCTGTGCTGATCACGGGCTATCGTACCGCCGTTCGCCGTCGCGCCGCCGGTCTGACGCCGCCATCGCTCATCGGTATCGTCATCCGCGCTCTCGTCCTCACGGTCGCGTTGGAGGTCGTGGCCGCCTACCTTAATACCGACCGCGGCGTCCCCTGGATGTTCGGCCTCTTCGTCGCCCTCGTCGTCCTGCTCGACTACGCCCTGAAACGCACCAAGTGGGGCCGCTCCATGACGGCCGTGGGCGGTAACCGGGAGGCGGCCCGGCGCGCCGGCATCGACGTGCGTGGCATCTATCTCAGCGCCTTCGTTCTGTGCTCCACGTTCGCGGCGCTGGGTGGCATCCTCTCGGCAGCGCGGCTCGCCTCTGCGAGCCAGCAGGCCGGCACCGGGGACGTCAATCTCGACGCGATCGCGGCGGCGGTGATCGGCGGCACCAGCCTGTTCGGCGGGCGTGGCAATGCTTATTCGGCCCTTCTCGGCATCATCGTGATCCAGTCGATCGCCAGCGGCCTGACCTTGCTCGATCTGTCGTCCTCGCTTCGCTACATGATCACAGGCGGCGTCCTCGCCATTGCGGTCATCGTCGATTCGCTTGCCCGCCGCTCGCGCGTCTCCCATGGCCGTGCCTGAGCAGGCCGGCTCCAAATCATCGCAGCAGGAGGATACCTCATGGGCCAGGACCTGACGGGTCAAGTCGCCGCCATTACGGGCGCGGCCTCGGGCATCGGTCTCGAATGCGCGAGGGTGCTGATCGGCGCGGGAGTCCGCGTCGTGCTGGTCGACCGCGCCGGCGACAAGCTCGACCGGCTCTGTGCCGAACTCGGCCCTTTGGCGGTTCCGCTCGTCGTCGACCTGCTCGACAAGGCGAGCGTCGCCCGCATGGTGCCGGAGATCCTGGAGAAGACCGGGCGGCTCGACATCTTTCACGCCAATGCCGGATCCTACGTCGGCGGCGACGTGCATGGCGGTGACCCGGACGCCTGGGACCGCATGCTGAACCTCAACGTCAACGCCGTCTTCCGCAGCATCCATGCCGTCCTGCCCCATATGATCGACCGGGGCAGCGGCGACATCGTGGTGACGAGTTCGGTGGCGGGCTTCGTGCCGGTGGTGGTCGAGCCGATCTACACCGCCTCGAAACATGCCGTTCAGGCCTTCGTCCACACGCTGCGCCGCCAGGTGATGAAACACGGGATCCGCGTCGGCGAGGTGGCGCCCGGCCCGGTCGTGACGGCGCTGCTGGATGACTGGCCCAAGGAGAAGCTCGACGATGCGCTCGCCAAGGGCAGCCTGATGCAGCCCGTCGAGGTCGCCGAAGCCGTGCTCTTCATGCTGACGCGGCCGCGCAACGTCACGATTCGCGACCTCGTCATCCTGCCGCAGAGCCTCGACCTCTGAGCCGCTGCTGGGCGACAAACTCCGGTGGACCTGAGAGGATCAGGCTCAACCGAGCCCGTCACGCGAACCGCACAGGCTGCGCAGCGGTACCAACTTTTCTTTGAGGCGTCATTCCATGGATCTCGTCATCGGCGTCGACATCGGCACCCAGAGCACCAAGGCCCTGCTGATGGGGGTGGACGGCAGCATCGTGGCGCAGGCGTCCCGCGCCTATGCGCCCGATACGCCGCGCCCGAACTGGGCCGAGCAATGGCCGCAGGTCTGGCTCGAAGCCGTCGAGGCCTGCCTGGCGGAGGTGGCGGCCCTCGCCACGGCGAGCGACATCAAGGCGATCTGCATCTCGTCGCTCTACGGCGGCTCCGGCATTCCGGTCGACGCCGACATGCGCCCCCTTCATCCTTGCCTGATCTGGATGGATCGTCGCGCCGAAGACCAGGTGCGCTGGGTCCGAACGCATGTCGACATGCAGCGCCTCGCCGCCGTGACCGGCAATGGCGTCGACAGCTACTACGGCTTCACCAAGGTCCTGTGGCTCCGCGACAACCGGCCGGACCTCTGGGAGCGCACGCAGACCTTCCTGCCGCCCAACGCCTATGTGATCCACGCCCTCACCGGCGAGGTGGCGGTGGACCAGTCCTCTGCCGGCAATATCGGCGGCTTCTACGATATCGGGGCCCGCGCCTGGTCGCGCGAGATGCTCGACGCCATGGGGGTGCCGCCCCGCATGATGCCCGAGCGCCTCGTCGCGCCGACCGATATCGTCGGCGGCCTTCTGCCCCATGTCGCCCAGCGTCTCGGTCTCGCGCCCGACACGCCGGTCGTGGCGGGCGGCGTCGATGCCGCCGTCGCCACTTATGCGGCCGGTGTGGTCAAGCCGGGCCAGCACGTCGCCATGATGGGCACCAGCATGTGCTGGGGCTACATCGCGCCGACATCGGACGCCGCGCATGGGCTGATCTCGTTTCCCTACGTCACCAAGGCCGACGACGATCTCTATGTGTTTGGCGGCGCCGCGACGGCCGGCGCCTGCGTCTCCTGGTACCGCGACCAGTTCTGCCAGTCCGAGGTCGCCGAGGGGCGAGCCTCGGGCCGCGACCCGCATATCCTCTTGGAAGAGGGCGCTGCGGCCGTCGCTCCGGGTTCGGAAGGAGTCGTGTTCCTGCCCTACCTCATGGGGGAGCGCTCGCCGGTCTGGGACGGGCAGGCGTCGGGCGCCTTCGTGGGGCTGAACCTGTTCCACACCCGCGCCCATCTCTACCGCGCCGTGCTCGAGGGCGTGACCCTGGCGCTGCGCCACAACATGGAGGCGGGGGCCCGCGGCTCCGCCCCGCTCGACGAGCGGCTCGTCGTGGTGGGGGGTGCTGCGCGCTCCGACCTCTGGATGCAGATCATCGCCGACGTGACGGGCTTTCCGGTCTGGACCATCCGCGAGGATGTCGAGGCGGCCCTAGGGGCGGCGCGGATGGCGGCGCTCGGCGTGGGTCTTCTCGCGCGCGACGGCGGTGACGACTGGATCACGCTGGTCGAGCGCGCCACGCCCGACCCCGCCCGCAAGCGGCGCTACGATGCCGTCTTCGCCGTCTACGCCGCCCTCTATCCGGCGCTGCGCGACCAGATGCACGCGCTGGCGGCGCTGCGCGGTCCCGTGCTCTGAGAGGCGATCAGGGCGTCGCCCGGAGGCCAGAATGGCGCGGGTCGAGGCGCGCCGAGGCACTGAGGAGACTCTAGCGTCGGCGTAACCTCAACACGCCCGCCCGCGCCAGGGCTGGCCGTCATGGATCACGCCATGAGCCTTCACCAGACCATGCTGGCCCAGCTCAGGGCGCGCCGCCCTGGTTTTTCGCTGCCGCGCGCCTTCTACTGCGATCCCGAGTTCTACCGGCTCGATCTCGAGAACATCTATTATCGCGACTGGCTCTTCGCCGGTCACGATTGCGAGATCAAGGAGCCGGGGCAGTTCTTCACCCTGCAGATCGGCGAGTACCCGGTCGTGGTGGTGCGCGGCAACGACGGCGCGATCCGCGCCTTTCATAATTCCTGCCGCCACCGCGGCTCGCGCGTCTGTACGACCGATCACGGCCGCGCCAAGCGGCTCGTCTGCCCCTATCACCAATGGTCCTACGATCTCGATGGCAGCCTGGCGCGCGCCCGCCACATGGATGCCGAGGTCGACAAGTCGCAACTCGGCCTGAAGCCGGTCCATTGCCACAGCACCGGAGGCTATATCTTCCTCTGCGTGGCCCAGGAGGCGCCCGCCTGGGAGCCCTTCCGCGCCACGGTCGAGCCCTATCTGGCGCCCCATGACCTGGCCGACACCAAGGTCGCCTATTCGTCGACCATCGTCGAGAACGGCAATTGGAAGCTGGTCTGGGAGAACAACCGGGAATGTTCGCATTGCGCCGCGAACCATCCCGAGCTCTGCCGCACCTTCCCCGAAGCGCCGACCTCGACCGGCGTCGATGCCGTGTTCAGCGATCCCACCATGCTGGAGCATTGGGGCCGCTGCGAGGGTGTCGGCCTGCCCTCGACCTTCCAGATCGCCGATACGGGCCAGTATCGCGTCACCCGGGCGCCGCTGATCGAGGGCGTCGAGAGCTATACGATGTCGGGCGGCCGGGCCGTAAAGCGGCCGCTGACCCCGCGCGTCACCGAGCCGATGATCGGCACGCTGCTGCTCTTCCACTATCCCTCGACCTGGAACCACGTGCTCGGTGACGTCGCCACCACCTTCCGGGTCATGCCGATCGACGCCACCCACACCGAAGTGACGACCAAGTGGCTGGTCAACAAGGATGCGGTCGAGGGCGTCGACTACGATATCGACGAGCTCACCCGGGTCTGGATGGCCACCAACGACCAGGACCGGCGCGTCGTCGAAGAGAACCAGCGCGGCATCCTCTCGCCCGCCTACGAGCCCGGTCCCTATTCGGCCGAGCATGAATCGGGCGTCATGCAATTCGTCGACTGGTACCTCGGCGCGACCGAGCGGGCCTTGGTGGGCGAGCCGAAGCTGCGCCGCGTGGCGTGAGCGGAGGGGGCGACCCGCGGCTCGCCCCTCGACCATGCTGCGCATGATCCCCTTCCCCCGCGTTGCAGGGGAGAAATGATCCGGCGCTCTCCGTCGTCCTTCATCGCGGAGCGGGGATGGAGACCATCCGAAGGGTGGTGGAGGGGGCGGACCGGGTGCGACCCCAGCCACCCCCTCACGCCTTAATCCTCCAGGGCGCTGCCGCGCTCGCGCCGGGGCAGCAGGCCACCGGCAGCCGCGAAGATCTCCGTCACGTCCGGGCCGAGCTTGCGCTGCCAGTTCGGGCGTTCGTGGCTGGTGCCGGGGAGGTTGACGGCGACGGTCTCGCCGACGAGGTCCTCGGCCTGCGCCACCGCCAGGATACAGGGCGTTTCGGCCACGAAACGATGCGCCGCGTCGATCACCTCGCGCGGCACGGCCCCCCCGCCTTCCACCGACCGCACCCCGACCGCCTCGGCGAAGCGCTGCTTTTCTTCCAACCGGTCGGTCTCGGCCTTGGCGGCATCCTCCGGGCTCATATGGCCGATGGACTGGCGCTCGCTGTAGTCGGCGCCGTTCCACCAGCCGGCCAGCGTCGGCAGGTCATGGGTGGCCACGCAGGCCACGGCCTTGGCCGGATAGGCTTGGCGCGGCAGGAACTCGAGCCCGTCGCGCTCGAAGAACATGACGCGGTAGCTCAGCACATCGGCGGCATCGAGCTTGTCGCGGAAACCGTCCGGCACGGTGCCGAGATCCTCGCCGATAACGAGGCAGCGCGCGCGATGGCTTTCCAGCGCCACATCGGCGAGGTTGCGCTCGAGGTCGTAACCCACATAGGCACCCTGGTCGCCGCTCATCCCGTCCGGTACCCAGAACAGGCGCTGCAGCCCCATGGCATGGTCGATGCGCAGGGCACCGGCATGCTGCATGTTGGCGGAGAGCAGCGTCGCGAACATGGTCGACGCCTCGGCCACCGGGTTCGGTGGCGGCAGGCTCCAGACCTGGCCGGTGGCCGAGAACGGGTCGGGCGGCGCCCCCACCGAGACGCCGCGGGCGAAATTGCCCGCTTCGGCCCAGGATTCGGCCCCGTCCGGCGCCGTGCCGACCGCGATGTCGCGATAGAACCCCAGCGACAGGCCGGCGGCCCCGGCCCGCGCCGCCGCGGCGGCGAATTGCGTCGAGGCGACCCACTGAAGCCAGAGGTGGTAGCGCACCCGTGCCGCATGCGCCTCAGCGAAGCCGGCGATCCCCGGCCCGGTCGGCTCGCGCAGGGACGGATCCCAGAGCTGCCACGGCCGGCGCGGCACCGTCTCGGCGATGCTCTCGAAGATGGCGAAGCGGCGCAGCGCCTCGCCGCCCGCGGCGACGAAATCAGCGTAAGCCTGACCGTCCGGGGCGCCTCGCGACCGGCGGGCGTCGAAGCTCGCGAAGGCGGCTTCGAGCACGGCGGATTTCGCCGCCCAGACCCCCGTGTAGTCGACCGCCGTCGTTGCACGCAGCCCCTCGAGAATGCCGGCCTGGCCGGCGAGGATGCGGGCCGCCTCGGGCGCCTCGCCGACGATCCCGGGAAGGGTCACGTCGATATAGGCGGGATCGAGGAAGCGGCGGTCGGACGGGTTATAGGGACTGGCGCGGTCCCGGTCGGCGGCGAATTGCGCGTGCATGGGGTTGAGCCCGACGAAGTCGCCGCCGTAACGCGCCGTTTCCTCGGCGAAGACCCCGAGGGTCGTGAAATCGCCGATGCCGCCATCGCCCGCGCGCCGCAGCGTGTAAAGATGCGCCGAGACGCCGAAGCCCCGCCGTCCCGCGCGGTAATCGTCGGGGATGAAGCAGCGGCGTGGCGCCACCGTCAGCAGGCTCGCGCCCGCCGTATCGCCGTCAAGCACGACCCGGTGGCGGCCGGGAGGCTGGGGCGGCAAGTTCAGACGCAGCCGCACGCCGGGGCGCCCGTCCGGCGCCGTGAAGTCGCGGCGTTCGCCGGACTCGACGTCGAGGCTCTGGATGTCCTCGGACCCGTCCTCGCGCAGGATCGTGAACTCGTGCCGGCCCGCGAGCCCTTCTGCCGCGACATCGAACGCGACGTTCGATCCTGTACGGCCCACCACGCTTTGGGGCAGGGGACGCAGGCGGCGGTCGGAGAGGCGGGCCAGGCTGTCGCGGGCCTCGCCGTCCGTCCCGGCCTCGAGCCCCATGGCGCGCAGCAAGGCACGCTGGGTATCGGGCGACACCTCGTGGCGCTCCCCGGACCCTCCGAACCATTCCGGTGCGATGCCGGAGGCTTCGGCCAGCGTCGCCAGGACCTCCCCGGACGAGGGCCGCTTGACCGAACGGGGCGGCGCGCCTTCGCGCTCGACCAGCAGCACGACGGAGCGCGGCTCCAACGTGGCTTCCTCGTGCTCCTCGGGTCGCGATGGCGTGGCCTCGCCGGCGGTGTCGAGCGCGCGGCTCCAATGCCAGCCGGGGCGCGGCTCGGGAAGCACCACCGACAGGGCTCCCTCGGCGGCGTGGAACGCCACGACGACGCGGTCGGCCGGAGCGCTGTCCTGGTGCCCCGGCGCCGCCAGGACGCCGATCAGCGTCGCGGTCTTGGGATTCTCCCAATCCTCCGGCTCCGGCGCGCGGCCGTCCGGCAGGCGCCAGGCGATATCGGACAGATCCGTGCCGTCGACAGGGGCGCCGGTCAGGAACCGGTCGTGCCTCAGAGCCGGGTGGGCGGCCCTAAGGTCGAGCAGGCGCCGCGTGAAGCCCAGCATGGGATGGTCGGGCTCCGACCAGTCGAGCCAGGTCAGGGCATTGTCCTGGCTATAGGCGTTGTTGTTGCCCTGCTGCGAGTGGCCGAGTTCAGTGCCCGGGCCTATCATCGGGGTGCCGCGCGACAGGATCAGCGTGGCCAGCAGGTTGCGCTGGTCGCGGGTGCGGGCGGCCAGGATGGCGCGGTCGCCCGTCGGCCCCTCGATGCCGTGATTCCAGGAGAGGTTCTCGTCGCGGCCGTCCCGGTTGTTCTCGCCGTTGGCCTCGTTGTGCTTGCCGTCGTAGGCCACGAGATCGGCCAGCGTGAACCCGTCATGGGCGGTGACGAAGTTGATCGAGCGCGAGGGGTGACGCTTGTCGGCGAAGACATCCGCCGAGCCGGTGACGCGGCCGGCCAGCGCGGCCGGCCCGGCCCGGCCGGTCCAGAACCGCCGAATGTCGTCGCGGTACTTGTCGTTCCACTCGCCCCAGAGCCCATCGAACCGGCCGAGCTGGTATCCGCCGGGGCCGAGGTCCCAGGGCTCGGCGATGAGCTTCAGGGAGCGCAGCACCGGATCCTGCGCGATGGCGGCGATGATGGGGCCATGCGGGTCGAAACCCGCGCGGCTTCGCCCGAGGATCGGCATGAGGTCGAAGCGGAACCCGTCGATGCCGCCGAACCCGGCCCAGGCGCGCAGCGAATCGAGCACCAGCCGGACGACAGCGGGATTCTCGGCGTCGAGGATGTTGCCGCAGCCGGCATCGTTGACGTAGCGGCTCGGGTCGGAGGCATCGAGCCGGTAGTAGGAGGCATTGTCGAGGCCGCGGAACGACAGGGTCGGGCCGAGCTCGTCGCCCTCGCCGGAATGATTGTAGACGACGTCCAGCAGGACCTCGATGCCGGCCGCGTGCAGCGCATCCGTGGCGGCCCGCACCTCCGGCCAGCCGCCGGGCGCGAGCCGCGGATCGGGAGCCAGCAGGGCGATGGAATTGTAGCCCCAGGCGTTGGTGAGGCCGAGCGGGCCCAGATGGTGCTCGTCGACCCAGGCCATGGCTGGCATCAGCTCGACGGTGCTGATCCCGAGCGCCTTGAGATGTCCGATGCCGGCCGGTGACGCGAGCCCGGCGAAGGTGCCCCGGATCTCCTCGGCGACGCCGGGATGCTGCTTGGAAAAGCCTCGGACATGGAGTTCGGCGATGGTGGTGCTGTCCCAGGCCGGCGCGCCGGTCCAGGCCTGGGCTTCGCCGGCTTGCGCCACGACGCCCTTCGGCATGGCGGCGGCGCTGTCGCGGCGGTCGGGCTCGGAGGCGCCGGGCGGCGCATCGAACATGGTCTCGTCGAGGACGAAGGGCCGGTCGATCGCGAGGGCATAGGGGTCGAGCAGCAGTTTCGCGTCGTTGAAGCGGTAACCGTTCGAGGGCTCCCACGGACCGCGGGCGCGCAGCCCGTAGCGGGTCCCGAGTTTCACGCCCGGGATGTGGCCGTGGAAGACGTTGCCGGATCGCTCCGGCAGGGTGAAGCGCGCCTGCTCGACTTGGCCTTGTGCATCGTAGAGGCAGATCACGATCGCCTCGGCATGGGCGGAGAAGACCGCGACGTTGATCCCGTCCGCGTCAGGCGTGACGCCGAGCGGCTCGGGCCGGCCGGGGCCGGGCGCGACGGTCGGGGATGCGGTGAGGTCGGCTTGTCCGTCGGTCTGCATCGCCCTGCCTGGGTGAATCACGTGAGGTCCCGACCCTTAGCATCGCGGTGGCGAAGGCCGGTAGGTTTGTGCGAGTGCGAACGAGAGGGACCAGAGAAGGTTGCGGACGACACGGGGATGGCGCGCGATCTGTCCGCTATTGTTGATGCTTTACGAACTCACGGGACGTGCGACCACGTCGATCCGCTGACGGTCTCGCGGTTCAAGAGGTGCAGGAGCGAGGCGATGGAGATCAGGCCCATTCGCAACGACGATGACCATCGCGCAGCGTTGCAGGAAATCGAGCGGCTCTGGGCCTATCCCAACACGAGTCCCGAAAATGACAAGCTCGACGTCCTGGCAACGTTGGTCGAAGTCTATAAGTCTCGGCGCTGGCCTACACGGGGCTGCAGCCAGATCAAGATCCTACAATATGCGGTCAGCGACATGGGCCGTACGCGGGCCGAGCTGGCCGACCTGCTCGGCTCGCGGTTCAGGGCGTCGGGAACTGCTGCGCGCCAAGCGCCGCATCTCACTCGCCATCGCGCAGAAGATCAGCCTGGTCTGGGGCATTCCGATCCAACTGCTTGTGGCGCCTTATGAGCTGGCGGCCTGAGTGCGATCTCGGGGGTGGGTGATGGCGCCTTGTCCGTCCGTCTGCATCGCCCGGACTGAACGGACCACGAGTCCTCGACGCCCAGCGTCGCCGCAGCGAGGGCCGGCACGTTTGTGCAGATGCGAAAGGGGCCATGCGGTCTATGGCGCGCCGTCAGAACCAAGTATAGTCTGTCCAAATGAGCAGCGAGCCCGACAGCCTCATTCTCCAGCTTCTCCGCGACATGCGCGCCGAAATGGCCGACATGCGATCCGGGTTGGCCGAAATACGTTCCGAGATGGCGACCAAGGCGGACCTCAGGTCCGAGAACCACTCGCTACGCGCCGACGTGGCATCGGATTTCATCGAGACCCGCCGAAAGATCGCCCAGGTCCGCAAGGATCTCAGCGACCAGGTCGTCGGGCTCCGCCGCGCCGTGATCGAGCACCACACTTCCGTGATCGGCCACGGCATCCTCATCAGCGACCTGGAGGCTCGTCTCCAACGCGTCAAACACACCTCGATCTGTCGCCGCGGGACGCACATTAAGCGTCTTGCTGCGGACACTGGATGAAATCGGAATGGTGTCGAGCACCACATCTCTACGCGCTGTGGCGCCCTGTAGTTTCGATGCGCGGCTTTTATTCGATGCCACGGAGCTCAGTTGAGCGATCCTGGAGTGTAATCACCCTGAACGTTCCTTCTCTACCGATCGATATGGCCCAGCGCATTACCGCACGGTACCTTCGGCAGCGAAGGCGTTGCAATACTAGCTGCTACGAGGTCGCTGAAAATCACACACAAGCATTAGCTCTTGGACTAAAACCCTAGCCTCTGCGTGGAATTTTTTCAAGTCACCGGCATGGGCAAGAAAACGACGCGCGTGCGCAGACCAGTTTCCGACGTTTTTAGCCTCTTTGAGAGCCTTTTTCGAATCCCGACCAAGATTGAGGCCTTTATGGCCGTTGTCTCCACAGGCACGTTCCGCGAGATCGCTCAACATAAAGTAGTTCTCGCCAGCCTTGATCTCACTGCTGCGACCAAGATGTTCGTAAGCTTCGATAATAAGGGTCTCTAGAAGTCGACGCAGCATCACCGCGGCCGCATTGTAGTAGCAATTACGATAGCACCCATTCAGCTCACGACATATTTCCTCAATATAGCCTCTGGAGTTCCGCCATATCGGTTCCGGAACATAGCCGGACGTATGATCCATCGATGGCTGGATACCTTCAAGACTCGGAAGCCATTCACGAATCACTGTTCGGGATCCAGGCTTCAATGAGAACCCATCTTTGGACTCATTGACAAGCTTGGTTTTACGAACTGCCTCAGTCAGTGCCGTTTGATTTGGCGTTCCAACATGATAATCGCCTAACACCTTTGTCAATTGTCTAGCTGACTTAACTATGTCCGGTGATGCTAGGTCGAAGTACCAAAGCAATGCCAACGCCTTCTCTGCATTCGGTCGATTCGTCTTCCTAAGAATATCGCAAAAGCGATCTACCGAGACGTGCATTGGCTGTTACTCAGATTTCTTCATTTCATGCTCGACAAAATTATCGCCCTGTGTTGTTGTCTTTATATCATTCATGTCACTGAATTTCATCCAGACTTTTTGCTTTTTAGCGTTTCGTAATGTCTGTTTCAAATCACCTGGAATTTTCCATCCAGCCTCTTTAAAAGCGGTCATTACGTGTGAAGGAGTGATATTGCTGGTGACCATCATGTTCTGCAAATAATACAAGCTCACCAGAGCTAGCTCGATGTCGGTTTTTGGGCCCTTGGTATCCACAAATTCTTTTAGCGTTTGTTTTCCGCTTGGTCTAAAATTCAAATCCGGCACGAAACCTAAACCTGCGTTGCGATCAAACCTTTTCCCTGTGCCGCGGGGTTTGCGAGCAGACGTAGCTTCTATGTCTTCAGCCTCGGCATGGTCGTCCATCTGATCGGAAACGTCGTCAGTTAAGCTAGCCTCTCCATGTTCTACCAAAGATGCCGTATTTCCGACGATCCGTGGCTCAGCTCCTGTAGCTGAAGACCGCCCCATCGCTAGAGTCAGGGTTTTAAGCGCTTCCTGAATACTGTCGTTGTTGCCTTCCACTTGCGCAAAGAAGACTCGGACTTTCGCTTTATCCGCTCCAGACGGTGACTCAGTGCTGCGTTTTGCCATGGCCGGCTCACCTTTTCACGCTCGTAGAACACGGCACGAGATATATGGCGCCGTCTGGGCGGGCGGCGCCCTACGGATTCCATTCACGGTTACATGAAAGCGGAGCACCTGACCAGAACCAAAAGTGAACATCGATAAACGGGCTGTGGAACATTGATGCGTGCCTTGCACGCACTCCGGTTTGTGGCTTGCTGATCACAGGCGCGAGCATCGCTTAGCCTAAACTCCGCTTCTAATTCTGAGACAAATTGATAGACTAACGCATTCAAGATGTCTGACGCACTCTCTTATGACCCTGCGCGCAGACGAAGTTGTCCAGCAGGAGTATATGAAAATAATATAACATCCCGTAGCTCAATGCCGAGGACTATGTTCACCGCATATTCGCATAGGATTGTTTAAGCCCTATCGGTGGCTGACGTGCATCTTAGAGGTGCATTCGTATTCTGATGCATTATGTTACTACCGACGGCTCCGTCCGCCCCGTGTGCCCCTGAATATCCGCCAGCGAGCGCGACAGGGTGATCAAGTCCTTCAGCGCCTCGCCCGTCTCAAGGTCCAGCGTCTCCCCCTCGAACCGCTCGATGTAGACCCGCAGCGTCGCCCCCGCCGTCCCCGTCCCGGACAGCCGGTAGACGATGCGCGAGTCGTCGGCGAACATCACCCGGATGCCCTGGTGGGCCGAATCCGATCCGTCCACCGGATCGTGGTAGCTGAAGTCGTCGGCGGCCTTGACCTTGAGCGCGCCAAAACTCTGTTCCGGCAACGAGGCGAGCCTGTCGCGCAGGCTCGCCATCAGCGCGTTGGCGCCCTCGCTCGCCACTTCCTCGTAATCGTGGCGGGCATAGTAGTTGCGGCCGTAGGTCCGCCAATGGTCCTGCAGGATGGCGAGGACCGGCTCCTGGCGCGCCGACAGGATGTCGAGCCAGAGCAGCACGGCCCAGAGCCCGTCCTTCTCGCGGACATGGTCGGAGCCCGTGCCGGCGCTCTCCTCGCCGCAGATCGTGGCGAGGCCTGCATCGAGCAGGTTGCCGAAGAACTTCCAGCCGGTCGGCGTCTCGTAGGCCTTGAGACCCTTCTTCTCGGCCACGCGGTCGGCGGCGGCCGAGGTCGGCATGGAGCGGGCGATCCCCTTCAGCCCGCCCGCATAGCCCGGCGCCAGATGGGCGTTGGCGCTGAGCACGGCGAGGCTGTCCGACGGCGTCACGAAGATGCCGCGGCCGATGATGAGGTTGCGGTCGCCGTCGCCGTCCGAGGCGGCGCAGAGGTCCGGCGCATCCGGCCCCATGGCGAGATCATAGATGCCCTTGGCATGGACGAGGTTCGGGTCGGGATGGTGGCCGCCGAAGTCGGGCAGGGGCGTGCCATTGATGACGGTGCCGGGGGCTGCGCCGAGCGCGCCTTCGAGGATGGCATGGGCATAGGGGCCCGTCACCGCCGACATGGCGTCGAAGGTCATGCGGAAGCCGCCGGCGAACATCGCCCGGATGCGGGGGAAGTCGAAGAGCTTCTCCATCAGCACCTGGTATTCGGCGACGGGGTCGACGACCTCGACCACCATGTCGCCGAGGCGGGTCTCGCCGACCGTATCGAGATCGACGTCGGGCGCTTCAAGCGTCTTGAATTCAGTGATCGACTTCGTCTTGGCGAAGATCGCGTCGGTGATCTTCTCCGGCGCCGGGCCGCCGTTCGAGGCGTTGTACTTGATGCCGAAATCGCCGTCCGGCCCGCCGGGATTGTGGCTGGCCGACAGGATGATGCCGCCGAAGGCGTGCCGCACGCGGATAAGGTTCGAGGCGGCCGGCGTCGACAGGATGCCGCCGCGCCCGACGATGACCCTCCCGAAGCCATTGGCGGCTGCCATCTTCATGGCGGTCTGGATGGTCTCACGGTTGAAGTAGCGGCCGTCGCCGCCGATGACGAGATCCCGGCCGGCGAAGCCGTCGAGACTGTCGAAGATCGACTGCACGAAGTTCTCGACGTAATGCGGCTGCTGGAAGTGCGGAACCTTCTTGCGCAGGCCGGAGGTGCCGGGTTTCTGGTCGGTGAAGGGCGTGGTCGAGACGGTTGTCATGGCACTGTTCCGGCGTCGGCGGTCGGGGTGGTCAGCAGTTCGCGGTAGAGCGCAGCCATCTTGCGGGCGGGGCTGCGCCAGGAGACGTCGGTGGCCATGCCGGCCATCACCATGCCGGCCCAGTCCTCCGGGTCGCGATAGATCGCGGCGGTCCGGCGAAGCGCCGTCTCCAGTGCCGGTAGGGTCACGGGCGAGACCATGACGCCCGTGGCGCTGCCCGAGGCCAGCGCCATCTCGTTGGCGTCCACCACCGTATCGGTGAGGCCGCCGACGCGCGCCACGATCGGCACGGCGCCGTAGCGCAGGGCGCAGAGCTGGATCAGACCGCAGGGCTCGACGCGCGACGGCACCAGGATGGCGTCGGCGCCGGCCTGCATGAGATGGGAGAGCGGCTCGTCCTCGCCGATGACGACGCCGACGCGGCCCGGATGGCGCTCGGCGGCGGCGCGGACCGCGTCTTCGAACCCGGGTTCGCCCGCGCCGACCACGGCCAGTTGGCCTCCGACGCCGAGCAGGGTTGGCAGGGCGTCGAGCACGAGGTCGACACCCTTTTGCGTCGAGAGCCCGCCGACGAGGCCGAACAGCAGCGCATCGGGCGCCGGGTCGAGGCCGAAGCGACGCTGCAGGGCCTCCTTGTTGGTGACGCGGCCCGCCATGTCGCCGACGGCGTATCGCGCCGCGATGTGGGGATCCTCGGCGGGATCCCAGGCCGCGTCGTCGATGCCGCTGCGAATGCCCGTGACGGTTTCGGCGCGGCCGCGCAGCAGACCGTCGAAGCCCATGCCGGAGTCGGGCGTCATGATCTCGGCGGCGTAGGTCGGCGAAACCGTCGTGACGCGATCGGCATAGAACAACCCCGCCTTCAGGAAGCTCAGTGTGCCGTGAAACTCGGCGCCATCGATGTGGAAGGCTTCCGGCGGCAGGCCGAGCCGCTCCACGAACCCGGATGGGAACTGGCCCGGTGCAGCCAGATCGTGCACCGTCATCACGGTTCTGGGCTTGGGTCCCGGGGCGAAATGCAGAAAGGCCGCAGCGAGGCCCGCCTGCCAGTCGTGGCCATGCACGATGGCAGGGCGGTAGTCAGGGAGGAGCCCGAGACCGATCTGCGCCGCGACGAGGCCGAGGGCGCCGAAGCGGAGGCCATCGTCAGAACCATCGGAGGCATGAGCGCCACCGGCGCGCCCGTAGAGGTGGGGCGCGTCGATGACGAGAAGCTCCAGCCCGGCCGCCTCGCCGGCGAGGATCCGGGCTGGGCCGCCGAACAGGTCCGGCAGTGTCGCCACCGTCTCGGTCCCCACCAGGGATTCGATCACCTCGGGCATGCCGGGCACGAGGGTCCTGACCGAGACGCCTTCGTGCAGCAGGGCCCGGGGCAGGGCGCCCACGACACCCGCCATCTCGCCGGTCCCGACGAGGGGCGCGATCTCGGCGGCGACCGCCAGGACCTCGATCGCTTTCGAGGTCGTCAGCTCGGCCACTCCGTCGTCGAGATCGGCGAGGAAGTCGGTCGCGGGTGGCGCCGTGGCGGTGAGGGACATGCGGTCGGCTCAGCCGTTCAGCCGGTCGATCATGGGCTGGGTGATCAGGCAGATGCCCCGTTCGGTGCGGCGGAAGCGCGTCGCATCGAGTTCGGGGTCGTCACCGACCACCAACCCGTCCGGGATCTGCACGCCGGCGTCGACGATGCAGTTCCGCAGCCGGGCGCCGCGCCCGATGTTGGAGTAGGGCAGGATCACGGTGCGATCGACATGGGTGTAGGAATTCACCCGCACCCCGGTAAACAGCAACGAATTGTGGATGCCGGCGCCCGAGACCAGGCAACCGCCCGCCACCAGCGACGACACCGCGACGCCGCGCCGATTATCGAGGTCGTGGACGAATTTCGCCGGCGCGGTCAGCTCGTTGTAGGTCCAGATCGGCCAGTCCTGGTCGAAGAGGTCGAGGCTCGGCACCACGGCGGTGAGGTCGATGTTGGCCTCCCAATAGGCATCCACGGTGCCGACATCGCGCCAGTAGGCCTCGTTCTCGTTGGTCGAGCGGACGCAGGATTGCGAGAAGTGATGCGCGACGGCCCGACCCTGCTCGACGATCTCGGGAATGATGTCCTTGCCGAAATCGCGGTTGGAGCCGGGCTTGGCGGCGTCGCGCTTCAGCGCCTCGATCAGGAATTTGGTCTCGAAGACGTAGATGCCCATCGACGCCAGGGCGACGTCGGGCTTGCCCGGCATTGCGGGCGGATCCTTGGGCTTCTCCAGGAAGGAGAGGATCTTGTTGCTCTCGTCGATGTGCATCACGCCGAAGGCCACGGCCTCCTCGCGCGGCACTTCGAGACAGCCGACCGTGACATCCGCTCCGGAGTCGACGTGCTGCTGCAGCATCTTCTCGTAGTCCATCTTGTAGACGTGGTCTCCCGCCAGGATGACCATGTAGTTCGGTGCGTAGGACTCGATGATGTCGATGTTCTGGTACACCGCGTCGGCGGTACCAAGATACCACATGTTTTCGTCGACGCGTTGCGAGGCCGGCAGGACGTCGAAGCTTTCGTTGCGCTCGGGGCGCAGGAAGTTCCAGCCGCGGCCGAGGTGGCGGATGAGGCTATGAGCCTTGTATTGCGTCGCGACCGCGATGCGGCGGATGCCGGAGTTCAACGCGTTCGACAGGGCGAAGTCGATGATGCGCGTCTTGCCGCCGAAATAGACCGCCGGTTTGGCGCGCCGGTCGGTAAGTTCGAGCAGGCGCGAGCCGCGGCCGCCCGCCAGCACATAGGCCATCGCATTGCGGGAGATGGGCGCCTGGCCGGACGATCTTTCGTACATGTTTCCCCCCGGTACCCTGACTGACTTGGTCGTCGCGACTCGGAACCTTAAGCGGCCCTGTTCGGCGCGAATTTGAAATATACCGTAGCGAGTGGCGGTAGCGCCACCTCTGCCGAGGCCGGCAGCCCATGCGAGGGCTCAGCCCTGGCCAAGACACCGCCAAGGTTGCCGACGTTCGAGCCGCCGTAACGGTCGGCGTCGGTGTTGAGAACCTCCTGCCACAGGCCCGCGTAGGGCAGTCCGACGCGATAGTCTGTGCGCGGGACCGGGGTGAAATTGGAGATCACCAGGACAGGCGCGTCGCCGGGCTCGCCGAAGCGCAGCCAGGCCAGGACCGAATTGGCATGGTCGTCCGCCACGACCCAGCGGAAACCCTCGGGCTCGCAATCGCGGGCATGGAGCGCCGGCGTGCTCCTGTAGACGGCGTTGAGATCGCGGACGAGGTCCTGCACGCCCTTGTGGATATCGTACTGCAGCAGGTGCCAGTCGAGGCTCTGGTCGAAGTTCCATTCCGCGGTCTGGCCGAATTCGCTGCCCATGAACAGCAGCTTCTTGCCCGGATGGCCCCACATGAAGCCGTAATAGGCGCGAAGGTTGGCGAAGCGCTGCCATTCGTCGCCGGGCATCTTGGAGAGAAGCGACCTTTTGCCGTGCACGACCTCGTCGTGGCTCAACGGCAGGACGAAATTCTCCGAAAAGGCGTAGAGCAGGCCGAAGGTCATCCGGTCGTAGTGCCAGCGGCGATGCACCGGGTCCTGCGCCATGAATTCCAGCGTGTCGTGCATCCACCCCATGTTCCATTTGAAGCCGAAGCCGAGGCCACCGGCATAGACCGGGCGCGAGACTCCCGGCCAGGAGGTGGATTCCTCGGCGATCGTCATGGCGCCGGGGTGGGTAGCATAGGCGAGCTGATTGACGCGCTTCAGGAAGTCGACGGCTTCGCGGTTGTCGTTGCCGCCATCCCAGTTGGGGATCCATTCCCCGGCCTTGCGCGAATAGTCGAGGTAGAGCATCGACGCGACTGCATCGACCCTGAGCCCGTCGATGTGGAACTGATCGAGCCAATAGACCGCATTGGCGGCGAGGAATCCCGCCACTTCGCGCCGGGCGAAGTCGTAGATGGCGGTGTTCCAGTCGGGGTGGAAGCCGCGGCGCGGGTCGGCGTAGTCGTAGAGCGAGGTCCCGTCGAACTTGGCCATGCCATGCACGTCGATGGGGAAATGGGCCGGTACCCAGTCGATGATCACACCGAGGCCGGCCGCATGGGCGCGGTTCACGAAGTCGGCGAAATCGGCCGCTTCGCCGAAGCGGCGCGTCGGCGCGAAAAGCCCGACCGGCTGGTAGCCCCAGGAGGCATCTAGGGGATGCTCTGAAACCGGCATCAATTCGAGATGGGTGAAGCCGAGGTCGACCGCATAGGGGATGAGCTCGTCGGCGAGTTCGGCATAGGTCAGGAAGCCGTTGCCGCCGTCCTTGCGCTTCCAGGAGCCGAGATGGACCTCGTAGGTCGACATGGGCTTGCGCCGCTTGTCGCCCTCGGCCCGCTCGGTCAAAAAGCGGTCGTCGGTCCAGCGATAGGGCGTCGGATCCACGACCTCGGAGGCGGTCGAGGGGCGGAGCTCGCCCTGGAAGCCGACAGGATCGGCCTTGAGAGGCAGCAGCATGCCGTCCCGGCCGAGGATCTCGTATTTGTAGCGGGTCCCCGGCATCACGCCGGGGGCGAAGATCTCCCAGATGCCGCTCTCGATCCGCTTGCGCATGGCGAGACGGCGACCATCCCAATCGTTGAAGTCGCCCACGACAGAAACCCGCTGCGCGTTAGGAGCCCAGACGGCGAAGTGCACGCCCTGCACCCCCTCGTGCTGGCGCGAATGGGCGCCGAGCTGCCGGTAGAGCTCCTGATGCGTACCTTCGATGAAGAGATGGTCGTCGAGTGCACCGAGCACCGGGCCGAAACTGTAGGGGTTGCCGAGATCCCAGCTGCCTCCTGCATTCCGGGCCTGGAGGCTATAGCGGACGTGGCCGTCCGGCACGGGACCTTCGAAGAACCCCGGCGACCCCAGGCGCGCCTCGAGCTCCACCCGGGTCCCGTCCGGAGCGACGGCAAGCAACGTTTCGGCATGAGGCACGAAGGCCCGCACGACCGGGCCGCCTGGCGTGTGATGTTGCCCGAGGACGGCGAAAGGGTCCCCGTGGCGCGCGGCCACGATGGCGGCGACATCTCCGTCGCTCGCCTGCCAGCCGCTGTCGCGCATCGTGCCTCCCTCTACTCCGCCGCCCGAACCGGGACATTCCAGATGTCCCGAGCGTATTCGCCGATGGTCCGGTCGGATGAGAACCACCCCACCCGAGCAGTGTTCATGATGGAGCAGCGCCACCACGCCGCCTCGTCACGCCACAACGCGTCGACCCGCCTTTGCGCCGCATAGTAGGAGTCGAAATCCGCCGTGACGAGGAAATGATCGTGGTCGCACAGCGCCGTGACGAAGTCCCGGTAGCGGGTCGTGTCGTCCGGGGAGAACACGCCCGATGATACGGTTTCGAGCACCTCGGCCAAGCGCGGCGACTCCGCGATCGTGTCACGCGCCGACAACCCGCTGCGGTGGCGATCCGCCACTTCGGCGGCCGTGAGACCGAAGATGAAGATGTTGTCGTCGCCGACCCGCTCCTTGATCTCGACATTGGCGCCGTCGAGCGTGCCGATGGTGAGCGCGCCATTGAGCGCCAGCTTCATGTTGCCGGTGCCCGAGGCCTCCATGCCGGCCGTCGAAATCTGCTCCGACAGGTCGGCCGCCGGAATGATGCGTTCGGCGAGGCTGACGTTGTAGTTCGGCAGGAACGCCACCTTCAGCTTGCCCCGCACCGTCGGGTCGCCGTTGATGACCCGCGCCACGTCGTTGGCGAGCTTGATGATCAGTTTCGCCGTATGATAGCTCGCCGCCGCCTTGCCGGCGAAGACCTTCACGCGCGGCGCCCAGTCGCGCCAGGGCTCGGCCCGAATGGCATTGTAGAGGGCGATCGTCTCGAGCAGGTTCAGATGCTGGCGCTTGTATTCGTGGATGCGCTTGATCTGGACGTCGAACATCGCGGCGGGATCGACCTGGATGCCGGTCCGGGCCGCGATGATCCGGCCCAGCACCGCCTTGTTGTCGCGCTTGGCCGCCCTGAGGCGCGCCTGCAGCGCCGGGTCGTCGGCGTGATCGGCGAGCCTCTCGAGCTCGGTGGGGTCGTCGAGCACGCGGGGGCCAAGAACGTCGACCAGGATGGCGGTGAGAGCCGGATTGGCCTCCATGAGCCAGCGGCGGAACGTGATGCCGTTGGTCTTGTTGTTGATCCGGTCGGGATAGATGGCGTTGAGGTCGCGGAACACCGTCTGGCGCATGAGGTCGGTGTGGAGCGCCGACACGCCATTGATGCGATGCGAGCCGATGAAGGCCAGCGTCCCCATCTTCACCCGCTGCTGGCCCCAGCCTTCCGCGATGATCGACACGGAGCGCAGGACGTCGACGTCGCTCTGGCCCTCGGACCGCAGCTTGTCGAGGTGGAGGGCGTTGACGAGATAGATGAGCTGCATGTGGCGCGGCAGCAGCCGTTCCATCAGCGGCACCGACCAGGTCTCCAGAGCCTCCGGCAGCAGCGTATGATTGGTGTAGCCGAACGTCGCCTGGGTGATGTCCCAGGCCTGGTCCCAGGCCATGCCGTTCAGATCAACGAGAATACGCATCAGCTCGATCACGGCGATGGCCGGATGCGTATCGTTGAGCTGGATCGCCGCCTTGTCGGGCAGGTTGGTGAGATCCGGGTATTTCTTGAGGTGTCGGCGGACGAGATCCTGCAAAGAGGCGGCCGCGAAGAAATATTCCTGCCGCAGCCGCAGCTCCTGGCCGGCGGGCGTCGCGTCGGAGGGGTAGAGCACCTTCGAAATGGACTCGGCCTTGACGCGATCCGCCATGGCGCCGACGTGGTCGCCCTCGTTGAAGGCGTCGAGCCG